>NZ_JAAONZ010000050.1 GCF_011602365.1 Pseudomaricurvus hydrocarbonicus
GGAGGTGTCCCAATGGCACGTAAAAGAAATCAGGCTTATACCGAAGAGTTTCGTAGAGAAGCCGTCAAACGCTCCGAAAAGCCAGGAGTTACCCAGGCGCAGGTCGCCAAGGAATTGGGGGTTAGTCCCCAGCAGATTGCCAATTGGAAACGGCAGTTCAAGCGCCTGTCTGATAAGCAGTTTAATACTATGGATGGTGTCGATTATTCCAAAAAAGAGAGTGAAGAGCTGCGTAAACTCCGTCGTGAAAAGGCTGCCCTGGAAAAAGAGGTGGAATTTCTAAAAAAGGCAGCTGCGTACTTTGCGAACCACCAAGAGTGAAGTACGCCTTGATACGTGAGTATATTGGAGAATTTTCCATCGTCATGATGTGCCGTTCTTTGGGTGTGTCGAGAAGCGGATATTATCGATGGCTAGGGAGGCCCCAGAGCGATAGAGACAAGCAGCGGGCCTGGGTGAAAGAACAGGTGCTAGACACCTACGCGACCTTTAAAGCACGTTATGGGGCGCCCAGGATTGCTCAAGAATTGAAGGAGCTATACATTCCCTGTTGCACTAATACCGTGGCTAAAGTTCTGCGTTTGCAGGGTTTAAAGGCGCACAATGGCAAATCCTTCAACTATGGTGGTCACGCCCTGACAATGCATAACGTCGCCGACAATCTGTTGTGGCGGCAGTTTGGAGCGAGCAAGCCCAACGAGAAGTGGACCACGGATATCACGTATATCTGGGTGGAGAACCAGTGGTTGTATCTGGCTACGGTGATGGATCTGTTCTCTCGCACGATTGTTGGTTGGGCGCTTGAAGACAATATGACGGAAGCTCTAGTGACAAAGGCGCTTCAAATGGCCTTTAACCGGAGAGAAATTCAGCCAGGTTTAATTGTTCATTCTGACCGAGGTGTGCAGTACCGCTCACAGAAATATATCGACTTTATGGCTAAGCACGGCGCGGTTCCGAGTATGAGTCGCAAAGGGAACTGCTGGGACAATGCGCCGATGGAATCCTTCTATAGTCGTTTGAAGGTGGAGTTGATCTATCCGGAACAATTTAGCTCGATTGAGGAGGCCAAGTCCGGTATCTTTGAGTACATTGAAATATTTTACAACCGCTTGCGTAGGCACTCTTCTCTGGGATATGTAAGTCCTGCGCAGTTTGAAAAGGACGCGGCAATGGCCGCTTAGTTAAGGTGTCTACTTTTGGTGGGTAGGACCAA
>NZ_JAAONZ010000051.1 GCF_011602365.1 Pseudomaricurvus hydrocarbonicus
CCACTGCTGTCCCAGTTATTCACTCCGAAGGGAGCCTAAACCACTATTGTTTGTATAATGAATGTGCGACCAAACACTAACAAACAAAGGGTTTAGGCTCATGGCACATTCTAGCACCGTACTTTCTCAAATACTTCGATTGGTTCCGAGACATGAATTTCAGACTTTGGCCCAGCAGCATGACGGCAATAGAAGGAAGGGCTCTTTTAGCCGGTGGTCTCAGTTTGTATCGCTTTCAATGGCACAATTAACAGGTAGATCAAGTTTGCGAGATATTGAAATGGCGATGGATAGCCATAGACACATAAATTACCATTTGGGTTGCCAGCCAGTAAAAAAATCCACCTTAGCCAGATGCAACGAAAATCTTAGTGGCGATTTCTATCAGGCACTTTTTTATAAACTCTACCAGCGCTGCTCAAACCTTCTTCCTGGCCGTTCTTTTCGACTAAAAAACAAGCTTTTCTCAATCGATTCATCAATCATAGATGTATCTATGAAGATATTTCCGCAAGCCAACTACAACACTATGAAGGCGGCTTACAAACTACATATTGGCTTGGATCATGATGGTATGATCCCGGCATTCGCAACAGTCACTCATGGTAAAGAATCTGACATGAGCCAGGCTCGACTTTTCCAATTCCCTAAAGGTAGTGTTGTTGTATTTGATCGCGGTTACAATGATTTTAGTTGGCATAACCTACTGACAGATAAGGGAATTTCCTTCGTTACCCGGATTAGGGCTAATGCGTTGTATAAGGTATTAGAGCGCAGGTCTTGCTCAAAATATGATTGTGTAACAAGTGATCAGTTGATTGAATATACTGGGGCAAAGGCCAAGAAAGAACATTTGCATCCCGTGCGACGTATTGGCTACAAAGACTCTGAAACAGGCAAGCATTATGTCTTTATTACCAACAACATGGACTGGTCTCCAGATACGGTTGCATCTATTTACAAGCAGCGCTGGCAAGTAGAACTGTTCTTTAAATGGATTAAGCAGAACTTAAAAATTAAAAGTTTTATTGGCAATACAGAAAATGCGGTTAAAACACAAATATTCTCGGCGCTTTGCGTTTATATGTTACTCGCATTCATAAGATTTCAAAGCAAGGCGGAGTATAGTTTCCAGAAAGTTCTGCGATTAATTCAGGTAAATGCTTTCTCCAAGAAGAG
>NZ_JAAONZ010000052.1 GCF_011602365.1 Pseudomaricurvus hydrocarbonicus
TGTGAAATCGAGTAGGTCGGGACACGTGATATCCTGACTGAACATGGGGGGACCATCCTCCAAGGCTAAATACTCCTAACTGACCGATAGTGAACCAGTACCGTGAGGGAAAGGCGAAAAGAACCCCTGTGAGGGGAGTGAAATAGATCCTGAAACCGTGTGCGTACAAGCAGTAGGAGCAGACTTGTTCTGTGACTGCGTACCTTTTGTATAATGGGTCAGCGACTTATTGTCAGTAGCAAGGTTAACCGTTTAGGGGAGCCGTAGGGAAACCGAGTCTTAATAGGGCGTCTAGTTGCTGGCAATAGACCCGAAACCGAGCGATCTATCCATGGCCAGGGTGAAGGTTAGGTAACACTGACTGGAGGCCCGAACCCACGTATGTTGAAAAATGCGGGGATGAGCTGTGGATCGGAGTGAAAGGCTAATCAAGCTCGGAGATAGCTGGTTCTCCCCGAAAACTATTTAGGTAGTGCGTCATGTCTCACCACTGGGGGTAGAGCACTGTTACGGCTAGGGGGTCATCCCGACTTACCAACCCGTTGCAAACTCCGAATACCAGTGAGTGCAATCATGGCAGACACACGGCGGGTGCTAACGTCCGTCGTGAAAAGGGCAACAACCCAGACCGCCAGCTAAGGTCCCAAATGCTAGTTAAGTGGGAAACGATGTGGGAAGGCTCAGACAGCTAGGAGGTTGGCTTAGAAGCAGCCACCCTTTAAAGAAAGCGTAATAGCTCACTAGTCGAGTCGGCCTGCGCGGAAGATGTAACGGGGCTAAATTAGCAACCGAAGCTGCGGATGCACTTAGTGCATGGTAGGGGAGCGTTCTGTAAGCCGCTGAAGGTGAACTGTGAAGTTTGCTGGAGGTATCAGAAGTGCGAATGCTGACATGAGTAACGACAAGGGGAGTGAAAAACTCCCCCGCCGGAAGATCAAGGTTTCCTGTCCAACGCTAATCGGGACAGGGTTAGTCGGCCCCTAAGGCGAGGCAGAAATGCGTAGTCGATGGGAAGCAGGTTAATATTCCTGCACTTTTTATAACTGCGACGGAGGGACGGAGCAGGCTAGGCCAGCGCGGCGATGGTTGTCCGCGTTTAAGCAAGTAGGCTGGTGACTTAGGTAAATCCGGGTTGCTAAGGCTGAGATGTGATGCCGAGACTCTTTATTGAGTT
>NZ_JAAONZ010000005.1 GCF_011602365.1 Pseudomaricurvus hydrocarbonicus
GAATTTCTCGACGAGGTGTCGGCCATCCCTGAAGGCGACGGTACACTGCTGGACAATTGTCTGATCCTGGCACACTCGGACTGCTCGATTGCCCAGGCCCATGCGGTTGAGGGGATTCCCACCATGATCGCGGGCAACGCCGGCGGTAAAATTCGCACCGGTTTTCACCTGGCGGGCAACGCCGACCCCATCAGTCGTATCGGTTTGACCGTACAGCAGGCCATGGGGGTACAGGTTGATCGCTGGGGCGCGCTGTCGATGGAGACCAACCGGACCATATCGGACGTGTTAACTTAATCCCGGCTTTCGGTGGCGGGCAGTACAGCGGGTTGCCGCCATCCGATCAGTGTATAACGATCTTTGACTTCGGCTGCCTTGGAAAACGGGTGGCCAGTGGTCATGGCGAAACGCGCACTCTGTCTCCAGCTGCTTTACAGCTACAAAGGCATTTTCAACGTACAATCCAGCAGCTCAAAAAAAGACTCACTGCCTAATCGTAGAGGCTGCCAGTATGGGTTGTAACCGCATTAAGTATTTGGCCCGCAATTGCTTGATTTCTTCTATGGCTGATAGTCGTTCAATGTCGTTCATAGGAACTCTCATCCGGGTGAAAACGCACTCGCGCACCGAAGCGCATGGAATGTTGAGCGCGCTTGACGATTGAAAGACCATAAATTGAAAACCCCCAAATTGAAAGACCCGCGACCTCAAGCTGGAAGCGTGGTTCACCCTAAATTTCAGAGATCTCATGCCTGGTGTAATCCAGCTCTATAAAGTCTTCAACCTCGGTATTCCATCGGTTTTCAACAAACGCAACGTGTTCTGGATGCCGGTTATAAGCGTCATAATCCTGGTCTGAGTCAAACACCATGGAAAAACCAAATTCAAAGGGGTTTTTTCGTCCTGTCTGTTTGTAGCACTCGAAATTTTTGACCATGGGTAAATTAGCCAGTGCCATTCCGGCTTCAAGGAATTCACGCTCTTCCCGAGAGCCGGTTTTGTGTTTTGTCTTAAACGCAACAGTGTGAAGGATCATTGCCATAGCGCAGCGCCTGTTATAAGAAGATTGTATTGAATGAATTGTCCATGAGCGGAGAATATGTGCCTAACTTACAGGCCGCCTTTTTGTAAGGTCAACCTGGACGAGTTCTCCTCTCGATGGTGCCCTTTAAGGTGTCCTTGAAGGTGCCCTTAACGAATGACCACCGCAGGCTCGGTCAGGCCCCGTTGATCCACGGTTACGCTAAACACCTGGCCGGCAAGAGGTTGACGGCTCAGGGCATCCGGCGATAAATCCTGTGTGGCCGTGGCGATGTACAGCGTTTGCAGGTCTGGACCTCCGAACGCGGGGCAGGTGACATGCTCTGCGGGTAACGGGATGGTACTGATCAGCACACCCTGCGGGTTGTAGCAGGCAACCCGGGAAGCCCCCCATTGGGCGTTCCACAGGTTGCCGCTCGCATCAGTGACACAACCATCCGGATAGACGCCCGCTTTGCCGCCATCGATAAAGACCGTGGCTTCACCCAGAGGCCAGCCGTGATCCGCGTCGAGTGGCTGCTGCCAGATCATGGCCTGCTCGGTATCGGCAAAGTAGGTGTATTGTCGGTCAGGTGAGAAGCAGATGGCGTTGGGGATGGTGAGCTGGCTGATCAGTTGCCGCAGCTCGCCCCGGTAATAGCGATAAATGGCACCGGCTTTGGCTTGGGCTGATTTGCCCATGGTGCCAATCCAGAAGCCGCCCCAGGGGTCCGCGCGGCCATCGTTGGAGCGCGTGGCGGGGTTGTCGGCTTCCAGAGCACACAGCGTTTCCAAGTCCCCGGTTTCCACGTCAAAAAGACTCAGGGCCGAGGCGCTGGCAATCAGCAGGCGTTGGTCATCGACCCAGCCGGCGGCCGAGACATGTTCATCAAACTGCCAGCTGAGAGGTTCACCCTGTTGTGACCGAGACATCAGGCGCATGCCCACGATGTCAAACCAAAACAGTTGTTGTCTGCCGGGGTGCCACAACACCCCCTCACCCAGGGTACAGCGGCGATCGTCAAAAATGGTGGCTGTGGTCATGTTCCGGTTTCCGTGTGGAGTGTGTTAAACCCTAAACGCCCGCGCAGTTTACACAGTGATCACGCTCACAAGGTTATTGCAGATCTTCAGGCAGCAGGCTTACCGGAATATCCTGATAACACACCGGGCGCAGGAAGCGGCGGATCGCCATAGTGCCGACCGACGTTGCCCCGAAGTTGGTAGACGCCGGGTAGGGACCGCCATGTACCATGGTGTCACAAACTTCAACACCCGTCGGAAATGCATTAGCCAGTATACGGCCGGCTTTTCGTTCCAGCAGGGGTAGCAGGACTTTACCGTGCTCGCGGTCATCCTCCTCCAATTGCAGAGTGCAGGTCAGTTGGCCTTGCATTTTACGCGCAATGGCTTGCATCTCTTCAAAGTCAGCGACTTCCACGACCAGACCGGCCGGGCCAAAGATTTCTTCGCTCAGTTCTTCGTGCGCCAGCCAGTTGGCACCACTGGTAATAAACAGAGTCGGGGTGGCGTCGCGTTGTACACTGCCACCCGATAATTTGGATTCCACCCCGCCGACCGAACGCAGTTGATTTACGCCTTTGTCGTAGGCTTCAGCAATACCGTCGGTGAGCATGGTTTGAGTGGCTACGGCAGACAAAGCCTGGTGTGCAGCGTCAATGAAAGTCTGGCTGTCTGGGCTTTTGATGATCACAGCAATGCCGGGGTTGGTACAGAATTGTCCGGCGCCCAGGGTCAACGAGCCGGCCCAGCCCGCGCCGATGACCGCAGCGCGCGAGCTGGCCGCTCGCGGCAGAATAAACATTGGGTTGACCGAGCCCAGTTCACCGAAGAACGGAATCGGCTCGGGACGTTGGGCGCACAAATCAAACAGCGCGCGACCACCGCCTAGACTGCCGGTAAACCCCACCGCTTTAATATTGGGATGTTGCACCAGGGCCGTACCCGCATCGCGGTTACCGCCCTGAACAAAGGAGAACACCCCCGGGTGCAAGTTGCAGGCTTTAATCGCAGCATCAATGGCCTGGGCGACCAGTTCACCGGTGCCGGGGTGGGCCGAGTGGCCTTTTACCACCACTGGACAGCCGGCGGCCAGCGCCGACGCCGTATCACCACCGGCTACCGAGAAGGCCAGGGGAAAGTTGGACGCACCGAACACCGCCACTGGGCCAAGCGGGCGCTGCATCAAGCGCAGATCGGCACGCGGCAAAGGTTCACGCTTGGGCAACGCCGGATCGTGGCGGACGTCCAGGTAATTTCCGGATTCAATATGACGGGCAAACATCCGCAGTTGTCCCACGGTGCGACCGCGCTCGCCGTTCAGACGCACTTCAGGTAAGGCGGTTTCCTGGCAGCCGATCTCGGTAATCTGTTCGGCGCGCGCTTCAATCTCGTCGGCGATACGATCCAGAAAGGCGGCGCGCTCTGCGCGCCGGGTTTGGCTGAATGACGCAAAAGCGGCCTCGGCCGCTTCAGCGGCTTTGGCGATGTCGGTGGCGGTGCCGGCCGCGAACGTGTGGGCCGGACCGGTGGCCGGTGACGATACAAAGGTGGACGTGCCATCAACCCACGCCCCCGCAATCAGATGTTTACCTGTCAACATAACCAAAACTCCTAAAGGGGATCAGTGACTGTCTTTGGGGACGGGAGCCCCACGACAGCCCCGTAAAAAATCAAAATCGGCGCCGGTATCGGCCCCCTGCACATGGTCGTGGTAGAGCCGGGCATAACCACTGACCGGCGCCGTGACGGGGCAATTCCACTCTGCCAGGCGTTGTTGCAGCTCTTGCTCAGGAATGTCCAGGTGCAAGCGGCGGTTGGCCACGTCGAGCTCGATCATGTCGCCATTGCGAACCACGGCCAGCGGTCCGCCGGCGGCCGCTTCCGGCGTGGTGTGCAGGACGACCGTGCCGTAAGCGGTACCGGACATGCGTGCATCAGAAATGCGCACCATATCGGTAATGCCTTTGCGCAGCACCTTGGGCGGCAAGCCCATGTTTCCGACCTCCGCCATGCCGGGGTAGCCTTTGGGGCCGCAATTTTTCAACACCAGCACGCAGCTCTCATCAACGTCGAGGTTGTCATCGTTGATCTTCGCTTTGTAATCGTCGATGTCTTCGAAGACGACGGCGCGGCCTCGGTGTTGCAGCAATTCCGGTGTCGCCGCTGAGGGCTTGAGCACAGAGCCATTAGGGGACAGGTTGCCTTTGAGCACCACAATGCCGCCACTTGCGGTGAGGGCCTTGTCGACGGGTCGGATGACATCGTCATTCCAGTTCTTAACGTCTTGGACTTCTTCCCAGATGGACACCCCGGACGCCGTGATCGCATCGCGGTGCAATTTGCCCGCTTCACTCAGCATCTTGATCACCACCGGCAAGCCGCCGGCGTAGAAAAATTCTTCCATCAGGTATTTGCCGGAGGGCATAAGGTTGACGAGGGTGGGGATGTCGCGACCGAGTCGATCCCAATCGTCCAGGGATAAATCGACACCGACACGCCCGGCGATGGCCAACAGGTGCACGACGGCATTGGTGGAGCCACCGATGGCGCCGTTCACCCGAATGGCGTTTTCAAACGCGTCTTTGGTCAAAATGTCAGACGGTTTCAGGTCGTCTTTGACCATATCCACAATCCGCCGGCCGGTCAGGTGTGCCACCACCCGCCGGCGGCTGTCCACCGCAGGAATCGCCGCATTGCCCGACAGTGCCATCCCCAGGGCTTCGGCCATGCTGGCCATGGTGCTGGCGGTGCCCATGGTGTTGCAGGAGCCCGGCGAGCGCGACATCGCTTGCTCGGCCTCCAGAAAATCCTCCTGAGTCATGTTGCCGGCTTTGATGTCTTCCGACATTTGCCACAGCGCGGTGCCCGAGCCGATGCGTTCGCCGCGAAACCAGCCGTTGAGCATTGGGCCGCCGGACACCACAATCGCAGGAATGTCGACACTGGCCGCACCCATCAGCAGCGCCGGAGTGGTTTTATCGCAACCGGCCAACAGCACCACGCCGTCGAGTGGGTTGGCGCGCAACGATTCTTCCACATCCATCGCACACAGGTTGCGATACATCATGGCGGTGGGACGCAGTGAACTTTCACCGGGCGAAAAAACGGGAAACTCCAGCGGCAGGCCACCGGCTTCGTAAATGCCGTGCTTCACCCGTTCCGCCAGATCCCGCAAGTGCGCGTTGCAGGGCGTCAATTGGGACCAGGTGTTACAGATGCCGATCACCGGACGACCATCAAACAGATCGTTGGGCAAGCCCTGATTTTTCATCCAGCTGCGGTGATAAATGTGATCGCGACTGGTGCCGCCATACCATTCGGTGGAGCGCAATTTGCGCGGCCATGCTTTGGGGATAAATTTTTTTTCGCCGCTCATAGCGGTTTTATCGTCCTGGCTCACGGCTGTTTTATCGCTCTGGCTCATGGCTATTTACCCCAGCGCAGAGCCAGAATGTCGAGATCGCGAGCCAGTTGCAGCAGACGTTCTTTGGTTCGTGGCGACATGGGGTGTTGTGGATGACGGACAAAATCGCTCTTGATCACGCCGCCTTCCATAAACACGGTTTTACAGGCGCGCAGGCCGCACTGGCGGTTTTCGTGATTGATCAGCGGCAGGCAGCGGGTCCATTGCGACAGCGCCTTGTCTTTTTCGCCGGCCAGATAGTGCGTCACAATTGGACGAATCTGCTCGGGGAAGGTGCCGGAGGTCATGGTGCCAATGGCACCGGCATCCAGGTCGGCCAGCAGGGTGACGGCTTCTTCGCCATCAAAGGGGCCGACAATGTGCTCGCCACCGGCGGCAATCAGGGTCTCCAGTTTGTCGGCGGCAAACGGACACTCAAGTTTGAAATGACTGACGTGCTCAATTTCCTTTGCCATTTTTACCAGCAGGGGCACGGACAGGTTGATGCCACTCAAGGGCGCATCCTGCACCATAATCGGAATGTTGACGGCATTACTGACCGCTTCGAAGTGCTGGTAAATGCCCTCTTCGGTGGCTTTCAGCAGCGCGCCGTGATACGGCGGCATCATCATCAACATGGATGCCCCCATCGCTTCGGCTTCTTTGGCGCGCTGCACAGCAATATCGGTGCTGAAATGGCTGATGGTAACAATGATGGGTTTGCGCCCGGCGTTGTGTTCCAGCGACACACGGGTCATCAACGCGCGTTCTGCGTCGGTCAGCACAAATTGTTCGGAGTAGTTGGCCAGAATACAAATGGCATCGACGCCCTGATCAATCATGCAGTCGATGACCCGGCGCATGCCGGGTTCGTCCACACGACCGTCGGCCAGGAACGGGGTGGGGGCAACAGGGAGAATGCCGGTCAGGCGCTTGTTCATAGTCGGTACCAGTAAGTCTCAGGTGAGTATCGGTGTGTGCTTAAAATTCAAAACGGTCGGTGCTGTGATGCCGGGCGAGCATAAAGGCGTCGGCCACCAGCTGCAGGGGAGTAAAGTCGCAATCACTGGCGCGTTCCTGCACCAGACTGTGCATGCGTTGGTAGAGACGCGGGTATTCGTCACTCAGGGTGTTGCCGTTTGTGACCGGCGATTTTATTAACGGCGCTCTTATTAACGGTGCTGGCAGAGGTTCACCATTAATCGAGACCGCGGCACCGCCG
This sequence comes from Pseudomaricurvus hydrocarbonicus, assembly GCF_011602365.1. Classification (GTDB taxonomy): domain Bacteria; phylum Pseudomonadota; class Gammaproteobacteria; order Pseudomonadales; family Cellvibrionaceae; genus Pseudomaricurvus; species Pseudomaricurvus hydrocarbonicus. Next base: position 6,669 of record NZ_JAAONZ010000005.1, read on the forward strand.
TCGGTAAGCTGCAGCTCGCCGGCGTCGGTGGTGATGCGGATTTCCCAGATCTGTTCGCCTTCCTGGCGCCAGTCAAAACAGGCGCTGCCGACAGCGCCGCTGGCGGTAGCCATGGTGACCCTGGCGCCGATGGGGGTGTGGCGGTTACTTGGGGTTTCCAGCTCGGCGCTGATAACCCGCACCCCGACCGGCAGAATTTTGGTTAAGATCGACAGGGCGTTTATGCCGGGGTCGAATACGCCCATGCCGCCCGGTTGCCAGATCCACTCCTGGCCGGCGTGCCAGCGGCGCACGTCTTCCTTCCAGGTAATGTCGAAGCCCTTGATCTGTTTGTCGGACAACCACTGCTGACACTGATCAAGCACTGCGGCTTCGCGGGAGTGCCAGGTGGCGAACAACGTCAGCCCGGATTGTGCGGCAAGTTGCTCGAGTTGACGGCATTCGCTCACAGTGGCGCCGGGGGGTTTTTCCAGCATGATATGACGGCCGGCCTGCAGCGCCTTGGAGGCAATCTCAAAGCGGGGGGCCGGGGGCATGCAAAGCGACAGCACGGGAATATCCGGACGCGCCGCCAGCAGTTCCTCAACGTTGTGAAAATTTTCTATGCCGGCTACTGCGGTGGATCTTGAGACCGTGGCGGCCAATTGCCACTGGGCAGATTGCTGAAGGGCAGGGATATGGTGCGATCGGGCAATCTCACCCAGGCCGAGTAGAGCGATTGGTGTGGTCATCGGTAAGAATTCATCCTGCGGGGGTTAATATCACAATAGCGGATACTCAGTGTCCTGACATGGGGGAAGCCACCATCCCCCGTAACGCCTGAATTGTCATCGAGATTACGGGCTGAAGGTATAGCAATCAAATTCATTTTCAGTATGTTTGCATACCGAAAAATACATATTGCCGTGACGCAAGATCGACTCTTGACAGGCATGCATTTCTCTCGTTTAATCCCAACGCTACCTACCAATTGGTTGGTAGGTAATGTAGTGGGTAATGAAATAGATAATGAAGTTGCCCAAATCTGAGGAAAACCCCGATATGACCAAAGCGACGCCCCGCACCCGCTCCAATCCTGAGGAAAAGCGACGTCTTATCCTGGATGAAGCCATTCGAATTATTGGCGAATGCGGATACAACAGTTTCAGCATCCGGGCCCTGGCGACTCGTTGTAATCTGACTAATGCCGGTCTGTTGCATTATTTTGGTTCCAAAGAGGCGCTCCTTGTGGCCCTGCTGGAAGATCGTGATCGTCGGGAGACGGAAGAAGTCTCACATCTGTTCGATAACCCGCAGTTACCGGTTACGCGCAACAGCGCAGAGCACATGAAAATGGCACTGCGGGAAGTGGTGCTGCGCAACAGCCAGCAGCCCGAGCTGGTGAAGCTCTCGGTGCTGCTCAGTGCTGAGAGCCTGACTGCCGGTCATCCTGCGCACGCTTACTTCGCCGCCAGAGAAGCGGCCACACTGACCCGGTTCGCAGCCCCGCTGACCGGCAGCTTTGCCGATCCGCAATCCAAGGCAAAGCAGATACTGGCGGCGATCTATGGGCTGGAGATTCAGTGGCTGCGCAGCGACTGCGGCTTTGATCTGGTAGCCGAGTGGAACCAGCTTCTTGATTTGCTGTTGCCAGACGAGCTTATAAACGGTTGAACTCACAAGCGGATGAACTCATAAGCTAACACTGCCCGGAATCACATAATGATAAAAAAAATCCTGCGTTGGACCCTCTACCTGTCGGTGTCACTTGCCGTGCTGGTGGCTCTCGTTATAGCCGGTTTTACCCATGTGGTGCGCCAGGGGTTGGTGCCACCCGCCGATCCCGCCGGCCAGCCCAGTATTGCCAGTTATGCCATCGGTGAGCCGGAGCCACAGGGCGAGGGTGCGGCGCACCTGGTGGGTCTTTTCTCCTGGGAGGCTATTGCGACTCCGCCAAAATCCGCGCGCCCGTGGACCCGCTGGTGGTGGCCGGGTGGTGCCGTCGATCCTGCCGTCCTGCAACAACAGTTGGAACAACTGGATGCCGCCAACTTCGGCGGCGCTGAAATCCAGGCGTCGGCGATGGGTATTGCGGCGGTCACCGACGAGTCCGCGCTGACGGCTGTCTACAGTTTTGATACGCCGTCGTTCTACCACAAGCTCGACAGCCTCATGCAAACGGTGGAGGAGCTGGGCTGGCAAGTGGATCTGACCCACCTCAGTGGCTGGCCGCCGGGCGGACCACAGATAAATCTGGAGGATAGCCTGACGGAATTGGCCTATGGCGAAACTTCGGTGGTGGTCAAACCAGACGGCACCGCTCTGGAGCTGGCGTTGCCCGAGCCTGCGCCCCCGGCGAATAAATATGCCCTGGCCGCGTTTGAGCCCTTCATGGGGGATTTTGTGAATTTTGCTGCGAATCATGCGCAGCTGTTGAGCGTACTGGCGGTGCAGAAAACAGGTGGTCAGCACGCCTGGAACCCATTAAATCTGAATGATACCGAAACCCTGGATGCGGCCACCGCCGTGGTGCTGACCGACAAGGTGCGTGACGGCAAGTTGCATTGGCAGGCCCCCGCCGGCGAGTGGGCCATCATCGCCAGCTACCTGCTGCCCTCCGGTGAGGTACCGATCAACGGCGCGCAATCGCCCAAGGGGTATGTGGTCGATCATCTGCGTCAGCCGCAGGTACGCGGTCATTATGAATATGCGTTCGGTCAGCGCACGGGATTGCCAAAGCACTATGGCAAGGGGGTGCGCGGATTTTTTAACGACAGCCTGGAGTTTCGTCTCAATCGCATGAGTTCGCCTGACATCCTGACCGAATTCAAATCCCGTCGCGGTTATGATTTGGCGCCGCTACTGCCGGCCATTTATGTCACTGGCGCGGATGATCTCTACTTCAGCGAGGTGTTTGGCGTCCACGCGGCCCCCGAATTCCGTCTCACGGATATGGATGACCGCATCCGCTACGATTACAGCCGTACCCTTTCGGATTTGATGATCGAGCGCTTTATCGCCACCTCGGCCAACTGGGCCGAAGCGCGAGGCCTGATCTCCCGCGGGCAGAGTTACGGGGTGGATCTCGACATGCTGCGGGCGATGGGGGCCAATACCATTCCAGAGACGGAACAACTGCAGGGGGGAGGGTCCAATCTTTCCCTCAAAATGGCATCTTCGGCAGCGGCCTTGTATGGCAAGCCGTTGGTGAGCGCGGAGTCTTTCGTCTGGCGCGGTTACGACTACAGCAGCACAGCCCGCAAGCTCAAGGCGGCGGCGGACAAGCTGCTGCTGGCGGGTATCAACCACATTGTCTATCACGGTACGCCCTATCCCTGGAGCGGCGGCGAACCCGGTCCGTTTGGCCCGGAGGGCTGGTCGCCCTTTAGTGGTGTCGAGAATCCCGGCCATTTCTCCAGCATTGTGTCTCCCGCCAACACCTCTCTATGGCCCGATATTGGCCAGCTCAATCAGTACATGGCCCGCAGCCAGAACCTGCTGCGACAGGGCAGCAGCAGTGTGGATGTGCTGATTTACTACCCGTTTCTTGGTTATCGCTCGGGCGAAGAGAACACCCATGAACCCCTGGTCAATGGCGAACTCCCCGATTATGACGCCACAACCCTGGCCGATGACCCGCTGGCACAAATGCGCGAGCCGGTGAAGAAACTGGTGCAGGCGCCCCCACACCAGGAGGATGTACGCGCTCGGTGGCTGGCTGAGCTGCAGCCTCTCACTGCGGAGCTGGAGCGCCGTGGACTCAGTTGGGGATGGGTCAATGCCCATGCCATCGACAGTGAACTGCTGGACAGCGGTCAATTAACCGCCTCCGGCGGTCGTTATCAGAGCATCCTGTTTGCCAATGTCGAGGCCATGGAGGACAGCACATTGGCTCGGGTAGGGGAACTCTCTGCGCAGGGGACACAGATCCTGTTCTTTGGTCGTTTACCCAGCCGGCAACCGGGCTTTAAAGATGCCGAGCGTGGTGATGCGCAAGTACGTCAGCGAGTTACGAACCTGTTTGCCACAGGTCAGGCGCGGCTGATGGACAATCCGGAAACCGTGGTCACCCGCGTCGCCAGCCGTACGGTTGCGCCTTTAACGCAAGCTCCAACCGCAGGCATCCGCAGCTATGCCCGCATGCTCGGCCACGACGAGTGGATTTACTTTTTTGCCAATCAATCGGCGCAGGCGGAAACCGTCTCACTCACACTGCCGGCGGATACCGAGGCCTGGTGGTTTGACGCACTGCAGGGCACCGCCTGGCCGGTGCAACCTAACAATAAGCAATCACAGAACCAACAGCTGCAACTGGGCTTGCGAGGCTACAGCAGTCGCTTTTTGATCCTGGGGCAGCCTATGCCGCAAAACCAGCAGGTCCATGTCGCTGTCGAGGAACTAACAAACCGGGGTGAGCTGCTGCAAGTGTTGGATCAGTGGCAGTTGCAGGTGGGTGATAAGACGCTGGAACTACAGACGCTGCAGGACTGGCGCAACATTCCCGAATTAACGTACAGCGACGCGCCGGGCATCTATCAACACAGTTTTACCTTGCCTGAGACGGCCGCCACCGACAGTTACCTGTTGGACCTGGGACTGGTGTTTGGCTCGGCCAAGGTTGCGGTCAATGGCAAGGCGATGGCCCGGGCGAGTATCCCGCCATTTGTTGTCGATATCACGTCTGCACTGCAACCCGGTGATAACACTATTGAGGTGGAAGTGTTGCCACCGCTGGTCAACGGTTTCATTGCCAAAGCCAGAGCGCAGGATCCTCGCTACCAACATATGGCGCGTGCAGATGGCAGTGCTTTTGGTGCGGGTTTACCAGGCCCTGTTCGGTTGTTCAGAACCGAAGTCAATCAATAATAAATATCAAGGTCATTGCAGATGGCCTTGAATCTGATAAACGCAACAGTAAAGCGCGGGATAACATGATGACAAGAACACTTTTTCTCGAAGACTGGCAATTGCAGCGCGGTGATGACGGGCAGGTTGTACCCGTGCGCCTGCCTCACGATGCCATGATCGGCGAGGCCCGCTCGGCGGATGCCGCTACCGGCAATCACGGCGGTTATTTCCCCGGTGGGGTCTATCGCTACAGCAAACAGTGGCAGGTGCCTGCGGATGCCGATAGCAATGAATATCGCCTGTTTTTTGAGGGCGTGTACGGTCATACCAAAGTCAGTGTGGACGGTCACGAAGTGGCCGCCTGCATCAGCGGTTATCGCGCTTTTTACGCCTCGCTGAAGGGCTGCGTCCCAGGCCAGGTGGTGACCATCGAAGTGCTGGTCGATAACAGTCAGGCACCCAACACCCGCTGGTACTCTGGTTCCGGCATCAATCGTCCGGTGTGGCTGGATGTCAGAAGCCCTGTGCATATTGCCGATGATGGTATTCACCTGGTGACCCGCTCGCTGTCGCCCAAGGCGGTGGTGGATGTGGCTGTTCACGTCGAAGGGGCCACTGGCAATTGCATGGCTCACATCAGATTTGCGAATGAGGATGGGCAGGTGGCCAGTGCCGAATTGGACGTTGTCGAGGGTGTGGCCAAAGGCACTGTGGATATCCCTAATGTGCAGCCCTGGTCTGCGGAAACTCCTTACCTGTACGCTGTGACGGTGCAGATCAAACAGTCTGGCGAGCTGGTGGATGAAGAGACCTTCCGCACTGGGCTGCGCACAATTGAAGTGGATGCCGAACACGGTCTGCGCATTAACGGCGTACCGGTATTGCTCCGCGGTGCCTGTGTCCACAGCGATAACGGCCTACTGGGTACCGTCAGCTTGCCAGCGGCGGAATATCGCCGCGCGCGCATTTTAAAAGAGAGTGGCTATAACGCCATACGTGCGTCCCACAACCCATTCCAGTCCAGCTTTCTGGATGCCTGTGATGAGCTTGGCCTGTATGTGATGGATGAACTCACCGATGTGTGGTTTAAGCACAAAACCAAATACGACAATGCCGAACAGTTTGATGAAGTCTGGCCAGCGGATGCCAGCGCCATGATTGCCGGCGATCGCAACCGGCCCGCGGTCATCATGTATTCCATTGGCAACGAAATCAGCGAAACCGCGACGGCAGAGGGTGTCGAAGCGGCCGCGAAAATCCACGATTTCTTTAAGCACTCAGACCCGACCAGGCCAACGACCCTGGCGGTGAATCTGCTGTTAAACCTTATGGCCAGTAAAGGCTCCTCACCGTTTGAAAAAGAAAAATACGCCGGCGAGAGCGATCCGAAAAAAGCAGAGAGCAAAAAAAAGGAAGCAACCAGTACCGCCGCCAATATGGTCACGGCAAAGTTGGGAATGATCATGGGCCTGATTTCCAGATTGCCCGCAGCCGACCGCGTCAGTCGCGATGTGTTCGCCACCGTTGATATTGCCGGCTACAACTACGCCTACGGTCGCTACAAGGGTGATCGCAAAAAATACCCACAGCGCGTGATCATGGGTTCCGAATCCATGCCTGGTGATTTGCCGGCGATTTGGCAGCGCGTCACTTCCGTGCCCGGTGTTATCGGGGATTTTATGTGGACCGGCTGGGATTATCTGGGTGAGTCAGGCATTGGCAGCTGGTCTTACGGTGAGGAACCCGGCGGTATCAATAAACCCTTTCCGGCGTTGCTTGCAGGTTGTGGTGCTATCGACATTACCGGTGTGCCGGGCGCACCGACGTTACTGGCCAAGGCCGTCTGGGGCTTGTTGGATGCGCCTGCCATTGCTGTACGTCCCTTGATGCACAACGGTAAACGCACCAACAAAACGCCCTGGCGCTCTACGGATGCGGTTGTCAGCTGGGCCTGGCAAGGTGTCACCGGCAAGGCCATCATTGAGGTTTATTCCTGTGATGACAAGGTCGAATTGTGGTTGAACGGCCGCTCACTGGGGAGAAAAAAGGCGGGCGTGAAGGCGGGTTTTGTCACGCGCTTCTGTGTACCTTATGAGGCCGGCGAGCTGATGGCTGTGGGTTATCGCAAGGGGCGGGAAAGCGGCCGTTCAAGTCTTCGCTCGGCGGACAAGGTACAGCTGCAATTGCGTGCCGAAAAAACCACGCTGGAGGGCTTGGATGATCTGGCCTATATCGCCATTGAGCTTGCAGACAATCAGGGTGTGGTTGAGTCCATGATCGGTGACAGGCTGTCCATTTCTGTTGCGGGAGCAGGCGAATTAATGGGCTTTGGCAGTGCCAATCCCACAGCCGTTGATACTTACACCGGTACAGTATGTTCTACCTATCTGGGCCGGGCCCAGGCGATTGTGCGCGGCACAGAAGCGGGTGAGGTGACAATCACAGTGCGCAGTGAGCGTCATGGTGACGCACAGCTAACGCTGAAAGTTAGCCTGGGCCGTTAAGCAAGTCCATAAGATTCTCGAACATCCAAAAGTTCTATCCGCACGCCACGTCTGCGAAGACTGGCGTGGCGTCGTAAAGGGCTGAATACCTGAATAAACAATAACAGTGAGGTTTTACATGTCTAATGAAACAACCGCAACACACGCACAACCGGCTATGACACCATTGATCGCACTGGCAACCGTGATTGGGGTTGTCGTGGTCATTGCGGTGTTTCTGGCAGTTTGTCATGTTCTGGGGATCACCGAGTACTGGGCGGGGTTCTTGTTTGTTTTGTACTGGGGGATGATCGAAAAAGTCGAAGTCAGTCGCTTACCGGCAACAATTGTCGGCGGGGTCGTGGGTTTGTTACTGGGCTTTGCCACGCCGTTGCTGACAGGTGTGATGGGTGAGGCTGCCGGCCTGGTATTTCTGGTGATTGTTCTGGTGGTGATATTCTGCATGCTGATGGGCTGGTTAAAAATAGCCATCAACGCCATGACCATGATTTTTCTGACGGTAGCAACGATACCGGCCGTTGCCGAGCAGGTTGCGCCGTTCAATGCTATGGCTGGGTTCGCTACTGGCGTGGTTTTCTTTGCCGGTTTTATCTGCGCGGGTAAAGCACTGAAGGCACGCAAGCAGCGCGTGGTGTAACCGTTTAATTATGGAAAACTTCCGGGAGCGGGCACTGTCATCATGAAGGGCAACGCGATGTTGTGGGCTCTGAATGTCAGTATCCTATCGTTGCATGCGGTGTGTACTGTTGCGAGCGAGTCGGAAAAATACAGAAAGATCTTATTGAGTATGTGGCCCCTGAATCGCAGCTGGCACAATATCTTGATCCAGCTATTACCGCTGCTGTTAAGCGGATATTGGGGGGAGATCATGTTCAGTAAGAAGTCGGATAATGGTAATCGTAATTCGGTGGCTGAGGGATGAGTAAACGGATAACGGGATCTGCTTGTTGATTTTTCCTGACGGTGCAGACCTTAACTTAACCCTCCATTATGACAAGTTGGGTGCGTTATGAATTTAGGTGCGGCTCGAAAATTAAAACTCAATCAACTGTGTCTGATTGAGGCAATCTCTGAGTACCGGCAAATCGGTCTGGCTGCGGATGCCGTGGGGGTCACTCAGCCGGCTGCTTCGCGTATGCTTGCTGAAATCGAAGCGCTATTCGAAGCAAAACTATTTGTTCGTCATGCCAAAGGTGTTGAGCCTACCGTAGCCGGAAAAGCCCTGGCGTCACGTGCCAAGGTTATTTTACTGAACATCCGTGATCTCTTTTCCGAGATCAATGAGTTGAGTGCAGGGCGAGGGGGAGCAGTATCCATTGGCGCGGTGACGGGCGCAGCCCTCGGTATTGTCATGCCGGCGATCGAGATGCTTAAAACGTCGACACCCAATGTCAATGTGCAGATCCATGTCGAAAATAGCCCTATTTTACTTAAATATCTGCAGGAGGGCGTCTGTGATCTTATCCTTGCCCGGCTGTCTTCGGATATCGATATCAACGAATTGGAGGTCATGCAGGCCAAGTCGGAGTCCGTTGATCTTCTGGTCCGTGAAGGACACCCGCTTGCCACCGAGTCAAACATTGCGCTTGCTGACCTGACTGCCTACGAGTGGGTTTCACAGACGCTGCCGGTCCCCATCAGGAAAGCGGTCGACATGGTGTTTATCGAAGCGGGACTCGCACCGCCGGATAAAACCATGACCACGACGTCCCTGCTGCTTATGATTGCCAGGCTAAGCGCGTCAGACGCTATCGCGCCTGTTGCTTCGGAGGTGGCGGATTTGCTGTTAAGTGAGCAGGTTGGTGCGCGGTTTAAGTCTTTGGCACTCCTTGTGCCGATTCAAGTGTCTCCCTACTTTTTGATTTCACTGAAAGATCGGGTGTTATCCCCTGCAGCTCAGGCACTGAAGTCGGTTATTGTGAAACAGATTTCGGATGCTGTTGCTGGATGATCCGGAGGCCGGGCAGATTTATAACATTTTTGATATGCGCGCATTCCAATTGGGAATTTGAAATTGATCGGGGCAGAGAATAGTCTTCACAGCAATCGACATAGACAGATAAAACCGTCGAGCACCGGAAACCAAAATAATCATAAAACGACAGGGCTTACCCATGAAATTCAAAAAAAATAGACTGGCACGATGCATACAAAGCCACTCGGGAAAATTTCTCTGTTCACCACCCACAGTACTTTTTCTGAGCTCTCTGGCAGCAATTGGATCGGCTGCCTCAGTGCCAGTGTTTGCAGCCGATGAAGGGTTAACTCTGGCCCTTGAGGAAATCGTGGTCACTGCTCGCCGGAAAGATGAAAGCCTGCAGGACGTGCCTTTAACGGTCAATGTGGTGACCGCCGACGCCTTGGATGATCTCAATATTCGCAAGTTTGAAGACCTGGAGGGTGTCGTTGCCGGATTGTCACTGGCGGAAGATAATATCGGGCCCAGCGCTTCGATGCGGGGAGTGGACTTTAATACCTACGCCAGCGGTTTTAATTCGACGGTGGAGTTTTATCTGAACGATGCGCCAATCGTGTCTCTGGCCGTCATGCAAGCCATGTTTGATGTCGGGCAAATTGAAGTGCTCAGGGGCCCCCAGGGAACTTTGCGTGGTCGGGCATCACCTTCGGGGTCAATCACCATCACGGCTAAAAAGCCTCAGCTTGAAGAGTTTGGGGGCTACGTTGATGTTACCGGTACCGATCATAGCGGGTATAATGTGCGCGCAGCCGTGAATGTTCCGGTGATTGAAGACAAGTTGGCATTTCGATTTGCCGGCTTCCAGGAAAGCAACGATGCTAACGACGTTAAGAGCATAACCAGCGGTGAAGACTCCGATTATAAGGGCACTGGTTGGCGAGCCTCAATGCTGTTTCAGCCAACGGAAGACCTCACCATCAATCTGATGCATCAGCAAATGAATCCTAAGCGGACCACGGTTTCGCAAGTGGAATCCGCATATTTGGCAGATAGCGCCATCACACCATCCGGAACGCTCATCAAAGCGGAAGATCGAAAAGGGGTGATGGATCGCGCTACCAGCGTTGAGCATGAATTTGTGAGAACGGGCCTGGAGGTTGGTTGGGTCGTCGGGGATTTTAGTCTGAACTACGCCGGTGCAATTAACGCTATCGATTTTGATCTGCACGGCAGTCAGGATCCAACGGATGCCTTTGATACCTATTATGACCTTAGCCAGCCTTTGTCTACCTACACGGATGACAGCAGTCACGAGATCCGCTTCGCCTCTGAAGAGCCGCTGTTTGACGGTTTAATGGATTTTATTGTTGGTGGTTTCTACCAGCATATTGAGACCGGAAGCGATCTCACCAACCCAACGGTTATTGTTCCGTCATATATTTATACCTCGAACATTGAGCGTCGTGGCGAGTCAGAAGAACAATCGTTGTTTGCCAATGCCACCTTTTATCTGGGTGAAGATACCGAGTTTTCAGTGGGTGGCCGCCACATTAACTACCAAACCGACAGCTCACTCAACGTGATTGGTTCTCTTTATACGGAGAGTGACAACGAGTGGTCTGAAGATATTTACAGCGCCTCGTTGAAGCACCAGTTTACTGACGGTTTGATGGCGTATGTGACCTATGGTTCATCCTTCCGCCCAGGCGTGGAAGTGGTCGGTGTTTTCACGCCCACGGACGCCGCGATGGACGGTTATCTCAGTTTGCCCCCGGAAACGTCCGATTCCTATGAGGTCGGTTTTAAATCCTCCTGGCTAAACAATACCTTGCGGGTCAATACTGCCGCCTACTATCAGGAGTTTGATAACTATCCGTACCGCACACCTTCCGGAGTCTGGTATGTGGCGGGAGCGGGCGTCAGCAGCTTCAATTTCGTGGCGCCGGTCCCGGTCGAGGTTACCGGTGTTGAGGTGGAGACATTCTACCAAATCAGTGACAGCTGGGACGTGAGTGCGCTGATCAGCTGGTCGGAGGGCAAGATCCAGAACGGTCAAATTCCCTGTAACGACCCCTATAATGGCTCAGTACCTTCTGCGGCTGACATTCTTGCCGCATCAGGAGGGGATCAAATTGCCAGTTGCACAGCCAGCATTCGGTCTAACACCAGTCCACAGCTGACCGCGACATTGATGTCTGAGTACAGCTTCCCGGTGGCCGATTTCGACGGCTATGTGCGAGGCATGCTGACCCACTATGGTGACTCTCAAAGTGATCCCACCAACGCAATAGACGATGTGGATGCGTACGAGATGGTTAACTTTTATGCCGGTTTGCGCGAGGGCGAGGGCAAGTGGGAAGTGATGTTCTATGGTAAAAATATCTTTAACACGGAGCGTGTCTTGAGCCGAGGACCTTCTGCGGGTGTTGTACCTGTCCAGTTTGGTGCTGATCTGGTTTCGGATTATCGCGAAATAACCATGACCGCAGCACGTGAATTTGGTGTGAATGTCCGCTACAACTTTTGAGTATAGATTGGAGTAAGGCTCATAATTGATAATCTCTGAGGTTTGTGGGCCTTATTTAATGAAGTGTTCAACGTGTAAGTTTTCTCTTCCCAGTGTTCATGTCATATTTCTTTGCAGGCATGATGTTTGGCGAACAATTGAGTTCGCCATTTTTTTATCATCGATTCATATATCGATAACGAAGTGATCGTCTGCCAAATAGGTATCCACGCTATCTTGTCGGGTAAAACGTTTGGTTTGGCGTTAATTTTCCGTCAGAAATTCTATTGGGTGTTTAGCAGACTATCAGTCATTTTTTTGATTAGTGATGGCCGGATGTTGTCTTTAGTATTGTTGTCATGAAAAATTCGTAAAGTCATAGGTTTGGCGCTACTGGTATTTCTGATATACCAGGTTGGGTTCAGTGTTTATCAAATTTTTTTGAATCTGTTGCAACTGCTTCTGCCGCAGGATCGTCAAATTAACGGTATCACCATGACATTGCTGTTGTTGGAAACCAAACCCGGCAAGTGGAAGCTTCTGTGCTATAACAATGAAGATGCACTCTGGGGGGCGGGATAAGTTGCTTTAAGTATCAGGCCTCTCTGACCATCAAAGTGCACTCAGCCCGTGTCTTATTACACCTGCACCGGCTCCTGCTCCTGCACCTCAACAAGACAGACATCATCTCAGTCTTAAACCAACACAACCCTTATTCAACCTGCTTGGTAATTCGATTGCCTGGATGATTCGGTTTGCTTTTCCATTCTTTGACGTGACCGGTTGTCGGCAGTGTTGGTAGGAGAGATTAACAATTGTTTACGCCGCTTGTTCTCGGTCCATCAATCTCTTGTTGACATTACTAACCATGGTGTCAGAATAATACTAACACCATGGTTAGTTAATGGGTTGCCCTTACTCCGGCGCTCGGCCAGGTCAGGGTTTGCGTATTTCCCATGGCTTAAAGCCAATAATTTGTGCGAAAGATTTAACAACAATAATTTAATAACCTGAAAAAGGTGAACACAATGAATCGAAGAGAGTTCCTGCAATGCGCTGCCATTATGGTGGGCAGTGCCGGAGTGTCCGGGCACGTACTGGCGCTGAGTCAGGCGCAAATGACCTACCTAGCGGCGGCGGGTGACTATGTTAAAAAACCCGCCACCCTGTTTTCCCAACAGCAACGCGCCATTGTTGCCGCCGCGGCGGAAATCATCATTCCCCGCACTGAAACCCCTGGCGCCATTGATGCCGGTGTGCCGCACTTTATCGAGCTGATGGTGCAGGACTGGCTCAACGACGATGAGCGGGCCATTTTCATGACCGGGCTGAATGATCTGGAAAACCACACAACCCGGGAGCTGGGTGCTTCCTACGAGAAGCTCAGTACCGAGGAGCAGCTGGCAGTGCTGGAAGCTCTGGAGGCGGGGGCTGGTGACAGTGCCTGGTACGCACAGGGCAATGTAAGGCGCGCGTTTGTCAGTGATGCCCCGTTTATCTGCCAGCTCAAAGAACTCACTATTTGGGGCTTTTTCACCTCCGAGGTGGGCAGCAAACACGTACTGCGTTACAACCCCATGCCGATGAAGTTTGACGGCCACTACCCGCGCAAACCCGATGATAGCACCTGGGCACCTTTTACGACCTATCGCTGAGCTGACTGACGGATAACCTGACATGATTACCACCAAAAATTACGACTTCGATGCCATTGTCGTGGGTTCCGGTATTACCGGGGGCTGGGCGGCCAAAGAACTGACTGAGAAAGGTCTGCGGGTGTTAGTGCTGGAGCGCGGTCGCGATCTGCAACACGGCACCGGTTACCTGGGTGAGCACGCCCCGAGCTGGAAAATTCCGTTTAATGGCAAGCCCCAGCGGGAATTGGAAGCGGAAAACTACGAGGTGCAAAGCCAGCTCTATGCTTTCCGCACCGCCAATATGCAGTTCTGGAACAACGACAAACTGAACCCTTACGCCACCGACGAGGGCACGCCTTTCCAGTGGTTTCGCGGCGGGGTGGTGGGCGGAAAATCGCTCATGTGGGGGCGCCAGACCTACCGCTGGAGCGAAGAAGACTTCAAGGCCAACGCCAAAGACGGTCACGGCATTCCCTGGCCCGTGGGCTATGATGAGATTGCCCCCTGGTACAGCTACGTTGAAAAATTCATCGGCGTTAATGGTCGAAAGGAGAGCCTGCCACAACTGCCGGACGGTGAATTCCAGAAGCCCATGCCCTGGTTTGCGGTGGAGGAGACCATTGCCGAGCGGCTGAAGAAAAACGCTCCGGACATCACCCTCACCAACGCCCGCACCGCGATCCTGACCGAAGATCTGCCGGGACGCAGTGCCTGTCACTACTGTGGTCCCTGTGAGAATGGCTGCTCCACAGGCAGCTATTTCAGCTCGCAGAGCTCCACGCTGCCTGCCGCCCGCGCCACTGGCAACATGACGCTGCGCCCCAACTCGGTGGTGGACCGACTGGAGTACGACAAGGCCAGCGGCAAGATCAGCAAGGTGCACGTGGTTGATTCCGAAACCCTGCAGCGCCATGTGTTCAGTGCCCGGGTGGTTTTCTTGTGCGCGTCGACCGTTGGTTCTACCCAATTGTTGCTCAACTCCACCAGCGAGGCGTTCCCCAACGGCCTGGCCAACCGCAGCGGTGTGTTAGGACAGAACCTGATGGATCATTTCCTCGGCCTCGGCACCGTGGGTATGTTTGCCGATAACCGCGATACCTACTATTACGGCAACCGTCCCACCGGTTTGTACATTCCCCGTTTTCGTAATTTGCCCGATCAGCAAGAGGACCTGGGTTTTGTCCGCGGTTATGGCTACCAGACCATGATCAACAGCAGTAACTGGATGGGCAGCTTTAATCAGAAAGGTTTTGGCGCCGGCTTCAAGGACAAATTGACCGCAGTGCCTAACACCTGGACCTTCTATGCCGGCGGTTTTGGCGAGTGTCTGCCCAATCCCAAAAACCGTGTGTACCTGAGCCAGAAAAAAGACCGCTACGGTATGCGGCAGGTGGCGTTTGAATTCAACTGGGGCGACAACGAAAAAGCCATGGCACGTGACATTCAGACGCAGGGCAAGCGCATTGTGGACGCCGCGGGTTCGGCCTTCACCATGTCTTTTGGCGATGTAGAAAACCTGTCGATTCCCGGTTCCGGTATTCACGAGATGGGTACGGCGCGCATGGGTGACGATCCCCGGCAGTCGGTGTTGAACAAATACAACCAGGCCCACGACGTGTCCAACCTGTTTGTCACCGATGGTTCTTTTATGACCTCGTCGTCGTGCGTCAACCCCTCATTAACTTACATGGCATTCACGGCCAGAGCCTGTGATTATGCGGTCAAACAAATGGAGGCGGGGGTAATCTGAGCCCCGCCTGAATACAGGAATCTGTTTTGTGAGTCTGAAAAAGTTTTTTAAAATTGCAGGCGGTGTGGTGTTGGTGCTGGTTATTGGCGGCGGTATCAATGCCTATTATCAGCTGAAAAAAAATGGCTTTTTAAAGGAGCCTGTGTATGAAACTCAAGCGCCAACGATTCCCGAATTACACCATCCGGCGGTGTTGGTGTTAAACAAAACCAATGGTTATGTTCATGTCGATGCGCTTCCTGCCGCCGATGCCATGCTGCAAAAGTTGGCTGACGACAATGGCTGGGACATCTATATCACCAATAATGCGGCCAGCCACAATCCAGAGGTGTTGCAGAAGTTTGATCTGGTGGTGTGGAATAACGTCTCCGGTGATGTGTTGACGGAAAGCCAGCGCCAGTCACTCAAAGCCTGGCTTGAGGCCGGTGGCGGCTGGGTCGGTATACACGCCAGTGGTGGTGATTTCAAATACGAATGGCCGTGGTACGTGGACACGCTTATCGGTGCTCAATTCGTCGGGCATACCATGAACCCGCAATTTCAGGACGCCGATGTGCTGGTGGCCGATTCGGCTGCGGATGTCACGTCTCACCTGCCCAGTCCCTGGAAGGTGAAATCGGAGGAGTGGTACGCCTTTGACCGCAACCCCCGCGAGCGTGGTTATGACATCCTGCTGACTCTCGACGAATCCTCCTACATCACCAAGGGTGAAAACTGGATGGGCATGAACGACCGCATGACCGGTGAACACCCCATCGCCTGGCGGCACACCTTGGGGCAGGGCAAGGTGTTCTACTCGGCAATTGGTCACCAGGCAGCGACTTATCGTGTGCCAGAGTTTCAGGAGCTGATTGGCAAAGCCATGGTCTGGGCCATGCCTGCAGAGTCTGAGGTCATTGCTGACAACTAACTGAGAGCAGTTTTTTGTCAGACATTGTTTTTATCGTGAGCGTGTTGTGAGCTGATGCTGACAGGCTCGCGGTGGAAGGCATGCACTCTCATTCTTGTATTGGCTGCCTATGCGTTTGGGTGGCCGCCCCCCTGTTGGGGCGTCTGCTTTCAGCAAACAATCGCTGTGTGGCAGCCTCCCTCCCGGCTAAGTTCCGACGACGTCCCAATCTCCCGGGCTCACCAGCAGTGCTTAATGACGTCCTTAAAAATCTTATCCGACGTGCCACCTCCATACCTGTAGAAACCCCCGTCGCTGAAAGATAGTGTTAAGATGACAATTTTTCAGCACCCGGACAATCCATGGTTACCATCAAGGACGTTGCCAAGCTGGCGGGGGTTTCGATTGCCACCGTCTCGCGCACTCTGTCAAAACCCGAGTCGGTGGCGGAGTCGACCCGCAAGACCGTCATGGCCGCAGTACAGAAAAGTGGCTATGTGACCAATTCACTGGCCAGTAACTTTCGCCGTCGCCGCACCAACAATGTGGTGGTGCTGGTGCCGGACATCAGCAACCCCTTCTTTGCCGCGGTGATTCAGGGCATTGAATTCAAGGCCGCCGAGGCCGGCTACCGCATTTTGCTGGGCGATACGCAGCAGAGCCGCGAGCGCGAGCAGGCGTACGTTCAGCTGGTGCCGCAACGCCAGGCCGATGGGCTGATTTGTCTGGGGCAGGACATGCCGCTTGAGCAGGAGCCAAACGGCAAGCAGCCGGAGGCGGCTTTTCCGGTGGTGATGGCCTGTGAGTATGCCGGACCGCTGAAGGTGCCCAGTGTGGTCATTAACAACACCCGGGCGGCCCGCGAAATGATGGAGTATTTGTTGAGCCTTGGCCACAAACGCATTGGCTACATCAACGGGCCGCAGGGGTCATCCCTCTGCGCCCAGCGCTTGAGTGGTTACCAGGAGGCTTTGACAGCGGCGGGGTTGCCGGTCAAACCCGCACTCATAGAAGAGGGTGATTACAGTCTGGCCACGGGCTATGCCGCCACCCGCCGGTTGTTGAAGCAGCGCAGCAAACCCACAGCGCTGTTTTGCGCCAGTGATGAAATGGCGATTGGTGCCATGCACGCGGCCCGGGACCTGGGCCTGGACATTCCGGGCGAACTGTCCATTGCCGGCTTTGATGACATCGATGCCGCGGCCTACTGCTACCCACCCCTGACCACCGTGCGCCAACCCCGCAGCGAGATAGGGCAGATGGCCATGGCGTTGATGCTCGAGTCGCTGGCGGATGAACCGACTCTGCCCCGCCAGGTCATACTGCCGCACCAACTGGTGGTGCGGGCTTCGACGGCGGCTGTTTGAGGACGGCGCGCTGGAATTACACGGTAGCTGGCTGAGTGTGGCCGCGCTTGCGGTCAAACAGCCAGATCAAGCCAAACACCGGCAGCAGCAACAGCGGCAGAAAGGCCACCGCCTGAAACGATTCCACCGACGCATAGCGCAATACCTCCGCCAGAGCTTCAGGCGACAGGTTGGACAGCTGCGCCACACCGCCGGCGGCCTCGGCCTTGGCGCTGTCAAAGATACCGCCCATCAGCGGCAGCACAAACTGGATCGACAAACCACCGGCGAAGCCCAGCAGACCCAGCGCCACGGCACCACCGCGGGGGAAACGCTCGGAGATGATCGCCAGCATGGTGGGCCACATATAACACACGCCCATGCCCCACACGGTGGCCGCCGCAAACGCCAGCAGCGGCGTGTTGGCTAGACTTAACAGATACAAACCGGCGGCCGCTGCGGTACACGAAAACAACATGAGCCCGACCGAGGAGATTCTTTTGGCAATGGCACCGGCAAAGTGGCGCATCACAAACATCAGGGCACTGACGTACACCAGCAGCACAATGCCCTGCATGCCGACGATGTTGGAGAGGGAAATATTGACCCACTGGCCCGGCGCCAGTTCGGCCGCGGCTGTCAGAAACATGCAGGCCCAGAACACCCAGAAGAGGGGACGCCGAAACAGCTCCTTGAGCATCTCGCCGTAGCTGACACCGGCAGCCACCCGCTCGGTCACCGGGAACACCGCCTTCATCACCAGCCCGGCCATCACCAGTGACGGCAGCATCAGTATCACCACATTCAGCTCCCACGGCAGGCCGGCGGCGCTGATGCCCACGCCGAGCAAGCCACCGACGACGATGCCCGCTGGCCACCAGGCGTGCAGGATGTTGAGGCGATGGGTTTTTTCTTCCGGGTAGAGCGACGCCACCATGGGATTGGAGGCTGCTTCTACGGCCCCCCAGCCCAGACCGGTCAGCAACAGACTGCCCAACACCAGCGCCTGAGCGGCTTCCCCCACTGGAACAGAGCTGGCGGCCAGCAGGCCCAGTGAACCCAACACGTAACCCAGGGCTGACAACAGCAGCATGCGCTTCATACCAATCAGATCCACCAGCGCGCTGCCGAACAGCAGGGTCAGGGCAAAGCCGGTAAAGGTGGCTCCCAGCGCTTCGCCCACCATGGCGGCGGAGTTGGCCAGATCAATGGGATCGTAGATTTCCCGTTGCAAATCCGGCGCGATGTTGGCGCGTACGGCGAAGCCAAGTCCGATCATAAAAATCGACAGGTTGCCAATGTGGTAGAGCCGTTTACGATCCAGGTCTGCGGCGGCCATGGGAGATTCTCCTGTTATTATGCTGTTATTTATTGTGATGTTATTTCAGTGAGGGAGGGTGGGCAAACAGTTGCTGCAGAAAGGCACCACCCTCTCTGGCCAGTGAATCCTGACTGGGTGCCAGCGGGCGCCAGATGGCAGCGGCATCGGCAATCTCTTCACAGGCGGGTGTAAACGATTCAATGATGCAATCACCGCGATAGTTGATGTCGCGCAGGGCGCGGGCGACTTGTTGCCAGTGCACCTGGCCTTGGCCCGGTGTGCCGCGATGGCTTTCACTGGCGTCGACGTAGACCAGGTCTTGTCCCGCCAGCACGATGGCGTCGTAGACACTCTCTTCCTCGATGTTCATGTGAAAGGTGTCGAGATGAATTTTGACCGAGGGCAGGTCGATGTCGCGAATCAGGGCCTTAACTTGGGCGGCGGTATTGATCAGGTCAGTTTCAAAGCGGTTGAGCGGTTCGATGGCCAGGGTGACGCCGTGATCGGCGGCCATGTTGCCAGCTTGTGTCAGTCCCTCGACCGCCAGCTGCCATTCGCGCTGCTTTTGTTCTGCCGGGATCTTGCGGCGTTTGCCCACGGCTGAATAGGCCGGTCCGGCCATGATGGACACACCCAGTTGCTGGCAGATTGCCAGACTCGCGCGGATATAGTCGAGGCTGTTGCGGCGCAACGCCGGGTCTTCGTGCGTCAGGTCGCGGTCGGGACCGTAGGCGCCGGAGACATAAAGACGCAGCGGATGTTCAGTCAGTGCGGCACGCACGGTGTCGATGTCAATCAGCTCTGGCTGTTCAATTGGCAAGGTAAAGGCGTCAAAACCCATTGCCGCCGCCTTGCCAATCAGGTGGATGGAGTCTTTGTTAAACGGCGAATCCCAGACCCAGGCGTTAACGCCGACGCCCGGTGTGCTGGTGTTTGTGTCATTCATGGCAAGTGCTCCGTTGATCAGGAATGAGGGAATCAGGCTTAAGGGCAGGCATCCGCGGTTTGTCCGGCGGCCCATTCTATGCCCTGCAACAGCAACCGCTGGTGGTTGGGGTCGGCGTAGATTTCCGGCCGGTGCCCGAGGGCGGAGTAAAAACTGCGACCCTGTACCAGGCAGCGCTGCCAGGCAATGGGGTGATCGCCCATGCGCAGGTCGATGCCGTGGTGACCGACAGGGCTGTAGCTGGATTCGTCCAGGGTGGCGATCACGGTGGCGCCCTTGTCGCGCGGCGACGTTTTAAAGGAATACCACTCCTCGTTCATCGTCCACTCGGCGGCTAACCCTTTGCCGATGCCGCTGTGGGTATTTTCAATGACCACTCGCGCATCCTGATACTGCGGGTCGGCGGGGTGACCGGCAAAGCGCGCCCCGATCAACTCATCGGCGTACCAATCCCAGAAGTACGTGGGATCACCGCCGGAGCCGTGAATACCGACGAAGCCGCCGCCCTGCTCGATGTAGTCGCGAAACGCCTGGCGCTGGCTCAGGGTCAGCACATCGCCGCTGACGTTGTTCCAGATCACCGCGTCGAACTGACTCAGTTGCTGTGCATTAAACACCGCGCCATTGTCGCTGCTGACAAGTGTCCAACCCTGTTGCCTGGCCATGTCTTGCAACAGCGCGTGCGCGGCGTTGAACGAGGGTGTGTCTTTGAATCCGTTGATTTTTTCGAACAGCAGCAGTCGCGGTTTGCGGCCGTCGCCGGGCAACGGTGAGGGCGTGGCCAACTGCGGTGGTGTGGTATCGTAGCGGGCACAGCGGGCGACGCGATCCTGCTCGGTCACTTCAATGGCCGCCAGTTCCTCGGCCACCTGCGGCAGCACCGAGGCCTCGATACCGGCCATGGATGCCACAGTGCTGACGTTGAGAATGGCGCTGAATGAAGGCGGTGTGGTGCTGGCAAAGTGTGCGGGCATTTTGCTCAGCGCGTTATTCATATGGCGGTTGACCACAGCGCTGGCGCGCTCACTCAGCATCACGTCGATCAACGGCGATTCAAGGGAATAGGGTGCATCGCGCAATGGACAGTCGGTGGCGGCGCTGGCCAGTAAGGGTGTAGACAGCAGGGCCGCGGACAATAGGGCTGTGGACAACAGGGTTGTGGACTGTAGGGTCCTGGACAACAGGGCCGCGGACATCAGGCAGGTGCTGAAGTGACGCAGCGTAGCGGTCGTGAATAGGTTTTTCATGGGATGGATCTCCTCAATTGAGGCCGAGAATACGGCGGTTGGCTGCGTCGTCGGTACCGCTGCCGGCAAAATCGTCAAAGGCCTTGTCGGTGGTGCGGATCATATGCTGATTGATAAAGTCCACACCTTCGCGGGCGCCATCTTCCGGGTGTTTGAGGCAGCACTCCCACTCCAGTACTGCCCAGCCGTCAAAGCCGTACTGGGCTAACTTACTGAAGATGGCGCCGAAATCGATCTGGCCGTCGCCAAGGGAGCGGAAGCGACCGGGGCGTTCTTTCCAGCCCTGATAACCGCCGTAGACACCGCTGCGGCCGTTGGGGTTAAACTCGGCATCCTTGACGTGAAACATGCGGATGCGCTCGTGGTAGATGTCGATGAACTGCAGGTAGTCCAGCTGTTGCAGCACAAAATGGCTGGGGTCATACAGAATATGACAGCGCGGATGATGGCCGGTGGCTTCCAGAAAGCGCTCAAAGGTGACGCCGTCATGCAGATCTTCACCGGGGTGGATTTCGTAACAGAGGTCCACCCCGGCCCGGTCAAAGGCATCCAGAATTGGCAGCCAGCGTGCGGCCAGTTCGGCAAAGCCGGTTTCTACCAGCCCAGATGGGCGCTGCGGCCAGGGGTAGATCGTGTGCCAGAGCAGGGCGCCGGAAAAGGTGACGTGGGCCTTGAGCCCCAGATTTTGGCTGGCCTTGGCGGCCAGCAGCAGTTGGTTGACGGCCCATTGCTGTCGGGCGGTGGGGTTGCCACGCACCGTCTCCGGGGCAAAGCCATCGAAGAGTTCGTCATAGGCCGGGTGTACCGCCACCAATTGTCCCTGCAGGTGGGTGGACAATTCGGTGATTTCGACACCGTTGGCGGCGCAGACGGCTCTCAGTTCATCGCAGTAGTCTTTGCTGGAGGCCGCTCTTTCGAGGTCGATCAGACTCGCTTCCCAGGTGGGAATCTGCACGCCCTTGTAGCCGAGTTTACCGGCCCAGCGGGTAATGTTGTGCAGGCTGTCAAACGGTGCTTCGGTGCCGGCGAACTGGGCGAGAAAAATGGCCGGGCCTTTAAGTGTCGACATAAAAAACTCCTGAAATTGTCAGAGATTGGGGCGGGTTCAGTGCTGCGGGAACGCATGCCACTTAACGTCGCTGTTACTGGCCGCAACCGCCAGCTCGATGAAAGCCATACCGCGCACGGCATCGTCAATGCCGGGGCAATCGGCTGAGCGTTCATCCGCGTCGACGCCCAACTCAAAGGCCCGTACCTGGCCGGCAAAGGCCATGTAGAGGTTGGCAAAGGCTTCAAGATACCCTTCCGGGTGGCCGTTAGGGGTGCGGGTGTTGGCGGTGGCCACCACGCCCAGATACGGCAGGCCAGTGCGCAGCATTTGTGTGGGCTGGTCATGCCATTTCAGCCACAGGGTGTTGGGTTCCTGTTGCGACCATTCCAGTCCGCCGCGCTCACCGTAGACGCGGATGCGGAGTGCGTTTTCTTCGCCGACACTGATCTGGCTGGCCATCAGCACACCGCGGGCACCGTTGTCGAAGCGCAGCAAAATGCTGCCGTCATCGTCCAGTGTACGGCCTGCCACCACCGCACCGAGATCGGCACAAACGCGACTGATTTTCTGGCCGGTGATGTACTCGGCGAGGTTGGCAGCGTGCACGCCAATGTCTCCCATGCAACAGCTGATGCCAGCCTGCTGCGGGTCCAGTCGCCAGGCGGCCTGTTTGTTGTCGGCTTCATCTTCCCGTGACGCCAGCCAGCCCTGCGGGTATTCCACCACCACTTTGCGAACGGCACCCAGTTCGCCGGCCAGCACCCGGTCGCGGGCTTCTTTCACCAGCGGGTAGCCGGTGTAGGTGTGAGTGAGGCCGTAGAGCAAACCGGTGTCGCGCACCAGTTCACGCAGTTGCAAAGCTTGTTGCAAGTCAAAGGTGGCGGGCTTGTCGGACATCACGTGAAAGCCGGCGTGCAGCGCCGCGGCGGCCACCGGAAAGTGCATGTGATTGGGGGTGACGATGGCGACAAACTGCATGCGCTCCCCGGCCGGCAGAGTGGCTTCGTGTTGCATCATCTGCTGGTAGCTGGCGTAGACGCGCTCAGCGGGCAGGTGCAGGGCTTCACCGGAGCGGCGGGATTTTTCCGGGTCGCTGCTGAAGGCGCCGCAGACCAGTTCGATTTCGCCGTCCAGAGCGGCGGCGTAACGGTGTACCTGACCGATAAAAGCGCCTTCGCCGCCGCCGACCATGCCCATTCTGATTTTTGCCATTGTTCCTACTCCGCTTACTGAAATTTCGCCTGTTACGCCGCGACGGGTTACAGGTATTGGTTGATCACGTTCTCGTACCGATGTTGTTTGCGTATGGGTACTGTTATTTAGGCACAGGAACTTGCGGTCGGAGTGGGTTGGGGGCCGGAGATTCCGGGACCTGCTGGCAACCCCGGTCACCAAGCCCGGCGGCCCAGCTCACGCCGGCTTCCAGCAGTTGGGTATAGGCGGGCTCGCGGTAACTTTCGGCGGTGTGTCCCAGTGCCGAGTAGAGCGCGCGACCCCGCTGCACGCAGTGTTTCCAGATGACCGGGTGATCGTCGCCCATGCGCAAATCCTGGCCGCGAAAATCCGGGTTATAGGTGGTTTCGTCGAGTGTGGTAAGGACGGTGAAGCCCTTGCCGCGCGGGCTGGCTGCAAACGAGTACCACTCGTCGGTGCGCTGCCAGGGACGGGGCAGGTGGGCGACGATGGGGTCAGCGGATTCCGGCTGCAAGGTGGCCTGCTGGAATTGCTCAGGAAACGGGTGGGCGGTAAAACGCGCGCCCACCAGCGAGTCGATGTACCAGTCCCAGTCGGAGGAGCTGTCACCGGCACCGTGCAGACCGACCCAGCCACCGCCGTTTTCCAGCCACTGGCGCATGGCGCTGCGCTGTTCGGGTGTCAGCACATCGCCGGTGACGTTGTTCCAGACAATGGCATCAAAGCGGGCCAGATCCTGCAGGTTGTGCACGGCGCCGTTCTCGGTCACATACACCGACCAGCCATTTTTATTGCCCAGTTGCTGCAACAGTTCCTCGGCCGCCGGAATTGCCTCTTTATGGATAAACGAGTTGGTTTTGGAAAAGACCAGTACGGCTGGGCGCTTGAGGTCCGGAACCTGCGGCGCGTCGATTTCGTACACCGGGCTGCGCCAGAAACCGTAGGAACGCATCTTGTACACCATGATCGCGGTGCCCAGAAGCATGACGACCAGAAGGCCAATTAAAAGGCGGAATAACCAGGCTTTGGCTGAGCTGGACAATGGCATAAAGGCTTCTCGAATTATTGTTTTACTGCACACATGACCAATGCTTGTGAGCAGTAAGTTTTATTATCAGCCGCTAGTCTAGATTATGGAAAACAACATGTAAACGTTTACATCTGAATTGGTTTAAGTCGCTGGAGGTCTGCAGAGAATTTTTAAAACATCGATACTCCTGTACTCCTGTACTCCTGTACTCCTGTACTCCTGTACTCCTGTACTCCTGTACTCCTGTATGTGTTCTCGGTTATTAGATGACCATTAACCTGACTGGTCGGAGACTGTTATCTTGGACGGTTGATCTGATAAAGTCCGGCACTGATTCCACAAGGAGAAATCAGTGTCCGGTGAGGGCATTACAGATCAACAGAGCAGGTTATATTTGACTCAATGTAAATCGAAAACCGTTTATTGACTGGCTACGTCTCTTTTGAGTGGGAACTATCTTCGACAGAAACCGAATCGATAGGCCAGAGCATAAATCCGACCCATTCAACAATTCACATCTAAGTCAGGTGCAATGAAAAGTACACCCAGATTAACTGGGTTACCGCGTACTGTTCTTCATCCATTATGAAATACCTTTGGTTTTTCATTAGCCTGAATCGGCGTCCTCTCATGTTGTTATCGTTTGTTTCCGTTAAGGCTTTTGCCAATGTCGGCAAGCTGGCGTCGTGCCGCGGCTTATTGAATAACACCTATCGATCTGGATGAACAAAGGTGTTGTGTAAACGTTTACAGTTATGTGCTTATTGCGTACGATATCCCAACCACTAACGCACCATCAGTCAGTGGCATACAAATCAAACGGGAAGAGAGGGGGGGGGGTGTTAATGACTTAAAGTGATTGAATTTGATTGCATGTGGCATTTCACAGGTCGAATAATACAGAAAAAGAAGGAAAATGAATTATCTTGACCGATAAGGCGTCGGTTTCTTATACTGATCTAGCGTTGATCACCAGTGCTGTCTAGTTGTTGAAGTTGGTTGCTCAACCCTTGTCTTACTCTAAGACGTATTTTCATCCGTGTCCTAACTGTCCGGGTTTAAATCAGAGGGGTTTTAACCGGAGATATTTGCTTCCAGGATATTTAAACCCGAGATGTTTGAACTCAAATTGTTTGAACGAGGGACACACAAAAAATTATAGCTACCGAATAAATATAAAAATAAGAGGAAATCACTGTGCATACTCGAGTATCCCCACAGCCTTTGGCTGAGTTTTACCTGAAAAAATCGGTCATCACCATCACCGGCGCGATTCTGTCGGCGGCGGGCATGATGAATGCCTACGCTCAGGGTGACGCTACAGATCCCTTGCAACTGGAGGAAATTACCGTAACGGGTACCTATATCCGTGGTATTGAACCCACCGGTTCACAGGTGATTGGCATTTCGGCTGACGATGTGAAAGTCTCCGGCGCAACAAGTGCCAACGACATTCTGGCTACCCTTCCGCAGGCGAGTAACCTGTTCAATGGCATGACCAGTCTCGAGCCCACCGCGCCGACACAAACTCAGGTGGTACGCCCCAATCTGCGCGCGCTGCCCAAGTTCAGTACCGCCTCTGGTAACGTCACACTGGTGCTCGTCGACGGTCACCGCGTGGTGCCGGTCGGTGTTAAACAGTCTGCGGTGGATTCCGACATGATCCCACCGGCGGTGATTGACCGGGTAGAAATCATTACCGATGGTGGCTCCTCCCTCTACGGCGCCGATGCCGTTGGCGGGGTGATTAACTTTGTCACCAAAAAAGATTTTGACGGTGTCGAAATCAGTGCCGGCTACAGTCAGGGTGATGATTACTGGAGCTACGACACCAGCATCACTGCGGGCACGACCTGGACAAACGGTTCTGGCTACATCTCACTGAATCACTCTGATCGCGACGCCATTCTGGGCCAGGATCGCAGCTGGTCAAAAGGCGGCGGTTGGGTCAGTCGCGACGAAGTGGCTCCGGCTGAAGGGGAGTGTATTTCCCCAACCTCGATCACGTCGGTCTACCTTAACGGTTCATCCGTGGCCAGTCTGGGCAGTACCGGTGAACTGTGTGATAAAGGGTCTCTCAATTCTTTGGTGCCAGCTGAAGATCGCTCTTCACTGTTCTTCGGCGTCACTCAGAGCCTGACTGAGCGCATCAGCCTGGATGTCAAAGGTTTCTACAGCGAGCGCAATACGACCTGGGATGTTTATCCATTGGGCGATACCGTCGCCACCCGCGAAATTACCGGAGCAGGTATCGAAGTGGTGCCTACTGTGGGCTTTTCCTATGCCCCGAACGCGGCTTACAGCGACCCCCAGGGTGAAACCACTTTTGAAGCCTGGGGCCTATCCCCCGAGTTAAAAATTGATTTGGACAACGGCTGGCGTATTGCCAGCCTGCTGCACTACAGCGAAAGTGACAGTGACTACAATCAGCCGGATTCCAATGCCACCAAATTGCAGGGGTATGTGTTAGACGGCGTCATTGATCCCACCAATATTGCCGCGGCCGAGGCAAACGTCATTCGCGATGTACTCAACTGGGAAGAATCGGGTGAGTCACTGCAGCAGCTGTTTATGGCGCGGGTCATTGCTGATGGTGCCCTGTTGAAACTTCCCGCCGGAGACCTTTCGATGGCGATCGGGGTCGAGTATAGCGACCAGCAGGCAGAAATTCGCGAGGATAACGTCGAACGGGGCGGCCTGAGCGGTCTTGATTATGACAGTGCCGACCGCACAGTTAACTCCGTGTTTGCTGAACTTCAAGTGCCGCTGATCAGTGGTAAACCCGGGATTGAATCCCTCGTTCTGTCGGCATCCGCTCGCTATGACGACTACAGTGATTTTGGTGATACCACCAACCCCCATGTGGGCCTGACCTGGGAGCCGGTGGAGTGGTTGTCCATTCATGCCAACTGGGGGGAGTCTTTTAACGCCCCGACCCTGGTGGATCAGATTGGACGCTCTGAAGCCGGTTATAACGCCGGTGTGGCCGGATTATTTTTAACGGACACGGCGGCGGCGGCGGGTCAAACCATCGACTTTGCGGCGCGACCCAATGTGGCTCAGTTGTTCGGTGCCAACGATGATTTGCAGCCACAAACCGCCGAAACCTGGGCCGTCGGTTTTACCATGACACCACCGGTGGCAGAGGGTTTGCAAGTGCAGGCAAACTACTACGAAATCGAATTTACCGACATCCTCGGTTTCTTTGATCCGCGCAGTTCGGTGTCAGCCGTGCAGTACGCCAGTGCTTACACCTGGAGTCCTACCCAGGCACAGCTGGATGCCGCCTCTGCCCAGACCTTCAACGGTGATGATGCCTGGGCCGGTGTGGATGCCAGTACGGTCGCGGTGATTATTGACCGGCGCCTGGACAACGGTGACGAGGCGTTGATTCGCGGCCTGGACTTCGGTTTTAACTACCTGCACGACAGTGACCTGGGTACGTTCGACTTCCAGTTGTCGGGCAACTACAAGTTGGAATCGAAAGTGAAAAGTGTCGAAGGTAATCAGTGGTTTGATGATCGCGATAATTCAGCCAAGTACAACCTGATGAGCGCCGTGGGCTGGCAGCGGGATAACTGGCGAGCCAAGATGACCTTCAAGTACACCCCCAGCTATGCGGTGAATGATGCTTCAAGCAATCCCGCTAACGGCGAACCACTGCAGGATCATGTGGATGCCTTTCTGGTGACGGACCTGTACGTTGGCTATGATTTTCAGGGCACAGGACTGACTCAGGATTTGTCGCTGCGATTTAACGCCGGCAATGTGTTTGATGAAGAGCCGCCCCTGTACCGTCGCAATGGTCAAGCCTCATACAGTGGCTTTACTCTGGGGCGGGTGCTCTCCATCAGTGCCACCAAACGTTTTTAAGCCAAACCCGAAAACGGGGCAGATCTTCTGCCCCGTTTTTTTTGATCGAATTTAAACAACATTGAATTCATATTCCGATGCCAGCAACGTGGGTATCGGTATTCCAGTCAGAGAAAGTGACCCATGCCCTGTCGATTCCCTTTCGCCCGCCATCTTATTACTGCCGCCTCACTGACGGTCGGTCTCAGTGGCTGTAGCCCTGCTCACGATGGCAACCGTCACAGCGTGACCGACCTGCAACAGAGTTTTCAAACCCCGCCGACAGAGGCCAAGCCCCGCGTCTGGTGGCACTGGATGAACGGCAACATTAGCGCCGAGGGTATACGCAGGGATCTGGACTGGATGGACAACATTGGTATCGGCGGTGTGCAAAATTTCGATGCCGCCATGCAGACACCGCAGATTGTGGACGAACGCTTGGTGTATATGTCGCCGGCTTGGCAGCAGGCGTTCAAGCTGGCGGTTCAGACGGCCGCGGACAAGGGCATGGAATTCGGCATTGCGGCCTCACCGGGCTGGAGCGAAACCGGTGGTCCATGGGTACCAGCTCAAGACGGCATGAAAAAGTTGGTGTGGAGCGAAACGCGGGTGGATGCCGCCCAGTCCACAGCGGTCAAGTTGCCGCCGCCACCGAACACCACCGGTCCTTTTCAGACCTTACCCATGGCACTGGAGCACGGCTTGGGCAGTGATCACCTGAAGCATCAACACTTTGAGGATGCGATGGTGCTGGCTTACCCTGTGACGGCGGTGAGCTCGGCCAAGGCCGCGATCACGATTGACGGAAACGCGATTGCGGGGGATGTGTTGAGTGACGGGGACTTGCACTCCGGGGTGGATTTTCCGGCGGCTGGCTCTGGGCCGGTAACGGTCAGCCTTCGCTACGACCAGCCGCAGACGATTCGCTCACTGCAACTGTTTTTGGCCAATGCCCCCAGCGATTTTCGCAAGGGGCCGTTGCAGCCTGAATTGCAGGTTCTGGATGAGTCGGGTGAGTGGCAGAGCATCACCCGTCTGCGTCTTTCCAAAGTACCGACTACCGCCTCGTTTGAGGCGGTGATAGGGCAGGAGTTTCGGCTGGTCTTCGGCCACGGTGGTGTCGATAATGTGATGAACTTTGCCCCGGCTGCGGGAGTCGATCCCAGGGCGGTGATGGGCATGAACTGGAGTGCCGCGTCCAAACCAGAGCTGATGGAGTTGAGCCTTTCGCCGCAAGCCCGGGTGAACGCCTATGAACAAAAAGCCGGCTTCTCACTGGTCTACAACTATTACGGACTGGACGAATTCGCGGGGAGTGATGTGGCGGGTGTTGCACCGTCACAGGTGTTGGACGTGAGCCAATATCTGCAGGCCGATGGCACCCTTAACTGGCAGCCTGAACAGGGGCAGTGGCAGGTCTTGCGGCTGGGCTATTCCCTCACTGGCAAAACCAATCATCCGGCCACACCGGAAGCTACCGGTCTGGAGGTGGACAAGCACGATGCGGACGCCGTTGAGCGCTACCTGCGCACCTATCTGGACAACTACCGCGACGTCGTAGGCGGTGAGTTGATGGGTGAGCAAGGGCTGCAGGCGCTGCTCACCGACAGCATTGAGGCGGGGCCCTCCAACTGGACGCCGAAAATGGTGGCACAGTTTAAACGCTTGCGGGGCTACGATCCGACACCATGGATGCCGGCACTGACGGGCGTGATCATCGGTTCGCGCGAGCAGAGCGACCGGTTCCTTTACGATTACCGCCGCACCTTGGCGGATCTGATTTCTACCGAACATTACGGCACAGTCGCCAGGGTCGCTCACGACTATGGGTTGACGGTGTATGGCGAATCGCTGGAAGGCGACCGCGGCCTGGCGACGCTGGGGGATGATCTGGAGATGCGCCGCTTTGCTGATATCCCCATGGCCGCCATGTGGACTCACAACCGTGACAGCGGTGCCGCGCCCAAATATAAAGCTGATATGCGCGGTGCGGCGTCGGTGGCTCATCTCTATGGTAAACCGTTTGTGGCCGCAGAATCGCTGACGTCGGTCTTGGCGCCCTGGGCCTACGCCCCGGCCGATTTACAGCCGATGATTGACCAGGAGTTCCTGCAAGGCATCAACCGCCCGGTGATTCACAGCGTGGTGCATCAGCCGGTGGAAGACAAACAGCCGGGCTTGTCGTTGCATATTTTTGGCCAGTTCTTCAGTCGCCACGAAACCTGGGCACCCATGGCCAAACCCTGGATCAATTACATGGCGCGCAACAGTTACCTGTTACAACAGGGCCGCTTTGTGGCCGATGTGGCTTATTTCTACGGCGAAGAAACGCCGGTAGGCGCGTTGCTGCGCAATGAGTACGCCCAGGATATACCCACGCGCTACGGCTACGATTTTGTCTCGCCGGATGCGGTGATGAACCTGTTGCAAACCGAAGGCGGGGATCTGGTGACGGCAGGTGGCGCTCGCTACCGTGTGCTTTTCCTCAGTGGCACCAGTCAGTACATGACGCTGCCGGTACTGAAGCGGTTGGGCGAATTGGTTGCAGCGGGGGCAACCGTGGTGGGGGCTGCCCCCACGCTGAGCCCCAGCCTGGCGGATGATGACAGTGCCTTTGCTGCCCTGGTGGCCAAACTCTGGTCGGGTGACCCGCTAACCCGTGTTGGCAAAGGGCGCGTGATCAACAGTCGCAACGTCGAGGACGCCTTGCAACAGCTCGGCGTGCAACCGGATTTTGTGGCGCATGGTGTGACGAAAAGTGCAGCGCAGAATGTGGTGCAAGGTGGGGTGGAAAGTGCCGCTGCACCCTTGCAGTTTGTGCATCGTGCGATTGAACACGGTGATATTTATTACGTTTCCAATCAGGGGGATGCCCAGACCGTTACCGCGCAATTTCGCGTGACCGGTAAAGCTCCGCAATTCTGGTACGCCGACACTGGCCAATCGGCTCCGGCCAGCTATCGCATTCAAGGCGAGGTGACGGAAGTGGAACTGCCCATGGCCGCGCACCAGTCTTATTTCGTGGTGTTCACTGAGGATACCCGCGACGCTTCACGCACAGTGGCTGTACCTCAGAGCACACCGCTAATGACCCTGACGGGCGAGTGGCAGGTGAGTTTTGAGGCCGGTCGCGGTGCGCCGGAATCTATGGTACTGCCACAACTGGCGCCACTCTCGGAACACGCGGACAAGGGCGTGAAGTATTTCTCGGGCATTGCCACCTATCACAACCAATTTACCCTGGCGGCCAAGCCTGACTCCGGCTCTTTGCTGCTGGATCTGGGCCAGGTAGGTGATGTGGCCGAAGTGTGGGTGAATGGCCAAGCGGCGGGCATCGCCTGGAAGCCGCCATATCAGGTGGATATCGATGCACTGGCACGAGTGGGTGACAACAAGGTGGAAATTCGGGTCGCCAACTTGTGGGTCAATCGCTTGATTGGCGACCTGCAACCCGATGTAGAAGAGAGCGAAAAAGTGACCTACACCACCATTAAAACCTATCTGCCCAATGCCCCCTTGCGACCCTCGGGTTTGATGGGGCCGGTGACACTGTTACAACCGGCAAACTAGGAGATCCATATGAGCAATATTCAGAAACGATTGGCGTGGCCTTTGTTGATGGCCGCTGTAATGTGGGGGCCAAACGCAGTTGCGGATAGTTCAGTTGTGGATAGTTCAGTTACGGATAGCGCAGTAACGGAGGAGGCGACACAAAAGACGCTAGAGAGACACGCAGAGTTTATACGCTATGTGGCGCCCGCGTTGCGTCCGGGTCTGGAGCGGCGCAAGGGGTATGCCGATCGGCCAGGGTTTTCCGTTGAGAATTTGCCCATGCTGCGCGAAGGCGGCCAACGCTATGAGCGGCCATTCCTGGCTCAACCGGCCGTGCAACAGAAGCGCATTCCGGGGCTGGCCGGTGAGCCGGAAGTGACCGTTTATGTGATCAATGCCGGACGTCAGGGGGATGAATCTCGGCCTGCCATATTACACACCCACGGTGGTGGTTACATTTTGGGCCGTGCGCAAGGTTCGGTTGCCGAGATGCAGGCACTGGCGGCAAAACATAACTGTGTGGTGGTGTCGGTAGATTATCGGCTGGCCCCGGAAACGCCCTTCCCGGGGTCGCTGCATGACAACTACGCCGGCTTGCAATGGCTGTACGACAACGCCGCCGAACTGGGTGTGGACAAACATCGCATTGTGCTGATGGGGGACAGCGCTGGCGGTGGTCATGCCGCCATGCTGGCGCTGGAGGCCAGAAAGCGCGGCGACATTCCCCTGCGGGGGCAGGTGCTGATTTATCCCATGCTGGATGACCGCACTGGCAGCACCGTGCCCCAGCCGGAGTGGATGGGGTATCTGTCGTGGGGGCCTGCAGAAAATGTGATGGGGTGGAGTGCTCTCCTGGGGGTGCCGGCGGGTTCCGAGCAGGTGCCCGAAGGCGCTGTGCCTGCACGGGTAAAGGATTTGTCGGGCTTGCCGCCCACGTTTATCGGGGTGGGTTCCATCGACCTGTTTGTGAATGAGGATATTGAATACGCCCGCCGGTTGCTGAATGCCGGCGTGCCCACGGAGCTGTTTGTGGTACCCGGGGGCTATCACGGCTTTCAGGCTATGCAACCCGAGGCGGAAGATGCCAGGCGTTTTCAGGATGCCATTGACCGGGCGCTGGAACGCGCGTTTGTGGACCCCGCGTTTTAGTGAGCAGCAGCTGTAGAAGATACAACTGAAGGGCGCACGACTGTAGAAAGTACAATTTTTAAAAAGTACAAATTGAGGTAATGAGTCCAAGTAGAGGCAGCGGCAGCTTGGCGGCTGATCTGCGGGCTGATTATTCAGTTGATTCACAGGCAGTGTTTTCCCGTTCAATCATCGAGTGTTTTTATTTCCTTAAGTCAACAGGAACTTTTATGCTACAAAATATCCTGAAAATATCATTGATTACCGGTTTCTGTGTGCTGGCGTGCGCTTGCCAACCGGATTCGGCGACCGACGCAACAACCGATATTATTACCACCGCTCACGCAGCCGGAGATGAGATTGCCGAACTGGCAGTGTGCGATGCTCAACCAGCCGTAGAGAAGGCATTGTCGGCTGATGCCATGTTCGCCAGACCCTATGTGGATCAGGATGAGTGGCGGAACAGTCCGGTCAGACATCGTTATGTGCACGGAGGCTTCGAAGGCACCGACACT
Source organism: Pseudomaricurvus hydrocarbonicus (assembly GCF_011602365.1). Classification (GTDB taxonomy): domain Bacteria; phylum Pseudomonadota; class Gammaproteobacteria; order Pseudomonadales; family Cellvibrionaceae; genus Pseudomaricurvus; species Pseudomaricurvus hydrocarbonicus. Next base: position 39,882 of record NZ_JAAONZ010000005.1, read on the forward strand.
CGCTTTTCATTTTACCTGCCTCCAGCGAGTGTCTATGAAGGACGCTTTTTTCAATACATTACACCAATACCGCTGAGTGAGAACATTTCCCAGGGGGCGACCGGAGAAGATGACAAAATCCGTTTCACCATTGAGAGTGGCGCCTACTTTGTCGAGACTAATGGTGGTGGCCGCGGAGTAATGGGACAGCCGGGTAGTCAGGTTGATTCGAGTATTTCAGCCTATCGGGCCAATGCCGCTGCCGCAAACTACTCGCGCATAGTTGCCATGGAAATGTACGCTTGTGAACGCCCTTACGGTTATGCCTTTGGTGGCAGCGGTGGGGCTTACCGCACCATTGGTGGCATGGAAAACACAGAAGGGGTTTGGGATGGAGCAGTACCTTTTGTGCCCGGCTCACCCATGGCGATTCCCAATGTGTTTTCGGTGCGTATGTACGCCATGCGCATACTTGGTGATAAGTTCCCAGCCATTGTAGATGCCATTGAAGTAGGTTCCGAAGTCGATCCTTACAACGGTTTGAACGCAGAGGAAGCGGCTGCGTTGACCGAAGTGACCAAAATGGGTTTCCCGTTAAAGGCCTGGTATACCCACGACATTCTGGATTTGCATGGCCTGATTGCACTCTATCCCGGCATACTGATGGCAGACCCCAGCTATTTTAGTGACTTCTGGACCAAGCCCGGTTATGAGGGCTATGACGCACCGGCATCATTACGGAAAGCCAAAATACAGCAGCGTGCCAGAATAAAAAAACTGATTTTCACCCAGGATGTGCCGAACTCAGGTATCAAAGAGGCGCTGGTGGCTTCGGTTTCTCGGGGCTTGGCCGATGATGCGTTTAAAGGCATGTTGAGCAATGCAGATAACCGCATTCCGGTGGCTATCGAATTTGACCGTCTGCCCACCGAACATACCCTGGGTTCAGATGTGTTTGTGAAAACCGGCGAGGCAGCGGGCCAGCGCATTGGCGTCAACAAAATTGCGGGCAACTTTATTCTGGTCAGTGCTGATCCCATGGTGGGCGGTTCGGCCGAGGTGTTGAAGCAGTTGCAGGTCGGCGATGATGTTGAAATCAGCAATCTAAATATTCTCGCCTTACAGACTTACCATCGCCATCAAGTGCCTGCCGAAGGTTACCCGGTGTGGGATCAGTTCCGCGATGAGCAGGGTAACCCCATCTACCCTCAGCGGCCAATGCTGTTGGGACCACGCTTTACGCAGAGCGCTGCGGGTATCCTGCCAACCGGCAATTTCAAAGGCAAAATGATTCTCCTGTCGAATCTTTACGATACTGAAGCCTACCCATGGCAGGGCGATTGGTATCGTCAGCAGGCGCAAAAAGTATATGGCGACAGCCTCAATGACAATTTCCGGCTTTGGTACACTGATCACGCCAATCATGGCGACAGCAAGGATCAGTCGGTCAGTACGCAAACGGTCAGTTACCTTGGTGTGCTGCAACAGGCGCTGCGGGACATAAGTGCGTGGGTCGAAAAAGGCATAGCACCGGCACCGACCAGCGTCTATGAGATAACCGATGGCCAGGTGCAGATTCCGGCCACGGCTGCTGCACGCCAGGGCATTCAACCGGTGATTGATTTGCTGGCCAACGCTGGCAAAAGCGTCACGGTGCGGCCGGGGGAAGAGGTACAGTTTACCGCTACCGTGGTGGTGCCCACCAACGCTGGCCGGGTGGTCGATGTAACCTGGGATTTTGACGGCAGCGGGGTGTTTGCCGAAGTCGAGCGCTTCAAGGATCCCCAGGCTCGTAGCGTTGCTCTCAACCGCCATCGCTTTGAGGCACCGGGCACCTACTTTGTCACCGTGCGGGCGGCAGCGCAGCGCCAGGGCGATGGCAATACCGAGTTTACCCGGATTCAGAATCTGGATCGGGTAAGGGTAGTGGTGGGGGCAGAGTAGCATTGCGACTGCTGCCTGCTGCATCTCTGTAAGTGAGAATTCATGCCCGAACTTTAAAACCGGGCCATGCATGAATCAGAAAAGCGCCTCAAAAGACGCCAGCTCGGCATCGTGGGCCATAGCACCAAACGGGCAGAGAGATTTGTATGAGTAGCCTGAAGACAGCGAATACCCTTGCCAAAGTAATTTTTTAATTCTCTGCCTACTGGCTGTGAGGTGGCTGAGCAGGTTGTTGAAAAAATCACATACTTAAGCAGACGTATATCGAGTATGTACTGCGCTGAGTCAGCCTATTAAGCTGTTGGCGTTCTTCGGGAGCGGATCTGCGACGGTGAGGCCGACAGCCATCGCTGACAGCTTCGGCTCATGATGGCCTGCTCGGCAAACCCGAGTTTTTCAGAGATTGCCGAAAAGGTGAGATCGGTATGCAGCAGATAGTAGACCATGGTGTCACGCCGCACCTCATCCTTGATTTTTTGAAAGCTGGTTCCTTCCTGCGTTAAGCCCCGGTGCAAGGTGCGGGGATGGAGGTTCATTTTACGGGCCGCGGTCTCCAGATCACAGCTTCCGGTGGTCAGTGAGTGCATGATAATGCCGCGAAGTTGCGCGTGCAGCGGTGGCCTGCGCTGGTTCACTTTGGCATCAAGATGCTCTACCACTTTGGCAAACGTCGTTGTATCGGGGTCGACGACGGTGCAAGCCAGGTCCTTCTTTGAAAAGCTGATGCAATCTACCTGTTGACCAAAAAAAACCGCGCATCCGAAATAACGTCGGTAAACGGCCGGGCTGGATACCGGTTGATGACGAAATTGTACTCGCCGGGCACGGGCCCGCCCTGCGGTAAATTCCAAGGCACCCAGGTGACCTAATAACAAGATGAATTCCATAACCTGTTCTTTATTGGGAACACCCTCCACCAGGATGTCGTGTCCGATAAAGACCAGTTTGGGATGGCTGCGTGAATCTTTCCAGATTTTAGCGGCAAGGCTGTGCAGGTAGTTGTGGTTGACGATGTAATCGAGTCCGTCGCCAAAGGTCTGCCCGTAGCGCAGTAATTCACCCAGAACACCAAAGCTGTTTGTCACGCCCTGGAGTTTGGCCAGTCGCAAGCCGAAGTCGGGAGTGTTGAGCGCTTGCGCCGAATGTTCCAAGAGTCTGGCGAATGTTTTGTAGGTGAGTTTAGATTCGATTTTTCCGCCTGGTCCGCGCTGCAACCCGTTGTCAGCCAATAGATGAGTCGGGTTGCCCCCAAGGTCAGTGACAAGCTGATCAAACCCTTGCAGTAATTGAGGGTGTAAGGTATCGAAATCCTGTGGAGCGTTCCCGGGGGGTGTCATTTGCGTGTGGGTGGCCGGTTGAGAATATAGGTTGCGTCTGCGTCGCTGGTTGACCTGCGGTTATATCTTCACAGATTGTCAAAATAAGTCAAGCGTGAATGGAGGCGGTCGGGGTACCTTTAAGGTGTGAATTTAAGGTGTCAATTTGAGACCACGGCGGGTAACTGGCTCGGTGCAAACGTTGCTGGCCCTGGAAGCCATTTCTATATGTATGACGTGAGGTGTTTGTGACAGATAAGACGTTGGATTGCTCGGATTTGGATCGCATTATGGGGGTTCCTATTCAGCCTGCCAGGATGCGAGAGCCCTTTGCCAACACGGATATTCGCCGTTGGGTTCAGGCCATGCACTATCCCAACCGGATTCACTACGATCCGGATTTTGCCGCCGAAAGTCGCTTTGGTCGTATGGTCGCGCCGCAGTCGTTCCCGGTTTCCATGGACGATGCCCACGGCACGGGCCCCTCCTGCATCGGTTGCATTCCCAATTCCCATCTGGTGTTTGGTGGCGATGAGTGGTGGTTTGAAGGCCCTCGGGTCTTTGCTGGCGATATGCTGCATAACCACCGGGTACCTTTTGACTACGTGGTTAAGGACACCAAGTTTGCCGGACCCACCTGTTTCCAGCGCGGCGACAACTACTATTACAACCAGGACGGTGACTTGATTGCCAAGCAGCGTTCGACCTCCATCCGTTATCGCCCTGACTTGGCCCGGGAAATGTCCAACCTTGAAGAGGACGACCGCACTGAAGACCCGGTGTGGGCAGACGCGGAACTGATGCAGCTGGAGGAGCAAAAGTTCGAGTGGATCAAAATGCTCCACGACCTGGGACACGGCAAGCGCTTCTGGGACGATGTCAATGTCGGCGACCAGTTACCTGCGCGTATCATTGGTCCGCATAGCATTGCCAGTTTTACCACGGAATGGCGTTCATATCTGTTCACCCTGTGGTGTGGCGTGAAGCGCCGTACCGACCTCGATATCGAGGCCCTGGGGTTTGTCGGCGACATGGCCGGTAAAGAGCAAGACCCTGTGCTGGAACTGGAAAATCCGGAGATGACCGACGGCGCCTACATCGGGCCTTCTCGCGGCCACCTGTTTCCACGTTACGCACGCCAGATCGGCATGCCACGGGGCTACGGCTACGGGGCGTCTATGGGGGCCTGGATTCTCGATTATCTTTCTGGCTGGGCCGGTGAATGGGGCGAGATCGTGCATTCGAACTGCTCTTACCGGGGGCCTGCTTTCACCGGTGATATTACCGTGATGAACGGTGAGATTGTGGACAAAATGATCGACGACGAAGGACGCCATTTAGTGCAGGTCAAGTTCAAAATGGTCAACCAACTTGGCGTCACTTCGGCCACTGCGCTCTCGGAGATCATGCTGCCGAAGAAGTAATCAAGCGCGTTGATTTTAATGGCGGCGCCCATTAAACGCGCAGTGCCACACACGATTAAGGAGACCTTCGTGAGCTTGTTATCGGGAAAAATTGCCGTCATTACCGGCGCGAGCCGGGGCATGGGCAAGGGAATAGCCCTGGCATTGGCGGAGCAGGGCGCCACGGTCTACGTTACCGGACGTACGGTTACAGCCGGTGTGAATCCCTTGCCGGGTACGGTGGGCGAAACGGCTGCCGAGTGCGATCAGCGCGGCGGCAAGGGGATTCCGGTAGCCGTGGATCTTGCCGATGACGAGCAGATCAACGCCCTGTTTGAACAAGTAAAACAAGAGCAGGGTCGCCTCGACATCCTGGTCAACAATGCGATTGCCATCCCTGACGAAATGACCCAGCCCGGTGGATTTTGGCAAAAGCCCATAACCAATTGGGCGATGTTTGATATTGGTGTGCGAGCGGCGTTTGTGGCGGCCTGGCACGCCTCTCAGATCATGGTGCCACAGCGATCGGGTCTGATTATCGGTATTTCCGGTTATGTGGGTGTGACCTATACCTACAGCGCGATATTTGGAACCGCCAAAACCGCGACCGATCGAATGGCGCGGGACATGGCGATCGAACTTAAACCCTACAACGTCGCCTCGATGTCATTGTGGCAGGGTTTCACCTACACCGAGCGGGCCAAAGAGAATCTTAAATCTGTGCCGGGCATGGCGGCCCAGCTCAACAGTGCCGCCGGAACGTCGGTGGAATTTCCCGGCCGGGTAATCGCCGCGCTGGCAGCTGATCCGAACATCATGGACAAAACGGGTGGTACTTTTATTGCCCCAGAACTAGCCGAGGAGTACGGTATTACCGACATTGACGGGCGGGTGATACCATCGCAGAGGGAACAGCGGGGTGCCCCCATCTGGGCACCGGTTTAGGTGAAGCAAATCGTCAACCTCGTAGTCCTAAGAGTCTGAAAAATTAACACCGATTCTACTTCTGTACTACAGGTGTTGATGTCATTCGTTAGCGGGATGGTTAAAGTGGTGCCCTGATCAGGACACCACGCGACCACCGTTAACGCCAATGGTTTGTCCCGTAATATAGCTGCTTTCCTCCGATGCCAGCCAGGCACAGGCATTCGCAATATCGTCCGCCACACCTGTTCGTCCCACGGGAATCATCTTGGTCAGTTGATCCATTGACATCCTGAACCTATCTTTATTGGCTTCTGACATAATGGTGTTCATCACAGCACCCGGTGGAATATTGTTGACGGTGATGCCGTAGGGACCTAGTGCTTGTGACAGTGATTTGGTCATGGCAATGACGGCACCTTTGGACGCAGAATAATGAACCTGTTCCTTACTCCCTGTTTGGGCACTGGATGACGAAATATTAATGATTCTCCCCCAACCAGCAGCTTTCATATCTTGCAAAACTTCTTGAGTGACAATAAAAGTACCTTTGGTGTTAATCTCAAACATGATGTCCCAATCTTTGTCGGTGAGATCTTCAAAGGGAATGAAGTTGGCTATGCCGGCATTGTTCACCACAATGGTGATCGGACCAAAGTGATCTCTCAACTTGCCAACCGCATGCCGGACTTCTGTCCGGTCAGCAATGTTGGCCGTCAGCGCGACGGCTTTACCGCCGCTGGCCTCAATCTCTTGCACCACGGTTTGGCATTCCTCAAGGTTGAGGTCGAGAACACCAACGGCAACACCGTTTTTGGCTAAGCGCATAGCGCAGGCTTTACCAATACCGGCGGCAGCGCCGGTGACCAAAGCTGTTTTCATGTTTGTGTCCACCTGAGTTTATTTCTTTTATGTAGTTAGGCCGCTAAGGGCATTAATTTTTATTCATGTTACACGGCAAATGTATAACCGCCGTTTACCGGATACGTTTGTCCGGTGATCCAGGATGCCGCTTCTGAACACAGAAACAGGGTCATGGCGGCGACATCGTCTGGTTTGCCAAACCGTCGAATGACATAACGGCTAACGTGTTTTTGGGCTTGTTCACTGGCCAAAAATTCGGATTTCTCGGGTTCCGCCAAAGGTGGTTCCAGCGTCGACAGGGAAATGCAGTTGCAGGTGATGCCGTAGCGGCCAGCCTCTTTGGCGAGTGAACGCATAAAGCCATTGGCCCCCGCCTTGGCAGCAGAATATGTGGTCAGGCGTTGTTCTCCGGTCCTGCCCGCGTCAGAAACGATGGTCACCACGCGACCCCGGCCAGCTTTCACCATGGAGGGGAGCGCTCTATGGCAGCAGTTCATGACACCGTGGAGGTTGGTTTTAAAGTAGCGATCCCACTCATCTGGACTGGTTTCCCAGAACACGGGCGAAGGCTTCATCGATGCGCTGGGTCCGGCATTGCCTGCATTATTGATCAATAGGGTAATGGGACCCAAATGCGCTTCAGCTGCATCCATGGCTGCTGTGACCGACTGGATGTCACTGACGTCAGCGGGGGCGGCGCAGGCGGGTATGCCCAGGGCGATGATCTCGTCGGCGACGGCCTGGGCGCGTTCAGCGACAAAATCATTTACGGCAATCCCGCCGGCATTGTGCCTGGCCAGAGTGAGAGCGATGGCGCGACCGGCACCTTGTCCTGCACCGGTGACAAAGGCGATCTGTCCTTCGAGGTCGAGAGGGTCGTTTCCAATCATGAGTAAAGCCTCTTGGTGTTGGCGAAGATGTATTTTTATGGATTAATCCGTGACCACGATTTCAATCGTCAAGAGATGATGCCACTGGCTTTTAATGCTTCAATCCTTTCCCAATCCAGGCCCAGTTCCAGCAGGTAGAGTTCGGTGTGTTCGGATGCCTGAGGGGCGCGGGTTGTTTGTACGGGGGCGTGATCAAACTGCACCGGTGGACGAACGAGTTTGAGGGGATGTCCGTCAGAGCCTTCGACTTCGATAATCATGTCATTGGCTAATGCCTGCTCATCGCGGGTTAAATCTTCCAAGCTTTGAAACGGCGCCCACTGCCCTTTCATGGTTTTCAGGTGGCTGAGCCAATAAGCAAACGGCTGCTTGGCAATGGCCTGGACAAGCAGTGCGCTGGCATCAGCCCAGTGCTCACGCAACGCCTCCACGTCGGCAAAGCGAGGGTCGTCTGCGGCTTCGGGAATCCCGAGATGTTGAAACGTGTCTCGGATGTAAGGCCCGGGCGTCAGAATACAAAAATTGATGGTGCCGCCATCGCTAGTGGTAAAGTTTCCCATAAACGGATTGCCCGGAGAGCCGCCCCCCGCAGGCATACGTGTGCGTGGCACTTCCCCCAGTTCCATGGTTTGTGCCAGACCGGTACTCGCCGACCACCAGGCCGTGCTGAGCAGTGAAACATCAAGCTCGACAGGCTTGCCGGTTTTTTCGCGGTGGAACAGCCCGCCCAGAATACCGCCCGCGATATTCATGCCGCCAGCACAATCGCCAAAAGCGGGTATACCTTGCATCAGCGGGCGATCCAATTCCGGCGGAGACATGGAGTAGCCGATGCCGCTGCGGGTCCAGTAAGCGGTACCGTCAAAACCGCCGGCTTCACGCTCTGGGCCCTTGTCCCCATAGGCGCTGCCACGGGCATAAATGATGTTTGGGTTCGCTGCCCGGATATGTTCCAGATCCAGTTTCAATTTCTGTCTTTGGGCTGGAAGGTAATTCGTCAAAAAAACATCCGCAGTTTTGGCAATTTCGTAGATGAGCTGCTGACCTTCAGCGGTAGAGACATCAACCCCCACGCTGCGTTTGCCGCGGTTAGCATTTTCCACAAGGGTGTGCCGGTCAGGGTTGTGCTCCACCCCTCCGGTACTGCGAAAACCACGCATGGTATCGCCTCTTACCGGGTGTTCTATTTTAATCACATTCGCGCCCCAGTCCGCCAGGATGGCGCCAGCGGCGGGAACAAAAGTGTGCTGTGCGACTTCCAGGACGGTAATGCCTTCCAGAATTTTTGTCATGTTGCTTTTCCTCTCGCAGTCTTGATGACTTTTCAGCTGCGCAATTGTCGTGTTAGATGATGGCGTCGCTTGTCAGCGATTCGATTTCAGTGCTCGTAAAACCGGCTGAGCGAAGAATGGCGACTGTATCGTCACCTGTGATGTGTGCTACTTCGGTATTGGTTGTGGTGTGGGCGCCATCGGATGTGCTGATGCGTATCGGGCTGGCGGGTACGGGAACACCTGCCGTTTCAACCACCGATTGCCGGCTGCGTACCTGAGGGTCGTCGAGGAGCTCGCTGCCGTGATTGAGGATGGTCACGGCGGCCCCTTTTGGGGCTAGCTGTTCGACCCACTCGGGGGCCGTGCGGGTTCTGAAAATTTCTGTAAGCGTCCGGGTAATTTGCTGTTGGTGTTCCTGCTGATGGAGCAGCGCTTTACACTCTGGCACTTTGAGCTCATCGCAGAGAATATTCCAGGTACGGGGTTCTGCGCAGGCGACGGCCACAAAGCGATTGTCTGCGCATTGGTAAAGTCGCCGGTCGGCAGTGGCTTGCAAAAAGAGAGGGGTTTTCGACAGTGGGTTGATACCACAGTTCAGCAACCAGGTCGCGGCTTCTGACAAGCTGAGATCGATAAAGGCGCCTTTACCCGATCGCCCTCGCTCAATGACAGCCGCTAGAATGGAGGCTACCGCTGTTTGTGCCCCAGCCTGCAGTGCCAGCGCTATGCCGGGTTGCCAGGGTAATTGATCGGACATTGCCCCAAGCAGGCCTGAGTGGGCAATGTATGACAGATCATGCCCTGCATGTTCAGCATAGGGGCCGGTTTGGCCGAAACCGGTGATAGCACACCAGATTATGTGTGAGTTAATCGCACTGCATTGTGGATAGCCAAAGCCTCTGGCTTCCATCGCGCCTGGTTTGGCATTTTCAACCACCACATCAATGGTGGGGGCCAACCGTGTCAGAACGTCAATGGAGGCTTGGTTGCGCATATTCAGTGTCATCGAACGCTTACCCCGACTGAGGCCCATTTGGCCGATCACCAGGCTGGGCTTGCCTTTACTGGCCGGGGGTTCCACACGAATGACTTCTGCACCCAGGTCGGCCAGCATCACGGTACAGGCGCCACCGGGTGGCATCGCCGTGAAATCAAGGATTCTGAGTCCTGTCAGCGGCTTTAAAACATGCATAGGTTGACCATCGTTATTGCTCTTAGGGTTTCAGCATCGGCGGTAAGCCAGCTCTCAAAACGATTGATTATTGAAGAGAGCCTTCCTGCCTCTGAAAATGAAAACGGCGCTGTTCCAGGGTAGGGCGAATTATTTTGGATTGGGGTGCAAGGAAGGCGCCCTGGCGTAGATCTGGCCTTTTTTCCAATATTGGAAATCTATATTGTTTTGTGGAAATATGATTGCTATCTTGTGCGCAATTGTCAATTGTTTCTTGCAGATAGGGGGGAAGATCTATGGAGGGAGGAGCGAATGGCCGGATCATCAAGGTTATTAATTTTATGGCATCTCATCCGGCAGAGTCATTTACAGTGTCAGAAATTTCTGAACGCTTGTCACTGAGCTTTGGGTCGGCACATCGTGTCTTAATGTCGCTTTCGGAGGCGGGCTACCTGGCTCGCCATCCGAAACACAAAACTTACTCATTGGGTTTTACCCTGATCGCGATCGGGCAGGTGGCATTGGAAAAACACAAAGTGGTGAATATTGCCCAGCAAGAGATGGCAAAGGTCGCCGCTGAATTGGGAACGGAATGTATGGTCAGTGTGATCACTGGCGATGAGGTTCTATACCTGGCTAAAAGAGGGAGCCCTGCGGAACACAGTGGGGTGACGCGGATTGGCGACCGACGACCGCTGGTACCACCTGTCGGAATGTGCCATATAGCATGGTCCAGCACAGCGTCTATTGAAGCTTATTTACAGCGAGCAACCTCCGGTTTTTCGACCTCTATGAGAACGTATCTTGAACAAGCCATTGCTGCGATTCGTGCCAGGGGGTATTCCATCTCAACGCTGGATCAGGGGATCAACGCGCTCAGCCGGTTGGTGGCGGATCATGTAGACAGTTACCAGTCTCCGGAGTATTGGGCAGCGATGGATGAAGCGTTGGGCAAGCTTTCGCAAAATGAGATACAGCTTCTCTCTTTGGATGACTTGGGCGCGGCGCGAATCAGTCACATCTCGGTGCCGGTATTTTCTCCGTCCGGTGAAGTTATTCTGGAACTCACCCTGGCAGGCTTGCCGCTTACAATGGAGCAAACTGAGATTGAAGCGCGCATCAGTCGGATGCGGGCAGCGGCCGATTATGTCACCAGCGAAGTTCACGGCCGCAAGCCATCGTTACTAATGGCCTGATCGCAGGGTATGAAGTCTCACTATGAACTTGAATCGTCGGCCTGAAGGGAAGACCCGCAATAAACGCTTGCCCAAAAAGTGGTAAGAAATCTCGCAAGCCACAGAGGGTTGTGGCCTGCGTTTTATTTGATTATTTATTTGATGTTGTCGGAGCCTTCAGTCATGACAGGTGACATTAAACTGATTGCAATAGTCACTTAAACGGTCGCGTACGATACTTTTGCTCAAGCCAAACTCATCAAGGGTGTATTCGTGTTTACCAAACTTGCCCTTGGGGTTCTTGGCCAACAGTTGTTGCATCGCTGTTTCGGTGGTGGATGTCCATGGTGTGTGAAAGTGGGCATAAAGCTTTTTCATTTCACCAATGGGATTAATCATCAGCTCGGAATATTGTAAATCGTAGATGGAATCCCAGCCGTGCATTTCCCTATGCTTGAGTGTGCGACGAATCATTTCCTCGAAGATATCCAGCATTGACTCGCCAATATATTCCAGATTTACATCATCACTTAACAGTAATCGCACTTGCTTGATTAAACTGCAGGCTGAACCAACCACATCAACCGGGTCTCTGTGGGTCATGACCAGCTGCGCATCTGGGTATACAGATGTTAAGTCACTCAGAAACAAAGGATGCCAAGGGTTCTTGAGCGTCCATTGTCCCGAGTTGTTGGCTTGCAACACTTGTAAAAGCCGCTTGTGATGCTGGAAAACCGGGAGGTAATCTGCCTCATGTAATAACCAATGGCGGTATGAAGGCACCTCAGACGTGGCATCGTAAAGTTGTGCACAAAATGACTGCGCCATGGCGAATTGACACTCAGTGGGCCCGTCAGCATCTTCATGGTGTATCGCAGAAATATGAGGTATGTGTTTTAGCGACTGGTTGAGTTTTTCCTGTTCTTTAAGGCAGCGGGGATCGCTGCTGAGTTGGTCAGCCTGCGCTGGCGGAATTGGATTAAGCGCCTCCCAACGTAATAAACAGCGGCGATTTGAATCAGCATTTAGCAAGTTGATCGCTAAGGTTGTCCCAGTTCGTGGTAGGCCAAACACAAACATCGGTTTCTCGACAGGGCGTTGCAGTAATTCCGGATTGGCTTCAAGCCAATGGTCTATTTGCAGTCGATTCGACAGGTTGGAGATTAATGTATTCTTTATACTTGCCCAGCCCCTCTCGGTGAGGGGGGCTTCGGTATTGAGTGAATTTAAATAAACAGACAAGCCTTCATGAGTGGCCATGTCGAGTTTGGCTTTTAATCCTGACGCTTGTTCTGCGCCTGCAATGACTTCTTCAATTTTTATCATTAATGACGCTCATCTGTTCAAAATTTTAAGGCTCGGATTAGGCGTTATTCTTTTCGGCGTGAGCCTCGAACATAGTCATAATATCACCCGATGTAATAGGACGAATTGCCTCATCGGTCAAAGGTTTGCTGCCACCTGAGGAAATGGGCGTAGTGTCGACACCTTTGGCTTCAGCCTTGGCCCGCAATGCACCGACGGTAAGTTCCTCTCGTTTAAAATGTTTGAATGGATCAAAACGGAAAAAGCGCATGGCATTTTCGTGGGTTATTTTATCGATTTGACGCTCAGTCAAAATCTGTACGGTTTCCCAGAGCCTTTCAGGCACTTGCGGCCACAATGTATCTGAATGCGGGTAGTCGCATTCATAAGCAATCATATCTTCACCGATGTCATTGATGTTTTTAAGTCCGAAAGCATCATCGATAAAGCAGTTAAGAAAATGACGTTTAAAGAGCTCGCTGGGTTTTGTGTCCTGAAACAGAGAGTGGGTCCAAGCCTTATGGCGAGAGTTTGAAAAGTCGCAGCGTTCAAGGAAGTAAGGTACCCAGCCTATGCTGCCTTCAGATAAGGCGATCCTCATATCCGGGTATTCATGCAGCACCTTAAGCTGTAACCAATCCGCTGCCCCGACCGCAATGGACATGGGCATAGTCGATATCCAGGCCTCAATCGGGGTTTCCATTGACGCGTGCGGTGCAGGATTGCCAGAGCCAATGTGCAGACAAATGGTCATGTCGTGGTCATTAACCGCTTTCCAAAATGGTTTCCAATAGTCGTTATGGATACTGGGGAGGCCAATGACGGTCGGGTTCTCGGTGACGGAAATTGCAACACACCCCTTTTTGGCAATGCGTTCAATTTCGGCGACAGTCGCATTCATGTCCCAGGTTGGAAGGATGGCACAGGGAATAAAGCGACCGGGGTAGGAGCCACACCACTCGTCGATTTGCCAGTCGTTGTAAGCACTGATATGCCGTATTGCATGGTCTTTATTGGGGGCGTTTTGAAAAATTCTGGGATTGAAGGCAATAGAGTTGCCGAAATTCAGGGATGCCGCGATGCCGTTGATGTCCATATCGTCGATGCGAGCATGCACGTCATAGCAACCTTTGCGTAATTGCGAGATATTGGTTGGTTCCATTCCATACTCTTCGAAGGGGCGACCAACGACCGCATTGAGCCCTACGGAGGGATACTGTTTGCCCATATAGGCCCAATAGTTTTTACCCTGTGCGTCGGTCATAAACTTCGGGGCGGTTTCTTTCGCATCACCAGTGGCATGCTTCTCCCACACATCTGGCGGTTCACAAATGTGATCATCCACACTGATGATCACCAGGTCATTCATGTTTTTAGCCATAATTCACACCTCATAATTATCCAATAATGGATAAATATAATTATTATTGGATTTATATTTACGAAGATCATAACTTTTGTCAAATCCTGTTTGGTGATTAACGCCTGAGGAGCATTTTGTTTTGATATCGGTTTTGGGGAGCGCGAGAGGGGGAGCAAGGAAATCCCAGCAGCATGTAGCCGTTTTTTAAAGATCCAACAGCAATATTGGGTGGGCCTATCGGTCGAATTGCTTGGTGCCGGATTATAGGAGTCCATACTGACCTTCTGGGGCAGTTATAGTGGATAATGTTATTTCCATTGAGTTATCTCTTTTGTGGATTTGGGTATTGAAATCCCATTATATTAATATTTTTGCAGGTTGATATTTAATAGAGTTATCTCTATAGTGGAGTGAAGTCGATTTTATCCGTCAGCACTGTTGAGTGAAATCGAGGCAGTGAAAGCGAGACACCCAAGTGAAAAGATTAGGTATAGAGTTGCAAACTGTATTCGGTATGCCGCCGGTGGAGCATGTGTTGCTGGCAGCAGAATCGGGTTGCGGTCACATTTCTACCGCCTTGACGCCGGTACCCTGGAAGCTTGAGTGCTTTCCGCCTTGGTCACTCAGAGAGGATGTTGCACTCAGAAGAGAAACCCTTGCCGTATTGAATGACAGCGGCGTCACCATTTCTCTTGCTGAAGGGTTTGCCATTCGTCCAGGCACGGATGTTACCAACTATGGCAATGACCTGGACATCATGATGGAGTTGGGGGCCGAGGCTGTCAGTACCGTCTGTCTCGACTTTGACCAAAACCGAGGTTTTGACCAGTTGGCCATGCTGGCACAACTGGTGGCGGATCGAAATATGAAGCTTTACCTGGAGTTCGCACCGCCTCATCCGATCAACACATTAGAGAAGGCTCTCCGTCTTATTCAGGAAGTAGAGCCAGGTCAGATAAAGCTGTTAATTGACACGATGCACTTTTTTCGAAGCGGCGCGACCCTCTCTTCATTAGCGACCATCGACCCTGATCTCATTGGGTATGTGCAACTGTGCGACGTTGCTGTTAATCCAACGAGTGATGATTATTTCCAGGAAGCCTGTTTTGACCGGCGTTTACCTGGTGAGGGCGTTTTACCTCTACAGGAATTTGTGAAAGCGATTTCACCAGCACTGACGGTTGGCTTAGAAGTGCCAATAATTAGTCGGCTGGCCAATGAGCTGGATGTAAGAGACATGGTCAGAGAGGCCGTGAGTGCAGCAAGAAAAATATTGATATAGAAGAGGTTCCAGCATCACTTGACATTGGCGACTTATCGTTTGCAATGGGTATGTACGTCTTTGTTGATGTCCGGTCATTTATTAATCTGAGGTTATGTATGGGTACTGAACATTATAAAGCTGCCATCTACCGCGATAAAGGTTGTGTTGATGTGGTGGAGTTACCATATCCACAGTGTGGCGATGAAGACGTGATCATCAAAAATCTGTTGGCAGGAGTCTGTGGGACTGACATCGCGGCTTATAAAAATGGAGATCCACGGCCTGTCTGGAAAGATTCTGAGTTTGGCCATGAAGTGGTCAGTGAGGTGGTGGAAGTTGGTAAAAATGTACAGGGTTTGGTCGAGGGAGACTGGGTGTTTCCCAATTTGGGCAATGCCATCCGAAACCGCAAGCGTATGTCAAACGTGGGGGCGTTTTCAGAGTACCTGAAACTGCCACAATGTGAAGTCGGATTCAGTGTTTTAAAGATCAGCAAAGATATACCCATTAAAACTGCTGTTTTACTTGAGCCCTTTATGGTTGGGGCTCGGGGTGTCGTTGGCCTCAATCCTGGTCCTGGAAAAACAGCCATTGTCTTTGGTGCGGGGATTATTGGTATGTCCGCTGCCATCATGCTGAAATGGTACGGTTGCGATAAAGTGATGATCGTGGATGTTTCGGATTTTCGTTTAAAGAATGCTGAAAAATTCGATGTAGTGACCTGCAATGCTGCGTCCCAAGACCTAAAAAGTCGTGCGATAGAAGAGTTTGGTTCGCAAGCTGGATTGTCTGGTGAATGTTGCGGTGCTGATATTTATGTCGATGCCCTGAGTCTTACCGTTGCAATTGATAACTTCACCATGCTGGCGAAGCGAGATGCGCATCTGGCCATACTGGGGGTGCATCACGAGCCGGTACCCATGGATTTAAAGTCGGTGTGTTACAACAACTGGCATATTCACGGGTGTGGGAATACGCCGAATGAATCTATATCCCAAGATGTGTTCAATTTGATGGAGTCAGGCAAATACGATCTTTCTTCACTTGTTACCCATGAGTACAAAATTGAAAACATCTGTGATGCATTGATGATGGGGCGAAATTCCAGTGAAGCACAGAAAGTCTGTATATCTTATCTGTAACTGGGTAGCCAGAGCTACAGAACAATGAACACGAAATCGTACACGAGCAACTGAATAGCAGCTATAGAATTCGCTGAATCACAATAAGAATAAATACACAGTCTATCAGGCCGCTCGCATACTTTATATCCGCATTCGAGCCCGCGTGTATTTGTTCTCACTGCCAAAATGTAGGGGTGCAAGAATGCAAAATCCAGAGAATAGAAGTGCGTGTGGCGCAGAACTGCAAGAAAAACTTTGGGCTGCAACGGTGGCTGCGCCAGAAACGCTATACCAATCCACCTGGCGTGATTACATTTTTGCTGAGATCTGGTCCCGGCCTGGATTGGATGTGAAGGCACGTTATCTGATCGCCATTGCTGGTGTAGCCAGTAATGGCAATCCCTCCGACTCTCTGGACCACTATATCCGCGGGGCGCTGAGTAATCAGGAGCTCAGTGTTCAGGAATTACGCGAAGTCGCGGTACACAGCTCGATTTATAATGGTTGGTCATCGGGTGCCGTGATTGATGCTGCGGTCAGTCGGATGTCGCAGGCGCTGAATCTGACTGATGACGGTTTCAAACCACTTGCCGAAAAGCCCTGGGAACCCAGCGACAGGTTGCAGCGTGGCGCCGATGAATTTGCCCAGGTGATGACATTTCCGGGGCCGCCGCCGGTGGCTCCCTACTTTGAGGGCGGTATTCTGAATTTTGTGTTTGGTGAGGTGTGGCACCGAGAGAGCCTGAGTCAACGCTCACGCCGTTGGGTGACTTTGGTGGGTGTGTGTGACTCAGCCGCGACAAGCCCTATACAAACGCATATTTATGGTGCCATGGCCAGTGGTAATACCACGGTTGAAGAAATGCAGGAGTTTGTCCTGCAGTATGCTGTACATGCGGGTTGGCCAAAAGCATCTTATGTGCAGGGCGTGCTTTTTGATATGGCCCATAAAATCAAAAATAATTTAACTTGGGATGGCCAGCCGAAAAGTTAAATGTTGCTGGCAGTCGGTATCCAATGATAGTGAGTCTTGGTGGTGCTTTAACACCAGCCTAATAGGCTATAAAAGTAGCGACAATCAGGAGTTCAGATGAAGTACGGTTTTATCGGGTTGGGCAGTCAGGGTGCGCCTATGGCGCAGCGAATGATAGACGCGGGATTGCCGGTCGTACTCTGGGCTCGTCGTCCGGAATCATTGAGTCCTTATGAAAATACATCGGCGACCTTTGCTGAAAGCGTCACCAAGCTGGGTGAGCAGGTTGAGCATTGCGGTATCTGTGTGGTCGATGATGACGGGGTTAGGCAAGTTTGCCGAGAGCTGTTGCCAGCGATGAAACCGGGTGGAACCGTTGCCATTCATGCGACCATACACCCTCAGCTGTGTCGGGAGTTGGAACAGGAAGCGTCAAACCGTGGACTGCTGCTGGTAGATGCTCCAGTCAGTGGCGGTGGCGGGGCGGCTGCAGAAGGAGCGCTCACCGTGATGGTTGGCGGTACCGCTGAAGCCTTTCAAAAAATGAAACCGGTATTGGACACGTTCAGTGGGCATTTGATTCACCTGGGGCCGATTGGTTCGGGACAGATGGCAAAGTTAGTCAATAACTCCCTGATGGCTGCCAATCTCGCTATGGCTTATCACGCACGGGAAGCGGCCAAGTCATTGGGTATTGACCCTGACGCGTTTGTGGATTTAATAAAACTGAGCAGTGGCCGAAGTTTTGCGTTTGATGTGTGCGCAAGGTGGCAACAGCCCACAGATTTTACTCACGGCGCAAAAATGCTTAATAAAGATGTTCGGCTTTTGGGAGAAGCGCTGGGCGGTCATCCTGCTTACGAACCCATTCATGATGCGGCGCAACCGTTGCTTGATCTGGCACTACAGGGTTGAGGCCCCTCCATTGATTAAAAAGAGGAAACTCCATGACTTCATCCCTTTCGCTTTTCCAGAATAAGACGGCTTTGATCTTGGGCGGCGGTAATGGCATCGGGCGAGCAATTGCTGAGGAATTTGCTCGCCGTGGAGCCGCATTGGCTGTTGCAGATATTGATGAAGCCGGGGCGGCAACGACAGCCGCTCACATTGAGGCCAATGGCGGTAAATCGTGCAGCTTTCAATGTGATGTAACTTGCAACGATTCACTGCACCGGACGTTTTCTCGTGCCGAGCAGACGTTGGGAGAAATCGATATTGTCGTGAACAACGTGGGCGTTATTATTTCGGGCAACCCGGAAGACATTCCACTGTCTGAATGGCAGCGGGTGGTAAATCTTAATTTGATGCCCGTGGTGCGCAGTAATGAAATCATCCTGCCCAAAATGATTGCTCGGGGAGGCGGGTATATCGTGAATACCGCTTCTTTCTCCGGTTTGTACCCTTATGCCAGCAATCGTATTCCTTACGCCGCCTCCAAAGCGGGGGTTGTCGCGTTAACCGAATCCTTGGCTTTATATCTCTTGCCCAAAGGTATTCAGATCAGTTGTTTTTGCCCGGGCCCGGTAATGACGGGCGTGATGCAAGGAATGAAAAGCTGGTCGGATAACGCCATCATGAGTGGTCCCGGCGCTCAATTTGAATTGATAAGTGCCGAGCAGGCTGGGACGATTCTTGCTGATGGGATGGAAGAAAAACGCATATTTATTCCAACTCACGCGTCAGTACTTGAAGAGATGCAGCGACATGCTGCTGATCCTGACGCCTACATCCGTCAGAAAATAGAAGCCATTGCTTCCGGAAATTTGGGCTTGCCTGCAAAACCTTCTCTCTGATGAGCAAACCATCCGAACATGACTAGGGGGGTGGCAATGTGACACCACTTGATCTGACGAATGCCTGGGGCGCTTTGCCTTTGGCCGTGGTTATCGGTGCTGGCGGCATGGGCTCTGCGGTGGCTCGCAGGCTAGGGCAGAACCACAAAGTGTTACTGGTGGATATCAACCCCAAGCGCTTGCAGCATCAGGCAGAGACTTTACGTGAGGACGGCTTACAGGTAATCACGCAAGTCTGCGACGTCACCTGCAGACACTCGGTGCAACAGCTGGGCCATTGTGTAAACCAGCTGGGAGGTTTCAAGGCTCTTGCACATGTGGCGGGGCTCAGTCCGAGTATGGCGGACTGGCGCACCATTATGTCCGTCAATTTGATTGGGCCAGCGCTGGTTACGAAGGAGTTGTTGCCACAAGTGACGCCGGGGAGCAGCGCTGTGCTGATATCGTCTCTCTCTGCGCACTTGGGACGCCTGCCAGCCGGGCTTGAGTTGTTGTTTGAGAACCCTCTGGCAGCCAATTTTTTAGCGGCGCTGGAAAGTACTGCAGAGCTGCCCATGACACCAGAGCTGAGTTATATGTGGTCCAAAATCGGGGTGCTTGAGCTGGCCCAGCGCCAGGCTCTGGCGTGGGGACAACGGGGTGGACGTGTGGTGTCCGTCTCGCCAGGGTTGATTGCTTCACCCCAAGGGGCGAATGAATTTAAGCAGGTTAACGGAAAATACTCGCTGCTGCAGACCTGTCCCTTGAAGCGGCAGGGGAATCTACAGGAGATTGCAGCTGTGGTTGCATTTTTGCTATCGGATGAGGCAGCTTACATCAGTGGTACCGATATTAGGGTTGATGGAGGCAATCTGGCGGGGGTGCGATCAGTGAATGCTGGGCATGTTGCGGGCTGACGCTCTCCCCTTGGGGTTCACTCTACCTCTGTCAGGGCAAACATTTATCAGTTGCTTTTGAAAATGTGGTATAAACATGCCTCGATTTCACGGAGGGTGTATGTCACCGAAGCAAGCCAAGAACAATATGAATACCGCCGCTCAGGAACTGCGAGACCTCATTTGGAATCGTTCAGACGGCGATCTTCTGGGCAGTGAAGATGATTTAACCGATTTGCTGAGGGTTTCACGTCCGACCGTCAGGCAGGTTGCCAGATTGCTGGAACGCGAGGGGCTGTTGAAGGTTAAGCGAGGCATCAATGGTGGTTACTTCGCCAGTCGTCCCAGTGTCGAAGTCATCGAAAACTCGGTTAGTGCGTATCTGAAAATGCTGGATGTTGATACTGAGGATGTGACTGAAATTGCCTCGGTGATGTGGATGACCATTGTCAAAAAAGCCGCATCCTCACCTACCGAAGAGACTCGCCAGTTAATGGCCAAGCTGAGGTCTGACGTGTTATCTGTGACCGATGAAGCAACGTTTGATGATATTCTGGCGATAGAAGAAGAAAACCGCCGGGAAATTTTTAAATTAATTAACAGCCCATATATTGAATTGATCTTTCATATCAACCGGACATTTACCTTTACCCAGTTTCCCTCTATTCCAGCGTCTTTGGACGGCAGCGAAGAACATCGCGAATTTGTACGGGCCTGGCGCAAAGCCAAGCTGCTCGAAATAGAAGCTATTTCTGAAGGGGATGTGGCACTGGGGGAAATGGTCGCTCGTCATAATCGCAACCTCTTTCATAAACGTTTGTGGGGGCATGGCAGGCTGTAACCCTGTCTGCACTATGGTCTGTGAGAAGGGATGCCGAATACCATTGCAGACCAGACCCATTAACAATGAGCCCCTCGCTCGATAAAACTTGTGCCAGGTGATGCCGCTTTGCTTTGGATGTTGCTGTAATTTATTGAATAAAGATGCCTGTTTAGGGCTGTGCCAGTCCTTAGTGTTCTTCCAATCTTAGACCCTCCGCTCGTCCCCGTCCTTCCGACCTTATTCTCATTCTAGCTAAAGGCTTCTGTTGATATGCAGCTTCTGCTTAGGAGCACGGCCCACCATAAAGAGATATCTTTTTTTATTTAAAAATCTATTGTAAATCATAAAGTATGACTTTAGAGTTAACTCATGTAGGGTTCAGGCTAAGGTTTTGGAGCAACCAAAACGGCGAACAACCGACTTTGAGCGAGGATGAGTGGGTGTTGAATCTGGCCAGAAAAGCCAAATTTCTGGCGTGAATATAAAAATAATAGATCTATTGCGACAGGTCGAAAGTACTCAGGGTACTTTAAAAAGTTCACTCTATGGGCTCACAACCATTCAGGACTAACCTGAGCAATCAGGAATAACGTGATTAAGAATATCAGGGGCTCAGGTTCAGCCTCGAAAGTATTTGGTTTTTTTGTTTTGGGCGACCAGTCGATCTTCGCTGCGTCTGGAGCAAAAGCCAGATTCTGAGAGCACCCACAGTGAGTACGTTCACGTAGGTGTAATTGCGACACAATAATAAAAGAGTCTCCAACAGGAGTTTTCCTATGAAGAGTAAGCCCAAAGTACTCCCGACGATGATCCGTCAACACGTCAACACCAAGCGGTTGCTGAAACCTTCCATACTACTGGCATCGTCCCTATTGGGGTTGATGAGTAGTCTTGCCAACGCACAGTCATCCTCAAATCAAGGGTCTGTCCTGTCACTGGAAGAGGTTGTAGTAACCGCTCGCCGGCGTGAGGAAAGTTTACAGGATGTGCCTATCGCGATTACCGCGCTGGATGAAAATTTTTTACGCACACAGGGTATCGGTCAAGTTGAAGACCTGGGAACCAAAGTACCGTCGCTGAGAATTTCTCAGGCTGGCGGCTCTTTAAATGAACCCATGATTACCCTTCGTGGGCAGCGTCAGGGGGAGGCTGCGTTTAATCAGGACCCGGCTGTGCCCATGTATTTCAATGACATCGTCATTGCCCCAACACAGGGCAGTAATCTGGGTTTGTACGACCTGCAAAACCTCCAGGTTCTGAAGGGGCCACAGGGGACGCTGTTTGGTCGCAACAGTACTGGCGGGGCCGTACTTATGACGCCGAAGCTGCCAGGCAATGAGTTTGGTGGCTATGCAGAATTTAAGCTGGGTGACTATAACTTGCGGGGATTTGAAGGCGCGGTAGACATTCCGGTATCAGATGCTGTGCAAATGAGGCTGTCGGGTCGCAAGCTGGATCGTGATGGTTATCAAGAAAACATTGCCGACAATGCGCTGCACGGCAAGGACTATCGTGATGAGCACTCTGAAAGCGTCAGATTCAGTCTTAATGTAGACACCGGTTCGTTAACAAATTATACAGTTCTGGCCTATGACGAGGCCCAAAGTGCGGCTGCGGTACCAGTTGTGACAGGCATTAACTACAGTGTCGGTCTGGGTTTTGCCGCTGGAGTCAGTCCCGTGCTGGCCCCTTGGGGGAATGCAGTTCAGGAAAATATTGCCCGGGATGACCCGTGGAAAGTGAAGTCAGATCTGGATGGTGAAGAGCTGGTCAGGAATACCTTTGCTTCCAATACCACCGAGTTTCAAATTAATGATGACTTAAGCATTAAAAATATTGTTGGTTATCGCGGGGTGGTGTTCCGTACGGCAACGGATATTGATGGAACGGAATACCCCGTGTTTGGGTCGGTACCAGAGGATGGTCTGTTGTGGGCTGCCGGCCTCCCTTGGGGGGCGACGTTGAATCCACCGCTTAACGTCATGGACTCGGAGTTCTTCAGTGATGAAATACAATTGTTGGGCACTGCTTTCGGCGGCAAGCTGGAGTGGATGACGGGCGGTTACTGGTCAAAACTGAACGCGTCACAAGATCGGCAGCTTCAACAAGGGCCATTTACCTACGACTCGGGTTATACGGATATTGTAAATACCTCCTATGCGGTTTTTATGGAGGGCACCTATTCTTTGTCCGATGAGTGGTCGGTTACTGCCGGGGCACGCCAGAGTTGGGAAGGGCGTGAACTGTCTGTGCACAGCTGGAGCAATTTGGATCGAACCAATTGTGTGCTGACGGGCCCCAATGGTTCTGACCTGACTACGTGTGAAAGAAATGTGGATGAGGATTACTCGTCACCGACATGGAGAATCTCCGCCAGCTATGCTCCGGTTGACGCACAGTTATTGTATGGCAGCGTCTCCACTGGCTATCGTGCGGGAGGTTTTAATACACGAGGGGTCGATGACGCCACGCTGACCCCTTTCGATGAAGAGACGGTTATAACTTATGAGATTGGTCATAAGGCAGACTGGGATTGGCTTGGTTTTCCTCTGCGATCGAATGTGGCGATATATTTCCAGGATTATGAAGACATTCAAAACACGGTGTCTTTCTTTCAGGGAAATAGTTTGGTCACGCGCACCGAAAATGCGTCTAAAGCCCAAATATCAGGCCTGGAAGTGGAGTTGACCGCAGTCCCTACGGATCGATTGACACTGACACTGGCCTATTCATATGTGGATGCACAATTTAAGGAGCGCGAAGACCTGATTAATGGTGTGCAAGTCGATACCAGTAATAATGACTTTTCCTATGTGCCCCCACAGACACTTACAGCGTCCGCGACTTACACGCTGCCAGTGAATGAAGCTCTGGGCGAAATGACCTTGATGGCAAGTGTTTACTGGCAGGATGATATGTCTACCCACCCGAAGGCTAAGCAGTTCGGCATTATGCCAAGTCGTACCGGCGGCTTGTGGAGCGCAGAAGATGTTGAGTTCGCCACAAAGTTTTCAGAGTGGGACGACTACGCTGTGTGGAATGCCCGGTTTGACTGGCGGAGTATTATGGGATCCGGTTTTGATTTTGCGGCGTACGTCAATAATGCTGCGGATGAGGAATATGTCCTGGGCGGGTTGAACGTGCTCGACAGCGGCGGTTACGGAGCCTATCACTACGGAGCTCCACGCACTGTAGGGGCTAGCCTGCACTATAATTTTTGACCCTTGTTTGGCCCGCTTTGCGGGCCAAACCCAGTACCCATCCACGCGGTGTCGCCCGCCTGAGTGCAGCAGCACTCTGCAGACAGCAGTTTCACTTTGCCCTCGGTGGCAGTCACTTCAGTTTGAGTTACCTGTTTGCTATCGCTGCATATGTAAATCGCGGCATATCTCCAATAAAGTTATCTCAATGTCGCATAAATTTGTTTACATTGGATTTTTATTCTAATAGAGTTAACTTTATTGAGTTGGTTAACAATAATGGTGAGCATAATGAATACGAACCCTTTGGATTTGACAGGTAAAGTTGTTGTCGTTACCGGCGGCAATGCAGGAATTGGTTTTGGCTTTGCGCGGGGGATTGCCCGGGCCGGAGGTGATGTCGTCATCTGGGGTCGCCGTAAGGACAAAAATGATGAGGCCGTCCGTGAGTTGAAACAATTTGGTACCAAGGTCATCGCTCAAGAGGTTGATGTGGCTGATGAGCAACAGGTTGTTGTGGCGATGAAAGAGGCTGTGAAAATTATGGGTCGGGTGGACGGTGCCATTGCGAATGCCGGCATCATGAATCATGCGAAATCATTCCTTGAATTGTCGGGTGAGCAGTATCACGGCTTATTAAGTGTGAATCAGCATGGCGCCATGTATGTTGCACGCGAAGCAGCACGTCATATGAAGGAGCGCTTTGATGCAGGTGATCCGGGTGGTTCCATCGTGTTTTGTGCCAGCTTGTCTGCCTTAACCGGCTCAGCCGGGATGCAACATTACAATGCGGCAAAAGGAGCAATGGCTTCGATGGCTCGCGGTATTGCTGTTGATCTGGGTGTGTACGGTATTCGCTGCAATACGGTGTGCCCAGGTTACACCGTCAGTGAAACCGTCAAAGATCAGGGGCCTGACTCACCGTTGGGAGGGCAGGTGCGTGAGCGAACACCGATCCCGCGTTTCGGTACCATCGAAGATTTTGAAGGTATCGGTGTGTATTTCATGTGTGATGCCTCGCGTTTTCATACCGGCGATCTGGTCAAAATTGATGGTGGCTGGATGGCCAATGCAGGAAAAGCCAACATTGCAAAATTGTCAGAGAGAGACTAAGGAGTGGAGGCGATGACTGCATCTGAAGTGCAATCCAAAGTATTCCGAGTTGACGAATTTCAAAATCCCACGCTATCGCCAGAACGCCGCAAGCAACTGGAAACAATCGAAGCAGAGCCGTTGGATATGTCCGTTGACAGCGTATTGAGTGCGGCCGTTAAGCAAACCGGTCTGGAAGATTTCGGGGATATGGGGTTTCGAGATCGACTGGCCCGCATACTTGGCGAGGTTGAAGGAGATACCAATACCTGGAAAATATCCAAAAAGCGCATTGTGGCTACGTGTATAAAAGCAGCGGCTAATCGACTTAAAAATCAAGAATTTCTGAAAAGAAATCCAGCCGTTGATGCAGTTGAAATTGACCGTCCTATATTTATTACCGGGCTGCCCCGTTCTGGCACTACACATCTTGAAAATCTGATAGCTGCAGACCGGCGCTTACGCTATCTGCCGGTGTATTTGGGTTCAGAAGCGGTGCCGACACCGGGTGAAGTGCCAGATCGGGACGGTAAGGATCCGCGCTGGGTTAGGTCCAATAATCACTGGAACCAGATGAAGGCAAACCCGATCATGGCTGCAATGCATGAGCATTCTCCTGATCATGCCTGTGGTGAAAATGAACTGCAAATTCCGGATTTCGCTAGTTATCAATGGGAGTGGATGGCAGATGTTCCCAAGTGGCGAGATTTTTATTTTTCAGAGGATCAAGTACCGCACTATCAATATGGTCGCACCATGCTGAAGGCCATTGCGTATCAGATGCCAGATGATCGACGCTGGATCCTGAAAGGCAATGCCCAAAGTGAACAGCTACCGGC
The DNA here is from genome assembly GCF_011602365.1 of Pseudomaricurvus hydrocarbonicus. Taxonomy (GTDB): domain Bacteria; phylum Pseudomonadota; class Gammaproteobacteria; order Pseudomonadales; family Cellvibrionaceae; genus Pseudomaricurvus; species Pseudomaricurvus hydrocarbonicus. The sequence continues at coordinate 65,473 of NZ_JAAONZ010000005.1, forward strand.
GCTGATGACGGTTTATCCTGATGCCATTGTTGTCATGACTCACAGAGACCCGTTGGCTATTTTGCAGTCAGTGTTAACCATGCGAGGGCTGTCTGTTTTGGCGCATCAAAAAGTGCCAAATATCGAGGCACACGTCAATTACTGGGTTGATCGTATTGAGCATATGCTGCGCTGTTATATTCGTGACATGGACAAGGTGCCGGATGGACAGCGGGTTGATTTATTGTTTCAGGATATTATGGGCGATGATGTTGGAACGGCTCAGCGTGTGTTGACGGCGGCGGGATTACCACTATCGGACGACAGCGAAAAAGATATGCGGGATTATATGGATAATCACCCGCGTGGCAGAGATGGTCGAGTTGTGTATGACCTGGAAGGGAACTTCAAACTTGACATTGACAAGCTTCGCCAGCGCTTTAATTTTTACACCGATCGATTTGCTGTTCGTCACGAGGTGAAATAATGACCGCTTCCAAGCAACCTTTAAATGCGACGCTGGTGCTCGACGGTGAAGGTACGCAAAATGCTATCGACCTTGGTGATGGTATTTATATGTCCAAGGACGTCTCTAATGCGTATCGGGTGATCACGTCTGGTGGAGACGTCATCATTAATACAGGAATTGTATTCAGTGGCGATGAAAATTTTCGCAGACTGAATTCTGTCAGTGATAATGCCGTCGCAAAAATTATTTTTACTCAGAGTCATACAGATCATGTGGGTGGGTGGCGGTGGTTTAATACCCCGGAAACGGAAACCATCGCTCAGGCAAATTTTGATCATGTGTATGGCTATTGGGAAGCTTTAAGGCCAACTATGGCTCGCCGCTCCAGACAGCTGTGGAGTGGCGATATCAAAAAAAGCGTGCAGGAGTTCACCAAACCCGTCATCACAACCACATTTCACGACAGCTACCGTTTTGAATTGGGTGGTCGACAGTTTGAACTTTATTCAGTCAAAGGCGGGGAGACTATAGATTCTCTGGTGGTCTGGATGCCACAAGAAGGCATCGCGTTTACCGGAAATATGACCGGTCCTATCTTTGGCCATGTTCCTAATTTATACACCTTGCGGGGCGATAAGATACGCTATGTACAATGGTACCTTGACAGCCTTCAGCGTGTCATAAATCTCAATCCTAAAGTGCTGATCACCGGCCATGGTGAGCCCTTGCGAGGGGAAGCAGCCATACGCACACAGCTCACCAGAATGCGCGATGCGGTACAGTACATCAAGGATCAAACCTTTAAAGGAATGAATGACGGGATTGATCTTTGGACTCTGATGGAATCAATAAAATTGCCGCCAGATCTGTCCATAGGGCAGGGGCATGGCAAGCTGCCCTGGCTGGTGAGGGCGATATGGGAAGAGCACATTGGCTGGTTTCGTTACGAGTCAAGCACAGAGCTTTACAATGTACCGCCGGCGGCGATATTCGCAGACTTGATTCAATTGGCGGGTAAAGAGAAGGTACTTGAAAAGGCAAAGCATCACATCAATGCAGGAAAAATACTTCATGCCATGCACATGGCCGAAGGAGTTCTGGATGTTGATGCTGCGGATTTGACTGCACTCAACATTAAGCTGACAGCCACTGAAAGGTTGCTCGAACAGAATGGGCGTGAAAATTTCAGTGAGGTGCGCTGGCTGGAATCTCAAATTCGCCTGATTAAAGCGGCTATCGACGAGGTGTCACCATGTTGAATAAACGACTGTCAGTGAATGCCTTAAGCACGTTTAACTGGTCTTTCGAACAGGATCTGGCTTTGTGGAAAGAGTTAGGTGTTCATCATGCCGGATTGTTGATATCCAAGGTCTCCGATGACCTGGACGGCAAGCTTTCCCGCATGATGGATGAAAATATCCAACCTTCGACCTTGGTTTGTGGCTCTTTTTCGTTGAGTGCTCCAGAGAAATGGACTCAGGAACAAGATCAGCTCAATAAAATGATGGATATTATTGCCTCTGTCGATCCCAATTGCTCAATCTACTTCCCTCCAGGCAGAACAACCGGCGCACCCTGGGATGAAGTTATGGCGGTATTTTCTGAATCGGTAGCGCCATGTGTGACACATGCTGCCAGTGTCGGTGTGCAATTGGCGTTTGAGCCCTCACTGCGTACCGATGCTTCATTTATTAATACACTGCGTGATGCTGTTGATGTGTCTGAACTGACGGGATTGGGTTTGGTGGTGGACTTTGGTAATTGCTGGATGGAACGAAACCTTCGTGAAACGCTGTTGCGCGCGGGCCCCCAAATTACCCTTGTGCAAATTGATGATGTGGCTATCGGTAGCCACAACCAATTGCCGCCAGGTAGACGGGTACACATTGGTGATGGGGACTTGCCTCTGGATCGATTGATGGGTGACATTTTGGATTCGGGGTATCAGGGTGTTTTTGATCTGGAAGTCCTTGGCCCAGCGGTAGAACAAGAAGGTTACGAGCAATCGTTACGCCGAGGCGTCGTAACTGCCTCTGATCTGATTTCAAGAATGGTTGATAGATGTCAATAGTTTGACTTTGCTGATGTGAATGGCATTTTTTTTGGATGTTAAACTTCGTTTTTATCCCTCTTATGGTCACGGATTGATTTTAGTGGCCTTTTTTTTATTAAATTGTGTGTGGTGAAAGCTAATGATGAAAAATGTATATCGGTGAGTAAAAAAATTGAAGTATCTTAATTAAATGTAAGGCTGAAGTATTGGTCATTGATAACAATAACATGCCTGTTCTTATGAGAGGGTTGTGGGTATGAATAAAACCAGAAAAGATGATCAGCGCAGAGAATGGAAAGCGCATTGGCCTATGGTTGTTTGCTGTTTCTTGGGGTTTGGTTTTTATTCAATTGTTCCCAACGCTCTTGGATTATTTGTGGAACCATTGACAACAGAGTTTGGTTGGAGTCGGACAGAAATTATGACAGGCCTATCCATTTCTGCCGTAACATCAATTTTTTTATCGCCCTTTGTCGGCGGGCTGATTGACCATTGGGGATCACGGCGTATTGCGCTGCCGGGATTGGTTCTTTCGGGGGTGGTGTTAGCCTCTTTTGGGCTGGCTAACGGCAGTGCGGTTCAGTGGATGATGTTTTGGGTGTGTCAGTCACTGGTGTTTCTGCTGATTAAAGCTACTGTCTGGACGACGGCAGTCTCAGGAACTTTTTATGCCGGGCGGAGTTTGGCCATTGCAGTCACGATGTGCGGTACCGCATTCGCACAGGCCATAGTTCCTCCGCTCACCCAATGGCTTATAGCGGCTTTCGGATGGCGACATGCCTATTTTTTGTTAGGATTTGGTTGGGGAGGGATTGCTTTAATACCGGCAATATTTTTTCTGTATGACGCGCGGGACAGATTGCGGAAATCAGATAATGACGTTCACACTGTGATTGTTAAAGATAATCCCAAACAGCCAGAATTACCCGGATTAACCTTAAGGGAAGCGATTCGCCATCCGGCTTTGATACGCATCTGCATAGCGACATTTATCGTTATGTTGACCGGTATTGGCATATTGGTAAATCAAGTACCGATTCTGGTGGAATCGGGTGTAACCCGCGAATATGCGGCATATCTCACCAGTATTTATGGTGTTTCTGGAATTTTTGGCAAACTGGCAACCGGCTGGCTGATGGATCGCTTTGAAGCTGGTTGGGTTGGAGGGATTACTTTAGGCCTATCCGGTTTTGCGTTTCTTCTGATGCTCAAACAAGTTGACAGTATACCCATGATTATCATCGGGCTGATGGTGATTGGTTATGCGGCGGGTACAAAATTGCAGATTTGTGCGTATCTGACCAGCCTCTATGGTGGTCTTCGAAACTTTGGGAAAATATTCGGCATCATGTCGAGTGCTATAGCCGTCGGTGGCGGCGTTGGCCCAGCGTTGGCCGCGCTTGTGTATGACATGACGGGCAGTTATTCACTGTTTATTTATGCGGCGTGTATTCTCTCTCTGGTTGCGGCCTATCTATTATTTGGTTTGGGACCTGCGCCGAAAGAGTTTGTCCCCGCACCTGTAGTTAATCGGCAAGATGGAACAAGCTCGATACCTAAAGAAGGAGCACTGGAAAAATAGGTTCCGGCTTAACTTAACCGCTTTCGTTACGGATAATCCTGTCCCGGTGTGATGCCCGCAAAGCCGTTGAAAAACGGGCGTTCTCATAAGGTCAGGCGTTTAGCAGAGATGACCCTCATAGAGCCTTTCTGGTGAGTCTAGCTGGAGAATGATGACCGGGCATTGTATGATTCAGCAGTGTATTAATGTTTGTGTCTTGGCATTCGACTAAGTGATCAAAAATGTCAAGGCAGTTTTGATGTCGTTACAGAGCTCATGCTACTGCCGTGCCACGCTAGATTGACCATAATTGAATAGGTAAAATATCTGAGAGGTTGAGTAATATGACTAGAACATCCACACCGCACCGTGAAAGCACCACCGCAACAATCCAGGGTAATACAATTCAGGGTAAAACCATCCAGGGTAAAGAGGTTCCTGAAAGCTGGAAAACGTTGGAGCACGGGATTCGCGTCGGTCGCTACACAGACCCCGAGTTTTTACAGTTGGAGTTCGATCGGCTGTGGACCAAGGTCTGGCAGGTGGCGGCACGGGTGGATGCAGTCCCTGAGCCAAATGATTTTATCACTTACGAAATTGGCGATCAGTCGGTCTTTATCGTCCGGGTGGATGAAAACACCGTTAAGGCCTACCACAACGTTTGCCCTCATCGAGGAACGGCGTTGGCTGAAGGGCAGGGTACTTTTCCCGGCGGGCATATTATTTGTCCATTCCACGGTTGGCGCTGGAACACTGAGGGCGACAATCAGTACATCCTGGCCCGGGAAGAATTCCGTGGCGGCAAGCTGTGTAATAGCGATGTAGCCCTGAAAAGTCTGCCGTGTGTGGTGTACGCGGGCTTTGTGTTTATCAATTTCGATAAAGATTGCCCGTCGTTTGATGATTTTATTGCACCTGTAAAATCCTTGATGGACGACCTCAATCTGAAAGAGATGCGTCATTATTGGTGGAAGTCGATATCGATTCCGTCAAATTGGAAGGTGGCGGAAGAGGCGTTTTTTGAAACCTACCATGTTCCCGCCACCCACCCGCAGCTGGAAGTCAAAGCGGCGGAGTTTATTTTTGGCGATGAAATCAATGGTGAGTTTGAAAATTACAACCACCACAATGTGGACTACCAGACGTACGCCAATGGCCATGGCCGTTTTTATGCGGGCAGAGCCACCAACTATCAAGGCAAAGTCACCTCACAGCTGCCGGGCCAAGATCCGGTGGATGCGATGGCAGATCGCCTGCAACTGCTGGTTGACGGTATGGATGCGCAAGTTCTGCAAGAGGACGTGGATTTATTGCGCACGTTGAAGGGCCAGCCCATTCCTGAAGGGTCCAGCCTGGGTGGTGAATACATTCGGGTGCTCTATGAGAATGCTGCCGCCAAGGATCGCCCCATGCCCAAGGCTATACCGGAAATTATCGCTATGTGGGGCGGGGAGATTTTTCTGTTTCCCAATGTGATGATTTTGCCGCAAGCCGGGAATGCGATGATCTATCGGGTACGTCCACATGAAAGCGATCCGCATCAATGTACGTTTGAAATTTTCTCCACGCGCTCACTGCCCGCTGCCGTAAAGCCTGAACGCGCAGAGCCAGTATTTGTGACCGATGGTAATGATCCGGAACAAATGTATCAGGTTCCGCGTCAGGATTTGGGTAACTTGCAGCGCATCCAGAAAGGCTTACGCTCCAAAGCCATCAAGCAGATTTGGCTGGCCAGTCACCACGAAAAAATTATTTTGGGCTTGCATCAGGAGATTGATCGCTTTCTTATGGATGAGTAATTCCCCTTGTGGCATACCTTGTGCCATAGCTTGAAGTGAAACCAGTAGATCGGTAATTGGACGGACACCAAAGTATTCACTTGTGGAAGACGCTCTGCTAATGATGGTCGACGAAGCATTAGCAGCAGCGTACCGTTTTCATTAAAACCCCCACTCAAAACCCACCACAACCCGGTCGTTGTTATCAAACTGGCCATAGAGGCCTTTTGAGGTTCCGGAAAAAACATCGGCGCCCAGCCACAGTTCGACGTTGCTGCGCCACAGGTAACTGATTTTCGGGCGCCAGAGTTGATCCTGATGATTGAGAGAGTACAACCCCTGTAGTTTGAGGGTCCAGGTGTCGTTTGCCAGCTTGCGTTCCAGCAACAGACTGAGCGTTTGCTCGTTGTGATCGCGGATCATGCGCCGGTCGTAATCCAGCAACAGACTTTGAAACCACTGCACGCTGATCAGGGTGTCACTGAAGCCTTGCCAGTCGAGGCCGATGACCGAGCTCAGCTCGGGGCTGGATTCGATGCCCTGATTGTTTGCCGAGTATTCGGCGATGTGATGGCTGTGACTGTACCAGCCAATTTCGGTGCGCAGGGTCAGATTACCAAAAGCGTTACTGGCCGTTCCGCCAATGAGATGGCTACGTTGATAACGGGGTTGGACATGTAACACAGTCCCGGATGCCGGCGCGGTTGTTACATCGGTGTTGGCTTCAATCGCTTGATAGGGCACATAAAAGTCGCGGTAGTGGTAAAAGTAATTCAGGGTGAGATCCCAGCCGCGCCAGAATTGGCTGTAACGCACACCGGCATCACTGTCTTTGAGCCAGTGGTTGGGTTTGCGGGGTTGATCTGTGGTTACGCCGTCGACCGCCTGCTGGATATTTGAGGGTGACGGCACCCGCAGTGGGCTGGTCACCGTGTAGGGATTGTCGCCCTGAGCCAGATCGTGATAGCTGGTGTCGGGTATCCACAAAAACTGCAGGCTGCTGCTGTCCGAGGTGAGCCATTCCACGTTCACCATCCACAGGGGAATGCGGGAATCGTCAAAGTCGTCGAGAATAAATTCCCGGTAACTTTGCGGTGTGACCACATCCAGAACTTTTAAGCCATCGGCTTGCCCCCAGACGACCTGCTGCTTGCCCAGCCGCCAGTAGAGATTCCACCATTCGGCATCCAGATAGAATTCGCGCAGCTCCAGTTGTGAGTGACGGTTGTTGATCCAGGGCTCGCTGGCACTGCTGTAGGTTTGCCGGGTTGAGCCATCGGTTAAGAGCCCCTCTGCATCCAATCGCAGTCGAGCGATGGCGGTGAGGGAGGTTTGAGCCAGCCAACCGTCAGTAAAATCCTGTTCCCATTCCAGCTGCAGCTGGGCTTCCATTTTTTGGCTTTCACGACGGTCACCGGCCCACTCTTGTTGCCATTGTCCGTTCAGGTGTTCGTTCAGTTTCGACTGCCAGGGAGTCTGTTTGTCCGAGGCCACGCTGCCCATTGGCAGGCTCAGGATGAGCCCGCCCAGAGTTAACGTAATGAGAGGGTGGTGCACAACAGGTTTCATGGTTACAGACCTCGGGCCAGACTGCGTTGACGAAAGCGCTGGTCATCGACAGGGGTTTGGTAGTCCACATCACTGAAAGTGAACACACTGCGGTGACCGGTTTTATGGTTGCTCATGATCATGGTGTGACGGGTGAGAATGCCATCTACAGGGCGAATGTCTTCGACTTGTAAGGACTTGAGCTCATTGCCGCGTATGTCCCAGAAGCGCGCCTTGACCACGATCCAGGTCTGGTTGTCGACCCAGAGTTCGGTGCGGCTGTAACCCAATTCCCCGGCAATGGCCTCGGTGTGGGGGATGCCCTCCAGGTGGTACAGTGTGTGCTCGCTGTCACTGTCACTAGAGCTGTCACTGCTACTAGAGCTAGAGCTGGTACTTTCGCGACCGATGACCTTGTAGGCAAAGTCAGCCGGCTCCAGCCGGCCTTCTTTTTTGATGTCTTCGTAGGTGAAATCGGTGCCCAAAAAGTGATCCCCCCGATCCGAGGCGGAGATGCGACGCACTTTGCGCAACGCCGGCAGGTACAGCCACTGATCGTCATCGCGCTCGGCATCGCGGGGGTAATCGTAGGTCAGAAAAGCGGTGTCTTTGACATTGGTCGGGCTCGTGTAAAACAATACCGAGTGTTTCTCTTCGCCAAAGTATTTACGAAATCCCCGGGTTTCCCGCACCCGCTGTTTGCCGTGACGATCGGTCAGGGTCATGGTCAGTGTGCGAGTCACCTGTTGGCCGTCGTCGCGGCTGTTGACCTGCTCTATAATCCATTCGCTGGTGGGCAATTCACCAGCCGCAGAGGTATGGTCAGCAAGTCCCTCGGCTTGAGCGCGTTCTCCCAACAAAGACAGGGTAATGACCAGAGCCAGTCCCACCACCAGAAAGCCCAATACGCGGCCGGTGCCGATGATTTTGGTGGACGCTGAAGCGTGAGTCGGGCAGTTTTCTTCCACCGTCAGTGTGCCAAACGCGAACCGCGGTTTAAACACTTTGATCAGTACCGGTAATAGAGTCACGCTGGCAATGAAACTGGTGGTCACGGCCAGGGCGACAATGGTGCCGAAGTTGTTTAAAGGCACCACCTTGCTGGAAATCAGCACCCCGAAACCGCAAGCAATGGCGAGAAAGTTAAACAACAGCGCCCGCCCGGTAGTTGGAAAAATGGCCAGCAGTTGCTCGTCCAGTTGGCTGCGGGTGATGCTGCGTTCAGTTTGCGAAAGATGATGCAGGCGTTCCTTAATGCGATCGAGGGTGTGGATGGCAAAGTCGACCCCGAGGCCGATGGCAACACTGGCAAACATGGAGGTACCAATGCCCAAAGCAATACCGGTCAGGGCCATAAAGGAATAGATCAGCAGGATGGCACTGACCACCGGCAACAGGGCGTAGACGCCGGCCAGGGCGGAACGGAATAACAAGGCCGCGACTAACCACACCAGGATCAGGGCCACGGCCAGGCTGTAAAAGTGGGTATCGCCGACGCCGCGAATCCAGTGGTAATTGACGGTGACGCGGCCGCTGAGGGTGGCGGACAGACCGGGTTCGTTGAAGTTGTTGTCGAGGTAGGATTGCAGTTGGGTTACCACCGGTTGGGTGTGGCGGAACGCGGCGCTGTCGAGCATCAGACGAACGTTGGCCAGGCGATAATCATAGTCGACCTCTTCTTCGAAATCGGTCGGGTCGCCGGAGGTGGAGTACAGCAGAAAGTATTGGGCGATGGCGTCGCGATGCATGGGCAATTGATAGTCTTCACGGTGACCGTCATTCAATACCCGGTTCATTTGTTTGAGGTAATCGACGATCGAGGTGGCGTTATTGACGTGGGGCAGGGTCAGGGCAAAATCCTGCAGTGCCTCAATTTTTTGCAATACCTGCGGCTCAAACAGGCCTTCGTCACGCTCCGTTTCAATGACGATGTCCAGATTATTGGTACCATCCAAGTGCGCATTGATGGTCCGGTCGGCGCGATAGATGGCCTCGCTGTGGTGGAAGGTTTCGATCCGGTCTTCATCCACCTGCAATTGACTGGCGGCATAGAAGCCTGCCAGGGCAATGATTACCGCCAGACTTATGGTTGTGCCCGGATGGCGAATACTGATGCCACCCAGTTTTTGCATGATCACCGAAAAAATCTCACGATTCGCCTGTTGGCTGCGCACGAAGTTCTGACTGACTTTGGGCTGGGCCCAGATCATGGCTGCGGGCAAAAATACCATGGAAAAAACCCACGCGATGGCGACGCCGAGAGCCGTGAACACGCCCATGAATTTAAACGGAGGCATGTGAGAGGCAAAGTAGAGGCCCAGGAAACCGGCCATGGTAGTCAGGGTGGTCAAGGTGATCGGACGCCACATGTCGACCATGGCTTCGACCACCAGTTGGCTGCGGGCGACACCGGGTTTTTCAATCTGCAGTTCGTAGTAGCGACTGAAGATGTGAATGGCATCGGCCACAGAGATACCGATTAAGATCACCGGCAGAGCGTTGGTGATGACATAAAAAGGCACTTTGCTGGCCGCCATGAGACTTAAGGTCATTAACACCGATGCAGCGATGATGACATTGGCCAACAGGGCCGGGGCCACCCGCCGAAACGCCAGACCAATGATCAGGGTGATGATCAAGCCGGCAATGGGGTTAAGCCGACCAGCATCACTGTCGATGTAGCTGCCTAAATAGCCGGCTACGGCACCTTCACCGGCCAGGTGCAGTTCTACGCCGTCAACGGTGGGTGCTGAATCGATCAGCTGTTGCAGAGCAATGTAGGTGTCTTCGGCCTGATTTTCGTCGAGCATTTCCGCCACAATCAGCGTTGCGCGACCGTTGCGCGACACCAGCTTGCCCTGATAGAGCGGGAAGTCCTCAATGGCTTGCCGAAGCTGTGCACTTTCGGCATCCGTTTGCGGACGTGGATCAAAGAAGGGGGTGACCTCCATGCCACTGGCACTGCCAAGGATGTTGTTTTCCGTGGCCAGGCTCATGACCCGCTCCGGATCAATGTTGTCGACGTTCTGGCTGTGTTCAGACAACCATTCCACCAACTCCAGTACCGGCGGGGCATAAATGCCCTGATCCTGTGGTGTCACCACGGCAATCACAAACGGATCCGACAACCCAAATTGCTGTTTCACCTTGTCGCGATACAACAGGGCAGGGTTACTGGGGTCCATAAACGCATCACCGCGAGTGTCTTTGGTGAGCTGAGGTAAAAAGGTGCCTATGGTCAGCATGGCTAACACGCTCAGGATGACCAGTGTTTTGGGGTAGCGATGAACAAACTGGAAGTAGGTATACGCTGTTGAATGAGACGGTGACATGGTGAGTACTCCTGCCAATTAAACGGTTTTTGATGCATAAATAAATGTATATGCATGTACCTTGTTTGGTTAATCCAAGATTAAGAGATCAGTTGTGATGCCTCGGTTGTGGTATAGGTATTTTGAAAAACTTGCAGCTCTTGCACGACCTGCTGCCACCAGGGCTGATGCTTGAGTCGCGTTAACCAATCCTGCAGTGCCGGATAAGCGCTGAGATTGATGTCAATGGCATCAAAGTGCATCAGCGGCGCCGCTATACAGAGATCGGCAAGCGACATCTCCTCGGCGTTCAGATACGCCTTGCCTTGCAGTTGTTGATTTAACAGCGCGGCGCGTGTTTTGAATATTTTTCGGTTTTTGTCCTTGCGGGTGGCATCTCCGGGGTAGCCCCAAAAGGGCAAATAGAACTCGTTCAACAGGATATTGCCGGCCACCGTATCCCAACATCCGGTTTCCCACAGCAACCAACGCAATACACTGGCTTGTTGATCGGCACCGTAGGGCCACAGACGGGAACCGAAATAGTTAGCCAAATACTGGGCAATGGCATTGGATTCCCAGAGAATCAGGTCGCCGTGCACCAGTACCGGGATTTTGCCGTTGGGATTGAGCTGCAAAAAATCCTTTTGTTTGTGTTCCAGCTGGTTCAGTGCAACGGTTTCCAATTGGATATCGTGCATTTGTTGACGGGCCCGCTCGGATTCGTGAGCGATGTAACTCATCACCAGCTGTAACTTGATGGGATTGTGGGTGAGCGGATGGGTGTAAATCGTCATCTGGTTGCTGGGTTGAAACACCGATGAGGTATTTGTGTGTGTCTGCGCCATGGCGGTCTCCTTGGTTGCTGAGGTTTATTGTTTATGTATATGCATGTATTTTGCGTGAGGTAGGGCTTGTTGGTTCATCGCAGGGTTTCTCCCGGTCATGAGTAGAGTGCTTCAGCTCGAGGTGTCTTTAAGGTCGACAATGGCATCACCAACTGTGAGTAATTGCGCTATGAGCTCATCGCCCAACAGGGCTTTTAGATCGCTTTGGGTTTGTTGCCAATCCTCGGCGGCGGCGTGAAAGAGTTGCTTGCCGGCCGCGGTGAGCTGCAGAACTTTTTCCCGTTTATCCCGGCCGGGTCGGGTTTCCAGATAGCCATCGCGCAGCAGGGGTTTCAGGTTGCGCGACAAGGTGGTCTGATCCAGCACCAGTACGTTCTGCAAACTGCGGTTGGTGGCTTCTCCCAAATAATAAACAGCCCGTAAAATGGCAAATTGGGTGATTTTGATGCCATGGGGGCTCATGTCCCGGTCGTAAAACTGGGTCAGGACCCGGTTGGCCTTGCGCAAACTCAGCGCGAAGCAGGGCGCGACCCGGGATTTGGCCTTGCTGGCAGTGTTCTTGGTTTGGAGGGTTGAGTCAGTCATGAGTTTATTAAACATGCATATGCATGGTATTTCAAGTGGTTTAAGACTTTTTTAGATGCCGAGCCAAAAGGGTAATGTGATGAAGGCGGGCAGGCAGGGAGACAGGTCGGTGGGGAAACATGTCGGCGGGGAGACAGGGAGGAAGAACGACAGGCCAAGTACAGGATAGGGAACTATAATCAGGGTCACAGATGGATCACAAGAAGCCGTTTAGCGGATCAAGCGCTGACGCAGAAGTTGAGTGAACAGTTTTATCTGGTGGGTTAACAGTAACCTGAGCCTTAAGCTTGTCCGCAATACAAACATGACGAAAGAAATAAAAATCACAAAAGAATAACAAGGAGTTGCCGATGGATGTTCAGGTATCAGGGTTTTTGGGTCTTCTTATTTTGATTGCCGATATATGGGCCATCCTTAATATTATTCAATCCAGGGCCAGTATGGTTAACAAATTAATCTGGATTTTGGTGGTGCTGTTATTACCGGTGTTGGGGTTATTAATTTGGTTTTTTGCCGGTCCCCGAGGCCGGTGACTCTGAGGGCATCACCACCCATTCCGGATCGTCAAATTCCCCAATGGGTTCAATGTCACAATAGGGCGCGGCGCTGCGAATAATGGCGGCAACGGTGCCGTCGTGATGCGATTCCATGGCATCACGTTGCTGTTTGCTTTCCCAGCTGGCAATGGCAATCAGCTCATTGGGGTCATCGAGTTTGCGATGCAATTCTGTACCCCGTGCGCCTGGAGCGCGCTGAATGATGTCACTGGCTCTCATCCAGGCGTCGGCGTACTCCTCGGCTGTGTGGCCGGGTTTGATGTGGACTTTGAACAGGTATTTCACGATAAACCTCCGTTGCCGGACACGACTTGATATTTCATCTCATCCGTTATTTTGGGAATAACAACGTAAACACGAGGCGAAAGCCAAACCCTTCCGGGCCATTATCCGTGCTTTCGGCCCAATAGCGCAGGCCACCACCGATGCTGGTGGTTTGATTGCCCATTTTGACGACTTTACTAACCATCAGGTTGAGTGGGATGGACCATTCTTCGGCTTCCCAGTCATAAGTGGATTCGGTATTGAACGCAAAAGTGACTGCTTGCTTGGTGGTGTAAGAGATAAAGGGTTGCAAAAACGTACTGCTGACATCCTGCCTGTCATCATCACCGGCAAAGGACCAGATGTGATTGGCCAGGGCTCCATAAGTCCAGGGACCGGTTTGCCTCAGGGCAACTCCGGTGGGGCCAGCTCCCCATTTTTCAGCACCGAGCAAATCATCGGAAGCCGTGGGCAGTAATGCCACGGGGCCAACGCCCCAAATCCATCCACTCGCTGTGGGCAATTTGGGTGAGAAAAAAACGCTTTGCACAATGTCACCGATACCGGATTGGCTGCCCGCGCCCGGAATAATGTCGTCTTGCGAAATGACCGGGAGAATGGTTCTGGAGATTAAATTCCAGTCTTCACTCATGGAGAAGGGCAGAACGGGCTGTACATTCAACAGATAGCGGTCACCGTCATCATCGGGGCCGAGATCGGAATCGTAATTGAGCTGGAAAGGCACGCTGATGAGGGCGGCGACGGGGTTGGAGAGTTTTTTGGCAAGCTCTTCGCTGCTTTGGGCCCGAGCAAAGTCTGGCGCAGTTAAAGCGGCAAACCCCACAACAACCGCAACGGTGCTGGCAAAGAGAGGCGGCAAGGTCATCCTGTTTCCGGCGGGGTTCGTTTTGGCTTCACGGTCGTGGTTAAGCAAAGTGATCATGCTGCGTCTTCCCTGTGGCTGAATAAAAGTGGTGAGAAATAGTGAATTTGCGCCCCGAGTAATCCCACAAGTGTAGTCGATAGGGAGTCGATAGGGTGACTGTCATCAGGTCTGAGGTGCGCCTAAAGGATAGATCGGCACAGCGTATTACTCATGATGAACTGTGTGCCAGTGCGGGTGATTAGGGCCGCAAAAAAAGTACTTGTGGCGAATGACTGACAAAATGGTACGTAGTCCGTATCATTCAGGCCTGTTTCAACGTGGAAGCGAATGAAGGCATGACTGATATACCGGTACGTTTGACCGAGTACAGCCACGGCGCGGGCTGTGGCTGTAAAATTTCTCCCAAAATCCTGGACCAGATCCTGGTGTCGCAGCTCCAATTGCCGGATTCGCCGCAGTTGCTGGTGGGCAACAGCAGTAAGGACGACGCGGCCGCCTACGATTTGGGCAATGGCCAGGTGGTGTTGAGCACCACGGATTTTTTTATGCCGATCGTCGATGACCCATTCGATTTTGGCCGTATTGCGGCGACCAATGCCATCAGTGACATCTATGCCATGGGGGGGCAGCCGCTGATGGCGATAGCCATTTTGGGCTGGCCGATCAATGAGTTGCCGCCAGAAGTAGCACAGCAAGTGGTGGATGGTGGTCGTCAGGCCTGTGCTGATGCGGGTATTCCGTTGGCCGGTGGGCACAGTATCGATGCCCCGGAACCCATTTTCGGGCTGGCCGTGACGGGCCTGACACGCCGCGAGCACTTGAAACAAAACAATCAGGCCCAAGCCGGCGACCGGCTGTATCTGACAAAACCTTTGGGCATCGGCATTCTGACCACCGCCCAGAAGCAGCAAAAGCTGCAACCGGAGCACACCCATTTGGCAAGGGACATCATGTGCCAGATGAATACCGTCGGCGCTCAGGCGGCCAAGCTGGAAGGCGTGACTGCGATTACCGATGTGACCGGTTTTGGCTTGATGGGGCACTTATTGGAGGTGTGTGAAGGCAGTGGTTTGCAGGCAGTGGTGGAGGCCACATCAGTACCGGTAATTCCGCAAGCACTGGGGTATCTGCAACAGGGTTGTGTGCCCGGTGGCACCGGCCGCAATCTGGACAGCTACGGTCATAAGTTGGCGGCGATGGCCCCAACGGAACAGCATCTGTTCTGCGATCCGCAAACCAGCGGTGGTTTGCTGATTGCGGTGCGTCCGGGTGAGGCTCTGGCACTTGAATCTCTATTGGCTGAGCAAGGGCTGTACGCCCGCAGTATTGGCCAGTTAGAGGATCTCAGTGGCGAGCACCCGATTCGGGTTCAAGGTGGGGTTGAGCTGTGAGCCGTGCGGACGCGAACCCAACGCGTGAGGAATTGCTTGAGATATTTCTCAACGACATACCGATGATCGATACCCGCGCACCGGTCGAATTTGAAAAAGGCGCACTGCCAACCAGTGTGAGCTTGCCATTGATGACCAATGATGAGCGCACCCAGGTGGGTACCTGTTACAAACAACAGGGGCAAGCGGCGGCCATTGAGCTAGGACATCAGCTGGTGTGCGGTTCCGTCAAAGCGCAGAGAGTTCAGGCCTGGATCGATTTCGCCCAACGTCACCCTGAGGGTTATTTGTACTGTTGGCGCGGTGGGCTGCGCAGTCAGATTTGTCAGCAGTGGGTGCGAGAAGCCGGCTGCGATTACCCGCGTATCCATGGCGGCTACAAGGCCATGCGCCGGTTTCTGATCGATGAGTTCGAGCGCATTTGTTCGACCCGCCCGCTGCAGGTACTGGGTGGGCGCACGGGGTGTAACAAAACCGCGCTGGTGGAAGCGTCGGATCAGGCTGTCGATTTGGAAGGACTCGCACACCATCGGGGGTCCAGTTTTGGCCGACGACCGCAGGGGCAGCCCACCCAGTTGAGTTTTGAGAATGCATTGGCCGTCGCTCTGTTGAAAGCAGAGCATCATTTACGCACACCGACTCAGCCGATTCTGTTTGAAGATGAAGGCCGTCTGGTGGGGCGTTGCTCGGTGCCGCCGTTGTTGGTAAAGGCTATGCAGCAATGTCCGATTGTGTTGTTGGACGTCTCTTTGGAAGAGCGTATTGAGCACAGTTATCGCAACTATATCCTCAACAAACTTGAGGAGTGGCGTCAGCAGTTAGGTGAGGAGGACAGCTTCAACGCGTTCGCAGAGGATCTGACTCAATCGCTGTACCGCGTCCGTAAGCGATTGGGCGGCGTGCGCTATGCTGAGGTCAGTGAGCAACTGGTTCGGGCCTTGGATGCTCACCGGCAAGGTAATCCAAATTTGCACCGCGATTGGATACAACGGCTGTTAGCGGATTACTACGACCCTATGTACGACTTTCAGCTCAGCAAGCGTCTCGACAAAATTGTCTTTCGCGGTAATCGAGACGAAGTGCGTGAATACCTCGCCTCACAGACGTAAGGGGTGAGACATAAGGGTATTTACTTTTCATGCCTGCATTGTTGTCCCTTCATGCCTGTATTGTTGTCCCTTTCGCAGGACGGTTCATTTTACATTGATGTTCATGGGCACTTTTAAAGATTGGCACTTTTACTAAATAGGAATTTTTCATGTCTATTGTGCGTTGCGTATTGGTTAAGGCCCTGTTGCTGCCTCTGTTGATTATCCTGCCGGTATTGGCCCAGGCCGAGACCTTTGTTTTCACAGCCATCCCGGATGAAGATGAATCCCGTCTGCAGCAACGATTTGGCAAGGTGGCGGACTATTTGAGTGACCAGCTCGGGGTTGAAGTGCGCTATATCCCGGTGAAGTCTTACGCCGCGGCAATCACGGCCTTCCGCAATGATCAGGTCCAGCTGGCCTGGTTTGGCGGTTTGTCGGGGGTGCAGGCACGTCGCCTGGTACCGGGCGCAGAAGCTCTGGCTCAGGGGTTCGAAGACCAGTTTTTCAAAACCTATTTTATCGCGCATAAGAGTGCCGGGATTGAGCCCGGGGCTGAATTGGCCGAAGCAGTCAAAGGTAAAACCTTCACCTTTGGTTCGAAGGGATCGACGTCGGGTCGCTTGATGCCTGAATATTATCTGCGCCAGGCATTTTCTGCAGCACCTGCAGACATTTTTTCCCGCGTTGGGTTTTCCGGCGATCACAGTCGCACCATTGCGCAAGTGCAGTCCGGCGCCTATCAGCTCGGCGCTGTGAACTACGCGGTGTGGGAGAATATGCTCAAGCAGGGCGACATCAACGAGGACAAAGTTCAGGTCATCTGGACAACGCCCACCTATCCGGATTATCAGTGGAGCATCCGCGGTGATGTGGATCAGCGTTTTGGTCAGGGCTTTAAAGAGAAAGTACGTACAGTGCTGCTTGAGATGACTGACCCGGAGTTACTGGCCAGCTTTCCCAGAAAAAGTTTTGTTCCGGCAAACAACAGTGACTATGCACCGATTGAAGCAACCGCGAAAGCCATTGGCTTGATTGATCAGTAAGACAGCGAATTAGAAAGACCATGATTGATGCGTAAGACAACTCTTGATGACTGAGACAACTGAAGCCATGCCGACCGCGCCGGTGTTATTGCAACTGACCCATCAGTCCATAAGTTACGGTGATCACCGGGTGCTGGCGGACATCAGTTTGACCATCCGTCAGGGTGAGAAAGTGGCATTACTGGGCCCCTCGGGTGCGGGTAAAACCACCTTGATGAATCTGTTGTACCAACAGCAGCCGGAGACTAGCGCGCTGCAACCTCAAGGGGGTGGGCTGGTTGATTTGTTGTCGGTGTATCAGAATATTTTCATGGGCGGACTGGATCGATTCAGTACGCTGACAGCGCTGTGGAATCTTATCCGTCCGCTGTCATCAGCTCGCAGCGACATTACCGCAATAGCGCAGACGTTGGGGTTGCAAGACAAACTGTGGCAATCGGTAGACCGGTTGTCGGGTGGTCAACGCCAGCGGGTGGCCATTGGACGTGCCTTATTCCGTCGCCAGCCAGTGTTTTTCGGTGATGAGCCGGTGTCTTCGGTGGACCCGTTACAGGCTGAAATGTTATTGGCGTATTTGCTTGAGCAGCATGAAACGGCGGTGATCAGTTTGCACAACCGCCAGTTGGCACTCGATCACTTTGACCGGATCGTGGTGCTGCGCGAAGGCCGGCTCTGCTGTGATTGTCCGGCTCGGGAATTGAATGGTGAGCAACTGGATGAATTTTACCAGCAGGTGTCTTCCCCGGTTTCCGGTCTGCCTGGCAACACCGACGATGGTTGGGTTATTCGCACTTCATGACGTTTATCACACAGTCTTTTCGATGTCTCGCCGGTAAAGTATCCCGTTTCCTGCCCCATCTTCCGTTTCGTGAGAACTCGAGTGCCCGCCGTCTGAACGGTGTTTGTCTGCTGATGGTGGGGGCGGCACTGTTGGCGTTGTTCGGTGCCGATATTGAAATCTATGCGGTGGACCCCTGGCAGGAGCTGGGGAAAATCGGCTGGGGATTGCTATTGCCTGGCTGGAGCGACTTACCGGCGCTATTGCAGGCGCTGGGTTATACCGTGGCTTTTGCGTTGTTGGCGGTGGCGGTGGCGGCCCCCTTGGGGTTGCTGTTGGCCATGGTGTTTCATTGGCGCCCGATCAGGCTCTTGTGTGCGGCGCTGCGCTCCGTCCATGAACTGTTCTGGGGGCTGATCTTTATGCAGATCTTTGGCCTCAGTGCCACCACCGGTTTACTGGCCATTCTGGTGCCGTTTACCGGTGTCTTCGGCAAGGTGTTTGCCGAAATTTTTGAGCAGCAGGCAACGCAGCCTGCGCAGACGTTACCGCCGGCGGCAACGGGTCTTAAACGTACGGCCTATACGCTGCTGCCCCAATCCTGGTCGGCATTGTTGAGCTATACCCGCTACCGCTTTGAATGTGCGCTGCGCTCCAGTGCCATTCTTGGGTTTATCGGTTTGCCGACCCTGGGGTTCCATCTGGAAACGGCGTTTAAGCAGGGGCAGTACAGCGAGGCCGGTGCCTTGTTGTGGGCGTTTTTATTGCTGATTGCCAGCCTGCGCTGGTGGCTGCGTGCGCGTTTGATTCCGCTCTATTTGATCGCGGCGGTGTGGTTATTGCCGGAGACGATTGGCTTCAGCGGGGGGGGATCCCTGTGGCAGTTTGTCAGTGTGGACATCTGGCCGTCGGCGCTGCGCGCCGGTGATGGCAGCGGATTGCTCGACTGGCTCACAATGATGTTCAGTGAGCAGGTGTGGCCGGGACTGGTGCAGACCCTGTTGCTGACGCAAATTGCGGTGGTGTTGACCGGCGTGTTGGTGTTGCTCACCTACCCGCTTGCCAGCCGGGCTTTGGTGGGACCCGTGATGCGCTGGCCGGGTCGCCTGCTGTTGCTGGTGTTGCGCTCGACCCCGGAGATGGTGCTGGTGTATGTGCTGTTGCTGTTGCTGGGGCCGTCGGGGTTGCCGGTGGTGCTGGCGCTGGCCTTGCACAACGGCGGCTTGATTGCCTTTTTGGTGGCCAACGCCAGCGATGCGGAGCACAAAAGCCGGATTACCCGAGCGGATGATCCGCAAGGGCTCAAACGCTATGCTTACGTAGAAACGCCGCGGCGTTTCCCCGCGATGCTGGCGTTTCTATTTTACCGCTGGGAGGTCATTCTGCGTGAGAGCGCGATCATGGGCATACTGGGCATTGCCACACTGGGTTTTTACATCGATTCTGCGTTCGAAGAAATCCGTTACGACCGTGCCTTTTTGCTGATCGTGGTGACGGCCTTGTTGAACATTGTGGTGGACAGTGTCTCACGCCGTTTGCGTCGACAGGCGCTGCCGGACACTGCCCAATAAACGACTTTTGCAAAAGCTTAACGGTTCAGCACGCAAAAGTTTAGGTGCCCACCTTGATGGCGGGCACCTAATTTGCCAAGCTGTTGTTTACGACAGACCGTTGAAGATAGAGCGCTTAAGCGGGGACAGCGTTAAGCTCTTTCACCGGAGACCTTGGCAGAGCCAAAAATCCCCATTTTGCATTTGCCCGCCAGCTTGTCACCGTCCACCGTGAGGTTGTACTTCAGGGTGATCTTCATCGGTTTCTGAACCTTTAAATCAAATTTCAGGTTATTGCCTTCCGCCGTTCCGCTAAAGTCCATCTGGCCTTCGGGGCTGCTAAGGTAGCCGGACAGCAAGTCGCCCTGAGTTTCGAAATGGCCGCTTATTTCCTGTGGCCCCATGGGGGTGGATAGGATCATTTTCCAGTCACCGTCGATCACGGCGGCTACAGTGTTGGTGGCTGTGGCTGTGGCTGGCGCGATTGCGGGTTCCGGTGCGGTAGCTGGAGTGACTGGCTCGGCCACGCTCGTGTTGCCCTCCTGCGCCGGGGTGTTGGCGGGCGCTGCGGTTTTACGACTCAGGTCACGACCTTCAATCACACTCAACAATTTCACCGGTGTCAGTGGCAGTTCCACCGGCACCTCACCAAAAGGCGAGAGAGCATCGGCGATGGCGTTCACCAGTGCGGGAGCGCCGATAATGGCACCGCCTTCGCCCACGCCGCGCATGCCGCCGACCGATTGTGACGGGGTGTTGGCGTGCACGAATTCAAAATCCGGCACATCGGAAATGGCGGGCAGGTGATAATCCTTGTAGGTGGCGGTGGTGGGGTTGCCGCGCTCGTCGAAGCCCACCTCTTCCAGCAACACCATGCCAATGGCCTGCGCCAGACCACCGGAAATCTGACCTTCGACAATGGCCGGGTTGATCGGGGTGCCGCAATCTTCGGACGAGATCCAGCGCAGAATCTTGACGAAGCCGGTATCACTGTCCACTTCCACCACACAGGCATTGGCGGCACTGCTGAAGGTCATGGGTGGCGGCTGATAGCGGTACTGGGCTTCCAGTCCGGGTTCAAAATCTTCCGGTAAGCGATCGGGCTCGCCGTAGGCGATGTTGGCAATGTCGGCCAGCGAACGGGTTTTGTCCGGTTGTCCGGCAACCGACACCATGCCGTTGTCGATAAGGATATTGTCGGGGGTGGTGTCCAGCAGATGGCTGGCCAGCAGTTTGGTTTTGTCGGCCAGCAACTCGGCGGCTTTGATGGCGGCACCACCGGCAATCACCCCCTGACGGCTTCCCGCTGCGCCGGGAGAGAAGCCACCGCGTGAGCTGTCGCCTTCAAAGACGGTGACGTCTTCATAGGCAACGCCCAGTCGGTCGGCAAAAATTTGCGCCATGGTGGTGGCGGTGCCGTGCCCCTGGGAGTGCGTACTCATGGTGGCGGTGACCTTGCCGGTGGGCTCAATGCGCACCTGGGCCAATTCACCGGTCATGGTGGTGATCGCCCCGGCGGCGCCGGTGGGCTCAATGTAGGTCGCTAATCCCAAGCCAAGGTAGCGCTCCTGCTCGCGAGCGGCGGCCTGCTCCTGACGGAAGGCGGCCACGTCAAACGCAGTGAGTAATTTCTCCAGACACTCGGCCGGGGTGACGTCTTCCAGCGGAATTTCCATGCAGGAGGTGGTGGGTTGATCCTGTAAGGTCACCAGATTGCGACGACGGATCTCGATGGGGTCCAGGCCTATGCGTCGGGCGGCAACATCCAGGGCGGTTTCACGGATCAGGGTCTCCATCGCCCAGGGGCCACGGTAAGCGGCG
Organism: Pseudomaricurvus hydrocarbonicus; assembly: GCF_011602365.1. Lineage (GTDB taxonomy): Bacteria > Pseudomonadota > Gammaproteobacteria > Pseudomonadales > Cellvibrionaceae > Pseudomaricurvus > Pseudomaricurvus hydrocarbonicus. The sequence goes on from NZ_JAAONZ010000005.1 coordinate 86,986, forward strand.
TAGCCGACGGTGTTGGTGTACCAGCCGCGGGTCAGGAAACCATAGGTGGGCATTTTGTAGGCGGCCCAGACAAACATGTGCACGGCAATATTGCACTCGGCGAGCTGTGGGTAGGCGCCATTGTTACAGCTGTAATTCCCGTGGGAGGCGATCAGGGTGCCGTCGTGATCGAAACCGATTTGCAGTGCCATTTCCTGTTCGCGGGCCTGATTGGCGCCGATCAAATTTTCGTAGCGATCTTCGATCCATTTCAGCGGACGCCGCAATTTCATGGCGGCGAGAATGACCGCCGTCTCTTCTTTCCAGGGGTGGTTTTTAAGTCCGAAACCACCGCCGACGTCTTTGGCGATGACCCGGATGGCGGCTGGTGGCAAGCCGAGGGCAATGGACACCCAGCGGGCCACCATGTGCGGGCTCTGGCAGGTAATGTAGAGCGTGATTTCTTCGCTGCCGTCAAAGGTGACAAGAACACCGCGGGTCTCCATGGGGGATTGCGAGATCCGTTGATGCACCACCGTGTGCGTGATCAAGTGAGGTGCGCGTTGCAGCTCGGCTTCGAGATCTTCGTCAATGTCTTCCTCACCCATCTGCGCGGCAATGTTGTCGTCGGTACCGGGGTGAATCGGTGGTGCGTGGTGGGCGTCGCGGATACTGATCACCGGATCCTGCTCGGCGTATTCCACCTCAATCAGCGAGGCGGCATCTTCGGCGATGGCACGGCTGTCGGCGATGACCAATGCCACCGGCTCGCCGACATAGGCAACCCGGCCATTGGCCAGCGGGGTGATTTCAACTTCCGGGGACACCAGGAAAAAGCTGATCATGTCCACGTTGTAGCAGGCCAGGTCTTGCTGGGTGTAAATCGCATGCACACCGGGGACATCCAGGGCGATATCCATATTGATGGCGACAATGTCGCCGCGCGCAATCGGGCTGCGGGCAAAGGCTACCTGCAATTGCCCCGGCAGGCTGATGTCATCCACAAACTGACCGCGGCCGGTCAGCAGTCGCGGGTCTTCCTTGCGGCGCACCCTTTGTCCGATATAACGTCCGCTGGTGATGGCGTCGTGGCTTGGCTTTTCGGACGGCTTGTTCTCCGACTTACTTTCTAATTGGCTTTCCGACTTGATGGCCAGCTGGGTTTCCTGAATGTTCTCAGTGGCTTTGGGGCCGCTAATCTGAGTGGGTGCGTTCATGACTCGTCTCCACTGTAGATTTCCACCGGGTTGGCCAGTTTTTTCGCCGCCCGGCGAATGCCCTGATAACCGGTGCATCGGCAAATGTGACCGGAAAGCGCACCCAGCAACTGCTCTTCCGTAGGGTTTGCCTGTGAGCGGTAGGACTCGTCCGTGAGCGCCGCCATGGTCATGACAATGCCGGGAGTACAGAAACCACACTGTAATCCATGTTCGTCCTGCAGGGTTTGCTGGACGGTGTGCAGGGTGCCGTCGTCCGCCGCGAGACCTTCCACCGTGGTGATGTCGCTGCCGTGGGTTTGTACGGCCAGCATGAGACAGCTGCGCACGGCTTTGCCGTCGACGATGACGGTGCAGGCACCGCAGACGCCGTGCTCACAACCTAAGTGGACACCGGTATAACCGGCATCGTCGCGTAAAAAATCCGCCAGGGAGGTGCGCGCTTCAACGTCGCTGCTGTGACGGCGGCCGTTGATGGTCAGTTCTATGGTGTGCTTGCTCATACCGCCTCCTGAGCGTCGATGGCCTCAAGCAATGCGCGGGCGAACAGCCGGGTGCCGACGGTGCGACGATACTCGGCACTGGTGTGCTGGTCGTCGAAAGGTGCGGTATCGGCAACAGCGCTTTCTGCGATGATCTCTGGATCAATGTCCTGCAGCGACTGGCCAATCAATAGTTGTTCGGCTTGCCGGGCTTTCATCGGTGTCGGTCCCATGCCAAACCAGGCCAGTCCGGCGTGGGTGATTTTACCGGCCTCAATCGCCAGTGCGCCGACCAGTCCGACCAAGGCGAAATCGCCGGGGCGCTGTGCCAGTTCGCGAAAAATCGTCAGGTGACCCTGGGGCCAGCCGGGAAAGGTAATACCCGTGACCAGTTCATCGTGCTCCAGCACGTTCATGTAAGGACCTAGATAAAATTCGTCGGCGGACACCTGACGTATGCCTTGCGAAGATCGGATCTCAATGGTGGCGCCCAGTGCTACCGCGGTGGCGGGTAGTTCGGCCGCGGGCTCACCCAGGGTGATGGAACCGCCCACTGTGCCGCGATTGCGGGTCTGGTGGTGTCCCACGTGGCGTACCGCTTCGACAATGACGGGCAGATCCTGAATCAGAATGTCGCTGTCGACAGCATCGCACTGGCGTGTGGCAGGGCCGATACGAATTCCGTGGTCGACTCGGGTTATGCCCTTAAGTTCAGGGATATTATTGATGTCGACCAAAATGAACGGTTGGCTCATGCGCAGGTTGAGCAGGGGTATCAGTGTTTGCCCGCCAGCCAGTACGGCGGCACCGCCACAGGCTTCGGCCAACGTCGCGCAGGCTTCTTCAACAGAGGCCGGTGCGACGTAATCGAAAGGAGCGGGTTTCATTGCCGGTCTCCTTTGGAGGGCTGGCTGGGTGTCCCGTTTTGATGCTGCTGCTCCTGAATCAGCCGTTCCAGCACGGCGTTATCAATGACGATGACGGAGGCGGTTGAATGACGCCCATATTCGAACGCCGCCAGCGCTACCAAAATCAGCAGCAAACCGATGGCGATACCCGGCCAGAGTGAAGAAGCCGCCGCAGCTGGTGCATAAGCGGGAATGCCATAGGCGGGGGTTACTGCGGGACCGGCTGCAGCGACGGGTGCTGCCTCTGGTGCTTTCACCCCACTGACGATGTCACCGAAGCGGCTGAAAAATTTACCGGCCAGTTGTTTGGCCGTTGCGTCAATAATCGGGCCGCCCAATTGCGCCATGCGGCCACCGACCTGCGCATCGACTTCGTAAGACACCAGTGTGCCGCCGTCGATCTCGCTCAAATGTACCTTGGCAGAGCCTTTGGCGGAACCGGCAATGCCGCCATTGCCATCCAGTAACAGGACATAGCTGTGTGGCGGTTTGAGTTGTGTCAGTGTGACCACGCCCTTGAAGCGCGCACCGATGGGACCGACTTTGACTTCGACCGTCGCCGCGAAACGGTCATCGGCTTCTTTACTCAGACTTTGGCAGCCCGGAATGCTCGCACGCAGGACATCGGGATCATTGAGGGCTTCCCAGACTTTTTGACAAGGAGCAGCAATGCGCTGCTCGCCTAGCATCTCCATGTATCGAACACTCCTGTTGTTGTTATTATGGCTTTATCCGCTTTTTTTTTCTTTGGTTATTATGTTCCAATTGGGGTAGTGTGGTCTAGTGTACACCGGTGTTGATTTGTAAAGATTTCGTGTCAGAAAAATTGAATATTTACGGCTGAATCCGAGCGAGAAGAATTTTGAAAAATGATAAAAAAATGCTGTTCATAACGTGCCACTCAGCCAGGTCTGTCGAAACGCTTTTTAAGCGCAATTTAGCGTATCTGGCCACCATCGTGATTGGGGGTGTGTAGGGTTTTGGAGGGCATGGTGTCAGAAAAATCCGCTCACTTATCGCCCGTGGAACTGGTCGCGGCGATGTTGGTGATTCTGTTGTGGGGACTGAACTTTGTTCCTATGAAATTCGCGCTGTTGGACTTTACGCCTTTCCAAATGGGGGCTGCCCGTTTTTTGCTGGCTGCGTTTCCTTTGTTTTTGTTTGTGGCGCGACCATCGATACCGATGAAATGGTTGTTGCTGTACGGTTTTGCCCAGGGTCTGGGGCAGTTTAGTTTTTTATTTTTTGCCCTGAAGTTTGGAATGTCGGCGGCACTGGCATCCGTTTTGATGCAAACCCAGGTTTTTTTTACCGCACTGATGGGAGCAACCTTGCTGGGCGAACCCATATCCAGGCCGTTAACTGTGGGCATGATGGTAGCTGCGGCGGGATTGGCCTGCTTTGTCCTGAACCTGTTCACTGATCAGGGTCTCGGAACGGTTACTGAATTAGGGTTTTTATTGACGTTGATGGCGGCGCTCATGTGGTCCAGCGCCAACATCATCGTGAAAAAAATGCAGGCCAGCAGTGAGGGGTATTCGGCTTTATCCCTGGTTGCCTGGAGCAGTCTGATATCCGGGGTGGGTTTTGTCCTCATCTCAATCGTCTTTGACGACCATGATGCACATGACAATTGGTTGCAGGCATCGGCAACCGGATGGTTGTCACTGCTGTATCTGGGGTGGGCCGCCAGCGGTCTGGCCTACTGGCTTTGGACGCTGTTGCTGACGCGTCATCTGGCCAGTCGGGTCGCTCCGTTTTCTCTGGGGGTACCCGTGGTGGGGCTGCTCGCCGGTATTTGGGTGTTGGATGAACAAATGACCACCATGCAATGGGTGGGATCTGCTCTGGTGATGTTTGCTTTGGTGGTCGTGGTGATGGGCTCACGTTACTCTATTGAACGTATGACGCGCCGATACACCAGACGTAACTGAAGCACCTGAACGTCAGTATGTGGCTTCCTGTCGCATGTAATGGCTCCCTCTCGCAAGTTGAGCCCTTCCAAGGCCGGATGGCAATAGAATGTCGCTCTGGATAAATCGCCTGTGCCTGCGAGCGGCTGAATTTTGTGGCACGCTGACTGGGTTAACCTGACGGTGGGAGAGCTATTGATCCAAACAGCGCGCTCACCTGAAATCACTTCGGAGCAGAGAGTATGTTTGAAGGCCAGCATTACCAAAATGGGTACATTACCCGCAATATCGAAAAAGCCATTGAGCGTTTTCGCCAAAACAGCGATGTGGTGGAAGTGGCGAGTTACGAAGTGCCGGTCGAAATTACCACTGCCAAAGGCAAGGGAACGGCGGTCTCCAAACTGGCGTTTATCTGGGTCAACAATTTGCAATACGAATTGATTGAGCCGGTGTCCGGTCTGGTGGATGTGTATACCGATGAATTGCCGGACGATGACAGTGTGAAATTTCACCACAGCTGCATGCGCGTGGCGGATTGGGATGACTTCCGCAGTCGGGTGGACGAGATGGGGTATCCGGTCGTGATTGAAGGCGGCAGTGACCAGTTGAAATTTTTGTATCTGGACGCACGCGAGGTGGTGGGACACTACCTAGAGTATGTCTGGATGACACCGGAACGCTGGAAAGTGCTCGGTGGTAGTTGAGACTGGTAGTTAGGATTGATAGTTAAAACCAGTCGTTAACACTGATCGCGAAAGATGGAAGTTCAGGTCGCTGTTGGTGAGAAAGTTAAACGGGCTGTGATTCACAGCCCGTTTTTTTGCGTTGAATTCAAGCGAACTTTAAGAACGCTTGAGTTTATACGCCATCACCGAGTCGCCCATGGTCGAGCCGTACATGCTGTGGCCGCCGGCCGGGATGACAATATATTGCTCGCCGTTGACTTCATAGGTCACCGGAATCGAGGTGCCGGCGGCCGGTAAGTCCGTTTCCCACAGGGTTTCCCCGGTGGCCATGTCAAAGGCGCGGAAACTGTTGTCCAGGGTGTAGCCGATGAACACCAACCCGCCTGCTGTGACCAGCGGGCCGCCGGCGCCGGGTGTGCCCAGAAACCAGTCGAACGGCAGTGACGCCATCTTTTTAATGCTGCCCAGCGGAACTTCCCAAACGATTTCTTTTTTCACCAAATCAATGGCCGTCAAGGCTGCCCAGGGCGGTTCAGAGCACGGGGCTCCAGTGGGCGACAGCAGGGGCTCTACCTTGGTGACATATTTTGAACCGGGATTGGGAAAGGTCATGGAGAGCCCTTCAACCTTTGAGTCATCCGCTTGTGGCTTGAGCGCTTGTTCCCGCGGAATCAAGGTAACGATGGTGGGGACTCGATTGGACGCGACCACCATGATGTGGCTGTCTGGATCATAGCCGCCGCCACCCCAGTTGGGACCCCCGCCGGCGGAGGGTGACATGATGGTTCCCTTAAGGCTGGGTGGCGTATAAATCGGACCGTAATGGTATTCTTCCGCCTTGTTGCGGCACAGCCATTCATCAATGAAGGTAAAGCCCCACACATCATTCGGAGTGAAACCGTGTTTCAGCACCGTCGGCATGCCTTCGCTAAAGGGTTGAGTCGGTGACAGCACTTCACCGGGTGTCTGGATATTTTGGGGAACAGGACGTTCGACAATTGGCACCAGAGGTTCGCCGGTTTCACGATTGAAAATGTAGATGATGCCCATTTTGGTGTTTTGTACCAGAGCCGGCACCATCTCGCCATTGTGAGGGTAATCGATCAGCATGGGGCGCGTGGGCGTGTCGTAATCGAACACGTTGTGGTGCACAAACTGGAAGTGCCAGGCGACTTCACCGGTGGCGCCTTTCAGGGCGACAACGGAAGAGGTGTAGTGGTTGTCGCCGGGGCGGTCGCCACCATAGTAATCGTCAGAAGCACTGGTGGTGGGCAGATACACCAGGTCCAGTTTTTGGTCGACCGCCATGGACGACCAGACATTCCCCTGGCCAAAACTTTCGGTCCCCTTGCCCCAGGAAGTCATGGCCGGGTCGTTGGCATCACGGGGCACAGGATCAAACGCCCAGCGCTGTGCGCCGGTCCGGGCATCAAACGCCAGCACTCGCCCGCTGGGAGGATCGGATCGCTGCATATCGGCAACGGCGGAACCGACCACGACCACGCCATTAACCACGGCGGGATTGGAAGTGGCGACGACCTCGCCGGGAAATAATTCGGGCTTGGTGATCGGCATTTTAACAGCGCCGTTTTCGCCAAAAGCTTCACAGGCTTTGCCGGTTTTGGCGTCGATGGCCAGTAAACGGTAATCGGACGTGCCCAGGAAAATTCGGGTTTTACACTGGCTTCCTGCCGCGGCCTGCTCGTCCACCCAGCTGGTGATACCGCGGCATTTTTTTGTGCTGCGGTCCGGGCCTTCCGGGTCAAACGTCCAGCGGGTTTCTCCGGTGGCCGGGTCCAGGGCGGTGAGGCGGCGCTTGACGGAACAGACCACCAGATTGCCTTCAATCAGGCTGGGTTGATCTTCAAACGCGATCAGCGACATGCCGTCGACTTCTGCCGGCAAGTCGCCGGTGTTGAACTCCCACGCCAGCTCGAGGTTAGCCACATTGTCTTTATTGATCTGGGTCAGGGGGGAATATTTGGTTCCCAGCTGATGTTGGTCGGTTTCAGAACCGGCATTACCGGCTAACGGTATGGCAGCCACAGTGATACCAGCGATGAGGCTGAACAGTGTCCGTTTGCATTGAAAAAGACGCGTGTTTTTATTTTTTTGCATGGGCTTCTTGCCTGTTAAAGGTATTTTGATAAGGATATTTTTTTATAGGTATCGTGCGTTAAAGCAATCTTGCAAATTTAAAGGTGTAAAGGAGGCTTCGCGCTGTCGTCAAATTTTGAGGTTATTATTGCGCACACTTTACTCCCATGCAAATTCACGTCAACGGATTGACACCAATATTGAGTCGGCAAGTGTGGGGGTGTAAATCACGAGATTTTTTGTGTTCGTGGGACGCTCAGAACTTCCTCAGAATGGGTTTGCCCAGTGCGGCTTCGACGTTATGGACGAGACCATTGGCTTGCTCAAGCGAGATGGCGTATGGCATTACGCCATATTGGTAGTTGGGCTTTTCAACCACCGGCGCAATGTTGCAGTCTTCCAGGTAGCTGCCCCCATGGCCTTCCAGCAAGACAGAGGTGGCCGCCCAGAGGGTGGTGGCAGCGCCTTGCTGCAGGGTCTTGTAAGTGGATTTACCGCCTGAAATGGCCGCTTGACGTTCCTCTGGAGTCAAGTAACGGCTCAGGTTGGTATCGATGGAGCCTGGGTGGACGGCAGTGGACAGCACGCCTGCAGCGCCCAGTTGCTGGTGTAAGTAGGCCGCCAGCAGGGCGGTGGCGGTTTTGGATTGGCCGTAAGCACGCCATTTGTCGTATGCCCGGTTTTCGAAATTCAAGTCATCCAGTACCACCGGTGACATGTGATGTCCCAGCGAACTCAAACTGACAATACGTGGAGCGGAGGATTTGAGCAGGGCCGGTGTTAACGCTTCGGACAGCAGCAAATGGCTGACGTAATTAATAAACAGCTGTGATTCAAAACCCAATTCGTTGCGCTGGTAAGGGGCGGCCATGATACCGGCGTTGTTGATGAGCAGATCCACCACCTGCCCGGAGCGGTTGATGTGGTTGCCAAATTCCGTGACACTCTGCAGACAATTCAAATCCACCGACACCATGTCAATATTGGTATTGCCCGTTTCGGCCTGCAGGGTTTTGGCGATGGCGTCACCGGCCTGCTGGTTGCGACCCAGCAAAGTGACTTGGGCACCGCGCAGGGCCAGTACCCGGGCGGTTTCCAAACCCAGACCTGCGGTAGCGCCAGTCACAATGGCGTGCACGTGGGACAAATCCAACCCGGCGCTGACTTGCTCGGCCGTGCTCACATGGCTAAAAGGAGAGGTGAGTGGTTGTTGCATATGTGCTCCTGAAGGTTATTTTTTTCGGATGTGCAGGGGAGGCAATGTCATCCATAGTCACTGTTTTTAAAGGACACTGCTCTTCACAATCAAGGGGATTCTGAGCACAGTGCCTCAATCTGTTGCAGGTCGATTTGGCTCAACTGCCAGTCACTGGCCGCAATGTTCATTTCCAGTTGCTCCAGTTTGGTGGTACCGGCAATCACGCTGCAGACAGCGGGTTGTGCCAGCAGCCAGGCGATGGCCAGTTCCAGTAACGTATGCCCCCGTTCTTGCGCGAACGCCGTCAGTTTTTCGGTCAGTTGCAAGTTGGCCTCGGTGAGGTAGCGGTCGCCCATGTTCCACAGGTTTTTGCTCAACCGGGTGCCGTCGGGCTGTGCTGCGTTCGCGGAGTATTTCCCGGTCAGTAAGCCATTGGCCAGCGGGGTGTAGGGCATCAGTCCCATGCCGTATTGCTCCAGGGCGGGCATCAGCTTGTGCTGGGCGGATTGATTGATCAGGGAGTATTCGTCCTGGGCAACGATAAATTCGTGCAGCTTGTCGGTTTTGGACAGCCATTTGGCTTCCACCACTTGCCAGGCGGGCAGATTGCAACAGCCAATGTAACGGGCCTTGCCGGAGCGGATGATGTCGTCCAGTGCTCGCAGGGTTTCTTCCATGGGGGTAGAGGCATCGGGCCAGTGCAGCATGTAGAGATCGATGTAGTCGGTATTGAGGCGCCTAAGGCTGTCTTCCAGCCCCTGGATGATGCCGCGTCGAGAAGAGTCTCTGACGGTGAAGTCCGGCGTCATGCCGAACTTGGACACAATCACCGCCTGCTGCCGGCGAGCGCCGAGGGCTTGGCCCAAAATGGTTTCGGACAAGCCCCACTCTTGGCCGTACACCGGGGCCGTGTCGAACAAGGTGACCCCCAAATCCAGCGCCCGCTGGATGATCGCCTGCGAGGCACTGGCATCCAGTGTCAGTCCGAAATTGTTACAGCCCAGCCCAATGCTGGACACTTTCAGTCCGGAATTACCGACGTTGCGTTTGTGCATGGATACAGCCTCTTGTGTTTCTAGTTTCTAGTTTCTAGTTTCTAGTTTCTAGTTACTAGATTCTAGTTCTCTGACGGGTGCGCGCCTCGAGCGGTTGTGAATGTGTTTAGCGACGCAGTTAGCCTCAGGATACCTGTTGAGCCGCAATGTATTCAACACCGCTGTTTAACTTTGTCGGGTGCTGGAATCGTTCCATCAGGCTCGGCAATACCTGTTGGTAGGCTTCGACCGCTGCTTCCTTGACCGGACCATAACCGGCGATGTCACGCGCAGCGCTGGCCAGATTCACGGCGGCGGACAGGTTGTCGGCGTTCAGCTGGTCGGCGATGCCTTCCATCAACTGGCGGTACTCCACAATCAGCCGGCGCTCCATGCGGCGTTCGGCGGTGTAGCCGAACACATCAAACGCAGTGCCGCGCAGCCCTTTGAGCTTGGCCAAGAGTTTAAAGACGGTGACGATCCAGGGGCCGAAAGTGCGCTTTTTAGGCCGGCCGGTGGCCTTGTCTTGGCCCGGCAGCAGCGGCGGAGCCAGATTGAAGCTGAGTTTGAAGTCACCAGCAAACTGACTGCGGATCTGTTCCAAAAATTTTGGCTCGGTGTACAGCCGTGCGACCTCGTATTCGTCTTTATAAAGCATCAGCCGTGCCAGGGTCAGGGCGACTTCACGGACGAAGGTGTCGCTAGCTTTGGTGCTGGCGACTCGTTGACGGATAGTGTTGATAAAATCACGGTATGTTTTAGCGTAATCTTCGTTTTGATACGCCGTCAGCAAGCGGCTACGGCTGCGCAGCACATCCTCTACGCTATCCAGTGGTACTGGTTCCGGGGTTGAGTCCAGTTCAGCTGCCAGGGCTTGTGGATCGTGAGCCGCCAGTCGACCCAGGGCGAAAGTCCGCAGGTTACCGTCGACAAAGGTGCCGTTAAGGCGAATGGCTTCTTCAATGGCCCTGATCGACAGGGGTAACAGACCTTGCTGCGCGGCATAACCGAGCATCAGCATGTTGGTGCCAATGCTGTCGCCAGTCAGGTCCGTCGCCAGTTTGCTGGCGTGCAGGCTGAACGCAGGGCCGCCGTCAATGGCTACCACAATGGCTTTGCGCAGCCGGGCTTCGCCCAGATCCAGGTGTTTGTTGGTCTGAAATTCTCCGGTGGGCGCCACATCGGTGTTCATGATGGCGGCGGTGTGACCCGGGCGCACACTTTTCAAAATCGCAGCGCCGGAGCCGACGATCAGGTCACAGGCAATCAGCAGATCGGCCATGCCCTCTGACAGTCGTGAAGTAAAAATACCTTTGGGGTTGGGCCCAATGCGGATGTGGCTAGTGACCGAGCCGCCTTTTTGCGCCATGCCGGTGAGATCGAGAATTGTGCAACCTTTGCCATCCAGGTGGGCTGCCATGCCCAGCAGCGCGCCGATGGTCAGTACTCCGGTGCCGCCGATACCGGCCACCTGAATGTTGTAACCGCGCGCATCCAGCGGGGCCAGTGCGGGCTCGGGCAACTGCTCGACCAGCTGCTGTAAACGGGCGGGGTCGCCGCTGGCGTGAAGGGCAATTTTGGCTCCGCTGACATTGACGAACGATGGGCAGAAACCTTTGACGCAGCTGTAGTCTTTGTTGCAGGTGGACTGGTCAATTTTTCGCTTGCGGCCGAACTCGGTTTCCAGCGGCAACACGCTGATGCAGTTCGATTGTACCGAGCAGTCACCACAGCCCTCACACACCTCGGGGTTGATAAACACCCGCTTGTCCGGGTCGTTCATCAGCCCGCGTTTACGACGCCGGCGTTTTTCGGTGGCGCAGGTCTGTTCGTAGACAATGGCGCTGACGCCTTTGCTTTCGCGCAGTTGACGTTGCAGGTTGTCCATTTCGTCGCGGTGGCGCAGGAAAGAGTGCGTGGGCAGCTTGGTGGACTTGTACTGGTCGGGGTTGTCCGACACCAGGTAAACCGGGCGCACACCTTCGGCCAGTATCTGCTGGACCATGCCAATGGGGGTGAGCTGCTGTTCGACCGGCTGGCCGCCGGTCATGGCCACGGCGTCATTGTAGAGCACTTTGTAGGTGATGTTGGCGTTGGCAGCGACGGCGGCGCGTATCGCCAGGATGCCGGAATGGGAGTAGGTGCCATCGCCCATGTTCTGGAACATGTGGGGGGTGTCGACAAACTGGCTAACCGAATTCCAGGGTGAGCCCTCGTGCCCCATGGGCATGAATTGCATGGTGTCGCGATCCATCACCACGGCCGCCAAACCGTGACAGCCGATGCCGCCCATGGCCTTTGAGCCCTCAGGGATTTTGGTGCTGGTGTTGTGGGGACATCCGGAGCAGAAGAAGGCCGGGCGCACGGCGTTGCTGCCGAGTTCGGTGGCGCGTTGTTCCAGCGCCAGATAACCGTGGTAGTGGGTGTCGACGTGGTCATCCTGAATGCCCAGCTGATCCAGCAAGGTTTTGATGGCGTGACGCACCGTGCCCACCGACAGCTCGGCGATGGACGGCAGCAGTGACGCGCCCTTGAGGTCGCGTTTGCCGGTCAGGGCGGGGCGCTGATCGGCGCTGAGACCATACAGTTGCTGGGCGATCTGATCTTCCATTACCGGGCGTTTTTCTTCGACGACCAGTACCGTGTCACTGCCGGCGGCAAACGCCGTCAAACCTTGCGGGTCCATCGGCCACACCAGGCCTGGCTTGTAGAGACGTATGCCCAGACGCTGGCAGGCCTCGTCGTCCAGGCCCAAATCGGCCAGTGCCTGACGCACATCCAGATAGGCCTTGCCCGCTGAAACGATGGACAGACGGCGACGCTCGCCGTCGATGATGACCCGATCGATGCCGGTCGTGCCGATACTGTTGGCGCGGGCAAAGGCCGTGGCGGCGGGCAGGCGATGATTCACCAGCCACTCCTCTTCCATCAGCGGCGGTAAATTTGGACGCAGGTTCAGGCCCTCGAGGGGAATTTCAACGTCGGTGGGGATCGCGTAGTCGTGAAAGGCGTCGGGCAATTCCACACAGCCGGACAGGTCCAGCGTGTCGGTGATGGTTTTGAGGCCGACATAGCAGCCGCTGTAGCGGGACATGGCCCAGCCAAACAGACCGTACTCGATAATTTCGCTGATGCTGGCGGGGTAGAGAATGGGTACCATCGCCGCCATTAACGTGTGCTCCGACTGATGCGCGCTGTCGGACGATTTGCCGCCGTGATCGTCACCGGCGACAATCAGAAAACCGCCCTGGGCGGCGGCGCCCTCGAAGTTGCCCAGTTTCATGGACTCGCAGGCGCGATCCACACCGATACCCTTGCCGTACCAGAGTCCGAACACCCCGTCGAATTCAGACTGGCCGAACCATTTCAGCTCCTGAGTGCCGCGAATGGCGCTGACCGCCAGCTCTTCGTTGAGGCCCGGTTTAAAGACGATATTGTGTTCATCCAGCAGGGTTTGCGCGCTCCATAGGGCAGAGTCGTAGACGCCCAACGGTGAGCCCCGATAACCGGAGATATAGCCGGCGGTCTTGAGCCCGGCAGCGCGGTCGCGGCGAATCTGGTCCAGCGGCAAGCGCACCAGCGCCTGATTGGAGGTCATGAACACCTGCCCGTCGGGCTGGGTGTATTTGTCGTCCAGTGTGGTTACGGTTTTATCGAGGGTCGCTTCAGGCTTTGTCATGGGATTACTGCATCTGGATTCGAACTGCGGCCAGCGGCGAAACAGCCAGCTGGCCAATGAATGCTAGGTTTTAGATACTAGGATCTAGAAACTAGTTACTAGGTTATGGACGGGTCGGGTCGGCGGTTAATTGATCCAGCGGGAAATCACAGTCGGCGGTGGTTTCCTGGATTTCTATCACATTGCCTTCCGGGTCGCGTCCGTAAATGGATTTCACGTGGCCGACATCGATCGGGGCCGATTCGCTGAAGGTCATGCCGACGCTTTTCAGGCGTGTGTATTCGGCGTCGATGTCAGTCACATCGACGCAAAAATGCGTATAACCCTTGTCGTAGGGGTTCAGTGGCTCAGTGGAATTGGGTGCCGGCGCACTGTACTGAAACAGCTCCATATAGCAGCTGCCGGCCTTGAGCATGCAGCCCCGGGCCGCGGAGTTGGGAACATCCACTATGCGATCGATAAATTCATCATTGCTCCATTGAAACGGCTCGCCCACCAGCTCAAAGCCAAAGGCATCCCGGTAGAACTGAATCATTCGGTCCATGTCGTGAACATGGACGCCAACGTGGTGTATGCCTCTGATCATGTGATTATCCCTCCCATAGGGTTGTTATTATCTGGTGCAGCTGAACATGATGTTTCCGGTGAGAATGTTTCCGTGCCCGGCACGCGCATCAGGCTGTTTTCACAAAAGCTCGCCAAACTGCTGTAGAGCTAGTCTAACGGGGGGGATTATGGCGGATAAAGGGGCTCTCGGAGACAGGCAAGCACGTGTGCGACTGCAGTCATTTTGGCGTGTATAGGGGGGTGCCATAATGTCGGTCAGATACGGCAGTGCCCGGAGATCACGGCGTTTGTGGGTGACAGGGCCGAATAATAACGACAGACATCCTGGTGGAGAAGACGATGAGCGAACAGGTATTAGATCAGCAAATAGCACATGGTGAAGCCCGCTGCCCCGATGAGCCCACTACGCAGGATATCATCGCCAGCGATAAGGTGGGTGCGCCTGACTGGGTTCGCTCAGAGTCCTATGAGTATCTGGGGAGCGAGGACATTTCCACGGAGCGTTACTACGATCCCGAGTACGCCAAAAAAGAATACGACACCCTGTGGAAGCGCACCTGGCAGTTTGCCTGCCGCGAGGAGCACATTCCTGAGCCCGGTGATTACTACGTCTACGATCTGGGGCGTTATTCATTCATCATCACCCGGGTGTCTGAAAATGACATTCGCGCCTATTACAACGCCTGTCTGCACCGCGGCACCAAGCTGCGGGCGTCGGGTACAGAAGGTTGCACTCAGGAGTTTAAGTGTTCGTTTCACGGCTGGAGCTGGAATCTCGATGGCAGCCTGAAGCAATCCACCTGTGAGTGGGATTTCCCCCATGTGCAGGCGGACAAGTTCTCACTGCCGCAGACCCGTGTGGAAACCCTGGCCGGCTTTGTGTTCATCAATATGGATCAGAATGCGCCGTCTCTGGAAGATTATCTGGGCCCTGAATTCATGGCGCACATCAACAGCTGGGGACTGGAAAACCGCTACATTCAGTGTCATGTGTCGAAATTGATTCCAGCCAACTGGAAGTTGACCATGGAAGCCTTTATGGAGGCCTACCATGTGATCGATACCCACCCACAGGTGGCAGTCTCCAACGGCGATGCCAACTCCCAGTACGACGTTTACGGTGACCATGTGAACCGCTTTATTTCACCTCTGGGGGTGCTCAGTCCGCACCTGAAAGGCCAGTACAGCGAGCAGGACATTCTCGATCAGTTTACCGTGGGGGATGCCTCGGTGCTGGGGGATATCGACCGCACTCTGGCCGAGGGCGAAAGCGCCCGTCAACGCATGGCCGACACCATGCGGGCGATGTTTGAGCAGGCGACCAACACCGATCTGAGCAGAGTGTCCGATTCCGAATTGCTGGATTGTTTCTCTTACACCCTGTTCCCGAACACCTTTGTGTTTCCGGGGATTTCATTGCCGATGGTGTACCGCTTCCGGCCGGACCCGAAAGATCACCGCATGACCATCTATGAGGTGTTCTTCCTGCGGCCAGTGCCCAAAGACGGTGAGCGCCCGGATCCGGCCGAGCCTGTCTATCTGGACGAGGTGCAGTCCTTTACCGAGGCTGAAGGCATGGACCCCGGCTTTGGTGCCATTCTGGATCAGGACACCGAAAACCTGATTCTGCAACAGCAGGGCATTGAGGCCAGTGCCAAGCCGGGTCTGACGCTGGGCAATTATCAGGAAATCCGGGTACGTCATTTTGAAATGACGGTCGATAAATATGTCTCTGGACAGTCCGTGTCGGGTCAATAAGGAACGAATTTGAGGTTTAGGCAGTATGAATGGAGAAGAGATGATCCCGGTGACGGCCGCATTTACGCGTTTTTGTGAAGTCTCACAAGTGCCGCCCAATGGTAAAAAGGCGGCTAAGATTAACGGTGTCTGGGTATTGGTGTGCCACAGCAAGGACCGCTATTTTGCGGTCTCCAATATTTGTTCGCATCAGGTGAAGCCGCTGATCAACGGTCGGGTGCGCAATTGTGCCATTACCTGTCCGGTGCATGGGGCCAAGTTTAATCTGGAAACCGGTGAGGCTCTCAACCTGCCGGCCACCAAGCCGATTGATACCTACGAATTGCGAATAGTCGATGATTGGATCGAAGTAAAGGTATAACTAGTCACCACTGTTGTATACAATTGTCACCACTGTTGCATATAATAACTGTCTGGACTTACACCAAAGGGCTTTATCCATGATGTCGGAGAGTGATACCCAAACTTTGCGCCAGGAGGTACGTACCTGGCTGCAAGACAATGTTCCCAGCGGCTGGCGCGATGCCATGACTGGGGTGGATCAGGAATCGTTTGTACAGCTGCAGCGCGAGTGGTTCGGCAAGCTGTCCAAAGCGGGTTATGCCACACCCCATTGGCCCGAAGGCTGGCCCGGCGGAGGTCGCTCTCTGGCAGAACAAAAGGTCATTTACGAAGAAGTGGCCCGTGCCGATGCGCCGCGACTGATCATGTATTTTGTGGCTTTGTACCACGCTGCCTGTACGCTGATGGAGTGTGGTACCGAGGCCCAGAAAGAGAAATACCTGCCGGGTATCCTCAATGGTGAGATTTGGTGTCAGGGCTTCTCCGAGCCCAACGCCGGCTCTGACCTGGCTTCCCTCAAAACCCGCGCCGAGCGCCGCGGTGACAAATACATCATCAACGGTCAGAAAACCTGGTCCACCATGGCCCAGTACGCCGACCGCTGCCTGTTGCTGGCACGCACTGACAGTTCCGGTCCCCCGCAGGCGGGCCAGACCTATCTGCTGCTGGACATGAAGTCCCCTGGTGTCACGGTGGTACCGATCAATCAGATTACCGGTGACGACGAGTTTGCCGAGATCTTCTTTGATAATGTCGAAGTCCCGGTGGAAGATCTGGTCGGTGAAGAAGGCCAGGGCTGGGCAGTCGCACAGGCGACCTTGGCATCCGAGCGTGGACTGACACTGGTGGAGCTGAGCCAGCGCATGCGTTACGCACTGCCGATGCTGGCCGAGACACTGAAAGAGCGCGGTCTGTTGGAAGATACAGCGTTGCGCCGCGACCTGGGTAAAGTCATTGCCCGTGTCGATGCCTGTTGTGCCCTGGCGGATCAGTATTTATTAAAACGTATCTCCGGCGAAGAAAAGGTTGGTGATGCCTCCATGGTGAAACTCTGCTACGCGCAAACACTGCGTGAGTACACCAAACTGGGTCGTCGCATCAGCGGCTTGCAGGGTCAGTTTGATCCTGACTTTATGCGCGGTGCGACACAGGAAACGGGTAACTGGACCCTGGATTTCATGAACTCCTACAACTGGTCAATCGCCGGTGGCAGTAATGAAATTCAGCGCAACATCATTTCCGAGCGTGTCTTGGGAATGCCCCGTGAACCCAAAACCTGGAAACTGTAAGGAGGCCGCTATGAGTGAGTTGAACGAATATCTGAACGAATTGAAAGCCTCCGCCCGCCAGGTTATGGATGGCGAAGGCACCGCCGCTGAAGAAGCGACTCTCTGGCCATTGACGGTGGAACTGGGCTGGTTATTGACGGCGGTTCCCGAAGAGCTGGATGGCTTGGGACTGGGGGTGCATGGCGTCAGCATGTTGCACACCGAACTGGGTCGTGGTTTGGCCCAGGTGCCGTTTTTGGCAGCGACGCTGGCAGTGGATGCCCTTGTACAAAGCGACATTGATACTAAAGCCGAACTGATCAGTCGTTTCACCACCGGTGACGCCGTCACCGCACCCCTGGCCGATGTGTCGACGGTAACGTTAACTGACACGCTTAACGGCAAGCTCTCGGTGGTGCCGTCGGCGGATACCGCCAGCGACGTTCTGGTGTGTGTGGACGATTGTGTGGTGCTAGTGAAGCTGCATCAGGCAGGTGTCGAACTCTCTGCCCGAGGCACCTGGGACACCACCCGTCGCTTGTTTGATGTGACCTTCAGCAATGTGGTTTTGGCCAATCAGGTGGTGCTCGCGCGCGGTGACGCGGCGGTTGCAATGATTGCGCGCCTGCAAAGCCTGCGCGATTTCGCTCTGGCCGCGGATTGTGTTGGCGCTGCCGCCGGCTTGCTGGATATCACCATTGAGCACCTGAATACCCGGGAACAGTTCGGTCGACCGCTGGCCCTGTTTCAGGCTCTCAAGCATCGCTGCGCGGATATGAAAACGCTGATTGACGCCGCCGAAGCGTTGTTGGCTGACAGTCTGTCACGCATCACTGACGAACAACTGGCTGAAATCGATTCACAATTGCTGGCAAAAAAAGCCAAGCTGGTGGCTTGCTCCATGTTTGCCGATGTGTCGGAAGAAGCGCTGCAGTTGCACGGCGGTATTGGCATGGCTTCGGAGCATCCCTGTCACCTGTTCCTGAAGCGCTCCATGTTGAATGAGCACCTGGGCAGTGGCAATGGCAACTACGAGCTGGACATTGCCGATCACTTTTTGGCGCAGTTGGCTTAACGCACGCTTGGTAGTAATAGCGTTGGCTTAAAACAGCACTGCGTTAAAATAAAAATGCGCCTGAATGCAGCTGATTTCTTATTTAAGAAACAGCTGCATTCAGGAAGCACTTCCAAACTTATCCTGATTCAAAGAGTGTCAACGCAGATTGGCGAGTGGACTTTGGTTCCATCGACAGTATTTAAACCGATTTGGTTTAGATCGGCTATGATTAACAGAACATGTTCAGATAAGTTCTTGAATACGTTCTGATTAATCATTCACCTTCTGTCTCAGGATTTCCATGATTCTCGAAAACACCACCTTCGATGAACTGGACCCCGGTGCATCGTTTGAGCACCGTCGCGTCTGCACGCTGGATGACCTCTATGTGTTTGCTGCGGTGTCTGGTAACCATAACCCAATGCATCTGCCCGATGACTCCGATGAAAGTGAGCTGCCGGTCGCTTCGGGGATCTGGTGCAGTTCCCTGATCTCGGCGGTGCTGGGCAATTATTTGCCCGGTCCGGGTACGCTCTACCATTCGCAAGCGCTGAATTTTGTCGGTCGGGTGCACGCGGGGGATGAAGTGTTGATCAGAGTAACCGTGAAAACCAAGCATGCGGATGGCACGGTGACTCTGGATACTGAAGTCCGTGATCTGGCAACGGATACCCTGGTTGTCCAGGGAGAGGTTGTGGTTATTGCGCCGACGCGTAAAATCACGTTTGACGACGCCGGTCTGCCGGGGTTGGTGGTGCAGCGACACCGTCATTTCAGTGCCTTGATTCGAAAAGCAGAGCCACTTCCACCACTGGTGACAGCGGTCATTTGCCCGGAAGAAACAGAATCTCTCGAGGGTGCCTTGTTGGCAGCACGGCGCAAGATTATCACGCCGATTCTGGTGGGTAACCGCGATAAAATACTGCAGGCAGCTGCACAGTTGAATGAACACATTTCTGAATTTGAAATGGTCCACGCAGAGGGTGAAGCGGCGGCCGCGATCGCGGGTGTTGATCTGGTGACAGCGGGTAGGGCCGGGACCATCATGAAGGGGCACCTGCATACGGACATTCTGTTGCGCGCGGCCTTGCGCAAAACCGGAGGGTTGCGCCGCGGTCGTCGTTTTACCCACACGTTTGTTATGGATGTCCCGGGCGTTGCTCATCCGTTACTGGTGACCGATGCCGCGATCAATATCGCGCCCGACCTGATGACCAAGGTGGACATCGTACAAAACGCGATTGACCTCGCGATCTCCATGGGAATCGAAACTCCGAGAGTGGGTGTGCTCAGTGCGGTGGAACTGGTGAACCCGGCCATTGTTTCATCCATGGACGCCGCATTGCTCTCCAAGATGGCCGATCGTGGGCAAATTAAGGGTGGCTTGGTGGAAGGTCCACTGGCCATGGATAATGCGGTGGATCCGGTTGCGGCCAGGTCCAAAGGCATCAAATCCATGGTGGCGGGCCACGCAGAAGTGCTGGTGGTTCCCGACTTGGACGCGGGCAACATGCTGGTAAAGCAACTGACCTTTATGGCTGGCGCCGAAGCGGCGGGCGTGGTGCTCGGTGCCTCGGTGCCGATCATACTGACATCCAGAGCGGACGATGCCATGTCCCGTTTGGCCTCTTGCGCGGTGGCTGCAATTCACCAGGCGCGCCTGACCGATGACAAGCGGGGTCTGGTTTAATGCCGTCGCTGATACTGACCTTGAACGCGGGTTCATCATCGGTGAAATTTGCGCTTTTTACTTGCGGTCCGGAACCGGATCTTGTGGCCTCGGGGAAGGTTGAGCAGTTGGGACATGATGCTCAGTTATTGGCTCGCTGGGCAAATGAGCAGGTTATCGATGACTGTCGTATGACGCTGCATTCCGGGCAATTTCACGCGGTAGCGTTTGACGCTGTGTTTGATCTAATCCGACGTTGCCTGCCGGATGCGCACATCGTCGCGGTGGGGCATAGGGTGGTGCACGGAGGGATAGATTACACCCATCCGACGCTCATTGATGCGCAGGTTTTGGCAGACCTGGAGAATTTAACGCCGTTTGCGCCACTGCACGAACCTCACAATATTCGGGGTATTCGAGCTGCCGGCATGAGTTATAAGGCCGTCCCACAGATCGCCTGTTTCGACACGTCATTTCATCGCCAACACCCCTTTGTCAACGATGTGTTTGCACTGCCGCGTCGATATTACGAGCAGGGCGTGCGTCGTTACGGGTTTCACGGTTTGAGCTACGAATACATTGCCAATGCACTGGCGCAGACACTGCCTGAAGTATCGTCCGGATCTGTGATCGTGGCGCATTTGGGGAATGGGGCCTCTATGTGTGGGTTGAAGGGGGGGCAGTCAATCGCGTCAACCATGGGATTCAGTGCGCTTGATGGCTTGCCTATGGGCACCCGCTGCGGGGAAATTGACCCAGGGGTGATCCTTTACATGTTGGACAATGAGGGCCTGTCGTCCGGGCAAATCTCCAACATCCTGTATAAAGAGTCCGGTCTGCTGGGTATTTCCGGCCTTTCCAATGACATGCGTACACTGATCTCGTCGAACAGCCCAGCCGCCCGGCAAGCGGTGGATTACTTTGTCTATCGAGTCCGCTGCGAATTGGGCGGTCTGGCGGTCGCATTGGGCGGCTTGGATGCCTTAGTGTTCACGGGAGGCATTGGGGAACATCAGGCGTTAGTGCGAGAGCGAATCTGTGCACAACTGGAATGGTTGGGAGTCATCATTGATGGCTCTTTGAATGTCAAACATGCGTTTGATATCAGTGCCGAGACAAGCCCGGTGAGGGTGCTGGTCATACCAACCAATGAAGAGCTGGTCATTGCCCGTGCTGTCGCCAAGCACTTGTCAGGCTGATGAATTAAACCGCCGAATCAACGCATCGTATAACTACATATAAATCGTATAACTACATATAAATCGTATAACTACATATAAATCGTATAAGTTCGTATAAAAAGGCGAGTAAATTGATGCAAGGTTTCAATTAGGTCTCTTAGGGCATTAATGTCATTAAGCAACGCTGGAATAGAAGAAGACCTCAGTGGTCATTGAGTTGAAAAATCTGTCACACCAGCCATGACGGTAAGCTGCCATAAACATGACAGATGTTGAGCTGTGCACTCCAATCGCCAGTTTTTCAGAATCTGTTTGGTTGGCTTAAAAGACTTATCCGCCAAAGTCGTATCCACCTTGCAGAAAACATGGCCACTGTAACTCCTGCTTTTGTGTCAGTCGCGATTCCCCAAACGGATTGGCGTTAAGAGCCTCTTTACCCGGTGTTTTTCTTGCAGAGCCATCAGACCGATCTACACTAAGTCCTGTATCGCTGAATTGTGCGACCTGCGTTTAATCGGGGCGCCGATGATAACTTAAGGGACATAGTATGAAAGTTTCGATCTGGAATTTACTGTTGGCGTTATCAGCAATTGCGTTGGGACCGATGGCGTTTGCTGCAGACAAACCCAATATTGTGGTGATTTTTGGTGATGATGTCGGATACTGGAACCTGTCCGTGAATAACGCGGGTATGATGGGCTACAAGACACCGAATATTGATCGGATTGCCAAAGAGGGCATGCGCTTTACCGATTATTATGCCGAACAATCCTGTACCGCAGGTCGCGCTGCGTTCATTACCGGACAGATGCCGGTGCGCACGGGCATGACCAAGGTGGGAGCGCCCGGAGCGGAACTGGGTATCCAGAAGGAAGACCCGACCCTGGCTGAATTGTTGAAGCCACTGGGGTACGTCAGTGGCCAGTTTGGTAAAAACCATTTGGGGGACCGTGACGAGTTTTTGCCTACCAACCACGGCTTTGATGAGTTTTACGGCAACCTCTATCACCTCAATGCCGAAGAGGTACCGGAGAACCCCAATTACCCGAAGGACCCGGAGTTTCGCAAAAAATTCGGACCCCGTGGTGTGATTCACAGCACTGAAGACGGAAAAATCGAAGATACCGGCCCGCTGAACAAAAAGCGCATGGAAACGGCCGACACCGAGTTTCTGGAAGCGGCCACCACCTGGGTGGATAAACAGGTCAAAGCTGACAAGCCGTTCTTCCTGTGGTTCAACACCACCCGTATGCACTATGTCACCCATGTGCCACCCAAATGGGCGGGTAAATCAGGCCTGAATGAATACGCCGATGGCATGATGCAGCACGATTTCGAGATCGGGCAGTTGCTGGATCATCTCGACAATCTGGGCATTGCCGATAACACCATCGTGATCTACACCACCGACAACGGCCCTCACTTTAACATGTGGCCCGACGGTGGTATCACGCCGTTTCGCGGTGAGAAGAACACCAATTGGGAAGGTGGATATCGGGTGCCGTTCATGATCCGCTGGCCGGGTAAAATTAAGCCAGACTCCGTGTCCAACGAGATTGCCGCGCACAACGACTGGGTGCCTACCTTAATGGCTGCAGCTGGGGAGCCCGACATCAAGGCTAAGTTGCTTAAAGGCTATCGGGCGGCCGGCACCAACTACAACGTTTATCTGGATGGCTACAATCTTTTGCCGCATATTACCGGTAAACCGGATGCGGGTGAGTGGCCACGCAAGGAGTTCTTCTACTGGAATGACGACGGACAGTTAGTGGCCATGCGCTATGACCGCTGGAAGTTGGTGTTCAAGGAGCAAACAGCGCACACGTTCCGTGTTTGGATGGAGCCTTTTGTGAGTCTGCGCGCGCCATTAGTGTTTGATCTGCGTATGGATCCGTTCGAGCGGGCCCAGAAAAATTCCAATACATACTACGAGTGGATGGAAGCGCAGCTGCAGTGGATGGTGGTACCGTCACAGCAGATCGCTGGCAAGATGATAGAAACTTTCAAAAAGTACCCTCCACGGCAGAAACCCGCCTCGTTCAACCTGGATGAGGTGATGGAAGCCATGAGTAAGGGAGCGGGTGGTCGTTAAGACTCAATAACGGATTGGGAGTGGATCACTCACTCCTGATTGGCCAAAACTCGCAGAGATGCCCGGATTTGCATGAATTCGGGCATTTTTGTGTCTGATTTACCTTCCTGCCTGGTCGTAGATCAGTTCCGTCATCTTCCCTTAAATCTACACCTCTAAGCGCCTGCCGGCGTATATAATTACGGCGTAAAGAGTATTCGGGGCATCGCCAAACCCGCTTGCGCAAAGTGTATATAACGCCGCGTAAAGTGCGGAGACCTCGGTAGGCAAGTCGCTTACTATTTTGCCAATCAACCCGTTATCGTATGAATTTTAATAATAATTGAAAGGAGTGAGGCCACATGTCTGCTGCTGTTGAGAACGAAAATCCGGTGACTTTGGATATGAGTGATGTCGACAAGTGGGTCGGCAAACCGGTGATCTTTGCCGAGTTATGGGATCCCTGTAATGCCACCGATATTCGCCGTTGGGTGCAGGCCATGGATTACCCCAACCCGATTCACTGGAACGAAGAGTTTGCCCGTGAATCCGAATTTGGTGGCATTGTGGCACCTCAGTCATTCACAGTGGCCATGGACTACGGCCATGGTTGTCACCCGGCTTGTGTCGGGAATATCCCGGGCTCTCACCTGATTTTTGGCGGTGAAGAGTGGTGGTTTTACGGCACCCCGGTTCGCCCAGGCGACAAGCTGACCCAGAAGCGTCGTTTTGATGGCTATGACATCGCTGACACAAAATTTGCCGGCCCCACCGTCTTCTCCCGTGGTGATACGGTGCATCGCAACCAAAATGGTTCTTTGGTGGCTAAAGAGCGCTCAACGGCCATCCGTTACCTGATAGAAGAAGCCAGGAAGCGCGGTATGTACGACAAAGAGCAGCGCACGCCTAAAAAGTGGACGACCGAGGAGCTGGACGAAATCGCCCGCACCCGTATGGATTGGATCCTGTCAAACCGTGAAGGGGTTTCACCGCATTTCGAAGAAGTCCAGATTGGCGATAAATTGCGACGGCGTGTGGTAGGGCCACACTCCGTGGTGACCTTTGCACTGGAATGCCGTGCTCACCGTCAGAATATCTGGGGTACCTGGCGCTGGAATGCACCGGAAGGGGTTTACGATCCCGCCAAAGAAGATGCCGGATTTTCAGAAAACATGACCTACGATCACGAAGCCGGTCTGATTGATCCGCGTCAGAAAGACGGTCTTTATCACGGGCCGTCCAGTGGTCACATCAACCAGGATAAGGCTGAAAAAATTGGTATGGGAGGTGCCTACGGTTACGGTGCTTCCATGAGTGCCTGGTTCCACGACTACATGGCCTATTGGGCCGGTCATGAAGGCTACATCTGGCATTCGAAGTCTCAGTTCCGCATGCCAGCCTTTGAAGGGGATATAACCTACATTGACGGTGAGGTGATCGACAAAATTGAGCAGTCAGCCTATGGCATGCCAGTGGTACAGGTGAAAGTAAAGCAGACGACTCAGGATGGCGACGTCATTCTCAGTGCCATTGCTGAAATCGAACTGCCTTATTGATCAGCCCCCACTGCTGATTCGATAACCCGCTGCACAGCGTTATCCATCTTGCATAACGCTGTGCAGGATTCCTGCTGCTCTGCAGGGCCTGTGAATGCAGAGTCTGTTCAACACAAGACCAACTCAACGGTTGGCTGGCGTCAGTTTTTCAGAGCAATGTTCAAAAATAATTTTTAACTTGAGTCTATATCAACAGCCTTTGCAACAAGAGGCACAGAGACAATAATGATAAAAGCACAACCACTCTCTTTGTTCCACGCCATGCCTCTCAGTGAAGAGGAAGGCATTGGAGCACTCTCAATTCCGGGGTATCTTCGGGAAGTCACGCAACGCTACGCGGCGAGCGAAGCTGTTGTCATGCACTATGGGAAAAACTCCTCTGATGGTGCTCACACCGGCGATGTTCTGCGCTGGAGCTATCAGGATTTGTGGAACGAATCCGTTCGGGTTGCGAAAGCATTGATTGCCAATGGTGTCACTAAAGATACTCGCGTGGGTATTTTAATGACCAACCGGGCTGAATACCTAAGTGCCATGTTTGGTGCGGCCCTTGCCGGTGGCGTGTCTGTCGTATTCAGTACGTTTTCAACTCCGGATGAAATGAAGCATTTACTGAGTGTCTCGGATGTGTCGGTGTTACTGTTTGAAGACCAAGTGTTGAAAAAAGATTTTGCGGCGATGCTGACAGAACTTGAACCGGCAATTTTATCCGCAAAAGCCGGGACGATGTCTTCTGAGAATTTTCCGTTTTTAAAACGTCTGGTGTATCTGGATGGCGTGACTAAAACGGGCAATGCTGAATGCGATGTCTTTGCAATCGAAGCGATTGAATCCTGGGACTCGTTTTTACAAACTGCCGAATTGATTTCAACCGAAGTGGTAGAGGCGAGAGCGGCAAAAGTGCATCCATCGGATGCCGGCGCCCTGTTTTTTTCATCAGGTACCACCAGTCTGCCGAAGGGTATTTTACATTCTCAACAGGCGTTCACGATTCAGTATTGGCGCTGGAAACGTTTGTGGAGACTGGATCAGCCAGCGCGCAGCTGGACCGGTAATGGTTTCTTCTGGTCAGGGCCGGTATCGATTATTGTGGGGACGGCGTTATCCACCGGTGGTGCAATAATTTTGCAACCATTGTTTGATGCCGACGAAGCCTTAGCGTTAATTGAAAAAGAAAAAGTGAGCTTGATGAATGGTCGGCCCCACCAGTGGGCACGTATGCAGGCAAGTCCTCGTTGGGCACAGGCGGATCTCAGCAGTCTTCGTCAGATCACCAAGGGTGAACTGATTATGGAGCACCCTACGGTCACGTCGACGTGGGAAATGCCCAATGCGTTTGGCACCACCGAGACCATGAGTATTCTGAGTTCGTTTGTGCTGGGAGATCCGGCCAATGAAGACCCACGCAATTTCGGTGCTTTGTTACCAGGCAATATTATGAAGATTGTCGATCCTCTCATTGGAAACATTGTGCCTATGGGCGAGCGTGGTGAGGTTTGTATCAAAGGCCCGACCTTAATGAAAGGGTATCTGGGCAAATCTCCAGAAGAGACTTTTGATGAAGACGGTTATTACCGTACCGGCGATGGCGGTTATATTGATGAAAACGGCCACCTGTTTTGGGAAGGGCGCCTGAATGACATCATCAAAACCGGCGGAGCCAATGTGTCACCGGAAGAAGTTGATACGGTCATTGGAAATTATCCCGGCGTTAAGCGCTCGCAAACCGTTGGTGTACCTCACGAGACCCTCAGTGAAATGGTGGTGGCCTGTATTGTGCCGGTTGACGGTGCAACCCTGGATGAGGAAGAAATGATTGCCTTTCTCAAGCAGAAGTTGGCCAGTTTTAAAGTCCCGCGGAAAGTGTTGTTCTTTGCTGAAGACGAATTTTCTCTTACCGGTAATGAAAAAGTCAAAGCCAGCGACATTCGACAAATGGCAACAGAGCGTTTGGCGGCAGTGACGCAATAGCCTTGAATGGACAGCTGTCGAGTAAAGTGTAAGATTCGACGCAATCAAAAGCGTGTCAGAAAAAGGGAGCCAGCGAAAGCCAGCTCCCTTTTTACATTTAGGCAATCCTGTTAATTGACGGTTACAGGGTTGCCTGACCAGCTTTCTGCTTCATTAACCGCTTCGCGCATAGGGCGACAACCCAGAAACAGAAACAGCGCTGCCAGCGGGCTGCAAACGCCGATGGTGGCAGCCATCGCCATCCCCAGGTTTGAGCCGAACAGATAATCTGAAATAGCCGCTACGACAATAGGCCCCGCTGCCATACCAATCAGGCCGCCGGTGACGGCAAAGAATGCAATGCCGGTGCCGCGCAGTTGATTGGGTGTAACCAGGTTCAGGGCGGTGCTGTAGCAAGCCGGCAGGGGCGCCAGCAAAATAAGAAAGACACCAATGCCACCTAAAAACACCCAGGGGTTATCACTGGTGGTGGCTAAAATACCAATGGGTGCTGCGACGAGCAGGCAGCCTGTGTACCAGCGCAGCTGGGCATCGCGGTAACCGCGGCGGTACATCGTGTCCATGATGAAGCCACTGAGTAATTTTCCGGTGACGCCGGCAACAATTAAAGTCAATCCAAGGTTCAGGCCGATGGTGCTGGCGTCCCAGCCAAAACTTCTGCCCATGTGGGCGGGATACCACATGGCGCCACTAGTCAACACAATCGACGCAATGGCAAACCCCATATAATGGCAGGTAAAAAACTTCCAGCGAGGCCGCATGAATTTCAATAACTCTGCATAAGAGCTGAGCAGGTGTTTACGTTTGGCGGCCTCCGCAGTGCTCAATTTTCCCCGACGTACAGGTTCCGGGATGGTAAATATCAGCAGCGACATAAATGCTCCGGGAATCCCGACAATCAGGAATACGGATTGCCAGGGACGCAGTTCACCGATGTAGGGCAAGGCAATCGGATTGGAATTGCTGACCAGATCGACAATCATGCCGCCCAGCAGGTAAGCCATGCCTGAGCCAATAGTGGCTCCGATGGTGTAGACCGCCATGGCGGATGTCAGTCGATCTCTGGGGAACAGGTCGGCGAGCATGGAGTTGGCGTTGGGGTTGAGCCCCGCTTCGCCGGCTCCCACGCCCACCCGGGCAAACAGCAACTGGAAAAAATTCTGGGCCAGGCCGCAGGCGGCGGTAGCCAGGGACCAGATCGACACACTGGCAAAGATAATCCAGCGACGGCTGAAGCGATCGGCTAGCGCGCCGGCCAGCAGTCCGAAGGCTGCAAAGGTAATGGTAAAGGCTACACCCTGTAACAGGCCGAATTGCATATCCGTTAAGCCAAGGTCCCGTTTAATGGGATCTACCAACAACGCGATAATGAAACGGTCCAGAATCGACAGCCAGTACAGCAGGGATAATATGATAGTGGCTCGCCAGGCTACGGAAGGGGCAGGATAGGGGGACAGCTGGGCCGGAGACATGCCTGACATTGAATAATCCTTATGGCAGCCAGAGTGAGAGTCATCAAGAACGGATCAGCTCTGCTGCAGAACGGCGGTAGGTTTATTGTGACCGCGGTGTCTGCGACCGCGGTTATATTATCGCTAAACCTTATCATTGGACATCAGTGTTGTATATCATCGAAAGGTAAAGCTTGGTTAGGCCAATGAATGATCAGATGGCGGTGGGAGTGCGGGGTAGCTGTCAGTAGTAGCGGCCCAGGCATGGCGTTGCTTTTGTTGGGGTGGGATTGAATGCCTGAGAGAGCTGTCGAAGAGTGGGCCAGGCTTCTTTGGGGCCGCAGTCAGCGGAGCTGGCCGGAGCAACTAGACAGCTACTAGAAAGCTACTAGAAAGCAACCAGCAGCCCGTACCAGCAGTCGTAATTACTCACGACAGTATTCACTGGGTTTATTACCTTTCTGAACCGCTTCTTTGATCAGCGCAATGACCCAAAGAATGGTGTCTGATGCTCGCTCTGGCTCGAAATCCCATGCCGCAATCAAGCGTTCGAAGGACGGCAGATTCCAGAGAATATCCAGGGTGGCAGCCACAGTTTCCTGGTCCTGCTGCTGCCAGGAGGGCGTGGCGCGAATAACCGCTTGGTGCAGGGCTTCCCGTCGCTGTTGATCCATCGTTGCAAGGGTTGGGTCTTCTACCGTTTTCGGTGTCACCGCAAACGACGACTGGATTGAGAAAATACGCGCTGTCACATCGCTGAAGTTGTCCAGCTCCAGTTCCTCCAGACGAATACCGGAATCTTTGACCAGCTCTTCCATCACAGCATCACGCAGCTGACGCTCTGTCGCAAAATGTCGATAAGCGGTTCTCTCGCTGACACCGGCGCGTTTGCCGACAGCCCGGAAAGTCAGATTGTTCCAGTCCCAATCGGGAAATTCGTGCACCAGCTCCACTCCCGCCTGGATGAGGTTTTGACGGGTTTTCGCCATCTGTTGCTCTCGCAGTGGGCTATTATAGCGTCGGCGTTTTACTGTGTTTTTCGTAGCACCGGGTGCATCGAGGTCCGAGGTGCTGAGTTTATCAGGTGGCGTCATGGATAACCTTTTGTTTCACGAATCCGGGTTTTGCTTGTGGTGCATGACAATCATCCGGCAGCCCTGTGGCGGCTAATTGGATCATTGGCCGCTTAGTATAGCGAAAAGTTGAATTGATGTCAGGATGTTGACACTAATTTGAAGTGGGGGCTATTATCATTGGTGTATCGAATACCCGGCACGTCATTCAGGGCGATTCTTTTCACACGTTAAAATCCTTGTCATCAAAAGAAAGCGCTCGGTCATAGCAACCTGTTCCTGTGATTCATTCCTGATAATTAACGGGACAATTGATGAACAGGGGCTGACTATAACAAAGGCAACAGTATGGAAAGCAGCGAGGTTTATTACGATCCGTATTCACGGGAAATTGTGGAACAACCCTACCCGGTGTACCAACGTTTACGGCAAGAGGCACCTCTGTATTACAACAAGAAATACGACTTTTATGCCGTAAGCCG
The DNA here is from genome assembly GCF_011602365.1 of Pseudomaricurvus hydrocarbonicus. GTDB lineage: Bacteria > Pseudomonadota > Gammaproteobacteria > Pseudomonadales > Cellvibrionaceae > Pseudomaricurvus > Pseudomaricurvus hydrocarbonicus. Next base: position 116,625 of record NZ_JAAONZ010000005.1, read on the forward strand.
GTATGAAGATGTGCGCAAGGGGCTGGGTGATCATGAAACGTTTATCTCGTCTCGTGGCGGTATTCTGGAAATGATCCAACAGAATATCCAGATGCCTGCCGGGACGTTTATCTTTGAAGATAAGCCCCGTCACACCATGTACCGTCAAATTGCCCAGCGTTTGTTTACCCCGCGAAGAATGATGAATTTGGAACCGATGGTAAGAAAATTGGCGGCTCAGGTGCTGGACCCTCTGGTAGAGCGAGATGAGTTCGATTTTATTCACGATGTGGGACGTGAACTGCCCATGCGGGTGATCGGCATGTTGATGGGTATCCCAGAGTCTGACTTTCAATCTGTTCGGGAAATTACCGACTCCAAAATGCGCACCGAAGAAGGTAAACCGCTGGATTATGGCGAGGGGCTGCAACTGGAGCAAAGCTTTGATAAATACATTGATTGGCGAGAGAAGAACCCGGGTGATGATGTCACCACAGAGCTGATAAATGTTGAGTTTACGGATGAGACCGGAACCCTGCGCAAGCTGACACGAGAAGAACTGGTGACGTTTTTTAATGTTCTCGCCGGAGCGGGTAATGAGACTACCAACCGGTTGATCGGCTGGGTGGCGAAGGCGCTGGCGGAGCATCCGAAGCAGCGGCGGGAATTGGTGAAAAGCCCTTCGTTAATTCCCGACGCGATTGAGGAGGTGCTGAGGCTGGAACCACCGGGTCCCCATGTCGCCCGATATGTTGCAAAAGACGTTGAAATTCAGGGACAGACGGTACCGGCCGGGAGTGCGATCTTGTTCCTTGTGGGATCGGCTAATCACGATGAGCGCATTTTCCCCAACCCGGATCATTTTGATCTGTATCGCGGTAGAACTCCTTCTCATGTGACTTTTGGTTATGGTATTCATACGTGCATCGGTAATGTGTTGGCACGGCTGGAAGGCCGGGTGGTGTTTGAGGAGTTATTGAAGCGTATTCCAGATTGGGACGTGGACATGGAGCATGCCAAATTGTTGTCAACCTCGACCGTGCGTGGCTGGGACACATTGCCCGCGTATGTGAATGCCCGTGGTGCCCAGACGATCAAGGATCGGGCGGTGCAACAGGCACAGCAGAATGCCGCCTCCTCAGCGTCGGCCCCCGCGACTCTGGATGGTGAGTGGGTGGTGACCGTCAAAGGTCCAACGGGCCCCATGGACAGCAGCCTGGCTTTAACCACGACAGACGGTGTATTGGGAGGCGAACAAACCGGCGAAGGCACCACTACGGTCATTGAAGAAATCGCCTACAATCCTGCAACCGGCGATGTGACCTGGATTAACAAGATCAGTAAGCCGATGAAAATGACTTTGAAATTTACGGGCAAGGTGGAAGGGAATAGCATGTCAGGCAAGGTTAAAGCAGGGTTTATGGGGTCTTTCGCTTTTACAGGTCAGAAACCCTGAACCTAAACTGAGACGGCAGAGACAGGTTTTCAGGTAAAGATGGCCATGATCATTAAAGAAATTAATTACAATTCCGAGGATTACAAACAAACCCTGATCCTTCGGGAGGCTGTGCTTCGCTTTCCTTTAAACCTGATTTTGACCCGCCTCGATGTCAAGGATGATGCCCGGCAATTTCATTTTGGTGTTTTTATACATTCCGAGCTGGCCGCCTGTGTGGTTGTCAAACCACTGCCGGGTGACACTGTGGGAAAATTGCGGCAAATGGCCGTGTCTGAAGTGTTTCAGGGTAGAGGATTGGGCAGCCGGCTGATTGACTTTGTAGAAGCCATCTTGAAAATGCGTGGCTTCACCCATATGGAAATGTCCGCGCGGCAAACGGCCGTCGAGTTCTACCGAAAACTGGGGTATACGATGGTCGGGGAGGGCTATACCGAACAGGGTATCCCCCATGTAAAAATGGAAAAGCGGTTGTAATTGCAGTTTCAGTTGTGGTTGAGGCTGTGATTATAGCTATAGTAGTTTATGAGTAGTTCAGTAATGTAGAGGTTGAGTAGTTAATGTAGTTGTGGTCGATGCAGTGAGGCTGGGAAGAATTATGAATAATGAAACCAGTTTAAAGAATATTTATATCTTTGTATTTGTAATAGGCGTTGCGGTTTTAAGTCCTGCTGCGACAGCCAATAGCTGTAATGAACAGTCGCCAAATTTGATTGCTCTGGGCGAGGGGTATTATGAGCTTGAAAACGAGTATATCCCGACAGTCGATGAAAAAAATCAACTTGAAAACCTGTTTCGTCAACTGGAAGGCGATTGGCTGGGTGATCTGATTTTCAAGGATTGTAAAGGTTCTGTAGGAGAGCCCCGGGAGGAGTATCAAGACGCCACCCTGGAGGTGGATATCGAACTGGACTCTGCCGGTAATCTCAATATCCATGCTGAAAAAACCTTTGCCGAAGATAATGTTCTGAGGCTGGAAAATCTCGAATTACTCAATGGCTTCTGGATTTATGATTTGAACATGGTGGCCGATAATCACTTTGTCTTCATTGAAAAATCCCGTCGAAATAATGTCAATGCCGGGGCGAGATTGGTTGAAACACGGTATGAGATCATTGCGGATCAAAGTTCTCTATCGATGCAGAGGGTAACCTACATTAATGGTTATTACGCATCGCAAGAGGAGTGGCAATTATTTCGATGACACCAGTACTCAGGGAGTCAACCCAATCTGTTTTGAGTTGCTTAGCCAGGCTGACTGTACGTAGGTAATCAATAGAGTGTACCGATAGAGTGATGTACAAAGCAGTTTTCTCGCGGTAGGTTGTTCTGTGACTATTCACCTGCGATGAGAACACCTATGAAAATCGATTGGATCCGCGGCGATAGACTGGGATTGGACATACCGGCACACGCTGCTGCCCTGATGGAAGGGGGAGAGGCGTTTCTGACCAGGGCCTTCCAGTTGACCGGCGTGCTAGCCGCCGATAATCGAATCAAGACCATTACCGAATGCCGCGAAATTGAGGGGGGTAGCACCGGTCGAAAAGTGCTGCTCTCGGTTGAGTATGAAACCCCCTTGCCACATTTACATCGCGATCTGTTTGTGAAGTTTTCCCGAGACTTTGACAATGACCATAGAGATGCGGCAAAAGTGCAGATGGAATTGGAAGTATTATTTGCTTTGTTATCTCGGGATCCAGGTTTTCCCGTGGCCGTTCCGATTTGTTACTTCTCCGATTTCCACCATGAGTCCGGAACCGGCATCCTCATTACTCAGCGAATTCCTTATGATCAGAATGGGGTAGAGCCCCAATACCCCAAATGTCTGGATTATGAAATGCCCGATCCCCTGGGGCACTACCGGGCACTGATTACCGCCCTGGCACGTTTGGCGGGTACACACAAGGCTGGAAAGTTAGCCGACACAGTTGAAACTTACTTTCCCTTTGAGCCGGAAAAATTGTCGGTCAGTCAACGTGCGCCTTATACGCCTGAACAGATATTACGCCGTGTCAGGCAATACGCCGAGTTCAGTCATGCCTACCCTCAGATTTTGCCGGAACCTATCCGCAGCGATGCTTTTCTTGAGCGCTTGGCAGAAGAAGCGCCGCGTTTCCAGAAATTGGAGTCTGTTGCCAAACAGATCCTCCAGAGCTCACCGGAATTGATCGCCTTGTGTCACTGGAATGCACACGTGGACAATGCCTGGTTCTGGCGCGATGAAAAGGAACAACTGCAATGTGGCCTGATAGACTGGGGAAATGTGTGCCAAATGAATGTGGCTATGGCGATTTGGGGCTGCCTGAGCGCGGCAGAGTTAAACATCTGGCATGATCATTTGGATGAGTTACTGACCTTGTTCGTGGATGAATTTCATCAGGCGGGTGGTGAAAAAATTATTCTTGGTGAGCTAAAACGACATTTGAAAATCTATGTCGGGATGATGGGGCTGGCCTGGATGCTGGATGCGCCGAAATTGATTCTGCTTCACGCGCCGGAATTGGCTGTGGCAAAAGATAGGCTCGATGAGCGCATCCAGAGCAGCGAAAGGGCCCGTTCGCAACTGCTGATCATGTCGGTGTTTCTGAGTTTCTGGCACAGTCAGGACATGCAGGAAATCATCGACTTTATGGAGTCCTTTCACGAATCCCCTTAGCGGCGGGTATAGACCGTGTGCTCTGCACGAATGCCGTCTTGTTATTGCCCTCAGTAAAATGACCGTCTGAACTCCTGCGTGCCAATCAGCGCCTCAGTGTCCTACACTGTAGAAAACTGAACGGCTTCGGTATAGAGCCCTGGGCCTCCACAGGACACGAAAGCATGACTTCTGAATTGCACGCCTTGCGACAAGCGTTTGCCTCGCGCAATTGGCCGTTGACGAGTCAGCTGTGTCAAAAGATATTAACGGCTGATCCACAACAGGTGGATGCTCACATGGTGATGGGGTTGATGGCCGGGCAGCACGGCCATTTGGGGGCTGCGTTGCGTGCGTTTGAAACTGTGGTGAAGCTCGATTCCTCTCGTCTTGATGCCCGTATTCAGTTGGCGCGATGCCTTGTGCATAAAGGTGAGCATGGCTTGGCTCGACAACAGGCTGACTGGATTCTGCACAGCGCAGCGTGCCATACCTTGTCTGCCACCTTGTTGGATCTGCTGGCCACGGTCTATAGCCATATCGGTTTGCAGGAAACGGCGCTGACCTTGTACGAGCGCTGTTTGGAGATGTCTCCGGATTCCGTACCGTACCTGTCGAATACGGCCGGTTGCCTGATCTTCCTAGGGCACAGGCAACGGGCCAAAAACTACCTGCTGCACGCACTGGAGCTGCAGCCTAATTACCCCAAAGCTCATTGGCAGTTAGCGCGCTTAGAGCCAGCTAACGCTAATGTGGTCAGTACATTGCAGACGGCTCTGGAAAAATGCCCGGACACAGATCCTCAGGGTCAAATCTTTCTGCACTACAGTCTGGGTAAAGCCTTTGAAGACCTGCGGCAATGGGATAAGGCCTGGCAACACTTTCATGGGGGGGCTAAAGCCCAGCGACAGCGACTGAACTACAACCCCGCCAGCGATCGCCAACTGTTTCAGTCATTACGGCACACATTCGATTCATCGTGGTTTTCGAGCCTCTCCAATGACGGCGCGACTCAGCAGAATCTGGCCTCGACAGGACCCGTCTTTGTGGTCGGCCTGCCGCGCTCTGGAACCACGTTGGTAGAGCGCATCATTACCAATCACAGCGGGGTTCAATCTCTGGGTGAGTTGCCTCACATTCCCATCCAGACGAAACGGCTGGCTGCGCTTCAATCTGGCGATCTGCTGAGTGTGGAGGTGCTGGAAGCGGTGGCTCACCAAAACCTGAAGCCGCTTGCTGAACATTATTATCAGGCCATTCACTACCTGCGCAATGACCAGCCGCGGTTTGTCGACAAACTGCCACACAACAGCCTTTACATCGGCTTATTGGCCAAAGCTTTCCCCGAGGCTCAATTCGTCTGCCTGCAGCGCGAGCCTATGGATAACTGTTGGGCGCTATACAAACAACTCTTTGCCGGGGCTTACTTTTACTCTTACGAATTAGAGGAGTTGGGCAGTTATGTCCAGCAGCATCGCGAGCTGATGGCGCACTGGCAAAGGCACCTGCCGGAACGTTTTCATACGATCGACTATGAGACGCTGGTGACGGAGCAGGAAGATACAACCCGTGGCCTGTTGAATTTTTTACAGCTGGAGTTCGAACCCGAATGTTTGGCGTTTGAGAGCAATCGTACCGCCGCAGCGACAGCCAGTGCGGCGCAGGTACGCAGCAAAATCCACAGCCGGTCGGTGGGTGGGTGGTGTCATTATGAGAAGCAATTGGCGACGTTGAAAAAATATTTTTACGAGCAATAGCCACCAGTTTCTGTAGTACTTTCTGAAATTAAAGCCCATTTTCTGAAACATTGAGTGCATAGAAGCCCTCCCGGAGGTCTCATTAAAAATAATGACTTGTTTTCCACAGTGATAGGTTGTTCAAAAAGGTGCGCTAAGCTATTGAATTTACCTCCAAGGCGGGCAAGGCCCTCGATGTGGGTTGTGGTGTAGGCGGCAGGTTCCCGAGTTACCCTATGCACCACCTGTTGCGTGACTCCTTTTTAGCAGTTGTTGTTTGAAAGTTCTTGTTTGTGGTGGGAACCTACTGTCCTCACCATGAAAGACGGGCGGCAACACGCGCCGCATCAACGTGGATTGAAAACGACCAGCCATTGCGCTCACACAGCCGTTGAACAATACCCAGACCCAGGCCATATCCGTGAGACGACGCCTCGCTCGGGGTGTGGCGACCATCAGCGTCACTGCTCACTTGATTGGTGACTAATAGCTCGTGCTCTTTGATGAGAATCGTGATCGGTCCCTGCCCGGCGAGAGTGTGCTCGAACGCATTTCGCACCAGATTATTGACCGCGATAGAAAAAGCTTGTGGATGCCCGCATACTGTGGGTTTTGCGAGCTGATCGATTTCAACATCGACGAACTTGCCTCGCAGTAAATGGCGTTGTTGTTCTATAGCCTGGTTCACCAGCGGCATCACCAAAAACTGTTTGCCATACAAACCGTCGTCGGTTTCGCGAGCGAGGAACAAGAAAAGTTCAATCGTGGTCTTCATGTCGAGCGTCGCACGCCTCACCCGATCAACCACCTTCTGATCGGCTACTGACAGATCGCTTTGTTCTAACAGCTCGAGTGCACCTGTTATCACCGTGATCGGCGTGCGCAATTCATGGCTGGCTGAATCGGTAAAGTAGCGCTCTCTCGCAACAAATGCGCTGATACGTTCAAGAGTCTTTTCAATGGTTCCAGCGAGCATGCCAACCTCATCGTCGCCGAACCAGCTAGACTCTATGCGCTTATGATCTCCGGCTGATAGATGTTCCAGATCAATGTCCGCGACCACTTTGGCGAGTTGCACTACAGGGGCGACGGCTCTCCGCATCACTACTACTCCCAGAGCGAAACCAAAAACTCCGGGAGCGCCCACAACACTGGTGATAATGAGCAGCCACCACCAATCCTCGGACGAGGCAGCCTCAATTCCGGCAACGTCGAAAACCACAAATGCGCGCCGCTGTTCATTGTCTGTAGGTATTATCGCGACATGTAACTGTTCGGCATTGAATTCGTACAATCCCTCATCAGGGGTTGTCTGCGCCCACTCCCTAATTGATTCCGGCAAGCTACCAACCTCGTCGTACCCGCGAAGGTTGGTCGTCAAAGAGGGATAGCTTTCGGCGGCACGCTTCAGCTGATGCTGCAGCACATGGTCCTCGGTCAACTTGATGGCAGCGAAGAAGGCGAATCCCCAGGCCAGGCTGAGTACAGAAACGCATATCGAAAATGCAATTGCGGAAGACCTAGACAGGCACTTCCCAAAAAGACTTTGAGAATTCCATACTAGTTCTTTTGGATTTCACCAAATTCTCAAGCGTAATCAGAATTAATTGACCAAAAGCCTAAAAAGAGGTCAAAAAGCCATATTTCAGACGCAGAAACTCCTCGGTGGCACAAGTCCTAGACAGGCACTTCCCAGATGGTGGACCATTTATATGGCAGCCTTGACCTTAAAGATTAATAGGAATTAGTAAAGCCTGGAAGCGACTATTGGATTGGAGAGGTAAGTCTGGCGAATTTAACTGCAAACTGAAACCACCAGGGTTTTTCATAGAGCTCCGTTGAAGAAACCTCACGTGCTGACTGAAAATCGTTGTTAAACATCAATTCCACTTTATTGATAAAAACAGGATCGTCAGCGATCACCGCTGTAATTTCAAAATTGAGTCTGAATGATCGATTGTCAAAGTTGGCCGTACCTATGGTGGCGACACGCTCATCAATTAACATGGCCTTTTCGTGTAGAAACCCGTCGGCGTAACGGAAAAAACGGACCCCGGTAAGCCCTGCTTCTTCGAGGTAAGAAAATCCCGCCAGATAAACCAGATAATGATCAGGCATTTCAGGAATCAGGATTCGAACATCCACTCCCCTCAAACCAGCCAGTTGCAAGGCGTTTAATACTGAGCGATCCGGAATAAAATACGGGCTTGCTATCCAGATCCTGCTTCTGGCACTGTTTATTGCTTGCGTGAACATTAGGCTGGCTGATTCGAGTTCGTCTGCCGGTCCAGTCGGCAGGATGAGTGCAGCGCTTTTACCCGGTGCAACATCAGGCACATCCCAGTTTAAATTGAGAATTGTCTCTGTGGCCCAGTGCCAATCCTGAATAAAGGATAACTGCGCACCCAGTGATGCAGGGCCTTCTATTCGAACATGGGTATCGCGCCAATGGCCGAATTTGGCATTGAGCCCAAGGTATTCATCTCCGACATTATGCCCGCCGATCCAGCACACTTTTCCATCGGTAACGACAATCTTCCGATGATTCCTAAAATTTAACTGGAACCGGTTACCATGACCCTTGCGTGTATTGAAAGGTGCGACTTTTATGCCGGCATCGCGCAATTCCTGCAGATAGCCAACAGACAGAGAATGACTGCCGACTTCATCATAAAGGAAATAAATTCGAATACCCACACTGGCCTTCTGTTTGAGCGATTCTTTAATTCTTCTGCCTAGCCCGTCGTCTTTGATAATAAAAAACTGAAACAGGATGTATTCTTTCGCGGCAAATATTCCGGAAATAATATCATTAAAAGTAGCTTCACCATCGACGAGAAGTTCAACGGCATTACCGCCTAACATTGGTTGTGCCGCCAGTCTTTCGGCGGCCAGTGTCGCGGGATCCAGTTGGTCTTTGTTTAGAATATAGGGCGCTAATGTCTCGCGCCTGTCTAGCAACACATCAACGCCCAGTTGCTGCGAGAGCTTACGGGCGCTGACATATCCTTTGAAACGATTGCGTCCCAGAAACCAGTAAAGCGGGAGTGCGATGTATGGAAAACTGATAAGGGAGATGCTCCAGGCAATGGCACCCTGCTCAGTTCGGGTATATAGCACGGCATGAACCGCGCTAATACATCCCAGCATGTGTAGGAATAAAATGAAGAACGCCACATTTACCTGCTACGAGTTTTAAAATTAATCACTACAATACTGGCGCTGCCAGATGAGACAAATTATCACCAAACCTCAACCAGAAAGACTTATCTTCCAACTCGCTGATGTCGATGTCTTTAGCGTGCATAAAGTCCTGTTAGAACAAGTCCTAGACAGGCATTTCCCACCACCTAGGCTGAGTGAGTTAGGAGCATATCTGAGACATCTTTTTTTGAAAAATAAAGAGTTATCGATTTTGATTGAAGGTGAAGAAACCTTTAGATCAACAGAAACCAACAGATAATCCTAATACTAGATAGTAGTCTTTGGATCATAAAAGACAAACGCAGACTGCCCAATGTGGCGGATGAATAAGCAATATTTCCAAAGCGTGCAAGATATTGCGTATCGAGTAGCATATTTTGTCGATATAAAAAGACCGTGAATCACGGTGGTGAGTTAGCAGAACAAGTCCTAGACAGGCACTTCCAAAAAAAGACTTTGAAAATTTCATCCTAGTTCTTTTGGATTTCACCAAATTCTCAAGCGTAATCAGAATTAATTGACCAAAAGCCTAAACAGAGGTCAAATATGAATAATGACTGTCCTTGATTTTTATATCCCGGGCTTTCATTTGATTACAGGCACCCTAATTTCCCCAAAAGATACTAAAGCAGGTCAAACACCCACAGTCACTCAGCGTTATGCTATGGTTGGGGTCTCATTTACCGGTCAATGCCATCTAGAGAATACCGATCTGCTCCAGGGCTGCCATGCTCGGCCACTAATGATCAGACGTTAAGTGGCATTTGGCACGAAAAATGGCTTGGAGACAGACTAATTTCATAATGACTCATTATTTGCAAAGTATTGAAGCTGGAATTGACCACCTGATTGATTCGGTCGGTAAAAACATTGTAATGGCACTACCCCTGGGGTTGGGAAAAGCTAATCACTTTGCAAACGGGATATTCAAAAGAGCCCAATCGGATCCAGCCATAACATTACACATTGTGACTGCGCTCACACTGGAATTTCCACGGGCCAAGGACGAGTTATCCTCAAGGTTTTTACAGCCCTTTGTTCACCGTATTTATGCCGACTACCCAGAATTAGAATACGCCATTTCCAGACGGGACAACAGTTTACCAACCAACGTTAAAGTTTCTGAGTTTTTCTTAAATCCAGGTCAACTTTTAGGCAATACCTCTGCCCAATGCGAATTTTTAAACAGCAACTATACGCATGCCGTACGTGACCTGGTAGACCTTGGTGTTAATGTTATCGCCCATCAAGTCGCTCCCAATCCGGACGGGCGCCGATACTACAGCTTAAGCTGTAACCCGGATGTGACTATTGATTTGGTAAAAGCCTTGAAAGCGGTAGACAAGAAGGTTTTCACTATAGCTCAAGTAAACAGGAAGCTGCCGTATTTACACGGCGAGGCTGAGATTAGCGAAACTTTTTTCGATCTGTTAATTACCGGCGATAACTCTCAACAAAATGACCATGGCAATTTTCCTCTCTTTGCTATTCCCCAGGCTCCGGTAGGATTATCGGATTATGCTATTGCCGCTCACGCCAGCACGCTGATTAAAGATGGCGGCACAATACAGATTGGTATTGGTTCCATGGGGGATGCCATCGCCTTTATGCTGGCGATGCGCCAGCATGATAATCAAAATTATCAAAGGCTATTGAACATACTGATACATTCCGGACATGCTGATATTCGCCCACGCCTGGAGTTGGAAAAGAATACGTTTGAACAAGGCATTTATGCCAATACCGAAATGTATGTAGAGGGGCTTCTCTATTTACGGAAACATTCTGTTCTTACCCGCAAGGTTTATCCAAGTGATGAATTACAGTCTCTACTCGATCATGATGTCATTCAACCAGAAATCAGCCCTGAGCTGATCAATATACTCTTTCAAAAAAGGGTTATTAAGGCGCCTTTGTCAGTGGATGATTTTCAATTGTTAAAGGCATTGCATTGTATTCCTGAAGGTCTTTACTGGCAAGATGGCGACATCGTCAGTCACACAAATACAGTGTTACCGGAGAGTGATCAAAACCCGCAAACAGTGGCTGCTTTGTGTGATGAAAACATCGGCCAACCACTGGGAAGCGGACACTACTGTCACGCTGGTTTTTTTATAGGTTCTGAAAACTTTTACCAGCAGTTACGTGATCTTGATAACGACTCACGTGATGGGCTGAATATGTGCCCGGTGAGCTACACAAATCATCTTTATGGTAATGAGGCATTAAAACGAGTTCAGCGACGTGATTCGCGATTTATCAATACCGGAATGATGGCCACATTAACAGGAGCCATCATTTCCGACGGATTAAAAGACTATAAAATCGTGAGCGGTGTTGGTGGGCAGTATAATTTTGTTGCTCAAGCTCACGAATTGCCAAACTCGCGCTCAATCATTTGTTTGCATAGCACACGTACAGCGAAAGGGAAGACACAATCCAATATTGTTTGGGACTACCCACATGTAACAATTCCCCGTCATCTTCGTGATATTGTGATTACGGAGTACGGTATGGCGGATCTGAGAGGCGTGTCAGACCGTGAGGTAATTTCGAGGATGTTGTGCATTGCCGATTCAAGGTTCCAACCAGAATTGTTAAAAATGGCAAAAGCAGCAGGAAAAATTGAAATTGATTATGAAGTTCCTGAGGCCTTCTGCAACAATTTTCCCGAGGCTGTGCATCATTCTCTACGTAAAGAATCTCTGAGCAGTCATCTCCCTCACTACCCTATGGGGTCGGATTTCACCAGAGAAGAGATGACGTTGGCAATCGCACTTAAACTGTTAAAACAAATCAACCCCAACCGGAAGGGATTGGTTAAATTGTTGGCCAAAGGCTGGAAAAACCGTAATGATGCATTAGTGTTTGACGATGAATTGAAGAGGATGGGGCTTGATAAGGCGCTAACTGCGAAGCAATACTTCTACCGGTTATTACTCATTGGAGCACTGATCAGTTCAGATCTATCTGGTAGACCTTTACTGAAATCTTTCTAGGTCTTCTGTTCGACATCACTGTCTTCCAGGACAAGCCGATCGATCACGGGTGCGCGGCTCCCTTACCGCTCCTTTGGCCTCACGAGCCGGCCAGGCCGTGCGTCGGGCTGTGGAGTCCTACCCCGAGGTTCTGAACGTTGTGGTCGTCGTTACGGGCGGACTTTCGCATCAGATACACGTCGAACTCGCTGGCTTTAATAACACCGACTGGGATATGGAATTTCTTGAGTTACTGCAACACGATCCTCAGGCTCTGACGCGTATGACACAAGCCGACTACGTGCGATTGGGAGGGTCTGAGAGTTTTGAGCAGATCATGTGGCTGGCGATGCGAGGTGCCGTCGAGGGCCCTTGGCACAATGTGCATCAAAACTATTACCTCGCCACGACCACGGCCATGACGGCCGTGCTCTATGAGGTGATCAATCCATCGGATCAAGATAACTCTTTAATTAACTGAGGACTCTCAAGTGAATCCGCAAGTAGTTGGTATGGATGAAATTGATTTGAGCAATATGCAAGTTTACGCGATCAAGCGTGGCGAAACCTATGAGGACTTTCTGAAAACCTGACGTGTTCCAGAGATGTGCTGAGAAATGCGGGAGTGCAGATATTGTCCGCTGGCTATCGTGGGGAATACCGTCTCTGTGCCATGGATATTAGCGCGCTGGATGGCGAGATGGAGCACGTGATGTTACTTTAGGTGCACGATCTACGCACTTTTTGGCAGCATTATTAGGAGATTGTAAATGAAGCAAAGCCTGTATCTTCTGGCTGGACTGTTATGTGACGAACGTGTTTGGCGTGCACAGTTTGATGCCCTGCAAGATCTGACTGAGGTTCATGCCCTCGACTTTCGTGGATGCGAGAACCATATTGCAATGGCGCAACGTGTGTTGGCGGAGGCTCCGGTCACATTTGCACTGGCGGGCCATTCCACGGGCGCTCGCGTTGCCCGCGCAGGCTTAGTCGTCATATCACCTCGAATATCGTTATAGATGTTGTGAGTCCAACCGAAGGTCATGCACCAGCTATATCATCTTGTATGCCGCAGCGAACGATGAGGCTGACTCCGTTGCTACTCCGTCTCACCTTATTGGCACGTTTAACGACAAACTGCAGTGGGTTGAGGGAACATGGCTGTTTAGTCAGCGGCTAGGGCAGATTGATTTGTTGTTGGCGCCGTAGTCAATGCAGTTATTACTTGAAACTGCGTAAATCAAATGATTATCACCGGTATTCTTATCATACCGAGTCATATCAAAAGCCCAGCTCTTCTGACTAGGGCATGGTCGGGTATGTTTTATCTCGACAATGGTCATAACTTAACCCTTAGCGTAAAACTTACAGCCCATCAACCTCCGAAATATTTCTTAATTCTGAGCGCTATCGATTTCTGCAAGTGTCTGCCGCTCTCACATCCGAGCGACAGGGCGGCAGTCCATGCCTATTCGGGGAAGCGTACGTTACCGCACAGACCTAAAGCGTCAATTCTAGATACTATTTCACTCTAGATATTACCTTTTCTCCGTGCTGATTTGATAAGCCCAGTTTATTTTTTGAATATCAGTGACTTCTCTATTCAGCCGCCATTGTTTCTAATGTCTTCGAATCGCCATCGTCCGAGCTGGGGGGATTCTTGCGGGCCTTGAATCGTCTGATCAAGTTCAGTTTGACAGTTTTTTTTGTGATTAAGGAAGCGTGCCTTATAAACGTTAAGTGTATAGAGATATATCAGTAAGCGGTTGAAAGCAGTGAAATTCACGTTGGCAAAGCCAGCAGTACAATGGATTATCGATATTGATGAATCAAATGTCACTGAAAAATTTTAGCAAGGTATTCAATGGCCATATTTCAAAAGGCACGGATTTCATCAGGCGTTTGAATGGTAAAGGCGTAAAGCTGGATGCAGAAGTCGAGGAAATGCCGCTACGTGATGAGCTGTTTTGCGCTGAACAAATGGAGCAGCACGGAAAATATTTGGCGTTGAAACATACCTTGGGTGAATCGGAACATTTAGATCGCTTGCTGTCACGTCTCGATGACAATGAGCGCCGCTTAATTGAAACGCATTCACTGTTAACCGCCGCGGTAAAGAACAAATTGCGGATAGTTCCTGCTGGGGAATGGTTGCTGGATAACTTTTACTTGATTGATGAACAAGTGCGTATCGCAAGACGGCATTTACCAAAGGATTACAGTCGTGAGTTGCCGCGGTTGGTAGAAGGACCTTCTGCAGGCTTGCCGCGTGTCTATGATCTGGCTTTAGAGGTTATCTCTCATGGCGACGGCCGTGTTGATCGCGAGGCGTTAACGCTGTTTGTTGCTGCCTATCAAACCGTTACACCATTGATGTTAGGTGAGCTGTGGGCAATCCCCATCATGCTGCGGCTAGCGATGATTGAGAATTTACGACGCGTCAGTGTGCGCATTGCTGCGGCCAGAGTGAATGTCAACCTGGCCCAGGAGTGGGCTAACAGAATGCTGGAAATCGCTGAAAGTGACCCCAAAAGTCTGATTTTAGTGATTGCTGACATGGCCCGTTCAGCCCCGCCGATGGTGAGTTCATTTGTGGCGGAGCTGGAGCGTTGTCTTCAGGGGCACGGATCGGCTCTGGCTCTGCCATTAACCTGGATCAGGCAGCGATTGGCTGAATCGAGTTTGACCATCGAACAGCTGGTACTTTCAGAAACTCAACAGCAGGCGGCCGATCAGGCTTCTGTCAGTAATACCATAGGCAGTTTGCGCTTTTTGGGAGCAATGGAGTGGCGTGAATTTATCGAGGACATGAGTCTGGTCGAACGGGTACTGTGTCGGGACATGTGCGAGGATAATTGCGGTACAGTGTATTCCGCGATGGATTTTGCTTCCCGCGATCGCTACCGGCAAGTCATCGATATTCTGGCCAAACGCAGCCCAGGTTTCGACTCGTCCTTGGGACAGGCTGAAATTCATGTGGCGGAGGTGGCGATCGATCTTGCGAAATCAGGGGCTGTGCAAAACGGTCATCATGATCATACCGCTCATGTGGGTTACTACTTGATAGATCAAGGGCGGCCCACATTAGAAACGGTGCTAGGCGTGAAGCTGACCCGTGTGGAGCGGATCAGTCGTTGGCTTCGCCGTGCGCCGTTAGTGGTGTACCTCGGCTCCATCACATTATTGACAATGATATTTAGCGGTGCACTGCTGATACCAGCGTATCGTGAAAGTATGGTCGCTTGGCAATTTATACTGCTGTCGACCTTGGTGATATTGGCGTTCAGCCAGTTGGCGTCGGCGCTGGTAAACTGGTTAGTGACCTTATTGGTGAGGCCGCAATTATTGCCGCGCATGGATTACTCGAAAGGGTTACCACCGGAGAAGCGCACCCTGGTGGTTATTCCTACCTTGCTCAGTAGCGCGCGGGGTGTTTCGGATCTCCTTGAGGCCCTCGAAGTGCGTTTTCTGGGATGCCGTGATCCCTATCTGCATTTTGCACTGCTGTCGGATTTTTGTGATGCTGATGTCGAGACTCTGCCGACGGATGAACCGCTGTTAGTGTTGGCCAGTCGCGGTATCGAAAAGCTCAATGAGAAATACCAGACTGGCGACCACTTTTTTTTATTACACCGCCCTCGCCGCTGGAATCCGAAAGAAAATAAGTGGATGGGCTACGAGCGCAAGCGTGGCAAGCTGGCCGAACTCAATCACGCTCTGCGGGGCGGCGGCTGGGATCGCTTCAATGTGACGATCGGCAATAGGGCCGAGCTGTCAGATGTTAAGTACGTCATCACTCTGGATACCGATACCGAGCTGCCTCGAGATTCCGCGCAGCAGTTCATCGCTACCATGGCACACCCTCTCAACCAGCCACGTTATGATGACTGTTGCCGGCGCGTCGTAGGTGGCTATGGCATTCTTCAGCCGCGTATGGCCGCCAGTTTGTCGGGGGCAAACCGCTCTCGCTATGCGCAACTCTGTGGCAATGAACCCGGTATTGATCCCTATACCCGTTCAGTCTCGGATATTTATCAAGACTTATTTGCCGAGGGGTCCTTTATTGGCAAGGGTATTTACGATATTGATGCCTTTGAATGCGCGCTCGACCAACGCTTTCCTGAAAACCGGATTCTCAGTCATGATTTACTTGAGGGTTGCTATGCGCGTTCTGGGCTGCTGAGCGATGTTCATCTGTATGAGGAATATCCCGCCCGCTATCAGACTGATGTTGCGCGGCAGCAGCGTTGGATTCGCGGTGACTGGCAAATAGCCGATTGGTTATTGCCCAGGGTTCCGGGATTCGATGGACGACGGGAGCGCAATCCGCTGTCGTGGTTATCGCAGTGGAAAGTGTTGGATAACCTTCGTCGCAGTCTGATTCCTGTTGTGTTTATGCTGCTGCTATTGTGCGGCTGGTTTTTGTTTTCACAGCCCTGGTTTTGGACATTGGTGGTAGTCGGTGTGCTGTTGATTCCCTCTTTGTTGGCTTGCGTTGTTGATGGGTTGCGTCGGCCTCAGGAGGTTCTTTATAGCCGGCATCTGGCCACGGTGTTCAGATCGGTGCGACAGAACACCACCCTGATTTTATTCCGCTTTGCCTGCCTTCCCTTTGAGGCGTGCATTAACTTTTTTACCATCTTGCGTACGTCTTGGCGCGTATTAGGCACGCACAAACGTTTGCTGGAATGGAGTGTTTTCAATAATCATTCCTCGTCTCGTGGGGATAGCAGTAATGAGGAGGGTCTCGTTGCAGAATATCGCTCAATGTGGATTGCGCCCGCGCTGGCGGTTGGCGTTACCGTGGCGAGTGGTTTTGCCGGGTTGTATATGTTTATAGCGGTCATACCGGTTACCAGTTTATGGCTGTTAGCCCCGTTATTTTCCTGGTGGCTCAGCAAGCCTTTGGTGCGGAATGAACATGAATTAAGTGATGAACAGTTACTGTTTTTACGAAGAATTGCACGGAAAACCTGGGCGTTTTTTGACTGTTTTGTTACTGCCAACGACCATTGGTTACCGCCTGATAATTTTCAGGAAGATCCTGGGCCAGTCTTGGCTCATCGCACGTCGCCAACGAATATTGGTATGTCATTACTGGCCAATATTAGCGCCGCTGATTTTGGCTATATTTCTACCGGCACCCTGCTTAGTCGTTGTGCGGATACCTTTGTTACGCTGGAGAAGCTGGAGCGTTATCAGGGACACTTTTATAACTGGTATGACACCGAAACACTGCAGCCTTTGCCTCCTCGTTACATTTCCTCAGTGGACAGTGGCAATCTCGCTGGACACCTATTAACCCTGCGTGCGGCACTGCTGGAGTTGCCGACACAGATGTTGGTGTCGCCACGTGTTTTTGATGGGCTGGCCGATAGTGTCAGTTTGATGCAGGAAGCGGTAGCCGATGTTCGCAGCGCTATCGATGAAAGCCCTTTTGATGCGGCGTCTATGGCGAAGCTTCAATTACTGATTAACGAGGCTGTTGCGTTACAGCCAATGACCTTGCCGGGGACTTTCTGCTGCCTGCAGGAAATAGCGCGGAGTTTAGCCTGCCTTATTATGACTGCTGCCAAGCACGGTGTGATAAATCCGGCTACTGTAACCCCGGCAGACGAGGCAGACGAGGCAGACGAGGCAGACAGAGTCGAAGTTTTGAATGTTAATGAAAGTTTGAGAGTTAATGGAAATTTGAGTGTTAATAAAAACTTGAGTATGGATGAAAGAATGGCGACCGCCATGCAGTGGTTGTACGCGGTGAAGCGTCAGACGCAAGATGGGCTGGATGATCTTCTGGCTATGGCGCCATGGCTCACAATCAAGAACCTGCCGGAGCCGATGCAGGTAATGATGAAATTTAATAGCATCCCAACATTGGCCGAGTTGAACGAACGGAGTTCACAGTGGCTGGCAGAGATTGATCATCTGGTGACGATCACTCAGCAGCGTGACAGTGATCTGTCAATAGAAAAATCCACAACCGAGCGTGACGCTTTACTCTTCCTGCGTCAACGGCTTGAACAAGGTCAGTCTCAGATGCTTGATCGCATGGCTAGCGCACAGAGTTTGGCTCGGCAGGCGGACGGTTTCGCCATCATGGAGTACGAACTCTTATACGATCGATCGAGCCACCTATTGGCTGTGGGTTACAACGTTGATGAATGCCGATGCGATACCAGCTATTACGACTTGCTGGCGTCGGAAGCACGGCTGTGTAACTTTGTGGCTATTGCTCAGGGGCAGTTGCCACAAGAGAGCTGGTTCGCTCTGGGACGGTTATTGACCAAAGCCGGTGGCGAACCGGTGCTGGTGTCGTGGAGTGGCTCGATGTTTGAGTATCTGATGCCCCTGTTGGTCATGCCCATGTACGACAGCTCTTTGCTGGAACAGAGTTGCCGCGCGGCGGTAATGCGACAGATCGCTTACGGTAAGCAGCGAAGCATGCCCTGGGGGGTGTCTGAGTCGGGTTACAACATTGTCGATGCAAACATGAATTATCAATACCACGCCTTTGGTGTTCCTGGGTTGGGTTTAAAGCGGGGTCTGGCCGAAGAGTTCGTGGTTGCTCCCTACGCTACAGCGCTAGCCTTGATGATTGCACCTGAGCAGGCGTGTCTTAATTTACAACAGTTTTCGAGCGACGGAATAGAGGGGCGATTTGGGTTTTACGAGGCGGTTGACTATACCCCGATACGGTTACTGCGCGGTCAGAGCCACAGTGTTGTGCGCTCTTTTATGGCCCACCATCAGGGTATGACGTTGTTGTCACTGGCCTACCTGCTGTTGCAACGTCCCATGCAGCGGCGCTTTGTGTCAGATCCTGCCTTGCAGGCAACACTTCTGCTGTTGCAGGAGCGCATTCCGAAAACCACCGTGCTGGATACTCGCATTGCGGAACACGCAGAGGGAGAGGATTTTGCCGACGCCATGGAAGCATCACTGGACGCTCCCATGGGCGCACAAACGCAGACACCCGAGGTGCAACTGTTGTCTAACGGACGTTATCAGGTGATGGTGACTAATGCCGGTGGTGGTTACAGCCGTTGGCAGGGATTTGCGTTAACTCGTTGGCGCGAAGACAGCACTTGTGATAACTGGGGATCCTTTATTTATCTGCGTGATCTTAATAGTGGCGAGTATTGGTCAGCCGCTCATCAACCCACTTGCCAACCCGCAGCCAGTTACGCGGCGATGTTTTCGGAAGGTCGTGCTGAATATCGCCGCCGCGATGGAGAGATTGAGACCTACACCGAAATTGTGGTGTCACCGGAAGATGATATCGAGCTGCGCCGAGTGCGCTTGACCAATCGATCACTGACACGAAAAACCATCGAAATCACCAGTTGTACAGAGGTGGTGCTCTCTACCCCCGATGCGGATGCCATGCAATCTGCATTTGGGAAGCTATTTGTCCAGACCGAAGTGCTGAGCCACGAGAACGCGATCCTGTGCAGCCGACGTCCACGATCGACCGGTGAAAAACCCCCGTGGATGTTCCACCTTCTGGGCGCCAATGGAACCGCGGTCAATGACATTTCGTTTGAAACTGATCGCATGCGCTTTATCGGCCGTGGACGTACGTCCGCTGCACCCCAGGCAATGATCGATACGACGCCGTTGTCAGGCAGTCAAGGTTCGGTACTTGATCCGCTCGCAGCCATTCGGTGTTCCATTGTGCTTGAGCCAAGGCAGTCTGCGACGGTTGACTTTATCTTTGGGGCCGCGAGCAGTCGTGAGGAATGCATGACGCTCATTGAGCGTTATCAGGATCGACATCTGACGGATCGGGTGGTCGATCTTGCCGGTACCCACAGCGGCGTGATTTTGCGGCAGATAAACGCTCACCAGCTAGAGGCACAGCTGTATCGACGACTTGCCGGTGCAGTCATCTACGCTAATGCAACCTTGCGCGCCGATGCCAGTATTCTGATTCAGAACCGTCGCGGACAGTCTGGTCTTTGGGGGTATGCGATATCCGGTGACTTGCCGATTGTGTTGCTCAAAATTACGGATATTAATTGTCTGGATCATGCCCGTCAGCTTATCCAGTGTCACGCGTACTGGCGACTCAAAGGGTTGGCAGTTGATTTGGTAATCTGGAATGAAAACCACATTGGCTACCGACAGCAGTTGCAGGATCAGATCATGGGGCTCATTGCCACCAGCAGTGATGCGCATACGATTGATCGACCCGGTGGCATTTTTGTACGCTTTGCCGAACAGATCTCTCTGGAAGACCGGGTTCTGTTACAGGCTGCCGCGCGGGTCATTATTGTCGACAGTGTTGGCACAATGATGGAGCAGGTCAATCGCCGAACACTGATAAATACCAGTGTGGCGCGGTTAACACCTACGGTGTTAGAGGGGGAATTCGGCAGTCCCGTCTCGCGACAACCGCATCAACAGACGGCGCAGCACGCTCCACAACTGATGCTGGAGAATTCACTGGGCGGCTTCAGTGCCGACGGCACCGAGTACATCATTACCACCAGCACCGGAACTCAAACCCCTACGCCTTGGGTTAACGTCATCGCGAATCCCGGTTTTGGCACGGTGGTGACGGAAAGCGGTCTGGCATACAGCTGGAGTGAAAATGCTCATGAATTCCGGCTCACCCCTTGGAGTGATGATCCTGTTGGCACCAGCGGTGGAGAGGCACTCTATCTGCGCGATGAAACCAGTGGTCAGGTTTGGTCGCCCACCGGACAGCCGTGTGCCAGTGTTGGGGCGTATCAGACGCGCCATGGATTTGGCTACAGCGTATTTGAACACAGCACTGCAGAGGGGATTCACTCAGAGCTGAGTATCTATGTGGACCTGGAAGAACCGGTTAAATATTCCGTTTTGAGAGTGCGCAATAATTCTGGCAGAACGCGAGAGCTGTCCGCAACCGGGTTTGTTGAATGGGTGCTAGGGGATCTGCGCGCCAAAACGGCCATGCATGTAGTCACGCACATCGATGCCTTTAGTGGCGCCTTGCTGGCTCACAATAACTACAACACCGAATTCTCTGGACGTGTGGCGTTTTTTGATGTTGATGATATGTCTCGGACTTTAACCGGCGATCGCAGTGAATTTTTGGGGCGTAATGGCTCACTGGCAAACCCTGATGCTTTATCCAGAACCCATTTATCCGGCCGCGTAGGCGCGGCACTCGATCCCTGCGGTGCGCTGCAAGTCAGTTTTGCGTTGGCGGCAGGGGAGGAGCGCGAAATTATTTTTCGTTTGGGCGCGGGACGTGATACCACTCATGCCAGTGAGTTGGCTAAACGGTTACGGATACCAGGAACGGCGAACGCAGCGCTGGCACGAGTGAAACAGCATTGGCAGCACACTCTCGGTGCAGTGCAGATTGATACCCCGGATGTGGCGTTGAATGTGTTGGCAAATGGTTGGTTGGTTTATCAGACGTTAGCCTCCAGGCTATGGGCGCGCAGTGGTTTCTACCAGTCCGGTGGTGCCTTCGGTTTTCGTGATCAACTGCAGGATGCTATGGCCCTGGTGCACACTCAGCCGGCATTGCTGCGGGCGCAGATAGTGTTGTGCGGGCAGCGCCAATATGCGCAGGGTGACGTCCAGCATTGGTGGCATCCTCCTTCAGGCAGAGGTGTGCGCACACGTTGTTCCGATGACTTTTTGTGGCTGCCATTGGCAACCTGTCGCTACCTGAAAACCACAGGCGATGTTGGCGTACTGAATGAACCACTCAATTACCTCGAGGGTCGCAGCCTCAACCCCGATGAAGAATCCTATTACGACTTGCCTGGTTCCTCGCCGCAATTTGCCAGTCTTTATGAGCATTGCCGTCAGGCCATTGAGCACGGTTTGCGTTTAGGTGAGCGCGGCTTGCCATTAATGGGGTCTGGTGACTGGAACGACGGCATGAATCTGGTCGGTATCCATGGCAAAGGGGAGAGTGTTTGGCTCGGGTTCTTCCTCTACCAAGTACTGACAGCTTTTGCCGATGTCGCTCTGATGCATAACGACATGGCCTTCTCTGAGCGGTGCCGGAAAGAAGCCAAGACATTGCGGGGTAATCTTGCCGAACACGCATGGGATGGTGAGTGGTATAAGCGCGCCTGGTTTGACGATGGTACTCCCCTGGGTTCAGCGACGAATCGTGAGTGCAAGATTGATTCTATTTCCCAGAGCTGGTCCGTTTTGTCTGGTGCTGGCGACGGCGAGCGTTCACACAAAGCCATGAATGCGCTGGATAAGTACCTGGTGCGGCGTGAACAGGGGCTAGTACAATTGTTGGATCCGCCCTTTGATAAATCGAAGTTAGAGCCAGGGTACATCAAAGGCTATGTGCCGGGCGTGCGGGAGAACGGTGGGCAATACACCCATGCGGCTATATGGGCGGCGATGGCTTTCGCGCAATTGGGTGACAGTGTTCGTGCGTGGGAATTGCTGACATTGATCAACCCTATTAATCATACATTGACAGCAACAGCGGTCGCTACCTACAAAACTGAGCCATACGTGGTTGCCGCCGATGTGTATGGGGTCGCACCGCACATTGGTCGCGGTGGTTGGACTTGGTATACCGGATCGGCGGGCTGGTTGTACCGCCTGATTATTGAGTCATTGATGGGGTTGAGTCGAGAGGCAGACCGGCTTTTCGTTAAACCCTGTCTACCTCTGGGGTGGGAGGACTGCGCCATTGCCTATCGTTATGGTGAATCGATGTATCACATTAATATTCATCAGAGCACAGTCATGGGCATCCCCAGTGCGAATACCATTGCGCTGGATGGTGTTGAGGTAAATGTTGGGGTGGAGGGGTTGAATGTGCCGCTGATTGACGATCAAAACGAGCATACTGTTGATGTGACTATCTATCGGGTTTCAACATCAACACAAGTGACATTAATGAAACAGTAGAGGCTGATATCGACTTTTCACTCCCTGCTAAGATGACTTATAGCACTAGCATTTTGGGGATTAAGTTCCATCAAATCTCTAGTTAGGATGTACTAAAATGACAGACTTACCCCAATTTTATAGAGTAAAGTCCGAAGGAAAGTTTTGGGTAGATTGACAGGCCGAGCTAACAATTTACCTGATGTTGTGGTTTCCCCACAAAAACAATTTGGTGCTACAGGTGATGAGCGGTCTCCCAAAGATTTATTTATGGCAGCAGTTGCCAACTGTTTTGTTCTCTCATATCGATCTATAGGAGGGCCTCGAAATTAGAATGGAATTTCATCGACTATGAATCTGAAGGGGAGTTAGATAAGGTTGGAATGAAAGTACAGTTGACGCGCGGGGCATCCAAAGTCATATTGTGTATACCTGCATCGGTAAGACGTTCATTCAGATGCTCCCCCACAGCCCAAACCAAGGGCAACCGAACATCTGGTGGGATGACTGCAACAATCAACGAACCCATCAAGGCAAGAGGTGCTGCTGCAGAGCGCCAATGGATACCTTGCGTGATGGCAAGCAGATCTGGAAGGAAAAATTCGTGAACTGAATTTGACCTCACAGATACCTTATGAAAAATCGGTAACTGTCAGATCAAGTCTGAATTACTACAGAATAAGTCTGAATTACGACAGATTATTTCTATGTCCAATAATGTTCGAAGAAAGACGTGGCGGCGCTTCCGTGCGCCATAAAGTCTGTGTTTTTCTTTGTTAATTAACGGTGTCCTATCTGCTTTTATAAAAGACAAAATTCCCGTCAGCTTTTCCGGTGTGAGAACCTTCATCATAAGGTGTGGCTTTGTAATAGTTATGACTGTTTAATTCCCACTTCTTATCTGCCATGTCTGGCCACTTATCCTTGTCAAATCCTGGGTCGAGCTTGAACTCGTCTTTGTCAACGTTTAATACAAAGCATTTATTTTCTGCATCAAGTGTGAGTGCACTCCATGGCACCGCAAAAAGCTTTTCTCCCAGGCCAAGAAAAGTACCGGATGACAACACTGCATAACTTATTCTTCCGTTACTTAAATCCAGAACGATGTCCTTGATCTTGCCGAGATCCTCATTTTCATTGTTATAGACATTGTCCCCTGTGATTGTGCTGGCACTCATCAATGCCGGAGGGGGAGCGTGATGCAAGGCATGCTTCGCATGAATATTACTGTCTTTTAAAATACTGTGTTCCCGATTTTCAGCGCTCATATCTAACCTCCTTTTAATTAAAGTAGGGTTATTATTTCTTGAGATCATGTTTAGCATCACTTTTTAGATCGCCGTAGACTGTTTGTGCCTTTCCTGCGACTTTTTCTGATTTTCCTTCGAGTTCTGTACTTTTATCGCCGAAAATTTTTCCGAATTTTTCTTTGATTTTACCTTTTGCAGTATCGGATCTGCCTTTAATTTGGTCTTTGTTCATGAATGTCACCATAGGATTAACCTAGAACTGCTTGGAAAACGTAACCAGAAAATTCTGATTGCCTGTATACAGTATGCCAAACCAAAATCTGTGTCTGTTCGGTAAAGCACTAAGTGCTGAAATTTTAGATATAACAGCAAGTCCTAGACAGGCACTTCCTAAAAAAGACTTTGAAAACCCCATCATAGTTCTTTTGGATTTTACCAAATGCTCTTGCGCAATCAGAATTAATTGACAAAAGCCTAAACATAGGTCAAAAAGCCATATTTCAGACGCAGACACTCCTCGGCGAAAACCGATGGATTAATATGGCCGGGTGGGCTCGAGAAAGTTAAGCCGATTTTCGAAATCGTCGATACAGGATCTGTTCAAAGTGCTGGCTTCTGATCAGCCATTGGTCGGGGGGAATATTTAACCGTGTGAGAATCGGCGGCAGGTATTCGGGAATCGTACCCCGTTTGTCATCGCGTATGGCACGCCTCGTACAATCCACCAGTTGTAAGTAATCTCTCAGTGAGTAGGCAACGCCCGATTGGCAGTTTGAACGTATAGCGAGGCTGGGGCACGACAGTCATCCGATATCTGGGTTTCGACCTCCAAGCTAACGGCAGTGGATTGTGTTGCAAACCCTTGCAGTATGGGATTGTCTCGATAAAAGTTCCATTGCTTGTGATATTCATACCAAAGTTTGAGTTTATAAGTATGAATAATGGCTGTCCTTGATTTTTAACCTTCGGTCACCGACAGCTCGTTTCTCGCGCCGCTTATCGTAGGGCATTAAGTGTCCGAGTTATCCTTGAGCTGAAGACACCCTATATATTTATCTGGGGTCACCACCGTTCGATTTTGGCACTTTTCCGGGACTCAGATCATTTTGTCAACTTCCCCATTAGCAAAATGCCTCTATTTTTGATATGGCCTGAAAATACCAATTTAGACCGTTTCGTTTTTTGGGGGACTATCAATGTTGGTCTGCATAGCAATTTCCGTTCGCCAATAGACACCCTCATCAATGTATTTCACAGCATCCGTGACCGTAGAGAAGATATGTCCCTCCTTATAATGTCCAAGTTTAAAAGCTGTTAAAGCATCGCGTACTGGTCCGATCAAATTGGTAAAGTAGACTTCGATATTTTGCTCATGGAGATTGTGCGTTAAATTTGACAGCATACGGATCGCGGTGCTGTCAATGCTATTTACGGCGCTACCATCAAAAATAACAGCTTTCAAACTGTTCGAGGGTCGCTGTTTAATCCATGAGTACAGGTGAGTGAGAAAGTAATCCTTATTGGCAAAATACAGTGGAGCATCGAAGCGGAATATCAAGAGGTCATCCCGAGTTTCAGCATTGCTGAATCGGTTTATATTGCGATAAAGACCTTGTTCTTTAATTAAACCCAGTTCGGTCATATGTGGCATTGCGCTGTTATGTATAACCAGTAGAATCGAAATGATCACGCCTGCCATAAGTCCTTGCTGGACACCGAGCAATAAGGTGATTAAAAATGTGGTCATTAAAATCCAAAACTCTTTCTTATTCTGGTGAAAAAGAGTTTTCATTTCGGTGTATTTGAAAAGGCCAAGTACCGACATTACAATGATGGCGGAAAGTACTGCTTTGGGTAAAGGGTAGCTGGCGAATAAAGGCGCTAAAAACAGCAGTATGAGAATGATCAACAGTGAAGAAATGACAGCCGATACCTGAGTCAAAGCGCCGGCCGAACGAAATGCAGCGCTGCGAGAAAAACTGGCAGACACTGGGAACGCCCGAAACAGTGCACCCAACATGTTGGCCAAGCCAATTGCGATCAGCTCTTGATTGGGATTAACACTGATCTTGTCCTTGGGGGATTCTTGGGATTTACAAATCGAAATGGTTCCGACGTACCCCATAAACGCCACAGTGAAGGCGATTGGTAATAATTCACCCAACTGGTTCCAGCTGAGGTTGGGGAATTCAAACATCGGCAGACCGTGAGGAATCGAATTGATAACAGCCACTCCATATTCATCAATTTGCCACAGGCCAGCAATAAACATGCTTGCTACGAGAACAACTAAGGCGTTGGGAAGTTTTGGTAAAAGCCGGGTGCTGGCGATGATAAATACTAGACTGGCAGTCGTGACAGCTAGTGTGTATCTATTCCACTGATTGAAAGACACAAGTAACTGGTACACCAACTCAATAACATTTTGGCTCTCAACATTGGCGCCCACTAGATTTTGTAATTGGCTGCCTATGATGATAATCGCTGCTGCTGAGGTATAGCCGACGATTACTGGATAGGAGAGAAAGTTCGCAATGAAACCAAAGCGCAGCAGTCCAAATACAAACTGTAAAATCCCCACCAGTAGTGTAAGCACAATGGCGAGCTGTAAATATTCGTCTGAGCCAGGTTCTGCCAGGACACTCAGCCCCGAAAGAATCAAAATAGAATCCAATGCCACGGGGCCGATAGAAATTTTGTTGGATGTGCCCAGTAAAGCATACAACAGAGGTGGAAAAATGGCGGCGTATAAGCCAATTTCAGGGGGTAGACCTGCAACCATCGCGTAACCCATGCTTTGGGGAATTAACATTACGCCAATGGATAGGCCTGAGAATATATCTCTACTAAATGTATGTTTATGGTAATTTTTAAGCCATAAAAGCCCTGGGAATAATTTGTACAACAAAATGGGTTTCCTCTGCTAGTTAGATGCTCAATCGGCTGTTGTTATTCGCCATGGTCTGGCCAGCGATAGTCATTGAATTGTTGGCGAAGCTCTTTCTTATTCACTTTTCCGGTTGCGGTATGAGGTAACTCTTGTAGGAACTCACAGGCTTCAGGGATCCACCAACTGGCCACTTTTGTCTTGAAGTAAGAAAGTAGCTCATCGGGGAGCGGGGATTCGCCGGGTTGAGGAACGACCAAGAGCAAGGGTCTTTCAGTCCATTTTTCGTGATAGACACCTATCACAGCAGCTTCTGCCACTTGTGGGTGAGTCATGGCGGTATTTTCTAACTCAATCGAAGAAATCCATTCACCTCCCGATTTGATGACGTCTTTGTTGCGATCAGTGATCATCATGTAACCCTGAGGGTCTATGGTCGCCACATCGCCAGTTTCGAACCAACCGTCGCTGTCGGTCGCATCGCTGTCGGCTTTGAAATAACGCTGGATAACCCAGGGTCCGCGTACTTTAAGCGAGCCTGATGACTGGCCATCCCAGGGCAGTTCATTGTTGTCGCTGTCGACGATTTTAATGTCCACGCCACAGACGGGCAGACCTTGTTTGAGACGCACTGGAGCTTTATCTGTCTCCGTCCAGTTGTGCATATGGGGTTTAAAGGTATTGAATGTACCCAGCGGGCTCATTTCGGTCATACCCCAGGCCTGTCGCACTTCGACCCCGTACTTTTCTCGGAAAGTGTCAAAAATGGGTTGTGGGCAAGCTGCGCCGCCTGTAATAACTCGCTCCAGAGTCGGTACAGAGGTACCGGCTTGTTGCATAAAATTCAGCAAAGCCAGCCACAGAGTGGGCACTCCAGCGGAAAAGGTGACGCATTCATCATTGATCAGGCGATTCAAGACTTCACCGTCACCCATCGCTGGGCCTGGCATCACCAACTTCGCGCCGACCATAGGGGCTGTGTAGACCAAACCCCAGCCGTTGACGTGGTACATAGGTACAAGGGGCATAACCACGTCGTGCATTGTCAATCCGAAGATATCTCGCAACCCAGTGGTATAGCTGTGCAGAACGGTGGAGCGATGTGAGTAAAGCACGCCTTTAGGATTGCCGGTTGTTCCAGAGGTGTAGCACAGAGCGCTGGCTGCGTTTTCATTCAGCTCCGGCCAGTCAAATTTCGATGATTCACCCTGGATCAACGTTTCATAGCAGATCATGTTGGGTAAGCTGCTGTTGTTGGGCATATGAGCTGGGTCGGTGAGTACCACAAAGCCTTTTAGATTGGGCAATTTATCAACCAATGTCTCCATCAGGGGCACAAACATGACATCGATAAACAGCCACTCATCGTTGGCGTGGTTGATGATGTACTCGAGTTGTTCAAGGAAAAGGCGTGGATTGATGGTATGGCAAATCATGCCGGAGCAAGAGGTTGCATAATACAGTTCCAAGTGGCGGTAATCATTCCACGCTAAAGTGCCAACACACTGACCCTGTTCAATGCCAAGCTTGGCTAGCGCATTGGCCAACTGTCGAGTTCGTGCGAATGCTTCAGTGTAGGTATAATGATGGTCAGGGTTATCGGCTGTCACGGAGACGATTTCACTGCTGCCATGAACTGTCTCAGCAAAGTTCATAATGTTGGTGATGGTGAGCGGCAGGTTCATCATTTGACCCAGCATGGTGATTCCTCTTGTGGTTTAAGGTGTATAAGGTGACTGGGGGATTTGTACGATCATTCACAAAGCTCAGGTTCTCAGTTAGGTTCTGCGCCCGGTAACTGATCGCAAACACTTTGCTAGCGATCGAGCTCGAGAATAAACTCTTCCGCCAGAAGCCATGAGCCAAAGCCCGATGCGGGGTTTAAATGGCCAACGTCTCCCAGATTAACCAGTTGGCTACCCCACGCAGATGCTAATAGCGACGCTGAGGAAAGACTGGCCAGATAGTCGTTGCTGCTGGCAGCCAGTATGCTGGGAAAGGGCAGGCGGCATTGAGGGGTTGGATCCCAACCGTGCTCACGTAATTCTTGAGGGCTGGGGTAAT
Source organism: Pseudomaricurvus hydrocarbonicus (assembly GCF_011602365.1). Lineage (GTDB taxonomy): Bacteria > Pseudomonadota > Gammaproteobacteria > Pseudomonadales > Cellvibrionaceae > Pseudomaricurvus > Pseudomaricurvus hydrocarbonicus. Next base: position 145,680 of record NZ_JAAONZ010000005.1, read on the forward strand.
GGGCTGGCCACTCGGCGTTGATGTCAGGAGGCGCAGCCAGCAGAGCGCCTTTAATAGAACGTGTGTAGGTCGCAGCCCAATGAGCGACCATCAGGCAACCAGCACTGTGCGCAACCAGAATAATGTCACCATCAATCCCCTCAACTTCGCTCTGAATATTGTCAACCCGTGCCCGACAATTAAGTTTATCTGTCGTTAGTGGCTGTACCGCTCTCACGTTGTTGAGTTTGGCTTCCAGCAATGTTTGCCAGTGATCGGTGACATGATCTCGCAAGCCGGGTACGATCAAGACGGTTGCTTGGGTATCCATGAATTAGTTACCTTCTGGTTAAATAAGCGCTTGAAAAACAGGGCAGTCCGTTGATGCGGAGCTGCCCCAAAGCGGTTCTCTGTGATCGGTGTGTTTATGAAATTAAAAATTCACACGAACCGTTACGCCGTAGGTTCGTGGTGTCCCGGTATACGCCTGGAAAGAAGCGCCACCATCTAACTTGGACGCAAGGGGAGACGCAGTTTTTTGGACGTAGTACACCTCGTCGTTGATATTCTTCGCCCAGGCAGCGATATCCCAGGTGGCGTTACGCCAACCAGTGCGGAAGTTACCTACCCAGTAAGCGTCCTCTTCATGACGTGAATCCAGCTCAGAACTGTAGTTGGCGCGGTCGGTATAGCGGTAGTCGACGCGCGCATAAAAGTCACCATCGGCTAATGTCTGATTCCACTCTAATGCCAGATTGCCGGTTAATTTAGGCGCGAAAGGCAGGTTTTCTCCGCTCAAATCACATTGCCCCAGCGCATTATCCGAGGTGCGGCCATAAGCACACTGGCCTCCTGTATACTCATCGTATTTGGCATCGATGTACGCCAGATTGATATCGGCGGACAGGTTTTCTGTCAGTAACCACGTGGAATCCAGTTCAATACCATCGACAATGACCTTCTCGGCATTGTTAACGGCAAAGGCCAGGCCGACGAAAGTGGCGTTTTGGAAATCTTCATATTCGGTGTGAAAGACACTGCCATTGATCCGTGCGCGCATGTCCCACAACTCAGCCTTCCAACCCAGCTCGAAGTTTTGGATGGTCTCTTCATCGAAGGGGCGCGCTTCTTCGCTGAAGTTACCCCACTGCAGGCTGTAACCCCCGGCTTTAAAACCCCGTGAATAGGTCGCGTACAACATCGTGGTGTCATTGGCATACCAGCTCAAGGTGGTATTTCCGGTAATAGCTGACCAGCTGTCACGGTCATCAAAGTCGCTGGCATCCGGAGTAATTGAGCATACAAGGTTGTTGAGAATGCAGCCCAGTTCGGTGGTCGTATGTTGTTCAACTTTACCGTCTTTTTTATCGTACGAGTAGCGCAATCCGACATCCACTTTCAGGTCGTCGGTAAGGTTGATACCCACTGTGCCAAAGAGTCCAAAACTCTTACTATCCTGCTGGGCATAAACATCACCGGTGTCGCCAGGGCTGCCGAAGAGTGTAGGCATAGGTGTTCCAATGGTTGCTGCACCTACAACCGCGCCTAGCGTGTCCACGTCGGATTGCAATTCAAATTCAGGCGTGTTTTTGTCTCCACGAGAAAATTCATTTTGGTAATAGAACGTCCCCACCAGCCAGCTAAAGTTGTCATCGGTGTCAGACATCAAACGGAATTCTTGGGAGAAGGAAGAGCCTTCTTGGCGGTCGTTAAAAATCCACAGGTCTGACGGCATTTGCTCGACACCGTACATGATATTTGTGGATTCATAATCCTCATAACCCGTAATGGAATTAAATAAAATACCATCGCCACTGTATTCAAAGTGCAACACAGCATCGGTTGAGTCTTGTTCAAAGTCGTTGGTACCCACCTGTTCAATGATTCGATCCGAGGGATCATTGTTCGTCACGGGATGTCCTGCTCCCAGTTGTGCCATGGCATCTGCGATGGCGACGACAGTGGGGCTGTACCAAGTATCACCGAGCATGGTATTCATATCTCGCTTCATGTGACCAATGATCAAACGTGAGGACCAATTGTCAGTGAGATCGGCACTCAGCTGTACACGCACCGCTTGGCCATCCTGGCTGTCTCCGTCGGGACCTATCAGGTTGTCGATCATATGGTCGCGACGAGTGCTGGAAAAGCTGATTCGACCATTGACGGCATCGGTCAGGGCACCATTGATGTAACCTTTAAACTGCTGCAAGTTGTCGGATCCCAGACCAATCTCGCCCATGCCCAGAAATTCTGACGATGGGGCTTCAGTGTTAATACTGATGACACCGGCGCCGGCATTCTTACCGTAAAGGGTACTTTGGGGGCCTTTCAACACTTCCACTGATTGCACATCCACAAGTTCGCCCAGCCCAATGCCGGAACGGGAGCGAAAGGCACCGTCGATGATCAACGCAGTGTCAGGTTCAAAAGTAGGGATATTCCCTTCATTGCCGATTCGGCGGATTCGGAAGCTGGCGTTCAGAGGCGATAAGTTGCTGGTGACAATTAATGATGGAACTTGTGCAGCCACGTCGTCGACGTCGCGGAAGCCTGCTTTGAGTAATTGATCGCCGGACATGGCATCCACGGAAACAGGAACGTCCTGAAGGCTTTCAGCGCGTTTTTGTGCAGTGACAACCACCTCTTCCAGCGCCAGTGCAGGGGATTTACCGGATTGCGCCATGACGACAGGACTGGTTGCCAGACCAATGGCCAGCGCCAGTATTGATGGACGCGACAGTCCTTTGTTAGTGACTTGCTCTCTCGTTGCTTTTTTTATATTCATTATTCTTGTCCTCTACAGGCCAGTTTTATAATCACCGCCGTCGGGATCAGCGGTGTACGGCTCAATTTCTGTAAAATGGTTATAGACGTTTCTATTGTTCGCTGCTGTTTAGCAAGCTGGTTTACTTTAAAAGAGGCGGGGTTGGCTTACTTCTCATTACGCGACAGTGACTTTTCATTTCATGACAGGGTGGGTGAGCACGCAGTGTTGCCTGTGCGCGAAAAGGAAGGCATAGATTGCCCACCCAAGTCATGCCGTGAGGTTGTTATATCGCCGGGTAAAAACAAATGCGTTTCGGGATTCTGTGGAGATGGGCCAGCGCCCTGCTGAAACGGATCATCTGACGGTACTGTGTCTGTGTCTTCAGATACGTGTGATGAGGGCAGGGATGAATTCTCTTCTGCTGCCGATCAGACATGGCGTTGGTGGGTACGTATAAGGAGCCACTTGCTTTCAGACCGACGGCTACTGTGATGTACTGTGCGGGGATAGCCGTCGTCGATAACCTTACATTGGCCATCGATAAGGACGGGCGTAATGTTAACGTCGGCTACGACAGATGAAGGAATCTGCTCGCAGGGCGTTGGCCATTGAAACTAGAGCGATTTATCAGTTTCAGAAGACATGTTGGCCAGTTGCTGGCAGAGAGCGGTGTACAGGGCTTCTGCCGGTTGAGCCCCGAAGAGGTGAACTTGTTGATTGATGACAAAGGCGGGCACGCTGAGAGCGCCTAGTTCTGACTGGTATGGGGGCTGTCGATCTTCCAGACTTGACAGCAGAGGCGCTGACTCGAGGCCATCGAGTTGAGTGACGATTTGGGTGAGTGTATCTCGGTCACCTATATCTTCACGGTAACAAAAATACCCTGCAAACAACCGCTCAAGCAGCATGGCTAACTGAGCTGGGTTTGCCCGTGTTCGAACTTGCTGAAACAGGCGGTGGGCATTGGCGGTGTTGGGCATACGCTCAATCCGACTCAGATCGAGCTTCAGCCCAGCACTGGCCGCTGCAGTCTGTACATGTGCCTGACGCAGACGCACCGCTTCATCGCTGCCCAATCGCTGACGATAAAAGTCAGCGAACGGCAAACCGTTAGGAGGTAACTGTGGCAACAGTTGCACCCCCTGCCATTCGACGGAGACCTCCGTTTGTGGGTGACTTTCCGCGAGCATTTCCAGCGCTTTGTCTAGCTGGCGTTTGCCGATTAAACACCAGGGACAAATGAAATCAAAGGCAACGTCAATCTGAAGAGAAGTCATACTGATACCACTGAGTCTGATGAGCTATCCACTTCTTTATTATAAAGTTCACGCACACTTGCCGCGTCACGCTGATAGTGACGTTTCGCGTAAAAGAATACCCCTGCGGCAATCAAACTCATTAACGGTATCAACGCCAGCGCCTGAGACAGCCCCAGCCAGTCGGCCAGAATACCTGTCACAAAAGGGCCGGGTGCCATTCCGAAAAAGTTATTGGCCAATGTGAGGGTAGCAAAAGCGGTGCCGTGAATGGCGGTGTGAGTCAGGTTGGCCACCATCGCACCGGCCGGGCCATTGGTGCCAGCGACAAGAAACATACCGAAGCCCAATAACAACAGTTGCATCATACCCGGCTGTAGCCGGAAACCAACACTGAATAACAAGCAGCACAGCAGACAGTAGGCAATGGCCAGCGTGATTTTATGCTGGGCCCGTTCGCGACATAAGCGGTCACTCAACATTCCGCACAACACCGTACCAACACCCATGAGCAACACAAACAAGCCAGCGATCAAGCCTGCCTGGTCGGTGCCCATGCCGTAATAGCGATTCATAAAACTCGGCATCCAGGCCATCAAGGTGGCGGCTACAAACAGCTGCAGGCCGCTGCCCACATAAGCGCTCAACACGGAACGGTTGTTTATCAGGCCGCGCAGAGAGGGCCGCTGCTGCCGAATCGCTTGCGCTTGTGGCGCCACCCGCTTAGCGCACACGACAAAAGGATATATCGCCGCCAGCACCAGACCAAAGAGAGCCATGCCAACAAAAGCCCAGCGCCACCCCAGCTGAGCGGCGATCACGCCGCCCAAGGCCATGCCCAACACGGAACCGAACATCCCACCGGCCATAAACGCGCTGGCCAAAGTCGCGCGCAGACTCGGCGGAAACACCGACAGCACCAAAGCAATGCCAACACTGCCGTAGGCAGCTTCACCAATCCCGACAAAGAAGCGGGCAGCAAACATCTGACCGAAGTTGTCGGAAAGACCGCACAGCAATGTCGCGAAGCTCCATAGCAATGCCATCAGTGTCAGGCTTTTGACCCGACCCCATCGATCCGCGAGGATCGACAGTGGTACGGTGAGTAGCCCAACCATCAACGCCACAATCCCCGACAGCGAGCCGAGCTGGGTGTCACTCAATTGCCACTCGGCCTTCAGCAGGGGAAATACGGCGTTCAACACCTGACGAGACATATAGTCGGAAATCAGCAGACCAAAGGTCAGGGCAAACACAATCCAGGCGAATCGACGTGAAACGTCGATCACAGGGATATCGTCTTGATGGTAATGAGCCATGAGGCTTCCTCATTGAAGATTCGGTGAGCCAGTATCCGTTTCCAGCTCGTCTGACTAGGTTATTTTCTCAGAAATCCTTGCGTGCCGCCCTTTGGGTTTGGCGCGAAGCCGTTGGCCGCCAAAGTTTCTTCGACAGTATCGTAGAAAACACCGATCTTAAGAATTTCGCGAGCTTCCTGCCCGTTGGCTACAGGACGACCAAACTCTTTGGCGATGCGTACCAGCTGCTGAATTTGTTCAACCGTGGTCACCTTGTGAGAGCGATCCTGTGCCCAGAGATTGTCCTCAATGCCGCAGCGTACGTGTAACCCCATGGCCATACCCATCATATTGATTGGCAGTACGTTGAGCATCGAACTTTCCACGGTCAGCATGGTCCCGTCGGGGATGGCGCGCAGGAAGTTGGCCATGCTGTAGATATGCGGTTGATCCATGCCGCCACCAATGGCTACCCAGTTACACACCAGTGGGCCTTTGTAGACTCCTCTGCGCATCAGGCGCTCGACGGTTTCGTAACTGTTGATGTTATAGAATTGAAAAGCGCTTTGAATACCGGCGTTGCTCAGACGTTTTATGTGTTCTTCGATAAACTCGGGCCCTGAGGGTACGATCATTTCTCGGTAGGCCTCGTAGGTTTCGTTCCCCATGGAGGTGCCGGCGTAGTCGCGAGCATCCATCTGCTCTGTGACATTCATCTGCGTCGTGTTGACGGTGACGGTGACCTGATCGGGCTTGGGGTCGAGTTCGGCGAGCATGTGACGGGTGTCGTCTTCCAGCCACTTTGCCGCATCACCGTCTTCTGGCGGCGCGAAAGAAATGGAGCCTCCCACCTGAATAACCATTTCGGGTACCGCTTCACGCACGCCAGCGATCAGCTCGTTAAACTTGGAGAGATGCTTGGAGCCGCGGCCGTCCAGTTCGCGGACATGTAAATGCAATACAGAGGCGCCCGCTTCATAGCAATCAACCGCCTTTTGGATCTGATCTTGCATGGTCACGGGAATGTCTTCCGGGTAGTCAGAGGGTAACCATTCAGGGCCATAGGGGGCCGCAGTAATAACCAGTTTGTCCTGATTTTCAGGGAAGAGTGAACCGTCGAGGAAATTCATGACTGTGTCCTTTAATAAGTAAATTTGGAGGGGGTTGCAGGAAGCTGCTGATCAAAAAGGCTGATCGCCAATGATGCCGGCCCGTTCCATCTTGCGGTGGCAGGGTGGGTAGTCCATCACGGCATAATGCTGAGTACTGCGGTTGTCCCAGATTGCGACACTGTTGGGCTGCCAGCGCCAGCGCACCTGAAACTCCGGGATATAGGCTTGGCTAATGAGGTACCGCAGTAAATCGGCGGCACCAGGGTTGGCGTCCTGGCCAAAACGCACGCGTTCGGGTGTGTGGTAGTTGGTAAAGTGGGTGGTAAACCCATTCACAAACAGGATTTTTTCACCGGTCTCCGGATGCGTACGTACCACCGGATGTTCCGCGTCCGGGTATTGTGCCTTGAGCGCCAGACGTTTCTCGATGGGCATGGCCGCACCGAACGAGGACTCGATAGAATGGCGAGCGCGCAGATCGGCGATTTGTGTTTTCACATGTTCAGGCAACAGCTCGTAGGCTTTGGCCATGTTCGCCCACATGGTATCCCCGCCCACAGGCGGACATTCCACACAACGCAATACGCAGCCAAAGGGAGGAGCCTCGCGCCAAGTGGCGTCCGTGTGCCAGGCGTTTTCATAGCGATCCATGGGTTGATCGGGGGTCTTGTAAATGCGCACAAGCCCCGGGTGCTCTGGGTCGGATCCCGCCACCGGGTGATCTTCGAGCGGACCAAAGCGCTCGGCGAAAGCCACGTGTTCGGCACGGGTGAAGGTCTGGTCGCGGAGAAACAGCACTTTGTGCTGCACCAACAGCTGGCGCAACTCATCAAACAAGCTGTCATCGTGAATAGCATCCGCAAGGTTGACGCCGGACAGTTCGGCACCAATGTTGTGGGTCAGCTGTTGAACGCGCATGGGAATATCCTCAAATGACAAAGATGGACGAGCCGGTGGTTTTACGGGCTTCCAGATCGCGATGCGCTTGCACGGCGTCTTGCAGCGCATAGTGCTGGTTGATTTCGATATTGATGCGACCGCTGCCAACGTGGTCAAAGAGCTCACTCGCCAGCGTCGCTTTTTCTTCTGGGTCGGCAATGTAATCGGCCAGTGCCGGACGTGTCATATACAGGGAACCCTTCATCGCCAGGAGTTGCGGATCAAAAGGGGGAATCGGGCCCGACGCGGTGCCGACGCAGACCAACAGGCCGCGGCGTTTGAGGGAATCCAGTGATGACATGAACGTGTCCTTGCCCACACTGTCAAACACCACGTGGACACCTTCGCCATCCGTCAGCTCGCGGACTCGATGAGCGACATTTTCATGGCTGTAGTTGATGATGTGATCACAGCCGTGAGCTGTGGCGAGTTCGGCTTTGGCTTGAGTTGATACAGTACCGATCACGTTCAGCCCCAGTAATTTTGCCCACTGGGACACAATCAGACCAACTCCGCCAGCGGCGGCGTGCAGCAATATAGTATCGCCGGCCTTGAAGTCGTAGATGCGACGCATCAGATAGGATGAGGTCAGCCCCCGCATGGTCATGGCGGCGGCGGTTTCAAAACTGATACTTTCAGGCAGTTTGATAAGCGGGGCTGCGGGTACAAGACGTTCGGTCGAGTAGGCTCCCAGGGTATTGATGAAACCGGTGTAGGTGACTCGCTCACCCTCCTTCACGTTGTCGACGTTCGGGCCAATTGCTGTTACCACGCCGGAGGCTTCAACGCCGATACCGTTGGGGAGAGGGATGGGATAGGTGCCATTGCGAAAGTACGTGTCGGCGTAATTGAGGCCGACAGCCACATGGCGCAGGCGCACTTCACCTGGTCCCGGATCCCCTACCTCCACATCTTCATAACGCAGAACCTCTGGTCCCCCGGTCTCATAAAAGCGGACACACTTAGCCATGGTCGGTCTCCTTCATAAAATGATTTGCAGTATTGGAAGCGTTAACGCTGAGTTATTGTGATCATCATATTAAAAAAGAGTAGGGGCTCTAACTTCACTTTTGACGACACCGACTTTTCATTTCATGACAGCTGATGTATAAATGCTGGCCTCTAACACGATTCGATGTGTCTAAAAGAGGATGAGGACGTCATGACCACTCAAATGCGCGCTGCGGTACTGAACAATTATTCGGAGTTGTGTCGACACCTGGGGTTGAACCCCCAGCTCTTGTTAGGGGAGGTGGGCTTGACCCCAGCACTCTTGGCGGATCAGGATAATCGAATTTCAGCCACGGCCGTTGTCAGCCTGCTGGAAAAATCGGCACAGGCCAGCAACTGCCTAACTTTCGGATTGCGTTTGGCAGAAACCCGCCAGTTATCGGATTTTGGTGCCGTCAGTCTTTTGCTTCTGCATCAGAAAACCCTACGTGATGCGCTGCACATCACCATACATTACCGCCGTCTGCTTAACGAAGCACTGGTGATGCACATCGAAGACGCTGGCAAGGTCGCTATCATTCGGGAGGAGGTTGTGACCGAAACTTCAGTGCCAGCGCGTCAGTCAATCGAGTTTGCCATCGGTGTCCTATACCGCTTATGCAAGGCCCTGTTGGGGGGGAATTGGCACCCGCAAAGCGTGAACTTTACCCACGATGCACCACAGGATGTGCAGCTTCACAAACGTATGTTCGGTGCTAAAGTTGAATTCGGTGCCGAGTTCAATGGCATAGTGTGCGCGAGTGCGGATCTGGATTGTCCCAACCCGCAAGCGGATCCTGCGATGGCACGTTATGCTGAGTTATTGCTGTCTTCTCTGCAGAGAGAGGAAGCCCTGTCGGTAGCAGAGGAAGTTCGTCAGGCCATTTATTTATTGCTGCCAATGGGGCGGGCTTCAATCGAACAAATTGCCCAAGCCATGGGGGTCAATACCAGAACTTTGCAACGCCGGTTGGAAAGTGATGGGGTCACGTTTACCGATTTGATCAATGAGGTGCGTTTTGTGCTGGTTCAACGCTACATGGCCAATCCTCAATACTCCTTGAGCTGCATAGCGGATCTATTGGGTTACTCAATGGCCAGCTCTTTTACCCGTTGGTTCAACGCCCAGTTTGGTATGTCACCGGTACGTTGGCGTTCAATAAACTGCCCTTCCTCAAAGGGGGAGTGACAATATCTCCGAGTATTTACTGTAGTGGTAACAGGAGATTTTTTCGGCAAGTGGGCTTCTGTTATTTTGCCGGGGCAGCTGTTTTATCTTCGCGGTCAGAATTACATTGCCATTATACAGAGCATGAAAAACTCTTGTTCATAAATATAGAGAATGTCAATTCAAGAAAGGGTGACGGATTTTAACTGCGAGCTTCTCGAGATACATTGCAGGGGAAGACAAAGGCTTCTTTTGACACAAAGTTGACGAACTTTTTCAGCATGAATCCGGCTTTATTGTGCGTTACCAGTCTGTAACTGGAGCGCGTTATTTCAGTTTCGACGAGTACACACCATAGTCATCATCCACGCTCTTCGACACAGACTCTGGTGCTCCACAGAGGCCGTGGAGAGCTCCCGAAGAGCCGTCTGCTGAGTATAGATTGCTCAAATGCCAGTGCATTATCTTTAAGCATGGCAAGTCCCTGTCTGTAAGGGCTGATTTTTTCAGCCGTTTTGTGGCTAGCGCTTTGGGTCCCCAGTGCACACATCATATTAACGGGTCTATGCCGCTCGTTACGATATTTTTAAGCTTGGTTTGTGCTAGCAGGTTTCGTGTTGGCGTGTAAAGTCGCACGTGTCAATTTTGCTGCGTGGCGTATGAATTATTCTAAAAATGTGATATTTTTCTAACTACTTGATTTATAGGGATGTTTTGGTCAACGCCACAGGTTATCTCCGGGCTGATGATCGCGGCATAAGAATAATTAGGCTGCACGTTACGTGCAAAAGCCTGCCTGTTAAGGTGACGGGGATAGAATGAGCTTAATGGACGAATCCTGGTATGAGAGAGAAGAGCGAGCATACCAGCATCTGTTTGGTGAGACTGGACCTGGAATCTTTCCGTTATCCACCAATATTTTTGACAAACTGGACGTGGATGCAATTAATCCGCGCTGGTTGGCGCATGGTGTTTTCAAGTGTAAACCCACCGAGCAGCGAAAAACCTGGGCGTATGTGACATCGGGGATGTCAAACCCCTGGGAAAGCAATCATCAGGGAATTACGTCGGGATTAGGTGTTGAATTCCTGCTTGAAACGGAAGAGGAGTCTGAATGGGCTGTGGAGGTATTGCAAACGTTAATGGCATACAACCTGCTTCGGGCATCGGGAAGCATGGGTGATTTGCCACCGTTTGAAAGCGGTCACTGCGTCCCCCTCTTTTTGTCCCAAACGATCAGCTCGATGATGTTTGTACCACCTAAAGATTTCCCGGATAGTTTCTGCCTGAATTCTGGCCGGGTGGATCTCATCCAAGTGGTTGGCATTACCCCGGAAGAATTCGACCAAGCTAAGCAAACTTCACCCGATGAGGTGAAGGCCAGGCTGTTGGCATCCCACGGAAATTTAGTAACCAGGGCGCATCGCGAAAGCGTGATTTAAGAAGAGCGCGACTTTAAAAAAAGCGCGATCGCGGAATGTGGTGACTGCGCTGTACCTGTGTTACAGGCAAGGTAAATGATGTCCTCTACGTGCAGTCAGGAGGGCAGGCCAGCGTTTTTCGATTAGCGGCTGAACTGTATCTCGAAGGGAATTCCATGAGGGTCAATAAAAAATACCTGTGTTATTCCCGGGAGCAACCCCTCGGCGACTTTAAACTCAATTCCCCGCGCCTCTAACCGTCGAACCATTTCATCCTGACCGTCAGCCCTTAGGGCAATATGATCGATGGAGCCTGTTGCTGGGGAGTAGGTGGACTTTTCCCGCAAATGGATGATGGCATTACCGCTTGAGTCGCAAAGCCAATGGCCCTGATGTCCCCTTACCAGAGGGCCGGCTGTGTATTTCAGGCCGAGTACGTCCTCATAAAACCGCACACTGGCCATGACATCGGTCGTTCTGATATTAATGTGGTCCAGCCCCTGAACTGGCATTGGCATCTTCTCCCGTACTTATCTTTGCATGTTGAAAGTGCTTTGCCGTGGCTCCTGTCACCCGCAGGTGATTGAGTTTCTAACCGGATTAATTGCCTCGAATGCGAACATCAACAGTCTGCTGAATTCCTCGTGCAACCACCATCAGTAGTTTTCAGGTGATTTGAATACCCCCGTGACTCAAAATTTACGGGGGTCCACAACCGTACGTATCGCCGCCTCTGGCCCCGACATTTCTGCCAGAGCCTGGGCTATTCCGCCAAGACCTATTTTGGCACCGATCCAGGAGCCGATGTCAATTTTTCCGTCGGCGATGGTGTTGAGTGCCAACGTCATATCCTGGGGTTCTTCGCCTCCGGCAAAATATACCGTCAGGCGTTTATTCTGGGCGCTGAAGGTGAGAATCTGCTCGGGCTCCATGCAATAGCCACCCATCACAATACGGCCATCAAAGCGCACAGATTGGATGATCTGCTGTAGCAGCCCGGGCACACCCGCGCACTCGTACACCAGATTTACTTGCCTGCCGCCGAGGTCATGAATGGGCTCGTAGGGAGACATTTCACGCGGGTCAATGACGATGTCAGCGCCCATTTTCAGCGCGGCCTTACGCCGGCCTGCGTGAAAATCGGCAGCTACGATCGGGCCGATCCCTTTAAGTTTAAGCCCAACAATCACTCCCAGGCCGATGGCGCCACAGCCGATGACGAGAGGGGTATCCTCGTTGGTGGGCAGACCACGGCGGGCATGCTCGAGCCCGACGGCCAAAGGCTCTGTCATGGCCGCCAGGTCATCGTCGAGACCGCTGGGCACTTCAATGACCATGTCCTCATCGAGCAGCATGTACTCACCAAAGCCGCCCGGACAATCATTGTTAAAGCCGATGACCGAATGCGCACCCGCTTGCCTCATGATGGGAACGGATGTGACTTTTCGTCCTATCCTGATCGGTTTTTTACTGTTGGGGCCGTAATCAATCACCTCGCCCACATACTCATGACCAGGTACAAAAGGGCGTGACAGATCCAGTCCGGCATACGGGCCACCATGTTTCTGGCACAGGCCCACAACCTGTTCTCCCGATTGTAAGAAATGCGCTTCCGAGGCGCACAATCCACAACTGTGGGTCCTGACCAGGACTTGCCCTTGTTGCGGGATTGGGTCGGGCACTTCGCCGACTGACACTTGACCGTCAAGAATATAAGCCGCTTTCATGTTTTCTCCAGGGGGGTGTTGTGAGTTACAGTTTGTCTGCTTTCAATCGCAGAGCTTCGTAGGAGGGGTCGGTGAGATCCCGGCGCCCGGCTGATACCTGAGTCATCGGTGTTACCGGCCGAATCTCATCAAAGTCCCGAATGGCGACGCGGCGATCAAGCCCCCAGCGGCCGTTGCGACGCGACCAGTGGTCAACATACCGTGTCCAAACCATCATCTGCATGGGCGTATCGTTTTGCAGAATTTTTAATGCCGCCATGCAATAGCTTTCACTGCCGGCGTTATCACCGTCCAGTTCAATGAGAATATTGGTGATCTGGTGAGAGTGAGCCAAGGTAGAACGGTGATGACCACAAATCAGGTCGATGACCCCCTTGCCGGGCCCCTGATAATAGTCAGCGCCATAATCGGCGAACGCATCTTCATGCCATATGGAGTGCCCCAAAGGAATGTCCAGCCGATCCACGGAGCGGCAATAGCGGTAAATCAGCTCCGTGATCTGTTGACGATCCGATAAATTCTGCAGGGTCATCATAGTGTTTCCTTGCGGAATATGTCGGCGCTCATCTTGGCAATCATCCTTACCCGCTCACGCCGCTGAGCTGCCGAAATGCCACCGGGGCCGGGAGCATCGTCTGCTACGCCCCAGTCAGCGGCAGGGCCATGGGGCAATCGTTCGAGACCCACTTGAGCGACCTCGACGGGATCGGCCAAGCCAGGCGGGAGCGGCAGCCCATTGGCCGCCAATTGAGCCCGCAACATCGGGGTATCCGTTCTGCCGAGAGCATAGAACAGAACATCCACCCCGTGAGGCTCCAGCTCTGCCCACAGACCTTCGGCAAAGCGCATGTTGAAGGCTTTGGTGCCGGAATAAGCCGACATATAGGGCCCGCTGCCGTGGCACGCCCCCGAGCCCACCAACAGAATTCCCCCCCGCTTGCGCTCACGCATGGCTTTGGCAAAATAGTGACAGCACTGAACCGGGCTCAGGGTATTGAGGGTAATCAGATCCATCCAGGCATCCATGTCTTTGTCCAGAAATTGAGCGCTGTTGGTGTCAGAGCCGGCGTTACTGATAAAGAGACCGACTTCCCGCCCCGCTGCCGCGTCGATAATAGTCGGCACGGCATCGGCGCTGGTCAGGTCAACAGAGACGGGGACACATTCCACACCGGATTCCTGTGAAACTTCCTCTGCTAATGCCATCAGCGGTGCCTCCCGGCGTGCGATGAGGATTAGATTCACCCCCTGGGCCGCGACTTGCCTGGCAAATTCTCGACCGGTGCCCTCTGAAGCCCCGGCAATAATGGCCCACGGGCCGTAACGCTCTGAAAAATCCATTCTGGTCTCCACTTTTTACGTTTATTCCGGGACGTGAATGCCAACAATTAGTATGTCGACTACAATCGGTTCAACGACAACCGTATCAACGACAACCATACCTACGACAGACACCGGATCCCGAGTGCGGATAATGGTAGGGCTTCTCCTTGTATATCACCAATACAACATTCGGCGTGCTAATATAACGACATTGTATATCTCAGACAGAGAAAGTCGTTGTGGAAACCCGAAGATTGACCTATTTCATGCGCGTCGCCGAAGACGGCTCCTTAACAAAAGCCTCGGGTGTTTTACGCATTGCACAGCCCGCGCTGAGTCGCCAAATCCGCTTGTTGGAAGAAGAGTTGGGCGTGACTTTGTTCACTCGCACGGCCAGGGGCATGCTACTGACCGAGGAGGGTGAATATCTTCGCAGCGCCATTGCCGGGCCGCTGCGGGAGTTGGATATGGCTCTGCACAACATTCGCTCAATGGGGGCGACAATGGCGGCCAATTTTACCTTGGGTTTACCACCGGGCCTGACAGATTCTCTGGCGATGCCAGTCATTCAGGCGCTTCGGGAAACATTCCCCAACATTCGACTGTGTGTCGTCGAAGGGGCGACAGGGGTATTGATCGACTGGTTAGGTCGTGGTGTTATTGATTTTGCCATCCTCGAGGAATCATCACGCAATGATCGGTTGACAGAAGAACGGATTGCCACGCTGCCTCTGGTCATTGTGGGGCCCCAATCGTCCCCGTTACCCCACCATGGAGACATCCCCCACTCGAGTGCTCTGCAATTGCCATTGGTGTTACCGTCTCATCACCTGGGTGTGCGGGGGGCAATCAACGATGTCGCGGCAAAATCGCACTGCGCCCTGAAGATCAGCACGGAAACAGACTCACACCGGCTGATCGCTGATCTGGTGGCCGGCGGGTCGGGTTACACGCTCATGCCGGAATGTTATCTTACCCAAAAGCTGGCGGAGCACGCTTTGAAAACATGGAGCTTGTCCAGGCCTGCCCCCTGTATTGAGATTTTTTTGTCGACTCGGGAAAACAGCAAAATATCCGGGCGACAATTTAGCGAAGTTACTAAAATGATTTCTGATGTTGCTAAAAGACAATTGAACTAGAAAGGCACGAGGTTGCCATTCACAATCAGTATTATCGAGCGGCTTTATTCGTTGCGGAACGAAACGGCAGTTATCGCCTGAAACGCCATGGTAGCTCAGCAGGTTAATGTTATTAACAGGACACAAGGAAAAGTAGCAATGATCAAACAATGTAAAGTGCTTATCTTCGGTCTCGCGGTGGCGGCTTCGTCTGCCCTTGCGGGGGAATTTTCCCTAACCAGTCAAACCATTCATGAAGGCGCAATGCTGACAAACGAACAGGTGTTCAATGGCTTTGGCTGTAGTGGTGAAAATATTTCACCGGATCTGAAGTGGACGTCGGGCCCCAGTGGTACCAAGAGTTATGCGTTGACGGTTTATGACCCGGATGCCCCTACCGGTTCAGGCTGGTGGCATTGGATTGCTTACAATATACCGGCCAACGTCACTGAATTTTCGAAAAATGCCGGCACCGAAGACGGCGCATTGCTACCTGCGGGTGTCGTTCAGGGGCGTTCTGATTTTGGCAGCTACAGTTTCGGCGGCGCGTGTCCACCGGAAGGGGATAATGCCCACCGCTACATTTTTACGGTACACGCCCTTAAAACGGAGCATATTGAACTTCCAAAAGATGCCAGTGCCGCGTTGATTGGATTTATGATTAATGCCAATTCACTTGGCAAGGCTACTTTAGTTGCGACTTATGGCCGCTGAGACAGGGCCATTGCAAAACCAGGCCCTGTTGTGTGCTTGCGATGTCTGATTGATGAGGTAGCGAGCGTCTATGCCCCCTGACACCAGTGATGTAGTGTTTCATGCCGAAGGCATCACCAAAGTTTACGATATGGGTGAGGTCCAGGTTCACGCGCTGCGGGGGGTGAGCCTGGATTTGTATCGCGGTGAATTTGTGGTGATGCTGGGGGCCTCCGGCTCTGGAAAGTCGACACTGCTGAACATCCTCGGAGGCTTGGATACGGCGACGGATGGCAATGTCACCTACTGCGGTAAAAACCTCACACGTGCCTCGAATCGGGAGTTGACGGATTATCGCCGCCACCACGTGGGTTTTGTGTTTCAGTTTTACAATCTGATTCCCAGTCTCACTGCCGAAGAGAACGTCGCTGTGGTGACCGAGATAGCCGATGATCCCATGTTGCCCGCTGAGGCATTGGAGCTGGTGGGTTTAGGGGATCGGTTGCATCACTTCCCGGCACAATTATCCGGCGGTCAGCAGCAGCGGGTCGCGATTGCCCGGGCGATTGCCAAGCGTCCCGCGGTGCTGCTGTGTGATGAGCCCACCGGAGCGTTGGATTCCACCACCGGCGTGGTGGTGTTGGAGGCCTTGCGACGGGTGAACCGCGAGTTGAATACCACAGTTGCCATTATTACGCACAATGCGGGTATTGCAGAGATGGCGGATCGGGTTATTTATCTTATCGACGGTCAGATCAGCGACATAAAGAACAACGAGAGCATCAAAACGCCCAGCGAGATCGTCTGGTAATGCGCTATCAGGCCCTGCAAACAAAACTCTGGCGCGAATTGTGGCACATGCGCGGTCAGGTGCTGGCTATCATGTTGGTGATCGTGGGTGGGGTTAGCGTGTGCGTGATGAGTTTATCCACCTACGATTCATTGCTGAACACCCGGGACACCTACTACCGCGAGCACAATTTTGGTCAGGTGTTTGCCAAATTGAAACGCGCGCCAGGATCATTAATGCGCTCCATTACGGAAATTCCGGGGGTGGCGTTGGCGGAATCCCGAGTTATTGCTCAAGTCAATCTGGAAGTTCCGGGTTTTGCTGATCCTGTCAGCGGCCTGCTCACTTCCATTCCCGATGGCCGTCAACCGCGTATCAATCGTTTGTACCTGGTTTCCGGCCGTCTGCCTGATCATCGTCGTGATAATGAAATATTGATCAGCGATGCCTTTTCCGAAGCGCAGCGGTTAAAGGCAGGGGATTCGCTGGTGGCCATCATTAATGGCCGAAGACGCAGCATGGCAATTGTCGGTGTTGCCTTATCGCCCGAATATATATACCAAATTGCCCCCGGTGCAATTTTTCCGGATTATAAACGCTTTGGCGTTTTGTGGATGGCGAACCGACCCTTGTCGGCGGCTTATGACATGGATGGGGCTTTTAACGATGTGGTGATTCAGCTGCAGCCGGGCGCCAGCGCCAACGGCGTGATAGATCGGCTGGACCTGTTGTTGCAACGTTACGGCGGTCGCGGGGCCTATGATCGGGATGAGCAATTCTCCAATATGTTTTTGAAGGAGGAATTCACCCAGCTGAAAACCATGGCCTATCTGTTTCCGACCATTTTTCTGGCGGTGGCGGTATTCCTGTTAAACGTGGTGATTACCCGGTTGGTGAGCACCCAGCGGGATATTATTGCCATCCTCAAAGCGTTTGGTTACAGCAACGGGCAGGTCGGCCTGCATTACGCCCAGCTGGTGATGGTCATAACCGTGTTGGGCATCCTCGGCGGTTTTGCGTTGGGAATTTACCTCGGCCAGATAACGACCACCACTTACACGGAATATTACCGCTTCCCGGTGCTGCTCTATACGGCCAGACCCCTGATGTTTCTGGGGGTGGGTTTGGTGACCATCCTGACGGCTTTGTTTGGCACCTGGCGAGCCGTGCACATCGCGGTGAAATTACCCCCGGCCGAGGCCATGCGGCCTGAACCGCCGCAATATTACCGCCGTTCGTGGCTGGAGACATTGGGATTGCAGCGCTGGTTTTCTCCGCCTGGCAAAATGATTGTCAGGCATATGCAAAAGAAGCCCTTAAAAACCGGCTTGTCAATTATCGGCCTGTCGATGGCGGGGGCCATTATGATGGTGGGTAACTTTCAGACAGATGCGGTGAAGATGATGATGCATGTGCAGTTTAATCTGGCCCAACAACAAGATCTGGAAGTCACCCTCTACGAGCCGGTGGCGACAAGCGCGCTGTCCAGCCTAAGGGCCATTCCCGGGGTTGAATATGTGGAGGGCTTAAGAAAAGTACCCATTAAATTGCATTATCAGCACCGCAGTTTTCGAACCAGCCTGCAGGGTATTCCTGCTGATTCCCAGTTGCAAAATGTCTTAACCACAGAGCTGGAAAACATCGCCATGCCAGAGAACGGCTTGATGGTGGTAGAACACCTCGGACACAAACTAGGTTTTAGCACCGGTGATGTGGTGATGGTGGAAAGTCTGGAAGGACAACAGCGCACTGTGCCGGTGACAGTAACTGCACTGTCGCAGCAGTATCTGGGGGTCGGGAGTTATATGAGACGTGAGAACGTCAATCGCCTGATGGGGGAAGGTGATGCGGTCAATACTGTGCTAATGAGCATCGATCCGGAGCTGGCTGATCTTGTGTATCAGCGTTTGAAAGAAATGCCTCTGGTCGCCAGTATCAATATTCGCCAGACCGTCATTGAAAGCTTCCATAACACCCTGAAACAGGTGCTGCTTACGTTTACCTTTATTAATGCGGTCTTGGGGGCTGTGATCGCTTTTGGCGTGGTCTACAACACCGTTCGTATCGCCTTGGCCGAACATGGACGGGAGCTGGTCAGTATGAGGGTGCTCGGTTACACCCACGCAGAAGTGGCTTATATCCTGTTGGGGGAGCTGGCACTGATGACGCTAATCAGTTTACCTTTAGGTTTTTTGCTGGGGACCTGGTTGTGTGAATTTATGAGTTACAACATGAAGTCGGACTTGTTTCGGGTACCGCTGGTTTTAACGTCGTACACTTATGCCTTTTCGGCGCTGGTGGTGATTGTTTCGGCACTGGTCTCGGGTATGCTGGTATGGCGCCGACTTAGGACGTTGGATTTGGTTGAAGTCTTAAAAACCCGGGAATAGCTGGATGGTCGGAATCGCTAGAGGGTTGATGAGGATGAAAGCAAATCCACATTTAACCGACACAAGTTTCATCTCTGAGCTGAAAATCGAAAGAGTAAAAAAACCATGATTTCCACACGCAATGTGATTTTTGGTGTTGTAGCCGCTCTCATCGGACTGCTGTTGTTTCTGGGCTTACGCCCACAACCGGTGTTGGTGGAAGTCACCGAAGTGGTACGTGCGCCCTTGCGAGTCAGCATCGAGGAGGAGGGGGTCACCCGGTTAAAAGACCGTTATCTGGTCTCGGCTCCGGTATCCGGTTTTGTGCGGCGTATTGACTGGGAAGTGGGGGATCTTTTCAAACAAAACGATTTACTGACCGAATTGGAACCGCTGCGCTCCAATGTGCTTGACCCGCGCAGTCGTGCTGAAGCCGAGGCCCGCATCGCAGCGGCCCGATCCGCTTTGTCTGCCGCAGAAGAACAAGCAGCGGCGGCAGGAGCTGACGCCGAACGTTATGCTGAAGAATATCAACGCAAACTGAAGCTCAGCAAGACCCGTGTCATCTCTGAAGACGAATTAAGCCAGGCCAGAGCTGACAATCAGCGTGCCAAAGCGCTGCTGCGTTCGGCCCAATTCGCCGTTGATGTGGCCCGCTACGACCTGGATGCTGCCAGTACGCAATTGAAATATTCAGCCGCCCAAAACTCGGTAGGCGTACTGAAGGAACGCGTGCCGATCAAGGCTCCGGTTAGCGGTCGGGTATTAAAAATTTTACGTGAAAGTGAAGGGGTGGTAGTTGCCGGCACACCCTTGTTGGAACTGGGTGATCCCGCAGCCCTGGAGGTGGCGGTGGATGTTTTGAGTTTTGACGCGGTGCAAATTTCGCCCGGCACACCCGTGGAGTTGCAACGCTGGGGCGGTCAACTGCTGCAGGGTGTCGTGCGCCTGGTCGAGCCTGTGGGGTTCACCGAAGTTTCCGCACTGGGCGTGGAAGAACAGCGGGTTTGGGTAATTGTGGATATCACCTCCGGTGCTGAACAGTGGAAGAATCTGGGTGATGGCTATCGTATTGAAGCCACTTTCATCCTTTGGGACGGCGACGATGTGTTGCAAGTTCCGAATGCGAGCCTGTTTCGCATCAGTGGGGAGTGGGCATTATTTTTGGTTAATGATGGATATGCCGAGCTGCGTAAGGTCAGGTTGGGTAAACGCAACGGGCTCTACTCACAGGTGATTGAGGGGGTGGCCTTGGGTGAGCGAGTCATACAGCACCCGGATAATAATCTGGCCGATGGCAAGAGAATTAAGATCAGGCAAGTTAACATCAGGTAAGTAAGCACGAGGGACTGACACTGATCGTTATTGTAAGTCTGCCTCTAAACTTTACGGCGCCGCTGTTACAACCTGACGGTACTGAGCCGCAGTCACCCCGAACCATTTTTTGAAGGCACGAAAAAAGTTGGCGGCGTAGTCGTAGCCCAACAGATAACTGATTTCCTGCAGCGGCAGGGTGGTGCTGGTCAGGTACTCTTTAGCCAATTCCATCCGCACTTCACTGGCAATGTGCTTGTAGCTGGTGCCGGCTTTTTTCAGGCGCCGATGAAACGTGTGGGGTGGCAACTGAAACTGATGGGCAAGGGCCTCCAGCGAGGAAAAATGTCTCTGCGGCGACAGCAAAAGTGCGCGTCTAACCTGATTGACGAGATCACTTTGTGTATCCAGTTGCGACAGAATCAGTGAGCATTGTTCCTGACACAATCTGGCGGTGGCCGGATTGGCAGTGGGGAAGGGCGTGTCATACCAGGCTTCGGGAAACGATAATTCGGTTTCTTCATGCCCAAAGCTGACCGGGCCCGGGAACAAGGCCCGATATCGGTCCGCGTAAGCCGGGGCAGGGTAGCCGAGCTTTAATTGCAATTCGGGCCTGCCTGCCAGCGACGGCAAACGCTGGTGCATCCATTTCCAGGTTGATGTCAGCCATTCTTCCTGCAAATAGATATTGGTGGTTGTCTGCCGGGACGGCGTTGGCAAACGGATGCAAACACGTCCCTGGGTAATGTCACGACGGGCCCTGAGCGGGTGGGGATAGAGTGCGTAGTGCTTGGTGGTCAGTTCCCACGATTGGCGAAAGTTTTCCACGCTCAAGGACGCGTATCCCAGCAATCCCGCATCGGTAATGTCAAAGCAGTTACCCAGCTCCAGAAAAAAGCCGCTGGCTTGCAGGTCCGGCGCCGCCAGTGCCAACAGCTGGTAATACTGCGGCAAATCGAGAACCGATGACGACAGGTCGCCCCGATTCGGGCGTATGCCCATCTGCCTCATGGCGGCTTCCAGATCGAACCGCGGTGTTTGCCCTGCTGGGTTGGCCTCGTCCACACGCTCCACCTGCAGTTGCAGCAATCGACAAAAGTGCCGCAACAGCTTGGCCGCAAGCCGGTGGGTTTCTCGTTGAAGGTCAGCCTGGTGGGGGAAGGGCATGGTCTAGCTCTGGATATGGTTTAGCTCTGGATAGGGTTTGTTTCTGGATAGCGTTTGTCTCTTGGCACGGTCAAACACTGGCCGGGGGGATTCGGCCAAGTCCAGCCCGCTAGAGATTGTTATTTAATGATAGTTTTTTGTCAATTAATGATATATTTCTGACGATTGACCACTGTTACTCTGCTGCGCAAAGCGAAGCATATCGCTTGTCGTTTAATGCTCAGCAGGAGAGACAGCAATGAGCCAGAGAGCCGCGGCGTCTACGTCGCAACGTGTCATACAAAAAAGTGTCAGGCCGAAAAGTGTCAATTACCGTTCCAGCCACGCCGGTCAGGGTGGGGGGATGGCGGATGTGGTGTTGATGAATGGGACCATCTATACCGTTGACGATCAACAATCGTGGGCCGAGGCGGTGGCCATCAAAGACGGGCGTTTTCTCGCGGTCGGCAGGCCAGAAGACGTCGAGTCACTGATCGATGCACACACACAGATCGTGGATCTGGCGGGGCGCTTTGTCATGCCCGGTCTTTATGACATGCACACCCACCCGGATCTGGCGCTGGCGCCGGGTTACGCGGGGTATCTGGACATCGGGCTGGAAAGCCCAACCCCCGCTGATATTCGGCAACGTATTCTGGATTACGCGGCCGCACAGCCGGGAGATGGCTGGATCTACGGCGCATACTTTGTGCACTTCACCTTTCGGCAAGCGGGCGTTGAGCCCGGTCGGGCGTGGCTGGATGCGATCTTGCCTGATCGCCCGATTGCCATTCTGGACCGTTCCTGGGGATCCATGATGGTGAACTCCAAAGCGCTGGAGATTGCTCAGATCACTGCCGATACGCCGGATCCGGGCAATGGTTACCTGGAGCGTGACAGCCTCACCGGCGAGCCGACGGGCATACTGGTGGATGGCGCCTATGCCATGATCCACGCCGCCATGCCGCCCACACCGATGCCGGCCTTAACACGAGCCTATCGCGAGGGGGTGCAGTATCAATCGTCCCGCGGTGTGGTGGCCACCAAGTACGTCCACGTCTGTGAGCATCGGCTCAACGCCCTCAAAGCCCTCGACGATGCCGGTGAACTGACGTTGCGGGTGGAGGCCGCCATCAGTTGGCAGGATGATATTTTCCCGGTGAAGCGGCGCTGGCAACTGATCGCCGGGGAGCGACACTACTACCGCAGTGCCCGCCTGAGTGCCAATGCGGTCAAGTTTCACTTCGACGGGGTGCATGAAACCCGGTCTTCTTATCTGGCCGGGCCCTGGCCGGGGGAAACCTCCTGGCGGGGCGGCTTAAACCTGACGCCGGAACACATTACCGACATGGTGGTGGATCTCGACCGCAAGGGCATCCGCGTGATTGCCCACTGCACCGGCGACGGCGCCTCCGATTTGTTTTTGGATGCCGTTGCCGAAGCCCGGCGTGCGAACGGTGAGGGGGTGCGTCATCAGTGTGCCCATTCCACCTTGTTGCTGCACGAGAACCTGGCTCGATTCAAAGCCTTAAACGTAACGGCGGAGTTCTCACCGGCGGCCTGGTACCCCTCGGAGTTTGCCTACGCCAGAACCCACGCTGGCGCCGAGCGGGTGAAAACCCTGTACAACTTCAAGGGCGTGCTGGAGGCCGGCGGTAACGCGGTTATGGGGACGGACTGGCCCGTGTCGAACATCAATCCCTGGATCGGTTTTGAAACCATGATCACCCGTCAAAGCCCCTGGGGGGAAGACACCACACCGTTTGTGGGTGAGCCCATTTCTCTGCAGCAGGCCATTGAGGTGGTGACCATCAATGGCGCTCGGTGCATGGGGATTGAAGCGCGGGCGGGCAGTATCGAAGTGGGCAAGTCAGCGGATCTGATCGTGCTGGATCGCAATTTGTTCGAGATCCCGGTGCGCGGCAATCTGCATCGGGCGCAAGTGGATCTCACCGTGATGGAAGGGCAGATTGTCTGGGATCGGCTCGATCAATTTCGCGGCAGCGAGCTGGAGGCGGTGTGGAAGCCCGAAGAGATCCCCGACTTCGATCCCAAACCCATTGCCCAAAAGGTCGAGCCATGAACCTGAAAACAGCGCCCATTCCTGTCACTGTGGTGTCCGGTTTTCTGGGCTCCGGCAAAACCACCCTGTTGAATCGAATTCTCAGCAGCGATCACGGCTTGAAGATTGCTGTGATGGTGAATGATTTTGGTGATATCAACATCGACAGTGAGTTGATTGTCAGTGCCGAGCAAAATACGCTGAACCTGGCCAATGGTTGTATTTGCTGTACGGTGGAAAGCGACTTGATTGAGCAGTTAAGACAACTGCATCAGCGCCGGGACCGGCCCGACCATATCCTGATTGAAACCAGCGGCGTGTCCAATCCCTCAAAAGTGGTGAGTAGCCTGCGTTACCCACAGTTCAGGCACAAGCTGGTGATTGATGGTGTGATCACCCTGCTGGATGCGGATCAGTTTTCGACGCTTGAGGGTGACATGAAGAGCCTCGCCATGGATCAGCTGGCGGTGGCGGACATTGTGGTGATCAATAAAACAGATCTCGCCAGTGACGCACAGCTGCAACAACTGCGAGAACAATGGTTATACCCCAACGCCCGGGTGATTGAAACGCAGTTTGCCGAGGTGCCCCTGGTGCTCTTGTTCGGTCAAGGTGTGGCCGATGCCGCGTTGAAGTCTGCGTCTGATCATCGATGTGCCGAACATTCTCAGGAGCATTCTGTAGGGCATTCTCGGGGGGAGTGCCAGGATCATTGTCTGACGCACATTCACGAGCATTCTGCTTCCATCAGGTGCACTTCGCACAGCGCGCATGCCGAGCTTTCGCATGGCCAAATGTTCGCCACCCTGAGCTGGCAGAGCAGCTCACTGATGAGTTTGCCCAAACTGCGTCAGGCGCTACAGAACCTGCCGGCCAGCATTTATCGGGTGAAGGGCTTTGTGCACCTTAAAGAAGTGCCCGACCAGCGCTGTGTGGTGCACGTGGTCGGCTCACGGGTCCATTTGGAAAAAGAAAGGCCTTTACCCCAAACGCGCATCACTGAGAAACCGGCAGACAGCCCTCAGCCCATAGAGAGCCCTCAGCATATAAAAAGCCCTCAGCCAACGAATAACCAATTGGTGCTGATAGGGCTTCCACCACTGGATCAAGGCTCTCTCTCGGCCTTGTTTGAACAGTGTGCTCTCTAGCGGTTAGACACCGGTTGTCGTTATAGGGTTGTGGTAAACATCCATCGACTGCCGAGGGGCGCGCGCTATTTAGGGTGTATTTTTACCGGCAACGATTTAAACCCTTTAACAAAGTTCGAGCGCACATACTCGGGTTCACCCACCACTTCAATCCAGTGGAAGCGCTGCAGGATTTCTTCCCACAAAACCCGCAGCTGCATTTCGGCCAGGCGGTTGCCCATACAGCGATGGATGCCAAAGCCAAAGGACAAGTGCTGGCGGGCGTTGTGGCGGTCGATCATGAAGTGGTCGGCTTGATCAATGACCCGCTCATCGCGGTTGCCGGATAAATACCACATCACCACCTTATCGCCTTTACGGATGGTCTGGCCATGCATCTGCACATCCTCGGTGGCGATGCGGCGCATATGTGCCAGGGGCGTTTGCCAGCGAATGATCTCGGACACCATGTTCGGAATCAGCCCGGGATCAGCCCTCAGTTTGTCGAATTCGGCGGGGAATTGATTGAGCGCGTGAACCCCGCCGGAGATGGAATTGCGTGTGGTGTCATTGCCACCGACGATCAACAGAATCAGGTTGCCGAGAAACTCTTTCGGCCGTTCAATCAGATCCTTGGTGTCTTCATTGTTCTGCAACAGCTGGATCAGGTCGAAGCCAGGGGGCTGACCTGCAGCCTGCTCGGCAGCGCGCTGATGCCAGAGCCCAGAGAAGGTTTTGGCGCATTCACCCATGGCGCTCATGCGTTCTTCCGGATCGCAAATAGCGCCGGTCATTTCGGGCACGGCGGTGGCCATGTCAGACCAATAAATAAGTTTGTGCCGATCTTCAAATGGAAAGCCAAACAGGGTGGCCAGCATTTGCGAGGTCAATTCCACCGACACATGTTCCACCCAGTTAAAGCTCTCGCCTATGGGCAAATTATCGAGAATGCTGCCGACGCGCTGGCGGATCAGGCCTTCCATTTGCGTCAGGTTAGCCGGCGCGACGACTCCTTGAACCGCCTTGCGTTGCTGGTCGTGTTTGGGGGGATCCATGGCAATGAACATGTCCAGCTCCATATCCTCTGTTCGATCGCCAATCACAATCACCGGCTCGGACGAAAACAGTTTCCAGTTACTGTCGACAAATTTGATGTCATCAAAGCGAGTGATTGACCAGAAGGCGCCAAAGGGGCTTGCTGGCAAATAGTGAATCGGTGCTTCGTCGCGCAGGCGTTTGAAATAGTCTGGCCAAATGTTCTGTTCCAGCAGGCGCGGGTCACTGACGTCCAGTTGATCCAGGGGGATGGCATGGGCTTGTGGCAGAGGCTCAACCGCGGAAGACAGCGTAAATGGGATATTCATTATTATTCTCCTTGATGGGACGCGATCACATTTGAAATTCGGGGAGTCGTACAACCAGGCCGTCCAGCGCGTCCGTGACGGTCAGCTGACAGGACAAACGAGAACCCGGCTGTGGCTCTGGTGTCATGTCGAGCATGGCCATTTCCTCCTCCTGGGCGGTGGGTAATTTACCTTGCCAGGTCTCATGAACGATTACATGGCAGGTCCCGCACGCACAGCTGCCGCCGCAATCGGCGTCAATGCCCGGGATGCCATGATCAATCGCTATCTGCATGAGACTCTTGCCAGTTTCCGCGTCGACGCAATGGGATTTGTCACTGTATTCGATGAAGGTGATTTGGGGCATGAGATAGCCTCTCTGTTTTGGTTTCTAGTTATGGTTATGTCTGGTTTTAATAGTAGGGGCTGATGGAGGATTACTGCAGGTCATTTATTGACAAAATGGGGTCATTTAAAGACACTTGAGCACGCCCTACTCAGGATCATCGTATGTTAATGCCCGCCATTCCCTCGATTGACAGCCCGTGCATTCCGACCAGTTATACCCGTCTCATCGCCTCGGAGCTGGGTCTGCAAGAAAAGTCATTGGGGCTGTTGTTGGCAGGCACTCGCCTGGAAGGGCCAGATCTCACCAGCGATGCAAGCCTCTTGACCACGCGTCAGCAGGTACAGATCCTGCGCAATTCATTGAGGTTAGCCGGGGATTCCGGCTTTGGCCTGCGGGTAGGTAACCGTCTTACACCCCCCACTCACGGTGCGCTGGGTTTTTTGGCCAACAGCAGCCCGGATTTATTGTCAGCCGTCAAAGCCTTTCAAGATTATCTGCCTACCCGCATGTGTTTTATTCGCATGGACATTTCACGCAGTGATGAATGGTTAGAATGCCATCTGAAAGTGGATTTTGAGGCGGAGGTGGAAATTTATAGAAGTCTGATTGAGGCGGTCAGTCTCTCTCTGTTGACCACCATTGAATGCATTATTGGCCGTCCGATGCACGATGGTATGCTGGATTTGCGTTTCTCCGCTCCCCACTATGCACGACTCTATAAACAGTACCTGCCATGTCCTGTGCGATTCGACCGGGCGGAATCCTGTTTACGCATTCCTCTCCAGCTCTGTTATACACCCAACAGTTTTGCCGATCACGGTAACTATGAACTGGCACTGCAGCACTGTCAGACCTTATTGGCACAGTTGCCAGCTCACAATCACACCTCCAGACAACAGGTGGAGGCCTATATGCTGACTCATGCGCCGGGATTGTGTCAGGAGGAGAATGTGGCCGAAGCTTTGTTTATCACCAAGCGCACTCTGGCGCGACGGCTGGCCCTTGAGCAGACCAGTTTCCGTGCATTGCGCGACGAATTGCTGGCACGGCTGGCAGGCAGTTACTTGAGGGACAGTCGGCTGACGGTTGAAGTGGTGGCCAGTTTGTTGAATTATCATGACAGCGCCAATTTTCGTCGGGCTTTCAAGCGCTGGTACGGTATGACGCCCAGCGAGTATCGCCGCAAAACCTGACAAAAATGTCTGTCCGGTTGCAACCCGGTAATCCTTGTTTGGCGGCGATATCATGCACGGGCAGCGTCAGCCGAATCCCACGGCGGAGCGTGTTGATTTAATCGCGATGCGAACAACCGATCACGGAATGGGAAAGCCCCTGGCGGCCTCAAGCAGACTGAACCACTGTTGATGATCAAGGTGAATGTCCACGGCGCCGGCTTGTTGCTTGACCCGTTCGATATTGCCGCTGCCGATGATCGGCATCGCCTCACAGGGCAAGCGCAACACAAAGGCCATGAGTATCTGATCCAGCTTGGCGTTCAGCTGTTCACCAATTTCCAAAGCCTTATGGCGCAATGCCGCGTACTGAGGATCGTCAAACACCTTGCCGCCACCGAGGCAGGACCAGGCCATCGGCTTGATGTTGTTTTGCGTCAGGTAATCCAGATTGCCGTCAAACACAGAGTCGGTGTTCACCGCACTGATTTCCAGCTGGTTGGTGATCAACGGAAACGCAAGTCGCGATTGCAATAAAGAAAATTGACTGGCGCTAAAGTTGGAGACACCGAAATACCTGACTTTGCCAGCCTGTTTTAAGCGTTGAAACGCTTCTGCGACGTCATCGACATCCATGAGAGGGTCTGGACGGTGAATGAGCCACACGTCTAGAGTGTCGATGCCCAGCTGCTGCAGCGAACGCTCGGCGGCCTGGATCAGGTAGTCTTTGCTGGTATTG
The DNA here is from genome assembly GCF_011602365.1 of Pseudomaricurvus hydrocarbonicus. Taxonomy (GTDB): domain Bacteria; phylum Pseudomonadota; class Gammaproteobacteria; order Pseudomonadales; family Cellvibrionaceae; genus Pseudomaricurvus; species Pseudomaricurvus hydrocarbonicus. The sequence goes on from NZ_JAAONZ010000005.1 coordinate 173,885, forward strand.
TAGTGTGCCAGATAGACATCCGGCTTCTGTTCACAGGGAAACTGAATGCCGCCTTTCGAGACGATTTCCAATTTGTCCCGCAGATGAGGAGCCAATTTCAGGGCTTTGCCAAACAAGGCTTCTTCGGTGAAGGCCCCGTAAACATCGGCATGGTCAGTGGTGGTGATGCCCAACTCCAGACCCTGCTCGACAAAACGAACCAGGTCCTGAGCGGACATGTTCCAATCGGTCAGGCGCCAGTAACCTTGAATACAGCGAGAAAAGCTCAGATCGCCATTGGCCAGTTCAACTCTTTGCATGGTGATGTCATCTGCGTTTTAAAAGCCGCATCTTAACCAACTCGGGTCAGCATCGCCATGGTTCATCGCTGTGGTTCTTAGCCAGGGTTCAAGGCGATTTTCCGTGGCGGCGGGATTTGCGACCTGCGACCACGGTAGCCTCAGTCCTTTTGATAAACAAAACGGCCCTTGAGCATGGTTTTCAAGGCCTGCGTTTGGGCGATGTGGTAAGGGTCTTGCTGGAAAATATTGTGGTCCAGAATCACCAGGTCGGCATCCTTACCCACGCTGAGGGAACCGGCATTCGAGTCCTGCCGCAGTTGGTAGGCGCCATTGAGGGTGTAGCCACGCACCAGCTGTTCCAGGCTCAGCTTTTGATCCGCGGGTTGCATGACGGGCGCCTTTTGCCCGCCTTCCAGATCCTGGCGGTTATGGCCAATTTGCATGCCGACCCAGGGGCTGGCCCGATCAAACTCGAACGGGACCACCACATCACTGGAAAAGGTCACGGTGGCGCCCGCGTCAAAAAACGCTTTGGCCCGCATCTTGTGATGATTGCGCTTGCCCAGGGTTTCGGCGCCCCCCTGAAACAGGTCGCCAAACCAATGCGGGGTGAAATTGGCCACCACCCCGAGCTGCTGAAAGCGGGGGATGTCGGCTTCATCCACCAGCTCCAGGTGGCATAAGGTCAGGCGCGGGTAATCCCAGTGTTGAGCGCCGGCCTGTTCATAAGCGTCCAGCGCGATACGCGTTGCCCGGTCACCCACCACATGCAGATGCAGATCCATTTTCTCTTCGTGCAGCTGCTGGATGAACGCCACCAAACGGGCCTGGCTGATCAGCGTGCCACCCTGATTGGACGAATCATTGGCGAAAGGCTGCAGAACGGCAGAGGTGGAGATCTCATGGACACCGTCAAAATGTATCTTCACGGTATTAAAGTGCAGGTTGGTACCGGTATAGGTCTGACGCAAACGCTTTAATTCGGGAATGGCCTGGTCAATTTGGTCGGGCAGGTGCACGTGTACCGTGCCTTCGTAGTGCAAAGGCAAGCGATTTTCACGGTCGAGTTTTGACAAGGCACTGTAGACTTTGTCGTGCAGCCACAGGTTACCGCCATCATAGAGTTGGGTCACGCCCCGACTGGACAGGAACTGCAAAAACTTTTCCAAATTGTTTTCCAGATCGGCGGCGGTCGCGGTGCGCAATATACGCTCCTGAACCGGCGCACTGGAAAATTCCTTGATCCAGCCGGTGGGTTCGTTGTTACTGTCGCGTTGGTAAAATGCCAAGCCCGGGGCCGGGTCTGGGGTATTGCGATCGATGCCCATCACCTCCAGCGCTTTGCTGTTGAGCCACATGCTGTGACCTGAGTCGTCCATGATCGCGACCGGTCGGTCATTGACCGCTTTATCCAGCAATGCTTTGTGAGGACCTTGTAGACCGAAATCGGCGGTGCGAAAGTAACCGACCACGATAAATTCGAGGTCCGGATTATTGGCCGCGTACTGTTGCAACCAGGTGAGTAGAGCTTCAGGTTCGGGGTTGGGGGTGTCGACCACCTCCACCGAGGCGAACAAAGACAAGATCCCCGCATGCGTGTGCCCGTCAACGAGGCCTGGCAAAACCAGATCGCCGTCCAGCTTTAAGGTTTCGGTGCCAGCACCAATCCATTTTTTTGCACCCGTGTCATCGCCCACATACACGATTTTTCCCTGATCGACCGCAATTGCGGTGGCTTGGGGTTGATTGATGTTTTCGGTGTGAATCTGAGCGCCGAGGATAACGGTGTCCGCAGGTGCAATGTCGGTGTTGGCATCAGCAATCTCGGGCGTTGTGCAGGAAGGCAATAAGGCGATACTGGTGAGCAACAACAAATGCCTCACGAGGTTGGGTAAAGACGGTAATAGGTTCAGCATAATAGAGCCTGTCGATGTGTAGATTCGTCAATGTGCATAAAAAGAAAGATTTGTTTTCACAGTGGGTGCCGTCGTTAACGTTTAAAAAGTGCCGACCTGAAACAGCGTCGGCTAAATTGAGAGAAAGTAACGCAACGTGAACATCCCAGGTGAAACCTGGAATTGGGTAGTGTGAGTTTCAGTGTTTAAACACTCGGGCTCACCTGGGCCTCAGTTAATTAAGCGCAGCAACGCTAGGCAATAAGAGCCTTCGCCCCTATCAAAAAATTCAACCAAAAAATTCAACCAAAAAAATCAACACCTCTCAGCGCCAAAAAGTCACAGCCGTGTAACAATAGGGCGGCTGTGACTCGCTGTCAGAGCTTTGCGTTAAAAGATGTAACTGACATCCAGGCCCCACGTGCGAGGTCTGCCGATGTTACGATACTGGTCCTGTAAGAAAACCACCTGATCGGCAATGCGGCGGTCATAATAGGTAAATTCATCAAACAGGTTGTCGACGTAAAGCGAGACATCCCATTTCGAATCTGCCGATTGATAGCCCATCCGCACGTTGCTCAACTCCATGGCTTTCACATAGGGCGCTTGCGGGTTTACATCCGTGCGCATTTCATCCTGATACGAGTAACTGTAAGTGAAATAGGCGGCACTGCCATTGTTGAGGGGCTGCGTGTAGGTGGCGATCAACGATGACGTCCAGGTCGGGGCCCGAGGGGTGGTTTCACCGACCAACTCCGGAGAACTGTCATTTTCCTTAATGTTCGTATCCAGGTACCCCAGGTTGACGCTGATGTCCAGGTTATCCGTGGGCAGGAAGCGAACCTCGGCTTCAAGGCCTTTACCTTCCACTTCGCCCACATTCTCGACAATCAGGGCCGCACCGTCCTGAACCAATTGCTGTTGATCTTTGAACACATAATAGAAAGCGGCGGCATTAAACTGTACGCGTTGATTCAGCCAGTAGGACTTTATCCCCAGCTCGTAGCTGTCGCTGGTTTCCGGGTCAACGGCTTTGGGCACGCCGCCATAGGCGGTTATATCCTCACCCACAAATGTCGGGAAGGTGACACCGTCGGCAAAGGCGTAAGAAAACGTATCAATACCCCCCGACTTGTAACCCTGGGCATAGGACGCATAAAAGCTGATGTCTTCATTAAATTGATAGTTCAGGGCGGCCCTTACCGTACTATCCGCCCAGTCATCTTTATTGGTCACCGGCGCGGAGGTGTAGCCAATGTTATTGGCGCTCCAGACCAAACCCTGATTGCCGGGCAGGGTGTGTGGGTCGGGGACGAAATTGGTCAGTTCTTTTTCATCAAAGGTGTAGCGCGCCCCGAGCGTCAGGTCGAGTGATGCGGTCAGGGGGATGGTAACATCCACAAACGACGACCAGCCCCAGTAGTCACCTGCGGTTTGGCCCAGTTCTGATTGCAATATCGTCTGACCGAGCAGCGCGGGATCCCAGAAGGCATTGCCGGCCATCAGGGTATCGCTGGTGACCGCAAAGGTTTCGGCTTCTACTTCGGAGTTATAGTAGTTGCCACCGAACAGCAGCACCCAGTTGTGCTCCGTGGTGTAAGTAAAGTGCACTTCCTGTTGAAAATATTCGCCATTGACGTTCTGTGAAAAAGGGCCTGAGGAGGTTAGGTCAGCCACATCGTTAGCGTCAAAATCTTCGGTATAACGACTGCTGACTTCGCGGTAACTGGTGAGCAATTTGATGTCCAGTTGATCGCTGGCGGCAATATTGATGTCGGCGATCCAGTCGTTAAAGCGGGTGGTAAAGAAAGGGCGCAGGCTGGCGGCGACATCGTAATCGTCATAGGCGCCCGCCAGACTTAGGTCCGCGGCGGGATCCAGAATAAAATCCGTGGCAGGGAAGCCGTAAATTGACTCATCCAGAATGTCGGAAGTGGTCTGGGATAGGTTGGGCATGTCGGCCCGTTCCTCGTAGACCGCAGTAAAAGTTGCATCCACCACGTCGCCCACGTAGCGCAAGGACAGGCGAGAAGATTCAACCTGGGTCGACCCCAGATCCTCACCGTTGGCGATGTTGTGCAGATAGCCGTCGTTCTCATCGTATTTGCCGGCGGCGCGCAAAGACCATTGTTCGGTCAACGGCAGATTGATCACGCCGGTGTAACTTTGATGACCGAGGTTACCCAGCCCCACATCCAGGCTGGCTTCAAACTGGTCACCGGGTTTATTGCGGCTGACACTGATCGCACCGGCGATGGCGCTGCGACCAAACAAGGCGCCAACCGGACCTTTAATCACTTCTACCCGTTCCAGATCGTAGAATTCTCCGGCGGAGGTCCCCTCCTGATAGATGCCGTCCACAAACACACCCACGTGGTTTTCAAAACCGTAGCCGAATTGTTCCGAGCCTAAACCGCGGATGGCAATCCGTTCGGCGGTGGCGTAGTCAGGGGCAGAGACTAACCCCGGGGTGTAGAGAAAGATGTCGTTGGCATCGCCCATGTGCAGGTCTTTCAGGGTTTGCTCGGAAAAGGCCGAAACGGACAAGGGGACGTCCTGCAGGGATTGCGCGCGTTTTTGCGCGGTCACAATGACTTCCTCAATCATGCCGGAATTCGAGGCCTGGACCAGTGACGTGGTGGAGCTGATGCAAGCGGCGACGGCCACTGCCAGCGTTTGTGGTAACAATCGGTTAGTGGATTTTCTCATGGGTGCAATCTCCTCTTAATCTCTAATGGCGATGTGTCAGGTGGTTAGCTTGTCTTCTGTGTTGTTGTTATTGGCTGTAGTCATTGGCTGTTGTCATTGACGCTGCACTTACCGGGTCGCAGCAGCGCGAGTGGATGACTGCCCACTCCACATCAGTCAGAAAATTTATGTATGTTACTCATACAAAGTGCTCGTAAAGGTACACAAAACAAGCCTTAGCCTTGAGCGCCAGCTCAACTTTGAGCTTTCCGTCTCAATGCGAGTAAAAGCTCGTGTACTCAGGGTAACGCAGCTGTATGGTGCGGTCAATAGTTGAATAATAATTCATGTTTGTAGCATCGGAGTGAAAGTTGGGGCCAGCCAACGGGCATAGAGAGGGGATTCTGATAAGATAGGCGCTGCTTATGAGAGTGTTTATTGCGATATTGTTGTTATTTAGTCGCTATTAGTTAGTAACCATTTAGTTGATATCTTGTCGCCATGTTGCCACGGGGTCGACAAAACGCCTTGGGGCAGCGTGCCTTGTAAAAGGTGTTGCACACCGCGTGTGGATGGTCGCGGCCTGTGGAGAGTAGCCAGTTGTCAGAGGGTAGCCAATTGTCAGAAAGTAGCCAAAAATCGCGAAAGGTGGTGGTGCGCAAAGCCCCCAGCCAGTCTCGTTCGAAGGAAAAAGTGCAGAACATATTGGCGGCCGCCAAGAGTTTGCTGGCTTCCGAGGGGCTGGAAAAACTGACCACCAATCGCATTGCCAAGTTGGCGGGTTTATCCATCGGGTCTCTGTACCAGTACTTTCCCAACAAGCAGGCGATCATCCACCAGCTCTACAGTGACTGGTTGCAATCGGTGAGGGAATTGTTGCGCGAATACCAGGCCAGCGATCTAGAGGGCGAGACGCCAGTCAGCATCATGCAGACGATGATGGATCAGATTTACCGTCCGCACGATCTGGATCCGGAGGAGAGCCGTTATGAGGCAGAATTGAACAAAGCCATGCACCTTTATCCTGAATTGCAGGCCATTGATCATCGGCACGCCCGTCAAATCGCAGGCATTCTGGCGGATATCTTACGCAAAACCGGGGTGGTTGCCACAGACGATGTTCTGTTCCAGCTGGGGCTTTACAGTTATGAACTCTATGGTTCTTATGAGGCCATGTTGCAGCATGAAGGCACATCGCCTGGCCTGATCTACGAATGGCAAAAACAGGGTCTCTTCAGCATCATCGAGTCCTATACTAAGAAGTGATGGCTGAGACGTGATCAGCCATTGTTGACACTCCAAAAGCAGGTGCTGTTGACACCCCAAAAGCAAGCACACATAAAGTGAGTTAAACCGTCAAACCGGAGTCAGTGATGAAGGCCATGGCATTAACACAACTCGCCGATGTGGTTCCGGGTAGCCAACCCCTGCAATGGCTGGATTTTCCCAACCCGGTACCCGATCAATCCCAGGTGTTGATGAAAGTGGTGGCCTGTGGCGTTTGCCATACGGAGCTGGATGAAATCGAAGGCCGGTTACCACCGTCCCAGTTGCCTCGCATCCTGGGCCATCAGGCAGTCGGTGAGGTGATTGCGATCGGCGATAAGGTAACATCACTGCGCATTGGCGATCGAGTGGGGGTGGGGTGGATTGCGAAAGCCTGTGGCACTTGTGAGTATTGCCGCAGCGATCGGGAAAATCTTTGCCCGCAGTTTGAGGGCACCGGACTCGACATCCACGGCGGTTACGCCGAGCAGATGGTGATCGAGGCGGACTTTGCTCATCCCATGCCTGACAGCCTTTCCAGTATTCAGGCGGCACCGTTACTCTGCGCTGGCGCCATTGGTTACCGCGCCCTGCGCCTGGCCAATCTTCACAATGGCGCCGCCCTGGGACTGACCGGCTTTGGTGGTTCGGCGCATTTGGTGTTGCAGATGGCCCGCCACCTCTATCCTGATTCTGCCATCCATGTCTTTGCCCGCGATGAAGACACCCGCCAGTTTGCCCGCTCCCTGGGTGCAGACTGGGTGGGTGATACTTCTGACACGTCGGCATCTCCACTCCACGCTATCATTGATACCACTCCCGCCTGGTTGCCCGTTGTGTCGGCGATGTCGCGGCTGGCCCCGGGTGGACGACTGGTGATTAACGCCATTCGCAAGGAGGTGGGTGATCAAAATGCCTGGCTGAAGCTGGACTACCCCCGCGATCTTTGGCAGGAAAAAGAAATCAAATCCGTGGCCAACGTGACGCGTCGTGATATTCGGGAATTTCTGGCGCTGGCGGCGGAAATCAACATCCAGCCAGAGGTCGAGTGTTTTGAGTTGCGGGATGCCAATCGGGCGCTGGTGGCGTTGAAGACACAACGGGTGCGTGGCAGTAAGGTATTGGTAATCGATTAAAATCAACTCTACGAAAAGCGGCCTTGCCCTTTGCTAAAAGGGTTGTTGCCGGGATGAAACTGATGGCCATGCACATATTGAAGATCGTTTCGGCCACTAAGTCTTATCACCGCGGACGCCTTTCTGATTCAGATCAAAAACCCCTTAGTGGCCTTGGCTTATAGTGACGTCATTACATTAGCCAAATGACCGGGGAAACGATGATGAAAACGAACGTAGGAACAATTGATCGTACAATCAGAGTAGTGGTTGGGCTGATTTTGCTGGCTTTGGTTGTCGTGGGCCCCAAAACCTTATGGGGGTTGATTGGTCTGGTACCCTTGCTGACGGGGTTGGTGGGTTTTTGCCCTCTCTATCGACTAATTGGCTTGAACACTTGCCCGCTTGATAAACCATGAGCCCTATAGAGGGCTTCAAATTCGTGAGAGACTTCCCGGAGTATTTAAAGTAAAACCGCCGACCACTGTGATAATCTACGCTTAACTTAACGAAGTTAACCGGTTATCTATGAGTGTTTACCCTGCCTTGGCCCTATCAGTGGCTTCTTTTTTTCGTTGTGCTGCCATTTTATTGATGTCGATTGGAGGGGCGTGGTTTCCGGTAGTCGGATCGGTTCACGCCATGAGCTATCCTTTGCCCACTGGAAATGATGGCTTGATCGGTACAATCGAGACCGTCGCTGCTCGCTACGAAGACACGCTGCTCGATATTGCTGTTCACTATGGGATCGGGCAGGAAGAAATTGTATGGGCCAACCCCCATGTGGATCGCTGGTTACCTGGTGAAGGAACGCCCGTGATTATCCCTTCGAGTTTTATCTTGCCTCGGACGCCCTTGAAGGGGCTGGTATTGAACCTGCCCGAAATGCGCTTGTATTTTTATCCCAAGGCCGGGCAGGGGAAAACGCCAGTGGTAGAGACTTACCCGGTCAGTATCGGCCGGCAGGACTGGGATACGCCTCAAGGCACTACCCGAATTATTAGCAAGGTCAAAAATCCGGCCTGGTATCCCCCCGACTCGATACGTCTGGAGCATGAGCAAAGAGGCGAGTCGCTGCCGAGGGTGGTGCCGCCGGGACCGGACAATCCACTGGGTAACTATGCGTTGAAACTGGAGATTCCCGGCTACCTCATTCATGGCACCAATAAAACCTTTGGCATTGGCTTGCAGGCTTCACACGGTTGCATTCGCCTGTCACCGGGAGATATTGAACAGTTGTTTCCGCAAGTGGCTTCCGGAACCGCGGTGCGTATTGTGAATCAACCGGCCAAGGCCGGGTGGTTGGGGGATACCTTGTATCTTGAGGTGCACCCTTTACTGGAAAATTTACAACACGGCGAGGATCAGGCCAAAGAGCTGGTTGACGCCGTACACAACGCCGTGTCGCAAGCACTGAGGGATCGCGAAGTGCAGCGAGACCGCCGGGTTAACCTGAATACCGTGGCCCTTGAGGCCGCTATCCGATCTGCCAGCGGACTGCCTGTGGCGATTGCCACACTGCAGTGATCGAGCTAACGGGTCTGTTTGCGGTTGAGCTGTCTGGCGGCTATGGCCGGACAGCTCAACTTAGGGTTGCATGCATTATTTGTACATAGATTTTTTGTACATGCGATCAAGCTTTTCGTTTGTTTCCATGGCGGCATTACGCGCCTGCTCCGCAGCTTCGCGGGCAGCAGCGGCTTCGTTTCGGGCGGCAGCGGCATCACTGGCAGCTCGATTGGCCGTGTCCTGAGCGGTCCGAATGTCGGTTTTCATGGCATCGATCTCTGCCTTGGAGGTAGAGGCGCAACCGCTCATTCCGGTCAGTGCAGCCAAAAAAACGCCAACGACAGTGGTTTTCAATAAAGTGTTCATGGTAGTGACTCTCTTTACGGAATTTATCAAGGGGTTGTTGGTTAAGTCAGGTTGTTCGCCGTCAGTATCCACTCTTATCCAAGTTGATATCAGTCATCAGCCTCCGTGTTGCAGTCCTTCCCCCCTGCCTGGAACGGTATCCGTTCAAAAGCGATAGACCGGGGCAATCTGACTGCAGAAATGCTGATTTTGGCGAGTACCTCCTAGTGACCAGACTAAGACTAGTGACTAGAGCAAGCATAGCAGGTCATAAAGGATTAGCAGGGCTTGGAAGGGCAAAAACCCCTTTTGGAGAGAACGGGGTGCCAAAAAACCGCATTTATTTTTAACGGATCGACACTGGGGTGCCGACTGTAATCAGACGAGCCAGTTGTTCTATCTGTTGATTGGTCAGAGCAATACAGCCATTGGTCCAATTAAACAGGCGATGAATCCGTGCATTCCCAGCCCCCACACCATGAATGCCAAAATAGCCGCCGAGCCCGGTAGACTGAGGAATTGGAAGATTCTGATGCCATGCGCTCTGAAGGGCCGCATACTCTTCCTGACTGATTCGTCCATCGGCGACTGCAGCATCGGCGTAGCTCATGGTGGGGTAGTCGAATCCAACAAACAGGTGAAAACGGTTACTGGGGCGGATGGCAGTGATGGTGAAATCCCCCAGAGGTGTTTTCTCGTCGCGGAGGCGTTTGTTGTGATGGTTGCCGGTGCCATTACTGCCTATGGCGATGTTCTGCACGTGATAAATCGCTTCACTGCCTTCCATGACACTCAGTGTCAGAAGACCGGTGTCCACCAGCAGCCAGCGCCTGGGTGTGGCGGGCACTGCTTCACCGCTACCGACTTCGGCGGCGGTAGTCAGGGTCGAAACAGCAAAGACTGTCAATAACAAAACGAAGGTTCGGACAGCGAACCAACCGGCAGGGCAGTGAAAATAAATCATACTGTATTTAACCAGATTGGGCTTGGCCGCGTAGGTTTTAACCACCGCGTAGGTTTTAACCACATAGCTTTTAACCACATAGGGTTTTAATTACATGGTTTTTAACCACATAAGGTTTAACCCAGCAGCGCTTAACCAGACGGCGCTTAACCAGACGGCGCTTAACCCAGTAGCGTTACCACATTGGCGCGAAATGCTCCAAGACGATGGCCTACTCGGGGTAGGCATCGCATAATACATCAATCAATAAAGTGCCGGGACAAAAAGCACGCAACTAACCTAGCGTTCGAGACAAACCAGGGATACATGATCAAACTGTTACGGCCGACCAAGGCTGAAATTAACGAGTTGCCACCGTTCGAGGGTTTACCCTTGTCATCCATCACGTTGGTGGACAATGAGGCGGCGCTCAAGTTGGCGAGAAAGGCTTTGGTTAAAGCCGATTGTTTGGGGTTTGATACCGAAAGTAAACCGACCTTTCGCCCGGGAGAGCGATCTGATGGGCCACACCTGATCCAGCTGGCAACGGCCAACAGGGCGTTTTTATTTCCAGCCTCATACCCGGCGGGGGTCGAGCTGGTGCTGGAGATTCTGCAATCCCCGCTGGTCAAAAAGGTCGGCTTTGGTCTTTCCGGTGATCGCACGTTGTTCAGGAAAAAATATCGGGCAAATTTATCGCATCTGGTGGATCTCAGCGTTACCCTTAAAACCGCCGCCAAACTAAAGCAGCCCATAGGCGCCCAGGCTTCAGTGGCCATGCTGTTAGGCCAGAGACTGTCGAAGAAAGGGCAAACATCAAACTGGGGCGCACCAGTACTCAAAGAGTATCAACTGCAGTATGCGGCTAACGACGCTTACGCCGCCTACTGTGTAAATCAGGTCATGGAACAAAGGGCGGCCCAAGTCCAGCAGGGAAATTAACAAATCAGTGGTTAAGCTGGCGCAGGCTGGTCAACCGCAATAAAGGCCGATACTCCAGGTTCTGGCTATGCCATATAGTCTGATAACGCCGTGGCAGCAACGGTTGCAGCTAGCAGCTGCTGCCAGAGGGTGATTGCAGGGTAAATGCAGTCATTCTGACAGTGTCTTCACCATGATTACCAATACTGCAGGTGTTTAGACGAAGGGTTGTCAGGCCGCTGGTGGGGTCCCGGTACCGCTGATGGCAACCTGTAGGGGGAGGGGTGTTGATTTGAGTGTCAGGATGATTCGCTCACAACCTATTCTTTTGGCGATCTTCTACACTTCATAGTAAGGACTTACGTTAGTAAGGGCTACACGCGCTTCATAAAAGAAAATTTCGCAGATTGTGGTGAGTGTTTGCTTGCGAAAATGAAACTGACGACAAAGCGGCTGGCATAAGGGCTGAGTTAACCTACCGAGGAGAAAGCAGTCATGGAGATAGAAACCTTGAGAGATGTCCTGGACTGGACCCGAAAATTTCATGAGAAACTGAGCCAGTGTTTGTCCAATTCTGTGGATAAAAATAGCGATGAACGGGCCAGGATGGTAATGGCATATTTGGCGGATCATGAACAAGCGCTGGCCAAGGTTATTCGCGGCTTCGAGTCTACGGGTGATGAAGACGCCTTGAACACCTGGTTCAATGAGTATGTCAACAAAACCCCCGTGTTACAGAAAGTGCATTCAAAGACACCCTTCGCTAACCTGAATGCTTCTCAAATTATGGAGGTCGTTGCCGATCAGCATCAACAGGCCATCGAACTTTATCGCTATCTGGCAAGACGGGCCGACATCGATTCAGCCCAGGAGATGCTGGAGGCCCTGCTGTCCTTGGAAGAGCATGAAATCATGCGCATGACTCAATCGACCAACCGGTTCAGTGATATGTAGACAAAGGTTGGTGATGTGCTGGGGGAATGTAACTGGATCTGATTAAGTGCCGGTGAAAGACAAGACCTCACAGTGACAAAGCTTTCGGTTGTTGAACGCTTGATCTGCGGGCCAACGCGTAAGGCGTATTTCTTCAAATAGCATTATTCCTTCATTAACAACATGTCCAGCCCACCCAGATCCATTAGTGAGCGCAGTGCCGGTGGAACCTGATCAATGCTTGCGACCTTGCCAACACTTTTCGCGGTGCGCATCCAGCTCAGTAACAGAGTTGTGGCGGCGCTGTTGCAGCGGCTGACTTTGCCAAAATCAATTTTACAATGTTCCGGGGCTTGATCCCGCAGCCACTGATCGCCGCTATGACACAGCGCAACCACATTGCTGAAGTCCACGCTGCCTTCTACCGACAGGGTATCGTTTGAGAACGACAGGGAGGCGTGATCAACCATGGTTGGTATTGGCCTTTTCTTGCGGGCGGTTCATCAGCTCGTGCCAGTGCTCAATGACATAGTCCACATCGCCGCGATTGTTCTCCACCGCTTCGGCAAACTGGGTGCGATAGGTGGATCCCATATTAATGCCTTCGATGATCACATTATTGATTAACCACAAGCTGTCACTTTTTTGATGCAGATTGTATTGCACTTTATAGGTGGCACCTCCTTTATCATAAATGGTTTGCAGCAAGCTGCTTTTCTTCGCATGGCTGGTGCTGGTGGCAATAGCCTTAACGTCGATTCGGTCGCCTTTGAAGGTCAACAGGGCGTCGGCGTACTTTTCGATTAAGACCGTCTGCAGGATGTCAGCAAACCGGGTTACCCGCGCTTTAAAAGCTTGTTTCTCGGCGTCGGTTTTCAAGGCTTGGTACTGGCGTTGACTGGCGTAAGTGGCCATCACTCCGCGTGCGAAATACTCTTTGTCGATGACCTGCTCGATGATTTCGGCCACTTGTCGGTAATAGCGTTGAGGGTCCTGCATGGCGTATTCGCGGGCGGCTTTGGAGGTGTCGAGCAGTTGGTCGGTGGCTTGTATCAGCATTTGTTCGGGGTTATCACGGGGAATCGGTGCGGCCCACACCGATGCCGTGATCATCAAACACACCAGGGCTGAACCGATTGCCCTCAACGGGCTGACGCGTAACTTGAGTGTCATTTATCCGATCCTATGGAGGTAATGATTTTACCCACCAGATCTTCCAGTATCAGGGCGGATTGGGTATCGGTGATGGTGTCACCGTTTGCCAGCAAATCCGGGGCTCCGCCAACCTGGATACTCACGTACTGATCGCCCAAGACGCCGGCGGTTTTGATGGCGGCAATGCTGTCGGTGGTGAGGTAGTCCACCTGCTTTTGAATGGCCATGTCCACCACCGCGCGAACGCTTAACGGGTCCAGGTGAATGGCGGTGACCTGCCCCACCGTAACACCGGCAATAGAAACCTTGGCGCGGGTAGTGAGACCGGCAACGTTGTTAAAGTTGGCGGAGATCGTATAGGTGTCCCGCTCGCTGGTGCTCAAACTCAGCCCGCTCACCTGAATGGCGAGAAACGACAGGGCAATAATGCCCATCAGCATAAATACGCCGACCATAATTTCCATGGTTCGTGAATACATGATCAGGTGCCTCCCGAAAGTTTCATGCAGAAATTCTCATTACGTGATGCTTGAATAAGTCTCAGCGGGTTAATCAACACCGAACATCACCGCGGTTAACAAAAAATCCATAGCCAATACCGCCAGAGAGGAATGTACGACTGTGCGTGTGGTTGCGGCACTGATGCCTTCCGACGTGGGCACGGCATCGTAACCCTGAAAGATGGCGATCCAGGTAACCACGATACCAAAGCAGAAGGCCTTGATGGCGCCGTTTAAGACGTCCTCGCGGAATTCCACGACGTTTTGCATGTTGGCCCAGAAGGAGCCGCCATCGACGCCGAGCCAGTTAACGCCCACCACCACGGCACCCAGAATTGCCACCATATTGAACACCTGGGCCAGGATGGGCATGGCGATAATGCCGGCCCACAAACGTGGCCGGATGACCCGTCTCAACGGATCCACACCGATCATTTCCATGGCCGCCAGCTGGTCGGTGGCCTTCATCAGACCGATTTCTGCCGTTACTGCCGAACCGGCACGACCGACAAACAACAGCGCGGCCACCACCGGTCCCATTTCCCGCAGCAGGGTGAGTGAGACAAACTGCCCCAGCGCGGCTTCCGCGCCAAAGCGAACCAGCACGGTGTAGCCTTGCAGAGACAACACCATACCGATCAGCATACCCGAGACGATGATAATGACCAGCGAATAGACACCGATAAAATACAGCTGTCGCAGTAACAGTCCCGGCCCCGCCCGCCAGTCCGGCGCACCCCATATGGCGTGCCACAGCACGATACCGGCGCGGCCAATGTCGGCCGCCACATCGAGGCCGAGCCTGCCCATGCGCTGTAGATAGTTCAGCATTTTAAAGACCCTCTAGCTGCAAGTCCTGTCGATAGTCCGGCGCCGGGTAGTGGAAGGGCACCGGGCCATCGGGCAGCCCCTGGAGGAACTGCCGCACATGCAGATTATCGCTGTTGACGACCTCATCCGGCACGCCGTGACCGATTACCTTGCCGTCGGCCAACACCACCATGTAATCGGAAATCGACAGGGTTTCGTTGATGTCGTGAGAGACAATAATGCAGGTACAGTCCATGGTTTGGTTGATACGGCGGATCAAATGCCGCAGCAAGCCCACAAATATGGGGTCCTGACCGGTAAAGGGTTCGTCGTACATGATCAGGTCCGGATCGAGCACAATGGCCCGGGCCAGCGCCGCTCGTCGGGTCATGCCGCCGGAGAGTTCGGCCGGCATCAGGTCGCGCGCACCACGCAAACCCACGGCGTGCAGTTTCATCAACACCAGGTCGCGGATCATGCGCTCAGGCAGGTTAGTGTGTACCCGCAAGGGGAAGGCCACGTTTTCAAATACGGACAGATCGGTGAACAGGGCACCGGTCTGAAACAGCATCCCCATCCGCCGGCGCTGGACCATCAGCTGTTCCCGGTTGTGGGAGGTAATGTCCACACCCTCAATACGAATAGACCCCTGGCTGGGTTTCAGCTGGCTGCTGATCAGTCGCAGCAAAGTGGTTTTGCCGCAACCACTGGGGCCCATGATGGCGGTGATTTTTCCTTTGGGAATCACCACATCGATACCGTCGAGAATGACCCTGGGGCCGTGACTGAAGTGCAGATTTTCGATTTCGATCCAGTTGGATGGCATGAAATTCGACCTGAAGTTCGATTTGAGGGGCCTGATCACTGTGCTAACAGCTCTGCTAATAAATCTGTCAATAACTCTGTCAATAGCTCTGTCAATAACTCTGTCAATAACTACAACTACGCTAAAAGCTTCTTGGTATCGTTATAAGTGTAATCGCTAAATCACATGATGCTCTTAAAATGTCTTTGTATAAGGTCACTGCCTATAAGTGGGCACGTGTTGTCCACTGTGTAACACGCTCGCTTAGCCAAGGCCTTTCTGACGATGACAGGCCTGTTTTCCTGAGGGTTTGTCACTTACTGGTCTTGTCACTCTAGAACATGAATTTGTGTGGGGCACTGTGACTCTTGAACAGGCTGTCTCTTGAGGAAAGTCAGGCCTGAACTGTCAAGAGCAACCATTTGCCGCAATTTTGCTTTAGAATCACGTCTTTTTTCCGCCATCTTAAGATCTGAAGGAGTTCGTGTTGTGGGGTTGTTTGAACGTTTTCTCTCCCTCTGGGTTGCCCTGTGTATTGTTGCCGGTGTGGTACTGGGCAATCTGGTGCCGGGCTTGTTCCATTGGTTCGCTGCGTTGGAAGTGGCTCACGTAAACATACCCGTAGCGATTTTTATTTGGGTGATGATCTACCCGATGATGATCCAGGTGGATTTTGCCTCCCTCAAAGATATTGGTAAGAAACCCAAGGGTTTGTTGCTGACGCTGGTGATTAACTGGTTGGTCAAGCCGTTTACGATGGCGGCTCTGGGCTGGCTGTTTTTTCGGGTCCTCTTCGCCGACCTGGTGGATCCACAAACGGCCACCGAATACATTGCGGGGATGATCTTGCTGGGTGTGGCACCGTGTACGGCCATGGTGTTTGTCTGGAGCCATTTGACCCGGGGGGATGCCAACTACACGTTGATACAGGTCTCCGTTAACGATGTGATCATGATTTTTGCGTTTGCACCCATCGCTGCGTTTTTGCTGGGCGTCAGTGATGTCACCGTGCCCTGGGACACCTTGTTGTTATCGGTGGTGCTTTATGTGGTGATTCCGCTGGTGGCGGGCGTGGTGACCCGCAAACTGTTGGATTCCAGTCAGGATCACTCAAGACTCAATTATTTTATTCAGCTGCTCAAGCCGGTATCCATCGCTGGCCTGTTGGCGACGGTGGTGCTGTTGTTCGGCTTTCAGGCTGAAACGATCTTGGCCAATCCTCTGCCCATCGTGCTGATTGCCATTCCGTTATTGATTCAAACCTATGGCATTTTCGCCTTGGCCTACAGTGCGGCCAGAGGGCTCAGGTTACCCCATAATATTGCGGCACCTGCGTGCATGATTGGCACCTCCAATTTTTTTGAGCTGGCCGTGGCCGTGGCGATCTCCCTGTTCGGTTTGCAGTCTGGTGCGGCATTGGCCACCGTGGTGGGGGTGCTGGTGGAAGTGCCGGTCATGTTGACGCTGGTGGGGTTCGCCAACAGAACACGGCACTGGTTTGATCGCGCCTAGCCGTTAACTCTTCAGCTGATCAGCCACCGGCAAGGAACGAATGCGTTTGCCGCTGGCGGCAAAAATGGCGTTGCACAGGGCCGGCGCGACGGGGGGCAAGCCAGGTTCACCGGCCCCTCCCAGGGGCACATCCAGATCACTGTTGACCGCGTGTACCCGTATCGTCCTGGGCACCTGATTGATACGGGGAATCAGGTATTGATGAAAGTTGTCCTGTTGCACGCGGCCGTTTTTGGCCGTGATTTCCGTCATCAGGGCAATCCCGATACCCATCACACAGGCCCCTTCCATCTGGGCGCGCACTCGATCCGGGTTGATTTGCGGTCCGCAGTCAAAGGCAATGTCCGCCTGATGCACGATGACGTCTCCTGTGGGGGTGACCTCAACGTCCATGACGATGGCGCAATAGGAGACAAAGCTGTGATGCACGGCCAGGCCCAGTCCGCGATTGGGCGGCATGGTTTTGCCCCAGTCCGCTTCCTGAGTCACCCGTTCGATGACGTTTTTGTAGCGTTTGATATCAATTGGGTATCGGCTTGGATCTTCTGAATAATTCCAGTTTTCCCCCTGGGTACGCGGGTCTATCTGCCGGTCGGGGCCCAGCAGTTCCAGCAGAAACGCTTTGTGATCCTGGCCGGCCGCATTCGCCAGCTCGGCAACAAAACTCTGAATCGCGAACGCGTGCGGGATGTTATAGACAGAGCGAAACCAGCCAATGCGTACATGACCCAGGGCTTCTCCGGTCTCTTGCTGAATTGCCGGGATATCGAAGGGCATATTGCGAATGCCCTGGGTCAATTCACGGTCAGACAAGTGCCCGGAATCAGGTGCGAACTGGGAGGAGATGCTGGGCGCCAGTATACGGTGCAACCAACCGCTTACCTGGCCGTTATGGTCGAGCGTTCCTTCCATGTGCTGCAGGGCTACCGTGTGGTAAAAACTGTGGTGCAGATCGTCTTCCCGGGTCCACTGTACTCTGACCGGGCGACCGCCCATGGCTTTTGACAGATCGGCGGCCTCAAACACAAAATCCGGTTTCGCTTTGCGACCGAAAGCGCCGCCCATGAGGGCGCAGTTAACCGTGACATTAGACGCTTTGAGCCCCAGTCGTTTGGCGACCCCATCTCTTGTGGCCTGCGGGTTTTGAACGGACGACCAGACTTCAGCGTGATCACCCTGGATGCTCACCAGGGCCGCCATGGGCTCCATGGGTGCTTGTGCCAGGTGCGGGGCGTAGTAGGTGGCAGTCAGGTGTTGGGCTGAGTCCCGTTGGGCCTGACTGAAGTCACCCACCTGGCGGACGGGCTTTCCGGGCTGTGTGGCCTTGCTTTCCAGCGATGCGCGGAATGCCTCAGAGTCGTAATGTGCATTGTCTCCGGCCGGAGAATCGTCCCATTCAATGCGCAAGGCGTTACGGCCCTGGATCGCCGCCCAGGTGTGCTCTGCGAGCACCGCCACCCCGCCGAGCGGCTCAAAACCGGACGGCTGGGTAACGCTGGGCAGTTCCAGCACCTTGACGACACCCGCGATGGCAAGCGCTTTGCTGGCATCAACGTTTTTGACCCGGGAGCCATAACTGGGAGGGCGGGCAATGACGGCATACAGCATGTTGTCAACACGCATATCGGCGGCGTAGAGCGCTTTACCCTGGTTGATATCCATACCGTCAATGGCCAAAGGCTGGTTTGATGTGCGCATGATATAACGCCACTGATCGGGGGTTTTTAACGTCAGGCTTTGCCGGGCCGGAACCGGGAGTTCAGCGGCGGCAGCCGCCAAGGACCCAAACGACAAGGTGCGTTGGGAGGGGGTATGTACCACCGCGTGGACATCGGTACGGCACTCGCTCACGGGCACTTGCCATTGGTTTGCGGCGGCCTGTTCCAGCATGGTTCTTGCGGCAGCCCCGGCGCGGCGCAAGGGCTCGAACCAATGTCGCATCGAACGGGAACCATCGGTATCCTGATTGCCATACTTTTCCTCGTTGGCGATGGCTTGCTCGACGTGAACCTGTTGCCAATCGGCGCCCATCTCATCTGCCATCACCATGACCAGACTGGTGCGGATGCCCTGACCCATTTCACCCCGGTGATTAATGATGGTGACCTGGCCGTCTCTTGCGACACGAATAAAGATATTGGGATTATCCACCCAGCCATGAGCCATGTAATCGGCGCCGTACTTGCGGGGTTCAGATTCGGCCGTGGCAGGATCCCAACTTACCGCCAGAACCAGGGCGCCGGAGGCGGCGATGCCTTTAAGAAAGCTCCGACGACTGACGTTTGCCAGCTGCAAAGCCTGGTCTCGGTTATCGGACGTTTTCATACTTTCACCTCGCGGAACAGCGTGTCGTTTGCCTGCACTTGAGAGCCGTTTGTGTGTGTCGACAGGCTTTCGGTGCCGGCCGCACGGTGAATGGCTTTGCGGATCCGCGGGTAGGTACCGCAGCGGCAGAGATTACCGCTCATGGCGTTATCGATTTGTTCATCGGTCGGCTGGGGGGTGGTTGTTAACAGCGACACCGCACTCATGATTTGCCCACCCTGGCAGTAACCACATTGCGCGACGGCTTCGTCCATCCAGGCCTGTTGTACACGTTGTCCCACAGAATCGTTCTCTATCGACTCGATGCTGGTGATGTTTTTACCGGCAGCAACCGAGATCGGGGTGACACAGGAGCGAATGGCCGTGCCGTCCAGATGCACAGTACACGCCCCACAGAGACCCATGCCACACCCAAAACGTGTGCCGGTTAAAGCTAAGAAATCGCGCAGTACCCAAAGAATTGGAGTCTCGGGCGAGACCTCCAATTCTTGCGGTTGGCCGTTGATGGTCACTGAAATCATGTGTATCTCCTGTTGTCACTTTCCCCGCGCTGCAAAGCTCCAAACCAGGGCGCTAAGCCTGAATGAGCCGCAGTCATGCAATAATTAATAATACAACAATTAGTCATACCATAATTTGTGGGGCAGAGTACATTGTACGGTCTGTTGAGAAATGTGGATGAGTCTACTCTTAATTTCATAATGTTTAACGGGTTGACTCTCAATTGAATGGAAATCCACAGGCTGGTCGGCTGGCACGTGAATTCAGGTGAGTGTGTAAGAATGAGAATGATGCACTGAGACTCGAGCTCATCGACGTCCAGAATGTGATCAAGGGTTTAAATCAATTAATTTGTGACTGCAGCATTTCCCGAGTGGCTTGCGCCAAAGGCCGGCTAAGATCAATGCGGTTGGAGGGGTGTGGCAGCGTGTTGGTGGTGAACATTTGCCGCAAGCCTTGAGCTTTCAGCAAAGCTTCTGACTGATCGCCAAACACGGCGTGAACCACCACGCAATCGATCTCGTTAAACCCCGCCGCTTGCAGGCTTTTCAGGCACTGCAGGATCGTGCGTCCACTGGAGATGACGTCATCAAAGATTAACGCCCGACGCCCCTGAAATTGGCGCAAGTCGGGCAGTTCAATGACTACCTCGCGATCACCGTACCGGTGTTTGTTACCCACCACATAGGGCCGGTTGTTGGCTTTGGCCAGCATCGATACCCATTGTTCACTTTCGGCGTCGGGGCCAACCAGCAGCAAGTTACTCGGTTGCTGGCTTAACCATTCCACGATGGTGGGGGCTGCGTGCACCAGTTGGGTGGGTATGGTGTAGATTTCACTGAGGGTGCGATAGCGGTGCAGGTGGGGATCGACAGTGATGAGCCAATCAAGGGAACGGCTCAGCAGTCTGGCAAAGGTTTGTGAGGTTATTGCTTCGCCGTTTTTGAAACGAGTGTCCTGGCGCATGTAACAGAGATAGGGGGCTATCAGTCCTACTTGCTGAACGCCGGTATCACGGAGGGCATCACAGAGAAAAGCCAGGAGCAAAAATTTAGAGTTTGGTTGTGACAGGTCGGCAAGCACCACGGCTATGGTGTCGGTCAAGGTGTCGGTCGAGGGGCTGGTGATGCGCAGGTAGGTTTCTCCGTCGGGGAATGTCCGCTGCTCGATATGACCTATGTCGGCACGTAGTTCGCGGGCCAATAAGGCGGTCAGTGAGTGTTTCCCGGTCAGGTCAAACAGGGTGATTGAGGTCGATGGAGGTATTGCGAGGGCGGGTGTCATGGGGCTTCACCAATCATAAACAGGTCGCGATTATTATCGAAATAGCTCGCAGCGTAGCTGAGTTCGCCCTGGCTGTTGGCGTACAGCGTGACTAACGGCTGGCCCTCTCCCAGAGCAGTGCCTATTTTAGCGTGCAGCCTTACACCTGCTGAGGGCGAGCCGGGTGCGCCGGCCAGTTTGGCCAGTCGTGCCAGGCGACGGTTATCCATCGCCAGCAGGGTTCCGCTGTGATCGGTACACAGTGGTAATTGGTAACGGGCTTCGGGGATGGTTTTCAGGCCGCCCTGGGCTTCACAGATGCGTTGAAATTGTTCCCAGGCCTGACCGCTGGTGAGAATATTGCGGGCTTGTACCTCATAGGCTGACACATCGTCATGGGGGTGATTCCTGGCCAGGGCCATCAGCTGGGCGGATAAAAACACGGCGCGCTCACGCAGGTCCGACGGTGCATCCTCATGGTTTTGCAAAACGGCCAGAATATCCCGGGCTTCCTGAGCGGGGCCAATACCATTGCCGATCGCCTGCTCTCCACTGGTGATAATACAGCGAACTTTTAGGTCCAGGGCCGCGGCTACTTTGCAAAACATGTTGATGAGATGCCTGGCTTGATGCTGGGTGCGAACTTTGGCCGTTGGGCCTACGGGGATATCGATCAGGGCGTGGGTCGAACCGGCGGCTATTTTTTTCGACAGCACGGATGCTACCAGCTGGCCTTCCCCGTCCAGGTCCAGCGCGTGTTCTATGTGAATCAGCAAGTCATCGGCCGGACTGAGATTGATCGCGCCGCCCCAGGCGAGACAGGCATTGGCATGGCGCACCGTCTCCTGCATCTCGGCCAGGCTCATGCGCACCGTGGTGAGCACCTCCATGGTGTCGGCAGTTCCCGAGGGTGAGGTAATGGCGCGAGAGGACGTTTTGGGCATGGTCAAACCGGCGGCGCTGCAAATCGCTACCAGGATCGGGGTCGTGCGGTTGCCGGGTATGCCGCCAATACAGTGTTTATCATAGAGGTAGGTGTATTGATGCCACTGCAGGCGCTTGCCACTTTTTACCATGGCGCGGGTCAGGGCAGTGATTTCCGCAATGTTCAAGCGGTCACCGGCACAGGCGCTGATAAAACTGGCAATCTGCATGTCCGAATAGCGATGCGTGCTGATGTCGGAAATAATGTCATTTATTTCCTGTTCGGTCAGTTCGTGGCCGTAGATTTTTTTCCGTACGGCACTCATGGAATGCAGAATCGGTGCGTGACAAATGGTGACTTGCTCTTCACCGCTCAGGCCCATTCGCCGCCAGGCGATTTGTGAAAAGCCGATTTTCCCCAAGGGAAGCACGGCCTTGGTGACGACATTAAGCGTGGCAATAATACTGTGGTCTTGCCACTGTACCTGGATACGGGTATTGGCCTTAAAGCCTTCGGAGCGACAGATGTTACTGTCGGCACGAAGAAAAACGACCGGTTCCTGATGGGTGTCGATGCCCATCTCCACGGCAGTCAGTGAATTAGGTTCAGCCATATGCCTGCTTCAAGATCGGTGAGTGCATTCGTGAAATAAAGAGAGGTGTCTTTCCGCCGGAGAGACAGGTTGCCCGGCGGTCATGGTGTACAGAACAGCATAGCTTAAAAATAGGGGCAGTTTAAAAACACGGATTGTTTGATTGCGTGGTAAAGAGTTTGCTCAGCAGGCTAAAGGACATAGCGTCATCAGCAATCATGGGCGATAGTACGACCAGATCTCCTCCAGTCAGAGGCTTGCGTGTAAACTGCCTTTAGGGCAGGTTTAAGCCAAAGTATCCTGCCAATCCTCGATCATGGTCTCCGGGAGCAGTCACACCATGTCATTACCTGCAACACTTCGCAACAACCTGACTTTGCCGGTATTTGCCGCGCCGATGTTTCTGTGCAGTGGTGTCACGCTGGCCATTGAATGCTGCAAGGCCGGTATTATTGGCTCTCTGACCCGCAACCATTGCCGTGATTTGGCCGAGCTGGAAGCCCAGCTCAAAGCCGTGACGCAAGCCTTGGCCGATTTTGGGGAGGCGCAGCCAGGGCGAGCCCTTGGTCCGCTGGCGGTCAACATTTCGCCGACGTTCAGTCGTGAAGAGTTCCGCAAACACCTTGACGTGTGTCGTCGTTACGATGTGCAGATCATTGTCACCTCGGTGGGCAATCCCACCGATAACGCCCGTTTAATTCAAGATACGGGCATGTTGCACTTTCACGATGCGACCACCCTTCGCTTCGCTGAAAAAGCCATCGCTGCGGGCGTCGACGGTATTGTGGCGATTGGAGCGGGGGGTGGCGGCCACGCTGGTACGATCAGTCATCTGACGTTCATTCCACAGGTACGGTCTATGTTTGATGGCACCATCGTGATGGCCGGAGCGGTGAGTACCGGAGCAGCGGTGCGAGCGGCAGAAGCGCTGGGGGCAGACCTTGCGTACATGGGGACGCGGTTTATTGCCACTCAGGAAGCCGCCGCGCCGATGGCATATAAAACGATGTTGGTGGAAGGCGGAGTGACGGATGTGATGTATACCCGTGGCGTCAACGGCATGCCGGCCAGTTGGTTAAAGGCATCCCTGAGTGCCGTTGGCCTGGATCCTGACCATTTGTTCATTCCCGAAGGGCGCAGTACCGACCACCTGCCCGAGGGGGTAACACCCTGGAAGGATATTTGGAGTGGAGGGCAGGGTATCGGCTTAATTGACGATATCCCCACGGTGGCAGAATTGGTGCGTCGCCTGCAGCAGGAGTATCTTGCGGCTTGTGAAACCCCGGATATGGCCGCCGCGGCCGCTGCGGCTCTAGCCATGAGTGGTGCTTGATGATCCGTATCTGTGCGCTCAAAAGGAGGCATGGGTTTACCGAATAGTGTGAGCATTTTCATAATCTATGACGGCGAAGCCGGACGCTGTCACAAAACGGCAGGTGCAAGCTCATTGCTTGTGAAATTTCACGCCAAACTCGGGCATACTGGCTGCAGCCAATAATGAATCAGCGAGTGATCAATAATATGCGAATCAATCAATTAGCAGCCGCAGTCTGTTTAACCGTAATGCCGTTCATGGCCATGGCCGATGACACTCTCGATGCGGCCATTGGCGGCGGGATCGGCGGAGCTATTGGCGCGGCGATCGGGAATGAAGTCGGAGGGCGAGACGGTGCCATTCTGGGTGGAGCCATCGGTGGTGCCACCGGTGCGGCGGTGACCACCAAGGATCAGGACAAGAAATATTACCGCAGTGAGACCTCTTACCAGGAGAAGCGTTATTACGAGGAAAGACACCATTCTCACAATAAAAAAAGCAGCTCCTTCTGCCCGCCAGGCCAGGCTAAAAAAGGCAATTGCTAGACGTTGATTGATGATCTGATCGGGCTGAAATTGATGGCAATTCAGCCTGGTTTCGAACTGGATTGCCGTCCATTATTGTTAATGCTGCAAACTGCTTGATGACGACACACCTCTCTGACATTCGATCCAAGACAGGTTGGTAAGTGATCCCAACTGCCGTTGATGGATGCGGCAGAGTGGCTCACATAAGAGTGGCTCACATAGAGGCCGCCTCAACTTAAAAAATTCCTTTCAAAATTCTTTTGCTCAACACGCCGTTTAGCGAGTCTATGTTGATGGTTCAGGCCCACAGCAGCAGGCCTGAATGGTCACACACCTTTAAAGCATGGCTTGCGCTTTTCCTTAAAGGCCTGCACGCCTTCACGACCGTCTTCGGTCGCCGACATTCCGGAAATGAACTGTGATTCAAACTCCATTTGAGTTTCCAGGCTGTTTTCAAAGCTCATGTTAAGCAATTTTTTCACCGAGCCGTAAGCTTGTGTGGGGCCGCTGGCCAATTGCCTGGCCAACGCTTCGGAAGCTTCGACCAATTCTTCCGAACTGACTACCTGATTCACTAGTCCCCACTCGTAAGCTTCCTCGGCGGACAGCACACGGTTGGTCAACATCAACTCCTGAGTTTTGCGCATGCCGATCAGTCGAGGCAGGAAATAACTGCCGCTGCCGTCTGGTGACAGTCCCACGCCGGTGTACGCCATGGTGAACTTGGCTTTGTCGGACGTGAACACGTAATCACCACTGACCGCCAGGCTCATACCTGCGCCAGCTGCAGTGCCGTTCACCGCAATAATGATGGGGGCGTTCATGCGTCGAAAACAGGTGATGGCCGTGTGCAGGTTGAGGGTAAGTTCTCTCAGTTTTTCACTGATGCTGTCACCAAGATCGGCAAAGCTCTTCAGATCACCACCGCCACAGAACATAGTCCCGGTGCCCGTGATCAGGACTGCCCGAATATCTTTGTTGGTGCTGCAGGCCATGGCCAAATCGCGCAAATCTTCTCCCATCGCCAGATTGATGCCGTTGGCGGCCTCTGGCCGATTCAGGGTGATTTTGGCCAGCCCATCGGTCAGGTCGTACGTTAATGTTGAAAAAGTACCCATTTATTATTCCTTGTAAGATCACCGTCAAAAAATGGCCCTATGGTATTTTAATCCGGGCAAAGTCTCTATTGCGGTAGCTACTTATTTTGATCACTGTGTGTTTTTGACGGTAGATGATAGAGGGTTTTTAAAATTTCCTCTGGCCAATTGGCACTGAATACGGGGGGGGGGAAGCTTAAACCAGGATGACAGCAATGTGCGCTAAGCTCTGTTGATGCTTTCTGTTTGGGTATAAATAGTCGTCACACTGCGTCATCTTACATCACCCTTAAGTTATCATCATGTATTGATGTTATAACTAATAAATATCTTGTAACTAATTGATTATTAGGTAGATGTGATATTTTTTGGTGTTCTGAGTTTTGGTTGAATTATGAGCTTTTGTTGCTATCGCTCAGCTGGACAACACTGGTGACTTTTATAGGCATGTATTTTCGGTGTCGTTATCTGGTATAAGCATTATCCAAATTCGTGCGCATTTCGTCATGATCGATTATGCACCCTCTGATGTGGTTTAGAATGCTGAACTTCGACTCAGAGAGTTTGCTCAATGCGTTGGGCATAAGCATCAAATTTGATAAACCCAAAGAATTAAGGACACAACCATGAGTAAAGCAATTGTCGCCGGCGTCGACATGGTGAAATTTGTCAAACCTGGCACCCAGGAGCCCTATCGAGTGATGGCCTCCAAGGCGATTCAGGGTGCGGTAAAAGAAGCCGGTATCAATCCGAAAGAGATTCAGCAGGCCTATGGCAGTTACATCTATGGTGATTCCACTTGCGGTCAACACGCGCTGTACGATGCCTTTCAGACCGGTATTCCTGTAGTTAACGTCAATAACAATTGCTCCTCCGGTTCAACGGCGATCTTTCTGGCTCGTCAGGCGGTAGAGTCTGGTGCTGTGGAATGTGCCCTGGCCTTTGGTTTCGAGGAAATGCAACCGGGTGCGCTGGGTTCCCATTGGGATGATCGCGAGTCGCCTTTCGAGAACTTCCTCAAGGTATTGGATGAAAAAGGTTACCCGGATGGGCCGCTGGCGTTACGTTGTTTTGGTGCGGCCGGTCATTATTATATGGAGCAGTATGGAGCTTCGGCGGATCTGTTTGCCAAGGTCTCGGTCAAAACCCGCAGTCATGCGGTCCACAATCCGCTGTCTTTGTTTTCCAACCCGCTGACGGTGGAAGAGGTCATGAACGATAAGATGGTCTACATGGATTATCTGACCCGGACCATGTGTTGTCCTCCCACCTGTGGCGCCGGTGCAGCGATCATCTGCAGCGAAGCTTTTGCCAAAAAACATGGCATTAGCGATGGTGTCGAGATTGTGGCCCAGGCCATGGCCACAGATACCCCGGAAACCTGGGTAAATCCGATGAACCTGATTGGTGCGGACATGACTCGCCGTGCCGCTCAGTCTGTTTACGAACAGGCGGGCTTTGGTCCTGAAGAGGTTCAGGTGGTCGAGCTGCACGATTGCTTTACCACCAACGAAGTGGTGACCTATGAAGGCCTGGCGCTGTGCCCGGAAGGTGGCGCTACCGAGTTCGTGGATAACGGCGATAACACCTACGGCGGTAAGTTTGTGGTTAACCCTTCCGGCGGCTTGATGTCCAAGGGCCACCCCATTGGAGCGACCGGCTTGGCGCAGTGTTATGAGCTGGTCAATCAGCTGCGCGGCAATTCCGGCAAGCGCCAGGTTGAAGGCGCACGGGTGGCCTTGCAGCACAATCTGGGCTTGGGTGGTGCGGTGGTCATTACCATGTACCGGAAAAGCTAACACCCATGTGTAACGGTTCCGGAATGCAGTTTGCCCTCGCGGTACTGCGTTCCGTTACCCTTCTGGCTCATGCCCAAAGGCACGACCTGCCGCAAATAGCGATGACCTGCGTTATTAGTGCTATTGCCTGAACAAGCAACACCTTTCAAACCCGTACGTAAAAGGCAGGCGGATCTGCCCTAGGGGTGAGCTATCCCATTTATATATTAACGGGTCTAGGTGTTGCAAGGCTGAGCAATAACCTTGCCCTTGATTCTGCAGGGAAGGCGGTCGGCAGCTTCTCGATACGGCTCTGGTTATTCGGTGAGTGCCCACTGGATAGTCCTTTTGCAGGCATCACAGACCCTGCGGTTGATATTGATTTTACCGGCTGTGTCGCATTCAAGGATCAAGATTTTATTGGTCAGGTCAAGTGAAACTCAGATGCATTTGAAATTATTCTCATTACCGTTAGCTGATAATGAGAACGGAATTTGTTTTGGGTCAAGTCTTGCTGAGCCTTTCATTCTGTACGCCCCCTCGACACTTGGCTAAACCACCCGACAGTTTCATCTCAAAGGGTGAGTGAGGCCCAGGTAATACCTGCGTGTTTCTGAATGTTCAGGTTCAGCGTCTGGATTGGTTTTACATCCACGCAACTCTCTTTGGTGTGGCGAACTGTTTGATGTTGGGCTCGCCCTAATTGAACCCCAGTGGGACTGGTGTCGACAACGGCGTTGGAGTGCTCGGATTTCCTCGCTCTGCTCGACTGAAGTTCAATCGACCTTCTTGCTCGGCTTTGGGTTTAAAATAGACTTTTATTTCATATGTATACTTCTTCAAATAGACTTTGATTTTTACGACGACCCCGCAACAAACTGTAAAATTATTTAACACTTCAATAGTTGTTTTTATCTTGATCCGTAAGTGCAGAATAACAATGGATATTTTCTTGGCTTAGGGTCCTTCGCGATCAAGGCATATTTTCTTCACTTTTTTTTTAAATCGAGATAAACATTAGCGAACGCCTGGTTAGCTAATTGTTTTATTATTAGATGTCCGTGATTATTATTTTTTGAACATAGAGTAAATAGAAGAAAAAACCCGATGCTATACTTTTTAACGCATCATTTAACGTCCTAAAAATAATTTATTTTTGTGAAAATAATAGGTATTAAAAGTTAAGCTCTGAATTGGTTCGGGAAAAGGAAATTTTGAATTTCTCGTTCAGTGTGATTAAAAATAAAAAGCTCTCATTGTTTTGAGGAAGAGCCGTTTCTCTCGAAGACAAAAAGAGGTGCTGTTGGATGAATCCATTACCTGGCTAATTGATTGTTAAGCCACCTATCCCACTGTCTCGGGATGGATGTAAAGTAATTGCCTGATAATTTACGGCGAGCCTCTTCAGGTTCGGCGCAGGCGAAGTATTGTTTAAAGAATATCAGCAGGTGGGTCATTCTCAACTTTGAGAAGTGACGCCCTCAAAAATAGTACTGAGAACTACAGTGAAACACCTCTGGATGTGAGGGCTAATCCCATTGCTTTTGGGACTCGTTCAAATGAAAAAAAATAATAGCATTATGCGCGAACGATCGAGAAACGCTGCTTCCGTAAACCCTGGTGTTTACCGTAGCAGCTTTGAATAGTGGGAGTGCTTATTGAGGCGTAACTCAGTGAGCGCAAGGCAAAACCTGAAACGGAGGTGCATATTATGTGCCTGAAACGATTTATAACGTGTATGTGTTTTGTGTTGGCATTTGCGGTGGTGGGTACACCCACCTACGCGGTGCATGACGCGGGCGTGTTTGAACTGGATACGCGGGCAGGTGTCGATGGTGATCAGGATAAGAAAAATGACCCGATTCCAGCGATTGTCGGCGATGGTAATACGGCGGATGACGCTGCCGCGGGTGAAGACTGGGAGAACGTCTATATTGATTGGAACGGCGGAGCTGCTTCCAGTGCCTTTGCGATCTCTTTTATCGAAGATACTTTTGCCAACGGTAATATCGATAATGGCGCGCAAGCCTTTGTCATCGCCAGGACCCCGGAAGACAGTTTCTTCACCGGCGGTGGATCCAAAGACACTAATGGTATACAGGACGGTCCGTGGCAGTACAAGGTCGAGAGTGACCAGGTGCCCGACAAAAATGATATCGTCAACGCCTTTGCGGCCGCTTACAGCGATCCCAATGATGGGCACACCATTCTCTACTTCGGGATGGATACCTATTCGGTGAACGGTGATTCCAATGCGGGCTTCTGGTTTTTCCGCAATGATGTCACTCGTGCTCCTCTGGAACCGGGAGCAAATACCGGTAGCTTTATAGGTGAGCATGCTGACGGTGATATTTTTGTGGCAGTTGCCTATACCGAAGGTGGTACTGTGGGTGATATCGATGTCTACGAGTGGATCGGTGACGATGCCACCGGTTCGCTGGTATTGCAGTTCTCCAGTCAGGGATGTGAAACCGGTGGGGCCGATGTGGATGGCGATGGTGACGACGATGTCTGTGGTGTGATTAACAAGTTGTTACCGGACCAGACTTTTGGTGAAGATCCACTTTACGACTACGCCAATACCCTGGTTGCGAACAACCCACTGGCTGCCACCAGCTATCAGCACGAATCTGCGGCTTTTGTTGAATTTGGCCTGGATTTGAATGCGGTGCTGGGTGAAGACATCGGCTGTTTCAGTACTTTTATGGCTGAGTCCCGTTCTTCACAGTCCGAAACGGCGCAATTGAAGGATTTCGCTTTGGGATCTTTCGATCTGTGTGGTCTGGCAGTAACCAAACAGTGTGAAGCAGAGCTCAATGCTGCGGGCACTGCGGCGGATGTCACCTTCTCCGGTACCACTACCAACAGCGGTGCGGTCATGATGACCACCACTCTGTCAGACAAT
Source organism: Pseudomaricurvus hydrocarbonicus (assembly GCF_011602365.1). GTDB lineage: Bacteria > Pseudomonadota > Gammaproteobacteria > Pseudomonadales > Cellvibrionaceae > Pseudomaricurvus > Pseudomaricurvus hydrocarbonicus. The sequence continues at coordinate 203,791 of NZ_JAAONZ010000005.1, forward strand.
GCCTCCGGCAGTGTGTTCGACAAGGTGTGTATCGATACCTCCGGTGATGGTTTGTGTCTGGCGGCGGATGGGGAGGCTGTCCCAGGTAACTTGACTGGACTGAATACTCAAACCGTGTCGTTTGATCACAACTCCGGTGAAACGATTGCCTATGAAGGGCATTACACTGCATTGCCACCGTTTGTGGATGATCTGACCGGTGGCGGAGCCGGTTTCGACTTTACCGATACCGTGACCGCCAGCGGCGTGTTTGGCTCCGATACAGTAGGTCCAGAGACCGCCACCGCCATCTGTAGTGCTGTTGGAACGGCGGATATTCAGGTCACGAAAAGCTGTACCAACGCCGCGATCACTGGTGGCAATACCTTCGTGGCGGATATCTCAGGTACGGTCTCCAATACCGGGAATGTGAAGCTGGATAATGTCAGCTTTATGGACGTGACTGACTCGGGTGCGGCCGCGGGTGCTTACACCGTTCTGCGGGCTGACTTGAGTGCGTTCCCAACCGATGGATCGGGCTCACTGGCCCCCGGGGAAGTGTTGACCTTCTCGGCCGCAGTCTCCAGTACTACTCAGACGGACCATGCCAACACCATTACCTGGAGTGGAGAAAACACCTTCGACGCCAGTGATGTGGCAACGGATTCTGCCAGTGCTCCGAGTGGCGCAGAGGTCTGTTCTGTGAATCCGATTCCCAATATTCTGATCACGAAGGACTGTGCGCCTGCGGGTGTGGATCTCGGGTTCAACAGCAGCGGCACCCTCACGATTTTTGTCAATACGGCAATACAGTTAACCAACAACGGTACTGATGAAAATCTGGTGAATGTGTCCGTGGGTGATCCAGAAGGTGGACTGGTGTACAGCAGCGGTGTTCCCAGTTTCACCTGTAACGCTGACGGTACCTCCTGTGCAGCGGATGGTCCGATGGCACCTGGGGCAATGGTGAACTTCACCCAGCAATACAACCCGGACACCACCGGTGTGGATATCCTGGGGAATCTGGATGAGCCGGATACTGTGAGCTTTTACAATAAAGCCAGCACTTCTGGTACCGGTTCCCTCAGTGGTATCCCGGTCGGTGATATGGATGACACTGATTGTCCTCTTTGCCAGTAAGCGGTCAATCAGTGATCAAGATGCAGTAAAAAACGCGATAGCTATTCAATCGCAACTTATACCAGGGCAGCCTCAAGCTGCCCTTTTTTTAATCACAGGTTTTAATCACGAGTTTTAATCACGAGTTTTAATCGCACCCAGGTTTATTTTTTACCGCCTTTATTGCCGCCGCTTCCCTTACCGCCAGGGCCAGTTTCCGAACTGGCGGCTTCAACCAAAACCGTTACCTGTGCCGAGGATTGCTGTTCGCCGTCACTGATCTGGTAGCCAAAAGTGGTGGAGCCGGTGAACTTGCGTGGCGGAGTATAGAGCAGCGTACCGTCACTGTTGAGGCTCACCGAGCCATCGTTGGGCTGAGAGACTGCGACCACGGTCAGGGGGTCACCATCGGCATCATGGTCGTTGTTGAGGGCGGCGATGTTCAACGGCGTTTTTTCCACGGTGCTTGCACTATCGTCCACCGCCACTGGGGCGCTGTTCGTGTCGGGTTCTGCCGGGGAGGTGAGGGTAAAAGAGGCCGAGTCCGTGGCCGACGCACCACTGACACTCTGAATCGCACTGGATTCAATCACATAGGCGCCCTCGAGAGCATTGCTGGCTGCGGTGACGGTCAGGTTGGTGCTGCCAGTGGCGCCGGGTTCCAGAGTCAAAATGGAGCTGCTGAGCAGTTGAGTCCAGCCAGTGGGGACGGTGGCCTGCAGATCAAACTGGGCGCTGGCACAATCGCTGGAATCGGCATTGGTGACGGACAGTTGATACTGCAGGGAGTCTCCGGCAAACGCTGCGCTTTCGGTCGTCGGGATCAACGCCACGTCGGGGATGGCTCGGGTGCAGTCTGGCTGGGTTGCAGCGAATTCCACAGAGATCTGTACGCTTTGGCTGTCGGCGTACAGGGTGCTGATGGTAACGCCGGATAGCGGATCGGTATAACTCTGTCCCACTTCCAGAGCCGCGTCAAAGAAATCCCACACGGGGTCCGAGTTTGGAGTCATATCCAGTAAATTAGAACTGTTGGTACTGCTTTCCGAGCCAAGCCGCACAATGATACCGTTGAGGAGGTTGGCCTGGTTATAGCCAAATTCATCAAAGATCAGGCCGTCAAAGCCATTGCCCTGACGGTATTCGATATAGAACCAGCTGCGCTCACCGGTGGCCGGATCTGTGTCGCGCAATACCTTTAATACCTTGGCCTGTCCACCGGACGCAATGGCATAGGGCTCCAGTTGGTAGGTGCCGGACTGCTCGGCAATGGCGATATCCAGTGTGTTCAGCCACCCCAGTTGTTCCTTGTGAAAGCCGTTGTAGTGGGCCATGCGTGCGCCCATGTTGTCCAGTGAGTCGCCGTATTCTCGGTTCAGGCAGTCGCTTGACCAGGCCTGTGCGTCACACTCGAGGGCGTGGGCGTGTTTCAAGCCGAGAGTGTGCCCTATTTCGTGGGTTGCGTTATGAATATCCAGGGTGCCGTTCAGTAAAACCCGCGACGGAGTCCCCCCCAGGGAGGCGAGTCCGGACCAGCCGCAGGTATCGCGACGGGGGTGAACGTAGACCACCCGAGCATAGCTGTTGGGGTCGATGCCGTCTGCCAGTGCTGCCTGGTCGGCGAGTTCCATCAGCAGCTCGCTGTCGCACACGTCGACGCTGGTGGCTATGTTATACCAGCCATACGCATTGCCGCTCAGAGATGTCTGGCCGAATGAGTTCTCATAAAGAAAGTCGCTGGAGGAACCATGAACAACGTCCGCGGCTTCTTGAGGAGTAAAAGGTTGGCTGCTGTCGTCGGAGAAGTTCACCATCAGGATCAGCGTCTGCTGATCACCGGTGGTCTGTGTGACTGCGGCACTGGTGCTGGTGGATGTGGTAGTGCTGCCGTTGGCTTCATAGGCGAGGTAGCTTTCGTCTTCACTGTCGAGCTGCAAACCCTGGATGATGACTTGATCGCCGTACCGGAGTTCTGACCGACTTCCGGCGGCCAACAACTGGATGCGTTCTCCGGCTGGTGTGATCAGAGTTTGTCTGAGACGGTGAGAGCCGTCCTCAAAATCTTCGTAAAAAACCTCAGTGGTGCCCGCCAGTTCGACCTGTCGGCCCTGGCCGCGACTCAGTAGTTCGGCCACACGTTGTTTTTGAGCATTAGGAGAATTGGAAAAGTGCTGGATCAACGTTTCACGCACGGATTGAGCGTCGGCATGACTCTGTGTGTCAAAGGTGGGCTCGCCAGCCAAAACCTGAGTGGTCGCCAGTAGCGACAGCATAGACAAAATAGATCTTTTCAAATACATCAAATATACCAATAAGTAATAACTGGGAGATCTTCCAGGCCAGTTGGGGGGATAAAGTTTCTCGGAACTGCGAGACGACAGGCTTGTTATTATTTTATTGCTTAAGTGCCGGTCTTTTTAATCGTTTAATGGTCTAAGTGTACAGAATACGAGCGCTGCGAGGTTTGCGGTCGTTAACATTTTTTGAGCGCTAAAACGAGTAAGTCGGGGTTTTGTGATTCAATTCCGATCTATTGGAGGCGGCCTATATTCTTAAATTATATTGGCGATTATTTTTTAACCACATGTGAGGGGGGGCTGGCTGCTTCTCGTGACGGCTGTCCTTGGGTCCTGAGTTTCCGGTTATCGCTCTGTTGATCGGGTGATGTTATGAAACACGCCAGGGTTTGGCGTGGGAAAGAGGCATGTGAGTCCGCGTCCGATGGATGGGGCGTTCTTTTGGATGGGCCCGAGCGGTAAACGTTGATTAGTGGCTATAGTTAATGGAAACAACCGTTAATAGAAACAATAAATAGAACTGGTTGCTGCAAGCCGACAGCGGCAAAAGCTTGTTCGAACAACGGCTGGAAGCATTTGGTAAAAGAAAAGGTCGTAACCGTTAGCGGTAATCAGAATCCTGGTCGCGATCAAGAGGTCAGTAAGCCACCGGTTGATGATGCTTCGCTCGCAAGGTTGCAGATGGAGATGAAAGTGCCTGACGCTATGTTGTCTCATACCGAGCCAATGCCTGCTCCCAGTTTGAATCAGGGGCTGGCGAGCTATTTGGTGAATAAGGGGATTCTCAGTCGAGCTGATCTTGAAGGTGCCCTGCGTGTATTGGGGGACGACTCGGACGGCCAGCCACTGGCCGACACCTTGCGCCGGCTCAATATGGTGTCTGAACCGGTCATGGCCGAGGCCATCGCCGATATGCTGAAGCGGCCATTGGCGCAATCGCGTCACTACCCACTGCAGGCGATAGCGGCGGACAAGCTGCCCCCCCGATTTTTGCACGAGTACTGCATCATTCCCCTGAAAGAGACTCGCGGACAAATACTGCTGGCCATGCAGAACCCAGCGGATGATTATCCTGCCAAAGCCGTTGAGCTGGCGTTGGGGAGACGGGTGCGTCGTTGCACCGGAGTCCCCTCCGAGATTCAGCGGGCAATAGAAAGGCTGTATGAGCAAAAGCAAGCCGATGACGTCGATGCAGCCGCGTCAGGGAAAAACGAACTGTGCGCCGAGGACGTAGAGCAGCTGCGGGATATGGCCAGTGAAGCGCCGGTGATACGTCTGGTGAGTCAGATGTTTCAGTACGCCCTGGATCAACGCGCCTCGGACATTCACATTGAGCCCGGTGAAACCAGCTTGAAAATCCGCTACCGGGTCGATGGCGTGTTGCGGGAATACGACCCGCAGCCGGCGGATATAGCCGCAGCCGTTATCTCCCGTGTCAAAATCATGGCGAAGCTGGACATCGCCGAGCGCCGTTTGCCCCAGGACGGTCGCATTAAGCTGCGGATGCAGGGGCACGACTTGGATATTCGTGTATCAACCATGCCCACCATCCACGGTGAAAGTGTGGTGATGCGAATGCTGCACCGCGAGAGCATCAGTCTGCAGTTTGAAACCCTGGGCTTTGGCCAGGAGTCTTGCGAGCGCCTGCAGTCTATTTTGCAGCAGCCGCACGGCATGTTGATTGTTACCGGGCCGACGGGCAGTGGTAAAACCACCACACTTTATACCGCCATTGGCACCGTCAACACCGATGAGAAAAAAGTGATTACTGTCGAAGATCCGGTTGAGTACCAGCTGGCGGGGATCAATCAGATTCAGGTAAAACCCGACATCGGCCTGACCTTTGCCAGCACACTGCGCTCCATTGTGCGTCAGGATCCCGACGTCATTCTGGTTGGCGAAATGCGTGATTTGGAGACCGCTCAAATTTGTGTTCAATCCGCGCTCACAGGACATCTGGTGCTATCTACCTTGCACACCAACGATGCCGCCAGCAGTGTTACGCGCCTGCTGGAAATGGGGGTTGAGGATTATTTGCTGATCTCGACGCTCAGCGCAGTGATTGGGCAACGTCTGGTGCGCAAACTCTGTGCCCATTGTCGGCAAGCGTATCGGCCATTGCCTGAGGTGATTGAAGAGCTCGGATTGGCGAGTCTGAATGTGGCCGGTGAAGCTATTCAATTGTACCGCGCCAAGGGTTGTGAAGCCTGTGATGGCAGCGGTTATCGAGGGCGTCTGGCCATCTTTGAGCTGCTGCAGATGAACGACGAAATACGCAAACTGGTCGTTCAGCGAGCCGGTTCCAGCGAAATCCAGCAGGCTGCCGTACGCACCGGTATGCGCACTATCTATCAGGACGGCTGCCGGAAAGCGATGCAGGGGTTAACCACGATTGAGGAAGTGGTGCGTGTGACGCGGGAGGCATGAACCAATGCCACTGTTCAGTTACAAAGCCATAACCAGCAGCGGTGAGAAGCGCGAGGGGGTGATGACAGCCACCGATCAGGCGGCGGTGATTGCCGAGCTTCGCGACACGGGCCTGATTCCCCTGGAGGCCAGGGAAGCGGTCATGGCCGTTTCTCCCCAACAGCGTTGGCTGCCGGTGCGCTCGGGCAAGTTGGGGCAGAAGCAGGTGATTCAGTTCGCCGGGGAGTTAGCCACTCTGCTGACGTCTGGTATCTCTCTTGACCGCGCTCTGAACATCATGAAAAAGCTCTCCAGTCATCCTCGCCTGAGTGCTTTGGCGGGAGAAATTCAGGAGTCGGTGCGTGGCGGCAATTCATTGTCGGCCGCACTCGAAGGCAAGCCACAGTTGTTTAACAGCTTTTTTGTCAGTCTGGTGAAGTCGGGGGAATTGTCGGGCAATCTGGGGGAGGGGCTCGCCCAGCTCGCCAGTTATCTGGAACGCAGTCGGGCGCTGCGCGAGCGAGTCACATCGGCCATGCTCTATCCGGCCATTCTGGTGGTGATGACAAGCCTGTCGCTGATACTGGTAATGGTGTATGTCGTGCCGCAGTTTGCCTCACTGTTCGATGACATGGGCGCGGCGCTGCCGCTGTCCACGAGTATTGTGCTTGGTGCGGCAGATTGGTTGCAAACTTATGGGGCTCTGGCGCTGTTGTTGCTAATCGGTGTTGGCGTTTATTTCCGAATTTGGTTGCGCCCAGCGGAAAACCGTCTGCGTTTTGATCGCTGGTGTTTGAGATTGCCTCTGCTGGGCTCCCTGTTGCAAAAAATTGATGTTGCCCGTTTCAGCCACAGTCTGGGAACTTTATTGAGCGGTGGGTTGCCGTTGTTGCAAGCGATGCCCATTGCCAGAGCCGTTATTGTCAATCAGGTGTTGGCTACAGCTGTGGCCACAGCGATGGAGAGTCTGCGCGAAGGTGAAGGCCTGGCGCAGCCACTGATCGCAACTGGTGTGTTTCCGGAGTTGGCTTTGCAACTGGTCAAAGTGGGTGAAGAAACCGGCCAGCTCGACAGCATGCTATTGCGCATTTCGACGGTCTATGAACGGGAAGTGGATACCGCGATTCAACGGCTGTTAACCGTGATTGAGCCACTGTTGATCGTTGGCCTGGGGGTAGTGATTGGCGGCATTATCGTGTCGATACTGGCTGCGATTATCAGTATTAATCAATTGCCTATGTAAGTGAAACTGGTGGCCCTTTGTGGGTGTACTCATGCAGATACGCCAATGGCGCAGGAGACGAACGGTGAAAAAACACAGCAGCAAGGCATTCTTTGTTAGACGGCGTAAAGGCTTCACGCTAATCGAACTGCTCGTGGTTCTGGTTATTCTCGGTCTGCTTGCCAGTCTGGTAGGCCCGCAAGTGATTAAACAACTGGGCAGCTCCAAAACCAAGACCGCTCACCTGCAGATCGAAGAGCTGTCCGCAGCCCTGGATCTCTTTCGGTTGGAAGTGGGACGCTATCCCACCAGTGAAGAGGGGCTGGAAGCTCTGATTTATAAACCCGCGGGCGCCAACAGCTGGAACGGCCCCTATTTAAAGAAAAAAGTGATTCGCAAAGACCCTTGGGGTCACGAGTATTTCTATGTGTCACCGGGAGAGCACAGCGATTTTGACCTTTATTCCCTGGGGGCGGATAACCGCGAGGGGGGTGATGGGGAAAACAGCGATATTCGCAGCTGGGAGTGACACCGTGACAGTCGCAAGTTCGTATCGAAAAGAGCTTGAGGCGGGTTTTACTCTGTTAGAACTACTGCTGGTGTTGACCATCATCATCCTCACCATTGGGGTGGTCGGGGTTAACTTCAGCTCTGCGGTTGAGCGCGCTCGGATGCAGAAAGCCGTGTGGGGCATGGTAGTGGTAATGCGCACTGCCCGGGTTCAGGCGGTGAAGCAGGGAAAGACAGTGGATTTTTCCCTCATTCGGGATGATCGACAGTACCAGCTTTCGACCGAGGAAGAACCGCATGTATGGCCCGAAGCCCTAAATCTGCAGCTAAAAGCAGGCGAGTGGGGGCCTTATGACGGTGCTTATGAGGCAATTTATTTTTACCCCGATGGTTCTTCCTCGGGCGGAGAATTATTTCTAACCTCGGGAAAGAATGCATGGTCGATATCCGTGGATTGGTTAACGGGACAGGTTGTGCTTAATGAGTCAAAATAAAAAAAATGCCCAGCGCTTGATTTCGCGGCGATTGGAATTAAGCGTCGCGCGCGGTTTTTCCCTGCTGGAGGTGTTGGTGGCCTTTGCGATACTCACGCTGACGCTGGCGGTGGTCATGCAAGTGTTCTCCCAGGTGGTTAGCAATACCGCGCGGGTGGAGTCACGGCGCCTGGCGTTGATGATGGCGGAGTCCCAATTGAATTATATGGTGGCTAACGACATGGAATCCGGGCGCTACCAGGGTGAGTTTGACAACGGTTATCGATGGCAGGCTGATGTTGAGGCAATGCGACCTCTGGATGATGAAGCCACCGATACGCCAGCTTGGGAAGAGGACATGCAGTTCTTGAGCCCTCATTTGATCCGGCTTGAGGTAAGTTGGGGCGAAGCGCGCCAGTTAACATTGCAGCGAGTCTACCTGCGCGAGCTTCCATGATGAGTTTGTTCCAGCGTCGGGATCATCGCGGATTTACCTTGCTGGAACTGCAGCTGGCGTTGGTGATTGTTGCGTTGATGGGGATGTTGTTGTTTGAGGTGTTGCAACTGGGAGCCCGCAGTTGGCGTTCGGTCACCGACCGAAGCCTGGAGGCGGAAAAGTTAGTCCAGGTGCAAAACTTTTTACGCAGACAGCTGCGCCTGATGCACAACAATCAACTGCGGGATGAAAATGGCAAGTTGCAAACCGCTTTCTACGGAGACCATCATCGGATCAGCTTTGTGGCGCCTCCCCCGGGGCCGCTTAAAGACGCATCGCTTTATTGGTGGACTCTGGTGACAACTTACGACGAAGAAACACAGCAATCTCAGCTGATGTTGGGGTACCAGCCCTATGAGCTAACGAGTAATGACGTCACTCAGGGCAATCTGATTCGCCCGGAAGATTGGAGCCGGATGTTTGACCGTGCCACGACCCGTTTCTTTCCGGGAGAGTTTGAATTTGAGTATTGGGATTCCCAGGAGGGTTGGCTGACGGAGTGGCAGCGGCAGCCAAACCTGCCGGTTATGGTGCGAGTTCAAACGGTGAACAACGACGAAAAGAACTTGAGCCACTGGCCGCTGTTGATGATTATCCCCTTACAGCGGGAGTTGGATTTCAGCGCAGGTGATGAGCGGTTCAGCAAGGAGTAAACGGTGTGAATGAGGGGCAGCAAGGCGGTCGACACCTGAGTGGCATGATTGTGATGATCTACGTGGCGCGGTTGTGACGACCAGCAGCGTGTGTACCGGCCGAGATTTTCCCCGCGATGTGTTTGCTCAGCGGCCCGTTCGTGGTTGTCAGGGCGTCGCTCTGGTGGGTGTCCTGTGGACAATGACGCTGTTGGCCGTCATTGCTTCGGGATTGACAATGGTAGGACGCAGCGACACACGCCTGGCGGCTGATCAAATTCAGAGTCGGCAGGCACTCTATGTGGCAGAGGGAGGGCTTCAACTGGCGCTACTTAACTTACTGAATCGGGATGCCAATGTGCGTTGGCTGGCGGATGGCGGTGTTCATCAACTGAATTTGGCGAACGCGACGGTTGAACTTTGGGTACAGGATGAGATGGGTAAAGTGAATCTTAACAGTGCTCCCTACGAATTGCTCGTTAAGTTGTTCACCGGGGCGGGCGTGATTGACGCCAAAGCCTCCGCGTTGGCTGATGCCATTCTCGACTGGCGAGATGCCGATGACTTGCGCCGGCTTAACGGGGCCGAAGAGCAGGAGTATCTCAATGCGGGAATTGGCTACAGTGTCAGAAACGCCCCGTTTGAGAGCGTGGAAGAGCTCCGCCAGGTATTGGGCATCGAACCTGACATTTATGATGCTCTGGAGCCTCTGTTGACAGTAGGCACACGACGCTCGGGGATTAATCCTGAAGTGGCACCCGTTGAAGTCTTACTAGCGGTCAGTAATGCCACAGAAAGTGAAGTGGCTCGCTATGTGGAAGATCGTCGTAAGAATCATGCCCTGGGATTGAAACCGCCACCACCGCCGGAGATTCCCCGGCAATTTCTGTCGCGCCTTAAGGGGATCAACTACACTATTTTAACAGTCGCCTCAATGGAATCCGGCGTCAAAGCCCAAATGTTGGCCTCAGTGGCTCTGGACCGCAATAACCGGCGCCGACCGGTGCGAGTGAGTCTGTGGCATCAGGTGCCGGTTGACGTGGAAAGGTTCGAACAAGATTCGTTGGGGGAGCGAAAGTTGTAGTCGTGGCGAGTAACCAGGTGCAGTAAAGCGCTGTTAAAAAAATAAGTGTGGGGTTGGGGCCCGGATTCGGAGCGAGGTAAGTAATGCCTGACGATCACTTTGCTCAGACTACTGGATCCAGCACTTTTTCACTGGATATATTGTTGCGCCAGCTGCAAACAGGATGGCAGTGGTGGTTGAGCCAGCTGCAACAGATGCTGCCTGCCAACGCTACAACCTGGTTTCACGCCAATCAACCACGATTGCTCATTGAATTTGAACGTGGGCAGCTGACCTGCCGGTTTCAGCGGACAGTGCAAGACAAGACAAAAGATTCCAGTTCCCTGAAAGCAGACCGTCAGATTTTTACATTGAATACTGACGAGGTTACAGCAGCGCAACTGGATGACATCAGGTCTAAACTCGCCGAAGCAGTGTCCGATAGCCGGACACATGGCATCACTAGCGTAGTGTGTTTGGCGGCAAATCAGGCGCTGGTGAAAACACTGAGATTGCCTCTTGCTACCGTGGATAATCTGCGTGATGTGTTGGGGTTTGAAATGGATCGTTTCACGCCTTTTAGGTCGGAGCAGGTTTATTACGATTACTGCATTACGTCAAGAGAGCCCGTCAAACAAACCCTTACCTTGCAATTAGCCGTTATTCCCAGAGCGACTCTGGCGCCGGTCTTTGCCGTTCTCGATCAGTTAAACCTGCATCCGGATCAAGTGGGATTGCGATGCAATTCCATTGAGCAGGTGGAATTTAACTTCATCACTGATCGATCGGAAAAAATGAAAAAAGACTCCAGGTACCGCTGGCGCCTCGCCGGTATAGCCATGTTGCTATTGTCGGCGATCATCGTCCTGCCGCTGTGGCACTTGCATCAATTGTCGGCCGATCTGCGGGCAGAGATAGACGGAGTCAAGCAAGAGGCTCTGGATGCCAGTGCGCTGTTACGGATTCAGCAGACATTGGAACAGCAGCTGCGCGATGTGATTACGATCAAGAATCAACAGGTGGCTATAGTGGATATTCTGCGGGAGCTGACAAGTATCGTGCCGATGGATACCTGGATTACTCGACTCGAGTTCAATCGCGATCAATTAAAACTGCACGGCGAATCTGGTAACGCCTCCAAATTGATAGAAATTCTCGATAATTCACCACTGTTTACCGACGTTAGCTTTTACTCCCCAGTCACGAGTAATCCCCGCACCGGTAAGCAGCGTTTTGTGATTACTGTCGCCGAAGTGAAAGTGACGCTGACCAGCACAGAGGGAGGGAGGGCCATCGAGTGAAGTGGGGTTCATTGACATTGCAAAGTGATCAACAGCAAAAGGCAATGGCGCTTGGCATTTTGCTGCTGTTGCTGATCTTGCTGTACAGCCTTGTCATCAGGCCGGTTTTTCACTATTACCAGACCGCCCTTGACGAAGCGGAAAGGCTGGAGTTTGAATTGGCTCGTTACCACAACATTTTAAATAATCGCAAAACCTACGAGGCGTTGTTGCAGCGTGATTTGGATCAGATATCACGCAGTGGTTATTTTGTCACGGGTGATAAGTCGAGTATTGCGGCTGCCAATTTGCGCACCTATCTTCGGGATGTTGTGGTTGGTGTCGGTGCCCAGCTTTCCAGTACCCAGGACCTCTCGGATCGGGAAGACGCAGAGATCCCTGACGTGGGACTGAAAGTCAATGTGACCGGTGATATTAACCAGTTGTCAAAAATCTTTCTGACGTTGGAGGCCGGTCAGCCTTTGCTGTATCTGGAGGAGGTTGAGATTATCGCCAACGCCCGCCGCCTGCGGCAGCCACAGCGAGGAAAATCCCAGCTGCAAGCCTCCCAGATACAAGCGCAAAACCCCGATGTGTTGAATGTGCGTTTTCATCTGATTGGTTTTTTGGAACCCGAAGGCGTGTGATGGTGAGGACTACCGGTGTGATGCTTTGGATATGTGTTTTATTGGCCGTTTTTCTGGGGGCAGAGGCTGTGTATTTTCTGCTGTTTTCCGACAGCTCTGAGCCTGTCAGTGAATCGCCTTCTGTTTTGACAGCCGATAAGAGTTTGCCACAGTTGGTGAAGATTTCCGAATCATCCTATGACGTGATTACCGCAGCTCCGTTGTTTGATCCGCTGCGAAAACCGGTTACGTCTTCAGCCGGCAAGGGCAACAGTCTGGTGGTCGGTGAATGGCGTTTAACCGGAGTGGTAAAAGCTGAGCAAAAAACCCGGGTTATGTTTCAGGCCCTGGATGGAACTCGCCTAGTGACTCTTGATGAGGGCATGTTTCTCGATGGATGGCGAATCACCAGCGTATCTGATGATCGGGTCACGCTGGATTCAGAGAACGACTCGCTGGAAATGGTATTGCCGGTCAACTTGAGTTCAGAAAACGATACTGGCCGGAGTGAACTTTTGTCGCCTAAAAAGAAAGCCGCATCGGCAAAAAAGAAAAATTCCGTGTCCGATAAGCAAAAAAAACAAGCAAACAGCGAAGTGGAAACGAATCGATCAAGCAGCAAGACGCTCAACGATGAACAGCGAGAGGCGAAAGCCAAGCGGGGAAAAAATGGCAATGAAGAGCCATAATCATGGTATAGCGAGAGCCTCGCAAACAACACATAATTGAGGTTGTTATGATAAAAATAAATCTTTCCAGGCTGGCTCTGATGTGCCTGATGATGTTTTTGGGATCTTGCAGTTCATCGCCTGAGCAACAGACAAACACACCTGCAGGGGGCGACAATAAGCCACCTGATGATCCTGCCGTGATCATTGTGGCAAAAAGCCGTGAATCGGGCGAGCTGGCGGAATTTCAGTCCCAGAATGGTGGCGACACCGCGAAACCCGAGACTTACCAGATCTATTCCGCTCGCGGCAATGTCATCCGTCAGACTTCAAAATCATCCGTACAAGAAGAGCTCAGCGGAGAGGTCACACTGAATTTCCAGGAAGCGGATATCGGTGAGGTGGTGAAGTCGGTAATAGGGGATATTCTACAGCGCAGTTATACCATAGCGCCGGGCCTGGAGGGATCGGTTATCCTCAGGACAACATCCCCCATTCCTAGGTCCGCCTTGATACCTACCCTGGAAACCTTGTTGCGCGCCAATGGCGCGGCCTTGATTGAACGTGAGGGCCTTTACGAAATTATCCCGCTGGATGAGGCGCGGGCTGGAGGTTTGAGCCCGAAATTACAATTGTCAGCGGATCGAGGTTATCAGATGGTGGTAGTGCCGCTGCGCTATATCGCCGTCAAGGAAATGGTCAAGATTCTTGAGCCTTTCAAAACAGAGCGGATACTCATTCAGCAGGACGAGTATCGAAACCTATTGATTCTTGGGGGAACCCATCGAGAACTGACCAGTGTGTTTGATACGATCGAAATGTTCGATGTGGACCAGTTGAAAGGTATGTCGGTAGGCCTGTTTCGTTTAGAAAATGTGGAAGCGAGCAAAATGGCCATCGAATTACAATCCATCTTTGGGGATGAAAACAGCGGCCCGCTCAGTGGTATGTTGCGCATAACTCCAATCGAGCGTCTTAATGCGTTATTGGTAATAACACCACAGGAAAGATACCTCGGTGAAATAAAACTATGGCTGCAAAGGCTGGATCACTCTGAAAATGCCAGCGGACTGAACATGTATGTGTACTATGTACAAAATGGCAAAGCCGTGGATTTGGCCGATATTCTGGGGCAGTTGTTCGCGGAGAACCGCAGCAATCGTAGCAACAAACCCCGTCTTGAGGAAGAGCGACCAACACCGGTTGACGTGGAAGGGGAGACGCAGGCGAAACCAGCAACCTCCTTGGCCGATTCCATTCTCGACACCGGGGATATTACCATTATCGCCCATGAAGAGAACAATGCCCTGTTAATACTGTCGAGTCCATCCGACTACAAGGAAGTGGAGAAGGCCTTGCAAAAACTGGACATTGTCCCCTTACAAGTGCTGGTCGAGGCCTCCATTGTTGAAGTCAGCCTGGATGATGAACTGCAATACGGCTTGCAATGGTTCTTTACCGGGGGAGCCGGTTCAAAAGACAGTCGTGGGGGCTTGAACATTCCCAATGATGGAATTTCCGATATTGTCCCCAATTTTGTGGACCCCAATTTTACCTATGCACTGTTTGACGCCGCCAGCACGCGAGTGTTGCTGAATGCGCTCGCCGAGGACTCGCGCCTCAATGTAATTTCATCCCCCTCGTTGATGGTGTTGGATAACTATACGGCGAGGATACGCGTCGGTGATCAGGTGCCTATTCGAACTTCGGAAACAACCAACACCAGTGGCACCGTGACAGTCCCCGATAGTCCGGTTACCGGTGCTCTGGTAACCAGTACGATTCAGTACCGAGATACTGGCGTATTACTGGAAGTCACACCACGGGTTAATGCGGGAGGACTGGTTATCCTGGACATTTCTCAGGAAGTGAATGATGTGGAGCAGACATTCACTTCCTCTATCGATTCCCCGACTATCACCCAGCGCCTGATCAATACCACCGTGGCGGTTCAAAGCGGAGAAACCATCGTACTAGGTGGTTTGATTAAAGAAACCAAAGATGAATCCAGTAGCGGCGTACCGTTTCTGCGTAAAATACCCATCATACGCTGGTTATTCAGTTCCGAGGGGCGCTCGACCTCTCGCACAGAGCTGGTGGTTATGATTACTCTCAACGCCGTGACCAACCTGGAGGAGTCACGCCAGGTTACCGATGAATACCGCCAAAAATTAAAAGATATTGGGATATAGTCAAAAACGCATTAACTGCGACCACAGCCTGGATCATCGCTGCACGGGAATATGAAACCGTCGCACGGAAGAAACGCAAGATCTATGCGCAATAGACCTGTGGCAGTCAACTCCCGAAGCTTGAGAGGGATGAGTTCTCAAGGCAGGCTTTTTTAAGGTCATGCACTTAAGCCAGGTGCTTTTAAGACCGATGCTCTCAACACAGATGAACTGCTCCCTAGGTGGGCCAGGCACCAATTCACAGTACTCGCAGACCTGCCAGGTCCCCTAAGCGCCAACACTCCGCTCGACTCAAATCTTGACTTTCCTCTAAATACAGTCGAAGTAAGCTCATTGTGTTTACAGTGGGTACCAGATTGTAATTTTTATGTATAGGCCATGCCTATGGTATTTTAAAAAAATATTATTTTATCTTCGCTTTAATGCTTGCTAGTGTGATTAACACTGTAGTTATTTAGCACTGCAGTTATTTAACACAGTGTGGTTGGTTCGGTTCGGTCTGATCGTTTGAGTTTGCCGGTGTGCAAGCGCTCAAAATGATTAACGTTACAAGCAGAGGAGTCGTATCACTGATAACGTATGCCAACTCTCTGCAGCGTTAAGTGCACCCATAAAAAGAAGCCCAGCTACTGTCGACAAAGTGGGGTGCAGACTTGGTTGTTACAGGTTGATCTCCATCAAACAGCAAATACACAATATAATTATATAAAAGTGATGCTATGAAAATAAAAACTCTCTCAGCTATCATTGCTGGCCTCAATGCCCTGCAAGTTACAGGTATCGCACAAGCTCAGAATGACAATCGATCGCTTTTGCTGGAAGAAGTCGTTGTTACGGCGCAAAAACGCGAGCAAAACGTTCTCGATGTCCCCATTGCCATAACCGTGGTCGGTTCTGACCAATTGGCCGATCAGCGAGTGTATGGTTTGGCGGATCTTGCACGAACATCTCCGGCTCTGGAAATGGTGCAGGCGTTTGGGGGGCCTGGTGGTGGAGGTCAGGTCAGAGGCGTTGGCACCAATTCATTTACCCGCTCGGCGGAAGGCGCCGTGGGCATCGTCGTGGACGGCGTGCCCCAGGGCAATGTGCCCAACAATGCGATCTTTGATCTGGAACGGGTCGAGGTCTTAAAGGGGCCGCAAGGCACCTTGTTTGGATTAACCGCGTCCGCCGGTGTCATCAATATGGCCACCGTCGCCCCCGACACGTCCACGGTGAAGGGCTACGTTCAGGCAGACTATTCACCGACATCGGGGTCTTCAGAATTTGGGCAAAAAACGGTCCGCGCAGCGATTAATGTGCCATTAACAGAACACTCCGCTTTACGTGTGGCGGCTAACTATGACGAAGTGGAAGGTGTCCAACACGATGCCGCCCGTGGTGAAGACAGTCTCAGTGAAGAAACCGCCATTCGAGCGCGGTATCTGCTGGAGGCTTCAGAGAGCGTGACCATCAACCTGATCGCTGATTACAGTGAGGGTGATGAAAACACCGCAAACCCCAATTTTGTTTACGTCGATGTGGAACAAGGGACGGATCTCTACAGTCACCTGGCCGATTGTGGCATTACCCCATCTGAGGATAATAATGAACGTTGCTTAACCTTTGATACCTACTCAGAGTATGAAAATTTTGGCTTTTCGGCCCAGGTGGATATTGAATTCGAGGCCGGCACGCTGACCTCCATAACCGGTTATCGCAAAAGGGAAGAGGGCCCCAGCAGTTTCGACATTATGGCCGATCCGCAGGCGCACGATCAGATTTACAGCACCGATGCGGTGTCTGAAGGCAAGCAAATATCCCAGGAAATTCGGTTTTCGTCCAACAGTGGAAAAACACTGGAATACACCGCGGGTCTTTATTATTACAAGTATGAAGGTGAATCTTCTTATGAAGGTGAACAAGGTGGGTTTTTCGTTGGCGTTCCTTCGATTCCGCCTTTCTTACCCTTCTGTAATTTTACCGACAAGCTGGCGGGTGTCTGCCACCCAGTGGCTGAGAAGTACAATACTGAAACGACTAATGAAGCTTATGCCGCATTTGGGCAGGCAACCTACCATATTAATGAACAGCTGAGTGTGTTGGCGGGTTTGCGCTATACCGATCAGGAACTGACCGACTATCAAAGTGCCAACCTGAATCACGATGATGGTATTGCGCCACAGGTTGGCGAAACCAGTGAAACCGATGTGTCGGGAAAAATTGGCATTCAATACAGTTTGGAAAACGGAACCATGTTGTTTGCCACCTATACGAGAGGATACAAGGGCCCACAAGTAGTTCCGGCGGATATGGGCTCGCCGGCGACGGTGATTGCGGCAGAAATTCCTAAAGCTTACGAGATTGGCGCCAAAGGTATTTGGGGTGAACGCGTGGGTTATGAAGCCACCGTCTTCTATAACGATGTCACAAACTACCAGGGGCAGAGTTGTGGCGTGAATAACGTGGGCGTACTCGATTGCTCCCCCACTTCCATTTCATCGGTGATCAGTAAAGGCGTTGAACTCAATTTCTTTGGGGATATTACTGAGCACCTCAGCATTAATGCCGGTTACATCTACAACGTTGCAGAGTATCCCTCTGCCTACAATGGCTTCGACCCCTATGATTTGCGGGTTGATGCTGAAGGCAGCCCTATCGGCTTCACGGATCTTGGCGGTGAACAGATTGTGGGAGTTCCCGAACATAAAGTGGTGCTAAACGCCAACTATACCGTACCTCTGAATGGTATGGATCTGGTGATCGGTGGCGATGCGGTGTACAAAGACGACGTCCGTTTAGGGCCTTCTGCGGATGAACGCTTTGTTTACGAGGCGGACTGGAATCTCTCGGCACGGGTGAGTCTGGAAGACCAGGCCGGTCGTTGGCGGGTACAGTTATTTGCCCGCAATATCACCGAGAATCGCGAACCGGCGACCCTCTTTGGTGGGCCGGATTATGTTGGCCCGGGCGCTGATGCCGCCAATCCGAACGGTTACGTCACCGGGGTGTCCGGCTGGACCACGAAAACAAGCCTGCGTCAAATCGGGTTGAGTACCGAGTACCGCTTCTAAGAGGGTACTGTAATCCTGTTGTTGGGGTAATCTGCAGGATGAGTCGGCTTGCGTTGGCTTATCCTGCAGTATTGCCGTCAGCCCATTCGCCCTTGCTATCCCGTAATCTCATTCTTTAAGACCGTTTCATTCTTACCCTCCCTCTATTTTCGACCTTTGTGGCGTATCCTGAACGCAAGTCGATTCCAGAAAATGTTCGGCCCGGCTCGCTTTTATCGTCTGCATAGCCCATAGAGTTCTCTTTCCCGTGATCCTGATTCAGGGTCGTTTTATACTGTCGTTTTACACTATAGTTAAAAGAATGGATGGCGCTGAAGAGTTAAGAGAATGGATGGTGCTGAATAGCCAGGATAACGGTTCGTGTTGAGTTCCTGACGGAGCTGGCACAAATTCATCGTTTATTGATACAGAGGCCAATATGGCGACCTGCGGTGAAGTGCTGATCAAAATGTTAGAAAACTACGGGGTCAACACCGTGTTTGGTATCCCGGGGGTTCATACGGTAGAACTTTATCGTGGTCTGGCCAGCAGTCATATTCGTCACATTACCCCACGCCATGAGCAGGGGGCAGGGTTTATGGCAGACGGTTATGCACGGGCTTCCGGTACCCCTGGCGTGTGTTTTATTATTACGGGTCCTGGGATGACGAACATTGCCACCGCCATGGGGCAAGCCCTCCAGGATTCTATTCCCATGCTGGTGATTTCGTCGGTGAATCGCCGTGGCCAATTGGGCATGGGAGAGGGCTTCCTTCACGAGCTGCCTGACCAGGGCAGCTTGGTGTCAGAGGTGTCGCGCTTCAGTCATCAGGTTAGACATCTGGACCAGCTGCCAAAAGTGCTGGCACGGGCCTTTGCTGTCTTCAACAGTGAGCGACCCGGCCCGGTACACATTGAAATTCCCATCGATGTGATCACCGAGCCTGCGGATCATGTGGACGTGACTTGCTATCCAATACCTCGTCCCCCGGCTCCTGCACCCGATGACGTGGCGAGGGCAATTGATATACTGCGCAACGCAAATCGCCCCCTTATTGTTATCGGTGGTGGCGCGGTTAACGCCGGCACCGAGTTACTCGTATTTGCCGAGAAACTCAATTGCCCGATCGTTAATACCGTCAATGCGAAAGGCGTTGTCCCTTACAGCCATCCTTTGGTTGTAGGAGGGTCGGGCTCCTGCGAGGCGATTCGCGATGAAATGCAGAACGCCGATGTCGTGTTGGCGGTGGGGACCGAGTTTTCAGAAACCGATTATGATTTTTTCTTTGCGGGTCCGATAAAAATCGATGGTGAATTAATCCGTGTGGATATCGACCCGTCTCAACTCAGTCGCAATGTAAAACCTACCCTGGCCATATGCAGCGATGCGCAAGAGATGTTCGTTGCATTGGCCCGGGACTTGCCAGAAACAGCCGTAAACGCTGATGGCCAGACGCGGGCCCAGGCATTAAAACGGCGCGTCAGAACGTTGGACTCGCCCAGGTACGCTGATTTTTTCGCGACTATCCGTGAAACACTGCCAGATGTCCTTATTGCCGGCGACTCCACTCAGCCGGTGTACTATGCCTGGCTATTTTATGAAACAGAGCAGCCTCGACGCTATTTTCACTCAGCCAGTGGTTTCGGCACTCTGGGATACGCCATCCCCGCGGCCATGGGTGCGAAATTGGGTCGCCCGGATCTTCCGGTGATTGGTTTAATTGGTGATGGTGCGGCTCAGTTCTCCATCGGAGAGTTGGCCAGTGCCGTCGAGGCGCAGGTGCCGGTGATATTTTTACTTTGGAACAATTCCGGCTATGGAGAAATCCGGCGCTTTATGGACGATGCCCAGGTGGACCGGGTTGGTGTGGACATCTATACCCCCGACTTTCAGATGATTGGTAAAGGCTTTGGTTGTGCAACGACACGAGCATCGAATCGAGAGGAGCTAGCGACTCAATTACTGGCGGCCTCTGTCAGATCGGGGCCTTCTTTGATCGAAGTGGCAGAATCCGATTTTGCTGACGGTTACCCTTTCCCCTGATAAAAAAACGGGCGATAGCGAATCGGGACGGTATGTTTATCCTGCCCAGAGTCATGCACCTTGCAGTGACGGTGGTCCGAATTGTGGCCGTTTTACGGGCGACAGCGCTGAGGGGTCGTGAAAAAGCGAACAACCGAGTATCATAGCGGCCCAGTTGTACCGGGGTTGTTGGATGTTCACATCCCACAACCAAAACCGTGGACCGTCGAATATTCTGGAACAGTTTTGTCAGATCACCCAAAACGCGAATCAAATTGGCAATTTTTCCTCCGCTACGTGCTCCGTCACAAGTGGTCCTATGGAACAGGAGTAATCCTGTTACTGGCCACTAACTGGTTTGCGGTCAGCATTCCTCGCTATATCGGTGCCTCCATTGATTTGCTCAAAGAGCAGTTACCCCAGCATCAGGGGGAGCTCAATACCTTGATATTGCTGATTGCCGGTTTGGCTTTAATGATGATGGCGACACGTACGCTATCGAGAATGCTTTTTTTCAACCCCGGCAGAGCGGTTGAACGCGATCTTAAAAATGAAGCCTTCACTCAGCTGACTCATCTGCAACGGGATTTTTTTGAGCGACATCCCACCGGCACGCTGATCTCTATTGTCAACAATGACATCAATGGTATCCGGGCTTTGGCCGGGGTGGTTATGCTGCAGGTATTCAACATTACTTTTGCCCTGTCGCTCACGCCCTACAAAATGTGGCAATTATCCCCCCAGTTAACGCTGTACTGCATGGTTCCGGTGGTCGCGACGTTTCTGGTGTCACACCGGGCCATTGGTCGTATGCGGCAGATGATGAAGGTGCGAATGGAAGAGTTACAGGCGCTGTCGTCCCATTCGGTGGAGTTACTGTCCGGCATCGAGGTCATCAAATCGAATCGCATTCAGGGCTGGGCGCGAGACGAATTTGCCCAGGGCAATGACAAATTATTGCGGCGGTCTCTGCAACTGGCCCGGATACGCACCCTGGTGCTGCCGATTCTGGGGTATACCGATCGCATCATGAAAGTCCTCATACTTGCGGTGGGTGGCGTCTATGTGATTCAGTCCGGGTTGTCACTGGGGGAGGTGGTGGCATTTTTGTCTTACGCCACCTTACTGGCCATGCCGTTTTTCTCCATGGCGATGATTTTCTCCTCATTTCAAAATGGCATTCTGAGCATCGAGAGTCTGCGCAAGATTCTCGACAGTGACATTCCGCCACAGGATCATCAGCACCTGCCTGATGCCGAGCGTCAACAATTGTTCAGTTCCGGTGTCAGTATCCGCAACCTCAGTTACACCTACCCGGGGCAGGCCGAGCCGGCGCTCAAGGGCATCAGTTTTGATATTCGTCCCGGCCAAACCATCGGTATCCTGGGCCAGGTCGGGTCGGGTAAATCCACTTTAGTGAATTGCATCAATCGGCACTTGGAGATTGAGCCCGGCCGTATATTTATTGATGACTACGACATCACTCAGCTGTCGCGCCGGGATTTGCGCAGTGCTGTGCGGACCATCACACAGGAACCGTTTTTGTTCTCCGATTCGGTGGTCAACAATATTCGTTTCAGTGCCGGTGACGAAGAGTCGCAGCCGATCGATGATGTGCTCTATCAAAGTGATCTGCAAGACGAGGTGGATAAATTCCCGGCAGGGGAGGACACCCTGGTCGGCGAGAAGGGGATTCTGTTATCCGGCGGTCAGAAACAGCGTTTGAGCTTGGCTCGCGCCATGTACACGCCCTCTAAATTGATGATTCTGGATAATGTCCTGTCGGCCGTGGACAACGACACTGAACGCTTTTTGCTGGGACAAATTTTCGACCATATGCAAAGTCAAAGTATTCTCATTGTCTCCCATCGTGCCAGTGTGCTGGAGCGGGTGGATTACATCCTGGTGATGGACCAGGGAGCAGTGGTTGCGCAGGGAACGCACAGGGAATTGCTGGAGCGTTCTCCACTGTATCGCCAGACCTGGCAATTACAGGCGGCTGAGCAGCAGGGGCAAGAAGAACCGGAAGCTCAACCCACTCGGCCCAGCAAAGACGAGGAGCCCAATCTATGAGTGATGTTAGTGGAAGCTCTGCGTCGCCTCGTCCAGGTTCGCAGCACAAGAGTTCGCAACAAAAGCGAGCGCAGCCTCCGGAGACAGAGCGGTTAGCCATCGATTGGCATTTGATTCGCCGCTTCCTCAAATACCTCAAACCTTATCGCCAACAGGTGCTGTTGGGGGCCGCGGCCGTCCCGTTGACCATTCTGTGCAGCGTGGCTTTTCCCTGGCTGATCATGCACATCATTGATACCCAGATCGTGCCCGGCAAAATCAGCGGCCTCTATTGGTGGTCGGGTTTGCTGCTGTTGGTTCTGATTGGCAATTATCTGGCCGACGCTTTGTTCAATTTTTTTCTGCAGAAGTCGGCGCTCTACGCGTTGCGAGATATGCGGGCCGATATGTTTGCCCGGGTACTGGCGTTTCCCCGCCGTTACTTTGATAAAACGCCAATTGGCGTCACCCTGACCCGTTTGACCAGTGATCTGGAGGCCGTCAACGAATCCTTCGCACAGGGGTTGCTGAGCATGGTGCGCGATGTGTTGACCACGCTGGCCCTGTTGATCTTTTTGTTTGTGATCAATTGGAAGCTGGCTCTGATGGTGCTGCTCATGGGGCCGCCCACTTATTTTATGACCGAAATGTTGCGTCGCCGCTTGCGCGATGCCTATGCCTCAGGGCGGGTGGTGCTGTCGCAGGGCACAGGTTACTTGCAGGAATGCCTCAACGGCATCAAGACCGTGCAGCTCTACTCAGCCGAAGAGCAGGTACAAAACAAGTATGAAGACTATACCCAGGGTTTCTTCCGGGCCCAGTCGCGCTCCAATTTCTACGACTCCGCGCTGTTCGCCATTATTGAGGGGATTACCACCATTGCCATGGCGTTGATCATCTGGTTTGGTGCCCGCGAGCTGCTGGCTGCCACAATTACCTACGGGGTATTGATCGGTTTCACCCAAACCCTTGATCGAATCTTTGTGCCTATTCGGGATTTTACCTCGCAAGTCGCCTCTATCCAGCGAGCACTCGCAGCCTTTGGTCACATCGAAGAAATATTTGAACAACCGCTGCAGGAAAGTGAGGTTGATACCTCGGTTCGTGATGGGGAGTTGACGGAGTCTTCAACGGTTGAAGACACGTTTCAATCCCTGGTCTTTGACAACGTCAGTTTCCGTTACAGTGACGACGGACCTCAGGTGCTCGACGGCGTGTCTTTTCAGCTCCTTAAAGGCCAGAAAATTGCCCTGGTTGGCAGTACCGGGTCTGGCAAGTCCACGATCCTGCGGTTACTTAACAGAACCTACGAAAATTACCAGGGCTCGATTTTACTCAATGGCCGCGAGCTGCGGGAGATCCCGCTGGGCCAGATCAGTCGGCTGTGCTCCCTGATGCAGCAGGAGGTCTTTCTTTTTAACCAGTCCATTGCGTTCAACATTAGCCTTGAACGCGAGGGTATCAGCCGCTCCGATGTAGAGGCAGCGGCCCGTTATGTCTATGCGGACGGGTTTATTGAACGCCTGCCGGGACAATACGAATTCCAGTTGCAGGGCAATGGCAGCAATCTGTCGGCGGGGCAGTGTCAACTGGTGGCATTTGCCCGAGCCATTGCCTCTGGCAGTGAGCTGGTGTTGCTGGATGAGGCGACTGCATCCGTGGATTCCGTGACCGAACAGCTCATTCAAAAAGCCATTGATCATGTGTTCATGGACAAAACCGTGATTGCCATTGCTCACCGCTTGAGCACGATTAAACACTCTGATCAAATCCTGGTCTTGGACAAGGGACGAATCATCGAGCGCGGCTCCCACCGCGAACTGGTTCAGATACAGGGCTTTTACGCGAATTTACTGAAGGAACTGCCTGGTAGTTGAAGGAATACGGGCAGCCCGAAAGCATTGGCTCCGATAGCTGCCGCTGGCCATGGGCCAAGCGGGTCGGTCGATGTAACATCGCCAGCCTTAAGCTGCCCCGCTTGAAATTGCCTGAGGCGGCTGCCTGAATCGTTGGTAGGGGTAAGGGTGTATAAAATACTCCGAAAAACATGTTACAACACGACTTGACGATAAGATCATGGCTTGGATAGGGAAGGGCCTCTCTGCAAAAACAGGCCATCCTTTTCCTAAACGGACAGCAGAAATTTATGAATCCAACGCAAGGTTTCGATATTGTTACTGACGCTGCCCAAACTTTTCCTAAGCTGATCAGAACCAGCGCCAGACTCTACGGGGAAAGTCCGGCAATCAGCCTGACGAGCGCTACGGGGGACACACATTCGGTCTCGTTTGTCGAACTCGACTCGCGTTCTGCTGAACTGGCCCGTGGGTTGATTGCGCGCGGAGTGGGGAAAGGCAGTCGGGTGGGGTTTATTTACGGCAACGGCCCTGAGTTCGCGGTGGCTTTTGCGGCCATCGCCCGGGCTGGTGGCATTGCCGTGCCGATCAGTACCTTGGCGAAGGCCCATGAGCTGGTACGAATTTTAAGACAGTCGGATATCAGCGGTTTGCTGTTGCAACGTTCATTGCTGGGCAAGGATTATGTGCAACGCCTCTGTGACGCGTTGCCAGCATTGGTGACGGCGACAACGCCCGATCTTCGATTACAGCAAGTGCCCTTTCTGCGTTGGGTGGTATCCACCGGACCGGACCTGCCGGTATCGATCCGTGACCAACAGTGGTTGCTGTCTGCAGCCAAATCAGTGAGTGACGAGTTATTGCGTGAGGTTGAGTCGGAAGTTCATTCGACCGATCAGGTTCTGGAAATTTACACCTCCGGCTCTATGGCCATGCCCAAGGGTGTCAAACACTGTCACGGCCCCATGCTGCAGCGTACTCAATATTTGTGCCGGATGCGTCCACTGCCTCCCGGTGCCGAAATCATGGTGGGCCTGCCGATGTTCTGGGTTGGCGGTATGATGCTGTTTTTGTTGGCTAATTGGACTGCCGGTGCGAAAACCGTTTGCAGTGAAGGCACCAGTACCAACAGCAAAATTGCCATGGGCAGTGTACTGGCCAAGGACGATATGTTTGAGCTGCCCGAGGGCATGACCATTTGGGCTCTGGGTATGACAGAAACTCTGGGGCCTTATTCCTACGCCGATGAGATGCGAGCACCGGGTTACCCGCTGTGTCCACCGCTGGATCATATTGCCGATGGCTTCGAGGTGCGGGTAGCCGATGAAGACGGCAAACCCGTGGCCGATGGCGCAGTGGGAGAAATTCAGGTGCGTGGCTATGCGTTGACACCGGGTCTGCACAAGATGGAGCGCGATGCCTATTTTACCGTAGATGGCTATTACCACACCGGCGATCTTGGTCAGCGTGACGGCAAGCGTATCCATTTTGTCGGGCGCGATGGCGACATGATCAAAACCGCCAACAGCAATGTGTCTCCAGCTGAAGTGGAATACGAACTGCAGCAGTTGGATGGCATTCACTCGGCGTATGTTGTCGGCATTCCCGATCGAGAGCGAGGTCAGCTGCTGGTGGCGGCTGTGGTACCTCGCGACGATGCGGAACTGGACTTTGCAGACATTCAGGCGCAATTAACGGAAAACCTGTCCAGTTACAAGGTACCTCGCGCCTATGTGGCCATCAGCCGGGATGAGGTGCCCATGCTGCCCAGTAACAAGGTGGCCAGACGTCAGATTGAAGCCATGATGATTGAAAAACTGAACCGCTGAAGACGTGTCTTGGCCATCATCTTTCGCAATCAAGAAGTGGATCATTGCTGGGGGTTGCAGAGCCAGCTAAGTATTGCTCATTCGCCTGTTCAGACGTCGGACAAACGACTTCATTCATAATGTGACCACCATCGTTGCTGTTGTTATAGCGCACAATTACATAAGCGAAAAAACTTATAGGATAAAGCTTTCTAAGCTCGAGTTATTGTCAATTGATGACTGAACTACACTTATGGATCAGTTCATCTCCAGTTTCTCAAAAATGATAAAAACGATTTATTCAGATGAGGACTCGACAATGACTATTGGAAATGCAATCGGGGAGTTTTCTTCCAAATCCACAAGCATCACAGTTTCAGATGATAACGATGGACGAGTGATCACCCAGGTCAATTTTGAAGGCATGGCGGATGGCTATGGCGTCATAACATCAACTATGGCCTTCTATGGCTCCGAGCCTGGCGCTGACAGAGGGCATGTTAGCTATGCTGGTCAGGCTTTTCCGCCAGAAGGCCGCTTTGTCACGGGTACCGGTGAAGGGGTTTTCGAGGAATCGGGAACCCATGAATGGCGAGTACGATTGACGATTCACGTGTCTGATGGAAAGTTGCTGTTAAGTGATGGTATCGTCAAGTTGAAAGACCGTTCGTATACCGGAAAAATTTATGAATGGGAATGACTGGGCAACACTTTTTTAACTGCAAGCCCGCCAGCCAAAACAAACAGAAGGGGCGTAATCAGAGGCCAGCCCTATTAAGCGGGTAGGTAGAATATGGCGAAGGCACATGCCACAGCTGGGTTTGAGGGCCTGCCCCGGGTTCTTCGCAATTATGACCTTCGAAGAGTGTAAATATACGGACATTCATTCTTTAAAGTGGCCATGTGACTGGCATGCCCCCTGATCCTCAGGCTTAATCGTCTTGAAAGCTCAGTGCATAACAATTTAATAATTGAGTAAATCAAGATGATGGTAAGATTTTCTGGCCTGACTGCATTGGGGAGCAATGCCCCCGTGTTTACCAGATTCACCTCTTTAATCGCGGCTGTATTGATTTCGGCATTGTGGCAGCAGCCGTCTGTCGCCGCCACAGATTCTGTTTTGGCGACTACGCCAATGACGTCTCAACAACCGTTTTCTCCTTCCTTGCGAACTCCGGCTGAAAATCAACTGTTTTGGGGTGATTTACACCTCCATACCAATCTCTCCACCGATGCTTACATTAACGGCTCTAGGAGCATTGGCCAGGAAGAGGCCTACCGTTTTGCCATGGGAGAGACCGTGACCTCCGATATTGGTATCGAAGCCAAGCTGAATCGACCACTGGATTTTCTGGCTGTGACAGATCATGGAGAGAATCTGGGGTTGTACGCTCGCATAGAAGCCGGGGATCCGCTAGTGGTAGGACAACCGGTTGGCGACCGCTACGCCGAAGTGCTGGATCTGTTTGGGAAGGTGGGGTTGCGCAATGCCTTTATGCAAGTCATTGGCAAGCACGGCCCGATGCCGGACATGCCCACCAGTGTTCTGCGTTCTATCTGGAGCGATGTTACGCAAATAGCCGATCGTTATAACCAACCGGGGCAATTCACCACGCTGATTGGATACGAGTGGACCTCCATGATCAACGGTGACAATCTGCATCGTGTGGTCTTGTTTCGCGATGATGCTGACCTCACCAGCCAAGTGTTACCCATTGATGCCAATGAGAACCCCGACCCGGAAAGCCTTTGGGCGGGACTGGCCCATTATGAAGAGGCCACCGGTGGTCAGGTATTGGCCATCCCTCACAACGGCAATCTCTCCAATGGACGGATGTTCTCTCCCCAGCGTGTTAACGGAGACCCTATAGATCGACGCTACGCGGAAAATCGCATGCGCTGGGAACCGGTCTACGAAGTCACGCAGATGAAGGGAGATGGCGAGAGTCATCCCACCCTGTCGCCAACGGATGAATTTGCCAATTTTGAAACCTGGGATACAACCAACGTTGCCTTTAGCACACCGAAAGAACCCTGGATGCTGCGTTACGAATACGCTCGTTCGGCTCTGAAAGATGGTCTTGAGTATGACCGGACCCTGGGGGCCAACCCGTTCAAGATGGGATTGGTGGGAGGGACGGATACTCACACCGGTTTGGCCACCACCAGAGAAGATAATTACTTCGGCAAGTTCAAAGGCTCGAATCCTTCGGCCGAGCGCTTGAAGGCCAAAATGGGGGGGCAGTTCCAGTCCAACCTGGATTTAGGTGCTTCGGGATTAACCGGTGTTTGGGCCAGAGAAAACAGTCGTGAGGCCATCTTTGATGCTCTCCGCCGTCGCGAGGTGTATGCCACCAGCGGCAGCCGAATCCGCTTGCGATTTTTTGGGGGGTGGAACTTTCAGCCAGAGGACGTTACCCGTGCGGATTACGCTCGCTATGGTTACCGTTCCGGTGTGCCGATGGGCAGTAATCTGCCCGCAAGGGAGAACGCCAATGCGCCGAGCTTTATGATCCATGCAGTGCGTGACCCGGATGCCGCCAATCTGGATCGGGTGCAGGTGATTAAGGGATGGCTGGACGATAAGGGGCAAAGCCACGAGAAGGTTTACAATGTGGCGCTTTCCGACGGTCGCACTGCCGATCGTAAAGGCCGGGTGCAACCACTAAAGTCGACGGTGGACGTCGCCAAAGCCACCTACAGCAACTCAACAGGGGATCCAGAGTTGATCTCTTGGTGGCAAGACCCGGAGTTTGATCCGTTGCAGCCGGCGTTCTACTATGTTCGGGTGTTAGAAATCCCGACGCCACGCTGGACCACCTATGACGCGGCTTATTTCGACACTGAGCTTCCAGAGTCTGTGCCTGTAGAAATACAGGATCGGGCTTACAGTTCACCTATTTGGTATCAACCGTAAGCTGGAGAAAGAGGAAAGCCCTCGCTTAGCTCGTTTGCGTCTTGAGTCTTTCATTTTCAAAGGGTTCAGGGCGCGGCGGTTTAATGGCCATAAGCGGCAAACTTCAGCCAATAATGGATTCAATTGCGCCCTGGCAACCACCAGCTAAATAATTAACGGGTCTATATTTCGGTGTTAGGCTTGATCATGACTTATTTCTGTTAATCACATAGGGAAGCATCGATTCAAGTCAAAAAATACTGTTCTTGCCAATCACCAAAAGGGCGTTGAATACTGACAATATTGAACGAATGAATATAAAATATCGACACCAGTTATTGGCTGCAACAAAATCAGTGGTTTGCCTTTGGCAGACCGTCACCTCGTAGGTTGCTGTTAAAAATCATTGACGGCTGATGCCGTCATCAGCCGTCAATGATTTTAATATTTTAGTGTCTCAGCAACGTTAACAGCGCCTGACCAAAACGGTAGTTCAAACAGTGAATTAAAATATTCAGTGTTTTCAAGCTAAACTGACCGTTACTGGCCAGAGCCATAGATTTTAACGGGGTGCTTTTCATCACATTCTGCACGATGGTAACCAGCTGGGTATCGTCCTTATCGATTTGGGTGTGCTCCAACATTTTTTCTGCAAAGGCTTTTGCTATATGGCGCCCCAAGCGTGATGACTCCAGTTCGGTGAGGGTGGAATTGACTGTGAATGGGCGGGTTGGTTCGGTGGTTGGAATATCCCTTTGCAGCATGTCTTGAAAAATTGTATCGGGTATTTGACGGGTCTCGGCAGTCATGGCCTGAAAAAAAGCACTCACCGGGTCTGTACTCACTATCGTTTCAGTACTTACCACAGGTTCTCTAACCGGGATGGTCACCGGTATCTGCAAGTGCAGGTGACGGCTTGAGCTGCCCACATCGATGCTGTATTGCCCCGGGTTTTTCAGCCAGCGTTGTTGCTTCACACAGTAAAAATCAAAGGCGTGGAGATCAAGACTGATGTCTACGGAGCGCTTTTCGCCCGCCGGGATTAACAGCTTGGCAAAGCCTGCCAGTTGTTGCCTGGGCCGATGAACATTCGACGATTGACAGCCCACATACAGTTGCACAATCTCTTCACCATCGTGGTGACTGTCATTGTGGAGCGTGACTCGGATACGTACTCCCTCTGCCAGCGGGTCGCCCTGCAAATCGGCCTTGAGGTAGCGGAAATTACTGTAACTCAATCCATAACCGAAGGGAAAAAGAACGGCTTTATCGACAGTGTTGAAGTAACGATAACCGACATACAGCCCCTCCCGGTATTGCACCTGGCGTGCACTGCCGGGAAAGTAGGCATCGGCCAGCAGGTCGCTCTGTCGCAGCGGAAAAGTCTCCGCCAGCTTTCCACTGGGATTGGAGGCACCTGTTAACATATCCGCGATGGCACTGCCAGATGCCTGCCCGGTCAGATAGCCTTCCAACAACGCATCCACCTGCTCAAGCCCGTTCATGGTTATCGCAGAACCATTGCTTAAAACCACAACGCTGGGCACATCAACTGCGGCTACAATGTCAATCAGGCGCTGATGTTGTTGTGGCAGTGATAACTGAGATCGATCGGCGGTTTCTGTTTCAAAGCTTTCCGGCAGGCCGGCAAACAACACGACAATGTTGGCGGCTTGTGCAATCTCTACAGCGTCAGAGATCAGGGCTTCGTCATTGGGTGAATGTTTCGGACAATAGCCGTCGGCATAAAGTAAGCGGGTGCCAGGATGCTGTTCTGCCCAGCTCGCAAGGCTGTCGTAGGCAGCGTCGATCTGGGTCGGATTCACTTTAGAGCTGCCGCAGCCCTGAAAGCGCGGTTGCTTGGCAAAGGCACCGATGACGGCAATCGTCTGTCCGGTTTGCAGCGGCAGTGTCTGTCGCTCGTTTTTCAACAAAACTACCGAGCGCCGGGCAGCCTCCCGAGCCAGGTGATGGTGGGCCGGGAGATCAACTTCCGTTGGCAGTACTGGGCGTTGTCGGGCCTTCAGCATTAACTCAATAATACCGGTGACACATCTATCCAGCTCTTTTTCTGTCAAACTACCATTGCTAACTGCTTCAATAAGCTGTTGATCCGTAACGCCCCCATTACCGGGCATTTCCAGGTTCAGTCCGGCTTCTATGCTGCGCACTCTGTCGTTGCTGGCCATCCAGTCAGAAACAACGATGCCCTCAAACTGCCAGTCTTTTCGCAACACCTGAGTCAGCAACCAGGCATTGTCGCTGCAATAAGTACCGTTCAGGCGGTTATAAGCCGACATCACACTCCAGGGTTGTGACTGCTCAATCGCCACTTCGAAACCACGCAGATACAGCTCTCTCAGGGTCCGATCGTCAACTACCGCATCGGTGATCATGCGATTGGTTTCCTGATTGTTGACGGCAAAATGTTTAAGGCAGGACCCCACGCCTTGTGACTGCACTCCACGAATCATCGCCGCGGCCAATTGACCGGTGAGCAGAGGATCCTCGGAAAAGTATTCAAAGTTGCGCCCGCCCAATGGGTGGCGTTTGATATTGATCCCTGGCCCGAGTAACACGGCCACATTTTGAGCGGCCGTCTCCCGCCCCAGTGCCTCACCTACGGTTTGCAGTAACTCCAAATCCCAGGAGCTGGCCAGGGCCGAAGCGGTTGGGAAGCATGTGGCTGGCACACTGTTATTCATGCCCAGGTGATCACTGTCACCCGCCTGCTTGCGCAGACCGTGGGGGCCATCGGTGACCATCAGCGCGGGCAGCTTGAACCGGGGCAGTGATTTTAGTTGCCAGAAATTTTCGCCGGAACACAAGCTGGCTTTCTCCTCAAGGGTCATCTGTTCAACCAATTGCTTGGCCTGGGTGGTTAAGGCGTTATTGGAGGAGGGCCGTGTTGTATTCATGGTTGTCCTTTAGCTGTTTTCTTTTTTGATTAGTGATTAGTGCCGCGCAAGCGCGCAATCATGAACTTGATCAGACGGTAGAAGCCATAGAGCAAGGCAACCACCAAAATCAGCAGCGGTACAGCGACGATCGCCACCCCCTGCAGAGCGTATCTTGGGTAAAACCTGGCCTGTTTTAGTTGTTATGATGCAATCACTGTACGGCAAAGCAGCAATATTGAGAATGGACAATAGAGTGAAAATATGGATGATTATCTTATTTTTAATCTAAAGGGGTTCGCAGATGGGGGCAGATGAGATCTGCGCACAGGCATGGGCCTTGTGGAATTCGCTGTGTGGTAAAGCATTGATAGCACCACAAACACAAGCTCTGACGAAGATGCTTAATTTAGAAAAGAACGCTGATTATCGTCTGCTGTTAACCCCCGATTCTTTTTCGTAGTTACTCCGGCAGCAACCCCAGGCACAGGCATTAAAAAGCCGCTGGCAAAGCCATTTTCTGGGCAAGACCTTGGACAGTGTGCAGGCCACCGCATTCATCAATGACCTGATCTCCATACTGGAGTTGGTGGATCAGCATTTTGTGGCTTTGCCCGTGGTCAGTCAGTCTAATCTTCGGCAGGGTGAAGTGGGGGATGCAGCGGTGCGACGTCCTGCCGGAAAAAACAGCGGTTGGACCTTGATGCTCACTGTGGAGGGCGGGGGAACATTCAATTGCGTGCGCCAATCTTATGCCTCTTCGCCAGGAGATCTGGTGTTGCTGGCGCCTGGGGCTTTATACGATTATCGCCGAACGGATGATCAGCCGGTTTGGCGGCATTTCTGGATTTACTGCAATCTTTCCCCTGCAGTCGTAAACTCTCTTAACTGGCAAGAGCTGGGGCCCTATATCTATCAACTGCACCTGCGCCCGCAGGATAATCTAGTCGTGCAGGAAATTTTCCAGCAGCTGTTCGATCTGGACCCCTCTGAAAAAGAACTACCCACAGCGTTACGGAATAATCTGGTGGAGCAGATATTTCTACGCTCGTTACAATGGGCTGAGGACGCCAGCGGCCATGTAATCAATGCACACGTGAAACAGGCCATGAATTACATTGAACAGAAGCTGTACGATTCTATTGCCGTTGAAGACATTGCTGAGGCTGCAGGACTGTCGAAAGCACGGTTGTCAGCGTTGTTTAAAAATTCACTGGGGCGCAGCATGCTGAGTTGGCGGGATGAACGACGAATGGCCCAGGCGTGTCAGATGTTAATGAACCGCGCTGTGAAGATTCACACTGTCGCGCAAGCCCTGGGTTACGACGATGCCTTGTATTTCTCTCGGAAATTCAGGCAAGTGGTTGGCAAAAGCCCGCAAGCGTATCGGCGTAAGAGGCTGTAATCGAATCTATAAGATTACCATTTCATCACCTTGGAATGACTGTCTGATTAAATACTCAATTTAACATAATCAATATTATGCGAACTAAAAAAAGGGTGATCGACGAAATTTTCCCTAACACCTGTGTAAACCCTTGTAACATAGGGTGATCGACGAAATTTACCCTAAAACCTGTGTAAATCCCCGTAACCCATTGAAATGTATAAATATTTACTAATTTTTTAACAGTTCATTAGTGGGGTGAATTACGAAATTTGCCCTAAAACCTGTGCAAACCTTTGTAACATATTGATTTATAAGAATATAAATTCATCTAGAGCATAATTTCAAAGAAAGGGGCGCTTACAATTTGGTGGCTTTGACTGTAGTGCAACCAGACTTGGCCGGGTGTCAAGCTGGATGAAGAGGGGAGGGGCTAGAACACACAGTACCACTCCCTTCTACACATTCGAGATGCTATGATGACGGCTAATCGAGCTCTACATCCTGAAACTCCTGCAGCGTTCTGGAGAAGCTTGGCGTTGCAGGTTGGTCAAAGTCATAAACCCCTAACTTATTAACATGCGCCCAAGCAATGACTGAACCCTCTTTCACACCCTCAAGAATTGCTTCCTGCTCTTGATTGTCTTCCGTGTTGAGATAGTGTTCGCTCAAAAAGAGGTAGTTCCATAAAATGATGACGTTTTTTAAAAACGTCAAACACAGTTGGGTTATGGTGATCTTAGGCTCGACACCAACTTTAAGCTCTCCACCACGAGCAAAAAACATAGCTTCGGAGAGTTTTTGACCCAACTCTACGATGTTCAATTGTTTATTGATTGAGCGTCTCAGATCAGCATCGTCAATATAGGTTAGAATAAATTCAGTTTTCAATAACCTGCCAAATTCTTTGACAGCTGCATACAGCTTGGTTTCTCTCGTTGACGCAGATAAAGTTTTAAACGTGTCCGAACCAGGGCAATAACCCAATTTAATCGATACCATCAGTCTCAGTATATCATCCCAGTTCTCAATGATTTTCTTATGACTAATACCACGCCCTGGCTTGACCGCATAACTAGATTTTCTTTTATTAGTTTTCGATTCATAGTAATAGAGCTTTTGTTTGTGTACATTTTTGATGCGAGGTGAGAAAGCTACGCCCAGAAAGTTCAGCGCAGTAAAGGTAGCTTCCGTGTAACCGTGAGTGTCCGTGCTGTGCCGATGCTCGTCTTCATCCTTAAATAACGTTCCTTTGGTCTTAGCCAAACCATCAATCATATATGGAAAAATAAATGGGGACGGAGGGATTAAAATTTGATCAGTCTTGAAGTTGATTAATAAATAATTCCTCCGTCCCCTTTTCGTTGCCTGGTGGGGTAGGGCTGGAAAATGGCCACTGGCTGCAGTCCGGCGATCGGCTGCGTCTGGTGCTGGACGACATCGGCGCAATCGAACACCAGATATTGTAACGTCAGAAACACTCAACAGTTGGATCTGCATCTTGGCACGCCTTATGAGGTTACTCTCATAGGCGTGCGTTTTTTTAGATGAGAGAATCCAGACCAAAGAGTCAGACGTCTTCCTAATTTATTGCTTTTAAACAATAAAAAATCATCGCCTTCAGTGTTGAATAACCTGCCGGTGTGTGAATTTCCAAAAACCTGTAATGGCGAATTTTTCACTCTTTACGGATTGTCAATCCCGGATAGAATGATTATAAAGCTAACAAATACAAAGAGAGTCGTACCTGTGAAATGGGGACCGCACGGACAAAAAGCCGCCATCAGTATTACGTTCGACAACTTCGGTGAAGCGGCTGAGCTGGAGTTAAATCTATGGCCCGCAGACCAACCCATCGGTCAACATGGCACCCGCACAATGTTACCCATCATCCTGCGAGATCTGCAACAAGCAGACCTGAAGGGCACATTTTTTATCGAAGGTTGGAATGGTGACATCTATCCCGAGTCTGTTGACGCCATTCGCGCCGCGGGGCATGAAGTTGCTTGTCACGGCTGGCGACACGAGATCTGGCAGACAAAAACAGCACATCACCCGTTCCAGTCTCGCGGCCCTCAGCAGCGCAACGGCTACCCCCGTTGGTTTTTGCCCACCCGGCGGCAGCATCTCCGACACTTGTGCAGAGCTGCTTGCCAACCATCAACTGACATATGTGTCAGCGGTCGGGGAGGGTGCAAAATGCAGTCACGGTTTGGCGCTGCTGCCATTTCGCTGGACAGAGGTGGATGCACTCTACTTTGAACCTTTTATGAGTCAATACAGAGAGCAGCTGTACGGCTCCGCAGCGCTGAAATCCCTGGAAGAATGGGCAACAGCCCTGAAGTCGGTCATTCAACAAGCACTGGATACGGGGGGTTACTACAGCGTAATTTTTCACCCTTATTTGTTAAGCGAGGACGAGGGTCGTCGAGAGGTTTTTCGCGAATTCTTACGTGCTCTCAAGGCTACAGACGATCTGTGGATTGCCCCCTGTCGGGACATCGCTGAACATCTGCTCGGTACACCACCTCAACAATAATCACCTTCAGGAGCTACATCGTGTCACAGACTTCCATGCTTCGCCCCAACGGCATTAACCACCTGGCCCTCTCCACAGCGAATATGAAAACTACGCTGACATTTTTCAATGAGGTGCTGGGTATGCCTCTGGCTGCACTCTACTGGATGCATGGCGCCGAACAAGCCATTCATGGATTTTTTGGAGCTGAACAAATCGTCTTATCTGGCGTTTGTATACACGCCTAAAAACTCAAAACAAGTGGACATCGGTATTACCCACTCGGGCAACCCCATTGCAGAATGTACCATGGGTACCATGCAACACCTGGCCTTCAATGTTGACACGCTTGAGGATTTGTTGGCCCTCCGTGACCGTATCCGCGCCAACAATATCCACTGCATGGGTCCGCTGGATCACGGCTTCGCCAAATCCATTTACTTCGCCGGCCCCGAAGGCCTGACGCTGGAAGTGTGCACTCTGACAGGCAGCGACATCAACAACTGGGTAGACCCTGAAGTTGTCTCGTTACTCGGCATCAGCGATGACGAACTGGAAAAATTGCGCAACCCGGAGCCGTTCAATCTACCCACCCGTCCTGTGTCACAACCCTCTCTGCAAGGGGCCAGCCCACTGAAAATGGTTTTTCCGGAACAAGCCTATAACACCATCATGTCGTCCAGCGATGAGGCCGTGGAAGCCATGTTTAAAGAAACCTGGGAGCCCGAACCCTGATCAATATCGGTATCCGTTGAAAAGACAATACCGCTCACCGGTAAAATCGTTGTTTATAGCAGCGTGAGCCGTCACTTTACGGTGCAATAAGTCAGGCAAAGGGCAGGGCGGAGGTATCGCCGTGCCCATTCGCTGGCCAATCTAAACCCCAAGGTGAGTCGCCCGTCACTTATTTCCAATAAACGAGTGACTGACGTCTTCGACTTTTGGCAAGTTCTTGTGCATGCGGTGTAACAGTTTGAGTAGCGTCTTGACCTCCGAGGTAGAGAAGCCGCTCAATAACGCCGCTTCTCTTTCCAAAGCCAGCCCCAGGATGCGATCATGCAATTTGCGCCCCTTTGCAGTAATAACCGCCAGCTTTAATCGCTTGTCATTTTCATCATCCCGAAAGGTAATGTAGCCATCGGCATGCATGCGCTTAAAACAACGACTGACGGCGGCCTTATCCAAGCCGATGGTAGAGGAGACATATTGTGCCGAGATAGGATTGCCCTGCACCAGTAAGGCCAGACAGCGCCAAACCTCGATACCCACACCAAAATGCTTGAGGTACAAAGTAGACGCACCGCCCGAGAGTTTATTCGCAACCCAGGTAAGAACGGCAGGAACGTAATTCGCGAAATCAATGGCTTCAGGCTTGGACAATGGATGGCACCGTTATCAGTGAATAATCGGTGCCATCCATAGCAGAAATCAGCGATCAAAGGTACGCAGCTTTTCCATAATTCGACGGGCTCTGTTCGCCCCAGCATCCACATGGATACTGATCATGGGTTTATCTTTAAATCTCAGCATATTCTGATATTGATCTTCAATAACGACCTTGTCTTCCTCAAACGTGTATTTTGTCTGGGCAACGACGCTGGCAAGTGTCCCCTGGGGGTCAGACACCGGATTCGTGGCAATGGACCAGATGTAGTGAGAAGTGGTTTCGGTTTCCGGGGTTATGCCGTGGAAGCCTCGCATATGAAACCCGCCTCTCGAAGGATCAGTCAGATCCGCGCTACCGGCATCGACACCTCCCGTCCATATTTTGATGTGGGTTGGCTGAAAATCAATCTCCGCCCAGCGATCAATTTTACCCCCAAACGGATAGGCCGATGTGTAGGTGGGGGGCGGCAATGAATCACGCATGTAGCGAACCACTTGCACGCTAACGTCATCGCCGGTGGTTTTCATGTCGGCATTCATGTGAATGGAGGGCGTACCGCCGATGGTTTTCTGATGCACGTAGCCTACATGGCTGAGATCCAGAAGATTGTCATGAATGAGCTGATAGGGCGCCTCATAATGAAAAACATCGCCGCCCCAAACATAACGACTGTCGCCGTGAATCGGATAGCTCGGCGCATCGACCAAGGGAGCGTGGTTGCCTTTTGAACCGAACCACATCCAGATAAAGCCGTCTTTTTCCTGCACGGTGTAAGCACCGACCCTTGCTTTTGCAGGAACCATCGCCTGACCGGGTATTTCAATACATTGGCCACTGCCGTTATAGAGCATGCCGTGATAGCCACAGCGAATACCCTTGGCTTCTACCGTACCCGAGGACAGTGGCAGACTGCGATGACAGCATCGATCTTCAATGGCATAAATATCCCCACTGCTGTCACGAAACATGACAACGGGGTGGTTCAGCAGGGTGCGTCCCAAAGGTTGCTGATCGACTTCGCTGCTCAATGCAGCAATGTACCACTGATTCAGAGGAAAGCTGGTGGTCTTGTCATTGCTTAGATCATTGACACCGGGAATATGCAGTTGTGCGCTCATGGTGAACCTCTTTCAATTTGGTTGATATGTCGAGTGAAAGTCATTTTGTAAATTATTGGTTGATTTATCAATTTGTTGGTTGTAATAGGGCAGGCGCTCGAACCTGCCCGCCAAATCCAGTAATACTTGAACAAAAGCGATCAGAACCTGTACCCTAACGTAGCACCGTAGGTGGCCGGTTCCTGAAGAGTCGCTGTGCGCATAAAACCAAGTGCAGCAGAGCCTACGTTGATGTGAGAGATGATCTCTTCATCCGTAATGTTCCTCCCCCAGAGATTAATGGACCAACGCTCATCATCAGATCTGAGCACCAGATTGGCATTCACCACAAAGGTTTCATCCTGGTAGGCAATATCTTCTTGGAATTCATTAAACCAACGCTCGGAGGTATAGACACCCTGGACCTTGAATTTTGCAGACCAGTTCGCTATCACATCAAATTCATATTCAAAAGAAAGATCGGTATTAAATTCCGGGCTATTGGGCAGTGAGTTGCCTTTCAGGCTGATGTCTACACCCGGCGCAAAGGTGGAATTCTGGGTTAAAAATTCGTTGAATTCGGCATCAACATAAGCGATATTCAACTTTCCCGTTAGGCCTTCTGTTAACCGTACGATGGATTCGATTTCAATGCCCCGCGTTTCAGCTTCGGCAGCATTTACAGTAACCAGAGTTCCCCCAATGGGTCGCTGCACCTGAAGGTCTTCGACCGTGGCATTGAAAAGGGTTGCATTAAACTGCAGGCGGTCATCCCACCATTGGCTTTTCATGCCGATTTCATAGCTCTCAATAAATTCCGGGTCAACGGGGTCCCCCGCATTACCAATATTCATCACACCGGTCTTGTATCCTTTTGAGGCGGTGGCGAAAAAGAACAAGCCGTCTCTGGGGGTATACTCAACGGTGAGCTTGGGGGTCCATGCATCCCATTCATCTTCACGATCGATCAGAACAGTTACCGGAGGAATCAAGCCCGGTGGCCCTGCTAAAACGGTATAACCGGTATCACTTTTTTTATCTCTGCTGTAACGCAGTCCGGCGTTAATGGACCAAACCTCATTGACATGCCAGGTACTGTTGACAAATGCTGCCCAGGATTTGCTTTCCTGCTCACCGTCAAAAACAATCAACGGGCGTCCTGCCAGCTGATGACCGAGAGAACCTGGAAAGTACTGAAGACCCGCCATGTCTTCATGAAAGTAGTAGAGCCCAAACATCGTCGTATGCTGCTGGCCATCCCAGTTTAACTGCAATTCCTGGCTATAATGTTCAGATGATTCTTCAGACAGATTGCCCAAAAGAACCACCGGTGTCCCGTTTAAATCGGTATCGGATGAACGCTCCATTTCAAGATAATTACTGATCGATTTGATAGACACATTATCAGACACATCCCCACTGACTTCTAACGTGTATGAATCAATCTCTTTCTGCGCGGAGATATCAACCTCCGTATTTAAATCGCGAGGGTCACGGGCAATTTCTCCACCCATCGCAATTTCCGGTGGGAGTACTGAAGGATTTCCTCCACCCAGCATATGGAATGCATCACCGGCATCATCAGATTCATAATGACTGATACTCAGAAAAGCCTCGAGTTTGTCACTGCCGATATAGGTCAGGCCCAATCTATAGCTTTCATTGTTCACATCATCGACATCTTTGCCGCTGAATATGTTTTCACCAAACCCGTCCCGATCTTCGGTTCTAAACGCCAGGCGCCCTAACAGTTGATTGTCGATTAATGTCCCACTCACGGCACCTTGCAATTCAAGCAAATCGTAGTTGCCAACAGTGGCATTAGCGTAACCTTCGAAAAGCTCGGTAGGGCGTTTGGTAATAATATTCAACGATCCGCCGGTCGCGTTACGGCCGTACAGTGACCCCTGAGGGCCACGCAGTACCTCGATTCGCTCCAGATCATAAAAGCCACTGATTTGAGCGCTGGGTCGGGAAATCACTGCGCCGTCTACATGAAAGGCAACACTGGGTTCACCGCCGGATGCAAAGTTGGTTAATCCAATACCACGAATGTAGACCCGCGCGGTTCCCAAAGCAGTTGACACCTGCAGGCTCGGTGCTTGAGATTGCAGATCCAGCACCGAAGTAATGCGCTCTTCACTCAAAGACTCCCCCGACATTGACGAAACTGCGATAGCGGTGTCTTGCAAGCTGGTTTCACGTTTTTGGGCAGTGACAATTACCTCTTCCAGTGCAATGGATTTTTCCGCCCAGGTCGTCGGTGAAAGACCCACGCCAATCGACATCGACAGTAATGTCTTTGCCAAACGGCAGGAAGAAGAATGAAATCGTTTATTCATCGTGCACTCCTATTCTTATTTTGATTATGTCTTGTTTGATGATGTTTCATCGATAATTTAGCTATATATATGGGATCGTTATAACATTAAAAAAGGTAGACTTATCAACTATCCGAGAGATTCAAGGTAAAGAGAAACAAGCAAATATAGAAGATGATAAAAATTACCCACCGATGCTTTTTTACTATCGGTTTTTCGGAGTTACGGAAAGGTGGGTATCGAAAGCCCTTGGCGTAGGCCGCTAACACTGGCTCGCAGGCTCCTGCCGGTAACACCCATCAGCATCGTCACAACCGCCACTGGAGGTAACGCCAGTTTAGTGACGATGGGGGCTGTCCCACCCGCTAATATCTACTCGGCGACAGTTTTTTTCTCATTGACATCAGCGTGGTGGCGATACTGGTGCGGCTGCGGTCTAAAACTATGGGGAAATGGTTTACGGTCGGCGTTAGCAGATTACATTGAACGACTAAAGCGCCGTAACAGCTACGACAATGGCCTGATAAAACCCTATGCAACGTTGGCGGTTTTCTCTCTGGAAGGCGATTGCTGGTACCCTAAAATTACACATGCCTGACTTCTCATTCAGGCAACAAATGTATATTTATACTATTGGAGTAAAAGATAATCC
Source organism: Pseudomaricurvus hydrocarbonicus (assembly GCF_011602365.1). Classification (GTDB taxonomy): domain Bacteria; phylum Pseudomonadota; class Gammaproteobacteria; order Pseudomonadales; family Cellvibrionaceae; genus Pseudomaricurvus; species Pseudomaricurvus hydrocarbonicus. Next base: position 244,680 of record NZ_JAAONZ010000005.1, read on the forward strand.
GTTGAGCATCTGATGTTTGTAAGATGCTCAACGGACAAGGATAGAGGTCAAACTTGCTGTAGCAGTTTAACCACAGGGGATATCATCTGCCTTTGCGCAGGATAAAGCGATTCTTAGCGATTAAATTGAAATCATAAGCGATTAAAACGAAAACATATCCTCAGCAAAAATCACCGGACCCGTGAAAGTTTGACTGATGACGTTCGCTGCGCGCATGGCCATCGTCGGTCAAGTCGATCCTTCACTGGCAGCTAAAGTCCCAGAGGGTATTCTTAAACCCTGCAAGATCTTTATTATGACACCGCCATTTCCGCTAATCCCATTACCATGGCGTCACTGCTGGCATTTACCACTGCCGACAAGATCGTCATTGGCAGTGACTATCCGTTTGTTCCAGAGCCAGGATTAAAAAATATGTTTGCAGAATTGAAAAATATGCCAGAGCTGGACTCCGTAGCGCTGGAAAAAATTTATAAGGGAAACGCGTTGAAATTGTTTTCAAATTGGAAAAGATAGCGCGATCATCCACTTTCAGTTGGTGAATAGTTCGAGTGCTAATGCCGATAAACCGAAACCTACAGATAGTTTGCGTTAAACATTTTACTGATTTTAATGGTAGTAAGGAGTGCAATTTATGTAATGCCTAGTAACGGTAGAAAGTTATAATATATTTTCACGGTCTTCAATTTTTAATTTTCACCTACGTCATGCTGTTATCATATGCTATGAAATCCTGGCCCCATCCCAATCCGTCACAGCCTGTATCAGAGCAGGAGCATCGCACACACGGTGATAATAGCTATTTAAAGGTGAAAATATTTCTTCTGACCAAAGATAATTCAACTTCAGATTATCTAATCGCATTAGTTCCAGTCCCCAGAAGAGATCTGCTAACGTGGGGTTATCAGAAAACAAAAATGATGTATTTATATCGCTGAGCCGAGAATTCAAGTCAGACAATATATGCTTAATGATTTCTATGGTTTTCTGCATAGATTCTTTTTCAAACAGATTATTCGCCGCGGATAATTCCTTTTCCCACTTCGCAGAATAAGCTTTAACCAACAGCTGGTCGTGGGAATACTTTTCGATCAGTTCATCGCAGCGTCTTACTTTATTAATTGCAAACCCTTCGGATTGAGGATGAGTTACTCCCGCCTTTTTATCTACATTGGCCGCCAGAATCGGATAATTAGGAAATTCGTCAATAATCCTGAGTTCTTCCAGAAGTTGTGGTTTACAAAATTCAGGGCAGAGTTCCTCCCGATAACTGCCGCTGCGGGCCACCAACTCTAAACAAATACGCTGTGAATCGATAAGAATTTCACCACTGCGCTGATCCACCAGCGTGGGAACGACGCAGGCGTCACAACCAGTAGTCGCCATGGCGGTGGAGCCACTGTGCTGATTGGCAAAAGGGAGACCCTGCTGTTCACAGGCAGCTGCCCGCAACCGCACATAGTCAGGCACATAGGTATCGCCGCGTGGAATATTCATCTGATGAGAGACATAAGGCTGTCCTAGCGCCGCCAGAACAACGCGTACCTTCTGTGAACAGATGGAATTGGGAGCATGAAATAAATGCAGTGCAGGCTCAACACCTGGCTCATGAAAAAGTACGCTTTCTCCTGGAAAGTGATTTTCCAAAATCTCAAGAGTCCGTGCGACAATGCTATTCATAAGATTCACCTTCTATAGACAACTAGCTTACGCCAGAAAATGTATGCAAGTTCGTGCAGTCATCGGGTTTGCGAGCAAATGGTAGGGGCCATCTGACCTTCAAAGAAGATACCAGTTAAGACTGACTGATTACTTCCAGGTATCGCAGCTTTGTGTCCAAAATGAACAGTTCGGGGCTTGCGATAACAAATTGATATCGACTTGGTTCCTCCTATATCTCCCCACGATAAATCCCAATGGCATACTTGATCACATCGCAGTAGGTACCTGAACTCACTAATGCCCGCAGATTGCGAAAAATAGCAATAAATATCAGGTATCAGGCCTGCTCAATAACAACAGACCCCGGCATTGACCATGTCAACGCTCATTAGGCTAGGAGAATTACCATGTCAACAAAACCAAAATTTTCTCATGTTGTATTTCAGACAGCGCAGGGCGAAGCGATGCGAAACTGGTATAGCACTGTACTGGATGGGCATGTGGTCTTTTCCGATGAAGTACTGAGCTTCGTCACTTACGATGAAGAACATCACCGAATCGCGTTAATTCACCCCCCGATGGAGATGGATCGTAAAACCGAAACTACCGCCGCTGCACATCACACAGCATACACCTTCGCTAATATCGACGATCTGATTGCCCGCTACGAACTGCTGCGTGACCAGGATATTTTACCTGAAGTGTGTATCTGTCACGGCATTACCACATCGATTTACTACAAGGATCCAGACGGAAACTTCGTTGAGCTGCAGATTGACACGTTCGAAAACCCGGATGATGCCACCGCCTATATGGAAGGTCCGTACTATGAAGAAGACTCCGTTGGCCCTGCATTTGACCCGGAAGAGCTGATCGAAAAACGTCGTGAAGGCATGACCGAGCAACAATTGGGTGATCGTGAAACCTGGAGGAACTCCGGACTCGGAAACCCCTTGGAAGTATTGATGGGTCCTCGTTAAGGGTGTCCGAAAGTCTGTTTCTGCAACTGTGCCGATGAGACAGAGAGTGAATCGGCACAGTCTTTTTCTGCAGAAAACCAGCATCGCTGATTTCCCATAAAAACTAGAGGTCGACAAATGATCCAGATGAAAAGAACACTCTTGAAGGGCATTCTTTACGGCACCACCCTCGCTATAGCACGGGGCCTTAAAAAGAACACTGAGGCCATCAAACAGGCCGGTAATATCGATTGCGTTGCCCAGATTATGCTGAAAGACGGCAGTATCGCTCGACATTATGTGTTTAAAGGCGGGCGCATGGTGGACACCCGCGGCAGTGTTTATGATGGTGAAGCACAAGTGAATCTGGTGTTCCAGGATGTTGATACAGCACTGGGCTTTTTATCGCTGAAACCGGATTACCACACAATCGTTCACGATGCCAAGAATTTTAAAGCAGCTGTTCTCGGTGATAGTGAGCTGTGCGTCTGGTTTATGCATTTGATGAACATGATAGCCTCGGGTACTCAGAAGATGGGAACCACCATGCCCGACGGATGCACGCGCTTGACCACCAACACCAATGGTGGTCCGATGTTTGTCTATGTCAAAGACAATAAGATTGTACGCATGACGCCCATCGACTTTGATGACAGCGACGCTGAGAGCTGGACCATCAAAGCACGCGGCAAAACATTCACGCCGTTACGCCAGGGTGTTATCAACCCTCACGCCCAGGGCCTGAAGTCCACCGTTTATTCCGACAAGCGTATTCTCTACCCAATGAAACGGGTCGACTTCGACCCCAACGGTGAGCGCAATCCGCAGAACCGGGGTAAGTCCGGCTATGAGCGCATCAGCTGGGAAGAGGCCACCGACATCGTTGCCAATGAAATCAAGCGACAGCGCAAAGTCCACGGTCCCGGCTCAATCGCCATGGCCTTCGGCTCTCATCACCAGTGGGGGAATGTGGGCTATTACCTGTCGGCCTTATTGCGTTTCGGTAACCTGATTGGCTTTACCCGTGTGGTGCCCAACCCCGACAGCTGGGAAGGCTGGTACTGGGGTGCCATGCACCATTTCGGTAACAGTATGCGTGTGGGGATTCCCGGTCACTACGGCCTGGTGGAAGACTGCCTGAAAGAAGCGGAAATGATCGTTTTCTGGTCCAGTGACCCGGAAAGTACCAATGGCTACGCCAGTGGTCTTGAGGGTACCCAGCGCCGTTTCTGGGCCAAAGAACTGGGCATTGATTTTGTGCATATTGACCCCAACCTCAACGCCACCGCCCAGCTCTACGGGGGTCGCTGGATTCCCGTAAAACCAGGCACCGATCCGGCGTTGGCGATTGCCATCATGAATGTCTGGGTCAATGAAGATCTCTACGATAAAGACTATGTCGAGGGCCGCACCACCGGCTTTGATGAATGGAAAGCCTATCTGCTGGGCGAAGAGGATGGTGTTCCTAAAACCCCAGAATGGCAGGAAAAAGAAACCGGCGTGCAAGCGCATGTGGTACGCGCGCTGGCCAGAGCCTGGGGCAAAAAGAAAACCTATCTTGCGGCTGGAGGTCTCGGCACCGGTTTCGGTGGTGCTTGTCGTAACGCCACCGGCAGCCAGTGGGCTCGCAACATGATTCTGATGATGGCCATGCAAGGCTGGGGCAAGCCCGGAGTGAACTTCGGAAATCTGCAGGCAGGTACCCCACTGGATCACTATTTTTATTTCCCAGGCTATGCGGAAGGGGGCATTTCCGGAGAGCTGAATTTTACTGCGTGTGCAGTAAACAACTACCAGCGCATGCCACACGTCCTGACCATGAATCCGGTAAAACAGATGATTCCCCGTCAGCGATTGGCCGATGCTATCGTCAACGGTAAGGCGAGCGGTTACATCTGGGATGGTTCATCCGCAGAGGCACAATTTGCCGAGTTTCAGTATCCCATGCCCGGTTACTCCCCGGTGCACATGATCTACCGCTATGGATCGTCAAGCTTTGGGACCATCGCCAATTCCGATCGCTGGGTAGACATGTACCGTCATGATTCCCTGGAATGTGTGGTCAACCAGTCGATCTGGTTGGAAGGAGAGGCCGAATTCGCCGACATCATTCTGCCCGCTTGTACGTCTTTCGAGCGGTATGACATCAGCGACTGGGGCAACTCCGGCGGTTATATCCACCACAATACCGATCAGCTTAATCATCGTACGGTGGTATTCCAGCACAAGTGTATCGAGCCGCTGGGAGAGTCGAAGTCAGACTATGACATATTTACGGCTGTGTTGAATAAACTGGGCCTGGGAGCGATGTTTACCGAAGGTTGCTCCGAGCTTGACTGGTGCAAACGTGTGTTCGAATCTTCAGACCTGCCGAACTACGTGAGCTGGAAAAAATTTATTAAAAAAGGCTACCACGTTATTCCACCGGCTCCGGAAAATCTGCGCACCCCAGCGTACTTCCGCTGGTTTGCAGAAGACCGTTTCAAAGATGTGCCTGAGCCCATGCCACTGCCTTCTCAGTGGTCTGATATCGCCGGCAAAGGACTGCAAACTCCTTCGGGCAAGATCGAATTTGTCTCCACTACCATTCAACGGAATGACCCGAATAATCCAGAGCGGCCGGCGTTGAACCGTTACGTACCGTCCTGGGAAGGTACCCAGACCACTGAGTTGTACGACAAGTATCCGTTACAGCTGCTCACGTCTCACTCGCGCTATACCTTTCACACCTATGGCGATGGCAAGGACTCCACGTTAAACGATATTCCGGATCACCGTGTGTGTATTGATGGTTACTACTACTGGGTGCTGCGCATGAATCCGATCGATGCGCGGGCGAGAGGTTTGCAGCATCACGATCTGGTGCGCGTCCACAACGGTCGCGGCAGCGTTGTCTGTGCTGTGGATGTATCGCCCCTAATGGCCCCAGGAACATTGAAGAGCTGGGAGTCCTGCGCCGAGGTCGATCTGTTCGAAGATCCACGTTTTGGCCGGGTCGACCGTGGGGGTTCACTGAATCTGCTGACGCCGGAACGGCCACAGGTGAAAAACACCGAAGGTATGGGAAGTAACTCGTGTTTGGTCGAGGTCGAAAAATGGTCCTACGCCAATGAAGAACTGGTTAGAGCATAGGTGATCAATATGAAAAAGTGGAATCTCATCATCGACGTTGCCAAGTGCGAAAACTGCCACAACTGCACCTTGGCCACCAAAGACGAGCACGACGGGAACAGTTTTCCTGGCTACGCTGCCGAACAGCCGCGCCACGGCGCTGACTGGGTCAAGATCGAACGCAAGGTTCGCGGTGAAGGTACCATGGTAGAAGCCAATTACCAGGTGACCATGTGCAATCACTGTGACGACGCACCCTGCGTAAAAGCCGGAGACGGTTCTGTGAAAAAACGCGATGACGGTATCGTGATTATCGATCCAGATAAAGCCCGCGGACGCAAAGACCTGGTAGACGTCTGTCCCCACAAGGCGATTTGGTGGAACGAAGAATTACAACTGCCGCAAATCTGGATCTTCGATGCTCATCTGCTGGATCAAGGCTGGAAGCAGCCACGCTGTGCGCAGTCTTGCCCCACCAAAGCCATAGAAGCTGTAAAAATTCTCGACAGTGAAATGTCAGCTCTGGTAGAAAAAGAAAATTTGCGCGTACAAAATCCAGAGTTTGGTACCAAGCCTCGGGTGTACTACAAAAACCTGCACCTGATGGACACGGAATTTTTAGGTGGCTGTGTATTGTACGACAACAACGGTACCACCGACTGTGTAGAAGACGCAAAGGTAACCCTGTTGAAAGACGGTAATTCCATTGCAACCACGGCAACGGATTTCTTCGGTGATTTTAAATTTGACGGTCTCGCGGCTGACAGTGGCGAGTACACCATTGAGGTATCGCACCCCACTCAGGGACAGGCTGCCATCACGGCGACGTTTTCCCAAAGTCGCTACATTAACGACATTCTTTTGCAGGTCTAGGGAGAATTTTCATGGCGGTTCAATTTTTGAAACACATCGCTCTGGAGATTGCGGAAAGCGATTGTGATAAGGCGGAAGTCTTCTATACGGCATTTGGTCTGGAGTTGCGTCGCAATTCCCTGCACATGGGATTCGCCTGTCAGGGGCGTCAATACGACTCGCTGATACTGATTCCCGGCAGCGATAGAAAACGTCTGCACCACGTGGCCATGGGAACGGACATTGCCGGTTTGGCAGCCATTGAAGAACGTCTTGCAGCGGCAGGTATTGAAATCCTTTCCATGATTGAAGGTTTTAACAACGGCGGTCTTTGGTTTCGCAACCCACACGGACTTCTGTTTAATGTCCAGGTCTGTGAACGGGAGCGCGATGTTACCCCCGAAGCGCCGTTTTTGATCAACTCACCCGGTCACTATAACCGAATTAATGCCGGTGCCATGCCACCTAAATCGGAGCTGGGTGAGGTGGTGCCGCGCAAGCTTGGACACACTCTGCTGTTTACCCCACACCTGCAGGAATCCATCGATTTCCTGATTGACGTGCTTGGCATGCGACTCTCTGATCGCTCGCAAGACGCTGTGGCGTTTCTGCATTGCCAGGGTGGCAGTGATCACCATGTGATCGCTCTTGCTCAATCCTCGGCAGTTGGTTTCCATCACGCCAGTTTTATGCTGGCGACTCCGGACGAAGTCGGGGTGGGCGGACGAGAGATGATTAACAAAGGCTATGAAAAGGGCTGGGGGTTTGGTCGCCACGCCATTGGTTCTAACTTCTTTCACTATATACAGGATCCCTGGGGCAGCTTTATCGAATACTACGCCGACATCGATTACATCGGCGACAGCGATAACTGGGAAGCGCAAAACTGGCCATTGGAAGACTCGCTGTTTACCTGGGGCCCCAATCCACCTGAGGATTTTGTTCGCAACTATGAATCTGAATAACCGTGCCCGAAAATCTGAGTAGGGACAATCCCGATGCAGTATTATCCTTGATAGACACTCTTAATGATTTTGGAGATGTAACACTATGAAACTGGTTCGCTTTAACACTGATTCTGGCCCCCGGACTGGCGTTGTTGTTGACAACAACATTATTGACCTGACCCAAGCTGGCGCGGATTATACCGACATGATGGAAATTATCGCCGCCGGTCAAACGGCACTGGATTCTATCGCCACGACCATTACCGGTTGTACTCCACACCTGAGCCTTGACGAGGCCCAACTTCTGGCACCTGTAGCTCGTCCCGGCAAGTACCTGGCTATTGGTATGAACTACAAAAAACATCAGGAAGAGGCTTCCAAGTTGGGCGTGGCAGAGCAAAATCATCAGGTCTGGTTCAACAAGCAAACCACCTGTGTTTCCGGTCCATTTGATGAGATCGATCCGGGTGTTACGGAAAAACTCGACTATGAAATCGAGCTGGGCATCGTCATCGGAAAACCGGCGAAGGGTGTGAAAAAAGAAAATGCCCGCGACCATATCTTTGGCTACTTTGTGGCTAACGATGTATCGGCCCGTGATTGGCAGTTTCATACCCCGACATTCACCATGGGTAAATCCTTCGATACCCACGGGCCGATTGGCCCATGGATCATTACTGCTGACGAAGTGGCCGATCCACAAAATCTGGATCTGCGATGCCTGGTGAACGGTGAGTTGCGTCAGTCCAATAACACCTCTGGTATGGTACACGATATCGATTCCCAGATTGAATATCTGTCCACCGCCTTCACCCTTGAATCCGGTGACCTGATTGCCACCGGCACGCCCGAAGGGGTTGGTGTGGCGATGGACCCTCCGGTGTTTCTTCAGGCTGGTGATGTCGTGCGTTGCGAGATCGATGGCATTGGTGTGATTGAAAATACCGTCAAGCTGTAAGTATCCAGTATCAGCCCCCGGTCGCATTCATGAAACGAATGATCTGGGGCTGATCATTCTCATAGAAATGATGTTTCTCAGGTTTAAGTGCCAGTGCATCGACGATAGTCTGCTTCAACCGCTCGCGATCACCGGGATATCGGCGGATCAAAGCCTTCAGATCAACTGCATCTTCATTGCCCAGGCACAGCAATAGCTTGCCCTCCGCGGTCACTCTCACACGATTGCAATCCCCGCAAAAGTTATCACTGTGCGGCGAGATAAAGCCCACCCGTGAGAGAGAGCCGTCAACGCGCCAATAGCGGGATGGGCCGCCGGTGTTTATCGTCGTCGGTTGTAACTCGTAATGTTCCGCCATCAAAGCCCGCAGTTCCGCACTGGAGCAAAATTCCGTTTCCCGCTGGTGATCAACTACCGCGCCAAGGGGCATTTCTTCAATAAAGCTGATATCCAGGCTTTCGCGCAAGGCAAACTGTAACAATGGTATTACCTGATTGAGGTTACGGTGTCGTAAGATCACCGCATTCAGTTTTATGGTTTCGATACCGGCCTGACGCGCTGCGTCTATCCCGCAAAACACATCGTCCAGTGATCCTGTACGGGTTATCTCGTGAAATTGATTCGCGCACAAGGTATCGAGGCTGATATTAATGCGGCGGACACCGGCCGCTGCCAAATCGCTGGCGTGGTAGGGCAGGTGAGTACCGTTGGTGGTTAATGTCAGTTCATCCAGTGAAGGTAAGCGCCCCAACTGTTGGAATAGCGAGGCAATATCCCGCCGGATTAGAGGTTCACCACCAGTAATGCGAATTTTTTTCACACCCATATCGACAAACGCCGCGGATATCTGGGCACACTCTTCCAGCGACAGCAGCTGCGCTCTGGGCAGAAATGTCATATCTTCAGACATGCAATACACACAGCGATAGTTGCAGCGATCCGTCACTGATAAGCGCAGGTAGGTAATGTGACGTCCGAAAGGATCGGTCAGTTTCATGGGTGCTCCTGAATGATATCTTGCCAGTAGCCAGCTTACCCAAAGGAACAAGTCCACATAAGATGGGCTATACGCTCAACCGATCATAAAAAGGCATCGCTGTGTCATCTTCGCTAATTGCCTTTTCAATTTTCAGAGAATGAATAGAGATACCCATAAAAACCGTTGCTGGCTATGTGGGATGATCAAACTCATGCTGCTAAACGATCATCATTTGTTATCACTACAGGCAAAGTCATATCTTGTTATCACTGCCTCCGCACGCATACTGAGAGCAAAACTAAAATGCCAGTATCGTGAACTATGAAAAGCAGTAGAGTCAGATCGAATCTTTTTTCGTGCCTTTCCGGCCGCTATGCCCAGGCTAAGCCCGTGACACAGATGGTATCGCCTTTGATCATTGCCATTCATGGTGGTTCATTCACTTCTGAGTATTTCGATATTCCCGGTTACTCATTGTTTGAGCGTGCGTCGGCATTGGGCATATCGGTACTGGGCATCGATCGTCCTGGCTATGGTATGAGCATCAAGCTGGATGACAGCAAGTCGGGTATCCAGGGTCAGGCCAATTATCTGCGCCTGGCTCTCGAGCAGGCATGGATCACTTACGGTGAGGGGCACCAGGGCATTGTTCTGATCGGCCACTCCATCGGCGCTGCCATCGCGCTCACCATAGCGGCAGACAATACCCAATTGCCATTGCTGGGTATTGCTGTTTCGGGTGTCGGACTGCGCACTCCCAAACAGTATATTGATGCCTGGAATAACCTGCCGGGCACATCGGTGGTAGAAATGTCTGCGGCACTGAAAGATTCGGTGATGTTTGGCCCAGCGGAAAGCTTTACCGATGACATGCCATCTGCAAGCCATCGGGCGAACACGACGGCATTGCGAGAAGAGCTGCTGGACATTGTATCCGGCTGGCCTCAACGCGTTGAGGAAATATTAGCCAACATTCGTATTCCGGTGCATTACCGTCAGGCCGCCAATGACCGACTTTGGGTCGTCAACCAGCAACAGCTGGATGAGTTTCGCGCGGCACTGATTGTGGCACCGCGGGTCGACGCTATGCTGATAGCCGATACTGGCCACTGTATGGATTTTCATCGCATTGGCGCCGCCCTGCATATCCAGCAATTGGGTTTTGCCCTCCAGTGCGCTGTCGAGCACTAGCCCTACACTCGCTGAATGAATTTCATTGAATCACCACAACACCAACACCTTTGGAGAGACAAACTATGTCAACACTGAAACGACGGGATTTTCTGGGCGCCTCTGCCGCTGCTGCCCTGTTGGCCAGCAGCGGTGCAGTGCGCGCCGGCAGTCAATCACAGCCCGGCCGAATTATTGCTACGGAAGAGGCCTTTGCCCCCAAGCGCTACTTCCAGGAGTACCTGAAGTTGGCAGAGCGCAACGAGTCCATGGTGACTCGCTATCTTAAAATGTATTACGAAAAGCCGCAGGTGGTGAAACAACTGGGGGATATCGATATCCGTCTGGAGGATATGGACCGCCATGGCGTCGACATGCATGTGTTGAGTATGACCGCCCCCGGGGTACAGGTATTCGAAGAGGCTCTGGGCACTGAATTGGCCATTGAAACCAACGAAGAAATTGCATCGATCATTAAACGCTATCCCCAGCGGTTTGCCGGCCTGGCCACCATTGCCCCACAAGCGCCTGAAAAGGCCGCTGCTGAAATCCGACGTTGCATGAGCGAACTGGGATTCAGTGGTGTCATCATCAACTCGCACACTCAGGGAGAGTTTCTCGACAACCCCAAGTTCGCGCCCATTCTCGAAGAGGCGATTCGTCAGCAAGCGCCAATTTATCTGCACCCCACCTTTCCACCCGACACCATGATCGAAGCCTATACCGACTACGGTATGATGGGTGCTCTGTGGGGATTTCAGGCCGAGTGTTCGATGCACGTAACGCGTATGATCCTGAGCGGCGTCTTCGATCGTTATCCGGAACTGCAAATCGTACTGGGCCATATGGGGGAGGGTTTGCCTTACTGGCTCGGCCGGATGGACAATCGCTATCAGAATATCTTGCGCAGGGGCGGACTTAAGCCGCTTGGCATGACGCCGCTGAAGAAATTACCCAGTGAATACTTTCGCTCCAACTTTACCGTCACCACCAGTGGTATGAATTGGCAGCCACCACTGAACTATTGCCTTGACCTTATGGGGCCAGACAGGGTTATGTTTGCCATCGACTTTCCGTTCGAACGCACCGGCGATGCCATGGGTTTTCTGATGGATGCCAAAAAGACGCTGCCCACCAAGGTGTACGAGCAGCTCTCACACGGCAATGCTGAACGGTTGTTTCGCTTATGATCGGTATTTAAGGAATCTGATTTAGGAATATATTGAGACAACAGAGTGTTGTTTGCATCAGCCTTCAGAATGAAGGCTGACTTGTTAGGGCTTCGCCGATAGGATTCAGTTGCTTTCGCCCAGCCAGGACTTGCAGCTTGACAGCAATTGCTTTTCAGCATCGCTATACGCGGTAATCAGAGCGCGGTCACATTCGATGCCTTTATTGGCAAACCACCAATACAGGAATTTAGCTTCCTGGGGAAAGCGAGCCAAAGCAGCCTCACTCCATGCCTCCAGGGGTTGATCGGCACTGGACATCGGATTTAGCAAGTCCTTGTCGTAGACCGCCGTGCGATTGACGATGCCCCAGCGACCATCGCGTTTTTCCAAACGATCAAAAAAGCGGAAATGGCCCTCAAAGTCGAACCAGACACCTTCGGCCTGATCGCGAATCAACAGCACGGCGTTACAGCGGCTAAACCCCCGATTGCCGTTAACCTCCACCCAATTATTGGTAATGTGGTGCTTCATATGCATACCAGAAGCACGGTTGGCCGCCATCTCGCGAGAACGCGCGATAAACGTTTCTGCAGTTGCCCTGATCCAGGAAATTTTAATGTCTGCATCCGTATGGAAGCACTGGGAAAGTGCCTCCCAATCATCACTGTCCCGCGCCAGCGCCCATTTATAAACCAATTCTTCTATTAGACGTCGGTCATTCACCGCGTGATCTGGGTATTCCATAGTAGGACTCCTGTAATAAGCTGATGCGCAGATGGTAAAAAAAGCGCTTAGCCTGCTACAAGATGGCAAAACACCAGTAGTGATAATTAATTGTTATCTATAAGGTAAATATGACTCATCGCCAAACCTCTCTCAGGTGGTGATCACCGGTAATTAACCCCGCCAGCCCCGTAACGAGACGTATTGATCAAAATTCGTTATCTCACGTCTGTTTTTTGAATCTTTTTTAGCGCAGACATCTGACATAGGCTAAGACCCCATAACCCAAAAATATTAAATAAAATGTCAGAGATTGATGTGGAAAGAGCAATAGAGACCAGTCTGCAACAACCCCTTCGGAATGAACTGCAGATTCATGCAGTTCCATTATTTGCCACATTTATTGGTTTGCTGTTTTCAGTAGGCACTCTGGTGGTATATTCCTTCGGAGTTTTCTTCCAACCATTGGCTCAGGAATTTGGCTGGTCTCGCAGTGAGATTGCTGGCGCCTTGTCGATTTCTCAATTAGGGCTAGTGATTGCCGGACCGATTCACGGCATTCTGATTGATCGCTTCGGAGCACAACGCCTTCTACCGTTGTCCATTGTCGGACTTGGCCTGACGATGGTGTCTCTTTACTGGCTCACCGACAGCAAGTTTCATCTTTACGCCTGCTTTTTTTTGATGACCGTTCTGGGGGCGACAGCATCACCGTTGGGCTATTCACAAATTATTGTTCAACGTTTCGATCGTCATCGCGGTTTGGCATTGGGTATTGCCCTGGCGGCGGTCGGGGTTGGCGCAATGATCTTCCCATCCGGCGTGCAGCAGTTAATTAGTAATGTGGGCTGGCGCAGTGCATTTCTCGCCATTGGTCTCGCTGGCTTGATTCCACTGTTGTTTTGTCCATTGATGTTCCGCCAGTCTAAGCGGCACAGTCACCCATTGCAGGCTATTCAGTGCTGCGCTGATGAGCCTCCAAGACCACACGCCAATAAGCGCACATTTATTCTGCTGGGTTTAATTTTCACGGCAATGGGTTCGGTGACCGTGGGTATCTACGCTCACTTTATACCCATGCTCAGCGATCGCAACATGGACCCTGCCCAGGCTGCCATGATGGCCGGTATCGTCGGAGTCGCAGTTATAGTAAGTCGCGGATTCATCGGCTGGGTGGTCGATAACGTCCACGCGCCGCTGGTACTGGCCATGATCACCATGGGAATTGCCGTAGCTTGCATACTTTTAAATCTTGAGGTGGGCTCATTCGTATTGGTCATCGTTGCCGTCTTACTGGGATTGGGGCTGGGTGCCGAAATGGATCTATTGTCATTTCTGGTAAGTCGCTATTGGCCACAAAAATCCTTTGGCACCATCTATGGACCACTGTTCGGAATTTTTTCCATCGGAACTGCTTCAGGACCACTGCTGGTAGGTCTGGCATTCGATCACTCGGGCAGTTACACCTATGCACTTTTCACAGCGATCGTACTGGCCGCGTTGATTGCCATTCTATGCACGTTGTTGCCGCGTTATGAATCAGGCAATAAGGGCGGCCACTGATCATAAATTAGGACCTCGATTCATAACCAAAACGTCCGGGTAAACAATTTTATCAGATTTTCAGAGCGGATCTGATCACTCTCAACTGATGTACGGTGCAACTCGGTCGAGCATCAGAATTACGCAATACTCAGTCATCCATTCAGTTTCAGGGTGACGTGTGATACCTAATAATTAAATAATAAGGAGAAGTTGTGTATGAAGTCATTTGAAAAAAAACCTTTGGTATTCGCTACCGCCGCGGCACTCTCACCTCTACTGATGCTACCCATGAGCAGCTATTCGGCCCCGGTTCTGGAAGAGGTTATTATCACAGCGCAAAAGCGGGATGAATCTCTGTCGGATGTCCCGATTTCCATCTCCGTCATGGATCAGGAAAGTCTCGACAATTATCAAGTGGATGATCTTTTTGACTTGGCAAACTTTATACCCGGTATGGTATTTAGCCGCGCGCCGGATGATGGTCTGGTGCTGAGTTTTCGTGGAGTCGCCAGCGTATCACGCAATCAGGCCTACGAGCAGGCCGTCGGCGTATTTCTGGACGGTGTTTTCTTTGGTAAAGGCAGACTCTACTCCGCCGGTATCTACGATCTGGAACGCACAGAAATGATCATGGGTACCCAGAGCACACTGCTGGGGAAAAACACCAGTGTCGGGGCTATCAGTCTGGTGACCAAAAAACCCGGTACAGAGATCGGCGGTTACACTCAGGTTTCACTCTCTGAACACGGTGGCTACTCGGTCAAGGGAGCTATCGATCTGCCTATCTCCGATACGTTGAGAACACGTATTGCGGGTTACTATTCTGAACTGGAAGGTGCCACTGAAAACGAACTCACTGGCAATGGTGTACCTATCGATGATAACTATTCCATACGCTTCTCTACTTCTTGGGACGTCAGCGACAGCGTCAGTCTTGATTTCATGTACCAAACCGGTCAAGACAATAAAACCGGCGATACCTTCCAGCTCGATGGTGATCCTAACGGTCTTGCCGCTGCACTCGGTATCACAGACTCCAAGCTGGATGACAAAATTTATAAATCCACCAACTTCGGTCCCGGTGATGGCGACAGCTCCCATGACATCGATAGCAACATTGCCAACCTGGTCATCAACTGGACTCTGGAAAACCACGTCATTACTTCCCAAACCACCTATGCGGACTACGATCTGGCATTCTTTGATGATGTCGATGTTGAGCCCGGTGACTATCTGGCATTCATTCGCGAAGAAGACTATTCGCAGTACAGTCAGGAAATTCGCATTGCATCCACCAATGGTGAAAAGCTGGATTACATGGCCGGCTTATACTACTTCACCAGCGACTGGGAGTCGGAAGAAATTGGTTACTGGGATTATCCCGTTCCCGGTGATGTATTTGAAGGCCCGATGTTAAACACCATCGAGCAGGATGTGGACTACTACGCCGCTTTTGTCAGTGGCACCTGGCACATCAGTGATCGTTTAAGATTAGCAGCGGGCTTGCGTTACGCCGAAGAGATAAAGGAAGCGGTGATGCAGCGCTCTGCAATTGAGCCTTTCACCTTGTGGAATACCATTATTAATCCTCCGTATCCGGCTACACCACTGGATTATTCTGAGTACATGCTTAACGGCAATGCCAATCTGCAATACGATTTAACGCCGAATACCATGATTTATGCTTCTTACGGTAACGGCACCAAAACCGGAGGTTTCGCAGAGTCCAATACTATCCCGACTGGGAATCCCGATCTCGAAGCCCGCCTCGCAGCTGAAACGGTCGACAACTATGAGATCGGTTTTAAATCCAATCTGCTCGACGGCGCGGCCATACTCAACGCTGCCATCTACTATATTGATATTACCGACTTGCAGAAAACCCTGTTTACCGGTGCGGAATTCCTCACCGGCAATGCCGATGCACGTTCTTACGGGTTCGATATTTCCGGTAGTTGGCAGGCGACCGATAATCTGTCTTTCAATGGCGGTGTGGTATATGCGGATGCAGAAGAAAAAGACAGCGGTTTGAAGCTGGATATAGCACCGGAGTGGACAGGTAACCTGGGCATCCGTTTTGAACATGCCATTTCCGACAGTTTTCTGTTAGGTCTCAATGGTAACCTGCGTCATCGCAGCGGTCAGTTTGCCCAACCGAAAGAAGGTATTCCAGAAGGCGATAGCCTGACCACTTTGGATATCACAGCGTCTATATCCGATATGGAAGAAACCTGGAAGCTTTCGTTGATCGGGCGCAATCTGACGGACGATATTGCTCAGGAATTTGGCTATCCCTATACCAACCCACTGACACCGGGGCTTATCAGTTCCGCGTCCAATTCACCAAGAACTATGATGGTTCAATTCACTTATAACTTTTAAATGGTGAATTTAAAGATGAATATCTATTAGCTCTCCACTCTAATAGCTTGGCCTCCTTCGGGAGGCATTTTTTTGCCCATAACCATAATTTCAAAAAACCTTTTATTGAACACCGACCTCAAAAACGAAAAATCGTAAAATCATCTTGTCTTACGTATTTCTAAAAGTAAAAAGAGGCCATAAGGCCTCTTTTTACTCATTCACACAACCTCATATAGATCAGAATTGGTAACCTAAGGTTGCACCAAATGTCATCGGATCCTGGAAGGTTGCGGTACGCATATGGCCAAGGGCGCTGGATCCGACATTAATGTGAGAAATAATTTCCTCATCGGTCAGGTTTTTGCCCCAAAGATTAACCGACCACTTCTCGTCGTGAGTTTTGAACACCATATTCGCATTTACCACAAAGGTGCTTTCCTGATATGCAATGTCTTCCTCAAACTCATTGAACCAACGCTCACTGGTATAGACGCCTTGTACTTTGAAACGCGCAGTCCAGTTGTCAAATACATCGGTTTCATATTCCAGTGATAGATCAGAAGCCAGCTTCGGTGTGTTCGGCAAGGTATTACCATCGAGATTGATTTCAACACCCGGAGCGAAGGTCGTATTCTCCGTCAGGAACTCGTTAAATTGCCCATCCACATAAGCGAGATTCCATTTCGCTGTCAGACCTTCGGTTAACCGGGCAACGGTTTCCAGTTCGACACCACGGGTTTCCGCTTCGGCAGCATTCACCGTGATCAGGTTGCCGTTGATGGGGCGCTGCACTTGAAGATCATCGATGGTGGCACTGAAGACAGTGGCATTGATCTGCAACCGGTTTTCCCACCACTGGCTCTTCATGCCCAATTCGTAACTCCAGATGAATTCCGGATCCACTGGTTCTCCGGCATTGCCAATGTTCATCACACCCGTTTTATAACCTCGCGAGGCCGTGGCGTAAAAAAACAAATCTTCGGTAGGGGAGTACTCTACAGTCACTTTCGGCGTCCAGGCGTCCCAGCTGGCTTCTCGATCGATATCGATGGTGAAAGGGGGGCTGACCGGAGACAGACTGGCAGGGGGCACAATGGTAAATCCGGTGTCGGATTTATCGTCCTCGCTGTAGCGTAAACCCACATTCAGTGACCACAACTCATTGATATGCCAGGTGCTGTTGACAAACGCAGCCCATGATTCACTCTCCTGCGCACCGGCAAACTGAATCAATGGACGGCCAGCCATTTGCACAGGAGGGGGGCCAAGAATATAGGTTCCTGCCCCAATATCCTCGTGGAAATAGTAGAGTCCAAACATGGTTGAGTGATTATCGCCATCCCAGGTTAACTGTAATTCCTGACTGTACTGCTCGGAAGATTCATCAAAACGCGATTCCAGCACCGGTACCGGAGTACCGTTCAAATCGGAAATCCAATCACGCTCCATTTCCAAATAATTACTCAACGATTTTAGTGAGAGGTTTTCGGCCAGATCCCACGTCATTTCAAGCGTATAGGAATCCACTTCCTTTTTTGAGTACAAGTCAGCATCCGAGTCAATGTCTCGAGGATCGCGAGCAATTTGGCCTCCGAGAGCAATTTCCGGTGGCGTGACCGCCGGATTACCCGGACCCAGCATGTGATAAAGACCCGCCGCGTCATCTGATTCATAATGGTTAATACTGAAAAAGGCATCGAATCGATCACTGCCGATATAACTCAAGCCCAGGCGGTAACTCTGGTTGTTCTCATCATCTATATCTTTGCCGCTGACATTATTCTTGCCGAAACCATCACGATCAGCGGTCTTAACAGCCAGGCGGGCAAGCAATTGCTCTTCGATCAGCGATCCACTGATGGCACCTTCGAGTTCCATCAGATTGTAGTTACCAGAGGATAGATTTACGTAGCCCTCGAACTCTTCGGTAGGACGACGGGTAATCACGTTCAGAGAACCGCCTGTTGCGTTGCGTCCATACAAAGAGCCCTGTGGTCCACGTAACACCTCGATCCGTTCCAGGTCGTAAAACCCACCTATCTGCGCGGCGGGGCGTGAGACCACAGCGCCGTCAACATGGAACGCCACACTGGGTTCCCCTCCCGCCGAAAAGTTAGTCAGGCCAATCCCTCGGATATATACCCGGGCTGTACCCTGTACGGTCGATATTTGCAGGCTCGGCGCCTGTGACTGTAGATCCAGTACCGAAGTAATACGCTCTTCCGATAAATTCTCGCCAGACATCGATGTCACGGATAGGGCCGCATCTTGTAAGCTCTGTTCACGTTTCTGGGCAGTAACTTTAACTTCTTCCAATTGAATGCTCTGCTGAGCCAACGCGCCCGGATGAATGACCACTCCGATGGCGAACGGCAGTAGCGACCGAGTCAGGCCACGCGTTAATTGTTTAGGCTGAATACTCATCATTTCTCCTTGGTGTTTATTAATTTATTGTTATTAAATGATTTAAATCGGCGATAAAAAGCCTGTGAGACTGGCGGAAATTGTTATAGACCTTGTTACCGTATACCTGCTTTATTTGCCGGCACCAGTCTAACGTCCGCCGCTCTAGGCGCTCAGATGGCAACACTTCATACCTGATATCGTTTTTATATCGATGACATAAGTTATGAGTTGCTTTGCGATACAAATCGGTTTAACTTTTGCGCAACTGATAACAATTACAATAGGTATACATTATGAAGCTGAATCAGGTGCGAGACTTGATTGCGGTCGCAGAACGAGGCAGTTTGCGTGCGGCAGCCCGTTACCTCGGCGTTGCGCAGCCCGCCATTACCCGCAGTATTCGGGAGCTAGAAAAAGAACTCGATGTAACTCTTCTGGAACGGCTCCCCAAAGGCGTTGTACTGTCCCCGATGGGTGAAATATTCCTGCAGCGCGCCAAGGCCGCTCAGAGTGAGCTTGAACGGGCTCGCGATGAGCTACAACAGTACAAGGGTGGTTTAGAAGGTAAAGTCTCCGTGTGTCTGTCAACGGCATCACACATTGCACTGTTGCACAATACACTCGAACCTTTCCGTTTGCGTTACAAGGATGCCCAGCTTGATATTACTGAAGGCCTTTTCGCCAAGGCAGAGGCCGGTCTGAAAAACGGCACACTTGATATCTATGTAGGTCCATTGGCAGAAGACAAAATTTCCAGTGAATTCATTGCCGAGAAGCTGATCGACAACGAAAGGGTGGTCTTTTGTCGCAAAGGCCATGAACTGGCTGATGCCACCTCTCTCAGTGAACTCTGCGATGCTGACTGGATATCAACAGCTGTCACAGTCCGTTCCGATGCCGAGTTGTCTCCGCTGTTTGAGAAGTACGGCTTGCCGGCTCCAAGAATTGCTCTCTACGCCCATTCAGCGCTTACTATGATGACTGCCGCTGCAGGCTCCGACTTACTCACCATGCTGCCTAAGCAATGGGTACAATTCGCCTGGGCACAGAGCCTGTTGCATCGCATTAAAGTTAAGGAGTTTCTGCCGGCACCCGCCATGTACATGGTGAGGCGTGCCAGTTTACCGCTGACTCCCGCAGCCGAGTATTTCAGCGACATGATTCGTCGTGCCAGCGTCGACCTGGAAAGAACTATGGAGCTTTGAGGTCCTGCCGCTCTGATGTGGATACGCTCGTCTTCAGACTCCCGACCTAAAATGGCGCGCATTTTCCCCTAAATCAGACTTACTGATAACAAATAGCTATCGCAAACGCTGACTTACCATCTTATCGATACAGATACCACGACTTATAGTCTGTAGGTAACCACTGGCGTATGCCAGTGATCCTATAAGGGTGTTCAGAACACCTGCGATAATAGCTCTGAGGAACGCGTTGAACATGAATTCTGTTGTAAAAATTATCCTGCTCGTCGTGATTGCTGCTATCGTCGGATGCAGTGAAAAACCACCGGTTGAAAAGTCCTTATTTGGCGAAGCCGCAACTACCCCTATTTATCCCTTTGTCATCGAGGGCGCTACCATTGTTGACGTCAATTCCGGCCGGCTGCAACAAGGCTTGGCCATCAGTCTCAAGAATGGCCGTATCGACCAGATAGCGCCGGCTTCCGAGCTGACCACTGTCGCCGCCAGCCAAAGAGTTGACGCCTCTGGCAAGTATATTGTTCCCGGCTTCATGGACATGCACGCCCACCCCATCGGCCTGGAAGCTCCGCGACAAGGGCTGTCGCTCATGCTCGCCAATGGCATTACCGGATTCCGCCAGATGTCGGGGAACACTGACCTGCTGCGCTGGCGCAATCAGGGTGACTTGAATCCTACCGCTTATCCGGAGCTGCTGGTCATGCCCGGCCACATCCTGATTCCACAGGTGGGCGATACTCCCGAGCAGGTGCGAGCCACAGTGCAGGAGCAGAAGCAGCAGGGGGCCGATTTTATCAAAGCTGTGGCTCTGCAGCGGGACGTCTACCTCGCAGCCCTCAATGAATCCGCCAAGCAGCAGCTACCGCTGGTAGGCCACCTGCCAGAGGACATTGATGTCCGTACCGCAATCGCTCACGGCATGCGTGCCATTGAACATCTGGGGCCTGATAGCAGCCTGTTTTTGAGCTGCTCAACCGAGGAGGAGGCGATCCGTCAGGAACTGGCTGAAGTGCCACCTTCATTACCGCCAGCGCTACCCGACTTTTTGGCTACCTTGTTATCCCCGGTCATTGAGAGGGTCGTCAAACGCACGTTGGCCAACCCCCAGTTGGCCAAAGAGGATCGAGCTTATGACCTGATGCAGCGTATGGTCGCCAGTTTTGATGAAGAAAAATGTCAGCAGCTGGCTGCCGAGATTGCAGCCTCACAGCTGTGGCAAGTGCCGACCCTGATACGCCTGCGCGCCATGGAATACGGTGATGATCAGGCCTACCGTAACAACGAGAACCTCAAATACATGCCGCCTGCGACGCGGGAACTCTGGGCTACAGTCGCAGAAGATTTTGAATCAACCATGACTGCCGAGCAGCGAAAAATTATGGCGGAGTTTTACGCCTTGCAGGAACGACTGGTGAAAATGTTTGATCGTTCAGGTGTCAAAATGCTGGCCGGTTCGGATCTTGGCGGTCAGTGGCTGATACCCGGTTACAGCCTGCACCGCGAATTTGATTTGCTGGCACAAGCCGGTGTCAATCCGTTAAAAGTATTGCAGATGACAACCGTCAATGCCGCGGAGTTCCTGGGCCGCGAAGGCGAACTGGGTGTGGTAGCACCTGGCGCCGAGGCTAACCTGGTCATTTTGTCGGACAATCCGCTGGACAGTGTTAAACACTTACACAGCATTGAGGGAATAATCAGAAACGGTGCCTACTACAACCGTGAGGCGCTGCTCAACCTGAAAACATCTGCAACACAGTTCTAATGGTATTTTGATATACAATAATTACAACAGGCACACACATGACAGTTGAAAGTTCTATTTTTAAAGACAACCTGTTTGCCGGTTTATCCGGTCGCCAAGGAGTTGTCACAGGCCCCTATGAGGTGGCGACACCACTGGTAATTGCCGTGCACGGCGGGACATACAGTTCAGCGTATTTCGATGTACCTGGCTACTCGCTGTTCGACAAAGCCAAACAGTTGAATATTCCCATCCTTGCCTTGGATCGACCCGGCTACGGCTTCAGTAAACCGCTGCCGATCGATAGAGCCACGATTGAGGGGCAGGCGGCTTATCTCGGCCCGTTACTGCAAGCGGCCTGGGAAGAATACGGTGCAGGCACCTGCGGTATCGTACTCATAGGGCACTCTATTGGCGCGGCCATAGCCACGGTAATCGCGGCGGAAAACAGGCAATCGCCCTTGCTGGGACTGGCTGTTTCCGGCGTTGGCATGAGAACACCGGAACACTTCCGCGACGCCTGGGATTCACTGCCAGACACCTATATGGTCGACATGCCCAAAGCTATCAAAGACGATGTTATGTTCGGTCCCGAGGGCAGTTTTGGCGATGATATGCCCAATGTCACTTACCCGGCTTATACCGAAGCACCGAAGGTCGAACTGGTCGACATTGTGGGCACCTGGTCCGATAAGGTATCCGATGTTCTTGCCAAGGTTCGCGTACCCGTACACTACCGCCAGGGCGAAATGGACAAGCTCTGGATTGTTAGCCCCGCAGAGGTCAATGACTTTGCTCGCTCACTGACCTGGGCATCGAGAGTCGATGCTGCCATGGTTGAGCAAACCGGTCACTGCATGGATTATCACCTCATCGCCTCATCCTTTCAGATACAGCAACTGGGCTTCGCCATGCAATGCGCACAGGAAGCCTGGTGGCGACAATAACAACCAGGAGCCATGCCTATGACCATTAGCACCACCGATTTTTTCCATGGAGAAGCCTGCAAAGCCTTGTCCATTGCGTTCGCTAACGCTGTCGACCAGCGGGACTATAGCCGCGCTGCCAACGTATTCAGCAATCATGCGGAATTTTCTCGTTGGGACGGGAAAGTATTTAACAATCTCGAGGCCATTAAAGGGATGCTTGACAGCCGGGATGAATCTATCCAGACCCGTCATATTTGCACCAATATTGAGATAACCAACATCACCGACTGTTCCGCCCGCGGAATTACCTACTTTGTGTTTTTTAATGGTGAAGGCAGGCAAACCGAAACTCTGCCTCTCACCGGTCCCAAGTTCGTGGGTGAGTACCATGACGATTTTATCTGTGAAAACGGCATATGGAAAATTCAGAAACGTCGCGTTCGTATCGTCTTTGGTGATATAGGATAAGGGTAATTTCCACTTAAACACGTATTAATCACCGTACTACTGAAGCCCCTTTCTTGCCTGCAGATCGGGGCCATTTAGCTCTGCACCCACCTCGAGACTGTCCTCCAAGAATCGATACTTGTCTTTATTAGCAGGTTCTAGCTCTTTTGAATCGACATTAAAAGCGATATCTGTTTGTTATCGATTAGGCATTATTTATATCTTTCTAGTTTCGCAGTAGATACGTAGATTAACACTGTCTCTAAAGAGATAGACAATAACAATTGCTTGAGAATAAAAGTTATACGAGCAAACCCTATAACAAAGAGTTGTTAAGCGACTGAAGCGCTTGAAAAAAATTCGACGGAGAGAGCCATGAATCGAGACAAGAAACTGAAATCTGCCCGTTTGGCCAAAGCCTTTTTACCCGTGCCACTGGCACTGGCCATGTCTCAGCCAACCTTTGCGCAAGATAAAAGCTTCATGCTGGAAGAAATCATCGTCACCGCACAACGTAAAGCTGAAGGCCTGCAAAATGCCGCCATTGCCATAGATGTAGCGACCGGCGAAGATATGATTGATGCGGGCATCACCGACATGAGTCGTCTGGGTGAGCTGTCTCCTGCACTGAGTGTGCAATCTACCGCAAACGGTAATCTGGTTTTCATCCGCGGCGTTGGTAACTTTACTCTCACGCCCAACAGTGATTCCGCATCAGCGTTTAACTACGATGGCGTCTACATGGCTCGCCCAACCTCATCCACCGGTGTGTTCTATGATCTGGAACGCGTCGAAATCCTGAAAGGCCCACAAGGCACTCTTTATGGTCGTAACGCCACCGGTGGTGCCATCAATGTCATTCCGGCGCAACCGCGCCTGGGTGAAACCTCCGGTTACATCACCGCCAGTTACGGCACACTGGAAGACGTGGACAGCAACAGCTTCACCACCGAAGGTGCAGTGAATATTCCTCTGGGTGAGAACACCGCTGCACGCATCTCCGCAAGTGTGGTGAATTCTGATCCAACCTTTAAAGACGGTACTGGCGAAGAAGACACTCGCGCGTTCCGCTTTCAGGTACTGACAGAACCCAGTGAAAAGTTGATTATCCGCTTCTCGGCCGACTACGCTGCTAATGACGATACCGGTGCCGGTATCACCTACGCGGGCAAAGTTGAATACGATCAGGTTAGTGAAAATGTATTTTATGATTCCAATCTGGATTATAACGAGGGTATCTACACCGATGCATCACAAGCATTTCGACGCAATACCTTTTCACTGCCTGGAGCCACTTTCATCAATGATATGGGCCCTGAGCAGTACCGTGACAACGAATACTTCGGTGCCCATGTTGAAATTAACTACGAAACCGATCTGGGTACGCTGACCGTTATTCCAGCCTGGCGCCAGGCAGAACTGGACTACCTGTCACCGGCCGGTGCCTTCCCGTACCTGCAAAAAGAAACCGACGAGCAGTTTAGCTTTGAGGTTCGCCTTTCCGGTTCTGCAGGTATCTACGATTATATCCTAGGTGCCTACTATTTTGACGAAAGCGTTGAGATCGACACCGCACTGAACATCAGTTCCATCGCCTCGTTCCTGGATAACGAATACACCACCGAATCCTTTGCGCCCTTCGCTCGTATTACCGCTAACATCACCGAAGATTTTCGTATAGTGGGAGCCGTGCGTTACAGCACCGACAAGAAAGCCTCCAAAGGTGTTACCACCGGCGGTACTATTTTCTGTACCAACCTGACAATGGATCCGGCCGCACCGTGTATCGGCGCCCCACTGTTTGAATTTGCGGAATCCCCGGAAGAACTGGCTATGTTACCGGCAGAGGGTGCAGGACCCAATTTTTACACTGGCGCATCGCCCATTCCCATGCTGCCAGATTGGAACATCGCCGTGAGTCGGTCCGACCTCTACCTGAATGAAAGCCTGAAAAACGAGCGCGCCACCTTCCGTCTGGCCGCCGAGTACGACATTGCCGAAGATTCACTGCTCTACGCCAGTGTCGAAACCGGTTATCGCTCGGGTGGCTTTAACCCAGCCACCGGCTTCGAAACCTTTGACCCGGAATACCTGACCGCTTACACCATCGGTTCAAAGAACCGGTTACTGGATCAGCGTCTGCAACTGAACGTTGAAGCCTTCTATTGGGAATACACCGACCAGCAGGTTTCACACGTCGCCACCGACATGGACGGCCGCACCGCCAACATCACCGAAAACATCGGCGAATCCGAGATCATGGGTATCGAGCTCGAATCCCGCTTCCTGCTCACTGAAAATACCCTGCTGAGTGCCAATATTCACTACCTGCACGCAGAATCCACCGACTTTGTTTATCAAGAGCCTTTCCAGGGCACACCGCCGGTGACCGGCTGTGACAGTGAACAAGCTGGCCCGGTCTGGGTTGTAGACTGTAGCGGTTTTGATTCCTACAATTCTCCTGAGTGGACTATCAATCTGGGCATACAGCAAACCTTCCCGATTGATGATGATCTCAGCCTGATTCTCGGCCTGGATACCCAGTACAAGAGCGAGCGCTACCTGGCTTTCCAGTACTTGGATGAGCAATACGTCGACTCTGTCTGGCGCACCAACGCCCAAGCCACTCTGGAATCTTTTGGTGGTGGTTGGTCGGTTTCCGCTTACATCCGCAATATCGAGGATGAGCGTACGCCGAATTACCTGAACAGTTCGCCGTCTACCAATCTGATGATCACTGGAACGTCGTTACCCAGAAATTGGGGCGTTCGTTTTGCATACAGTTTTTAAGACCCGTGCTTAGGGGGAAGTCCTGGCTTGTACGGCACCCTCAGTCGTGCCGGCTAAACCTTCCCCCGTTTTTTATTATTGCTATCCAAAAAGTTACCACCAATACAACCGCAGGGTAGGCACTGATGATCAAATTTATTGTGAATGAACAAGCCGTAAGTTTTGACGGCGACACAGATACCCCGTTACTGTGGGTCATCAGAGACTCCATCGGCCTTAAAGGCACGAAATTCGGTTGTGGATTGGGGCAGTGCGGTGCCTGCAGTATTTTCTTTAACGACAATCTGCTGCGTTCCTGTACCTTGCCGGTCATCGCCGCCGAGGGTGCCCGAATCACCACTGTTGAGGGCCTGGCCAGCGGCGACCAACTCAGCGTGATCCAACAGCGCTGGATCGATGAAGCCGTGCCGCAATGCGGCTACTGCCAGTCGGGCATGATTCTGGCGGCGGCGGATCTTCTGCGCCGCATCCCCAATCCCAGCGACGACGATATCGATCAGACCATCACCAACATCTGCCGTTGCGGCACCTATCCCCGAGTCAAGCGAGCGATACACTCCCTGGCAGCATCCGGGGTCAATGTTTTCGATCCATCCACTGGCACGATTGAGGGCTCATCCACATGACGGTATCAAACGATCGCGCAAATACCGAACAGGGTCAGCTGCCGTTGAATCGACGCCAGTTACTCAAGGGATTCTCCGGTCTGGCTTTTATGGTCTGCGCCGGTGAGGCGTTGGCAGTGGATAGCCTCAGCCACCAGGCCGAATTACCCAGCGCGGCTCTGACCTCGCCCTGGGTGCATATTGACAGCAGCGGCACAATCACCATTTACAATCCTGTCGCTGAAATGGGGCAGGGTTCTGCCACGGCACTACCACTGATTGTTGCCGAAGAGCTTGATGCCGATTGGGATCAGGTAGTCATTGAATACTCTCCCATTGATGCCAGTGTGTACGGACATGCCTCCATCGCCGGCCATATGATGATGCTCACTGTCGGCAGCTACGCGGTACGCAGTTACTTTACAAAACTCCGCTTCGCGGGTGCCATGATACGGCAGCAACTGCTTTACAACGCGGCTCGCCATTGGGAAGTCGCCGCAGATGAACTCACCAGCCGCAACAGCGTTGTCTACCACAGAAAAACCCAACGCTCGATCAGCTACGGCGACATTGCTAGGTTTGCACGGCTGGAGAAAAACCTGCCCCCGATCAGCGAGGTGGATCTGAAACCGGTCAACGAGTTTACGCTGATCGGAAAAACCGATGTGCTGCGTCGCGACATTCCATCGAAAGTCAACGGCTCGGCGGTCTATGCCATTGATATTGAATTGCCCAACCTGCACTATTGCGTGATTCAGCGGGCACCGGTTCACGGTAATCGCCCGCAATCGTTCAACAAATCCGATATCGAGGCAATGCCCGGTGTCACAGCAGTAGTGACACTGGATCATGGTGTTGGCATCGTTGGCTCCAGTTACTGGGCGGTGGTGAAGGCTCGCCGAGCGCTAAAAATTACCTGGACCGACGATGCGCTGGCAAACACCTTTCACTCCTCTACAATTTTCGATGAATACGATAAGGTGGCAGGCACTAGCAGCGCGCCAATCAAACCGGTACACCACTCAGGCAATGTCGAAGAGGCCCAACAATCCGCTGCAAAGAACCTGATTGCGGATTACCGCACCGATTTCGTCTACCACGCGCAGATGGAGCCCCTGAATTCCGTGGTGCGCATTGCCCCGGATAAAAAAAGTGTCGAGCTTTGGGCGGGCACCCAATTCGCCAGTGGTCTGCGGGATGCGGTAGCTAAGCAGATGCAATTACCGGTAGACAATGTCCACCTCTATCCGCAGTTTCTGGGTGGTGGCTTCGGGCGACGGTCGTGGCATGATTTCAGCCTCGAAGCGGTCTCGTTGGCTCAAGCGGCTAATGTCCCGGTGAAGCTGATCTGGAGCCGGGAAGACGACTTGCAAAATGGCGCCTATCGCCCTGCCACGCTGCAACGCATGCAGGGCAGTCTGGATCATCAGGGCAAGATTACCCGTTGGCAACACCGAACCATTGGTGACAACCCGATGCTACTGGCCGGTGGGGCGAAGATTCCCCATTACGATGTTGCCAATCAACAGATTGACTTCTCTGTCGTGCCCAGTGGCCTGCGGACGAAACACTGGCGTGCCGTAGCCTATGGCCCCAATAAATTTGCGATTGAATCCTTTGTGGATGAGTTAGCGCTGGCGGCCAGCCAAAACAGCTATCAATACCGACGCCAGCTGCTGGGCAATGATCCGCGTGCACTGGCGGTTCTCGACGCGGCCGTAGCCATGTCGCCCTGGAAAAAAGGCGCCGTCAACGGTCGGGCATTGGGATTGGCGTTTGCGGAAAATGTGGGCAGTTTGACGGCCATGGTGGTGGAAATATCGCTGGAAGAAACTGCCTCCAGTATCCGTGTTCATCGTGTTTGGTGCGCGCTTGACGCAGGCGTCGTTGTACAGCGGGAAAATGCGATCACCCAAACTGAAGGTGCAATTATTCAGGGGCTCGGCAGTACTTTAATGGAATCGATTACGGTTGAAAAAGGCGCTGTTGAACAATCTAACTTTCACAATTATTCCGTGATGAAAATGGCTCAGGTTCCCGAGATTCATGTGCAGCTTCTGGAGAGCGGTCTCCCACCGGGTGGCATAGGAGAGGCTGCACTGCCAATTACTGCACCCGCCGTCGGTAACGCCTTTGCGCAATTGACCGGAAAACGCTTACGGCAATTGCCTTTTTTGCCCGCACGCGTGAAAACAGTGCTGGCGAGTTAAAATTAACGTCTGCCGGAAGTTAGCCTGGAAGCAGGACTCTGGCCCTGAATTACAGGGCCAGGACTGTGTTATAAGATACGTGCTAAGTTTAAAAGACAGTACGAGGTTTAAAGGACAAGCACGAATTATAACGAGCCAGTACTATATTACACAGTCAGCACTATGCGACGACTGGTGGTGGTTTGCCAAGCGGACTGAACGTCTTTCAATGGCATCGGCATTGCATCAACAGCCAGTTTTGCTGGTTCCACCATCTTTAACAATTTGCCGATACAGTTCACCAGATTCTCGTTAGAGACGCTGCCCAGTCCGCTGCCCTTGAGTTCAACGCCGGTACTGCGCAGCAGCCCTGCAGACAGCGACAAACTCATACCCGCAAGCCCGCCGATATTGACGAATCGAATGCGAGGTCGCTGCGGTTCGGCGACCACATTGGCCGCAGCCTGTAGTAGACAGCTTGCCGGTTGCCCCCACAAATAATCCAGAACAACGTCAATACCGTAGCTTTGCATCTCTAACTGAAACTCTGCTGTCAGGATTTCAGTATCTGCATGCAGCAAAACAAAGTGATCTGCTCCCAACGCCCGCAACTCCGCTTCGACTTCCGGTTTACGTGCGGTTGCCACCACCCGGGATGCCCCCAGCTCTTTGGCAATCTGTATCGCCAGACGTCCAGAAACTCCGGCGGCTCCATTGACCAATACGGATTCACCCGGTTGAAAACCTGCTCGAAATTCCAGCGCCGCAATGGATGACATGCCAGGGTTACCGATAGCCGCTGCCGTAATGTCATCGACAAACTCGGGAATCGGTACACACAGTTCAGAGCGCACAGCGACGGCTTCCGCCATGGAACCAATAGGCGGCTTTGGAAAGGCGAAAAAAACCCTCTGGCCATTTTCCAAAACACCCACCCCGTCAGCCCCCGGAACTACAGGCAGTATTTTGCCGCAGCTGTAATGTTTGCCTGCGGCCTGGGCTCGAACCAACTGACTGAGGGCTGCAGCTCGTGTGTGGACCAAAACTTCACCAGTCCCGACTTTCGGCGCTTCTATATCGCCATAGTACGGAATCTGACCAAACTCGTTAACAACAGCTGCTTTCATTATCGGTTTACCTTTTGTTTGTATATGCAATAACGGAATGAACAATGACATAATAACGCTGGTCTGCATTGGCAGACTTTAGGTAAAATGCCAAAACATGAAGAGAACACGTCAAACTCATCCAGACTGGAAAACTGCCGCCCTGGTAAGTCCTATCACGGGCTCGGCGGAGCAGCCCATCAGTGTGTTGCACCGGACACTGGCACCCCGGTCCGTAGTTCGGGAACACAGCCACCCATGGGGGCAATTGGTCTACTCCTATATCGGAGTTCTCGAAGTGACGACGCCGTCTGGTCGCTATCTAATTCCACCCAACCGCGCCGTATGGGTTCCACCAGACGTTGTTCATGAAGTGTCTAGCCTTCACGGTGCTGAAATCTCCAGTTTGTACCTAGATGCCAATGAGAGTGCATCGCTGAGTACTGAATGTTGCGTCATTCATGTCCGGCCATTATTAAAAGAATTGATTATTGCGGCATTGGAGATGGGCGATCAGTGTGACTGGGATGGCCCCGGCGGAAGATTGTTTCGTACATTGCACGATCAACTTAGTGCAGCCGAGTCCGAACCAGTGTATCTGCCATTACCAACAGATCAACGGCTGTTGAAAATCTGCACCCACCTGCAGGCGCACCCTGAGGACAATCGCACCATCGAGCAATGGAGTGAGACAGTAGGCGCCTCTATTCGAACACTGCAACGACTGTTCAAAAAAGAAACCAAGCTCAGTTTTCAAGGGTGGCGGCAACAATTGCGGGTACAAATTGCACAACAGAGATTAGCAGAAGACGGTGTTACGATTACCCAGGTAGCCGGCGATTTAGGTTACGAGTCCAGTTCTGCCTTTATTGCCATGTTTAAGCAAAATCTGGGAATGTCACCCGGAGAATTTATGAAAGCTATACGCTGCCCAAAACCAAGTACTTCAAACCTGCTATAGTTGATTAAACCCTGGATCAAATTAAAAGGTCTTTGGCAGGGGTAAGGATGTTTTGTAACGAACTTGCTTCAAAGAAAAACTGGATCGAATATTTTCCACTTCAGGCATGGGCGATATCACATCAACAATAAAACGTTCCAGGGCCGTCATATCAGGCATAACGACACGAATCAAATAGTCAGAATCACCGGTCATAAGGTAGCACTCCATGACTTCATCGTGAGTGCAAATCCGACGTTCAAATTCCTTCAATAATTCCCGACTTTGTGCCTTTAGGCTTATGGAAATAAAAACATTCAAATGCAAACCCAGCTGCGCAGGGTCCAACAGCGCTACATAATCGCGAATCAAGCCTTCAGCTTCGAGTCGCTTTACCCGGGTCAGACAAGGAGAGGGGGAGAGGTTTACACGCTGTGCCAATTCAGCATTGGTAATGCTGCTGTCATTTTGTAGTTCACGCAAAATCTTCGCGTCGGTTTTGTCGAGTTTCATAGGTTAATAACATTTCCTGTGTAAAAAGATTTTACTAAGCACATTATGCCGAAAGTACCGGTGTGAAATACGAACAACAGTACTTAAATTACCCCCATAACCTTACGATAAGGCTCAGGGGCATCACATGATGGCTCATTACAATACCTGGATTGCTGGTGGATCGAAACAGTCAAGGTGATCGACGAAATCCACATCAAAACCTATATGAAAGTGTGTAACCCATTTTCTATTCGTCTTCCGTAAACTTTGGCTTCTAATCAATTAACCCGTGTAAAACAAGGTGAAGATGAAAAGTTAACTTCTTTACGAGATCAGCATAAGTGATGCTGATCTCGCTTTTCAGTTTTCGAAGTATTTGTGCATCGACTCCTTCCCGTTTCAGTTATTTTATGCCGAATATCTCTTTTATTACGGCATAATATACCTATATTTTCCATTTTGACAACCCAAAAGAGCACTTAAAGTTGCCAGTTACAGGTTACACTGTCCTCAAATAAAGGAGGTGCATTCTATGGCGCATTACAATACGTTAATTGCCGGTGGTTCAGCGGCATCACAAACAGACAATGATCATCAAGAACTGGCGGAGTGGTGTGAAGCACTGCAGTCACTAGTGGCGAACGCAGGCCCTGAACGGGCCCGTCAAATTCTGGATTCTATTACATCTCTGGCCCGAGATCCGGCTATTGGTTGGCAACCGTCCTATGGCACCCCTTATGTGAACACCGTGTCGGTGGAACAGCAGCCGTCGTTTCCCGGCGATCTGACGATCGAAGAGCGTTTGGTGTCACTGATGCGCTGGAATGCGCTGGCGATGGTCGTTCGGGCCAACAAAGCCTATGGTGAGTTGGGCGGGCATATCGCCAGTTACGCCAGTGCGGCGGACCTGTTCGAGGTAGGTTTTAACCACTTTTTCAAGGCGTCAGATGATAATAGCGATGGCGATCTCGTTTTTTACCAGCCCCACTCGGCACCGGGTGTGTACGCCCGGGCATTCCTGGAAGGCCGTTTGAATGAGCAGGATCTTGAGCATTATCGACAAGAGGTGACCGCCCAACGTGTGGGGGCGCAAGGGCTGTCCAGCTATCCACACCCTTGGTTAATGCCGGACTTCTGGCAGTTCCCTACCGGCTCTATGGGTATCGGCCCAATGAGTTCCATTTATCATGCCCGTTTTATGCGCTATCTGGAACATCGTGGTTTGCAGGACACGTCGAACCGTAAAGTCTGGGGAGTGTTTGGCGATGGTGAAATGGATGAGCCCGAGAGCATGTCAGCGCTGACTCTTGCGTCTCGCGAAGGATTGGATAATTTGATCTGGGTGGTGAACTGTAACTTGCAGCGCCTGGATGGTCCGGTGCGAGGTAACAGCCGCATTGTCGATGAGCTGGAAACTCAATTTAATGGTGCCGGCTGGAATGTCATCAAGCTGTTGTGGGGTTCCGACTGGGATGGACTGTTTGCTCAGGATCACGATGGCGCACTCACTCGTGTGTTTGCCGATACCGTCGACGGTCAGTTTCAAACGTTTGCGGCTAAAGACGGCAAATACAACCGGGAAAATTTCTTTGGTCAGAATGAATCGCTGAAAAAGCTGGCTGAAGGCTTGACCGACGATCAGATTGATAAACTCAAACGCGGTGGTCACGATCTCGTTAAAATTTATGCAGCCTACCACGCGGCGAAAAACCACACCGGCCGTCCCACCGTTATTTTGGCTCAGACCAAAAAAGGCTACGGCATGGGTGAAGCCGGACAGGGCAAGATGACCACACACCAGCAGAAAAAGCTGGACCGTGAGGCGTTGTTAAATTTCAGAGATCATTTTCAATTGCCTCTGACCGATGAAGAAACCGAAACACTCAGTTTTTATAAGCCAAGAGATGACAGTGAAGAAATGCGTTACCTGCACGAACGTCGTCAGGCGTTGGGGGGCTATATGCCCAGCCGCCGCACAACGGCAGAAACCCTGCCGATTCCTGAATTGTCCAAATATGGAAAGTTCGCTCTGGAAGCCGATGGCAAAGAAATGTCCACCACCATGGCCTTTGTGCGCATGATGTCATCGATGCTCAAAGATAAAACCTTGGGTCCACGCGTAGTGCCTATCGTTGCTGACGAAGCGCGTACCTTCGGGATGGCCAACCTGTTTAAACAGGTGGGTATCTATTCCAATGTTGGCCAGCGTTATGAGCCGGAGGATATTGGCTCTATCCTGAGTTATCGCGAAGTACAGGATGGTCAGATTCTGGAAGAGGGCATTACCGAGGCCGGTGCCATCAGTTCCTGGATTTCGGCAGCGACCAGTTACTCCGTGCACGGCGTGACGATGTTGCCGTTTTACATTTATTACTCCATGTTTGGTTTCCAGCGCATTGGTGATTTTATTTGGGCGGCAGGTGATCAACGTGCGCGCGGGTTTTTGATTGGCGCTACCGCCGGTAAAACCACACTGGGTGGTGAGGGCCTGCAACACCAGGATGGCAGCAGTCATCTGGTGGCATCCACCGTACCGAATTGTCGCGCTTATGACCCGGCTTTTGCGGGTGAATTGGCGGTGATTCTGGATCACGGTTCGCGGCGAATGCTAGAGCGACAGGAAGACGTGTTTTATTACATCACGGTGATGAATGAAAACTACGCGCAGCCATCCCTGCCGCAAGGTGTAGAGGAAGATATCATTAAAGGGATGTACCGCTACGCCACTCAAAATGTTGATAGCGCTAACGGCAAAGTGAATTTACTGGGTTCTGGCACCATCATGTTGGAAGTGATTGCCGCCGGGGAACTGCTGGCGACAGACTGGGGTATTGAATCCGATATCTGGAGTGTCACCAGCTACACGGAATTGGCTCGCGAAGCCCGCGAAGTGGAGCGCTGGAACCATCACCATCCGCTGGAAACTCCGCGTAGCAGTCATGTAGCTCAGTGTTTGCATGGCAATACTCCGGTTATTGCCGCTTCGGATTATGTGCGTGGTGTACCGCAGCTGATTGCCTCTTACATTGAACCGCGTTACAGCGTATTGGGTACTGACGGTTATGGTCGCAGTGATACGCGCACAGCGTTGCGGAATTTTTTCGGCGTCGATCGTCATCACATCGTCGTGACCGCATTGGCAACATTGGTAAAACAAGGTCAGATTGACGCGTCCATCTGTGCGCAAGCGATTGAAAAGTACCAGATTGATACCGAAGCCACATCAGCATGGGAGGCGTGATCATGAGTAGCATAATTGAACTCCGGGTTCCCGACATTGGTGGTGCGGAAAATGTCGAAGTGGTTGAGTTACTGGTAAAACCGGGTGACAGGATTACGGTGGAGCAGGAGTTGTTCGCCGTGGAAACCGATAAGGCGACGATGGAAATCCCATCGTCCCACGCCGGCATCATCAAGGAACTGCACATCGAAGAGGGCAGCAAGGTCAGTGAAGGCAGTGTGATTGCACTGCTCGAATTGGCCGCGGACGAAACCTCATCAGCAACCGTCGAACCAGCATCGGGCGCTACTGAAAAAGAGCCTTCAGCCATTGAGCAGCCTTCAGCCAGTAAGGAGCCCTTAGCCAACAGTCAGCCTTTGGCCAACAACCAGAGCAAAATCGAAACCGGAACTTCGGCTCCAGAGGCCCCAGTCAGCAGCGGCACGGCTCATGCCTCGCCGTCTGTACGGAAGTTGGCGCGCGAACTGGAAGTCCCCCTCGCTCAAGTTCAACCGACGGGTGATAAGGGGCGTATTACCCGTGACGACGTCTTTGCTTTTGTCAAAGGGGTGATGCGCGGACAAGCTTCGGGGGCGACTTCGGCCTCGCAAGTCACCAGCGGATTCCCAGGTTTATTGCCCTGGCCAAAAGTCGATTTTGAAAAGTTCGGCCCAGTGGAGCGTCGAGAACTGTCACGTATCCAAAAGATCAGCGGTGCCAATCTTCATCGCAATTGGGTCACGATTCCCCATGTGACCAATCACGAAGATGCGGATATTACCGAGCTGGAGGCGTTTCGTGTCAGCTTAAATGGAGAGTACGAGCGCGACGGTGTTAAGGTGACGCTAGTGGCCATGTTGATCAAAGCGTGCGTTGCTGCCCTGAAGAAGTTTCCTGAATTCAATGCCAGCATTGAAGGCGAGGAGATCGTTCTTAAGCAGTATTACCACATTGGATTTGCGGCTGACACACCCAATGGCTTGGTCGTCCCCGTGATCCGCGACGCGGATAAAAAGGGCCTGTTAGAAGTCGCCGAGGAAGTTCGGGGCTTGGCGGCCAAGGCCCGTAACGGCAAACTGACCGCAGCCGACATGAGCGGGGGGTGCTTTTCGATTTCGTCTCTGGGCGGTATTGGCGGCACCTATTTTACCCCCATTATTAACGCACCAGAGATAGCGATTCTCGGGGTGGGTAAAGCGCGCACACAGGTCACATGGACTGATGGCGGGGTCGAACCAAGGCTCGTGTTACCGATGAGCCTGAGCTGGGATCATCGCGCTGTTGATGGCGCTATGGCGGGTAAGTTCAACGCTTACCTGGCCAGTGCACTGGCAGATTTCAGACGTATTTCCCTGTAGGAGCAATGACTGTGAAAAACATAGAAATACGGGTTCCTGACATTGGTGATATCAACAATGTAGAAGTCATTGAGATTCTGGTTGCTGTCGGAGACAGCGTCGCTGAAGAGGACGGTCTGATCAGTATCGAAACCGATAAAGCCACCATGGAAATTCCCTCGCCCGCGGCCGGGATTATTACCGAACTGACAATCAGTGTCGGCGATAGGGTCAGTGAAGGGACTCTGATAGCAACGCTGGAAACCATATCCAGTAATATGAGTGAAGCCACGCCAACGGCAAAGCCGGAACCTGCGACACCGCCCGGTTCCACAACTCAACAGAGCGATGAGGCAGATCTAAACTGCGATCTGGTTGTTGTTGGTGGTGGCCCCGGTGGGTACTCGGCGGCCTTCCGTGCTGCCGATCTCGGTCTGGATGTGGTACTGGTCGAACGTTACCCTACACTGGGTGGCGTCTGTCTGAATGTGGGTTGTATTCCCTCGAAAGCGCTTCTGCATGTTGCCTCTGTGATGGAAGAAGTTAAGCACTTTAAAGACTTGGGCGTGGACTTTAGCGATCCCGACATCGACCTGGCAAAACTCAGAAGTCATAAAGAAGGTGTGATTGGCAAGCTCACCGGAGGCCTCGCGGCCATGGCCAAAATGCGCAAGGTCAAGGTAGTAGAAGGCTCCGGCCAATTTGTCAGCAACGCTCTCTTGACCGTGGATGCCAATGACGAGCGTCAAATCATTGGTTTCAAGCGTGCCATCATCGCGGCCGGCTCGGAATCCGTACAGTTGCCGTTTTTACCCGAAGATGAACGTATCGTGGATTCCACCGGTGCACTGAAACTGAAGAGCATTCCCGAACGCATGTTGATCATCGGCGGTGGCATCATTGGCCTGGAAATGGGCTCAGTCTATGCTGCGTTGGGAAGTAAAATCGATGTCGTCGAGATGCTGGATGATATTTTTGCGGGTGCCGATAAAGACTTAATTAAAGTCTGGAAGGCGATGAATAAGCATCGTTTCAATCGTATTATGACGCGAACTAAAACGGTATCCGCCAGCGCGACAGACGATGGTATTGCAGTGTGCTTTGATGGCGGTTCAGCCCCACAAAGCGAAACCTATGACCTGGTTCTGCAAGCGGTGGGGCGACGCCCCAATGGCCACAAAGTGGGAGCCGAAGCTGCCGGAATTCAAGTGGATGAGCGCGGGTTTATTACCGTGGATAAGCAACAGCGTACGAATATCGCCGGTATTTTTGCAATTGGAGATATTGTGGGCCAGCCGATGTTAGCTCACAAAGCGGTTCACGAGGGGCACGTGGCCGCAGAAGTGATCGCCGGTGAGATTAAAGGCGATAAAAAATTGCAGACCACTTCCTTTGATGCACATGTTATTCCCAGCGTGGCTTACACTGATCCGGAAATCGCCTGGGTTGGGCTGACGGAAAATCAAGCAAATGAACAGGGCATCAAGGTTCGTAAAGGTGTTTTCCCCTGGAGTGCCTCGGGACGTGCGATCGCCAATGGTTGTGAACAGGGCTTTAGTAAGCTGCTGTTTGATATCGACACTGGACGTATTCTCGGCGGTGCCATTGTTGGCCCTTCTGCGGGAGATATGATTGGTGAAGTCGCTCTGGCGATTGAGATGGGTGCGGACGATGTTGATATTGGAAAGACCATCCACCCGCATCCAACACTTGGTGAGTCCATTGGATTGGCTGCTGAAGCGGCTCACGGAAGTTGTACAGACTTGCCTCCGGTGAAATAGTTTTTATTAGCCATCCACATTTTGTGGGATTTGTACCGCTCGGTTTATGATTTAGTTGGTGTCACCAAGCGTTTTACCTGCGGCCTCGTCGACAGGCGAGGTCTTTAATCTTTCTCTAATCATTTTAGCGTGATTGGCTACATTCCTCCTAAAACTGTAAGTATTATTGTAGCCCCTTTGATATATTTAAAAAAACTAAAACAGTTACTTACTCATTCAAATTTAAAAAGGAGCTTTTATATGTCCAGGAAACTCCGACTCCTCGGAATTTCTGGTAGCCTGCGTGAAAACTCATATTCTACCGCGCTACTAATGGCACTTTCTGAGGCAACTACTTTGGAGGCCGACTACGAGTATGCTGATATTGGCTCCCTTCCACACTTTAATCAGGACCTGTATGTCGATCCGCTGATGGATAGTGTTCAAAAAATACGCGATCAGATTGCTGTAGCGGATGGGATCGTGATCTCATCTCCGGAGTATAATCATGGCATTCCGGGGGTGCTGAAAAATGCGCTTGACTGGGCATCTCGACCACACAACAACTCTCCGTTGAGGGACAAGCCAGTATTGATTTTAACCAGCTCCCCAGCGTTCACCGGTGGAGTTCGCGCACAGTACCAAATACGAGAGGCATTGGTATCTGCGCTCGCGCGACCAGTTAACACCCCGGAAATCGTTATTGGAAATATTGGAACAAAGATAGTCGATGGTCAATTTGAGGATGTGGCAGCAATCGACTTTGCAGTTGCCGCTTTTAAGAGGATGTCAGATGAGATTAACGGGATTTCTTAATCTTGCCCATGAGCGCTGTCTCTTAACAACTGGGCACCTTCACTCCTGAGTGTACAGAGTCGAGATTGTTAGTAACCACAAACCCCACATCTTCTCAGGCATCAAGCTAGGGCCTGTTCACACTAATTAGCTTGTCAGCAATCAGCGAGAAGTTAATAAAAAACCGGAAGACAACATCCAGTTTCTCAAAGCGGCTGAAGATTCTCCGGAATCCCTTCAGCCGTCTAAATAGGCGCTCTACTTCATTGCGCTTTTTGTACATCTCCTTGTCATACTCCCAG
>NZ_JAAONZ010000006.1 GCF_011602365.1 Pseudomaricurvus hydrocarbonicus
GGTGCGATAGGTGCCCAGACCGTCAAAATTTTCCAGCGTCAGACCCAGCGGGTCCATGATTTTGTGGCATCCGGCACAGGAGGGTTCGGTGCGGTGAGCTTGCAGCCGCTCCCTGGCGGTGAGTACGCTGGCATTGGATGGGTCCTGCACGATGCTGATATTCACATTCGCCGGCGGATCGGGGACGTCCTGACACAAAAAGATATCTCGCGCCGCCAGCCCCCGCAAGGTGGGCGATGAACGCCCCGGATGCGCGTGCAGGGCCAGAAAAGAAATGTGGCTCTGAATGCCAGCGCGGTTAGCGTCCACCGAAAACTCTGTTTTTTTCCCAGCCATGGCGCGTCGGCACCGGCAGCCGGTAAACAACCCCCAAAGCGCGGGTCAGATAGGCTTCACGGGTGGTGAATAGATCCCGGTAGTCTGCATTTTGAGTGATGAGCAGGTCGGTGATGATGCGCAGCGTTTGCTCCTGCGAATCGGCCACCACCTCCGAATTGAACGCCGGGTAGATCAGCGGGTCTTTGGCCAGATCAGCAAACAAATCGAACTGCAGCATGTCCTCAAAAAATGCCCGCACGGCCTGCTCAAAATGAGGCGACTGCAGCAGGCGATCGACTTGCTGTTCGAGCCCGGCCTCGGTATTCAAATCAC
Organism: Pseudomaricurvus hydrocarbonicus; assembly: GCF_011602365.1. Lineage (GTDB taxonomy): Bacteria > Pseudomonadota > Gammaproteobacteria > Pseudomonadales > Cellvibrionaceae > Pseudomaricurvus > Pseudomaricurvus hydrocarbonicus. The sequence continues at coordinate 652 of NZ_JAAONZ010000006.1, forward strand.
CGGCAGCCGCGGCCCGCAGGAGTTCAGCATCAGGAGTCGAGTTGGTTAAAAAATAATTGTGCCGGGTAGCTTTGGAAAACGCATCCAGCTGCACAACACCGGCCGTCTCGGCTGCCGTACTGTTGATTCCGGTCTGCGTTGGGGTTTCAGTGTGTTCAATACGCAGCAAAAAATCTGGCGCCACCATCATGCCCGACAAGGCGTATTTGAGGCCCTCGTAAAAGCTGCCCAAGTACTCCTGCCCCGTACGGGCTGCGCCCACAAACCGGGCAACTTCCTGATCGGTTAACGGACGGCGAAACAATGGTGGGCCGTACTGTTGCACAAACAAGGTCGCGCATGCGGCATCAAATTGAGATTCGGAGTGTGGGGTGCACGGTACCAGTTGGGAACGTTTTTCTTCGCTGACAACCACGGTCGCCACACTGCGTGCGGCTGCATCATATTGCTCGATACTGATGGCCGAGATACCCGCTTCACTGCTGCCCACCGCCAGCAAACCTTCTGCACGTAAACCTTTGCCGAAGCGCGCAACCACGGGAATGTCGGCACCGAAGATATCGGCAACCGTTGCCCGATATTACGATTCACTCAATTGCCGCATGACCGTCGGGCCGCCTACCGGCTCTGGTTCCTGGTTGGCAACATCGCTGTTGTCGCAGCCGGTCAGCCCCAACAATAAACCCGAAGCCAGTGCCAGGCCGCTTTTTTTAACCATCAGCCCTGAAAACAACCAATTCCATCTCTGCGCATGGCTTTGTTTAGTAACCATCGTCAGTCTCCGTTTGTTTCAAGGCATCATTAATGCTTTGGGTTTTCACATCCACCACAAAGGCCGGAATAGCGGTAACGCGATACTGAGTCGATATCGACGTGCATCGTCCGGTGTTCGGATCCGGGTTGCCGTCCGCCAATTGATAGAGGGCGTGATAGGCTCCCGGACAACTGTGACCCAAGACTCGCGCGGCACCATTGGCTGTCCCCAGCCTCAATTTTAATGACGCCAGCTCTCCCTGACTGTCTTTGCCACTGCGATAGCCGTACTGCAGGTCATACATGGTTTCTACCGGGGTATAGCCCGCCAGGTAACTGTCCAGGACACCGTCTTCGGAGAGCGTCATCTGCAATTGCGCATCCTGCAGCTCTCGCTCCAGACGCAGGCTGTTTACAATGCTGTGAAACCTCACGGTTACTGGCTCAGTGATGAGCACACCATTTTGAATTTTACCGCGCGTGGTGGCCCGAAAACGCGGATCCTGATCCATGGCGTAGGTGGCGTATTGCAGCGGGTTGCGACCGGGGCTCAGGCGAATGGGGTCGGCGTTGGCGTACAGCCCTACCTCAACCTCGTCATCGTTGTTGAGATCATCCACACCGCTTACGGAAATGAGAATGCCCCAGGCGCCGGTGAGCATTTCGATGCCATAGGTGTTGGAAGCCCCACTGGTTTGAAAGGAACGGCTGCACCCCACCAACCGGTAGAACTGATTATCGACACCGGCTTCACCGTTGATGCCGATAAAGTCTGAATGATGACAGGAATTGGCGTCGTTGCTTGTGCCAACCGGGGTATTCACCCCATCCATATTGATGCCGGGTACAGCCACGTCGCTGCGCTTGACGGTGCGAAAGTGAGGGTCTGGCCCGCCGGCCTCCGGATTCATGCACAGGTTTTGCCCATTGGCCGCCGTGGCGATTTTCCAGCCACCCTGGTCCAGCCGGCTGCCGTAGTCTTTATCCGACTCACCCTGATGACGTTTGGCTTCCGGCGTAAGCTGAAAAATTTCCACAGGGTTTAAGCTCATGCCGTCTGGGCAGGTGTCGGCATCTTTGGCGTCAGGCCCTAAGGCATAACTGATTTTGGACACCACAAACCCGGCCTTGCCTCCCTGTACAAAAGGAGCGTCCACCGCAGCGGTCGCCGGGTGCAAAAACAGTGCGGAGGGAGGGCTGATCAAATCTATCGCTTAAGCTCTGACAGATTCCATTGAATAACAGCTCATCATTTTACAGCGCGGCTATGAGTGGCCGCTGATGAGCTGCCGCCATTATTCTTTATCAAGATGGATCTTCACGTTCTTCACCGTATTGGATAAGACATCCAGACCAAAAATCGGAGTCCCGGTTCCTTTCTTGATCAACACATCTTCGCCGTCGTCGCGCTCAACGTTATAGGCGCCCCTTGGCAACTTACTTTGCAAGGACTCAACGACCGCCTTGGCCACCATATTTTCGCGGGTGCCTTTGCTGACGAGTGTCGTAATTTCCAGCGGGATGCCCCCTTCAGGTGAAATGCGCACCGTAATGGCACCGTCTGAGTTGGCTGAGCCATTGAACTCCATCCGCCATTTATTGGACATATCCGCCATCGCAGCCTGACTGAAAACAAACAGCGAAATCAGCATCAGCGGCAAAGCGGCAACGCGGTGTCTGACGTTCATAGTATTCTCCTTGAAAAGGTGCTTTTATCAGTGGATTTTTTACGTCAAAATTTTGTGCCTTTGGGATACAACCTTTCCAATATAGGAGTAGAAACCCATATGTTCCAATTTTTATAGGATGTGATTCAGTTTTTAAACTTATCTCCGGACTGGATTTTCTCAAGACCATAATTCTGTCGTCTAAGTTATTTCTCTAACCTTGACGAACAATTTAGGATCAAATTCAGTTTTCCAGAGTGCACAAAAAAGGTTACCCGTTTATAAAACACAGTGTAACGCCAACATCTGAGTCACCCGCACTTGTATTAACTGAACATGCAATGATGCTATAGGGTCAGAAGCCAGTAAGATATAGACTTCAGAAGCAGAAAAATATTTTTGGCTTTTGAAGTAAACGTTTTCCTCGTTATAACCAACTTTTTCGGCTCATGAGTTTTACGAAGCCAGCGGCATGAGCACGGAGTGTAACAATAATGGCAACCGCCCCAAAATTTTGGAACAAACCGGTGAACACTCTCGTCAAGCTTCACGAGGAACGGATACACGTTCCAGAGCGTGACCGATATCATGGTCACTAACAACTCATCGCACCAAGTCATCATTCTCGGAGCCGGCACCTCGGGGTTATCCTTGGCGTATCAATTGTTGCAGCAGGGGGTTCAACCACTGCTCTTAGACGAAGCCTCAGTGGTCGCCTCCTCATGGCGTAAACGGCATCCACAACTGTCGCTCAATACTCATCGGCTGCTGTCCGGTTTACCCGGAATGCCTCTCGAAAAAAGTCTGGGCGCGTTCGTAACGCGAGATGATTACATCGCCTATCTCGAAGCCTATGCGACACATTTACGTCACCGATATCAATTGAAGATCCGCTTTCAGACTCATGCCATCAAGGTGGAACCCTGGAAAACCGGATGGCAGGTTATCTCTCATCAAGGTTATTTCCGCAGCAAACAGCTCGTCGTCGCCACGGGGACGGACAGAATTCCCTATTGGCCCCGGTGGCCAGGACTGGATCATTTTCTGAGATCCGGTCCGCCATCCAACAGAATGGTTCACGCTGCCGGTTTTGGACACGTTGAAGAATACGACGATAAAGCCATTTTGATTGTCGGCGGCGCTAATTCCGGAATTGATATTGCTAACCATTTGATTCAGCGCGGGCGTTTTAAATCCCTCACCATTTCCATGCGTCATGGGGCGCATTTATTGCCCACCCGGATAGCCGGGTTTCCCGTGCAATTGATCAGTCCGATGTTGAATAAATTACCCCTTTGGCTACAGGACCAGTTAACCCACGGCCTTTCCCGTCTCTGTTTTGGTGACTTGCGTCCCTATGGTATCCGCACCCCCACAACAGGTCTCGCCACGCGACTGGCAATGGATGGCGTGGCTCCCGGTTTTGATCAGGGCCTGGTGAAAGCCCTCAAAAGCAGACGGATTGAAGTCGTACCGGATATTGATCGATTGAGCAGTGACAGCGTGATATTCAACAACGGCCAGCAGAAGTGCGTTGACAGCATTATTTGCGCAACCGGTTATCGCAACGGGTTGCGCCACCTGTTACCGCAAGCCTGTATTGGTCCTGACAATACCTGTCATGAACTGCCCGGGCTTTGGATATTTGGAATGAATCCGAAACTGGAAGGCAATGTGTACGCCAGGTGCCGGGAAGCAGAACAGCTCGCCAAAGAAATTTACCGTGAATTGTCCCAATAAGCCCCGCCAGCACCGCACGTATTCATCAAGACCATCGTGTCCATCAAAATACCATCAAAGACCCAATCCTTGTTTGAAAACAGAGCAGACACAGAGGCCTTAGAGACACCCGCCCCTGAGTACGCCTCAATCAGGGCGCTTTGAGAATCACTGAGAATAACCGCGACACCGTGTGAAGGTGTCGCGGTTATCAGGTTGATCACCACCCCTGCTGCGGGTGGATGTGGGAGTAAGTCGGATCAGCAGCTTGTGTTGCGGCGAGACAATTTGCAGCGAGACAACAAGCTGGATGCAAACCGAAACGCAAGCAGAGCGGCACCAAACAACGCCAGAGTTCCTGGAACAGGAACCCGGCCAGGTGGACCATCGCCAATGAGCTTGGATGAGGCTGCGGTATAGGTCCGCAAAACGCCTTCAAGACTCTGCACTCTCATGCCAATGGCCTGGGTCGCAAATTCACTGGCCGTCAAACCCGCCCCGAACATTTCAAACATGAGGGTTTGCACAAGCCCCGCTGGACTGCCCGATAGCCCGAGAGCGATGGTGATGTCAAAGCCCGTCCCAAGAGAACCGACGCCACCGTGGAACAAATCACAGCCATTTGCAATTTGACACTCACCGGTAATGATCCCTGAAGGATCTTCATTGCCATTATTGGCTATGGTCAACGGCAACAGAGATTCATCGGCAATTTGAAAACCCAGGCCAAGAATATCCCCCTGGGTTAAACCCGGATTTATCGGGCTGGCAATGTCAGCCGTCACCTTGACACCCCCGACAATATCCGAGACTGTGACTTGCGCATAAAAGCCACCGCCATTAGTCACATCTTCCAAATTCGCGACGATCATGGCAGCGTTCGCGGCAACTGCGGTGAACAGCCCCAAAAACAACCCCACACATATTGACCGACAACCCCTTATCCTATTTTTAACTTTTATTTCCATATCTCTATCCCTAAATTCCAACATTCTCCAATAGGTCATCTCGAAAAAATGACAGTTATTGTTACTTTCTCCCTTACGGATACTACTAACGCCGTCTAGCAAATACTGATCCAATGTAAAAATTCTCATTTATTTCAATGAGTTACCAAACTAAAGCGTGCGATACCGAGCGCTTTTGTAAAAAAAGCTGACGTTCAATCCACCCATCATCCTCCCCTTTCTGAGTCGGGTCGGGGAGGGATGGCGACGGTGTAATAGCCCTATAATCTCTGGGCTTATTGCCGCCAAACCGGCATAATCGCCCCCTTTTATTATTTCAGAGCGAGGTTCCCTCATGAGCGATCTGCCCAACTGTCCACAATGCAGCTCCGCGTACACCTACGAAGACCGCAACCTTTTTGTCTGTCCCGAGTGCGGCCACGAGTGGTCAGCCGCCGATAGCGCTGAAGAGTCGGCGGATGAGCTGATCGTCAAAGACTCCAACGGCAACCTGTTGAGTGATGGTGATACCGTCACAGTGATCAAGGATTTGAAGGTCAAAGGCTCATCTTCTGTGGTGAAGGTGGGAACCAAGGTGAAAAACATCCGTTTGGTGGAAGGCGACCACGACATTGATTGTAAAGTCGATGGCATCGGCCCCATGAAATTAAAATCGGAGTTTGTGAAGAAAGCCTAGGCCCAAAGCCCGCATCCAGGGATACCTTGTGGTGATCAGCAAAGCATCCGGCGTCCAGCTTTTAAAGCATGAAGCGCCGGGTATCTAAAAGCCCGAGGTCTATCTACAGCACCCATGTCTACAGCACCCATGAATGGCGTGCACTGTTCATTTCCGAGCTCGCAACCCGGTCCTTGTGGGCAACCGCGGCATCGCAGGCAAACCGGTTGCAAGCCCGGTTTGGCCTAATTTCTCTTTTGACCAAGTTTCTCTTTGGCCAAGCTTCTCTTTCATCCAAGCTTCCTTGTCATCCATCCTAACGGTCTTAAGGATTGTGCATAAAGATCGCACAGTTAATTCAATCACCACCACACATAGCCTTTTCACAGCATCCCTGCCCCTGATTCCTCCTGCGCCCGACTATACTGGAACCGATACAGATCTCTGAGGGCAACTCGACATGACATGGCGGAAACTTCTAAAGATCCTCTTGCTTTCGCTGGTCACGTTGCTGATGGTCGGCGTGCTCTACCTCTGGTTTGCCGATTTCAGTCGTTTTAAACCAAAGATCGAAACCGTTATCAGCGACGCCACCGGGCGTGAGTTTCGTATCAACGGTGACTTCAAACTCAATGTCTTACCGACCCCCACCGTGCTGATTGAAAACGCCAGCCTTGCCAGCCCACCCTGGGGATCCGAACCCAGCATGCTCAAGGCCGGAAAAGCGTATGTTGAAATCGACCTATTATCCCTGCTGCGACAACCCATCATCGTTCGCAAGCTCATTCTTGATGACGTGCATGCTCTCTATGAAACCAACCCTGAGGGCGAAACCAACTGGGACATAGCCAAACCGTCCGAGGACAAACCCGAACCGGAAAACGACACGACACAACCAACCCTGAAAATGCCGGTGGAAATCCAGGCCGCCGCCCTCCACAACATCCAGCTGCTGTATCGACAACCCGACAGTGAAGACTTCAAAGTGTTGCTCAAAAGCCTGGACATTACGGAATCTGAACCGGGACTTTGGTTACTACAAGCACTGGGGCAACTGCAAGGGCCAGGACAATGGTCGGATCTGCCCATCACCCTGACCGCCAAGGTGACCAATAGCCATACTGATCTTGAGGTTACAGCCAAAGATGTCGTTCTCGCCTCCAGCTACGATTACCCGGAGGATTCCTTGGATTTCAGTGCAACCGTCACGACCCTGGACAAACTCGGCCAGCTGTTTGAGGTGGAAGAGCTGCCCGAAGAAGACCTCAAGCTCCAGGGCAACATTAAACTGATTCAGGATCAGGTCGAACTGAAAAACGTGCAGGTAGGGCTGGGTGGCACACGACTCACCCTGAACGGTCAACTCGACAGCGCCGACAGCAGTGTGCGGATTTCCACGGAGGTAGCCGGTAATCTCCTCAGCGACCTGAAGCCAGGACTTCCGGCCATGCCGTTTGAGCTGCAAGCGGATATTTCCGCCAGCGCCAAGTCCGTCGACCTCAACCCGTTTAACCTTGTGGTTGGTGACAGTAACTTAAAAGGCACTGCTCGTTTAGAAAGCGGGGATGTGCCGCTGGTCAAGCTGGAAGCCCAGTCAACCCTGATCGACCTGTCGCCGTTGACTGACACGCCTGACGACTCACCGTCTGCGCAAGCTCCTAACTCCTCTGCCCCTAAACAGTCCGCCAGCGCTAAAAAATCCCGCTATGTGTTTGACGAAACACCCATCGACTTTGAAGCTTTGAACTCCATGCAGGTGGATATAAAGACCAGCATTGATCGCCTCATTGTGTCTGAGAAGTCAGGCGTCGAGACCAAGCACGTCCTGCTGCAGGCCAAAACACAGAACCAAAGCTTAGTGATCGACAACAGCTTTGAAGGCAAGGTTTCCGGGATATTCGAAAGTCATGTGAAGATCACACCCGCTGGCGAGCAGTCAACCTTGGCCCTTAAGGCTCATGCCAAAGATTTTAAACTATCTACGCTATCAGGACCCGATGTCCCGTCAGACCAGATCCCCAAAACCGCCATCGACGTAGACCTCCATACCAGCGGTGCGACCCCGCGAGCTCTGGCCTCCAGCCTGGACGGAACGATGATGATAGATCAGGGTGCCGGGCGCGTCAGCAACGATCTGATCGAAAAGTTTTCCGGTGATATTCTTGCCCAGCTTTTGAATGCCCTGAATCCATTTGCCAAAGAAGAAGAATTCACCAACTGGGAGTGCAGTGTTTTGGCCATAGACTTCGACTCCGGCCGGGGTGAGATAAACGGTTTTCTCCTGCAGAGTGAGAAATTGATGGTGGTCGGTGGTGGCGAGGTTGACCTGAATGATGAAAAACTCAACTTCGAATTCAATACCAAACCCCGCAAGGGTGTCGGCGTCAGTGCGGACATGTTCGTCACACCTTTCGTCAAGCTGTCGGGCACTTTGGCGCAACCCAGTGTCGGGCTGAATACCAAAGGGCTTTTACTCAGTGGTGGTGCCGCCTTCTTAACCGGGGGCATGTCTTTTCTGTACACCGGCCTGATGGACAGGGCCACTGCCGAAGCCGATCAGTGCGCCAAGGCCCGCAAAACCATCAATTCCGCTACCGAAGCTTCAGCGCCCCAATAAAACAGCGCATTGGTCCAGCGGTGTACCTCGCCGGGCAGTGAACACTGTCATGGCGTGGGCAACCGCTTGCGCTCTTGGGCACCATGCATCAGGTGATACAGCAGTACCGACATAACGGACAGAATGCCAAGCAGCAGATAAAGGTCGCCGTAGCCAAGATAGGGAACAAGCAGTCCCAGCAGATACGGGCCAAAACCCAGACCGGCGTCGACAAAAATAAAGAACGTGGACGTCGCCAAACCGATCCTGTCAGGCTCGACCATTTTAATGACAATGGCCTGGATACAGATTTGTACGCTGCCAAACCCCAGCCCCAGAAACACAGCCCCGGCCAGCAGTACCAGCGCCGACTGAGCCAACCCCAAGCAAGCCAGTCCCACCCCCATCAGCACCAGGCTGGGATACATAATCATGTTTGCACCGCGGCTATCCATCATACGGCCCGCAAACGGTCGTGAAACCAGCACGGTGACGGCATAGACCATGAAAAAGAAACTGGCGGCATCCGCCAGGCCTTTTTCGATGGCATAGATGTTCAGGTAAGACAGCACACTGGAGTAAAAAACACCGGTGAGTAACATAACAGTGCACACCGGAATCACCTGCCGCTCCAGTAAATTGCCGAAGCGAAATCCTGCGTCAGACACAGCTCGCTGTTCATGGCTCAGCTCAGGCACCCTGAGCATCAGCCCAACAAAAAAACAGACCACGCTGATGCTGGTACAGAAAATCAGGATCACGTCAAAGTCGGTGCGCTGAATCATCAGGATACCGATGAAGGGACCTATCGCTGTGGCCAACGACGTACTGACCCCGAAATACCCCAGTCCTTCCCCGCGCCGGGTAACCGGTATCAGGTGTGCGACGACCGTCGCCGTCGCTGTTGCCACCACGCCAACCACAATACCGTGCAAAAAACGGTTCAGGATCAGAAAACCGATACCGGCTTAAAGGAAATACAACAGACAGGTAAGGATGGCGAGGAACAAGCCCACCGTCATACAGCGTTTGCGCCCAATCCGATCGAGGCCTTGCCCCGCCAGCAAGCGGCCCACCATGGCACCCACAATAAACACACCCACCACCAGGCCCGATTGGCTGGCCGTAGCGTGCAACTCACGACTGGCGTAGAGGCCAATGACCACCACCAACAAATAAAACACCAGCACCAATAAAAAGTTCAACACCGAGACAATGATGAAGTCCCGTGTCCACAGTTGCGGTTGGGTCATGCAATTACCTTGTGAAATGGCTGCCACAGCCAGAGTGTCATCGGATGTGGGTGGTCTCCACCGAGCGAAAATTCTGGCAGGGAGGGGAACATAATGATTGAAGTCAGTTTAAAGAAAGCCGGCACTTAAGTCTGCTCGCCGCAGATCTTAACAACTTTTTGTAGATCTACAGACAAGTGAAGCTGGCTTGCAAGGAGCACCCGATGTCAAGTGGGAGCCGATTGCTGCCATAGAACCAACGACGAACGAGGCGTTAGCAAGCTGCCGAATCCCGGTAATGACAGCACCAACTATCATCACGTGTTGGCAGACTTAGGTACAAGCACGCCCTGATCACTAGCCACGTGTTTTTACTCTATGTTGACTTGCCTGGCTGAAAGCATCCACCGGGTTGGCTGTCAGGTTCCGGCGGCATAGGTCAGTGTTTTTCCCTGACCGTTAAGCACAGCCTGCGTGATGCCCCACAGCTGAACCACTTGATCATTGACGTCAACCGTCCCCGTTATTTTGGCGTCAAGCAGACAGGTGTAGATTGAGTGTCTGAGCGGCACGGCCTTAGCGACAAGGTAGTCCTCCAACCCCGCATCCGCGATTTGAATTTTGTCCCGCCCCTCGTTGGCCTGATCAATCCCTGCCAGGGGGTCTGCGCCGTCGTAGTTCATAAGAAAGGCTTTATGTGCATCGGCGCCTTCAATCAAGTACAGGTTCAGCCGGCCCTCGCGGTCTTCATAAGCCACCAGCAGACCACTGACGTCAATCACGCAATATTTATGATGTTGAAACACGCCCAGTCCTTAGCTTCACAGTTTGTCTTTACATTAAAGGCCTGAAATCATCAGCCTTGGCGACGCCAATGGGAAATCTGCCAGCGGGAGGCCGCCTCAGGATTGTATCAGCTCAACCGGGCGCTGATTGAAACGCACCTTGGGTTCATTGTGGCTCAACAACCATTTGCGGAAATTGGAAATGGCGTACTCGTTGCGCCGGTCCTCGTTATAGACCAGATAATAGGCCCCATCAATCTGATGCTCCAACTCGCACACCAACACCAGATTACCCGCCGCGATATCCTTTTGTACCAGATATTTTGGCAGCACCGACACCCCCAAACCGTGTTTAACCGCTTCCAGCAGTAAAGAGAAATGCTCAAACTGCCCCCCTTGAATTTGGGTGATTTCTTTTTCAGACATGCCAGCCGCTTTGAGCCAGGAGTCGGTAGAGGAAATCGGGTGATTGTGATGCAGAAACGGCAACCCCAAAATACCATCCAGTTTTTGAGCGATGGGCTTTCTCCCCATGAGATCCGGGGATGCCACCGCGACCAGATTGTCGTAACGAAGAAACTCGGCGACACAGCCACGCCAATTGCCATGACCAAACAGAATGGCAACATCACACTTGCGGACATTGCGCTCCACGGACAGAAAGTCGGTGTGCAAATGCACCTTCACATCAGGATAGAGACTGCTGAACTCGGACAGCCTGGGCACCAGCCAATGCATCGCCATGGTCGGCTCCGTCACCACCTTCAAATCAAAACTGCCATTCACGTAGTCGGCGATCGACACCCTATCGGTAATGTCCGCCAAACGAGCCAACAGCGCTTTGACTTCCAGCGCATACTGTTCGCCCACCGGAGTCAGTGTCAGCTGACCCTCATGCCGGTAAAACAGATTGCGGCCCAACTGCTGCTCCAGGCTCTTGATCTGTTTACTGACGGCACTTTGCGTCATGTGCATCGCATTGGCAGCGTAAGTCATGCTCAAATGCTGAGCCACGGAATCAAAGCACTGCAAGGTGGTGATTTTGGGAAGGTTTCTACGCATTTTTCAAGCCTTAACAGCAGGACCCTTTAGAGTTGATGCCCGGTATGGCAAATCACAAACGGCCACTGGCCAGCAATACACAAAAATCGAATTCAGCTTAACAGACAAATGTTTCGATCAACCAAATGTGCACTTCGCGACACCCACCGCGCTCGTGATAAACCCGAATTTCCCGGTGTAAACGCCAGAAACGGCCGCTTTTTGCCCCAATAGCGCGCACCGGACAGTTTTTCATGCACCATACTGGCCACCATTCCATTATGGAATACCACAGTGCTTTTTGTGAAGTATTTAAACCCCGCTGTTGTGGATAGTATTTGAAACATACCGAGGCAGGATTTCAGGCAACTATCCATAAGGCAGGGCTACCATGTTTAAACCCAAGCAACTCCACACAGCAATATGTTCAGCCATACTCGCGATTCCCCCGATGGCCATAGCACAATCGCAGCTCGAAGAAATTACCGTCACCGCAACGCGCAGGGCGACCAACGTTCAGGACGTACCTTACAACATCTCTGCCTTTGACGGTTCCAAACTTTCTGCGCAAGGCATTAACGACTTTTCAAAAATCGCCCGCAGCATTCCGGGGTTAACCCTGTCCGACAGCGGTCGCAGCAAGAACGGCATCAATAACGGTATCGTGATGCGCGGGCTCAATGTCTCCGGGACCGGTAATGAAGACTTCCCCAGTCTGACCGACCCGGTTGTGTCGGTGTACATGAACGAAACACCGGTGTTTGCCAACCTGGAGCTGCGCGACATGGACCGGGTGGAGGTCTTGCGCGGCCCACAGGCCACACTCTACGGTTCAGGCTCACTGGCCGGCACCATGAAATACATTCCGGCCGCACCTGACATGGACGAAGTGTCCGGCTCGATCAAGGGCAAAGCCTCTGTCACTGACGAATCTGACGATTACAACACCGATATTGAGGCCACCATAAATGTGCCTCTGACCGATAAACTGGCCTTTCGCGGTACCGTGGCCAACCTGGACAACGCGGGCTACATCGATTCTGCGTACATTGAAGAGCTCGATAGCAACGGTCAGCCGACCGGCAATGCCATCATCAAAAAAGACATCAATGACGAATCCGTACAGATGGCCCGCGGTACTTTATTGTTTGCCCCCACCGATGCCACCGACATTTCCTTCATGTACAACTACCAGAAGGATGAGATTGGCGGCTCCTCCGCCACCGCCGCCGGTCTGGATGGCTATGAATCCGCCACCAAGGTGCTGGAAGAGTTCGAACGCGAAGTGTCCCTCGGCTCACTGATTGTCAAACACGATTTTGGCTTTGCGGAACTGACCTCGGCCACGTCCCTGACCACCAACGAAGCCGACAGCGTTCACGACCAGAGCTACAACTACGGCTATTCCGGTTTCTGGGCTTACTACGCCGGCGTTCCCCGCGAAGTTGTGACCGGTAAAAAACACTACGAAAGCAAATCCACCACCCAGGAATTTCGCCTGACCTCCAACGGCGAAGGCAAGCTGGACTGGCTGGTCGGTGCCTATTACAACGATGTCGAGTTTGACGCCGAGAGCTACGACTACATCGCCGGCGTTGACGAGTTGTACGCTATGGTCAACCCACAGGCACCCGACCTGGGCTACAGCAACTTTCTCGAAAGTGAATTTGAAGACCGCGCGGTCTTCGGTGAGCTGACCTATCACGTCAGCGATGCCTGGCAAGTGACCGCCGGTGCGCGCTATTTCGATCAAAAGTTCTTTGCGGCGCAAAGCATCACCCTGCCACCCTGCGGCATCTTCTGTGGTGAAGGCGCCCTGGGATTGAGCCAAGCCTCCGGCAAAGAAAGCTTTTCAGATACGTTGTTTAAATTCAATACATCCTATGATTTCAGCGACAGCGGCAAAGTGTATTTCACCATTGCGGAAGGTTTCCGCCACGGTGGCGCCAATGGTGTACCGGTAGACAACTTATCCACCCCCGTTGTTGAAGGTGGTGTGTTTGCCGAACACCCGGACTACCTGTTCTTTGACCCCGATAAATCCGTTAACTATGAAATTGGCTTTAAGGGCTATCTGACCGACGCCGCTCGCTATTCTGTCGCCTTCTTCTATGTTGACTGGAATGACCCCATTCTGATCGTGCAAACCCCCAACGGCGGTTTTCCCGTCATGTACAACGGCGACGAAGCCGAAAGTAAAGGCGTTGAGCTGGAGCTCAACACGCAGTTAACCGAATCACTGGCCTTTAATATCGGCTACACCTACACCGCCGCCAAGCTCACCAAAGACTTTTATATCCCCAATGTCAGTGGCGGGGTCGAATCCTCTACGCTGGGTGGTCAAAAGGGCGATGATTTGCCCGGTATCCCGACTCATACGGCCACCGCGTCGCTGTCTTACACCCGCGCGCTCGATATGGGGGCTGACCTGACGGCGCATCTGGGCGTGTCTTACAAAGGGGATTTTGTCACCGGCTTTGCAGAGCCCTCTTCGCTTGCCGCCAACAGCTACGATGAGATTGACAGCTCGACACTGGCCGATGCTTACCTCGCCTTAACCTTTCCAAAGTGGAGCGTTTCCCTCTACGCAGACAACCTGACCAATGCCGATGACATCACCACCAGTGACGGTAACGGCAAGTACACAGGGTCTAAACCCGGTCTGCAATACGCGGCCAACCTGGGCGATCAGGAATACCGTGTTCGACCACGCACCATTGGTATCAGCGCCAGTTACAATTTTTGATGAGTTCCAGCGACTGACCCCGCACCGCGCGTGAAATCCGGAAAGGTGAGTTATGAACCACCTTTCCGGCTTCTCCCGCACAATGTCCAACAATTTGCCCGTCAATCAGGCAAGAAGGCTCACCCTCGTGAGGGCTGCAGGAGGAGACTACACTTTATGTTAAGCTTTTCGTCTCTCCCAAATTCATCCCCCCCTTTTCCACATTCACCCGAGCTGACCATGACTGATAAATCGACTTCCGAACAGGATCAGGTATTTTCCCAACAGGTACAAAAAGCCCAACACCTTTTGGATGCGGGCAAATTTGACGATGCTGCGATTGTCTGTGTCAGCCTGGCGAAAACCTACCCCGGGCAAGGTATCTGCTGGCTGCTTTTATCAACCGTCAGTCTGGCGCTGAAGAAACTGCCACTGGCGGTTGACGCTGCACTGCGGGCAGTTCAAAACGAACCCAACAACCCGCAGTATTTCATGCAGGTGGCGCGCTGTTATCTGACCAATCAGGACTGGCAGCAAGCCCGTAAAGCGTTGAATTACGCGCAAAACATTCAGTCCGAAAAAGCCCCTGATTTGTTAACCCAGCTGGGAACACTGTTGTTTGAGGCCAATCAACTGGATGACGCTCTGGCGTGTTACAACCAGGCTCTGCAGAAGGATGCCCGTCACATTGCCAGCCTCTACAACCGGGCTGCGGTGCGTCGCTTTAGCGGTGATAACCAGGGCGCAGAGCAGGACTACCGTGAGCTGTTGCAACAGCAGCCCGGTGATTTCGAAGCCTGCCATAACCTGCTGCAATTGCGCCGCTACACCCGCCAGGATGCCATGCTTGCGCTGATTGATCGCTGCAGTGAACTCAATCCGGGCAACTGGCGGGCGCAGGTTCAGCTGGGCTATGCCAGGGGCAAATATCTGGAGGACACCAAAGACTACAGTGGTGCCTTTGATGCTTACGCAAACGCAGCGACCGTGAAACGTCAAAACAGCCCTTACCAGCTCGAGAAATCACTTGAACTGATGTCACGCTTGCCCAGTGCTTTCGATAACCACGTTCAGTTAACCGGTGTTGGCCATGGCGCCGGGGAAGGTTCAGCGCTCTCACAATCCCCAGAACCTATCTTTGTCGTGGGGTTACCCCGCACCGGAACCACACTGGTCGAGCGTATCATCAGCAGTCATTCAGAGGTTGTCAGTGGTGGCGAGCTGAACAGCCTGCCACTGGCCCTGATGGAAAGCATGGGATTAAA
This sequence comes from Pseudomaricurvus hydrocarbonicus, assembly GCF_011602365.1. Lineage (GTDB taxonomy): Bacteria > Pseudomonadota > Gammaproteobacteria > Pseudomonadales > Cellvibrionaceae > Pseudomaricurvus > Pseudomaricurvus hydrocarbonicus. The sequence continues at coordinate 16,058 of NZ_JAAONZ010000006.1, forward strand.
CTGCTTTACTGACCCGTTCAGCATCACCATCGACCAATGTTTGTCCATCAAGCCCGAGCAATACCGTTACATTCATGATCGCTATTTGCAGCTGAGCCTGGATCGTCTGGGTGCCAATACCGACACCCATTACTTTCTGGATAAGCTACCGTTCAATGCGCTTTACATCGGCTACATTCTGGCAGCTTTCCCCAAGGCAAAAATCCTTCACCTTGATCGTCACCCCATGGATACCGCATGGAGTAACTTCAAAATGTTATTCAATCACGGCTACGGCTACTCCTACGATCTGCAAGCACTGGGGGCTTACATTATTGCCCATCAGCAAATGATGGACGCCTGGAAAAGCCGTTTCCCCGAGAATATTTACTCGGTGAAGTACGAAGCCTTAGTGCAGGCGCCGGATCAAAACATCCAGCGCATGCTGCAACACTGCCAACTGGCGCCAGAGCGCAGCTGCTTTGAATTCCATAACAATCAAGCCGCCAGCCAAACTGCCAGCGCCAGCCAGATAAGGCAACCGATTTATCAAAGCGCTGCCGGTCACTGGAAGCATTTCGAACCGCAGCTTTCTTCACTTAAGCAGATGTTCACCGAGGCTGGACTGAACATCTAGTGCCAACAATTGATTCAGACAACTTGTGTAGACCACTGATTTAGACCACTGACGTATTAGGAACACTATGAAACAGCTGAGTATTTTCCAATCCATGTGGGGCATGGAATTTGATCGCCCGGACGGTTTTCAATGGACACTGGAACAGAAAATTCAAAAGATCGCTGAAGCCGGCTTTGCCGGGGTCAGCTTCGACGTCCCTCATCACAATCAGGCCTTTGTCCAACAAGCTCAACCGTTATTAAAGGAGTGTGGACTCAAGTCGGCGTTCAATGTATTTGTGAACAGTTCCGACAGCTACCGCACGGTTACTCAGTGGGCCAGTGAGCTTGACTGCCCGCCGGAGTTTATCGGCATCATTGGCCAGATATCGCCCTGGAACACTCACGACGTTGCTCAGCAAACCCGTGAGTGGATGGCGATTGGCCAGGCGGCTGGTATACCCACCCACGTTGAAGTGCATCGCAATTGCATGACCAATGACTTTTTGTTCACCCTGCAATTGATGGATGAAGTCCCCGATCTGCTGATGGTGGCCGACTTGTCACACGCACTGGTCAATCAGGAGTGGTATCTGCCGCTCTCCCAGGACGCCCAACAACTCGTGTCACGCTTTTTGCAACGCACTCAGGCCTTTCATGGTCGCGTCGGTACTCGTGAGCAAGCGCAGGTGGCCTTAAGCTTTCCGCAGCACCAGCCCTGGTTTGAATTATTTCAAAGCTGGTGGCTGGAGGGTTTCCGCAGCTGGCAAGCGCGTAACGCCTCAACCCCTGATGCCCGCTGTGTGTTTGTGTGTGAACTCGGACCGCCGCCTTACGCCATTACCGGTGCCGATGGCCATGAACTCAGTGACCGCTGGCAAGATGCCCTGATACTCAAAGGCACCGCCGAGCGCCTGTGGGAGCAAGCGCTCAGTACTAACACCATGACCGCATTGCAGGAGTCCTGAGTGATGAAGACCTGTGGAACCTTGATACCCGAGTTGTTAAAAAGCTACGGCGTCGACACTATTTTTGGCATTCCCGGCGTGCACAGCGTCGAGATGTACCGCGGCATCGAAGCAAGCGGACTGCGACACATTACCCCACGCCACGAACAGGGCGCCGGTTTTATGGCCGATGGCTATGCCCGGGCAACGGGTAAGCCGGGCGTGTGTTTTATCATTACCGGTCCGGGCATGACCAACATCGTGACCGCTATGGGCCAGGCCCTGCAGGACTCCATTCCCATGCTGGTGATCTCGGCGGTCAACGGCCGCGCCGATCTCGCCATGGGCGAAGGCCGCCTGCATGAACTGCCCAACCAATTGGCGTTAACCTCTGAAGTGTCGCGCTACAGCCACACCTTAATGGACGTCAAAAACCTGCCCAAAGTGCTGGCCCACGCGTTCAGCATTTTCAACAGCCAGCGTCCGGGACCGGTACACATTGAGATCCCCCTGGATGTGATGATTCAGGATGCCAGCGCCATCGACACCAGCGCCTGGCCGCTGCCTCAAGCCTCCGTCGCCGCGCCACAGGCCATCGCCGAGGCCGCGCAACGGCTCAACCAAGCCAAGCGTCCGCTGATGGTGCTTGGTGGCGGTGCCGGCAAGGCCTCCGCGCCGGTAACAGCGCTGGCGGAAACACTGGGTATGCCCGTCATCAACACCAACAATGCCAAGGGGGTACTGCCCGCATCGCACCCTCTGGCAGTCGGCGGGTCCCCCTCCCTGAAGCACTTGCGTGATGAGCTGGAACAACACGCGGATGTCATTCTGGCGGTGGGCACCGAGTTTGCGGAAACCGACTACGACTTTTTCTTTCTGGGCGACCTTAACATCCAGGGCCAGGTCATTCGCATCGACATCGACGCCGGCCAGCTGTGCCGCAATGTCAAAGCCGACATCCCGCTGCTGGGCGATGCCGCACAAACCTGCGCCAGTCTGGCCAATCAGATTGACCGCGCCGCCGCCGCCCAGTTACAACAAGGCGAGGCGCGAGCTGCTCAACTGCGAGAAGCACAAATCGAGCTCAGGGACCCGGATTACCAGGCCTTCTTCTCAACCATCCACGATGTCTTACCCGACGCCATTATCGTGGGGGATTCTACCCAGCCGGCCTACTTCGCCCAGGTACATCACAACTGTGAAAAGCCCGGTCGTTACTTTCACTCGGCCACCGGCTTCGGTACTTTGGGCTATGCCTTTCCCGCGGCCCAGGGCGCCAAACTGGGGCAACCGGAGCTGCCGGTGCTCTGCCTGACCGGCGATGGCGGTGGCCAGTTCAGTCTCAACGAACTCAGCAGCGCGGTTGAAGCCAACCTCAAGGTGATTTTTCTGGTCTGGAACAATCAGGGGCACGGAGAAATCCGTCGCTTTATGGATGACAAAGATGTGCCCCAAATCGGCGTGAATATTCACACGCCCGACTATGCGGCGCTGGCTGAAGCCTGTGGCATGCGCGGTGCCAACGCCACCAGTCTGGCAGAGTTTGAACAGTGCCTGCGCGACGCCGCAGACCATGATGGCCCTTGCCTCATTAACATTGCTGAAGCAGGCCTGGTGTCCGGCTACCCCTGGTAGCCAAGAGAAGAACCGCTAGCGCCGGAAGTTTGAGAGCCGCAGCCCAGTCCCCTCCTGCCCGGCGGGAGGGGCATGAGAGAACAGCCATTGAGTCATACCATGAAAGCATTTCTAACCCGAGAGACCTACAACACCCCCATGCTGACCGAGATGCTGCTGGCGGCAGGCATTGAGCTGGAGGTTCGAGCCGAACCTTCGGTCTGCCCCCCAGAGGTTCTAGAGCAGAAGATTGGTCAGGTGGATGCGCTGCTGACCCACACCGAAGACCACATTGACCGCGCACTGCTCAGCAAGGCGTCACCCCGCCTCAAAGTGGTGGCCAATATGGGCATTGGTTTTTCCAACATTGATGTCAGCGCCGCCCGGGAATGGGACATCGCCGTCACCAACACCCCCACCGAGGAAGCCTTTGCCGCCACCGCCGAAGCGACCGTCGCCATGCTGCTGTCGATTGCCCGACGCATCCCGGCCCTGCACGTCGAGCGCCGCGCCATGGACTGCGATCCTGACCCGTCCTTCCTGCGACCAACCGCCACCTCGGTGCGCGATAAGGTCGTCGGCATCGTCGGTATGGGGCGCATTGGTTCACGAGTGGCAAAGATCATGCACGGCGGTTTTGATAACCGCATCCAGTATTTTGACCTGCTTGCCAAACCGGATCTGGAAACCGCCATCGGAGCTCGTCAGGTTGACCTTGCGACGCTGATGCAAAGCAGTGATTTTATTGTGGTCAACATGCCACTGAGCGAGCAGACCCATGGACTGGTCAGCGCGGAGATGATTGCGCTCATGCCCAATCACGCCACCTTCATCAACACCGCGCGCAGTGAATTGGTCGACGAAGATGCGCTCGTGGCTCGTCTCAATGCCGGCAGCCTGCACGGCGCCGGGTTGGATGTTTACGGCCCGGCGGTCAATCACATCACCGCCGACAACATCGCCCTGACCTCTCACTTTGCCAACTTTGAGGATCGGGCTTACACCGACATGACCCAATTGGTCGCCGATAATGTGATTGCCATGCTCACTACCGGCCGTGCATTGACCCCCGTTACGGAGTAAGACTCATTATGACTGCAACCACGTTGAATGCCGACACGCCGAACAGCCAGCGCTCCGCACTGACCAAGCTGGTTCTGTGTTCGTTGCTGGGACTCATGTTTTTCTTAATGCCCATTCATTACGATGGTAAATGGACCATTCTCATGGGCATCGCCGCTGACTTCATCAACAGCGCGATCGGTGAGAATATGCCTCTGTTCACACTGCCCATGTTTATCGTCAGTGCCGCCATCTCACTGTGTTACTACCTGCTGCCGTCCCACATTGCCAAACGCCTGCCTTACGCAAAGTATCTGATTGCCTCCCACTGGGCCTGGGTAGCGCTGTCCTCTGTAGGGGGACTGGTGTCCTTGATGCTGCTGGCCGGGGTCGGACCCGACTGGATCGTGGGCAAAGATACCGGGGTCACGGCCTACATTGATGTGGCCGGCGCCATCTATCTGATCATTGGCCTCGGGTGTCTGTTTCTGCCGTTTTTGACCGACTACGGCTTGCTGGATTTTGTCGGTACGATGATGCGCCCATACTTCAGACGCCTGTTCAATCTGCCCGGTCGTTCTACGGTCGATACCCTGGCCTCCTGGGTGGGCTCGTCCAGTATTGCGGTACTCATGACCAGCTATCAATACGAACGCGGTTATTACACGGCCAAGGAATCGGCCGTCCTCGCCACCAGCTTTTCGGTGGTGTCGCTGCCGTTTGTGTTGCTGACCTCACAGGTTGCTGGTCTGCCCGAGTACTTTTTCCAGCTCTATGGCTCCATGGCGTTGATCTGTATTATTTGCGCCATCATTATTCCCAAGCTGCCGCCGTTGAATCGCATTCCCGATGAATATTACCCGCCCGTCGGCAAGCAACTGTTTGAAGAAGCAGAAGGCAGTCACTCCTCTTTTTCCTGGGCGTGTAAAAAATCCTATGACGTCGCCAGACACTCTGCCAGCCCGACTGTCGCGCTGAAGAAGGGCTTTGGCTCCATGCTGGATATTTTCATCATGATGATGCCGGCCGCCATGACCATCGAGTTTTTGGCGCTGGTTCTCTATTACCACACACCGATTTTTCAAACCCTGACCTACCCGCTGGTGCACATCTTGAACTGGATGCAAGTCCCCGAAGCTACAGCCGCGGCGCCGGGATTGGTGATCGGTCTGTTGGATCAGTTTGTACCGGCGATCATTGCGGGCGAGCGCGAGTCCCTGTTGACACGCTTTGTTCTGGCGGGTTTGTCGGTGACCCAATTGATCTTTTTCGCAGAAACCGCCCTGCTGATTATGCGTTCCAAAATTCCGCTCTCGGTCATAAACCTGATTGCCATTTTTTGTATCCGTACAGTGATTGCACTGCCGATATTGGTCGTCATTGCACATTGGTTGTTCTAGCAAAGAGGATATAGCTTTCGGCTGCCTCGGCAGCCTGTTACCTGCTGTAGGACTTAAGTAACGACAACTTAAATCTACGGCTTGTTGTATTGATTAAGCATTGAAGGTAAACCATGAAAATTGATGTTAAAAATATTGACGTAGAACAAACCCAACAACACGGATTGCCGCCCGAAGTGTTCAAGGCAACCGAGATTTTTGACAAAGAGTGCGACGCCGTCTTCCGCCAAGGCTGGGTCAGCCTGGCCAGTGCTCAGCAGCTGCCCGAAGTGGGCGACATGTTGCCCGTGAAAATTGGCAACGCCAGCCTGCTGATCATGCGCGGTGCCGATGACACCATCGGCGTCTTCCACAACATTTGCCGGCACAAGGCTGCACCGCTGGTTGACAGTGCCTGCCGCAAACGAGTGCTGGTCTGTCCTTATCACCGCTGGGCCTACAATCTGGATGGCAGCCTGCGCGCGGCCCCTAAATACTATGGCGACAGTGAACAGCCCATGTCGGCACAAGACAAAGCCGATAAAGGCTTGCTGCCCGTACGCTCGGCGGTTTGGTGGGACACCATTTTTGTCAACCTGTCCGGCGACGCGGAACCTTTCGAAGAGTTTATTCGCCCTCTGGATCAATTGCTGGAAGGTTATGATAGCGACGGCTTGCGCATGATCAGCACCACGGAATACCAGTCTTCTGCCAACTGGAAACTGGCGGTGGATAACTTTCTGGATGGCTACCACGTACCGTTTGTTCACTCCCAGGCGGTAACGCTGGACTCCGTCATGAACCAGGAGGACCTGTTCCTATCCGACAACATCGCCGGCTTGCGCTTGCCCACCGGGGCCAGTGACAAGCCCGCCAAAACGGATAAACCTCTGCCGCACTTTCGTCACCTGACCGAGGAAAATGTGGGGACACAACAGTGGTTCGGTATTTTTCCCAACACCCTGCTGTTCGTTGATCCGGTGTGGGTACAGTTGATCATTGTGCGCCCCGAAGCGCCGACGGCTGCCAGTGAAACTCTGACCATTTATGCCGCCAACCCCGAGTCCATGGCCGATGAATTTGCGCCCCAGCGTGAAGCGCTCAGCGCTGCCCTGAATGAGGTCAACCAGCAGGACATCGAGCTGCTGGATAAACTGCAATTCACCCGCACCGCACCCGAGGCCAGCCAGGGTCATCTGGTACAGGCCTGGGATCAGGTCAATGTGCGTTTCCACCAGATGTGGCTGCAAAAGATGCAAGCGGCAGAAGGCTAGATACTAGTTACTAGCTTCTAGTAACTGATTCCAGGTTCAGGTGACCGAAAATAAAAAGCCGCCCCGGACATGGTCCGGGGCGGCTTTTTCAATTCAGCAATGGATTACTTCCGCAAAGACAAAAAACACCGTTCAATGCGCTGGCAGGCGTCTTCCAGCACTGGCAGCTCGGCAATCAGTCCCAACCGGATGTGGCCCGCCGCACTGGCGCCAAACGCATCGCCCGCCAGCACCGAGACCCCATAATCGTCCAGCAGTTGTGTGGCAAACTCCTCCGCCGTACAACCACTGTGACGAATATCCACCATGATGAACATCCCACCCTCCGGTAGATGGCAGTGCAAATCCGGTACCTGACTTAACTGTCGATAGACAAGATCCCGGCGCGCCCGGTATTTCTGCTTCATGATGTCCAGCTCGTCCAGCTCCGCCGTCAGCGCCGTGACCACCGCATGCTGGGAAAAGGTCGGACAGCCGTAGAGCATGCAGGTACTCATGTTAGCCAGATGACCGCTTAACTCTTTTGGGCCGATGGTCCAGCCCACCCGCCAACCTGTCATGGCGTGGGACTTGGATACGCTGTTGATGACAATGGTGCGCTCCTGCATCCCCGCCAGGCCCGAGATACTGTGATGTGGCTGATCGTAGGTCAATGACGCATAGACTTCATCGGACACCACCCAGAGGTCGTGCTCGATGGCAATATCGGCAATGGCCTGCAGTTCTTGCGGGCTGATCACCGCCCCGGTGGGGTTATGGGGCGTGTTCAACAAAATCGCCCGGGTCTTGTCGGTCACAGCGCTGCGAATGGTGTCGGCCGACACCCGAAAATGCTGCTCTGGTAACATCGGTACCCCCACCATCTCGGCGCCCGTCGCCCGCACCACGGCCTCGTAGGTGACGTACGCCGGTTCCGGCACGATGACCTCGTCTCCGGCGTCCACAATGCAGTGCATGGCACAGAAAAGTGCACATTGCGCCCCCGACAACACCACCACATTCTCTTCGGTCACGTCGCAGCCGGTGGCCTCGGCATGCTGTGCCGCAATCACCTTCAATAACGCGGGTTCACCGGTAAATCCGGTGTAGTGGGTATGGCCTTCTCTCAGGGACGTCACGGCCGCTTCCACAATGGCCGGTGGCGTATCAAAATCCGGATCGCCCATGGACAACAGAATCACATCCGCTCCGGCATCCGCCATGGCCACCGCGCGGGTGTGAATGTCCCAGGCTTCGGCGCCGTCACCGGCAATTTTTTGGGTAAATCTGGAGTACTGCATGTCAGTGGGTTCTCAATAAAATCAGTATGGAAAGCTGCTTGAAAATATACACCGTGGTGTTAATGCAGTGTAAGCGCTCCGACAGCCATTTCGAATGACCAAATTGGGTTGTTCACGCCCCCCCAAATGAGGGAGAATGGCCCTGTAACCCGCCCCGAAGGCGTGAGTTTGAGCTTCGACCCCACAGCACAAGTACCCGCACCCCATGGACCTCACACTATGAACCCACACGACATGGTGCCACCCGACCCGCTCCTGTTGAATGCGTTCATGGCAACCGCCCAATCGCTGCTGCAACACGTACACACGGACACCTTTTACAACCACCTGACGGACACCGTGAACCGTCTGGTGCCGGTTGACAGCCTGGTGGTACTGGGACTGGCTCAAGGTGAAAAACCCACCGTGATTCACGATGCGCTCCACCCCCGTGAAAAGTCTTCATTCTACGAGATTTATATGGCTGGGGCTTATCTGCTCAGCCCCCTGTATCAACACTGGCAGGACTTGCCCAACGGTTTTTTCCGCATTGATGACATGGGCCTTGATGAGCTTGAGGACAGTGATTTTTCGCGAGCCTATTACAAGGATTGCGGGCTTTGCGACGAGGCCAATTTTGTCGTCCATACCTCACCGCAGCACGCTGTTGCGCTGTGCTTTGGCCGGCAACAACTGCCCATGCCCTTCAGCCCGTTAGAGCTTCATTACTTACACTTGATTGAGCCCATCTTTCGCGCGGCCCTGCAGCGCCAGCATGAGTACATGATCGCATCCCATTCAACGCAACCGGATGCCACTCAAACGGCTTCAAAGACAGCGCCCGCGCAGGCAAACTTGCCCGCACATAATGTGTTGATGGCAAGGCTGCATGAATTTGGCTCGACCCTGTTAACCGATCGCGAACAAGAGGTGCTGGCGCAAATACTGAAAGGCAAAGCTTCCAAGCTGGCCGCGAAAGCGTTGCGTATCTCACCCGAAACCGAGCGCAGCCATCGCAAAAAAATCTACACCAAGTTCGGTGTCACCTCCCAAACCGAGCTGTTTTCATTGGTGTTAAATCACGTCGTGTATCTCGACGGCGGCACGGCTGAGGCGGACTGAGCCTTCTTCACCCTGCGAGGGTATCGGTGTAGCATCCCAGCCGAGGCCATCAGAAACGCTATACTCGGCAATGACAGCTCATTTTCTGCGGGCAATCTGGTCATTGCGCCAGAATAACGCTCAGGGTACGAGTGGCAACGACTGTAATGACAAGGTTAGAAAGACAACGGCTCAAATTTTGCGGACTCTGGTAAACACGGCCCGACCGGATTATCGACGTCGCTGTCATCAGGCATTCAGGCATTAATGGATACGAGCGTTTCCCATATGGCTCTTGTGAATCAGGGTTTTCAATTCAAAAACAGGGTGGGGGAAGTCACCTTTGGCTTTCGCAACCTGGCCGAGCTCATGGCCCGTGCCACACCGGCCCGCTCCGGTGATCGCCTGGCAGGCGTGGCGGCGGCCAACGCAGAAGAGCGTGTCGTGGCGCAAATGACCCTGGCCGATGTCCCTCTGAGCCAGTTTTTGACCGACCTGCTGATCCCCTATGAAAGCGATGAAGTGACGCGCTTAATCATCGATGAGCACGACACCAAAGCCTTTGCCCCCATATCCCATTTGACCGTTGGAGGCTTCCGGGATTGGCTGCTCAGCGATTTGGCCACACCGCAGGTCTTACGTGAGGTTCGCACCGGTATTACCCCGGAAATGGCGGCGGCGGTGAGCAAGATCATGCGCAATCAGGATTTGATGTTGGTGGCCAAAAAATGTCGTGTCACGTCCGCGTTTCGCAACACGTTGGGGCTACCCGGCCATTTATCCACTCGTCTGCAGCCCAACCACCCGACCGATGATATCACGGGTATCGCCGCCAGCATTTTGGACGGACTCCTCTATGCCAATGGCGATGCGGTGATCGGGATTAACCCGGCCACCGACAACGTCTCTCAGGCCTGCCGACTGATTCACATGGTGGGTGATATCATTGATCACTATGAGATTCCAACGCAGTCCTGTGTACTGACCCACGTGACCAACACCCTCGAAGCCATAGAGCTGGGCGCCCCGGTGGATCTCGTGTTTCAATCAATTGGCGGCACCCAGGCGACCAATGACAGCTTTGGCGTTAACCTGGCCATGTTGAGCGAGGCGCAGGACGCCGCTCTCTCGCTTAACCGCGGGACGCTGGGCAACCATGTCATGTACTTTGAAACCGGCCAGGGCAGCTCACTGTCGGCCAACGCCCATCACCACCTGGATCAACAAACCTGCGAGACCCGTGCTTACGCCGTGGCTCGAAAATTCAATCCCCTGTTAGTGAATACGGTGGTAGGGTTTATTGGCCCGGAGTATTTGTACGACGGCAAAGAAATCACCCGAGCGGGACTGGAAGATCATTTTTGTGGCAAGTTGCTGGGCCTGCCGATGGGCTGCGACGTGTGCTACACCAACCACGCCGAGGCCGACCAGAATGACATGGACAACCTGTTGACCTTGCTCGGCGTCGCCGGCTGTAATTTCATTATGGGGGTACCGGGTTCGGATGACATCATGCTGAACTACCAGACCACCTCCTTTCACGATGCTCTCTATGTACGTCGTGTTCTCGGCTTGAAAGCGGCTCCTGAATTCGATGCCTGGCTGAGAAAAGTGGGCATCAATCTTGATACCGAGAGCTTCAGGCTCAACCCTCACGTGCCCGACGTATTTCGTCCCTCCTTACAACATCTGCTGGGAGAGCGCTAATGGCGACAGATATGACCTCTGACCCGATGCACGGCGCGGTGACCGACAATGCCTGGCAGCCATTGCGCAGTTTCACCGCTGCCCGCATTGGGCTCGGGCGCGCCGGCACCAGTTTACCGACTCAACGCTTGCAGGAGTTCCAACTGGCACACGCCAGAGCCCAGGATGCTGTGCACCAACCCCTTGATGTGGAGAGCTTGACGCAGAAGCTCGCGCAACTGCCCTGGCCCTCGCAACCCACACCTTTGCGACTTCACAGTGACGCCCCGGATCGCGGCACTTATCTGCAACGGCCCGACCTGGGGCGGCGTTTACATACCACCTCACAACAGCGGCTAAGCCAATATCTGGCCACTGGCGCTGCACCGATTGATCTGACCATCGTGCTGGCCGATGGTTTGTCGGCATTGGCCATCGAAAAAAACGCCCTGCCCTTTTTACAGCAACTGCTGCCTGCTCTTCAGCAGTCAGCGTCGCCCTGGCAACTGGCGCCACTGTGCATTGTCGAGCAGGGGCGGGTTGCCATCGGCGACCACGTAGGTGAGAGTCTTGCCGCCCATTGCGTGCTGGTCTTGATTGGTGAACGACCTGGACTCAGCTCACCCGACAGTATGGGACTGTATCTGACCTGGCAGCCGCAAAGGGGTCTCACTGACGCCACCCGCAACTGCATTTCCAACATTCGCTCAGCGGGTTTAACCCCCCAGGAGGCCAGTCGCAAAGCCCTGTATTTACTGACCGAAGCGCGACGGCGGCAACTGTCCGGAGTTCAACTCAAAGAACGATCTGACCAAGACAATCTCGAATATGCCAGTGGCGACAACAATTTTTTAATACCCTCTGGCTGACCAACGTTCAGCACCATGGGGGAAACGGCGTTACACCCGATAATGAGCCCCCCTACTGACCGAAAAACCTCGCCACACTCAATCTTACTCTCACACTCACACTCACACTCAATTCCAGATCCAGCCTCTGAGGACCACTGCCAGCCGTGCGAGTCCTCGACGCCCCCACGAGTTTAAAAAAACCGATGTCAACTGTTCACAATCCACCAACGACGTCTACCCGACGGCGTTGCGGCTGGCGCTCTTTTACTTGAGATTAGAACGTGAACTCGTTTTTATTACTTTTTAATCTTATCTAGAAATCAAACAATTGACTAAGTTTTAACTGGCTGTGGAAAAAGGTCCTCAATGGCAACTCACACGCACCTGATCAGACCCACAGTCTGATCCACACTGAGTCTATTCTATGTTGCTTGTGATTTATGTGTGGTTCATTTTTTGTCACTTAAGTCATGGAGTAAATAATGCGCATATCTCTCAGCTATTTCACCGCTCTACTGATTCTGGCTCTGCCATTCACCCATGTTTGGGCAGACGACGATGACGCCAAATACCAGGAAGCCAAGGAAGTTTTTCAGAAGGCTGGCGCCAGCGGGACCTATTTCGACAAAAGCTACGGTTACGCCCTGCTGCCAACCATCGGTAAAGGCGGTGTCGGCGTTGGGGCTGCACACGGCAGTGGACGCGTTTATAAAGGGGGTGTTTACGTCGGAGATACCTCAATGACCCAACTGTCCATTGGCTGGCAGTTAGGCGCTCAAGCGTACAGCCAGATTATCTTTTTTCAGGATAAGCGAGCATTTGACGAGTTTACCAGTGGCAATTTTGAATTTGGTGCCGGTGCCTCGGCCGTCGCCATCACTGCAGGCGCGTCTGCCTCAACCTCCACTGCCGGGGGCAGCACGACCGGCATCAGTGGTGGCAAGAATGACGCCAGCACCGCAGGCGGCTATAGCAAAGGCGTTGCTGTCTTCACGGTGGCGAAAGGCGGGTTGATGTACGAAGCCACCATCAGTGGGCAGAAGTTTAGCTACAAACCGAAACAATAACCGGGTTTAAAACACCTTGTGGCACGCTGGGGTCTCCTCGTCTCTCGCGTGCCGCGCATTCAATCAACCGGCAAACGCAGACTGTCGGAATCCCACTCTCTCGTCCGTTAGGCTTCGTCCATTAGGCTCCCGTTAATTTTTTAACATAGCGCTCTATGCGGTCAAAGGCTTGCCCCAGAGACTCTGTTGGCAGCGTCAGTGAGACTCTGACATAGTCCCGGGTCGATTCACCGAAACCCGAACCGGGCAACACTGAAACCTTTTCTTGCTTTAACAAACCCTTGGCAAACGCCTCTCCGTCAGCAGCCACCGCTGACACATCGACCATCATGAACATGCCTGCTTTCGGTGGCTGGCAATGGAGCCCGTCAATAGTAGCAATTCTTTCTGCTGCATAGTCGCGACGTATTTTATAGGCCTGACGAATTTCAGCCATATATGCCGCGTCATTCTTAAGGGCAAAAGCCCCCGCATCCTGCACAAACTGACAACAGCCAAAGATGGTGGCCGAGGCGAAATTCAAAAGCTCCTTTTGCAACGCCACCGAAGCGACAATCCAGCCCAACCGCCAGCCGGTCATCGAGTGAGACTTGGACAGCCCATCAATAACAATGATGTTATCCAGATGTTCTGCCGCGGCCAACAATGAGGTGTGTTTCTCCTCGAAAGTGATCATGGAATAAACCTCATCACTCACGAGCCAGATATTTTTTTGATAGCAGTATTCTGCCAATTGACGCAACTGAGCAGGCTTAATCATATTGCCCGCAGGGTTACCGGGAGTATTGATGAAAATAACCCGCGTCTTGTCGGTGACCGCTGCGGTCAGCAAATCGACGTCCAGTTCAAAGTTATTATTGGTCTGCAGCGGAACCCGAATGACATGGGAGCCGACACTGTCAAAAATACCGAAATAACCCACATACATAGGATCGGCCACCACAACCTCATCGCCGACGTTCAACAGGCAAGACATGACCGTGTAGATGGCATTGGTGGCACCGGGGCAGATGAGAATATTTTCAGGGCCACATTGGCGTTTAGAGGTTCTGGATTCTATGTCGGCAATCACCTCTCGCAGACTTAACTCCCCCATCCCCGGTGCGTAGTGAGTACGTCCCTTTTTGAGCTGTTGAATAGCGTAATCCACCGTGTCCGGGTGGGTATCAAGATCCGGATCTCCAACCGACAGAAGAATAACGTCTTCGCCCCGGGCCGCCATCGCACAAGCTTTATCATGCACTTCCCATACGGATGAGGACTCCCCCTGAAGTCGTTTGGCGATATTACTGATAGATCCTTGAAAGCTCATCTGGCGACCTTTTCAATAACCGGGATAACTCTGGCTGAGGGTAGAACCTTAACCCCGCACTTATTGAGTATAATTGAATTGTCAGCCGCTGCTGCTTTCAAAGTTTTTAAGCGATTAAGCGATATCCAGATGCCCACCGACTGTCTGAATCCACACCTAGTCTTTCGGCACGAAAGCCACAATTCGCAGCGGGCCACCACTGCCGCCCCGGATTTTCATGGGCAGGGCAATAACCGTAAACCCTGTTTCGGGCAGCTGGCTCACGTTGGCCACGTTTTCGAAGCCTGGAATGTTGTGCTCAAACAGGATTTGGTGTGTCTGATAGCGACGGGAGCCACCGTAATCAAGGCTCGGCGTATCGATCCCCACCGCCTTGATCTTGCGCTCGCCTACCAGAAATTGGGCCGCTTTGGGATGAATGCCCGGAAACCTCAGTTGCTTGACGCCCTCGTCTCCACGCTGATCGGTTCCCATATAGGCTTTTTTGTCGGGCCAATACTGAGAGGAACCGGTATCGATCAGCAGGATGCAATGCTCGGGCAAACGGCCGTGCTGACGTTCCCAGGCTTTAATGTCTTCAACCGAGAACTGGTAATTGCGGTCGCTGCGGGCTTGATCGTCTACCCGGATCACCACCCCCACACCGATCAACTGATCGATGGGAATTTGATCGACCGTATGACGTCCTTCGAAGAAATGAATCGGGGCGTCTATGTGAGTCCCCCCGTGTTCGGCCGTACTGATGTTATAGGCTGAATAATAGTAACCCGCCTCATTATGCCCCTCGAATACCGTGGTTTTTTTAAAGGTTTCCGAGGTGGGCCAATACACGGTTTCTTCAGAAAAATCGTGGGTGAGATCCAGCCAACGTCCTTTGTCAAAGGGGCCGGCTGAGACATGGCTACAGACCAACACACAGCCAAGTAAATACCATAAAACCGACTTGATTTTCATGACGCTACTCCTGCAAGTTGTAGGTAAAAGACACCTCACAAACCACTGCCAACGATAGTGCATCCGCTGCCATCAACTTGCAGCCTCCATAGGATGCGCCTTTTAACGGGTACACGGGGAAATACCTACAAGTGTAGTGAATATTCACTCAAGGGAGGGGGTGTTTTACCGGCTGACAGGATCTGGTCTGGCAGTGCCCGACCTGATAATACCCATGTTGCTGTTAAGGTTGCGCAACAGGTTTTTCTGAGCCTGAAATGACCCGATAAGCAGCAGGCTGATTTAAGCAACGACGGGTATCGCAAACAAGACAACCCACAGCAGCACAACTGACAAGCTGCCATAAGCAAACACCAACCACTGGCGCTGTCTGCCAACCATCATGATATAGGCCAGGCGTGTGGCCAAAAGGGTCTGCAGCAGATAATAAAATGCAAAGGCCCGAGAGGCGAAGGTGACCACCTCAAAAATATGGCTGCTCCACATCAGCGCGACGGCCAACATCGTTAACACCGGGTAGCTGAGCCGAGCCGGTATTTTGTTGCGCCCAACATCTTCCACCACCCCACCAGCACCAATAATATCCGCGATGGCGGCACTGAACTGGCTCATGGTAGCCGCCACAATCAGCATAATCGGCAGTACCAAAGTGATGTTCGCCGACAGTCCGATGATCGCCGTCTCAGTGGCTGCCTGCCGTGTAAACGGAGCCATCAATGGCAGGGCCAGCGCGACGAAAGCAATGTAAATCACACCGGCCAGAACTTGCGCAAGCTGCATGGAGCGGGCTCGCAGAGGAGCATCATAGGCAGCAGAGAGGTATTTCGAGGTTTCAAACCCCTGCACAATCAACAGCATTCCCGCCAACATGCGAGCGCCTTCCCAGACGCCGACATGGATTGGAGAAAAATCCGTCAAATCAAAACCGCGGCGGCCATCGTAATGCATAAGCCCCAATAACAGCGACACAATAACCGCCAGTTTGATGGTGACCGAGTACTCCTCCAGGCGCTCCAGCCCGCGCAGTCCACGAGACCAGCCATAGCAACCGATAAACAACAGTACAATTGATGCCAGTACATTGGCATTAAACGGGGTATAGGCATCAACACCTGTGAGAATAAAACCGCTCATCAGGCGCACGTAAAACGTCACGGAAATCACATAGGCGAACGCTAAGGCGATATCCGACAGGCGTTCCAGTTTTGCCGCTGTGCCGTTACCGATATCGTTACCGTTAACAGAGCCTGCATGACCATGGTGGAGAATATTGAAACGAATAACGGAGCCCACCCAAAATGACAGCAGCACAATAGCGACAATGCACACTATCGACCATACGCCGGCAATATTGGCCAGTAGTGGGGCGACAATCAAAAAGCCACTGCCAATGATCGAGGCCAGGGGGGTCACGGTAGCCCGCCAGAAGGCAGCATCGCGAATGGCAGGTCGAAGCATAATGAGGGCAACAATCACGGAGACAGCGACCAAAGAAGCATCCAGTAGCGAGAAATTTTCCGCTTGCATAAAAAGCACTCAAGAACTCTGAACAACCGCGGAGACCATCCGTGAAAAACGATTCACAACTGCGGAATGAAAAAGGGGGGGGCGTTACTTTAATGAGAGGGTAACACGGGCGCCACTACTGCCATTTGTCACAGGTCAAACACGTTGGCGGTCCAGCCTTACACTGCAGCCGCCGACCCACGGCAATTCCCGTGTCGAGTCGGGAATAGATTCGCATCCATTCTGGGGAACAGGTTTACCCCATCATGGCCTTGAGATGCGCAACCACCGAGCGCCCCAGGGCCGATAACGCATAGCCCCCCTCCAGAAAAGACACCATGCGGCCTTCAGCGTAAGTATCGGCAATCACTTTGATCTGCTCAGTAATCCAGGAGAAATCCGCTTCGGTCAGGTTTAACTCTGCCATATCATCTTCAATATGCCCATCGAAGCCTGCGGAAATCAACACCAGCTGGGGCTTAAACTCATGCAATGCCGGCAACCAGGATGCCTGTATTTTCGCTTTAAATTCATCCCCCCCCGAGCCGGATGCAAGCAACGCGCTCACCATGTGATTGTCGGTACTTTGATGCCCGCTGTGCGGGTAAAAAGGGTGTTGAAAACTGGAACAGAATAAAACTCTGGGCTCTTGACTGAAAATATTTTCGGTACCGTTGCCATGATGCACATCAAAATCCACAATCGCCACACGCTCCAACTGATAATGATCCAGGGCATGGGCGGCGGCCACAGCCACATTGTTGAAAATACAAAAGCCCATGGCGAAATCCTTACCCGCGTGATGTCCCGGTGGACGCACACTGCAAAACGCGGATTGAACTTCACCGGCAAACACCAAATCCAGCGCTTTGATACCGGCACCCGCCGCGCGCAATGCCGCCTGCAAACTGTGGGGACTCATCATGGTATCCGGATCCAGTTCCACGGATCCTTGTTTGGGGGAACGCGCAAAAACATCATCCACATAGCCTTCGCTGTGTGCTCTCAACAGCTGTTCGCGGGTGGCCAGGGGGGCATCTACATGGCGTAAAACCGCGTCCAGCCCGGATGAGATCAGCTGATCATTGATCGCGGATAACCGTTGAGGCCGCTCGGGATGGCCAGAAAAATTTTCATGTAACAAACAATCACTGTGAGAGATAACCGCTAGCGTCATTTTTATAAACCTGAGTCAGGTACTATTCTATAAATCTTGGCCGGAACTATTTTATACGGTCAGGAGCTATTTTATAAGGTCGGAACCATTCTATAAGGCCAGGCGCTATTTTATAAGGTCAGGAACCATTCTATAAGTTGTTTCAGGACAAGACCTGTCGAGAAAAAACATAGTGCAATGTGATTTAACGAATTAGGCGAAATATTACCTCATGGGCCCACATTACCTGAATCATTTGTTTGACCCCAAATCCATCGCGGTACTGGGTGCCTCTGAACGGGAGCACTCACGGGGCAGCATCATATTCCGCAATCTCTTGGCGTGTGGGTTCAAAGGTAAACTCTACCCGGTAAATCCCAACCATAGCACAGTACAAAACCACCGAGCCTACAAATCCATCAACGACATACAGCAGCCTGTGGATCTGGCCATCATCATCAGCCCCGCTGCTACGGTGCCAGACATCATTCGTCAATGTGGCGTTGAAGGCGTCAATGCGGCCATTATTTTATCCGACGGTTTGGGGGAAACCGCCGCGGGAAACACGGGGGCAAAGCTGCAAGCGGAAATGATGAAGTACGCCCACCAATATGGCGTTCGTATTCTCGGCCCCAATTGCCTGGGATTGATGCTTCCTAAAAAAGGGCTAAATGCCACCTTCACTCAGCAAATGGCCAATCCGGGTCACATGGCGCTGGTGTCACAATCGGGTGCCTTATGTACAGCCGCCATCGACTGGGCCCGGGCGGAAGGACTGGGCTATTCTGCGGTCATTTCCCTGGGGGATGTCGCCGATATCGGTTTCGGAGAAATTTTGGATTATCTGGCCATGGACCCCAGCACGCATTCCATCCTGTTGTACATTGAAGCCATACGAGATGCACGCAGCTTTATCAGTGGGTTGCGAATTGCCGCGCGCATCAAGCCGGTGGTCGTGGTCAAAGCCGGGCGTTTCCAACAAGGCTTGCAAACCGCCATCCATCATACCGGCGCGGTCATCGGCAGTGATGATGTTTTTCATGCCGCACTCAGACGGGCGGGGGCCGTGAGGGCCTATACCATACAACAAATGGTCAATGCCGCCGAAATCCTGTCTCGACGTCACTACCACGTAAAAGGCGATCAGCTGGCGATCATCACCAACGGCCGCGGACCCGCCATCATGGCCTGTGACAGAGCCGTGGAGCTGGAGGTTCCCCTGTTCGAGCTGGAACAGACCGATCTCGACCAACTCAATCCACACCTGCTGGCGAACTGGTCACACGCTAACCCGTTGGATCTGCTGGGAGACGCCACGGCCGAACATTACCAGGTTGCACTCAACCATTGCTTGCAGGCCGGTAAGGTGGCCGGCGTGCTAGTGCTGTTATCCCCTCAGACCATGACAGATGCCACTGCCGTGGCCAGGTTGGTGATCGAAACCTCTCAGAACAGCCCGAAACCTGTGATTGCCTGCTGGATGGGCAGCGCACAGGTTGCCGAGGCAAACCGCTTGTTTCGTCAACATAACCTTCCCCATTTCGACACCCCCGAATTCTGCGTCGGTGCTTTTGCGCTATTAACCAGCTACCAACGCAACCAACAATTGCTGATGCAAGTACCCGGCCCCTTTACGCAACACCGCAATCCGGATATCGCTGGCGCTCGCCTGATCGTCGAAGAGGCCCTGGCCAGCGGCCGGCAACACCTCAGCAGTCTGGAAAGCCGCGCCGTGGTACGTGCATTTCACCTGCCCCTGGCCCCGGCAATTTACGCCAGTAACGCCAACGATGCCCTGATCGCCGCAGAGACGCTGGGATTTCCGCTGGCCATGAAAATTAACGCGCCAGATATCCAGCACCGGTCGGATGTGGGAGGGGTTCGCCTGAACATCAGCAGTGCCGCGACGGTACGCCACAACTTTCACGAAATGCTGGCCACCGTAAGGGAGCAATACCCCGATGCCGAAATCCAGGGCGTGACCCTGGAGCCCATGTACCGTCGGGCTCACGGTCGTGAGTTGATGATTGGGGTGGTACGCGATCCGGTGTTTGGACCCGCCATCAGCATTGGGGCGGGAGGCGTCATAGCTGAAGTGATGCAGGATCCTTTCACTTCCCTGCCCCCGTTGAACCAATTTCTCGCCCAACACATGATCAGCCGGACACGAGTGAACAAATTGCTGCGAGCGTTTCGGGGGATGCCGGCCATTGATTTCAACGCTCTTGAAGAGGTACTGCTCAGAGTGTCGGAACTGGTGTGTGAAATACCGGAGATTCGTAAAATCGACATCAACCCCCTGATTGCCGATGATCAGGGCGCGTTGGTGGTTGATGTCAAAATACAAGTGGATGCCCAGCCAGCCACTACCCGCCCCTATGCTCACATGGCGGTACACCCTTATCCGGCAGCTCTCGAATCCAACGCTGAATTGGCCGATGGCACCACTCTGTTGATCCGCCCTATTCGGCCGGAAGACGCCAGCCTGGAGCAGGATTTTATCCGCCGTCTGTCACCACAAAGTATCTATTTCCGGTTTATGCAAACGCTCAACAAACTCACGCCGGAGATGCTGATGCGGTTTACCCAGATCGATTATGACCTGGAGATGGCGTTCGTTGCCATGGTCATTCATCAACAACAGGAAACTGTCGTCGGCGTTGCCCGTTATATGACCAACCCCGACGGCACCAGTTGCGAATTTGCCCTGGTGGTTGCCGACGACTGGCATCACAAGGGGATCGGATCCAGGTTGATGCTGGAACTCATCAAGGTTGCACGACAGCGCGGGTTAACCGAGATGGAAGGCGAGATACTGACCGAGAATCAAGGCATGCTCGCCCTGATGAAAAAACTCGGTTTTACCATCCGCATCCAACCGGACGACCTGCAACTCAGGCGTGCCGTCCTCCGGTTAACGCAATCGTAAATGCTTAACCCAGTCGCTACAGGTTCAAGGTAACTCAAAGCACCTTGTACACTTCGATCAAACGGTCGTTTTCATTCAGTTTATGGGTGACCTTCATGGATTCAGGCACCGGCCACACCAGAGTTGACACAAACACGTGTTTGTTTAACCAGTCATATTTACCTTGCGGCGCAATAAATTCTGGCACTAGACGATACTTTTCAACCTCGGGCTGACTCTCATAGGCGAGCCCTTTGTTGTGGATGATGATCGTGACCCCATCGTCTGTTTTTAAGCGATACAGTGCGTCAACCACCACTACACCGTCAGGGCGAACCACTGGGAAATCGCCACCGCCGGGTACTACGGTCCCTCGAATACCTTTACCCACGAACTTGCCACCGACAATCGGCCAGATTTCATCGCGTATGCCATCCTTGCTCTTATCCGACGACCCACCCATGGTTTCAGGTTCCGTGCAGGTCACCACCAGTTGCATCACCAGCTCATAACCCGGTGGGTCACGGGGCTCCATATCCCAGCCCTCAGCGCGGGCTAAAGCACTTGATACCCACAGTGTGCAAGTCATCGCGGAAACCACCAGCCATCTGAAGACACCTACATCATTCATACAAACTCCCAAATATATCCATACCCATAATTCAGGGCTTTTGAACGCACCAACCCCCTTCCGGAGCGCCATGCCTTAACAGAGTCAAAAACATACCCAACCCATAATGCGAATAATTACTCATATTTTAACAAATGGCAAATACCTCAGACAAAAAATGCTAAAAAAGTGTCTGAACCCTCAAGTTGGGCAAGAGGCCGGGGTGGTCAAAGCGGGCCGGGCCAGAGGGCGGACCCCAAACGAGAGGGACCAAACGAGAGGGACAGGCACGTTGGCCATGGGCAGTGCCTGTCCCTGAGATTGGCTGAGATTGGCTGCCTGAGATTGGCTGAGATTTGCTGAGAACTGGCGGTGCCTGTCCAGAACTGGCGGTGCCTGTCCCATCAGCACGTTGGCTCACGCCGTGTATAGCGTTCTACACCCCCAAATCTCCCCCCGAATGATGCTAGAATAGGCGCTCAGCAATCAGGATCAAACCATGTCAAATAGCTTCGAAACACAGGGTGTTATCCACTCCATTGGCGACACCACGGAATACGGCAACAACGGCTTTATCAAGCGTGAATTTGTGATCAGGGTAACCGGTGAAGGCGTCAATGAGGCCTATCCCAACTACCTGGCCATGGAGCTGGTAAAAGATAACTGCGGTATCATGGACGCCTACAATCTCGGCGACGAGATCAAAGTTCACTTCAACCTTAATGGCCGCCTGTGGTCACCTCCCGGCAAACCCGAGAAATGTTTTAACAGTTTGCAGGCCTGGCGCATTGAGCCCATGACCCAGAATGTCCAGAACGACTCCATGCCTCCGGGCTTCGATCAGGGGCCGCCGCTGGATGCCTACGATGATGACGTGCCCTTTTAACCAATCACCGAATGAGCGGTACCCGCAGCCGCTCCTTAGGAGGTTTGAGAAAACCTCCTAATAACGATGATGCTTGTCATGGTCAGGGGGCAACAATCCTTTATGATTAGCAGGATCATGCCATGGTGGACTACAAACTTTACTACTGGGAGTTACCCTTTCGAGGGATTTTTATCCAGCTGTTGTTGGAAGACATGGGTGCTCGATACTCGCGACTGGATGCCCTGGAGATCTACCCTGCAAAAAGCCTGAGCATTCATCATCCCGGCATGGCCCCACCCTATCTGTACGACTGCCAACGGAAAAAATACTTTTCGCAGATGCCCGCCTGTCTCATGCACCTCGCGCACAGGCATGATTATCTACCCAAACGTCCGGAGCGGCTGACACTGGCCTTAAAAACCCTTCTGGATTGCAACGATGTGCTGATGGAAATCACCAACAGCAACGGCATGCTGATGTGGACTCCCAAGCGCTGGGAAGAATTTCGCTATCAGCGTCTGGCAGACTGGATGGTGTTGTTTGAAAACACAGGTAGAGAGCATAACCTTAAGGACAATCGCGGTTTTCTGCTGGGTTCAACGCTCTCCGTGGCCGATATAGCCACCACCGCCCTGTTTGGCACGATGGTTTACTCCTTTCCCGCATTGAAAGCCGATCTTATAGAGTGCGCCCCACACATCGCCAACCTGTGCCAAAGAATCGAATCCCGCCCCGCCATCCAGGCATTTCTCACGCAACACAGGAGTGAATACGGTCGCGACTACTGTGGTGGACAGATTGAACAATCCCTGCGACAGATGATGAACGCTTAACACGTTGGCAATCCACTCCTCATGCCTACCGAAAGCGGGAAGTTTCCCCAGCAAAAAACGACTGAGTCAGACTCTACCCGCTGGTGATCCGTGCTGAATACTCGACAGAATCGTCCCCTTTCCTGTGCGATCACAGCAGGAATTTTGGATACAGTTATGCGCTACGGGGGGCAAACATGATAATTGCCATACCCAACAGAGCAACCCCGGAACCGACCATGTCCCACGTTGTTGGACGAATACCATCGACTAGCCACAACCACAAAATAGCCGCAAAGATATAGACACCGCCATACGCGGCATAAACCCTACCCGCAGCGGTAGGATGTAATGACAGCAACCAGGCAAATGCCGCCAGACTGAGAGCGGCTGGCACCAATAACCAGACCGACTTACCTTCACGTAACCAAAGATACGGAAAATAACAGCCAACAATTTCAGCCAGTGCGGTAACCAGGAAAAGGCTAAAGGTTTTTAATTCCGGCAAACGATGCTACTCCTCAATGATGGCCCGTCAAGCTCACAACGGGGTCAACTTACTTTATGCGCTTTATACAAGATGCTAGTGCTAGGTACGCAGGCTCCGTCGGGGACGGTGTATTTTTCCGCTGATGGTTAGTTTGCTTATACACCGTAGCCACCTACTGGCACAGTTTCAAAGCGCTCGCCAAACCCCGTGATCAAAGGCCCTCCCATTGCAATAGCCTCTTTTACAGACGTTAACGAGAGAGACGCGGCATAACTCGCTTTACTTTCTCACACTTCGGTAATCCAAATGGCATTATCATCTTGCATATCATTGGAAACGATATCGCTTAGGCAGCCAAGCATACCGGATACCAACTCATCCCGCATACCGGGAGCGGAGATGACTCCCACCACCGGATTGCCAAACCGTTGTGATCTTTTTAAAATAACGAGCGGTGTCGCACATTCTTGTTGACAAATTTTTGACACGGCTCACTTTCAGAAACCGCCAACAGCGCTATATTCTCTTTGTCGAGGACCTCGTCTGAGTAAAGAAATCTCTCCCTTATGGAACCCTGAAAGTGATGCCCACTTGTGTCTCCAAGCAAACAAACTGCGCTCCGCCCACCGGCACTAGCCGGCACCCACCACTCGCGCTGCTACTGGTTGAGGTCAAACAAGGCCTAAAGAAAATAAGCGATAATCCACGGGCCTATCGCAGCAAAGCCTTTACCGAATGGTACCGGCAAGCCCAGGAGCTCTATCAGTCGACAGCTTGGTTTGGCGCCCCGCCGATCATTGGGGAACGGTTTTCGCAGCGTCGATTCGGAAGATCCAGAGATCTCTTAAACGATATCGAGATTTTTGTGCTGTTCAAACTAGACGTTCAAGTCACGATGAAAGAGCTGGATTATTTCATGGCTCGCTATCGACACATGGAAGAACTCGCACACTCTCAACAGCAACATACCGCCAATGGAGCAATGCAGCTTCCCCACGGCCACAGACTAATCAGCCAAGGGCTACTGGGGTTATTGACTTTGGGATTTCTGTTGTGGCTGCTACTTAAATTTTAATAGTAAAGCCTATTATTAAAACCTGATTTTTAAAACCCAATTAGGCGATGCCTGTCCTGTAATTCGTAATTTATCGTCTCTCAATTCATTTCTCAGTCAGCGAAAACTATGAACCCAAACCATAGTATGAGTCTATCACCCGTTTCGGCCAAAACAATGATCAACGCTCCCAAACAGCTCTTGCGTTCTGACGCAGAATCGATACTGTCAGTATTCGGCGGTGCCTGTCCCTCTATTGGCTTTATTGGCTTAAGCCTTTCACTATGTGGCTGAAAATGCGTTCAGCAGCTCTTTATTGGTAGGGTATTTTTCTAATAACTCAACCAGCTTTCTAGCGCCCTCTACCGGTTTAAGATGGGTGAGTGACCTTCGTAGCATTCTGACCTTTTCGATATCTTTGGGTTCAAGAAGAAGCTCCTCACGGCGCGTACTACTTTTAGCAATATCCAGCGCGGGGAAAATACGCTGGCCCGCAGCCTCTCGCGATAAAACGATTTCCATATTGCCGGTACCCTTGAACTCCTCAAAGATCACCTGATCCATCCGACTTCCGGTGTCCACAAGTATGGTCGCCAGAATCGTCAACGATCCGCCATTCTCAATATTTCTAGCGGCACCAAATATTTTTCGTGGGATTTCCAGAGCCCTGACGTCAATCCCACCCGACATGGTTCGACCGCTGCTCTTGCGGTCTGCGTTGTGTACTCGTGAGAGCCTGGTAAGAGAATCAACAACAATCATCACATCATGACCTTCACCGGCTTCCTGAATGGCGATGTCAATAAGGTTATCGGCCACACGGACGTGTTCGGCATAGCTTTCATCCGAGGATGAAGCGTGTACCTCTGCCGGCACGCCGCGCTTAAAGTCAGTCACTTCTTCCGGCCGCTCATCAATAAGTAACGCATAAAGTTTTATCTCGGGATAAGCCTCCGCCACCGCCTGACAAATATGTTTCAACATCGTTGTTTTACCAGAGCCAGGTGGAGCAACAATCAATCCTCGTTGCCCCATGCCTATGGGTGTAATCAAATCCATCGCCCGCATAGAGAGATGCTGAGAACCGGATTCCAGTCGAATACACGGAGTAGGATGGATGGCTACGCCATTTAAAAAACGCTTCTTCGGATCACCAGGAAACAGACCCTCAGCCACCTCATCTGCGGGTTTGACGTCTTTAGGTTTTTTGGTCTTCAAACTTAATGTTTTTCTCGTCATGATATCGATTTATAGCTCCAGGGAATTAAGTGTTTTGACCTGTTTACAGTCGTCTAACGAAGCGTTTTTAACGCCAAAATGCAAAATAGGTAACTAAGGGGTAGTAGTTCAGCGATGCCGGTCCCTCTGCTCTCGGTTTCTATTCGGCGGTTTCTATTCGGCGGCGCCTGTCCCTCTATTGAGCTCTATTGATTCGCCGTCCCTCTGTTGTTTGATGAATATCAGCGTTACCCGTCACTGTATGGTTGCATCAGGATTCACTGCTGTCCTCACTGCCCCAAATCCCCCCAGCCCACGCTATAAGGTATTCCCGACCAACAGACATTCACCATAATCAAAAACCGTAAGAACAACGGATTCAGGTCCCCTTAATATAAGGTCTTCCGGGGGTATTTTGTGGCGAAGCAAGATAGATAAGATGCCAAGCACAGAGCAACACAGCCCTAGCCAACCTGAAATTAGTGCCATGAATTTTTCCCGGAGGATTAACCCTCTAAGGGCAGCCTGTTTTCCCCATCGGGGAGGCATTGCAGGCACACATCCAGTAATCGTGCCTGTTTAGCAATTTTATTCAATACTTCTCCCCGGCATTATCCCACACTGGACCAGAAGCCAACAAACCCGGAGACCAGTCTTGATGCTATCGTTGATTATACCCATGTCGGCATTTGCCCTGGCGGCCTCCATTTCACCGGGCCCTGTTAATCTGGTCTGTTTGAGCAGCGGTACCCGCTACCCTCTCCACAGAGGACTGATCTTCGTCACCGGGGCAACTCTGGGCTTCATCATTCTCTTTGTTACCATAGGTTTAGGACTTTACTCCGTGCTGACGGTCGTCCCCGGGTTTAACACCCTCTTGCGCTGGATGGGCGTCGCCTTCTTATTGTATCTGAGCATTCAGCTGTGGCTCGATAACGGCCAGCTGACTGACGAAGAACACCATAAGCCACCGGGCTTTATGGCCGGTGCCATCATGCAGTGGCTCAACCCCAAAGCCTGGCTGGCGTCCGCCTCGGGCATTGGGGCTTACACCAGTGGGCATAATGTCTATGAGATCCTGGTGTTTGCGGCGCTCTACCTGCCCTTCTGCTGGCTGTCGCTGAGTTGTTGGGTATACGCTGGCGCCTACCTGCGACGCTACATTCATCGCCCCGGATTACTGGTCAGCCTCAATCGGCTACTGGCGCTGTTACTGGCCGCCAGCAGTGTTTTTTTTCTGGTTAAGTAAAGACTCTCGATACTGCTTGGGCGTCGCGGCCAGCAGCCGCTTGAAAGTACGTTGAAAATGGGGCTGATCGGCAAATCCCATGTTCAGTGCCGTATCGGCAATAGACGTGCCGCGTTTCAGTTCCTGCTGTCCGCGCTGGATGCGGGAATTGATCAGATACGCATGGGGCGTGAAACCAAAATACTGTTTAAAACTGCGGATGAGATGACCAGGGCTGTACCCGGAGCGTTCACACAGCGTTTCCAGCGACACCTCCGCGCCGTCATAATGCTTCAAGTAAGCCGCCAACGCCTGCAAACGATCAGGTACTGGCGATAAGGGTTGCGCCGCCTTGTCCGCCAGTTCACACATCAAGGCGGTGAGGTAATCCACCACCACTGTTTCCTTTTCCTGACACTCGCGTTTCGCATCCAGCAAGCATTCCACCATCTGGCAATAGCCCGCATACCAGTTGGCATCCGGAACAATGGCTGTCGAGATATCCTGCCAGCAAGGGGTGTCCAGAAGACCTGCCGAATATCGCAAGTCCGTCAGCCATTGGGTGTCAACATACAGCATCAGGTAACCCCAGGGCTGATTGTCGATCGGGTTACAGGCGTGTACCCAGTTTGGATTCATCATTACCAGAGTCCCGGCACCGACCTTAAACTGATCGTTGCGATAGAGATACGTACAGTGACCCTCGATGATGGCGCCCAGGGACCATTGGGTATGGCTGTGTGGGGCGTAGCAGACCTTGCGTCCATCCCCGACCTTGCGGAGTTCCACGTAGGGCATGCGCGCATCGCGCCAGAACATCGGCTTGCTTGTATTATCCATATCCTGTTGTCCTCGTGGTGCGGTTTAGGCTGCGCTGGCCACTTTATTCGGCGGTGCCTGTCCCTCTATTGTTTCTCTATTGTTTGAATCGTTCGTGCAATCTGACCGACCGTGTATTGATCCGATACGCCATAGCGTTTTACCCTCAACGGTGCCAGCTTGAGCACATACGATTTGATGGCTCTGTTCTTTAAGTAGCGAGTGATAAAGTTCACAGGGTTCCTTTTATACGGTGTCTACACATCCCTGAACGGGTTATCGATCATTCCCAATATACCCTTTTAAATACGCAATGAGTAGCGGACTCAATAGAGTCACGACCACAACCCACACAAACAGGTTGCCACTGGAGACATTAAACACCTGGTTTATTTGGCTGATCTCTGCCCCTAGAACAAAGTAACCAAATCCGTATTCAAACATCAATGTCAGGCTAACCCAAAACACGCCAAGCGTTAAAAAAATGGAGGCTTTTTTTGGCACGATATAATCGATGGCGTTATAAACAATGATCAAAATAAAAACAGATAGCAAAATCCCGCTAGCGGGTAATGCCACTGACTGCCCCAGATAAACGGTTACTATTTTCTCCCTGAAAATGCCATTTGCCATTGCAGCCAACACCATCACAAACCAGATCGCTATCGCTTTGATCAGAAACATATCTTGATCTCGCTTACAGATACCGCTCTATCAAACACCGCTCCACTGCCCCTTGTATTTGACTGTGTTACGCCTCGTACAACAACCGAATGTAGTTACGGTATTCCAACAGCTGGCGCACCAGAAGTTTTTTATCACCGATGGCTCTGGAGACCACAATCCCCCCTTCGATCACGGTCGACAGAAGATCCGCGAGATCCGTCGTGTTCACGTCCAGTTTGGGCGGATAGTGTTGATGGACTTTATTCAGCTGATCTGAAAACAATTGACGCCAATCCATCACACTGTCGGCGGTGATCGCTTTCACCTGATCATTGACTTCGTGCGATTCGTAGGTAAAGGAGGCCACCAAACAACCTGGGTGCAAGTCTTCCAGCTGATCCATCATTTCGGCCAGCAACTTAATGAACAACAGCATTTGCTGTAGCGGATCGTCCAGCAACTCTTCTGCGCGCCGAAACAAACCACTGAAAAGAAACGCATCCTGTTCACGGTAGCGTTGCATTAAGGCGTAGGCAAGATCGTCCTTGCCCTCAAAATGATAAAAAAAGCCGCCTTTGGATATCCCGGCTTCCGTAATGATGTCCTCAATCGATGTCGCCGAAAACCCTTTTTGTAAAATACGGCGTTCGGCAATATCCATGAGTTTATTGCGTGTCATATTGCCTTTGGTTGACATGGTTACTGTACTCCAGGTTCAGTTTTCGGCTTGCCTGGCCGAAAATATTTTTAGCCTGTTGGATACATCATATCTAACGCTTTGTTTTTAAAACATTTTAACAATTTTTGGTAAAAAAGTACTTTCGGTTCACTAGCCGAAAAACAGCAAAATCCTTACTCTAATACCCTGCAAAGCAAACACTGTCTTTCCAAAAAGATAGCTTAAACGTCAATAATAAAAAGCTGTTACAGGAGCACACTATGGGCATTTACCAACAACGGCTGCCCCAGCTACAGGGCCAAGTCTGTATCACCGATGGCGGTCTGGAAACCGACCTGTGTTTCAACATGAATTACGACCTGCCAGAGTTTGCCTCATATGACTTACTGCGCGACGAAGATGGCTACGCCACGCTGTACGAATACTACAAGCATTATGCGCAGCTGGCCTCCCGCTACAAGGTCGGCTTGATTTTAGAAACCCCCACCTGGCGTGCCAATGCCGACTGGGGTGAAAAAATCGGCGACACACCAGAAGCATTGCGGCACTTTAACCTGGCCGCCGTTAAGCTGCTGGAGCACATACGCGAAGACTTTGAAACCGAACACAGCCCCATTGTGATCAGCGGCTGTTTGGGACCTCGGGGTGATGGCTATACCCCCGGTGCCAGCATGAATACTTCTGAAGCCAAGGCCTACCACAGCACGCAAATCAACACCTTTGCCGACGCCAATGTGGACATGATTGCCGCACTAACCCTGAATTATATTGATGAGGCGATTGGTGTGACCCAGGCGGCGCAAAGCGTCGGCTTACCGGTGTGTATCTCGTTTACCGTGGAGACCGATGGCAAGCTGCCCACGGGAGAGACACTGGAACACGCCATTGCCCAGGTGGATCAACATACGAATCAGGGGCCAGCGTACTATATGATCAACTGCGCCCACCCCACCCATTTTGATCACTTATTTGCCACCCATGCAGCATGGCACCAGCGACTGAAGGGGTTACGCGGTAACGCCTCTTGCATGAGCCACGCCGAATTGGATAACTCGGACACGCTGGATGACGGCAACCCGGTCGCGTTTGGTAAGGAACTGGGTAAAATCCGAAAAGTGGATTCTCATCTCACCGTGCTGGGTGGTTGCTGTGGAACCGATTTACGCCACATCACCGAGATATGTAAAAATCTCACCCACTGATAAGCCGGCAATCGATTGACACCTGCCAAACACGGTAACAATTGCATGAAGGGCCCGCGGTTTGGGCCCTTAACATCGGAGGGTTTATCACAGTTTATGAGCCGATCGGTGCACTAAGCGATACGTCATTGATGATCCGATAGGCAGACAATGAAACCAGTACCATGCCCGTCAGTAGTCCGTTTGTATTGTCTGGATGGGTAATAAAGAAGTCTGAATGCTGGGTTGTCTTGTTATCCCTTTTCCGCTGACACTTCATAGGCATTTTCGGTGTATTTTGGACCATAATCCACATACAACTGCACAACCGGTTATATTTTTACCCCCAGCAATGCAACACCGCTTGCAATGATTAAAGTCGTAAAGGGGTCTTTAAAGATTGGCCTGTCTGGAGGCCAGTTCCTGTGGTTAATTTTGCGTATAGTCAATGAAGCGGTGATGCCCCTGTTTTATTATTGTAAACACACTATAGGCATTGGCATTCACAGCCCCCGGGAGCGTCATCAAAAGGCCTGTGTGATTCTCTGACAAGGACAACAGTATATGCACAGGTTTAAGGCGTTAGTCGCGATTTTGTGGTGTTCAGTGATTTTGGGGCTCAGCGGCTGCAGCGGTGATAAGGTCACCTTGCCACAAGTCACACCCTTGAATGCAAGCCCAGAGGCGCTTGCCTCCCTCTATAAAGCAGAGACCGGACCATTACACGTTGTGGCCCAAACCAACGTTCACCTATCGTTGGATGACAGAGAACTCGACCTCAGTGTCTTTTACCCGGATGCCGAAGGCCCTTTCCCCATTTTGCTGTTTTCACACGGTAACTGGTCCACCAAGGACAAATACAACCCGGTCATTGAACACTGGGTTAGCCATGGGTATGTGGTACTTGCCCCCAACCATCTGGATTGCTGTGGCATGGTAAAAGGGATCTGGAACAGTGTACGCTACGGTCAGTTTGGCCTGATCGAAGAGCGAATGAGGGATTTTTCAAAATTGTTAGACCATCTGCCTCAGGTGGAAGGCAGTGTCGAAGGTCTCGCGGGGAAAATGGATACCAGCCGTATCGCCGCCACCGGGCATTCGTTTGGCGCCTTCACCACACAACAGTTCGGGGGTGCCGGCACCTTCAATCCCGATACCGAGGAGTACGTCTACTTCACCGACAAACGCATCAAGGCGATGGTTGCGATTTCCCCACCGGGCCCAATGTTCGATGTCATCAATGAAAGCAGCTGGGTCAATCTGCAAGGCCCTATGATGCTGACCACCGGTACCTGGGATGCCAATGCCCAGTTTTGGCCCGATTGGCGGGCACACAAGCTGTCTTTTGATACCGCCCAACCCGGCCAGAACTATGCCTTGATAACCCAGGGAGCCGATCATTACCTGGGCAATCTGATCTGTCGTCCTGAGCGGGAACAGCCGCCACAGTATGACGCACTGAAAATGCTCAACAGTGCCACCACCGCATTTTTGGATGCCTATGTGAAAAACAATACCGAGGCCCTGGCATTTGTAGACTCCGATGTCTTACAACAAATCACCAATAACTTTTCCCAGCTGCAGCGCCGCTGAATCAGTATTCTTCAAATGCTGGGTAGCAAAGTGGAATCGGTGCACGTGTTGAGAAAGAACTTGAGAGCGATCAGAAATGTGATCATCCTGTTTTCCAATAGCTCTTATTGCTGGAGAGTGAGAAGTGCATCGGACGCCTCAAACCGGCCACGGCCAAGCCACACATTGCCAGCGCGACAGATTACCGGCGGGCACAGGATGACGCCGCCGGAATATCGCAAGGCGTATAGCAACCAGAACTGATCGTTGATTCATACCCATAGGGCACAATTGAAATGCCTGAACGACCCCATTGCCCGACTCGCCAATGCCGAAGGCAAGTGCACGGGTGACTTGCGGGAAACTTGCTTTACATTTCAGCCACAGTTGACAGAAGAAGCCCCGCGATCGTGTATGGCGTATGTGGGTCTCAACCCCATTCGTGCCGGGAAGGCCAAACCCGGAAACATCAGAGAACACCCTATTCGGCAACCTATCAACCCGGTCATTACGCTGGCAAGCCCGATAAAACCCAATAGGTCTATGTCAGAAGTTTCAACTTCTTTTGGGGAGTGCCTGTTCAGTCCAGATACGTTCAGTCCAGATACGCAGTACCGTTCGGAAAATTGCTCTGGCGGTTTGGCGATCGGTAACATACCAAAGGTATTTGACGACTATGCCTGCGCCTATTGTGGTTTTACCGCAAAGCCCCTTGAAGTCGAAATTCCTTAATAATTAAAAATATTTGTGTTACTGAAGATCCAAACACTGTAACCACACGTAAATAATGGAAATTAAGGAGGAACGTCATGATTGAAAAGAATCTTGGAAACATTGAGAGAATTTTTCGAGTTCTATTCGGACTCATTTTGGGTGTTTGGGCAGCACTCCAGCCCCACCTGAACGGGATAGAATGGTTTGTACTGATTATATCTCTGATGCTCATCTTAAATGGCGTGTTTTCCCGATGCTATTTTTGGTACATATTAGATATAAACACCTGCTCAAAGAAAGACAAAAATTGTATCGATAAAGAAACCGCGTGCTTGTGATACATAGGCTGGGCCATTGGGCCAGAGCGATGTTAGCAATGTCGAGGGAACTTAGTGCAGTGAGTCCGGCCCGCTCTTCATGCGGGCTGATCTTACCCAGAATAGAATGTCGAGACGAGCAGCGTAGTTAATTTGGTCTCCATTTTATCGGAAAAGATCTCATGTACGTATACGCCTAACGCCCGCAGCAAAGTAAGCCACCCCGCGGAAGCCAGAAGGGCCGTAGCATACTGCCTGCGATTGTTATATCCGGGGATCACTCGGAATACACATAAGTAAATCAGTAGCCCCTATATCATACCCAAGCTGGTTAAGGAGAGTGCTTACCTGCCCCCGGTGATGCGTTTGATGATTAAACATATGCTGCAAAAGATGGCCGAAATTTTTACTAAACTCCTCACCCTTTGTATTGCAATAATTTAATGAGAGATCAGCGTCTGCTAGCGTTACCTCTTTTGAAAAATTGACAATTATTTCATCAATGATTTTTCTTTCACTATGCAGAGCTGATAAATCAGCATAAATTAATTCTGCAAGCGATTCAGGTTGCTCTCGGCCTTTCATATAGACCAGCGATGCAAAATCTCTAGGATGCACTGAAAAGCGTTTTAGCCAAATAATATCACCGACGAGAATATGATTAAGTGTACCCAGAACTGACCCAAAAAACGCACCTCTGTCTTCGGTTAATTCAGTCGTACTGAGCTTTTCAGCAGTCGAATAAATATTCTCATTCATCATTTGATTGTATTGTGCCATTAACTCGAAGGCTTTCATTGCGAGATCTGCCTCAATTGGTTATTACAACTCCAACACCGGCTTAGTGGAGCTGGCGGCTTTTTTCAAAGAAAAGGGACAGCTTTACCAAGTTGCGTGCTTTGACTTACTAACGTTTCCCTGGCTTATGAAATTCAATAACATTGCGGTCAGGATCTCTAACGAAAATAAACGCTGCCCCATCAGGCAAAACAATTGGGCCATCTGTGATCTCAATCCCGTGGTGCTCTAATTGATCTTCGACCGTCTCTAGGCTTGTCACCTCTAGCGCCATATGTGTGTAGCCTGAATGCTTTACCGGAATATCCATTAATACATTCTCGGATTTATCAGAGTTTGTGTTTAGTATAAAATTTATGTTAATTCCTGATGGATGCTCCATAATCGCTACCGGTTCAGGTCCGATTGGCCCAGCAATGAATTCAAAACCAAGCTTCTCATAGAATTTACGAGAAGCCTCGAGATTGGCTACACGAATACCGATATGATTTATTCTGGTAATCTCTTTCACTGTAATCCTTATAGTTATCTACTGTTCGCGGGTAACTCGGACACATAACGCACCTGCCTTGGATTGTTACAGGTATCTATTTTATATTTCGGTACACAAAGTTATTCAGCTCAGAGGCCGACGTAACTATGTATAATAACTGTCTATCTGAAAATTTTCTAATCTGGCAATGAAATCATCCTTCCAAAATTTTGGGTATCGCCGTAAAACTTTATCGCTCTTAAGAGTTCCTTTTAGTACCGAATTGCCATCACGCCAACCTTCAGGTTTTTCATACTGCCTCCTTTATATGATTTATTCCCATGAGGCAGAAATAGAAAACCCACCTCTCTGGGGTGGGTTTAATAAATTACAAACGCCTCAAAATTCCCACCATTCCTATGGAATGATGATAATTCGAGAAACTTTGTACGCAAGGTTTAGATTCATACAATTTATCCTGCTAGAGGAACACCATCATGTCAACTAAAAGTCGGATGAAGACGTTCTCGTAAGCATATCACGCCCCGGTTCCGCGGTGATCCGCTGCAACCGGTTGTTAAACGGCGCATCAACCTCATGCGCGCTGCAGGCGGTACCAGTGCTCATTCGGGCGCAGCGCCCACTCCAATGGTGGGGGGAGCTTGAAGAAGGACGGCTCCACGTCGGTGATCCGCCAACCCGTAAAAGCAGCCTCGATTTCTTCGCGGCTTACACCCCGGATCAAGGGGCGAATACGCTTCGGCCAACACAGCAAAATAACTGTGGCGTCCTTGGCGGCCAGCGTGTCAATGCTGCGGGCCATTCCTTTCTGCTGCTCGGTGTCAAAGTCATGGAAGGTGCCGGTGTCCAGGATAAGCCGGAACCCGGTACCCACTTCAGCTTCTGAAAGGCGGGTAACGTCCCCCTTCACCAATTTCATTTCCACGCCAGCAGCCTGGACCCGCTCGCGTCCCCGATCCAGGGCCTTGTCCACGAAATCTACGCCAGCCCCGTTTAGCCAGCTCGATACCCCAGATGGCGCTCCCCGTGCCTACGTCCAAGGCACGTCCGTAGGGTGGCGCTCCCCCCTGCTCCTCGCGTTCAATGAGCGATGCCAAAGACTGGGAAAATTCTTGGTCTGTATCCTCTCAAGGGTGAAAACCAATGGCGTATGAAAACTTCCAGTTCAAAGCTTTCTCCTTTGTCGTCTACTTTATTGGGGGAGCCTTCCTGCCCCCATACCCCATAAATCCAGTACCCATTTAACGGTTGTTCTGAATCACGTCTGCTGCGCAGACACCTCACTGCAAGCTGTTTATTGTGTCAGTGACTGCGGTGTTCACGCTAAAAATCGCCCTTTGCGTTCTGGCTCAGCCATGAAGGAAGGTCGGCGATAGAATCCAGAGTGGCGTCCGGTACAATTGACGCCGCCGCCACCAGTGGCTCGCGATATTTTCCAGTGCGCACCAGTATGCCCCGCATGCCACACCGCTGAGCCCCGCCCACATCCGAGTCAATGTCGTCACCAATCATGGCCACCTGCTCAGCCGAGCAGTTGAGTGTGTCTATCGCCGCCTGAAAGAACGCCGGCGAAGGTTTGCCGATCACCGTGGCATCCTTTCCGGTGACATATTCCACGCCCGCGACAAAGGCACCAATGTCGACTTTTAAGCCGTCGGCCGCCTGCCAGAATTTGCCCTTGTGCAGCGCCACCAGCTCTGCCCCGGCCATCACCAACCGGGCAATCTGGTCAACCAGATCGTAATTCCAGGCACTGCCAACATCCCCGATGACAACGGCATCGGGCGAGGTGTCGGACACGTCAAATTCGCCAAATTCACTGCCAATGGCTTCATCGACCACGCAAAAACAGGACCGCACCCCACGCTGTCGCAGATAAGTCACCGCTCCACAGGGGCTACTCCATATCTCGTCTGCGTCTATGGTATAGCCCAGAGTGTTCAGTTTCTTGGCTAAATCGGCTCGCGACCGGGTGGTGGTGTTGGTCACATATCGATGGGGAATATGACGCTCGACAACAAGGCGAATGGCATCGATGGCGCCATCAATCGCTTGGTCCCCGATATAAAGAACCCCGTCCAGGTCAATCAGGATAGCGCGGATATCACTCAGTGACGGCATGACCCTGTCTCCTACGGACCAACTGAACAACCAGTATAAAATGTCTTAAACCGTTAAATCGACACACTGATCCGTTACCTTTAAGCCAATTTGATATAATTCTTGAGGTTGGTCAGAAACGGAAATTATGAGGGTACGCGAATACGGCCTCTACACAGCGGTTTTGTGGGTACTTGAAAACCAGACAGAAACCCGGGCCAAGCTATAAAAGACCACGTCAATGGTGTCCGTTTAACTTCCACCTCCCCTGGCAAGCTGCAGTCTCAATCAGACTCGTTATGATCAAATCAAAATTTGTGTTCGTTTTGATGACAAGCTATTTGATCAAGACCACGTTCACGGGTACACCGGAAAAGCGTGGCATGAAATTGATCGGCTGCAAATGATCCGTTAATGACGTCAACCGCCCGGTGAAACTTCCGCCATCCGCTTCCGCCTTTTGGGAAGGCACCAGCTCACCGAACAGGTGCGTCATGGAAATCACACGCGGCCTCAACCGCGCATCGGCCCTGGCCACTCCGGTGATGTGTCCCGCCTCGGATCGTATGTGAATCGAATCTCCTTCCTCAATCCCCTCCTTGACCATATCGTCGGGGTTCATATAAGCCCAGTTCACCGGATAGCGTTTGCGGGTTGCCGGCGCATCACGATAGGCGCTGTTCATGGCTTCAAGTATTCGGCGGCAGGTAAGCTGATAAGCAAAGCCTGCATTGACATTGTGTTCATTCAATACCAGCGCTAATTCTTTGACAACGTCATCGGGACACAGCTGCAAACGCCCCTTGTGCCCAGCCGGGGTTGCAAGTACACGCTGCTCGGGCAGCTGCGGACGCACACCGGAGGGGTTGGCCAGCAACTCGTCGAACGGCACCCGGCTGTTGTTACAGAGAAAGCGGATCATGGTTTGTGGGTCCGGCGGTGTGTCGATGGACAGTGGCAAACCGTCTTCAATGGCCTCGAAATCCATACCGTAGTTCCAGTACTTCAGAGTCAGGGGCAAGTTCATCCGCGCAGCCACCCCCCAAAAGAACTCCCAATCGTGAATCACGCCCGCCGGTTTATCGATTACCGGGGGGGCGTATTGAGCAAAAGCCTGTGGATAGAGGGCATCGCCAGGAGTAGAAATATCATGTCGCTCAAAAGGTTGCGAGGTCGCAATCACATAGTGGGCGTAACGGGCGGTCGCATTCTTGCGCGGGTCGATGACAACCAGCAGGTCCAGATCTTCAAAGGCGGGAATGGCCAGGTCGGGATCGCCCAGCCCCATCAGCAGATTCCCCCCGAAGCAAATCACCGCACGTATCTTGTCCGGCCCCGAGGTGAGAATCTCCTGCGGCATCAGCGCGGTGGGAAATTCGCCAAACAGTTTACCCGGCGCTGCGCAGTTTATCGCCACGCTCCCAGCTGCGGGTCGGCGCCAGAGCCATTTCAACCGGCGTGCGTGGGTTGAGGGTGCCAGGGTTTCTCACCAGGTCGCCAGCTCGGCGATAGCCACCGACCAACGCATTCACCACTTCGATCATGTGATCATTGAGGTTGGAGTGCGCCGACATGGAAGGTCCGCTGCCACTGCCGACCAACGGCCGCCGGGCCTCGCCAATCCACTGAGCCGCCTGCTCAATCTGCGCGACCGGGACATCGGCTCGTTGGGCCGCTATCTCCGGCGTGAACGGCGCCACCGCCTTGCGCAACTCGTCCAGTTGACTGACAAAACGGTCACAAAAATCGGTGTTATAGGTGCCGTCGCGCAACAGGATGTGGGCAATGGCCGCAAAGATGGTGGCATCGTGGCCGGGTAACGGCTGAATTAATAAATCCGCAAAGCGGGCGGTTTCGGTGCGGCGCGGCGCGGGTCGATGATAATAAAGCGGGTGCCGCGCTCTTTGGCTTGGGTGAACGCCCTGCCCGGAGCCCCACACTCGCCGGCAGCAAAGGGCATGGTCTGATGCGTAACCAACGGGTTATTGCCCACAATGACCGCCAGATCGATGTCCGTCAGCGCCGGTTTGCCACTGGCCATAACCCCCATGCGTCCCATCGTCACCCATTTGGCAGACTGGTCAATGGTCATGGTGGAGAATAAGTTGGGGGTTTTAAGGGCAGACAAAAAGGACTTTTCCAACTGTGCCCCCAGCACACTGCGATAGGCACCGGTGCCATGATACAAGGCCACTGAGCGCGGCCCGTATTGGTCTATGAGGGTTGAAAGCTGCTTGGCGATTTCATCCAGCGCCTGTTCGTGATCAATCGGATCAAAGTCCCCTTGTGCATCTCGTTTAAGGCTGTGCAACAGGCGATCTTCGGCACCGTTGTGAAAATCGAGACTGGCTCGTCCTTTCACGCACATGTAAGCGCCATAAGGAGAAGCGGTTCCATCGCCGGTGACGTGGGTGAGTTTACCGTCTTCGACGGTGACTTCCATCGAGCACAGTGCACTGCAATTGCGGCAGAAAGTTTTTACTTTTTTCAAAAGCTTGTACCTGTTGGCATGAAGTAATCGTCAATTATTTTTATTGTTTCGATCCCCCCCCTTCCAGATGACGGAGCGTGAAAGCGATGCATCGCGCAACCCACAGGACCAACAGAATTCTGGCTGGACGCTTTGGCTTTTTTACATGATATGGCCGGGCTTATTCACTTGCGCACCAAACACTTGATAGATATTGGCTTCGGCAAACTCAAGGTCCACCGCATCTGACATGGTCAATTGATGGTTTTGCGCAGCGTTTTGTATGGCTTGCGCCACCGAATCGATGTCCTCCGTCTCTATCTCATAAATGGACAGATAAGGCTGGGCGTCAGCCTCGCCCAGCGTCGCGCTCAATTTAAATCGCTGAGCGCTGGTGATCCCCGGGAAGGCTACCAGTTCACGCAAGTGAACGTTTTGATACCAGTCATTATATTCTTGTTCACGCCCAGCTTTGGGTCTCGTGAACACCACCATTTTGTAGTGCGGCATGACTTTACCCTCGGGTCGTGGGTATCCATGGACAGGATCAGACCGGTGATCTGCCCTGAACGTCCTGCTCCGACTGGATGGATTGCCCGCTATCATCAACCGGATCCGGCCTAACCATAAAAATCAACATCATGGCCACAACATCAAGCACAATAAAGGTCGTAAACGCCGGGATATAAGTTCCCGTTTGGTCGTACACCTGGCCGATAAAGCGCATAGCGACCATGGCAAACGGCTGCATGATTACCGCCATCAACCCCATCACCGTACCGTAACTGCGAGCGCCAAACAGCCAGGCCAAAATCGTACTCCAGGCCGGAAAAACACCGCCCACAGCAATGCCCAACAGCGTAACGGAAGCAAACAAAAACCAGAGCGAAGGCTGAATAATGTACACGCTCAGCAACAAGGCGTTACAACCCGCGACACACGCAAACACCACTCTCAAGTCCACTTTATCGGCCAAATAACCCACAATCAACTTGCCGCCAACCGCCGAAATGGCTTTCACTGCCACCAGAACGGAAACCAGTTGCAGCTCATAGCCGGCGTCCTGAAAAAAGGGAACCTGTGATAACAACACGGCCTGATCGATGCCAAATAACAAACCAATACCCAAAGAGACCAGCCAGAAGTTTCGGCTGCGGATAATATCCCGGGCGGTCCAGAGCTTTTCGGCTGCAGAGAAGTCCGTCTCTGACTCGTCCTCAACTCCGGCCACCGCGCTGGAACGGCCAAATTCTTGCTCACCACCCGGGGTATGTTCCGTCGGGCGATCACGTACTACAAATGCCGCCATCAACAGGAAAATCACCATGGGCCCGAGACCGATCAGAAACAAGGCATCACGCCAACCGACGGTTTCTATCAAAAAGGCCGTCAACGGCTGGGCAATAAACCCACCCACTGACGTGCTTAACGACAGCACGCCCAATGCCCTGCCCCGTCGCTTTTTAAACCAGCGCACGACCACCGTATTCGCACCCAGCACCCCACAACCTGCGGTACTGAACGGCAGCAATGTGGTAATCATCAACAGCATTAACCACGGTGAATCGATCCGCGATACGGTCATCAATGTTCCGCCGAACGCCAATGCGCACCCCACCATGATCCAGCGAACCGGAAAGTGATCCAGCAGCTTGCCAATCACCGGCGATGCGATGGCCCCGCCAATGATCAGGCCAATCATGCCGTTATTAAAGGTCGAGCGGGAGATACCAAGATCTTCAGTGACCGGTAGCGTAAACATGCCGTAAATGTAAGAGGTGAAGCCGATGGCTAACGCAGCACACACAAACGAGCCTGCCAGTACTGACCAACCGGGATAAACTTGGCCTAATTTCATGGGAACCCTTATCGCTGTTATTGTGTGAGACTGTATCGTCTATTATATGAGCAAGTGCCGTCGTGCCGGGGGTGGCTGTAAGCACAGGCTGGTGTCATCCGAATCCAGCCTGTGCTTGTGCCTAAACAATACCTGTACTGTGCCTAAAGAATACCTGTGCTGTACCTAAAGAATGCCTGTGCAGCTATGACCTGATCCAAATTACCTGATCAACGTTAGCGGTCTGCCGATTTACGGCTTTTTGCTGTTTGCCTTTTCCTGCATCGCCTTTACAGCATTCTTGTGATCTTCAGAGCGAATACTGACCGCCTCGTAGGCCAGACCCGTTTCCAACAGGCTGTGGGTCACACGTTTCAGCTCCTGGTTGAGCAGGACTTTGGTCCAGCGCACCGCGTTGCGCGAATTTTTCTGCAAACGTGCGCAGTAGGCCGCCACACTGTCATCGAGCTGATCGGCCGCCACACAGTGGTTAATCAACCCGATGTCGGCAGCTTTGGTGGCGGTCAGCAGTTCACCGCTGAGCAGATACTCTTTGGCGCGACACAAACCGATCAATTGCGGCCAGATCACCGCGCCCCCGTCGCCGGCCACCAGACCAATAGCCACGTGCGGATCGCCGATTTTGGCAGTATCGGCGGCAAAGATCACATCGCAGAACAGGGCCAAAGTCGCCCCCAGCCCCACGGCGTGGCCGTTCATGCGGCAGATCAACGGTTTGTCCAGGTCCAACATAGAAAACACGATGCGCTTGGCCAGGCGAACCTCTTCGTCGAATAACTCAGGGTTGGTGGCGTTGCTGAGAATATGGTCCAGATCCCCACCGGCCGAGAAGGCACGGCCTGCGCCAGTAAACACCACAATGTCAGAGTCAGTATCCTTGGCGGCGAAGTAAAACACTTCCGCCAGCTCTTCATGCAGTCTTAAATTGACGGCATTCATCAATTCCGGGCGGTTCATGGTGATGGTCAGGACACGATCCTGACGTTCAAGTACCAGAGTTTCATAGTCTGGCAAGGTAGTCATTGTTGTCATAGTGTGCACTTCTTAGGTCATTGTGTGGAGCCGTGCGGTTGCTTGTATTGTTACCTGCCGCAAACAGAATCGCAACCAGCTATTCATCAGTGTTGATTATACAGGCATGGGGCGGGCTTTTAACCCCTTTGTCCGGTCTGCCAGTCAGGCAGTCGGTCATAGATTCTGCGTCTATAGAGCATGGTCCCGTCAGAAAACGAAGTCAAAAAGGGCCACACGGCAGATCAAGTGTCCGCTGATCAGGCCATCTGCAGGGCTAAAGGAGTGACAGAGAGTCGGTGGAAGGCCTGTGTAAGAAGTGACATCTTGGGCAACATGCGACATGAGTGGCGATTGAGGTCTTTGTCGCTGTACTGTGCCAGCAATACCCATCTCACCACACCGGTGTCAGACGGATTATTTCAGAACCCCATTGAGGATAAGACGAGTGACATCGTCGATCGCGTGCTGCTTTTGCGAGTCACTCAAGCGCTTGTTGCCATTCAGGGCCTTAATTTGATAATCGTAATCGGCGTAGTACTGAGTGGAAGACCAAATCATGTTCAGCAAACTTTGGGGCTGTACCGGGTAAATTTTACCCTGATCAATCCAGTGCTGGATTTTCTGGGTGACGGTTTCATCCCAGGTCACCAGCGCTTTTTTGATTTCCTTACCCAATACCGGCCCACCCTGAATGATTTCCATTGCCCAGACTTTCGACCCTTTGGGCCTGGAAAATGAGTGTTCCATCTTGGCTTTGATGTATTGGCGGAAGACTTCTTCCGGGTCATCGGAGATATCAAAGATACTGGCGTCGTGCATCCAGGCATCGAGAATATCTTTCAGGACGACCGTATACAGGTCCTGCTTGGTTTTAAAGTAGTAGTGCACATTGGCTTTTGGCAGCCCAGCCCTATCGGCAATCTCCTGAGTCGATGTGCCATTAAAGCCTTTTTCTGCGAACAACGCCTCGGCAGCCGCGATGATTTGACGGGTATTGGCTGCACGAATATCCGACTTTCTGTTTTTACTTTGGGGCTTATCACTTGGCATAGGGCGAGGCATCTTTCATGTGACGAAAATCTTTGAACGGTATTTTCGCACAGACGGTGCAGTCATGGCCATGTCTTGTCTGGTAAATTACCGACATTGCTAGCGTGAAGTTCCAAATATTCTGTCTCCGGCATCACCAATACCCGGTAAGATATAGCCCTTTTCATTCAGCCCAGATTCAATGGCAGCCGTGTAAACGGTCACGTCCGGGTGTACTTCGTGTAACGCCTGCAAACCCTCCGGGGCCGCCAGCAAACAAATAAATCGTATATCCCTGGCCCCCTTACTTTTTATGTGACTGATAGCCGCTATCGCAGAATGACCCGTTGCCAGCATCGGATCGACCACCAGACTCAAGCGATCACTGAGCTGTTGCGGTCCTTTAAAAAAATATTCAACAGCTTCCAAGCTTTGAGGGTCCCGATAAATACCGATGTGACCAACCCTCGCCGACGGCACCAATTCCAGCAAACCATTAAGCAAACCGTCTCCGGCCCGAAGAATCGAAAAGATACACAGCTTCTTTCCTGCCAGTGTCGGTGCGTTCATTTCTGCCAGCGGCGTTTCAATATTCTTAAGTGTCATGGGTAAATCACGCGTGGCTTCATAGCCCATCAACAAGCTGATTTCTTTTAGCAACGTTCGAAATTTTCCAGACGCCGTTGAACGGTCCCGCATAATGGTTAACTTGTGCTGTATCAGCGGATGCTTAATCTCAATTACATTTTTCGGCATTTTTTATCTTCTCTGTAATTCTCGTTAAC
Source organism: Pseudomaricurvus hydrocarbonicus (assembly GCF_011602365.1). Taxonomy (GTDB): domain Bacteria; phylum Pseudomonadota; class Gammaproteobacteria; order Pseudomonadales; family Cellvibrionaceae; genus Pseudomaricurvus; species Pseudomaricurvus hydrocarbonicus. The sequence goes on from NZ_JAAONZ010000006.1 coordinate 59,506, forward strand.
TCAATGATTTATAAGTAATTTAAAATCTTTATTAGATTCCCATTAGAAACTTTTTCTGACCTCTTGGTCAATAAAATTAAATTTTATATTGCGTAAAAATTAAAATTAAAATAGCCTTTTATTTCCTGACCAACTAGACAGGTTTTATTTTGGTGCACAACCATAAAACTCGAACAATTTGTGTGTTTTTTTGGTGCACACCAAGACCAAGGTGATTACTGATGTTAAATAACAAGCACTGGTACGACATGGAGTTTGCAGACTCAGAAGATCTGCATGCGCTCATACTCGAAGCAGGAAAAGTCAGAGACAGTTACTGGGGTGACACCGTCACTTATTCGAGAAAAGTGTTTGTTCCGCTAACCAATATGTGTCGGGATGAATGTGGATACTGCACATTTGTGAAACACCCGGACAATCCTGCGGCTAACATTATGACGTTATCATCGGTGTCGGAGACTTTGCGCGCGGGAGACCAACTGGGTTGTAAGGAGGCACTGTTCAGCCTGGGAGAAAAGCCAGAATTACGGTATCCAAAAGCTGCAAACATGCTCAATGCTTTGGGGTATGTACGCATGCTCGACTACTTGCGCGACATGTGTGAATTCACCTTGCGGGAAACCAACCTGATTCCACATGTGAATGCAGGAACCTTAACCGAAACAGAAATCAAACAATTAAAACCTGTCTCTGCCAGCATGGGAATGATGCTCGAAAGTTTGAGCATGCAGTTGATGCGCCGCGGTGGACCGCATTATCGCTGCCCGGATAAATCTCCAAAACTGCGGCTGCAAACTCTCGAAAATGCCGGCAAACATCAGGTGCCGTTCACCACCGGCCTGCTCATTGGCATTGGTGAAACCTGGCAGGATCGAATTGATGCGCTGTTGGCCATCAATGACATTCACCGTCAACACGGCCATATTCAGGAAGTGATCATTCAGAACTTTAAGGCCAAGCCCGGCACCGCCATGGCGAGCGTCATAGAACCTGATATTGACGAGATGCTGAAAACACTGGCCGTCGCCAGACTGCTACTGGACCCGTCGATCAGTCTTCAGGCACCCCCCAATTTACAGCAGCATCACAGCGATTACCTGGCGGCAGGCATCAATGACTGGGGCGGAATTTCACCACTGACTCAAGACTTCATCAATCCGGAATGTGCCTGGCCCAACATTGACACACTGGCGGAGAGCTGTACCGCCAAGGGTTTTCAGTTACGCGAAAGACTCACCGTTTACCCGGACTATCTCACCTCTGAGTATGTTGATGCTTCCATCATTAACCGGCTTATTGCCAGCGCTGATGTCAGCGGCCTGGTTACCACTTTCAGCTAAGGGCTCAATATGATTATTAACCTATCCAACATAGCGACGCCTATTGCCAAAATTCTCGATTCGGTCCTCTGCGGCAGCGAGTTGACCGAACAAGATGCGACAGCACTGCTGCAGTGTGATGGCAAAGAGCTCAAAGCGGTCATGGATGTGGCCCATTCCCTGCGTCTGAAAACCAATGGCAAGACCACCAGTTACGTGGTCACACGCAACATAAACTTTACCAACGTTTGTTACATGGCCTGCCGGTTTTGCAATTACGGTAAAGCCAAAGACGATGCCTCGGCAGAATTGTTATCGCTTAATGAAATAGTCGCACGCGCCTCGCAAGCCCATCAACGTGGCGCTACCGAGGTTTGCATTCAAGGTGGTCTGCACCCGGACATTTCGCCGTATTTCTACCGGGATATCGTCCAGGCGATTAAGAACGAACTGCCCGAGTTGCACATTCACGCTTTCTCCCCCTTTGAAATTTACTATGGCGCTCGTAAAAGCCGCACCAGCTATGTTGATTTTCTGGCGGATCTGAAACAGGCCGGCCTGGGGTCGGTTCCAGGGACTGCGGCAGAAATCCTGGATACCCAGGTGCGTCAACGCTTAACCAAAAACAAGCTGTCTACACAGGCCTGGTTAGAAATCATTGAAGCCGCTCACCAGGTCGGTCTCGCGTCCACCGCCACCATGATGTACGGCCATGTGGACTCAGCACACCACTGGGCTGATCATATGGTGCGAATTCGCGAATTGCAGAAGCGCACCGGCGGTTTCACCGAATTTGTACCGCTGGGATTCATACACTACGACTCACCGCTCTACCTTGAGAGCACTGACGTGCGCCCCGGCCCTACGCGTCGTGAGCACATGGCCATACACGCCGTGGCGCGCATTCTGTTTCATGGCCACATCGATAACATTCAGGCGTCCTGGGTCAAGCTGGGGCCTCAATTGGCGATGGAATCTCAAGCTTATGGGGTCAATGATCTCGGCGGAACCTTGATGAATGAAAGCATTTCCCGTGCAGCCGGAGCACTTTACGGTCAGGAAGTGACCGCCGATGAAATGCAAAAGATGATTCGCTCTGCCGGGTATTTACCACGCCAGAGAACCACCCTGTATGGTGATGCCGCCAGCATAAATGAGGCCTGCCCGGATAAACCGTTAGAACAACGAAGTCCCTGGCAGCAACAACAGATCCCCGTGTGGGAGGTGGCCTGATGTCCTCCCTGACAGGATCGATTACGTTGTTAACGGGCGGCGCCGGCGGTGCAAAGTTGGCCGAAGGGTTAACACTTCTGTTACCGCCGGAGCAGTTAACGATTGTGCCCAACATTGGCGATGATGACCGCTTCCATGGCCTTTGGGTCTCACCGGATGTCGACACCTTGCTCTATACGCTGGCCAACGACATTGATCGCGAACAGGGTTGGGGCTTGAGAGCAGACAGCTATCACCTGCTGGCGCGCCTGGCCGAACTGGGACAGCCCACCTGGATGCAACTCGGCGATAGAGATATAGCCACTCACCTGATAAGAACCATGCTGCTGGCTCAGGGCCAGGATGCGCAACAAGTAACCACCTATCTGGCGCGTCAACTGGGTATTGATGCCAACATTGTGTTACCCAGTCGGGCCACCGTCCAAACCCGTGTGCACACAGCGTTGGGGGAGCTGTCGATGGAGTCCTACTTTGTACAGCACGGCGCCAAACCCGCGGTGCAAAAAGTCGAATTTGTGGGTGAGGGGCTATCGCAGCCTAACAGCGCCTGCCTGGAGGCCATCGACAACTCACAGCTTATTCTGATTGCCCCCAGTAATCCGCTGCTCAGTATTGCCCCGACACTACAGGTAACAGGCATTCGTCAATCACTGCTCAACAGCTCAGCTGCCAGAGTCGCGGTGTCGCCCATTATCGGCGGAAAAACGGTAAAAGGACCCGCCTGTGAAGTGATGGCCGCCTGTGGTTACTCACCCACAGTAACAGGCGTCGCCGAGTTTTATCACGGTTTAATCGACGCACTGGTTATTGATCATGCCGATGCCGCCCAGGTACGAGACATAGAACGCATGGGTATCAAAGTCCTGCTCACCGACACACTCATGCCCACGGTAGCCAGCCGCATCAACCTGGCTGAAAAAATACTGTCGTATGTTGACGTCACCTTTGTGCAGCACAAGCGGCGGGTGGTGGCATGATGCCTCGAATCAATATTGTGATTCCCGTTAAAAGCTTTCAACTGGCCAAGTCCAGACTCAGTCCTGTGCTCACGTCGCTGTCGAGACAGCGGTTAATGCAGAATCTGTTTCTTAACAACCTGTTGTTTTTACAAAAGCATTTCCCGCTTTGCCACCTGTTGGTGGTGACGCCGGACAAGGTTGCCGCGCAATGGTCACGTGAACGTGACGTAACCGTGTTGCTGGAAGACCAGTGTGACGGCTTAAACGCTGCGATTGAAAAAGCGACTCGCTGGAGTGTGGAGAGAAACTTCGATACTCAAGTGGTGTTTTTTGCCGATATCGCCCGGCCACAACCGTGCGATCTAAACCAGTTACTTTCACGGGCTGGCCCATCCAATTGTCTGCTCGCAGTGCCTGCCATGGACGGGGGCACCAATGTGTTGTTGTCGACACCGCCGTCAATCACCCCCGCGATCTTTGGGGAAAACTCTTACCGGCGCCTGCAAGTTCATGCCGAAAAACACCACATTGAGTTCAATGGCTTGAACCTGCCAAGCCTGGCTCTAGACGTCGACCGTCCATCCGATTTATCGGTGGTCCGTGCAGATCAGGTGTGGGAGGTGGCCTCGTGATGCCGACCGCCAAGATGACCGCACTTGCAGAGATACCGGAAATACAGTCAGGGGACTGCCTGGGTGACATCATTGCTACCGCCCTGTGTGCCAATAATTTTACCTTAACGCCATCGACGATTTTGGTCATCGCGCAAAAGATTATTTCCAAGGCGGAAGGCCGAAGCGTAAAACTGACCGACATCAAAGCCAGTCATCAGGCTGAAGAACTGGCCGAAAAAACCGCCAAGGATCCGCGTAAAGTGGAAATGATTCTTCGGGAAAGCGACGCCATTGTGCGCGTTCGTGAAGCCGACGCTAACGGCCGAGGCAGCGTGATCATCACTCGAACGCACGCCGGTTTTGTGTGTGCCAATGCCGGAATTGATGAAAGCAACCTTGAGGAAGGCCACTTGCTGTTACTGCCGGTGGACGCTGATCGCAGCGCACAACAGCTGGCAGAAGATCTCGAAACCAAATTGGGTGTGAAGCCGGGTGTGGTTATCACAGACACTTTCGGTCGCCCCTGGCGCAACGGTTTGGTGAACGTCGCCATAGGCACCGCCGGGGTTCCCCCGATTGTTGACCAGTGTGGCGAAACCGATGCCTGGGGTCGAACGCTGTCTGTCACTCAACCGGCTTTTGCCGATGAACTGGCGGCTGCTTCGGGCTTGTTGATGGGCAAGGCGGATCGTACACCGATCATTATCTTTGAAGGGCTGGACTGGCAACCGCGGCAGGCTGGCATACATGAACTGGTAAGAAATCAAAAAGAGGATCTATTTGCATGACTGTAGCAATCATTGGAGGAACCGGACCACAGGGTCGTGGCCTTGCACTGCGTCTGGCCAAAGCAGGCATCGCCTGTGTACTGGGGTCTAGAGATAACCAGCGAGCAGCGGAAGTTGCGGCCGACTTGTGTCGGCAATTATCAACCGATCTCATCTCGGGGAATTCGAACGAAGAAGCCGTAGGTCTCAGTGACGAGTTGGTGGTCATTGCTGTGCCGTTCAGTGCTCATGAATCAACCCTGGTGGCTCTGCGCGATCATCTGCTCGGCAAAACCGTGGTTGATATTGTGGTGCCACTGGCCGATGGCGACCCCAAAGCGGTAGACATGCCCGAACAGGGCTCGGCAACCGAGCAAGCACAAGCCGTTTTGGGTGACACCATCGATGTGGTGGGAGCATTACATAATGTCTCTGCCCATCAACTGTCCAAACTGGATGAAGCCATTAACTGTGACATTTTGGTGTGTGGCAATTCTCTGGCTGCACGCAACAAGGTGATTGATGTATTGCAGACCGCCGGGATGACGGCATTAAATGCGGGGCCGGCAAGCAGTGCACGCTGCATTGAAGCCATTACCCCCATCCTCATCCGCCTAAACATTTCCAAGTCTTACCCCTATAAACATGTGGGGATCAGGATCGCGCCACCGCAGGCGGTGTAAACCGATTACCGTTTAACCTTAATTTTTTATCGTCATACAGTTTAAATTGTCAGGAGTTTTATTGTGGAATTTGGTATTACGTTTAAAGGCTTCGTCAGCCCTGATCGCGCTCGTTATTTGGTCCGCCAGGCGGAAACATCCGGGTTCAGTTATTGCTGGTTTTACGACTCGCATATTTTATGGCGTGAGTGTTATCCGGCGATTGCCATGTGTATGGAGCACACCAAGACCATGAGGTTCGGCCCTTGTGTGACCAACCCCAAGGCGCGGGATTGGTCCCTGGCGGCCAGTTTGTGGGGCAGTCTGGCGTTGCAGAGTGGCGGCCGTATTGATGTCGGGCTAGGACGAGGCGACAGTTCTGTGCGGGTGATGGGCAAAAAGCCGGCAACCATTGCACAAATGACGGAGTTCACCCAAAAAGTGAAAGCCATGATCCGCGGCGAAGAAGTGTCCTATGGCGAATGCCCCGAGCCGGTGAAGTTTCCCTGGGCAACGGGTTATGAATTGCCCATATGGATCGGCGCCTACGGACCCAAAGCCCTGCAAGCGGCTGGTGAAGTTGGCGATGGGGTCATTTTGCAAATCGGTGAGCCCGAGTTACTGCGCTGGTTTTCCCAGCAGTGTTTCAATGCGGGCGAAGCCGCTGGCAGAGACATGTCTAACTTTAAGGTCCAGGCTGCGGCACCTGCGTATTTCGGCAGCAAAGAAGACTGTATCGAAGCGACCAAATGGTTCCCGGCCATGGTGGGTAATCACGTGGCGGATATCGTTGAGAAGTACGGCGCAGATAACCCGGATATCCCCTCCAGCTTAACGTCATATATTGAAAATCGTCGCGGCTACGATTACTCCAAACACGGCCAAAGTGATAATCCATACCTGGATTTCATTACTCCAGACATTGTCGACAGCTTTTGTGTACTCGGTACTCCGGATGATCATATTGCCAAGCTGCAGACCATGCAAAAAGCCGGCGTGACTCAATTCAATATCTATCTCGATAACGGTGATGAAGAAAACATCATTGCCCAATACGGCAAACACGTGATTCCCGCCATTAATGGCTAAGCGATCCAACCACAGGGGCTTCTGAACAGGAGGACTGATCAATGACCAAGGCCTTAAGAAATGTCAGTGATTCCGAAATCAAGTTATTGAGCATCTTCCACAGGGTGGTTGCTCGCGGCGGTCTGTCCGCTGCCGAACTTGATCTGAACATTGGCAGGTCAACGATCAGCCGACACCTCAAAGATCTGGAGGTGCGTTTGGGAGTTACCCTGTGCCAGCGGGGCAGTGCCGGTTTTGCTTTAACTCGGGAAGGAAAGGAAATCTATCAGGCCTCAATTGAGTTATTTGAGGCGATACATCGGTTTAAATTGAAAGCCAACGATATCCAGGAAAACCTGTCCGGGGTGTTAAAGATTGGTTTGTGCGACAAGGTCATGGGGAATCCCAACAATCATGTCGCCGCGGCCTTGCGCAGCTTTGTGCGCAGTTACCCCGATATCCGTATCGATATACACACTCAGCAACTGAACTTTGTCGAGGCGGCAGTTATCTCTGGCGAATATCACCTCGGCGTTGTCCCCATACACCGGGAAACCTCATCGCTGGAATACGAATCACTGTTTCTGGAGAGCATGAGCCTCTATTGTGGACGGGATCATGTGCTGTTCGGCAACACCTCAGACATTCCCATCGACACTATCCGAAAAATGAGGTTTGCCGCGATGGACGTGAATTCGCCCAATCAACAGATCTTTGAACGCCTTGAACTTCCCCGCTCAGCCATTGCTCATGAACAGGAGGGTATCGCGCTACTGATACAGACCGGTGAATACCTTGGTTTTCTACCGGATCATTACGCCAAAACCTTTGTACAGGACGGCATCATGAAAGTCGTACACAGTGATCGTTGTCGCTAACGTTGTGAGTTTTCTGCGGTCTATTCAAAATCACATCGACCCAGTCGCATTACCGCAGAATTTATTACTCATCTGTTGAATTCTCACCAGACGACACTTTCGCCTCTTAAACATGTTTCTTCGCAATGAAACATTGGGTAGACGAATATGGATTTACTCGTTGACGGGTAAAAAATATAGTTAATTTAAAATAAGTCGGATTACGTTATGGCTCTATTAATTCAAGGTGGCACTGTCGTTAACGAAGACCTGTCTTTTATCGCCGATGTACTCTGTGAAGACGGCAAGATCGTCGCCATCGGAGAAAATTTATCCACTGCAGCAGACGTAGAAATTGTCGATGCGCAAGGGTGTCTGGTGATGCCTGGTGGCATAGATCCGCACACCCACATGGAACTGCCGTTTATGGGCACGGTGGCCAGTGACGATTTTTACTCAGGCACACGCGCAGGGCTGGTCGGTGGCACCACCACCATTATCGATTTTGTGATTCCCAATCCGCAACAGGATATTTTGGAGGCCTATCACCAGTGGCAGAAAAAAGCTGAAAAAAGTGTTGCTGATTACAGTTTTCACGTGGCCATTACCTGGTGGGACGACAGTGTCAGCGAGGCCATGGGCGTGCTGGCACAAGAACACGGAGTCAACAGCTTTAAACACTTTATGGCCTACAAGAATGCCATCATGGCCGATGATGAAGTCTTGATTAATTCGTTCAAGCGCGCCCGTGAGTTAGGTGCCATCTGTACGGTGCACGCCGAAAATGGCGAGCTGGTATTCCGCCTGCAACAGGATGTGTTGGAAATGGGCATCACCGGCCCCGAGGGGCACCCACTGTCTCGGCCACCGGAAGTCGAGGGCGAAGCGGCCAACCGGGCCATTGAAATTGCGCATTTGATGAATGTGCCCATCTATCTGGTGCACACCTCTTGCCAACAATCGGCGGATGCCATTGCCCGCGCCCGCGCCAATGGTCAAAGAGTGTATGGCGAAGTGCTGCCTGGGCACCTGCTGCTGGATGACAGCGTTTACCGTGATCCGGACTGGTCTTTCGCTGCGGCTCATGTCATGAGCCCGCCCTTCCGACCCGCCGGACATCAAGAGCATCTGTGGAAAGCACTGCAAGCGGGAAATTTACACACCACCGCCACCGACCACTGTTGTTTTTGTGACCCTCAAAAGCGCAATGGTGTCGATGACTTTACCAAGATTCCCAATGGCACTGGCGGCGTTGAAGATCGAATGCACGTTATGTGGCATCACGGTGTCAATAGCGGTCGCCTGACCGAAAACGAATTCGTCGCGGTCACGTCAACCAACGCGGCAAAGATATTTAACCTCTATCCTCGTAAGGGTGTGATTCGAGTTGGCAGTGATGCGGATCTGTTGGTCTGGGATCCCAAGGCCAGCCGCACCATTTCAAAGGAAACTCATCACCAGAACGTGGACTTCAACATCTTTGAAGGCATGAACGTTCAGGGGATTAACACAGTCACCATCAGTCAGGGAGAAGTGGTATTCCGTGACGGTGAAATCAAGGTTGAAAAAGGCCGCGGCCGCTATCTCAAGCGTCCGCTGTTTTCGGCCGACCACTTAGCATTACAAAAATACAGCGCTCAGAGACTTTCAAAGCCGACCATAAGAGAACCATCATAATCACGGCTATTTAAAATTTCTATTCAACATCTTGGGGAAAACTCGATGAACATTAAGCGCAACAGTATGTTAAGAAAATCCATTCTCAGTCTCGCTGTGATGGCCTCTGGTTCAAATGTCCAGGCGGCTTTGCTGGAAGAAATTGTCGTTACCGCTCAAAAGCGTGAACAGATTGCCAGTGATGTGGGTATCGCGGTTACCGCGTTTAGCGGTGAACAGATGAAGGCGCTGGGGCTTGAATCCAGCACTGACCTGATTGCATTTACACCCGGTGTGTCACTGGCTGGCGATATTGGCGGCCAGCGCGCCATTTTTAATATTCGTGGTGTGGTGCAAAATGACTATGCGGATCTGGCCGAAGCGCCGGTCGCGGTCTACGTTGACGGGGGCTATCTGGCCAGTACTCAGGCGCAGACCTTTGGCCTGTTTGATATTGAGCGGGTTGAGATCCTCAAAGGACCCCAGGGAACACTGTTTGGTCGCAATGCAACCGGTGGCCTGGTCAATACAGTGACCGCACGTCCGACGGAGGAAACCGAAGGCTATGTGGAATTTACCCACGCCAGTTTCGATCAATACCGACTGGAGACCGCAATCTCGGGCGCGATAACCGACGGCGTTCGTGGTCGCCTGTCAATGTTGGGCAACCAGCAGGGCGAAATTCTGGACAACGTTTACCAAAACGGCGTTGCGCCCGATACTCGTGAAGGCTCTGTGGGTGGCGGTGAAGATGGTTACAACGACGATACCAAGGCCATCCGTGGCCAGCTGGAATTTGATGTGGGTGATAAAGGCAACTTACTGTTAAGTGCCAACTGGGCCAAGACCATTAAAAGTGAAGGTCCCTACCAGTTTGTCAATACCACCGAAGTCAAAGACGCTGCCGGCAACGTGATCGATGTTATCTACGCCAAGGATGACGCCTTAGGGTGTGACACCATTCAGGTGGGCAGCTGTATCGACGGCAATTTTAACGGCGATCCAAACCGTCCGGTTCAGGGTGGGGATTTTAACGGCAATATCGATCCCGACGGCTCAGGCGAAAAAGTGAATAAAGATTTCGCGTTTGATGATCAGAATGAAATCGAGTCCAAAGGCTTTGCCGCAACGTTTACCTATGACTTTGATAATGTCGAATTCTTCTCGATGACCGATTACAAGTCCTTCAGTCGAGTCATTGGTCTGGATTCTGATCAGACGGCCTCACCAGAACTTATCTTTCAATCGGACGGGGATATTGACCAGTTCAGCCAGGAATTTCGTTTGTCGGGATCAACCCAGTCCACCAAGTGGGTGACCGGTGTGTACTACCTCAATATCGATACCGATTACCTGCAGGGGCTGGCGGGATCTCCTACGGCGTATTATCTGGGTGGACTTGAGCAGAACAGCGTCGTCGAAATGGAGACCGACTCCTATTCCATTTTTGGTCAGATGGATTATTCGCTGTCGGATTCTTTGGTTTTGGTCGCCGGTGCCCGGTTTGTTCAAGAAGATAAATCCATGCAAGGTGTGGTGTTAACCAACGCCAATACCAACGACCGTGACATTGAGGTTGACTACAGCGCGACACCATCCGAAACCTACGATGACGACAATAATCAAAATTTGTGGTCCACCAAGATCCAGCTTGAATACACCCCTAACGATGACAGCCTGTATTACATTGGTGTGAATCGCGGAGTCAAAGCGGGGAGTTTCAATGCGCCTTTGGGCGGAGGGTTTGGCAGTTATGATCCCGAGGAACTGTTAGCTTATGAAATGGGTGCCAAACTAACCTTCTGGGACGGCGCCGCGCGGTTGAATACCAGTATCTTCCATTACGACTACAGTGATTATCAATCCTTTTCCTGGGTAAACAATGCCGGTGTTGTGTTTAATGAGAAAGCCAAGTTTACCGGAGCCGAAGTCGAGGTGTTCCTGGCGCCAACCGATGGGTTGGACATCATGTTCGGTGCCTCCTACATTGATGCAGTGGTAGAGGATCTGGAGGTGGCTTCCGGTTATTTTGAAGACACGACACCGCCCTTTACCCCTGAATGGCAGGCTTCCGGGTTGATTCGCTATTCCTGGGACCTGACCTCAGGAAATCTGGCGGCTCAATTAAGTGGTTCTTATCAGTCGGAAACTTATCACAACGCTCGGAACTATACCGCCCACGAAATTGAAAGCCACTTTAAAGCCGATGCCCAACTGACCTGGAAAGATAACGACGGTAAGTGGAGTGTGATTGGTTTCGTTGATAATGTAACCGATTCAGACCATGAAATTATTGGTTTTGATGTATCCGGCTTCTATGGTAACTCACAAATATCTTACGCCAAACCCCGTACCTACGGCATAACCGTTAGACGCGATTTTTAACGAGTGTAAAGGCTGATCGTGATATATCAGCAATCAGTCTTTATCGGTTTTCCCGTATCGTCAAATACGATGCCCTTCTCACCTGTTCAGATTCTATCTGAGCAGGTTTTTTATTTTTAAAAAAAGTAAACACAAACTTTTAATGGTCAATGTTAGTGCTCCTATCTTTTTTGTGTTCCATGTCGGTGCAAAAAAATAATCTTTTTTGGATCCTAACAATTGTTCTTGACGCTAAAAAAAAATCATCAATAACCTGACCAAATAGACAGGTTTAATCGAGGTAGTTTTATGAACAACAATGAATTATTGGTGAGCGGTGAAAGACTGTGGCAAAGCCTGATGGAAATGGGAAAAATCGGCGCCACCGAAAAAGGCGGGTGTAATCGTTTAGCCCTGACGCAGCTCGACAAACAAGCCCGGGATTTATTTTGTCAGTGGTGCGAGGCGGTAGGCTGCACCATCAGCGTCGACAAAATGGGCAATATTTTTGCGCGCCGCGAAGGCCTTGATAATTCTCTTGGTGCGGTCTGTACGGGTAGCCATTTGGATACACAGCCTACCGGTGGAAAATTTGATGGCGTTTTTGGGGTCCTGTCCGGGGTAGAAGTTTTACGCACCCTGCATGATCTCAATATTCAAACCCGCGCACCGATCGAAGTGTCGGTATGGACCAACGAAGAAGGTTCACGCTTTCAGCCGGCCATGCAGGGCTCGGGCGTATACGTTGGCCGCTTCAACCTGGAAGAGGAGTGGGCGAAAACAGACGTAGACGGCCACACGGTCAAGCAGGCACTGGAAGACATTGGTTATCTCGGCGACCAGGAAATCGGCAGCCGTCATATTCAGGCTTTTTTCGAGGCGCACATCGAGCAGGGACCAATTCTCGAAGACGAAGACAAACAAATCGGCGTTGTGCGCCTGGGACAAGGTATTCGCTGGTATAACGTCACGGTGACAGGCCGTGAGTCGCACGCCGGATCCACACCCATGCACCTGAGGGCAGATGCGTTGGCCTCAGCCGCCAACATCATTGCCTACATTGAAGACATTGCCCAGGCGCACAAGCCCAACGGGCTGGCCACCACCGGCTTTATGCAGGTGTACCCCAACTCGCGCAATACCATCCCCGGCACCGTCACCTTCAGTGTTGATCTTCGCAACCCGGATGCTGAGGTGTTGGCCTCAATGGATCAGATGTTCAACGAGTACTGCGAGCAAATAGCCACTCAGCGGCAGGTCAACGTTGAAGTGGACCATTTCTGGTATTTCGCCCCGGTCACATTCAGCGCTTCCGACAACGTCAAAGTGGCGGCGCAAAAACTGGGGTACAGCCACATGGATATCTTTGCCGGTGCCGGGCACGATGCTTGCTACATGGCAGATATTGTTCCCTCAGGTATGGTGTTTACCCCCTGCAAGGACGGTATCAGCCATAACGAGATCGAATTCACTACGCCCGAGCAGTGTGAAGCGGGCTGCAATGTGCTCTTGCATGCCATGCTGGAAGTGGCCGAAGTGGTTGAGTAAGACAGTGTTGAAACCAAGTATGTTGAAAGCTAAGTTCGTTGAAAACTAAGCCCCATGTGACAGGTATCTGGTAATGAAAAATAAAGAAGAATTTTTAACTCTGGATCCTCGCCAGTCGCTGGATGCAGCCCTCTGGAATGATGACCTTGAACCCGCTCAGGCGTCTAAACGTACCTGGGGATGGCTACACATCTTTTCCCTGTGGGTGGGTATGGTGATTTCGGTCCCGGCTTACCTGTTGGCATCCGGGTTAATGCATGAAGGGATGTCCCCGCTGCAGGCCATTATCACCGTGTTGCTGGGCAATCTTGTGGTGCTGGTGCCGATGATTCTGATCGGCCACGCCGGTGCCAAATACGGGATACCGTTCCCGGTGTTATTGCGCTCCTCGTTCGGGACGGTCGGTGCACGCCTGCCCGGGGTATTGCGCAGTTTGGTTGCCTGTGGCTGGTTTGGCATTCAAACCTGGGTGGGCGGCTTTGCCATCTATCAAATCCTCAACGGGTTGTTCAGCGGCGCGTTTGTTGGTCAGCCGCTGCCGTTTATTGGCATCGATCCGGCGCAGCTGCTGTGCTTTCTGAGTTTCTGGGCACTGCAGGTGTACTTTATCGCCAAAGGGATGGAATCGATCAAGTGGCTGGAAACCTTTGCCGCGCCCTTACTGCTATTGATTGGTGTGGCCCTGTTTGTCTGGGCGTACACCAACACCGATGGCTTGAGTGGCACCTTTAGCCAGCCCTCCGCCTTCGTCACGGGCGGCGAGAAAGAAGGACAGTTCTGGTCGGTGTTTTGGCCGGGCTTAACCGCCATGGTCGGTTTTTGGGCCACCCTGTCGCTAAACATTCCCGACTTCACCCGTTTTTCCAAGAGTCAGAAGGATCAAATTATTGGTCAGGCTGCCGGGCTGCCCTTGCCGATGGCATTGCTGGGATTTGTGAGCGTGTCCGTGACCTCGGCGACCGTGGTTATTTATGGCGAGCAGATCTGGGACCCCGTGGATATCGCCGGTCGTATGGGCGGTCTGACGGCTCTGTTTGGTTTAGTGCTGTTGATTATTGCCACCATTACCACCAATCTGGCGGCCAACGTTGTCGCGCCAGCCAACGGGTTTTCCAACCTGGCCCCCAATAAAATCTCCTTTCGCAGCGGCGGTTTCCTCACCGCTGCACTGGGCATTGCCATTATGCCCTGGAAATTAATGGAGTCCGCGGGAGCCTATCTATTCGTTTGGCTGGTTGGCTACTCCTCGTTACTGGGCCCAATTGCCGGGATTCTGATTGCTGACTACTTCATTGTGCGCAAGTGTCGTTTGCAACTGCAGGCACTGTATCAACGCGGCGGTGCTTATGAGTATTCTCACGGCTGGAATTTAAAAGCGTTACTGGCCTTTGCGGTGGCCGTGCTGCCCAACGTTCCCGGTTTTCTGGTGGCCGGTGGAGTCATCGACTCAGCGCCGGCGATGTTCGTCGAACTCTATAACTACGCGTGGTTTGTGGGAGCACTGTTGGGTGGATTCCTTTACACCTTGCTGATGCGCTTGCCACAACTGGGTTCAGCGCAGGATACCCTCGCCACGGTACCCGCGAGCAGTGACTGACGTACCCGCTTAGCGACTGGGTAACCGCTTAAGTAACTGACGTTGCATGGTAAATGACGATCAAAGCCACTTAAAACGACTAAGCGTGAATCCGAGCGACTGATCGCAACTGAAAGAAGCGAAAAGAAACTTAAAAATACAGAAAGTATAGAAAGTACCGAAGAGAAATACTGGGAGTGACTGGCCGATGCGATCAGCCAGCCACTTCCAGAGACGTAACAGTTACGCCGTGATGGATGCCGGCGCGGTTGCACTGCCAGACGCAGCCTCGGAATCTTCTGCTGCCTTCGCCAACTTGCCCGCACGCTGGGCAATGTGATTGGCCGCCACGTAACCAAACGTCATGGCCGGCCCGATGGTCCCGCCCGCACCGGGGTAGAGATTACCAAATGGACTGCCGGCATTGTTGCCCGCCGCGTAAAGGTTGCCAATCGGCTGATCCTCACTGTTCACCACGCAACCATCGGCATTGGCTTTTAAGCCGCCCTTCGTACCCAGATCACCCAGGTTGATCGGTACTGCGTAATACGGCGCCTTGTTAATCGCACCCAGACACGGGTTGGGGCTCACATTGGCGTCGCCAAACATGCGATCGTAGTCATTGCTGCCGCGGCCAAACTCCGGATCGTCACCGCTGAGGGCGTATTGATTCATGTTGGCCACCACCGTTTTCAGCTTGTCGACCGGCAGGTGTACCTTGTGGGCCAGCGCTTCAACGCTGTCGGCCTTAAAGATGTAGTGATCCCAGTAGTCCTTGGGAATCATCCAGTCCGGGGAAATCAGGTTGGGCATAAAGCCACCGGCGGTAAATTTGGCCCTGAACTGTGCATCAAACACCAGCCAGCAGGGATTATTGGCGCCTGTCTTCTGGTGGTCGGCCACCATGGCTTCGCCGAACTCATCGTAGCTGCAGGCTTCGTCCACAAAACGATCACCGTTGCGGTTAACGCAGACGCTGTGAGGACGCCCCACATCAAACGCCGCCTGGTGAATTTCTTCAAAATTGGACGCTTTGGGCATCGGCATGTGCATGGTAGGAATCCACCAGCCGGCTTCGGTGTGTTCGGTGGCAGCTCCGGCGTTTAAGCCAGCGATCAATGCCTCACCGCGGTTGGCGTCTTCCGGCGTGCTGCTGTTGCGGGTCTGCCCCGGCACCGGCCAGTAGCGATCCCTCAGTTCCTGATTCCACTCAAAGCCACCGGCACAGAGCACGACCCCGTGACGGGCGATGATCTCATAAGGGCGGCCAAAATGACTGACTTTCACTCCGGTCACTTCTTCGCCGCGGACGATCAGCTCATCCAGGCGCGTCTCGAGTCGAACCTCAACCCCGCGATCAAACACCTTGCTATACACGTGGCCCATCAGCGCACCACCCTGAGTAAAGCGACGGTCCCGTTTCCCCAACATGCGGGTGCCGAGGTCCGACCAATAGCGCCAGGCCATTTTCAGGAACGTTTTGATCCAGCCCGGCGCCCGGGTAGAGATGGAAAAGAACTCCACCACATCCATGGCGTAGCGGTTAAACACTTTAAAGCGCGTGTACTGTTCGCGCATGTGCAGGAAGTGATCCCCCAGCTTTCGGCCGTCAAAGGTGTCACAGATGACCGAGCGGTCTCCGCGGGCACTGGGTGCATCGGCAAAATAATCCGGCCACGCCGCCGGCATCAGGGGAACGCCGACGGACTTGAGAAAATGGGCCATCTTCGGAGCCTGATCGACATACACATCCAGACGATCCCGCTGTACCTCGCTGCGCAGCAAATGATTGAGGTATTCCATGGTTTTTTCACGGCTGTCATCACTGGGCGTCAGCTGATGGTTGGGAAGCCACATCACCCCACCCGAGGTGGCCGAGGTGCCGCCGTATTTATGGGCTTTTTCAATGATTAACACCGACAGGCCAAGTTCCGCGGCCCGCAGTGCGGTCGAGGCACCCGCTGTACCGGAGCCCACCACGATCACATCATAGATTTCTGCTTCACTCATCTTTCACTCCGCGATAAACGTGCATGGCATTATTATTCCTGGAAGCCCTATAGCGGCTTCCGGTCATTGTTTTTATTCGGCGGGAACCACGGTCAGTCGCACACCGTCCAGTTCGGGCGACACCTGGATCTGACAGCACAACCGGCTGTTGTCCTGTTGTGCTTCTGTCACCATATCCAGCGTCATTTCTTCGATATCATCGGGTTTGCCCACCACATCCTGCCATTTCTCATCGACATACACATGACAGGTACCACAGGCGCAGCCACCCCCGCAGTCGCCCCAAATACCCTCGACGCCATTGTCTTTGGCGACGTTCATCAGTGACTCCCCGACGACGGCATCCTCAATAATTTTTTCGGTTCCGTCCGGTTCCACAAACGTAATGGTTACACCACTCATGCTCTACCTCTTTACTTACCCGGTTCTGCCGGGGGTTGTTTTAACAAAAAATTGGTTGGATTAGCTCGCTTGAGCTAACCCGGTTACGTTAATACTGATAAGACAATTCGACACCGTAAGTGCGTGGTTCACCCACCGCCGCGGCATTATGGCCCAGCGCGGCCGCCAGGGTCATGCCGCCGACAAAGTACTCTTCGTCCGCCAGATTTTTGCCGAACAGCACCGCCGAAAACTTACTGCCCATGATGCCATTCCAGCTCAGTCGAGAGTTCACCAGCTCATAGCTGGGCAGCTCGGTACCCGGCGCAATGGTGCCGGCAGCGTTGGAAAAATACTGCTCGCTCTGGGCATAGAGCTCGGTGTAAAAATTCACCTCGCCGAGGTCCTCGCCAATGGCGAAATTCAGGTTGGCGTAGATGCGTGCAGAGTGTTCAGGGGTATCACCGACAGGGCCATAACTGTAATCGTTGCCAAACAGGTTGACGTCGCCATCGGTGAATTCCGCATCCGTGTAGGCACCGGAGAAGCCAAGCTCCAACCAATCGGTGGGCATGATGGACGCTTCCAGCTCAATTCCCTGTACCACCAGTTCCGGTACGTTCGCGGTCACCGCAATCGAGGCCAGACCACCTGGGCCGTCGGGATCGGGGAACTCCACCCGCTGCACATCTTCAATCCACTGCTTGTACAGGGCAATGTTTAACATCGCCGGCCGATCAAACGCCAGACCGCGGAACTTAAGGCCCGCCTCCACGTCCTTGACATGTTCGGATTCGAATTTGTTGCCACCACCGGTCGCATCTACATCCACGGGCGGCGCCGCGCCATTAAAACCGCCGCTGCGGAAACTGCCACGGGTTTTCAGGTAAGTCAGCAATTCATCGGTGGCCTGATACTCCAGACCCACTTCCCAGCTGGGGTCTTCAAAACTTTCATCCTGATCCGGCGCACCATAGGTATAGGTGGCGGCCGGCAGTTGTTCGATGTCGACTTTTTCCCAGGTATAACGCACCCCGGTGGTGACCCGCAACCCATCAATGCCGGTCAACCCCGCCAGTTCATAGGTGCCCTGGGCGTAGACTGCGCGACTTTCATTGTTGATACGAAACGCGTTGGTCAGAGCGGACGCCGGGGATTCAAAATACGTCTGTGGCCACAGGGTATCGAAGCTGTAATCCTGCAAGTAGAGGCCGAGGATATAGGTGAACTGTCCATCCTCGGTGACACCCTGCAGCTGAATTTCATTGGACACCGAATCAGCATCGGTCTCATTGCCTGACTCGCCGGTGACAATGTTCGCCGTCAGAATAGTGGCAAAGGGAACCCCCAATTGCGGCTGTTCCGAATCGGTTTCAGCGTGAGAGACGCCAAGTATATTTTTCAGTGTCAGGTTTTCCGACAATTGATAACTGGTGGTATTGGTGACAATCCAGTCAGTGCCTTTGTGCTCTGCACTCCAGGGGTGCTGGGTTTTGTACAATCCCAACGACTCCTGGGCATCGACAAAGCCACTCAAAAACGAAGAACTGCAGTTGAGTATTGAGCAATTGGAATCGTAAATACTGTAAGGGTACGAGGCTCCGGTGTTGGTACCCCGCAAGCTGGAATACTGCATCACTGTGGTGTTTTCCAGGCTGTCGGTAGGCCGCCAGGTCAAAGAAACCCGGCCACTGGTGCGGTCAATATCCCCCAGATCATCACCATTAAACAGGTTTTCGATGTAGCCGTCTTTTTCCAGCGTGTTTACCGCTGCGCGCAGCAATAAAGTGTTGTCGATCAGCGGGATATTGAGCATGCCATCAATTTCCCGGGTATCGTAATTGCCCGCCCGCAGGGAGAGTGAAGCCCCCAGTTCGTCCTTGGGTGCGGCCGAGTTGAACAACACCGCACCACCGGTCGCATTGCGACCAAACAGTGTGCCCTGAGGACCTTTCAACACCTGCACCGACTCCAGATCGAACAGCGACGAGGAGCTGGCAATCGTCAGGGGCACATCATTAAAATAGGTCACCACCGCAGACGGTGAGCCACTGAATGTATCCGCAGTTTGACCGCGTATGGAATAGGTCAGCGAGTTGTTACCCTGAGTTTGACGGATGGTCAGACCGGGCACCGCCACCTGCAGATCTGAATCTGTGCGTACCTGACGCTGTTGCAGCTGATCAGCACTCATGGCGCTGATAGCAATAGGAACGTTGGCCAAACTCTCGTCGC
This sequence comes from Pseudomaricurvus hydrocarbonicus, assembly GCF_011602365.1. Lineage (GTDB taxonomy): Bacteria > Pseudomonadota > Gammaproteobacteria > Pseudomonadales > Cellvibrionaceae > Pseudomaricurvus > Pseudomaricurvus hydrocarbonicus. The sequence goes on from NZ_JAAONZ010000006.1 coordinate 78,755, forward strand.
GACGCCGCGCTGTGACGATGACTTCTTCCAGCGTCATGACATCTTCTTTTACCTCGCTTTGTGCCAACACACTGCCGGGTGACATGACAGTAATAAGCGCGATCGCTGAGCACAACTGACGCACGGTATTTTCAAGTTCAAATATTCTGCCAATACTCACACCGCTTGGTTGCATGTTTTTTATTGTCTTTTTCATGGCTCTCTTCTCTGCGTTGGTGAAGGATACTGTTTGCTTTTAATAGTTTTTTTAACAAGTATTTTTAACCGGCAGCCTCTTTTTTAACGACTACGTTGTGTTTTAACGACAACGCTGTGTTTTAACGGCTGCATTGTGCTTTAACCACTACCTTGTGATTTAACAGCTGCGTTGTATTTTTTTGTATTGCCTGCAAGGTTCAATTTCTAAAAGGTTGCACCTTACATTAATTGAATTCCGCCAGGGCCTGCGCCCGCGCTTCGACAATCTCTTTCAGGTGGTTCACCGGATCACCCGCGGTTAAGCCACCATCCACGGGCATGACGATACCGGTGACCTGGGCAGCCCGGTCGCTGGCCAAAAACAGGGCCGCCTGGGCCACATCCGAGGGTTTGCCGTGACGCTTGAGCGGCTGATTGGAATCCATCGCCGGCGACACCGCGGCCTTCACCTTGTCAATCTGTGCGTCGCTTAAACCGGGAATGGCAAACGACGTCAGTGGGCTGCGAATATGCCCGGGCGCCAGGCAATTGACACGAATCCCGTATTCCGCCAAGTCGATGGCGATGGACTTGGTGAACATGACCACGGCCGCTTTGGTGGAGCGGTAGGTCATGAGGGCATGCCCCGGTAGCAAACCGGCAATGGAAGCATTGTTGAGGATCACTCCACCACCGTGCCTGGACATATGACGACCGGCTGCCTGACTGCCTTTGATCACCCCGAACAGGTTGATGCCCACCACCTTGTCAAAATCAGAGAAGTCGTCCTCCAGAAAACGGTCATGCTGGGCACCCGAGATACCGGCATTATTGAACATGATGTGCAGGCCGCCGAATTCTTCAATGGCATAATCCACCAGTGCCTGCACTTCATCGGCGTTAGACACATCGGTGCGCTTAAAGCGCGCCGAAGCACCCAGTTCCGCCTCCATGGCTTTGCCGCGCTCTTCATTGATGTCGGCAAACACCACTTTGGCGCCCTCTTTGACGAACAATTCTACGGTTGCCTCGCCAATACCGCTGGCGCCACCGGTGACAATGGCGACCTTTCCTGCAAGTTCCTGACTCACGTGTACCTCCAAATTCTTATGATTATCTGACTTAGCGTTTGGTAAACGTGATCGGCAATGCCTCAATCGCGTGTGTGGCTACGGTTTTCTGATACTTCAGCTCTGCCACCGGCACCGTCAGCTGAATGTTGTGAACTTTCTTAATCAACTCTTTGGCCGCGACTTTAATTTCCATACGTGCCAGCGAGGCACCGATACAGCGGTGCACACCCACGCCGAAAGCCACGTGAGAGCCCAGGTTTTTACGCCCCATGTCAAACTGTCGGGGGCATTCAAACTTTTCTTCGTCGTCGTTGCCCGAGGCATACATCACCAACAGGTGTGCACCCTTCGGCAATTGTTGCCCACCCAGTTCGGTGTCTTCGGTGGCCATTTTTGCCAACCCGCGAACCGGCGGGGCAAATCGCAGCAGCTCTTCGACAAAGCGGTTGAGGTACTTGTCGTCCTCGACATTGTCGTAAAGCTCCTGCGCCAACTCGGGCTGGGTAGCCAGGATCAACAGCAAGTTGGTGATCGCCGTCGCCGTGGTGTCGTTGCCGGCAATGATCAGCGCCCGCACCAGGGAAACGGCTTCACCAAACGTTAGCTTGCTGCCATCGTCCAGCTCTGCGTGCACCAGATCGGAAATCATATCTTCCTTTGGATCGACCTCACGATCCTGCATCTGCTCGGTGATGAAATTCTGCAGATCACAAATTTCCTTCGCATTTTCAACCATTTCTTCACGATTTTGCATGCGGCCAATCTGGGCGGTAATGGCTTCAGACCAGCGGGAGATTTTCTCCCCATTAAACTGATCAATACCCAGTTGCTCGCAAATCACGGAAATTGTCAGGGGAATGGCAAACTCCCTGACGCCGTCAATCACTTCACCTTTATCAGCCTTATCGGCAATTTGATCCACCAGATCGGCAATAATACGGGTAATGCCAGGCTCCAGAGTTTTCACTCGGTGGGCCGAAAAAGCACCGTCCATTAACTTGCGAATGCGCGTGTGCTCCGGGGGATCACTCTTGATCACATCGGGAAAATAGCCGCCGCCCTGGCTCTCCAGAATCTGTTTGAACTCTTCAAAAAAGCCACTGGCGTATTGCGCCTCGTAACCCTGTTTGTCGGAAAACAGCAGTGGTTCGCGCAACACCTTGACGATGTCGTCGTAGCGAGTCACCAACCACATGCCCAGTTTTTCATCGTAATGCACTGGATCTTCGGTACGCATGGTCCAGTAAAAGTCCCGTGGATTGGCCTGAATGATCGGATCGGTCAGAGACGTCTCTTCCAGAGCCACTTTTTGACGGCCGGTAAATGGGCAGCCGCTGGAGGTCGGTGCTTGTGTTTCTTGGGTAGTCATTATGTCAATCTCGTTGTTAACTGTGTTATTGATTGCCAGTAGTTATATTGAAAAATTTTTACCACGTAGCCGTTTAAATGTATTGCCTGATAACTGTTTGACTGTATTGCCTGCTAGCCGTTATTGCAGGGTAGCGGCACTATTGCCCATAAAAAACTCGGTTTTACTTTCGTTTAGGTCTGCGGCTGACGACGCCCGCTCAGGGGACTGAGGCTGAACAGACGCAGCCTTGACGGGTGCCTTGTTCACAGAGGGTGGGTTGAGCGCAGCATCAGAGTGAACGTTTTCTCCATTCGTCAGGGCATCGGCACGGTATTCACGCGGCCCCTTACCAAATACGCGCTTAAACATACGACTGAAATGCGCAGGGCTTTTAAAGCCCACACGAAACGCAATTTCTGCAATCGAAATGTCGCTGGGCTTGGACGTTGCCAGCCAGCGGCTGGCGATCTTCAAACGCTCATCCCAGATGTGTTCAGAAAAAGACGTACCCTGCTGCTTGAGTAAAAAGGACAAATAACGGGGAGAAATACCACAGGCTTCTGACACCATGGAGGTGCTCAGTTTTGGATCCGACAGATGAATCTCAATATAACGCAGTACGGTTTCCAGTCGCTGTTCCGCAATGCTCTGGCGCTCTCTGATTAAATTGTCATAACCGGTAATGGAGTCCGCCAGTAAAGACAGGGCGCTGTTTAATAGAGACTGTTCGGTTCTGGGCTGAATTTCACCGTTATTCTCCAACACGCCGGTCAGCATATGTTCAATCAGTGAAAACATCTGGCCACCGGCAGGTACGGTAAATCCGGTGGTCACATCCTGGGGAATGAATTCACGAAACACATGCGAAGGCACCAATACATGCAGGACATCGTGCATTTCGTCTTCATCCGTAGAACACTCAATGGCAAACGGTGTCATGGACTTGGTAATGGCAAAATCACCCGCGTGCGCCACACCGTGTTCTCCGGAATGGGAGATGGTTAGGCTGCCCTGCTTGACAAACCACAACACGATTACATCCGTAGCATCTTTGCGAATGTGGTGCCAGGAGCGCTTAAAGCTCAACCGTGTTTTCGAACACAAGCGAATGATGGAGCTGGGGCCCACCGATTTTTTTTCCGCCCTGACATCTATGATGGAACCGGCTTCTATGGAGTAATCGCCCAGGTAGTATTCCTGATTGTCACCACCACGGTAGGCCTGCTGGCAGTCCTGATAGTTGTTTTTATCGAAGGCAAATAATGTTTCTGACATATCTGTACCTCTCTCGCGGTTGCATATTATTTAAGGGGGTTAGTTATTGTTATGCCTGTTTGTTATTGTTTATTCGCTCCGGGTGTCAGGATTTTCACCCGATGCCCTGGTTAACCTCGTGTTTATCGGGTTACGCCAGCGGCGGCCAATTCCTGCTGCTGTTGCTCGGTCAATCCCAGTATCTCACCCAGCACATAGTCATTGTGTTGCCCCAGTGCCGGAGCATCATCGACCACCGACGCCATACGGGACATCTTCCACGAAGGCCCTAAAATCGAACGGGACTGCCCGTGCTGATCACTGACTTGCTGATAAAACCTCCTGAGCCACAGCTGCTGGTTGGCAATCAGGTCCAGAGAACTCAGGCTCTTGCTGGCGGCCACGCCACACTGTTGTAATTGTTCGGCCAGGCTCTCGGCTTTTTGGGTTGAGGTCCAGGCGGACACACGCGCTTCGAGTTCATCTTCACGGGCTTTGCGATCGGCCAGACTCGCATACTCTGCCAGTTCGGGCGCCTGCATGGCGTTAACCAGCCTCTGCCAGGCGACATTGTCGGTCACGGCAATACTGATCCACTCGCCGTCCTGACAAGGAAACACACCGTGAGGCGCCATTTCTGCATGGCGGTTGCCATCGCAGGCCGCCACCTTGCCATTGAGTGTAAAATCCATCACCGCATCGCCAATCATACTGGTCATGGATTCCACCGCGGACACATCGATAAACTGCCCTTCGCCCGTGCGACGACGGTGCAACAGTGCCACTGTGGTGGCAAACGCCGCGGTGGTGCCAAAGGTGGAATCGGCGTAACGTATGTTCATCCCGGTCGGAGCTTCGCCCTCGTAACCCACCAGACTGCTCAAGCCACCCAGTGCCGCAAAGCACGGGGCATAACCGGTTTGGTAACTGAGCGGGCCTTCGCTGCCGTACATGCCCATGGACACATACACGATGTCAGGGTTTACCGCTTTCACCTGCTCATAGCCTAAGCCTAAGCGAGTGACCGCTCCGGGCCGCAGGTTTTCCACCACCACATCGGCTTCGGCCAGCAAGTCGAGCAGCAATTTGATGCCCGCCTCGGTTTTCATATCAATCTGTACGCTCAGCTTTTGTGGATTGACCGCTTTAAAGCCCGGCGCATTATTGATGTCATCCACGCCGTAAACCCGCGTCACATCCAGCGAACCCAGACTCTCCACCCGGATCACTTCGGCGCCGAGAAACGCCAGTTGTTTACCGGTGTAGGGGCCCGCCCAGACTTTGGTCAACTCAACCACCCGCACCCCTTCTAACGGTCCGCCGCGCTTCATCGTACTCATCAGGTATTCCTCTCCGCGGTGGATCCGTTGGCCAGTATTTCAGCGTTAAGCTCTCCCAACACGACGTTATGCTCACCCAACAAAGGCGCTGGTGATTTCAGTGTTGCCGGTGTTTTACTGAGTTTGTAAGGCACCGTGGGGTAATCAACGGCGCCCAGCACAGGGTGATGCAGTTCGGTAAAAAATTCGCGGTATTGGTATTGTGGCGATGACAACAAGTCAGCGGGGTTATTCACCGGCACCAAAATCAGGCCCAGGGTTTGCGCGTCCTCGGCGACCTGGGCCTTGTGCTGGGTTTTCAGCCACTCACCCACATGCTGTCGGCATTCTGCCACCCGCTCTGGCGTACAGTCACGTTCCAGCCAATTGCCCGGGAAATCTTCCATCCAGGCTGGCGCTCCCAGCATTTTTGATAAGGCTTCCCAGTGCGCGGGTGCCGACATCCAGATATACACAAAGCCGTCGGCACAGGCGTAGATGTCCGCCGGGCCATGCAGGTCGTAAGCGGTGCGATCGTTGCTGACGTTCATGTCACCGGCAATCATCTGCCCCAACACATAGTCCGCACGCGAGGCCAGCACCGCTTGCGTGGAAATATCAATGAACTGACCCAGCTGCGACGTTTCACGTTCAAACAATACCGACACTGTGCACATGGCAGCTTCCAGTCCGGCTTCGTAACTGGCGAGAAACCGCCCCGCCCCTTTGAGCGGCGGGCGGCTGATCTGCGCAGCACTGGGCGTGTGAAAACCCCAGCCACTGCTGTGAAACACATTAAGGTCTTCTGCGTGAAGTGGTTGCCCTGACTCAGGTTCAGATACAGACTCCGCGCCAAAGGGCGTTATGGAGCACACCACCAAACGCGGAAACTTTGTTGCCAGGGTATCCGGGTCAAGCCCGATACTTTTTAATCCGTCTACCGGGCGATCCGTGATCACCACATCGACCCGTTGCAGCAACTGGGTTAACGTGGTCAGCCCCACGTCCGTGTGGACATCCCAAGCCACAGAGCGCTTGTTGGTATTAAGGTAGGCAAACAGTCCGCTGCGTTCCGGGTCTGCGCCTGCTGTCGCCAACGGCGCCATACGCCGGGTCGGACTGCCGTTCACCGGGTCTTCCAGTTTGATAACTTGCGCACCAAAATCCGCCAACAGCTTACCGCAGTATTCTCCGCTCACGCTGTTGGTCAGTTCGAGGATTTTCGTTGCTGTTAATGCAGTCACGTTCAACGTTTCCTAATCACTATCAATACGCTTGCGATTCACGCTCAAGCGTTATGTCTGTTTATCATTGCCGCTCATCACACGTGTGGGTAACACACGTTCACCGATCACGGCTGCTTGCGGTTAAGGCTTCTTGCGGTTAGAGCCCTGCAAACGCCACTCGGGGGGGTATTCCATGTCCATATCCTTGACCACGTTGTTAACCCCCTTTTCAAACGTCTCTGCGCCAAAGGCCACATCCGTCGATCGGTCATTTTTCACCACCGGCAACAGGCCTTCCACCAGTCCGGTGAGCATGCTGCCCATGTATTCGCCGCGATGCTGCTTGTAAAGTTCAATGAAGGTTTTCTGGATCTGCACCACATCGGTGGGGCGGGTACGGGCACAGCCCATGGCGTATTTTTTGGTTTCTTCTTCCAATTGCTCCAAAGGCACCACGCTGTTGATGAAATTGCACTTATCCATTTCCTCGGCGGTGAAAGGCCGGCCGGTAAACAGCATTTCGGAAAACTTGCGCAGACCGATGGTTTCAATCCAGGTCCACAGCCGCGGTCCCCAGCCGACGTAACGGAAGGATGGATGACCAAACAAGGTGTCATCGCTGCTGACTACGAGATCCGCATCGGCCGCCTGGTAAAAATGCCAGCCGTAGCAGTAGCCTTTGGTTTCCACGATGCTGACTTTTTTGAATTCCTGCAGTGGGCGATTGCCCGCCGCCGCCTTGGCGTAGTGGTCGGTCATGCCGTGCAGAAAGCGGAAGGAATCCCTCGGAGGGTATTTGACGTCAGGATCATCTATACCGAACTCGTGCAACAGGGAGATGTCTTCGCCGTCACCTTTGTAGAAATCCGCCTGTTCCGGCAGATCACCACCAGTGCCGAAATGCTTGCCCTCGCCGCGAATCACCAGCACCTTCACCTCGTCGTCGATGTTGGCCTTGAACACCAGTTCGGCATAGTACTGGCGCATGCCGGCGGTGGTGGCGTTGAGACTGTCCACCCGGTCAAAGGTGATGGTGGCAATGCGGTTGGCAACGTCTTTTTCGTAGCGAATCCACTGCTTGGCTTCGGTTCTCATTTCTTCGAGCGTTTTCACGTTGTTCTCCTGTTCGCTGTAATTCAGTTTTGCTGTAGTTCGGTTTTGCTGTAGTTCGGTTTTGCTGTAGTTCGGTTTCGCTGTAGCTCGGTTTCGCTATAGTTCAGCTTTTTATAGTCCGGCTTATTTGTGGCCTGGCTTATTAACCGTTCGTTTTTATAATTCGGCTTATTCGTCACTGCACAGACCCAATAGCGCTTTATTCTCTGTTACTGCGACGGGATAGATCCTTCAAGCTAAGACAACAATGTTGTACACTTGCCAAACAACTTTAGCCACACATAATAACGACAGTCCAGTGGCCTCGATTCACTGGGGCTGCCACCGGCATCCCCGGTACAGCAAGCGAGGTACTCCGATCATGGGCGACAACCACTTTTTCACACTTGATGGCCCCCTGGATTCCATGCCCCTGGAACACCAGATGCGCTGTGCCAACCTCTCAGGTTTTGCCTACCTGACCGAACAGATCGGCAAGGACCCGCGGCAGATTCTGGAGCGCCACAACATCGATCCCTGGCTGGCCCGCGATCCCGACAACCACATTGAGTGCCAATCGCTGGTCAATCTGCTGGAGTACTGCAGCAGCTCCTTTAATGACCCCACCTTCGGGTTGCGGCTGGCCGAGTTACAACAACCGGATGTGTTCGGTTGCATCACCGCCCTGTGTCGCTCATCGTCCCGGGTGCGACAGTCCATTCAGCGTTTTATCGAGTACATGCCGGTCGTGCATTCCCCCACCATCCAGCTGGAGCTGGTGGAAGGAAACGATATTGCCGAACTCCGCTGGGGGGTCCGCAATAACCTGGGCATCAACGACCAGGCCAACTACCAGGCGGCGGTGCTGATCATGAAACTCCTGCGCCAGATCGGCGGACTCAGGTTCAAGCCCAGCTACATCAACCTCTCGGTGGACATCCGCTCCAAGGACATCCCGATACTGGAGAAAAGCCTCGGCTGCCACTTCAACAAAAACCGCACCGATAACGCCATTGCCTTCCCCCGCGCCTTGCTGGAAAGACAAGTCCCCAGCGCCAACAACCTGCTCTCCAGCCTGCTCGGTGGCTATCTCGACCAGGTCAAAAAAGCCTCTCGCAAATCCAACCCTGAGCGGGTTCAGGATTACGTGCGCGGTGCCCTGCAATCCCACAACTGTTCAGTTGAACGCTGCGCCAGAAAACTGGGCATGTCCGTGCGTACCTTACAAAGCCAGCTGTCCGATGCCGGCCTGAAATTCTCTGACATTGTGCAGGACCAGCGGGTTGAGCTGGCCAAGTCTTATCTCACCCAGGAGCACCTGACCCTGGACGACGTGGCCGCCAAACTCGGTTACGCCGAGCAGTGCAGCTTTGGCCGTGCCTTCAAGCGCTGGACCGGTCAGACACCCAAGCATTACCGACTGAGCAACAACCAAGAGGCCTGACCTCAGCGGCCTGACAGAGACGCCTCACAATCGAGGTATCTCACAACCGAAACATTTCATAGTCACCCGCGTCGTCAACGCGAGCCGTCCACCCGGGGTACACAACAATGGTGGTAAAGGTTTCCGCAATGATCGCCGGGCCGGTGACCACACAGCCCGGTACCAGATCGCTGCCCCGGAACACCGGGGTTGGCTGAAAGCCTTCGCCCAAATTGGCGCGACGGGTTTTCGGCGGTGTGGCTGTCACCGCCGTGGCGTTAAAGCCTTGCGAGACGATGGGTGCAGGGGTATCCACCGTGGTCTTCAAGCGCACGCCGATGATTTCCGGCAACTCCCCTTCCCGCACATGACCGAATTCCTGCATGTGTCGCTCGTTAAAGGCCGCCAGGGCTTTGGCCCCGAGGCTGTCATCGACAAAAGACAGGTCATCCAGCCCCGGCGCACTGTGCATATCGAAGGTCAAGGCCCAGTTTTGGCCGCGGTAGCGCATGTTTACCTGATAGTTGGCGCTCACCTTATCCAGCGAAAAATTGGCGTCAGCAAAGTATTTCGCTGCGCGCTCACCCAATTCCTGCCAAAGGGTTTTCAGCTTGTCCAGGTCCGGCGCTTGCGCTGAACAGGTAAAGGAGCGCTCTTCGTCGATGCTGGGCTTGGCCACCAGTGTGCCCAGCGCCGAGAAAGTCGGCGAGGCTTTCGGCACCAGCACTTTGCGAATGCCCAAGGCATCGGCGTGAACCGCGGCAAACGCCGGTCCGTTGCCGCCGTAGGCCAGCATCACCATGTCTTTCGGGTCGATGCCCTTGCCCGCAGTCGTGCGCCGCACCGCCTGAATCATATTGGCATTCACCAAACGCCAGCAGTCAAAGGCGGCGTCCTCCGGACCGTAGTCCACACCCACGACAGCATCCATGTCATTGGCGATGGCCTGAAATGCCTCGCTAACGCCTTCCGCACTCAGCGAAAAACTGCCGCCGGCAAATTCGGCATCCACCGACAGCATGCCCAGCATCAACAGGGCATCGGTCACCGTCGGTTGCGTCCCGCCCTTACCGTAGCAGATCGGGCCCGGTTCAGACCCGGCCGAGGCGGGCCCCACCTGAACCTCTCCGTTTTTCACATGACAGATAGAGCCGCCACCGGCACCCAGGGTTTCCACCTGCACCATGGGCACGCCCACCAGATTGCGGTGATGCATGTTCCAACCGGCCACCGCCGGCGCAGCGCCATTGAGCACCAGAGACATGTCGTAAGAGGTTCCACCCATATCCACACACAACAGGTGCTCGAAACCCTTGGCGCCTCCCACATGCGCAGAACCGATCACGCCACCGGCCGGGCCAGAGGCCAGCACCCGGATCGGTGACCCTTCGATGTATTCTTTGGTCATCACGCCGCCGCTGGCCTGCATCACCATCAACTGGTGGCGATAACCGCCCTCCTGCAAACGCGACACCAGTTTTTCCAGATAGTCGGTGACCCGTGGTGCCACATAGGCGTTGACCACCGTGGTGCTGGTGCGATCGTATTCTGGCGAGCGCGGCAACACCTGATGGGACAGAGACACCGGCACACCGGGCAGCTCTTCGGCCAGGATTTCCGCCACACGCAATTCGTGGACGGGACTCACAAAAGAAAACAACAGCGACACCGCCACAGACTCAACGTTCTGCTTTTTCAGGCGACGACAGGCTTCCCGTACCGCGTCTTCGTTGAGGGCTTTGTGCACCGAACCGTCAAACAGCACCCGCTCAGGAACGGTCAAACGACGACGGCGCGGCGTGATTGGCTTGGGCGGTTCCAGACGCACATCCCAGATGTCTTCTTTAAACCCCCGGCGGTATTCCACTTCATCGCGAAAACCTTCGGTGGTGATCAGACCGGTGACGGCGCCGTTCATTTCAATCAGGGTGTTGTCCGCCACGGTGGTGCCGTGAACAATGGCGTCACACTGACCGAGAAAATCGCTTAACGTCAGGCCTTCTTTCTCGGCCAGGGTCTGCAGTCCGTTCATCACGCCCAGCGAACGATCCGCCGGCGTACTCAAATTTTTATGCAGGATCACCTGCTCGCCTTTCAATAAGGCAAAATCGGTGAAGGTGCCACCAATATCAATGCCTACTCGATAACTCATTGTCCTGCACCCCGAGCCGTCTCGGCTGATTTATGCTTTGTGATTGCGGCTTTCATGGCTTCTCTTAATTTTGTCGTGGCGACAAAATCCACCTCAAGGTCGTACTCTTCCAGTGTGCCCGTCAGCACCACGCCGTACTTATCGCGCGCGGCGCCGAGACTGACGTATTCGTCCAACACATCCTCTTTTACCGCTTCCGGATCGCGCAGACAGGCTGGTCCAAAGCCGGCACCACCCCCGTGTTGGTAAGCGATCACTGCGTTTGCAGGCAGCTGGGCACTGACCGCCAGATCAATTTGGTATTCATTGGGCGTGCCCACTTCAAAGTGGTTGGTGTAGGAGCTGCCATCGTCTCCACCACACATGCCTCTGAGCGGATGCGCCGCCGACACCATCCACGCCATGGCCGAGGTGGGCTCCAGTACCTGCTTCACATTGAGGCTGCCAGGCTGTCCACGCCACTGCCCGGCACCGCCGGCGTCGGTGGTCATTTCCCGACTGAGGTTGATGATCGGAAAACGGCTCTCGGCATCTTCGGCCTGGGATAGCAACAGATTACCCAGCGCCGCCGGGCAGGAGCCCCAGCCATCAATGCCTTGCACGGCGGAGACATCCATGGAACGAGCATCCACCCCCTGATCCATCCACATCCCGTGTTGATCAAACCCAATCACCGCGTTGGGCATACCGATTTTATAGACTTGCGGTGCCGCGCGGCCGGGTACCAACTCGGACAAAGCCACACACACCGCCTCGGTGATTTCACAGGCGGGGTGGAAGGAACCCAGGGCCGCCGGTTTATTCGGTGGCGGATGGGCAATGCAGTTTTCCGGGATGATGATGTCGACGGCGTTGAACAGGCCTTCGTTCTTGATGATCGCCGGATCCACCATGGCCGCCAGCTGGGTCATGATGTAGCCGCGGCTGTTGCCGAAGGTGTTCCAGACCCCCACCAGCTCCTGACGGTCGTCGGTGCCCGTGAGGTCTACGGTGAGCTGATCCCCTTTGATGTCGCAACTCAGGTGCACCTTGATGTCTTTGGTGCCCTGGGTGTCGTGATCGATAAACACCGTGGCCTCGTGGGTACCATCGGGCCAGTTGGCCACCTCTTCCCGGAAGCGGGCTTCGGTGTGCTCAATGTTGTAATTCACGGCCGCTTTCACCACGTCCGTGCCCCACTTGCGAATGATCTCCTGCAACAGGCGCACGGACATTTGCACGCCACTGATCATGGCTGCCAAGTCGCCGGAAAAGGTCGCAAAGCGGTTGTTGCGCTCAATCAGCTTGATGATGTCTTTGCGCTTTTCACCGCGATGCACCAGCTTCACACAGGGAATGGCCAGCCCTTCGGTAAAAATGTCGGTAGCTTCCAGCGTAAAGCCGCCGGGGTCCTTGCCGCCGGTGTCGCCCTGATGCGCCTGCAGCGCCTGAACCAATACCAGTTCGCCGTGATCGTCATACACCGGCGCATAGACGTTATAGTCCGGCAGGTGACCACCGCCGTAATCGGGATCGTTACCGAGAAACACATCGCCCGGCCCCCAGTCATAATCGTCCAGGTTTTCCAGGCCGTAGCGCACCGTCAACTGCGTGACAAAGGTCAGGTGCGGCGTGCCGATGGAGCCCAGAGCCAGGCGACCATTGGCATCAATGATACTGGCATTACGCTCGTTGGATTGATTGATGATGGGCGAGGACGCTGCACGCCCAAGGTGAGTCGCGGCCTCAAAACACACAGTCTCAAGCGCCCCACGAATGATACTGGCGGTGACGGGGTCGACCTCCGCCGCTGTGGGCAGGGGATCGCGTCTGGCAGCCAGTCTTTTGTTCAACTCAAACGACATGAAAGCATTCCTGTTTATTGTTATCGCTTTGCAGCAGTGAACCCGGCCTCAAAGCATCGAATTCACTTGAATCATTAGCATTGAATTCAGTCTACACAGAAGCCCAACCCCAATTCCCGACTGGTCGTGTGAATCTATATACAGATGACGCAGATTTCTGAGCGAGCCCCGCCAGCGTCGATTGAGACGAGGACACCAGCCGTTCAGAACACCATTTACCCCCACCCTTGCTGGCTTTACCCGCCTCAAATGGCTGCCCTAACGATTTACCGATCCTCCCTAAATCGACCTAACCCACTGAAATAAAAGAGCTATTTTTTCAGCCTGCGAAAAGCCTCAGAGCGGAAAGTAAAATTTAGTAAACCATGATTGACCTTTATGACAATTATTGACTACTATTACCCCATGAACGCAGGCAGCACACCCAAACTCAGCGGATCGCCCGGTATCAGTCATGGCCTGATTGCCCATTTGATGGTGGTCACTCACTTTGTGGTGAAAGACACGCTGGACAAGCTAACCGCCAGCAACCGCTACCCGAAGCTCAGCATGACCTATGAGCGCTATATTCCGGTGTTGGCCGAGCGCGATATCTCGCCGGGCGAGCTGGCCGCCAGAGTTGGCAGCAGCAAACAAGCCTGCAGCAAAGTGATTAAAGAGCTGGAGAAGCTGGGCCTGGTTGAACGGCGTCAAAACCCCGAAGACGGCCGCTCCAGATTACTCTCGCTGTCGGACAAAGGGTGGCAGTTACTGCAAGACGGTTCCCGTGTGACCGCCGAAGTGCAACAGGGGTTGGCCGAACAACTGGGCAGTGAGCGCATGGATCAGATGGTCCGTCTGCTCGAACAAACCTGCCAGGGGTTGGGCATCGAGCTGCGTTCCTACCCCGCACTGGAACGGTTGTCCGATGGCATCGGCCACGGCAGGCCTACCCGATTGAACATCTTGCTGCAGGCACTGACCACGCACCTGCGGCAGGCCCTGCTACAGGAAATGATCAGCCAGGGGTTTGAAGGCCTGCGCACAAATGTTGGCCAGATTCTCGGCATGATCAGCCGTGAGCCAAGACGGATTCAGTACATCGCCTCGGTCATCGGCATCAGCAAACAGGCGGCGGCGGTAATGGCCATCGAGCTGGAAACGCTCGGTTACCTGATCCGTGAAGCCGACGCGAATGACAAACGGCAGATTGTTTTGCGCTTGTCGGCACAGGGAGAACGATTGGTACAGGAATCCATCACCCAGGTCAGGGCGCTGGAAAAAAAGATATCGAGGTTACTGGGCGAAGACGCCTATGGGCAACTGGAAGCGATACTGGCAGATCTCTACAACCAGGTCGCCTATCAACTGGATGGCGCGAGTCTCCCCCAAACCATCAAAACAATGACGGATTTTTTACTCAAAAAACTGGGTGTTGCCGGGACACGATCACTGGCTCAACACCTGATGACGATAACAAGAGGTTACGCTTAAAATGGACACATCAATTTTTTCCACCCTGGTTGCCGAGTACGAAGGTTGGTTGTCGCTGATCATGGCTGTCTGCGTGATGGGTATTCCCATGCTGCTGAGTCAGGTTCTGAGCCGATTCGGTGGATTCAAAGAGATTGCCGATCTCAACCAGACCGTGGTGGATCAAAAATCGAAAAGGACCTACTGGACGGAAAACCAGACCTGGAACAAGAAGTGGGGCTCGTTTTTTATCGCGATCATCTACCTGTGTATCGTACCTTTCGTCATCACCACAGATTCTCAGGCCTGGTGGCAATACTTTGTCGACATTTTCGTCATCCTGATGGTGTACGATTTCTTTTACTATATGACCCACCGTTTCCTGTTCCACAACGGCGGTCCACTGGTATGGGTGCACGCGGTTCATCACCAGCAGAAGAACCCCTGTCGCCAGGATTCCAGCTACATCCACCCACTGGAAGTAGCCATGGGTCTGGGCCTCTATGTCGGGACGGTTTTCGGTCTGAGCTTTATCATGGGTGATTTCCACATCATCACCTTGATCCTGACGTGGATTGCATTCTCTGAGATCAACCTGCACAACCACGATCGCCAGGACAGTGACCGCTTCCCGTTCAAATACCTGAAGTATGCCTCTGACATGCACCACGTGCATCACTCGCGCTTCACCAGCGGTAACTTCGCCACCATCTCGCTGCTCTACGACTGGATGTTTGGCACTCTGGACACCGGTAATGGCTGGGGCAAGAACAAGAGACCAAGCCCGGCCAGCACCAGCGCCACTAACAGTACTGCAGGCCAGGCCAACACCACCGCTTAAAGCCTTCTCCCCGACAGCCCCTGACTCCCCGAGTCAGGGGCTTTTTTAGGCGCTCAAAAAATCCACGAGCGCCGGCGATACCGTAACCCCCAATGCCCCCCACAAGGCCTGTGCACGCCTTCAAATCCCCCCGAGTAGACCAAAACTGACCCTTCTAATGACCCTGTCTGCAATCTGACTTCCCAAACCCCGTCCAATGCCCAGCTGCCCCGAAAATCCTTATAAGATAAACCCTGTTGTGCCACTTCACAGGCAGTTCAATACCAATAAAAAATAATCGAAAATGAGGTTCACATGGGAAATTCTTCAAAACCGGTCGTCATCATTACCGGCGCCAGTGCCGGTATCGGTGATGCCATCGCCCGTCGCTTCGCCGCAGGTGGCTGGAATCTGGTGGCCGTGGCACGACGCCGGGAACGGCTGGAGCAGCTCGCCAAAGACTTGCAGGGCGTGGCCGAAGTAGCCATCGTCGCGGGCGATGTCACCGATCCTCAAATACCGGAGAAAGCCGTGGCTGCCGCCATGGAGACCTTCGGCCGGCTGGACTCCCTCGTCAATAATGCCGGTGCCGGCAAGTGGGCGCCGGTTAAAGATACCGATGACGCCACACTGGATGAAGTGATCGACACCAGCCTCAAGGCGCCGTTTCGGTTTGCCCGCGCGGCACTGGGTAGCATGCAAGCCGGTTCCTCCATCATCAACATCGGTTCGGTCTTCGGGGTTTTGAGTGGCATGGCCGGTGGCGCCTACTCCACCGTCAAGGCCGGTCTGATTGGCATGACCCAGGCACTGGCAGCCGATTACGGTGCCCAAGGTATTCGTTCCAACCTGGTAGCCCCGGGCGTGATCCGCACCGACATGACCGATGACTACTGGGAAAGCGATTACTTCCAGCGCACCAACCATGAATTAACCCCTTTTGATCGCGAAGGCACCGCTGCCGACGTGGCCAACACCGTGTTCTTCCTCGCCTCCCAGGAAGGCAGTTACATCAATGGGCAGACCATCGCTCTGGACGGTGGCTGGTCCACCACCAAATACCTGTCACCAGAAGCACTATCGAGATAAAACCTATTCCTTGTCCACTGATCTGGCTGCCCAGGCAGGTCAATGGACAAGCCTCCACCCACAGCGCCTGCGGCCAACGGTTGGTAAGTGCTCACCACATGGGACCCGGTCCCCGAGAGAAAAACCATGTCGCCCACATTGGATAACCCTCAGCCTATCTTCGCCACCTCGCTCGATCACTACCGCTTGCTGGGCCGATCTGGCCTCAGGGTATCACCACTCTCCCTCGGAACCATGACCTTCGGCGTAGAAGGTTGGGGCACCGATTACGCCGAAGCCGAGAAGATCATCAGTCGCTACCGGGAACTGGGGGGTAATTTTTTCGACACCGCTAACTTCTACGCCAATGGTGACTCTGAACGCATGCTGGGTAAATTGCTGCAGGATCATCGACAGCAGTCCGTGATCGCCACCAAGTTCAGCCTCAGCATGAGGCCTGGCGATCCCAATGCCAGCGGCAATCAGCGCAAGAACATGGTACAGGCAGTGGAAGACAGCCTGCGTCGCCTGAACACGGATTACATCGACCTGCTGTACCTGCACCTGTGGGACAATCGCACCCCGGCAGAAGAAATCCTGCGAGCCTTTGACGACCTGGTGCGCGCCGGCAAACTGCTTTACGTCGGCATTTCCGACACCCCGGCATGGCAGGTGGCGCGGTTGCAAGCCATTGCCGATTTGCGCGGTTGGGCGCCGCTGGTGGCGCTGCAAGTCCCCTACAACCTCACCGAGCGCACGGTGGAGCGGGAATTTATGCCCATGGCACAGGAAATGGGCTTGGGTGTCCTGCCCTGGTCCCCGCTCGCCGGCGGGGTGCTGTCCGGTAAATACCGCCGAGCCGACCTGAACAGCAAGACTCAGGACATGAGCTCGCGCAAGAACATTAACCTGGCAACGGGCAGACTCACCGAGCGAGCGCTGGATATTGCGGATGTCGTGTGTGCGGTGGCGCAAGAACTGAATCGTTCAGCGGCGCAAATTGCCCTCGCCTGGACACTGCTGAATCCGGCGGTAACCTCACCGATCATCGGCGCCCGCACCTTCGAACAGTTTGAAGACAATGTCGCAGCACTGGAGGTTCAGTTTACGGCACAGCAGATTGCTGGTTTAGACGCGGTCAGCGAGATAGAGAACTGCTTTCCGCACACGTTGATCGATACCCCAACCGGGGAGATGATGCAGGGGAATGTGAAGGTCGAAAAACGGCACTGGAGCTGATCGTTGCTCACAACAAAAAAGGCGAACCGGGTTGAACCCGGTTCGCCTTTTTATGATGTTTAAACACTCAGGCACATGGACAATCTGAGTGTTTAAAACCCCGTTACTCGAAACAGGCTGCGGCCACCACTTGCGCCTGACCACCGCGACCACCGAGCTCAGACATCAGGGCCTTCATGCGATAGGTCCACAAGTGCAGGTCCATTTCCAGGGTCATACCCATGGCGCCACTCAGCTGATGCATGTCGTACACCAGCCGTGTGGCGCTGTCCTGTGCGTGCAACGCGGCCAAAGCCGCATCACCGGCATCACCGGACCAGGCAGCCTTGAGGGCCAGCCAGCGCACGCCGCCGGTCAGTACCGCGCATTCCGCCAGGCGGTGACGCAGTGCCTGGAAGACTCCCAGAGGACGGCCAAACTGCTTGCGCACACTGACGTGTTCGACAATGGAATCCAGCGCCGCTTGCATCAAACCCGCCATCTCGGCGGCCAGAGCCACGCGCATCCAGGTTTTGACGGTGCTGGCGACGTCATCGGGCAAATACTTCACCTCCAGCGATTCGGTCAAACGCCCCATGGGGTAGGCAAACAGCGAATCCGGTATGGCTTCCACCTGATCGGCGGTCGGATGGGCAATACCGACCTTGTCGTCGTCGATGATGATCAGGGTTTTGGCCGTGGCCACAAAGCGACCTGGGCGGCCCTGTTCGATCACCCCGAAGGGGCGCGGCAATTCCATGTCCAGATGTGGCCGCACCAGCATGGACAGAGCAACTTCGGCGGTATACGGCAGTCGCGCCAGACGCTCGACGGACACCGCCGCTGACAGAGCGCCCATTTCCGGAATGGTGGCGATGTCGAAGTAACCACCCTCTTCCAGCTCGCGATCCAGGTCGTCACTGACCAGGGCAAAGCCGTGAAAATCCACAGGTGACGAGCCAAACTGCTCGGCCAGTTTTTCTATGGCGCCCTCTACGGCGAGCTGATCTTCGTTTAATGACAGATCCATCAGCGTGCCTCCCTCGGCAATTCCAGGAATTGAGTGGCGATGATGTTCAGCTGAATTTCCGCTGCACCGGACGCGATGCCGGCCACAATACCGCGCTGATGGTGCGCCAACAACATCGGATGGACGCCACTGATGGCTTCAGGTACATGCTCAACCACAAACTCGCTCACCAGTCGTTCACAAATGACCGTGGAGAAACGCCCAACACTGGCCTCGGGTCCGGCCTGAATGTTTTTCGCACGCTTGTCGATGATGAAGTAGCTGTACCAGCGTGCGGCTTCGCAGGCGGCGTGGGCCTTGGCAGCCTGATCGACCGCAGCGCCGATAAAACGACCTTCCTGCTTTAGCAGAGCCACTGTATCGCGCAGGGTCTTCGACGCCAGAGAGAAACGCGGGATCCCCACACGTTCCAGAGACAGTACCTGGCCGATGATTTCCCAGGCCTGGCCTTCTTCGCCCAGGCGCCACTTCTCGTGAACCTCGACATCATCGAAGAACACTTCGTGAATGTCTCCCTCACCGATGATCGATGGAATATCGCGCACCGTGATGCCTGGTGTGTTCATCGGCACGAGGAAGATGGAAATGCCATTTTTACCTTCCGAGGTACGAGCGAGCAAGAAACAGGTGTCCGCATCGCCTGCGTAGGAAGTCCAGATTTTCTGACCGTTGATCTTGTAGCTGTCGCCGTCTTTCACCGCGCGGGTTCGCAGACTGGCCAGGTCAGAGCCGGATTCCGGCTCTGAGAAGCCCTGACACCACAAGGTTTCACCACGTGCCATTGGTAGGATGTGGGTCTGCTTTTGCAGCTCGGTCCCGAACAGCATCAGAATTGGGCCGATCCAGTTCACATTCATGTACTGACCACCGCGTGGCTCTCCGGCCATCCACATCTCTTCGGCAAGGATGAAGGCTTCCCAGGGGTCTGCGGCTCGGCCTCCCCACTCCGTGGGCCAGTGTGGCACCAGCAGGCCTGCTTGGGACAGTTTTCCACAAAAGTCCCTGGCAAAGGCCGTCTGTTCCCTGGAGGCTGGACCGTGGGCGATATGTTCCCAATTTTCGGGGAGTGTCTCTCTGATAAAGGTTCGGATCGATTCTCGATACGCCTTTTGTTCTGTATTCCAGTCGAAATTCATCAGGCATTGAATCCGGTTGGTTAGTGTGGATGAGATTATACGCGTCTGTAGTAGTGCGCTGTTTGTCGCTGTGAGCACCCTGAATTACCTTAACAGGAAGCGTGTTCTCTACGACTTGGAATTTCAACGTATTTTTATCTTTATTTATTCCAGAAACCCGCTTTTTTCAGGAGATTTAGACAGATTAATCAGGTTTTAGTTATATAAACGTTAATAGAACCTAAGTTATAGAGAGTTATATAAAGTTATACAGTTACAGTTTGCGCAGTCCTTACTGCACTAGGAGTGTAGCGCACTTGCGTGTTCAGTCCCCCGAAGTGGTGTGGTTAAACTCCCGACTAACCGTGGTCAATGCCCCGAGCGTTCGTGTTCAAAACCTCGTTTGGTGTGTGGTCAGAACCCCGATGACCGTGTGTTTCAAATCTCGGCTCTATGCACACAGATATGCACCGTTTTCTGGCGATTTATCCACAGCGTGCACCTTTGCAATGTGTGTTTAAAACCCCGAAGGGGGTAATTTCGAAAAGCATACGGGGTGTGTTTAAAAGCATACGGTAGCCTTTCCAGAAGCAACCTCCATTGTGGTCGTTATTTGCACAAATCCATGACGTAGGTGAAGCCCGTGTGTGGTTAAAACCCCGAAGCAGCGATGGAGGTGTGGTTAAAAACCCGAAGCGAATGGATAAAGGCGTTTAAAAAAGCGACTTTTTAGGGGGAATTTAAGAGGTTTTTGGGGCCATTTGGGCTTGAGCTGCCTAAATAGCCCCTGAGAGGGAAGAAATTGCTTTATTTGGGGGGGAAATAAGCTCTTACGACGGGGGCGAAGGGCTGTGTAATGGGGGTCAGGGTGAAATTTCGCGTACGGATTCTCTGAGACTGCCGTCCAGATCCTTCATCACGATCAGCTTTTCGATGGTACCGCTTTCTTTCGCACTTTCGTATTGAAGACAATAGTCCGGAACACTTTGTTTTTTGATGACGTCCTTTATTTTGCGGCGAAACTCACGCAAAGGGGACCTTACCCCAAATTTTCGCCAGAGCTTTTCCAGACCGATATCCCACATCGGTTGATTGCCACAGTGTTTGCGGCAAATCTCATAAAGCCGGCGATCGTAAGGTGAGCGCAAGCCGAAGTATTCCCGGTTGTAGGTCAAAATATGATTGTTGGCCACTGCCTGGTAGAGTTGCTCCGAGATCACCACCTCGAAATATTCCAGCCGACCATTTTTGTCGGTGACCGCAGCGCCGTAATCAATCAGACCGAACACTTCGCCTTTGGACTTCTTGCTGCCGTTCGGGTCATTGATGTTGGTTCGGAACACGGTGCCTCGCAGTCGGGCCAGGGTATCACCGATGGCCTTATAGGCTTTGCCATCGGTTCCACGTTTGGTGGTCATCAGATAATCGTAAGCCGTAATTTTTACACGCCGGGTGGTTGGGCGGCCCCGATTGGCCGCTTCGGCGATTTGACCAAAGGAGTAGATCAACAGGTCTTTGTCATGAATGGTGGCCCGTCCATCGGCGGAGGGGATCACTTCGATCCAGTTGCCGGTTTGCGTGTTTTCGTAGCGGAATTTTTCCCGGTCCGGTTTTGAGCTGATGGCAAAAATCGGATATTCCATGGAGCTGATGTCGCTCTTGGGGGCGACATCAATAATGTCCGCCACAAACAGGTCAAGCTGATCGGTGGCCGGGAGTTGTGTGGTGGTTGTCGAAAGCGAGGTCATGCGGCACTTTCTCCCTGGCCCTTGCCCTCTGCTTCTTGTTGCGCGCGGCTCTGCTCATCTGCCTTGGGTAAGCCTGTCTCCTGAGGAGACAGCTGCATCCCTTGTTGCGCCATAATGCGCTGGATGATCGCAGTGCGAATCAGAGCACTGCGGTCTTTGCGGGTATCTTCTTCATCTTCGATGCGACCTAGACTGGTGGCGATGTCTTTGACCAGGTCTTCACTGAGGGCAATGGGAATGGATTTGGTGGAACCCGGCACAATGAATTCTTCTGCGACCAAACCGGGAAAATCACCACGATCGATCAGGTTGACGATGGCTTCTCCGATCCAAAGCGAGCGCTGCTTTTTATTGTAACCTTCTCTCAACATGACCTGATCCATTTTGAGGAGCATGCCAGCAGGGATTCGCAAGGTGGTCCTGACCGGCCCTTTGTTTTTTTGCGGGGGGGTAAATTTCGCCATTACTGCTCTGCCCTACTGTTCTGCTCTGTCACTGAGGGCTTCCAAAGCGGCCGCCAGTTGTGGTTGTTTGTTGAGGTCGTAATCATCCAGCAGTTCCTGCGCATTGAGCTGAATCGCGGCCGCCTGTAGCAGCTTGCTCAAACCGCGGGTGTTGGCGTGGCGCGCCAGCTTGATGGCAGGCTTGGTTTCCCGCACGGCGCTTTTGTCTCCATTGATTATGGACAAGACCTGTTCTTCGGGCATTTGTGCCAGTTGGGCGGCGCGCTTGAGATCGGTGATCTTGCCTTTTTCGACCGCCATCACCAGCGCTTTGTTGGGGTACCTCAACACAGACAGATAACGCTGTGCTTCGGCGCGGCTGCGACCGATGATTTTACTGAGTTTGGTGACCGAGGTTTTTTGAACGCCCTCCCCGGCTTCCAGCAATTTTTTGACCCGGTCCATTTTTTCCCACAAGTTCATGTTTTCGCGATGGACATTTTCTTCCCATTGCAGGGCGTCTATCTCGTTGCGGGCGATGTTGTTTTGCTGGATACGGGCGGCAATATTGCGGGCGCCGAGCAGGATATGCGCCAGAAAACGCCGTTCACCGGCGATCAGGTGAAACTGGCTTTCATCCTGCCAGACCGTAATGGGGTTGATCATTCGTTCCGGGGTTTTCAGCGCGGCGGCAAATTGCGCGATGGACAGCACATCCCCCAGCGCTTTGCCGCTGAGCCCGCTCTCCTGCGTGAGTAATTCGGCGTAGTCTTCCAGCCAATCACTGGGATCCTCGGAGGACAGTGCGTCCAGGTCCATGGGGAATTTGATCGCCAGTTCTTTCACTTGGGCCTGGTTAACCGCCAGTTTACGAGGGTTGTCCGGGTCGGTGGTGATGTAATCGATCGGGATGGTCTTGGTCAGCACCCCTTTCACTTTCTGGGCGGTTTCAACCTGCGCTTTGGCTGCGCCGGCCCATTTCTCGGCATTCTCGGTATTGCTCTCAGAAATGATGCTGCCGGTGCCTGCGCGCTTACCGCCAAATTTTTTAGCCATGTCCTCTGTCCTTTCTGTGGGTGTCTCCTGAGGAGACACCTGCTCGGCGTTGTGGTTGGACGCTCTTTGTGAAGTGTCTCCCTGGGAGACACTTCTTTAGTCAGTGATACAGTCAATCAATATCGAATCAATCACTGCCGAATATTGGCTCAGGCTACGGTAGGTGCAACTGAGGC
Organism: Pseudomaricurvus hydrocarbonicus; assembly: GCF_011602365.1. Classification (GTDB taxonomy): domain Bacteria; phylum Pseudomonadota; class Gammaproteobacteria; order Pseudomonadales; family Cellvibrionaceae; genus Pseudomaricurvus; species Pseudomaricurvus hydrocarbonicus. The sequence goes on from NZ_JAAONZ010000006.1 coordinate 101,792, forward strand.
AAAAATCTTGGCGAGTGTGTATTGCCCGACTTCTATACTCTTCTGTTTGGCCGCATGCCCCGCGCTGATCTGAAAGATGCTGCGTGGCGTGATGCCTTTCAGGTCACGTTCGGGGAAAGCGGTGGACTGCGGCAAAAAGATGTCTTCGGGGAACATGATGTTGCCCAGTTCTTCCTGCAGCATGCCCAGGGTTCCACGGTGGATGTTGGTGTTGGCTCGGACTTTGTTTGGGCACAATCCGGTCAGTACCAGTTGATCCTCATCATCCCGGGAGAAGTTCTCCGACTGGATCACCTGCAACATGGCGTTGATACCCTGCAGACTCTTTTCCTCGGGTTCGAAAGGGATGATGGCGTGGGTAGCGGCCCGAACGGCGGCCCGGAAAATAGGGTTCCGGCTGGGGCCTGTATCCAGGATGATCAGGTCGTAGGCGTCGACCACCTCCTGCATGTGCAGGAAGTCACCCAGTCGGTTGATGATTTCCGTGGCGATTTTGCCGCTGGCGTTATCAAATTCACTGTTAATGCGTTCCAGCAGAGCCGGGTGACCGACCATGATATCAACGTCGGCCTGGAAAGCGTTGTCTTTGTTGATGAAGGTATTGTGTGGCAACACCGCTTTGCCAAAAAAGATGTCCGCGATGCTGGAGCGCTCTTCGAGATCGACGTCGCCATCGTAGTCCGGGTGAACGGGGGGCAGTTGTCCGCCTGTCGCCTGCGGCGCAGTTTCCATGCCGACCCAATAATCTGAGGAGTTGCACTGCATATCCAGGTCAACAACCAGAACATCCTTTTTCTCGTAAATGGCTGCGTATTCTGCGATGACACTCGCCACGGTGGTTTTTCCCACACCACCTTTTTGGTTCAGCACAGCCAATATTTTTCCCGAATAGTCGAACATACGGACTCTCTCAGTTGGTAAAAGATATACGGCTGTAAATATACAGGTATTATCATGCGGTGCAACCGTATGCTTTTATAAATCCGCCGCTTTGCACAACCTTGTTGTGCCAACCACGCGCTACGGAATCATTTCGCCATGTTTGGGCAGGGAATTTAGGTTTGCGGTTTTTCTGGGTGTCAGCCTGTGGTGGCAGAGCACGGTGGATTGGTTTGGTGTCTCCTCAGGAGACAGGAGACAGGAGACAGGAGACAGGAGACAGGAGACAGGAGACAGGAGACAGGAGACAGGAGACAGGAGACAGGAGACAGGAGACAGGAGACAGGGCGGGGCAGTGATGGCGTGTCTCCCTAGGAGACACCGATGTGCATGTTGGCAATGAGAGCGCATCGTCGTGCGGGAAGTGGCAAGTGTCGACCATCGGCTTCTGGGCCAGACGACCGCAAAATTCTGCCGCATGCGAAATGTCGAGACGCGTTAGGACCGTCTATGTTGGGACTGTCTGTTAAAGCCTGCGGTGTCACGTCAGCAGTGAAGATGGGCGCGCGATGGGACGTTGCACGATAATCGGGCTTTGTATCAAAGGCCTGGCTCCTGGCTTGGCCGTCAAGATAGAAAGGGCGTGGTAAAAGCTGGCGTGCTGTTTGGTTTCCCATGCCACTGATGAGACCCTGGTATGGACGCATTGATCCGTTCAGGTGATGTCTCTCGGTTGACGTCGTGGGTCGTGGGAAAAGCCAGTACTGCCTCCACATCATTGCCAATGCATTAGTGTTGCCACCGCAACTGATAGGATGAGCGTTGTTAGGCGTTAACGTAAAAATGACTGGTACGTGACAAGGTGCTTTTGAGGTCAGGCAATGCTGCTGATCGGTCTGTGTGATTGTGCGGTGTTGTCCAAATCATTAAGGTTGTAGGAGGCGCAAGACTCGGTGTTCACTGGATGGGGATGGGTGCGTTACCCATGGCCGAGGCGGGGCCCACAGGCTTGGTCTGAGAGGCCGTTTGTGAGACCTGAAACTGCGGTTCTGCTCGTTGAGCCTTGTTACGAGGGGCCACGCTTTTTATGAGTGTCTGCTGCATCACGCCAGACTACTTTTAAAGTCAGAGGAGTTTGGCGGCAGACGTTTGGCCAGCGTTCAGGTATTTATAAGAATGTCCTGGAAAGCAGAAAGCAGAAAGCAGAAAGCAGAAAGCAGAAAGCAGAAAGCAGAAAGCAGAAAGCGACAAGTAGGGAGGTTCTACACTCAGGCGAGTTTAGTGGATGCTGAAAGCTTTGAGTGTCTCGAAAAGACGTGATCGGGTGTTTAACCACAGCGCTTCTGCCGATAAACCGCAAGCGAGACAATCCCTCGCTCACGGCGTCGGGGGAGGGGGCTGACAGGCTCTTTGGCGGGCCTGCTCGAGCAGGGTCTCGGCTGTGTTCCTTTTTGTTCCCTAAGCGGTTAGGATGGTGCCTCAAAGGGACCGCAGGACAGTAATAATTAGATGCCGAAAATCAATAAAATCAATAAGTTACCAGGCTTTAAAGTGATTCAAATACCCGTGGGCGAGTGTGAGCTGGCTCCCTTCTACCCTATGCCAGAAGTTTCTGAGGCAACCGCCCAGTTGATTGATGACCAGCTGCAACATGCGGCCGAGGGCATTGCGCCTTTTTGGGGGATTGCCCGGGACGGACTGGCTCAGGTTTTTTTGGGGGCTTTCCAACTGGATGCGCTAAAGCGGCGCAATCGGCATTCTACGATTCCACTAAGAGTAGGGGAGAGTGAGCATTTCTCACCGGCCGAGATTGCCCGGTTGATGTTGTACCCCAATCACGCCTACCCGGAGAGTGATATGGTCTTTCGGGCCCGAGTGATCGAAGGCTTGAAACAGTCGTTTGCGCTCAGTGACCGTCACTTGGCCGATTACACCGGCAGCAGCCGGCCGTCTATTGCCAACGCCCGGCGTTTGTTGGGCTTGCAGCCGCAAGTTCTGCAGGCGGCCCAACAGGGCAAAATCTCCTACACCATCGCTCGGGAATTATTAACCCTACCGGCTGGGCGGCAAGTGACTCTGGCCGAGGAGTTCAGTCGCAAGCTGTTGTCGAATCAACAGATGCTGGCCCGGATTCACGGTCATCTCTCTGTGGATGACGAGGTTCCCGTCAACTCCGTGGCCGCTTCGGCACCGGCTCCGCAGAAGGTGCCCGTGGAAAAAAGCAGCGATACCCTGCGCTATGAAAAAATGATCTCCGAGGCCATGGGTTATCCCATCGATATTCAGGAGGGGCAGGGCGGTCACGGCAAATTGGTGATATCACCGTTTGATGAGGCTGGTGCATCTCACGTGGCCCAGCAGATACCGGCGGATATCTTTCGCCGCAGGGCCAGGCTGGTGCTGGATTATGATTCACTGGATGAGCTGGATGCTATGCTGGCAAAGCTATTTCCGCCGGAAGAAGAGTTTTAACGCTGCAAGAAGCTGCACGGAGCGATGGCTGTGTTGCCCGAGGGTGTTTTTTCTCCATGAGAATTGAAACCAGAGTTGAAACCCATGGGGCTGAACGGTATAACCTCGCACAACACATCAGGGCCGTGGTGGTCCAGGTGCAGTGGCTTGTGCCGCTGCTCTTTTGCGTTGGGTGGCATGGGCGCTGTCTCTGAACCTGGCAGGTCAGCAGCTCGGACGTTAACAAGCGTAGCGACGATGTGAACAAGCAGGATCCACGGCTATGACAACAACATTTAACAGCTTCACAAATTAAGGGGAGTCGCATGAAAAAAGTAGCAGTGATCACGGCTATGACAACAACATTTAACAGCTTCACAAATTAAGGGGAGTCGCATGAAAAAAGTAGCAGTGATCACGGGCGGTCGAACGGGGATTGGTCGTGCGACGATTGAACGTTTTCAGGGGCAGGGATTTCAGGTGATTAATCTCTCACGCAAACCGGCGGGTATAGACGGTTGTACCAGTCTGATTGCGGATTTCTCTCACCCGGATTGGTTATCCGCGGTGGAAAAGCCATTAAAGGAACAGCTGAAAGGTTGTGAGCAGCTGGCCATCGTGCATAACGCCGGAGTGCATGTGAACGATCATGTGCTGGAAATTGAGCCGGAAGAAATGCGCCGCTCTCTGGAAGTGAATGTGGTGGCGCCGGCGATCCTCAATCGTTTTCTGGCACCGTATCTGGTGCCGGGCTCGGCAATTGTGTACATCGGCTCTACCCTGAGCGAAAAAGCCGTCTTCGGTTGCACGTCTTATGTCACCGCCAAACACGCGGTGGTGGGGATGATGCGCTCCACCTGCCAGGACCTGGCCGGTCGCCAGGTGCACACTGCGTGTGTTTGCCCGGGGTTTACTGATACGGATATGTTGCGCGAGCATGTGGGCGGTTCAGCGGAGGTTCTCAAGGACATTGCTTCCGTGTGCACCTATAACCGGTTGATCGAACCGGCAGAAATAGCCGACACCATTTATTTCTGTGCCACCAATCCGGTGATTAACGGTGCCGTGTTGCATGCAAATCTGGGGCAGGTTGAGCACTGAGCCTGTGCAAGCCCTGAACGGTTAAACGTCCATCCTGTGTTGACGAAGGGAAGAACCCGGCTGCACGCCGGCGGGCGCCCGTATCGCTCAACGAGCTTAGGCTTCTTGGCGCGAGAGTGACTGCCCATCAGGGCTCAATGGGCGTCGATGTGGTTGGGTTTGATTGGAACGGGTACTGGGTAGGCTTCATCGCAATAGATGCTGTTTGGTGTAATGAACGCCGCAGCGTTATTACTCAAAGTTGCAAATAGCGTTTCAGCTTAAAGGTGAAATAGTAAAACGGACCGGTATCGGCCAGCGCACAGCACATTTTGAACAGGTAGTTACTGCCCATCAGCACCAGCATCTGCTGAGTGCTGATGCCTCCCGCCAGCCACACCGCACCGAAGGTGACACTGATCACCATGAACGAGTCCACACCCTGACTGATCAGGGTACTGAAGTTGTTGCGCAACCACAGGTGTTTGCCATGGGTCAGCTTTTTCCAGAAATGAAACAGCTGTACATCACAATACTGAGCCGCGACGTAAGCCATCATGGACGCAAACATCGCCCCGCTGGTGAGTGAGTAAATAAAATCAAATAATTCGACCGAACCGGAGACGGTGTCGCCGTTTGGCATGCCCACCGGTTGCGCAAGGTTCAGCATCTGCCAGGGCGGCATGGTTTCGGGACTGACGGCGGGTACCGCCTGGGCCAGATACAGACAGGCGATGATGAACACATTCAACCCCAACCCCAGGGTGACCAGAAAGTTGGCTCTGCGTTTGCCGTACAGTTCACAGACCAGGTCGGTACACAAAAACGTGATCGGGTAGGGCAATACGCCGATGGCCAGGGACATGGGGCCGAGTTGCACAAAACGGGTAATGCCGATGACGTTGAGCAGGGTCATGGAGCTGAGAAATATCCCTGCCAACACCAGAAAAACACGCTCGCGGCGTTCGTACAAAAGGCTGTCCACCGGAAGGTCTTTGCCGGAGTCTTTCGTCATTGCGTAATTTTCTGTGGTGCTGTCCATAGAGTGGCGAGTGTCCGAAATGATGGCTGGGTGAAAGCTGCCTTAAACTGTTATGCCTGGGGGTTTTGCCACTGGGATGAGCCCCACTGGCCAGGTCCGGAGGCGACCCGTAAGGTAATTTCCCGAATGTCGGGGTTACTGCTGTAGCGGCTGTCTTCGAGCAGGCGCTGCAGCAGGTAATAGGATAACTCTTCAATCGTAATGTTGGCCACGGGCAGCAGCAGGGTGTCCTGCTTTAGGAAAAACATTTCTTCGTCCGCAAAGGTCACGCGGTAGTTCTTTCCCAGTTCATGTATCTGCAGATAAGGAGAGTTTTCCGCCAGCAGCAAATACTCATCCAGCCCGACGCACAGTTCCCGTAATGAGTCTTTCAGTTGACAGTAGTTAAAGCACATGCCGTCGGCCTGGACCAGAGCGGTTACGGCGGCGGAGACAAAAAAATTGTGGCCGTGCAGGCGCTCCCGCTCGGAAGCGGAAAAAATGGTAAAATGAGCCGCAGAAAAGTGCAGGTATTCCTTGGTGATGTCGATGGTGGTCAGCTTTTCCACAATTACTCCTCATGGTGTCTTCTGCTGCTAAGATCAAGCTATTGCCGCAGTCTATCATTATATTTGGCAAGTTCATCCAGCGAGTGACGACGGTGTTGACGCATTTGTGGTGTCGGCTGTCCAGATTTAAAGAAAACCACCTGGCCAGTCAAGGTTGTCGTGCAAAACTGTTCCCACTCAGGCACAATTGACCAATTTTTGCACCTTCAGGAAAATGGAGAAAGCTTTGAGCAGCGCCGCATCAAAACCAAAACCTACAAAAACTCGTCGGAACCCTAAACTGACCCGAGAATTGATTCTGGAGTACGCGGGTAAGCTGTTGGCGAAAGACGGTCCCGAAGGGCTGAGCGTTTCTCAGGTGGCCCAGTTGGCGGGGGTAAACCGGGGGACCGCTTACCACCATTTTCAAACCCGGGAACAGCTGTTGGACGCGACCAAGGCGTGGGTGAGTGAAAAACTCTGCCGTGAAGTTTTTGGCCGCCTGCCGGATGAAGAAGAGGTGGAGGCGCCCGATTCCAGAACGGTGTCGGCCAACCTGATTAATTTTGCCATGGAAAATCCCGAATTCGGCCGTGTCTGGCTGTTTGACGTGTTAAGTTCTGATCAGCCAGCTAGTGACCCTTTCTGGGCCATGTACAAGTCGAACATTGATGCGTTTGCGGATTCTGACAAGGCCCTGCCGGGCATTGACAAAGAAGTGCATGCCGTGTCGACACTGGTGTCGGTCTTTTTATGGCCGGTGTGGGCCCGGGCCCACACGCACACGGCAGCAGGTCGCCGGAAGATGGCCAAGCGTTTTATGGATGAATCGATTCGCCAGACCCTGTACGGCACACTCAACAAGGAAAAATTCCCGGAATTGGTGGCGGCCAACGAAGAAGCTCAAGCCAAACCGGCAAAACCCAAGTCTGCCCCAAAAGCTAAAAAGCCAGCTAAAACCAAAGCGGCGTCAAAATAACCCTCCCTCGCTATTGCCCAGAGCGCCAGTTCCTGGCGCTCTATATTTTCTCTGGTTTGTTGCACCCATCGGCCCTCATGGCGGTGCTTTAATCCCGCTTTTCTACTATACATCATTGTTGACTAAATGTGCCGCAACGTTGTACTCTGACTGGGATATAAGCACGCTCATTGGAGTGCGCTGCCCGATCGATTTCACCCAGCAATAGAAATCAACGGCCAACAATAGTTAATAATGGCCAGCAACCGCTAATCGACAACAGCGAATAAGGGTGACGGGCATACGGAGAATCCAGATACAACTGGTCCAACGCCAGTTTGGCTGTTTGGTCTAACTACAAGCCCCACTTGGTTCAATACGCAGTCAAACCGGTTGATTGTGTCTATTGTTAACCTGATATTTCTCGGAGTGTAACCAACAATGAATTTTGAGCTTTCTGATGACCAGCGGATGATGCAGGAATCCTTCGCCCGTTTCCTGGATGAACAGAGCAACAGTGAACGCGTGCGAGCCGCAGCTGAAAAAGACGGTTTTGATGCCGATATGTGGGCTGGGCTGGGTGAATTGGGCGCCTTTACGCTGCGTGTTCCTGAAGAATTTGGAGGCTTGGGGCTGGGTCTGATGGACGCGGTTGTGCTGATGGAAGAAGTGGGCCGAACGCTGGCGTCCGGGCCGGTCGCTGAAACTCTGGTGGCGACCCGTATCCTGTCTCGCCTGGCGGCCGATTCTCAGGCTGATTTGTTGGAGCAGGCGATTATAGGCAGTCAGGTGGTTACGGTTGCCCTGCATGATGTGGCTGAACAGCCACTGCAGTGGGTCGCCGGTGGAGCCGTGGCGACAGCGGTGATTGCCCGCAAAGGCGAGCAGGTGATTTTGGTAACTCTGCCGGAAGGTGAAAACCGTGGTGAAGCAAATCTGGCCTCTACCCCCATTGCTGAATTGCAGCTGGATGTGGCCAGTGCCGTGGTGTTGGGTGAGGGGGCCGAAGCGGTTAAGGTTTTCGCGCAAGGACTGGAAGAGTGGAAACTGCTGATGGCGGCGGCGCTGGCCGGACTGTCCCGTCGCGCTGTTGAAATGGCGGCCGAATACGCGTGTGAACGCGAGGCTTTTGGCAAGCCCATTGGCACCTACCAAGCCATGTCCCATCCGTTGGCTGATCTCATTACCGACATTGATGGCGGTAAGTATCTGACCTGGAAAGCCATTCACGATCTCTCTAAAAATCTGGACGCGGCTTCGGCCCAAGTGTCTATGGCGCTGTATTGGAATGCCGATACGGCCGCTCGCGCGGTGACGCAATCGCTGCACACTTTTGGCGGTTATGGCCTGGCGACTGAATATGATATTCATCTGTACAATCTGCGAGCCAAAGCCTGGCCGCTGGTGTATGGCGACATCAATCGTTTGTTGGAAGAAGCGGGGCGCCGCCTTTACGAAGGTGAAGTTGCTGCCCTGCCGGATGTTGGCGAAATCTCTATCGACTTTGACCTGGGCGAACCAGCCAATACCATGGCTGAAGAGCTGAAACAGTTTTTTGAAGATAACCTCACTCCTGAGCTGAAAGCCAAAGCACACTACTCTTTTGATGGTTACGATGCGGGTATTCACAAGAAACTGGCAGAAGCCAAATTCCTGTTCCCTGCCTGGCCGAAAGAGTACAACGGTCGTGAAGCCGAGCCATATGTGATGAATGCTCTGCGTCAAGTGTGGGAAGAGTACAACTGGACGACTCACCCCGTGAGCACCACCGATCTGGTGGGCACCATGATCCGCAAGGCCGGCAGTGAAGTCCTGAAAGAAGAAGTGCTGACCAAAATTATTAACGGTGACGCAGTGTGCAGTTTGGGTTATTCCGAACCTGGCTGTGGCTCTGATGTGTTTGCGGCCAAGACCAAGGCGACTCGCCTGGAGGACGGCAGCTGGCGTATTGATGGCGCGAAAATGTGGACCAGTGGTGCCAACATTGCCCAGTATGTGATTTTGCTAACGCGCACCAATCCGGATGTGCCCAAGCACAAGGGCCTGACGATGTTTATTGTGCCGCTAGATACTCCAGGGATTGAAGTTCAGCCGGTTTATACCTTCCAGGACGAGCGCACCAATGCCACTTTTTACGATGGTGTGATTGTAAAAGACGAATACCGTCTGGGTGAAGTGGACGGTGGTGTTCGCACCATGGCCGCTGCGCTGGAGCTGGAACACGGCGGTGGCTTTAATAAAAGCCAGCGTAAAATGTTCCGTTCCGCCGAAACCCTGTGTCGCGAAATTCAGTACAAAGGCCAGCCTTTGATCAAAGACGTGGATGCCCAGAAACGCCTGGCTCGTGCACGCATGCACTTCTATATCTCTGAAATGCTGGCTAATCGTGCTCTTTGGGTGGGCGTTACCGGCCGGGAAAACAAAGCTTACGGCCCGATGATCAAAATGTTTTCGTCCGAGAAATTTCAGTCCGATTCCCGCGACCTGCTGGACCTGACCGCACCTTATTCGCTGTCCAAGCGGGAAGGTGCGGCGGGCGAGCTGAACCTGGCCTATCGTCATGCGCACGGCACTACAATTTATGGTGGCACCAGCGAAGTACACCGCAGCATGATTGCCGAGCGGGCACTTGGCCTGCCACGTACCCGCGGTTAAGGAGAGACTGGATATGAGCGAAGCTCCACACCTGTTAGTAGAAGAGATCGATGGCGTCATCATTTGTACTTTGAATCGTCCCGACAAGCTGAACGCACTGACCGGGCAGACCATGCGTTTGTTCGAAACGGCATTGCACCGGTTCCGCGACACGCCGCAGTTGAAAGTGATGCTGATCCGCGCCACCGGGCGCTATTTCTGTGCCGGTGCCGATTTGCGTGATACCAGCGGGGAGCCGGAAATGCCGGCCAAAACGCCGACCGCGATTCGTGAAAAGCACCGCCTCGGACTGCATGGTATGCACCGCATTTATGACGAGATGGAGCATATCGAAAAACCCATCGTGGTCGCCCATCAGGGCACCTGTGTGGGCGGTGGCCTGGAGCTGTCGCTGTCCTGCGATTTTCGTCTGGCCGCCAAGAGTGCCAGCTACGCGTTTCCGGAAGGCAAGTTCGGGGTGCTGCCAGCCTCGAACGGCGTCAGCCGTTTGACCCGCTATGTCGGTCCGCATTGGGCGCGCTACCTGATCATGGCCAACAAGCCCGCCGATGCCGACCGCGCACTGATTATGGGTCTGGTGCATGAAGTTTATCCGGACGAGACGTTCGACGAGGACGCGATGGACTTCTGTCGCCACCTGGCCAAGCAGAATGCCGAACAGATGGGGGCCGCGAAAATAGCCATTGAGATGGTGCATGAGCTGGGGCGTGATCAGGCGCGCCATGTTGAGCGTATGGCCAACAGTGCCCTGATGTTAAATCCGGATTACCTGGCCATTATGGAAAAGTACATTGCCGGCATTGGCTCCAAAGGGAAGTCATAACATGCCGGAAGAAAAAGTGATCGACTGCCATACTTTGGAAGCTGAAGGTTGGACCAGCCTCAGCGCCAACGGTTTTACTGGTTTGGCCGGCCCTTTCTGGTCACGCGGTGAGGGTGAAGAGAGAGCCATGGGGCTGTTGCTGGAGGAGCGTCACAGCAACAATCATCTGGGAACCGTCCATGGTGGCGTGGTGATGACGTTTGCTGACATCGGCCTGGGGTCTGCGGTCGCGGTCGCTATGGGCGAAAAGCGCATGGGCTGTGTGACGGTGTCGTTGCAAACTCAGTTTGTCTCGGTGGCACGGGTAGGGGAATTCATGACTTGCCAGCCTGAGATTGTCCGCGCCAGTAAACAATTATTGTTCATTCGCGGATTGATCAAGGTTGGGGACAAGACCATCGCCAGTGCCGAAGGTATCTGGAAGCTGCTCGATTCCGCCAGCGACTAGCAAGATCCACCCCTGGACCGGCTGGCAACAGTCAGGCGGATGTGCTTAAATTAGCTATTGGACAACAGTGTTGTTTTTTTCGTGTCCGCCAGTCGTAATAGACACAGTCAATATAATCGTGGTCAACGTAGTGGCAACCAACGTAGTAGTGGTCAACGTAGCAGTGGTCAATAAAGTTGCGCGGCTCGCTTTTAAATACAGTTCACTGATAAAACCAGTTACCCTGTTTGTGAGGGTAAGGTGTAGAACGGTTAACGGGCAAAAACAGTTAACTCAAATTTGATAATCAATAATGTAGAAGGTGTATATGTTCTCTGCAATTTCCATTAATAAAGATGAGGCGGGTCAAACCGTTGAAGTGACCCAGATCGATGAATCTCAGTTGCCTGAAGGTGATGTTACGATTGACGTTGAATATTCAACGCTGAACTACAAAGACGGACTGGCCATCACCGGCAGTTCACCCGTGGTGCGCAAGTTTCCCATGGTTCCAGGCATTGATTTGGCCGGTGTGGTTTCCGAAAGTACTCACGCTGACTGGAAGGTTGGAGATCGGGTTGTCCTCAATGGCTGGGGAGTGGGTGAAGGTCATTGGGGTGGCTTGTCACAAAAGGCGCGCCTGAACGGCGATTGGCTGGTGGCTTTGCCAGAAGCGTTTAACAGCCGTCAGGCAATGGCCATCGGTACCGCCGGTTATACCGCAGCACTGTGTGTGGATACCTTGATGGCATCCGGCGTGAGACCGGATCAGGGTGAAATTCTGGTGACGGGTGCCACTGGTGGTGTGGGCAGTGTGGCCGTTGCCTTGCTGGCAAAAGCCGGCTTTACTGTTGTTGCTGCTACCGGTAAAGAATCCGAAGCCGATTACCTCAAAGGCTTGGGGGCATCCGACATCATTCTGCGCTCTGAATTGTCTGAAAAAGGTAAGCCTCTGCAGAGAGAGCGTTGGGCGGGTGTGGTAGATTCTGTCGGTAGCTACACGCTGGTCAACGCTTGTGCGCAAACCCGTTATGGCGGTGTGGTTGCAGCTTGCGGTCTGGCTCAGGGTGCGGATTTCCCTGCGACGGTTATGCCGTTCATTTTACGCGGCGTTTCTCTGTTGGGTGTAGACAGCGTGATGGCACCGATTGAACTGCGCAAGTCGGCGTGGAAACGTTTGGCCAAAGATCTGGATCCAGCTTTACTGGAAACCATTGCCAATGAAATCAGTTTGGCTGAAGCGATTCCTGCTGCCACTGACTTGCTGGAAGGAAAAGTTCGCGGTCGTTTGATCGTCGACGTTAATAAGTAAGATTTTCTTACCGCAAACTTTGTGCTGAAGCGATGATGTGGTCATCGCTTCAGTATTCTCCCCTTCCTTCTGATCCTCCTTTATGAACGGCTCACCCGAACAAGTATCAGCTGATACAGCGGATAAGTTGGGCGTCACGTCTTATCTTGCTATTTTTGCGATTGCCATTGGCTTTGTGTTAAATCCTTTTAACGGCTCATTGGTAGTGACAGCTTATCCGCATCTGGCGGAAACCTTTGCTTTGCCTTATACGCACATGTCTGCCATGGTGATGTATTTTATGGCTGCCACCGCAGCGTCGCAGCCCTTGGCTGGTGGAATCGGGGACAGTATTGGCCGAAAAAAACTGTTTTTAATTGGCATTGCCGGGTTTACGGCAGTCAGTTATTTGGCGGCAACTTCAGTAACGTTCTCAACGTTATTATTTTGGCGCATTGCCCAGGCCATTTTTTCCGGCGTCATTCTGGCAAATGCCCTGGGCCTGGTCGGTCAGGTGGTGCCAGCTGCAAAAACCGGTATTTATCTGGGGCTTTTGAATTCCATCATGGTTGCCGTTACGGCTTTGGGATTCCCGCTGGGCGGTATTTTGGTGGAGCTCTATGAATGGCCCATGTTGTTTTGGATCAACATACCCTTGGGTGTGATCGCGTTTGCTTTGGCGGTGTTGTTTATTCCCGGGGATGAGCCCAGGGAAACCCGCTTCACCGCGGTGAGTTTTATCGGCTTGCCGTTTTTGCCATTGGCCTTTGTGTTGCAGGCAGTGATACAGGGCGAACCCGTGTTTTTTAGCGCTATGGTGCTGTTGGTGACGACTCTTGTCGTGGCAGTGGGGATTTTTAAATCCAGCCAATCTCGCCGGCAATTTAAACCCATCAATAACCGGGTATTTAATCTTAGCTGCAGTGCGGCTTTTTTCACTTCCTGTATCCAGTTTGGTGTGATGTTTACCTTGCCGGCCTGGACTCTGGCTACCTTGAGCCTTAACAGCGGTAGTTTAGGACTTTATCTGACCGGCTTTTCCCTGACGATTTTTTTCATCAGTCCGCTTGCGGGAAAAGCGTTGGACAAGATTGGAGAGGGGCCTTTTAAATGGCTGACGCTGTTGGCTTTGGGCGCGAGTTTGGCCCTCATGATTTTGGCGTTTACCAAAATCAGTTTTGTGTTGGTTATGGGGCTGCTGGGCATCGGTATTGCGATTTCATTATTGATAAGTCAGCGCTCAGCGATGCTGGCAATACCGTCGCAGTCGCACGCTCTGGCGATGGGATTGTTCAGCAGCTGGCGAGCAGTCGGAGGTCTTTCCGGCAACACTTTGGCGGCGATTGTATTAGGCGGTTTTCCGGCAGTAACCGCAGAAGCCGGGGTGCATGTGTTTGAATGGCAACTGGCATTATTTTTTATCCCGTTGGCGTTGTCACTGTTTTATCTACGAGCCCCGAATACAGTGAAATAAAATGAACTTGCGATAGGTTTAGAAAATATTGAATCCGCTAGACTATTTGGAAAGGTAGTCTGCCAATACACGATAAAAAAAATATACAATCTACGAAAGATAAAAGCACGAAGACACAAAAAGATGATGTTAAAGCGATAGTTGAACAGAAATTTCAAAACTCATAATAAGCATAAGAGGTTAAGAAATATGGCGACGCAAAAAAACATTCCGTTAAAAGTTGTTCAGTGGGCAACGGGTAATATTGGCACCCGTTCTTTACGTAGTGTTATTGAACATCCGGATTTGGAGTTGGTTGGGCTTTACGTGCATTCGGATAATAAGGTAGGCCAGGATGCCGGTACCTTGTGTGGTACCCAGCCGGTGGGTGTACAGGCGACCAACAGGATTGATGACATCATTGCACTGAAAGCGGATTGTGTCCTGTATATGCAGCAGGGTTGCAACGTTGATGATCTGTGCCGGATATTGGCATCTGGCTGTAATGTCGTGACCACGCGGGTAGAGTTCCATCACCCGGGATCCCTGGACAATGAAACTCGCAGTCGAATTGAAGCGGCGTGCGACGCCGGCGGCAGCTCCATTTACAGTACGGGATCCAGCCCCGGGTTTATCACTGAGGCGATACCGCTGGTACTGACGTCGCTGCAGCGTCGCCTTGATCATTTGATCATTGATGAGTTCGCAGATCTGACTACGCGAAATTCTCCCGAGCTATTGTTTGACATCATGGGGTTTGGCAAACCGCCATCGGATTTTGGTGAAGAGCGGTTGGCGCATGTGAAGGCAGGTTTTGCGGCATCGTTGAATCAACTGGCGGATTCCATCGGAATGTCGCTGGATGAGGTGACTGCGATTGGTGAAGTGGCGACAGTGAAAGAGGATGTTCATATCGCTGCGGGTGTGCTGGAAGCGGGAACCGTGGGAGGGCAGAGGATTACCATCACCGGGTTGCGTCACGGTGAAGCTTTGATGCAAATGCGCCTGAACTGGTATTGCACCAAAGAGCTGGATAACGATTGGGAGTTGCGGGGCAACGGCTGGCGGGTTCAGGTGTTGGGAGATACGCCGATGGATGTGTCGATTCTGTTTTCACCGATTGCGGATGAGGATCTGGCCGCCACGACACCCGGTTATACGGCGCACCGTGCAGTCAATGCTGTGAGTGTGGTGTGCGGGGCCAAACCAGGGATATGTACTACGGGTGAAATGCCGCAGGTGATTGCGAACCTGGGTTAACACGGTTTATCAATGATTTGGATTAAGTGATCGCAGTCGGTGTTATTGACTCAGACTGGCTGTGAAAACTCAAATTGGTTGTTAAAATCTTAAGCCGATTGACCCGTTAATAAAAAGCCCCATGTTGTCGTTGGGAACACGGGGCTTTTTTGTCTTGCAGGTGTGCAACAGCCGGACTGCCGCACTGCTCCGGTAGGAAGATTATGCAATAGGCTCTTCACCTTCGAGCTTGGTGCGGTGCATCATGCGGCCGCTGTCCAGAGGGTATTCGGTGGCGCGGTGCAGAGTGCCGGTATTATCCCAGGCAACCAGATCACCTTTGGTCCACTGGTGCGAGTAAACGTACTTGGGCTGGGTGCAGTGAATGCGCAACTTGTGCAGCAGGGCACGGCCTTCTTCGAAACCCATACCTTCAATGTGGCTGGCGGTGGCACCAATGACCAGGGATTTACGGCCTGAGGCGTGCTTCCATACCAACGGATGGGAGCGGGATGGCATCATGCTCCAGGTGCTGATTTGCTCCAGGGTTGGCTCCGGGTGTACGTAATACTGTGCGGCCGCCAGGCTGTGGACAACACGTAAGCCTTCATAGGCTTGCTTGTCTTCTTCTGGCAGGTCTTCATAGCCGACGTAGGTGCTGCAGAACTCGGTGTTGCCGCCGGTCTCGGAGGGTTTGAAACCGTTCAAGATGGAGGCCAGGATGGGCACGTCCAGGGTTGATCCATCCATGTGCCAATAGAAAGCGCCTCTGAGGTAGTCGGCGTGTTCGTTTTCTTTGGTGTCCAGGGTAACTTTGTAGATACCGCCTTCACCTTCATCAATGACGCGCCCCAGTGTTTTGGTGAACGCCAGCTGTTCTTCACCGGTGAAGTTGATTTCACGAATGACGAAGCAGCCACGGGCTTCCAGTGCTTCACGTATTTCTGCAGCGTATTTGCCGCTCAGCAGCGTTTCTTTGTCGGCTTTGATTTCCGCGCCGATGAGCGGTTTTATATCTGTTATAGAAAAACTCATGGATTTCCTCCCAAAACGCCTTAGGGCTCTGTCATATTGGCTGCAGAAGTTACTAAAAGTTCCGAACTTAGTCAACAGTGATGTTTATTAAAAATGGAGGCAAAGAGGTAAATGTCCTTTAATAACAGTGAGTTAGACGGATTCGTTATCTGCACGATTTTTCTCGGCTAAAGATAAAACAGGTCGAACCCTGGGTTTGACAGGTTAAGGCTGGATTTCAGCAGAGACTTACTTCGGCTATGACTGGCGGAATTCGCGATGGGTCAACGTCACCTGGGGTATTCTCAACCCCCTGGGACAGTGCGGTGACTCGGGGATGGGCTTACAAAGGAGTGGAGAAGCGGCTTGCTACTGGTTTACTCTATTTTGTCTTGAGTGTATATTCAACAGTGATGTTTATTAGTGCTGTTGGCGCAGTTTTATGCTGTTGGTTGAGAGTTGTCTCTGACAGAACGGTTTGGCTGAGGCTGAAAACCGATATGCCCTGGCACAGAATCAGAATTACATAAAAATATTCTCTGAGAGGGTCAGTGACATGGAAACACATGCACCTGGCATGATGACTGTGAACGCCGAGTTGAATTCAACGCTCGGAACCGCGCAATTGGTGCGTTTTCACTTACCGGATCCCATCGACAATGTGATGCGGGAAAATGAAGACGCCTACCGCCTGGATTTATGCCTGACTCCCCGTCCGGGCAATGCGCGTGCCTGCTACCCCAATCGCTGGAGCTCGCAGCGCTTTGAGCGATTGGGCAATGTCTTTTTAGTGCCGCCTGGCGAAAAAATGCAAGCCCGCAGCGATGGCCGCTGTCAGCAGGAATCGTTGTTGCTTCAGTTACATTCGTCATCCGTGGACGAATGGTTTGACGGTGAACTGGAGTGGACCAGTCGCCGTTTGATGGCGAGCCTGGATATTCGTGACGCAAACATTCAAGGTTTGCTGTTAAGGCTGGTGCAGGAAGCCAGGCAGCCGGGCTTTGCCAGTGAAATGCTGGTGGAGCTCATTGGGGCTCAGTTGGCAATTGAATTGTCGCGTTATTGCAACAACGTGGATACCAGTACGGTTGCCGGTGGTCTGGCCGCCTGGCGCCTGCGGGTGATTGATGAGCGCCTGCAAGAAGTACAGGCAACCCCGAATCTGTCTGAACTGGCGGAGATGTGCCGCTTGTCCGTGCGCCAGCTCACTCGTGGATTCCGGGCCAGTCGTGGTTGTTCCATCGGCGATTACGTGGCCAACAGCCGCATTGAACACGCCAAGCGTTTGTTGGCAACCGATCAAAGTGTCAAAGCGATTGCCTATACGTTGGGCTTTTCTTCCCCCTCCAGTTTTTGCTGTGCCTTCCGGCGTGCTACGGGCGACACCCCGGGGCAATTCCGCCAACGTTTTAACCTGACGCACTAAGCTGTCTGGACAGTGCGGGCCGTGCCGGGCTTACCGGCCACGGCAGAGTCAATCAGAGCTGCCGCAGCAGTCATTTAGCTGTCTCACGACGACCACTATGATGGCCTAAAGTATCCTCTTCGAGGCGTATAACAGGCCACTTACCGAAGGACGTCGCTGTGAAAAAAACTCTAATAACGAACGCCACTATTTTTGACGGAACGGGCTCGTCCCCCTTTATTGGAAACCTTTTGGTTGAAGGCAATCGGATTAAGTCGGTAACTGCCACAGACCAACCATCGATGGATGCTGATGAGGTCATTGATGGCAGTGATAAATTTCTCATGCCGGGCATGACCGAGGGTCATGCGCACCTCTCCTTTGACGCCTTTACCTGCACCGAGGACCTGATCGCTCCATCACCCGAAGAACACGTATTTCTCACCGCCCGTGTCGCCAAAAAACTGTTGGATCAAGGCTTCACCAGTGCCTATGGTGCCTCTGAGGCCAAACTGAGGCTGGGTATCGCCGTGCGCAATGAAGTGGATGCGGGCAGGTTGCCGGGGCCGAGGATCCGGGCCGGTTCGGTGGAAATTACGGTCACCGGAGGTCTGGGGGACGAAAGCCGACTGCACAACAAGCGGGTGGCGGAAGCCCCGGCGGCGGTGGTGGATGGACCGGAAGAAATGCGTAAGTTTGTGCGTATTTGCTGCCGGGAAGGCTGTGACAACATCAAGCTGGATGCTTCTGGCGATCCTTTTTACCCTCACGCACCGGCGATGGCGACCCCGATGTCGCTGGAAGAAATGCAAATGGCGGTGAACACTGCGCACAGTTTTGGCAAGATGGTGAACACCCACGCCCGCTCGATAGAGTCCGTGCGCAATTCGGTGCTGGCCGGCGTGGACATGATTTACCACGCCGAATACACCGACGAGGAAACCCTGGACCTGCTGGAAGCTGCCAAAGACCGGATCTTTATCGCCCCCACCATGGGCCTGTTCCATACCATGTTTCATGACGGCGAAGCACACGGCTTACCCCGCGCCGTGGTGGAGGCCATGGGTATTGCGGAGTTAATGGAGGCGTCGGTGAAAACCCATACTGAGCTGCGCAAACGCGGTATTCGACATTTGATTGGCGGTGATTATGGCTTCACCTGGAACATGCAAGGCACACAGGCTCGGGATCTGCAGTACTTCGTGGACTACTACGGTTATACCCCGGCAGAAGCCCTGCTGTGCGCCACCCGCAACGGTGGACTCGCGATGCGCAAAGAGGGCGATTTAGGCACGCTGGAAGCAGGCATGCTCGCCGACATGCTGCTGGTGGATGGCGATCCGCTGCAGGACTTGGGCATTCTCACCGACAAAAAGCGTTTGTCGATGATCATGAAAGACGGCGAGCTTTACTAGTCTGTCACCGGAGCCCTGACGCTCCGACTCTGCTCGCAAAGAAGCAATGGCGGCCGTTGCCACGCCCTCGGCTATCCCGCCGGCGCCCAGGCCTCGTGGCTATAGTCTGGAATATAGCTATAGCCAGGGACAGGCATAGATATAGCCAGCCAGGAATATAGCGAGGGCCAGGCATTGGTGGATGAACCCGGCACACCATGCATAGAGCAATGTTTGTCGTTAACTCTTCGGCATAAACCTTGTTGTCACAAGGCTTTTGGTTACAGGCATTTTTGAGATAGGGCCTAGGGGGCTTGTGGTGTTCTACATCGCTGTGTTCGTTTATTAGATAATGCTGAATATCAGGTAAATATTGTAGGCCACAAAGCCGAGCAACAGTGTCCCGCCCTCCCAACGGTTGATCCGACCCTGGCCCCGAAAGCCAAAGGCCATCAGCAGCAGCGCCGCTGTCATCGCCATCATTACCAACCAGTCACGGTTCACCACCTCCGGGGTGATAGCCATGACAGGATGTATGACCCCGGCAATACCGATCACGGCCAACAGATTGAACATGTTCGAACCCACGACATTGCCAATCGCAATATCGTGCTCACCTTTGCGGGCTGCGATCACAGACGCGGCCAACTCCGGCAGCGAAGTGCCCAGAGCAACAATGGTTAAACCGATCACCAGATCACTGACGCCCAGCGCTTCAGCAATAGTAACCGCACCCCAAACCAGCAGGCGGGAACTCAGAATTAATAAAACCAACCCCAATACCAGCCAAAACACGGCTTTACCTAGCGACATGGGATGCGCTTCAAGTTCATGTTCCACTTGTGCTTCGAGTGGATCACCCTGGCCGCGGAGAGCAGAAAAAATGCTCCAGCCAATCAGCCCGAAAAAGCCCAGCAGCAATAAAACCGACTCCACCCGGCTCAGGGAATAATCCCACAAAAAATACCCGCTTACGGCACCAATAGCCAACAACAGAGGCAGCTCTTTGCGAACGATTTTTGAGTGAACGATAATCGGAGCGATCAGCGCCGTCACGCCCAGAATCAAACTGGTGTTAACAATATTCGAACCCAGCGCATTGCCCAGTGCCAGCTCCGGTTTTCCATCCAGAGCCGCCATGGCCGAAACCACCATCTCTGGCGCAGAAGTGCCAAAACCCACAATCACCATGCCGATCAACAGCGGGGGCATGCCGACAATCTTCGCCGTAGCCGCAGCGCCGTCCACGAAGCGATCTGCGCTCCAGACCAACAAGATAAGGCCAAACACAACAGCCAGAGCAGCCAGTAACATTGAAACTCCTTACCGCAAAAGTTAATAGAGAAGCGAACACGCGTCGGTGATCAAAAACCGAGTCGATAACTAAAAGAGCGTGATAATAAAACCGGTCTGGCCTGAGTTGTCCCGTAAGCCCGTCAGCCGGTTTGGGTGCGTCTGCCTTTCAGACGATACATCGCCTCATCCGCATGGCTCAGCAGGGTATTGGCATCCTCCCCGTCCGCGGGATAACAGGCCACCCCGATACTGCAGGAAGGCATTTTGATTCCGTCGAATTCAGCGCCCAACGGCTCGGCCATGACTGCGGCAATCTGCTCCACCTTCTTTTTAACCACCGCCGCTGACGGGATGTCCGTCAGCAGCACCGTGAATTCATCGCCGCCCATCCGGGCCAACGTGTCAGTCTCACGTACGCAGCGTTCCAGGCGTCGTGCGATCGTACAGAGCACACGATCACCCACTGTATGCCCATGGGTATCATTAATCGACTTAAAGTCATTGATATCCAGAAACAGCAACGCCAGCCCCCTCTGGTGGCGATGGGCCGCACGCAGAGCCGATTCAAGTCGATCATTGAACAGCGACCGGTTCGTCAGCCCGGTCAGTGGATCGTGATGAGCCAGGAAACGCAATTTCTCCTCGGCCTGCCAGAGAGCCGTCACGTCACGCGCCACACCGATGCGCGCACAGTCCTCCTCGGACCAGCGGGCCGACCACAGGATGTGAACGATGGAGCCATTTTTGTGGATGTAACGGTTGCGGAAGTCGCGGTGGCTGTGGCCATTCAAGACCCGGTCAATGGAGGCGCGTGTGGCAGCAAGGTCGTCGGGATGCATATAGTCGGTGATCAGGGTACCGATCAGCTCGTCGGCACGGTAACCGAGCAGGGCCTCACAGGCATCACTCACAAATACGATCTGATCGCCCCGATCGACCACGAAGACCGCGTCCAGCAACAGGTGAATCAGTTTAGGATAAAGCGCTTTCAGATCAACGGGCATAAGTCAGCGGAATTTGGGGGGGGCGTATGCCCGATTATAGCCGTATCGCGACGCGCGGCGATACGAAATTGTCATATGCCCATGGGTCAGGAATGCTCAAACCGGCATCACGCCTATAGGTGGCTGTCTATTTCGTTGAACACTTCCCAATCGGATGGTTTTATCTTCTCGCCTCTGACGGCGTAGAAAATGTGGCAGTCACGGCTGTGTGAAGTGGGGCTGCCGCACCGGCCTTTGCTAGTCGGCGGGTGCAACGCCTGTGACGATATGGGCAGGCGAATTGAAAACGACCTCACCCTGTGCGGATACGTATTCTCCAAGTGCACTCTCCGCTTGCGCCAGAATTTTTTGTATCAGTTCCTCATTCAGGACAACCCCCATGACCGGCAGCCAGCCTCTGAGGTCGGCCTCGACCATCACCTTGATGCCAGGAAAACGAGCTGTGCCAGTGCGTGTCTCAATCGTCACCGGGTCTATGCCGGCTGCTTTAAACATGTTGGCCAACGCATGTTTGTCGCCCAGCACGAAAGGCGCTCTCAGCGCGTTTGCCGCAGTGACGCCCGCGAGGCGCTCGAGTAATACCACTTCGGCCGCGTAAGCTTCCGAGTTTTCGAGACGGTCCCAGACGGCGACAGCAAGTTTACCGCCGGGCCGCAGCACCCGCAGCATCTCTTTCAGAGCCAGTGAGCGATCGCTGAAAAACATTAACCCGAACTGGCAGCACACCGCATCAAAGGATCGATCAGGATAGGGCAGGGACTCGGCCGTTGCCTCCGTCCACTCGATGTCAGGTGCCAGCTCGCTGGCAACGGCTAACATACCCGGCCCAGGGTCAACTCCTGCCACAAACCCGTGGCTACCCACGCGCACGGCCGCTTCTCTCGCTAACACGCCAGTGCCGCACGCGACATCGAGTACCCGATTTCCTGCGCGGACGTCTGCAGCATCAAGCAGGGTAGGGCACCACTGCTTGAACAGCGCCGGTACATGCAGGTTCTCGTAGGCCCGTGCTCCTGCAATTTGATCGTCAAGGTTTGGAGCTTGCATGGTTGTCGTCTCCTCTTGCCCGTGATTATTGACAACAATCACGGCCTCTTTGCACCGGCGGGCAGTTAATTGATCCAAACGAACAAAAGACACAACAATCGCCCGGCTTGGGTTTTAAAAGTTGCTGGCAGGCTTTGCATTCATAAAAATACTGACATGCATCTGTTGGCATGGTTTCTGTCTCGGTGTGACCGCAGAATGGACAAGTAATATTTGATATAAGCTCGATGGTTTTCATCTTGTTCGGCGCTAATGGGTCGTCATAAAACCTTGGATTGTTGTGACGGTGTAGGTCAATACGAACAGATAAATAATAGGCCAACATTGGCAATGTGAACGACGGGTATGTTGAATGGTTTAAAAAACCATGGCGTGATCCACCCGGTATCGGCCCTCGTCGTACACTAAAACCATTTCGGCAACATATTCACCTGGCGCCTCGGTGTAATATTGTTTCCAGACAATAGCCGCAGATGTGGGTCTCTTGAAAACGGCTACCGCTTCCCGGTGTGCAAAGAAACCCTTTTCGGCCTGATAGCTAACGCAAGCCTGATTGAAATAATCTCGGGTGACAATCTTTAACATTCTTTTGTTAAAATCACGCACGTGTCGTTCATGGTCGATTTTCGTTGATGCCTCCATGAGGTTGTCCATAATAGGGTTGGCGATATCCAGTATTGCTTGATCGGACATTTCTTCAAAATTCATGGCACGACCTAATGAGTTTTTGCGAGACGAAATAACGGCAGAGCAGGGGCCATACACAATAATGTATCCCTGAGTTTTGTTTCTGACATTAGGGGCTGAGTGCGTTTCAACCGCCTTTAATTGTAACGTGTCTTAGAGAAACCTTTTACCATGTTAAACCGTTTTGGTAAAAGTTTCTGAAAGTACTACGAAAGCAATGCCAAAGAAGCATAGGATTTGAGAAAAAAATAAACAGAAACGAACAAAGGTAATGGTGTTGGTTTGCACAAAGATCACATGCACCAGTGACTGCAGGATTCTGGCGGCCAAAACAATGATCGACATTGTAACCACGGCCGCTGACACACTGTTGGTAACGTGGGCGGCAAACACCACGGCAATGAATATCGGCAAGTTCTCTATGCAATTAGCATGAGCCCGCATCGCACGCTTGTAAAAATCGCTGCCCTTAACATCGTCGGCGCGAAAATCTATGAGCTGTGCTTTACCTGCAAAAACAGAGCCCCAACGGTATACTCCAACGGTGAGCACAAGCAGGAGTATCGTCCACACCGCAAAAAGAAGAACCATTAAAACCGGAATTGTCATCATAGTTGTTTTTAACCTTTTTCGGCATGATTACCCGTAAAAGAGGACTGGCGCTCCCTGCCATGTTTTCCCGTAATTTAAAGTCGGCACTGACGCGTGAAACACACCCAAATAATAGTCCAATTCCAGCCCGGCACGGCTAAGCCGACCTTAGCGGTCGGCTTTTGGCGTTTATTTGATCCTTGATGGAACCATTCTGGTTGTTCTTGAGAATCCTGCAAGGTCCATGATGAATGCTGTGGATTCTTAATGACTTTTTTGGGGGAGCCATACATCGCCCGAGTTGACGCTCAGTGTTGAGCCCCATTTGTAAAATCACCCGCTTTGTCACCTTTGAGATATTCTCACTGGGTTACTGCGAATAACCTCTCCCTCAGAAAACTCACATAAACCAGAGGGAGCCCAAGCCATGCGACCATTCCGATCCGCTAAAGTCACCCAGGGTAAAACCGCCTCAGCAGCTCGCTCCTTATGGATGGCCGGGGGAGTACAACGAGAAGATTTCGGCAAGCCCATAATCGCCATTGCCAACTCATTTACCGAGTTCGTGCCCGGGCACGTGCATTTGCAGGAGGTCGGACGACTGGTGAGCGAGGCCATCTGGGAGGCCGGCGGCATTCCCCGGGAGTTCAACACCATTGCCGTGGACGACGGCATCGCCATGGGTCATGACGGCATGCTGTACAGCCTGCCGAGCCGTGAAATCATCGCCGACAGTATCGAATACATGGTCAATGCCCACTGTGCGGACGCCATTATCTGCCTGTCCAACTGCGACAAGATTACCCCGGGAATGCTGATGGCGGGTCTGCGTCTCAACATCCCGGTGATCTATGTCTCCGGCGGTCCCATGGAAGCGGGGCGCATCGAAGTGGAGAGCCAGGTACAACGGGTGGATCCCATCGACACCTACATTGCCGCCTTCAATGAGGACCACTTCAGTGGCAAGGCGGAAGAGGTGGAAAACCACGCCTGCCCCACCTGCGGTTCCTGCTCCGGCATGTTCACCGCCAACTCCATGAACTGTCTGGCCGAGGCTCTGGGGCTGGCGCTGCCCGGCAACGGCTCGCTATTGGCCACCCACGTCGACCGCAAGCAACTGTTTATCCGCGCCGCTCACAAAATCGTCGATATGGCAAAACGCCATTATCTGGAGGAAGACGACAGCGTGCTGCCGCGCAGCATTGCCACCCGCAGTGCTTTCGAAAACGCCATGAAGGTGGATATCGCCATGGGCGGCTCCACCAACACCATTTTGCACCTGCTGGCCATGGCGCAGGAAGCCGAGGTGGATTTCACCATGGCCGATATGGATCGCCTGTCGCGCCAGATTCCCCATCTGTGCAAGGTGTCACCGGCAAGCAAAGACTACTATATGGAAGACGTGCACCGCGCCGGCGGCATCATGGCGATTCTTGGCGAGCTGGAGCGTGCCGGCCTGATCGACACCAGCGTGGCGAGTGTCGCCGGCAAAGATTTGGGTGAAGTGCTGGCCAAGTGGGACTATCTGCGCAGCCGTGACCCGGAGGTGATGGAGTTCTATCGGGCCGCGCCGGGCGGTAAGCGCACCATTCGAGCCTACAGCCAGGCAGCGCGCTGGAATAGCCTGGACATGGACCGTGAACATGGCTGCATCCGCAGCCTTGACCACCCCTACAGTCAGGAAGGCGGTCTGGCGGTGTTGTTCGGCAACCTGGCGGAGAGCGGCTGCATCGTCAAGACCGGCGCCGTTTATGAGCACATGTACCGCTTCAGCGGTACCGCAAAAGTCTTCGACCAACAGGAAACCGCCCTCACCGCCATCGACAACGGTGACATTAAGGACGGCACCGTGTTGATCATTCGCTACGAGGGCCCCAAGGGCGGACCGGGCATGCAGGAGATGCTGAAACCCACCATGAGCCTGAAAGCGAAAAACCTCGACAGCACCTGCGCACTGATCACCGACGGGCGTTACTCTGGCGCCTCTGCCGGTCTCTCCATCGGCCACGTGTCACCGGAAGCCGCCAACCGGGGTAACCTGGCGCTGGTGCAGGATGGTGACGTGATTGAGATTGATATTCCGAACCGCAGCATCAATATCATGGTGAGCGAACAGGAACTGGGTGATCGCCGTGCCACCATGGATTCCTTGCCCGCCGCTCAGGCCTGGCAACCACAGGGGGAGCGCACGCGCGTGGTCACCAAAGCCTTGAAAGCCTATGCCGCATTTGCCACCAGCGCCGACCGCGGCGGTTACCGGGATTTGTAGACCTTTCCTCTCACGGGTTTTCTCAAAACTATTCGGGGTCAGAGTTTTTACTCTGACCCCGAATTCCGACCCCGAATTCCTCTGGCGATTGTGGTTGGCTTTGTTGGCATCAAACGTCATTGCGAATACTTTCGAGAGATGTAACTCTTGATATTAATAGCAGAACATCATTTAGAGGGTAACCTCCTAATTCAGATTGAATAAACTTAATAATTTCTGGTATATCAGAGTCATTTCTAACAAAAATGTATTTTATATCACTCGGCAGAAATTTAAGCATACAAAACCTTTTAGTTTCGTTATTTCTGCCTTCTATGAATTCTTGAGTTTTGTAGTCATTTCCAACGATGGTGTCATGTATATTTTCATTTCTTGCGATATATCGCCACTCAGACTCTTGGTGAAATTCTTTATTTATCAGCTCACCGGAAACTGACATTCTTCCCTCTAAAGGCTTCGTGTGAGCAAGCATAAAACGCAAAACTTCCCAGCCTTGATCTTTTTTATCACTTTCACCAAGCAGGTCTACCAGAGTATTGTAAGATTTAGGTAGTTCCGAAGTTTGCGATATGTAATGAACCGGGGTCATTCCATTTTTTAGCGCCCACTCTTTGGTTAGACCTAAACCAAACTCCCCATAAAATCCAACGTGCTCCTCTACTCGGGATAGTGGGATATCACAAAAGCAAACCATCGGATATGCTACAAACTCATTATCCTCATCCTCAATCCATTTGATATCTTCAAGACAATAACGAGGCCAAAATCCATTTTTCAGGATGGACTTAAGTGTTCCACTGCTTCTTGTGAAGTGAAATAACGTATGTGACTTAGCTGGCAAGAGTACCTCTCAAAAAAGCTAATGCTGCCAACACAGGCAGCCGAAACGTGTAGGAGTGCTTGTCCCTTATTATTCCGCGTTTCTATATGGTTTCAGGAAAAGCATAAATGACATCACTTGCTGTTTTTTCTTTATTCCGTTGTGCAATAATGCTCTTGGACTCACGATAATCTCTAGCCTCTGCTGTTTCAATGAATTCAGCCTCCGGTGAAATTTTTCGAACTGCATTCTCAACATCCGCAAGGGTGACACGAAAAAACTCCTTTCGTGTATTCACTAAATTAAGTCTCACCTCGTCAAATTTTTTATGCAACGAGCTTTCTAAAGCTGGAGCATCTTCAGAGTGAATCATTGCATGAACATCAAAAGTAAAGGGTACGCTTGCATCACCAAGCTCCTTAACTCGATCTAAAGGCTCAAGCCGTCTAGTCATCCCAATTTTGTATACATTATCGCCGAACGATCCGATATTCGAGATGATATATACGTGCCCGCGCTTCGTCTGTTCAGCCATAGATTTGGCTCGCTCAGATTTTTCATGAGCCTCTTTAAGCTCCTTACTCATCTGAGATATTTTTTGATTGAGTGAATTCAGCTTGGTTCCGGTTGCTTTTTCTGCTTCTTTTTTAGCTCTTTCTAGAAGTTTATTATATTTTTCCTCCTCTTTTAGAGCCCTTTCCAATTCTTGTTCTAACTTCGCTTCTTCACGCATTTGGAGCCTTATTTCTTGTTGCTCCTCTTTTTCACGTTGTTTCTTTTCTGCGTATTCGTGGGCAAGTCTAAGCTCTTTCAATTTCAGAGAGTAATATTCATGTGAAATAACGACTGCATTAGATTGATTTAGTTTATTTATAGCATCGTATGCTTTCTCAATTCGCTGCTCCATCCTGTCAACGTTATTCCACCTTGTATTAGATACAGCCGCATCACACTCATTATTAAATGCCCTCGCAGTTAATTTTATTGCGCGATTAGTCATTGTCCGGCCTTTTGCTTTACTGCCTTCTACAGACCACTCGGTAGTGCAATAGACTGCTTGCGTAGATGAAATTAAATCTTTCTGCTCCTGCTTTACCTTGGCTATTTCCTCTTTGTACCTTTCAGATGTATCAAAATCAAAATGAGGCTTGTAAAAACCTAGTTCAGCCAGCTGAATTTCTTCGTCATATATTGCTGCCTCTTTTACCAATTTTTCGAATAAGGTTCGCTTTTCTTTATAGCTAGTGCGAAGAGTTTTTATTTCATGGTCTATAGATTCTTTTTCTTTTTTAGATTTCTCAACTTCTAGATTGACATCAATGATTTTTGAGTATTTTGATTCAAGCTCTTTGACTCGCGTTTTCATCCTGAATATTATGAATAGAACTGCTATAAATGCTATTGCTAGAATAACTATTCCGACTATTACTTGATCTTCCATAAAGGTATATCCTCGAATTTAATCTGGTATATAATGCCCAGAACGTTAGGCCTTTGTTACACGAAAAATCATTCTTCCGTATACGCGAAGGTCACTTAGTTTTATGCGCAAATTGGAGATGTGTCCAAATTTTGGGCTGCGCTCTTCAGGTTGTTTGTGTCCATGAGCATTGAAAGTATCAGAGCACGCCACAAACACTGTGTTGTCATGCACTTCGGTAACAACGAACCAATGCTCGGGTGTGCTAACAATTGCAACTGTATTCTCATCAATCAGTCGATCAATTTTTTGTCTGTTTCCTGGATCGAGGACTACTTTGAACTTGTTACTTGAGAGCGACTTTAGGAATCGCTGTGCGACGCCTTCCAGCTTTTTTCCATCATCGTCGAAAGCTAGTGTTCCGACATTTTGGCGAAGAAACAACCCAGCCTTCGGAAGCGAAGAGATGGCGTGGGACCAATTTTCTACAGTCACTGTATCATTTAGCGAAATAACTGCGTTCGCGATGGAGTAGAGAAAGCATGCTCCATCAAAGTCTCCCTGAGATTTAAGTTTTCGATTCACTAAAGGCTCTCCTGCTAAGGCATAACACCTTATCCAACCTCACGATAACCCACCCAAACACATCACAATGACATCTCCCCCCAAACAATCATCCACAAAAACCCGGATCATCCCAATCTTCCAAACCCAAAAAACCACACCGGCGGCCCAAAACACCACACCAAAAATACCCAAAGGAGGAAAACTCAAGAAAGGACCGCACATCCCGTGCCTCATGCCTAAGCACAAGTAATTTCCCTATTGGCGCAGCTGGCGCCAAATTCAACATGCATTGTTAACCAGACCATCCCGCACTTCAAGGTTTTAGCAACAAACAGCCCCCGTCATTGACCAGCGTCATGACAACAGCCCGGTTTTATCTCTACGGTCGACGATGGCGCCGACTGAAGGTGTGGTCACAAGGCGGTATCGACGCTACTCAGGCTGGGCGCAATAGATCTGGTACAAGACTTCGAGAATCGATTTTGAATGGGGGTCGTGCAGGGCGTAGTAAATCTTTTGCCCCTCGCGGCGGGTGGTGACGATGGACTGTTTGCGCAGTTTGGCCAGATGTTGCGAGACCGCAGACTGGCTCAGGCCCACCAGTTCCTCCAGTTCCCCGGCGGTGTGTTCGCGGCTGACAAGGGCGCACAACACCAGCAGCCTGGCGGGGTTGGACAATGTTCTGAGCAGTTCTGCGGCCAGTTCAGCGTTCTTCTGCATGACGGCCATGTCCATGGTGCCGGTCATGGCGTCTTGGCCCACATTGTCATTGGGGTTTGAGGTGTCAGTCATTCCGGGATCCACATATTAGTTGACTCTAATATAATCAACTTCTAATATTTGCGCAAAGTTGAATTGTTGAGGATGGATTATGCCCACTACGATGCTGGCTGACAAAGCGGTATATTTTGCACTGAGTCACCCCAAAACGGTGGCGAGGGTGACGGCCATCGTGACGCTGGTGCTGTTGGCCCTGGCGGCGGTGCCGAATTTTGTCGATGTGCCCGGCCTCAAGCCGGTGACGGTGGATACCGATCCGGAAAACATGCTCTCGCACGACGAACCGGTGCGGGTATTTCACGATGAGGCGAAAAAGCGCTTTGATCTGAACGACATTGTGGTGGTGGGTATCGTCAACGAGGCCAACCCACAGGGGGTGTTTAATCAGGCCTCCCTCAAGCGGATTTATGACCTGACGGAATTTGCCAAGACCCTGAACTGGCCCGCAGAAGACGAGACCGAGCCAAATACCGACGCAGAACTGCCGCAAGGCGCTCGTGAAGGCTTTAGTGAAGGCTCTAGTGGAGAGACGCGCAAAGGCGTGGTTGCCGTCGATATTATTGCCCCCTCGACGGTGGACAATATTGAGCAGGGCGGTCTGGGCAGTGTGAATTTTTCCTGGTTGATGCCCCAGCCGCCGACCAGCGATGCCGAAGCGCTGCAGGTGCGGGATCGGGCGCAGCGCATTCCGTTCCTCAATGGCACGCTGGTGTCCGAAGATGGCAAGGCCATCGCACTCTATTTACCGATTACCTCCAAAGACCTGTCCTGGCGGGTCAGCAATGCCTTGCGCGACTACGTGGAAGGCTGGGAGGGCGACGACAAGGTCTACATTACCGGTTTGCCGGTGGCGGAAGACACCTTCGGCGTGGAAATGTTTATTCAAATGGCCATCTCGGCACCATTGGCCATGCTGACGATTTTTCTGTTGCTGTGGTGGTTCTTCAAACGTCTGGTGCTGGTGACGTCACCGATGATCGTGGCGATGGTCAGTGCCCTGGCCACCATGGCCTTGCTGGTGATTTCCGGCAACACCATCCACATCATGAGCTCCATGATTCCGATCTTTATCATGCCCATTGCGGTGTTGGACGCGATCCATATTCTGTCGGAATTTTTTGATCGCTACCCCCAGCACAAAGATCGCCGTGAGACCTTAAAGGTGGTGATGCACACCCTGTTTGCACCGATGTTGTTTACCACCCTGACCACCATGGCAGGTTTTCTGTCGCTGGCCTTAACCCCGATTCCGCCGGTGCAGGTGTTCGGCATTTTTGTCGCCATCGGTGTGTTCATCGCCTGGCTGCTGACGATGCTGTTCATTCCTGCCTACATTATGTTGATCGATGAAAGTAAGCTGCAGGGCTATGGGCACGCAGGCAGTGTCGGTGAAGAAGATCACACGCTGATGGGGCGCGGATTGAGCGCGATCGGGCGCGGCACCACCCGACGTCCGGCGGTGGTGCTGGTACTGACGTTGCTGGTGGCGGCCGTGGCGGGTTATGGCATCACGCAAATCAAAATTAACGACAACCCCATCAAGTGGTTTGGGCCGGAGCACGACATCCGCGTGGCCGACCGGGTGCTCAACGATCACTTCGGCGGCACCTACATGGCGTATCTGGCCTTGAGCGCACCGCAAGATGCCGGCGTGGATAAAGCCCAGCTGCGCCAGGCTCTGCAGGTTAAAAAAGAGGAGCTTGGCAGCGCGGGTCTGAACACCGATTTGGTCGAGCCGCTGGATGCGTTTATTGCGTCTCAAGCTGCCGGGCAAGCCGACGACTTCTTCTCGGCGGTTGGCCAGTATGTGGAGACGCAACTCAGCAACGCCGCCGGCGATGACTATTACGCCTGGGATGAATTGGCGATCTGGGTCGATGCCCGGCGGCAGCAACAGCAAGTCTTTAAACAACCGGAAACCCTGCACTGGATGGCACAGTTACAGCAGGCTCTGGTTGCGGATGACAAGGTGGGCAAGATCAATTCGCTGGTGGACGTGGTGAAAACCGTGCACCGGGAGCTGCTGCTGGGCGAGGAGCAGGCTTTCCGTATTCCCGACACGGCCAACGCGGTGGGACAGACGTTGATTACCTACCAGAACAGCCATCGCCCCCAGGATCTGTGGCACTTTGTGACGCCGGATTATCGGCAAGCCAACCTCTGGTTGCAGCTCACCAGCGGCGATAATCGCGATATGGAAGCGGTGATGACCCGACTCGACACTTTCCTGCAAGACCATCCGGCGCCGCAGGGCATTGAGGCCGACTGGTTTGGTCTCACCTACATCAATGTGGCCTGGCAGGACAAGATGGTCAAAGGGATGTTGAAATCGTTTGCGGGCTCTTTTCTCGTGGTGCTGGTTATGATGGTGCTGTTGTTCCGCTCGTGGTTGATGGGGTTGTTGTCGATGATTCCACTGACCTTAACCGTGGGCTTTATCTACGGCGTGGTGGGTTTGATTGGCAAGGACTATGACATGCCGGTGGCGATTCTGAGTGCGCTCAGTCTGGGACTGGCGGTGGACTATGCCATTCACTTTCTGGCCCGCTCGCGTGAAGCGGTGCGCCAGCAGGGCAGCTGGAAGGCGGCCGTGAGTCATGTCTTTGGCGAGCCGGCGCGGGCCATCAGTCGCAACGCCATCGTGCTCAGCGCCGGGTTTTTACCGTTGTTGGCGGCGCCGCTGGTGCCTTATCAAACGGTGGGCATTTTTATCGCCGCCATCATTTTGTGTGCGGGTATCGCCACCCTGGTCATTTTGCCGGCCATGGCAACGCTGCTGCAACATCAGATTTTTAAACATCCGATGTATAAACATCAGATGCAAAAACAGAACGCCGAAAAAGGATAATGTTATGAAATTTTCCCATCGATTTTCCAGCCTGTTGCTGGCCAGTGTCTGCATGATGTCAACGCCACCGCTGCTGGCCCAAGGGGTAGAACCGCAGGCAACATCGGCAAACAACGCGACGCCGAGTGTGGATGAGATTGTGCATCGCACCAACCATGTGTCTTATTTTCAGGGCAAGGACGGGCGGGCGCAGGTGCAGATGGTCATTACCGATGATCAGGGTCGCAGTCGTCAGCGCAGTTTTACCATCTTGCGTCGCGACCGGTCCGACAGCGAAGCGGTTACCGATCACGCCTATCTGGGGGAGCAACAGCTCTACGTGTACTTCAATCGCCCGGCGGATGTGAACAAGATGGTGTTCATGGTGCACAAAAAACGGCAGGCCGACGATGATCGCTGGTTGTATTTGCCGGCGCTGGATCTGGTCAAGCGCATTGCCGCCAGCGACAAACGCACCAGCTTTGTCGGCTCGGATTATTTTTACGAAGATGTCAGCGGCCGCAGCGTGGAGGAAGATACTCACGAGTTATTGCGCACCACCGATAACTACTATGTGTTGCGACACACGCCCAAAGACCCCGACTCGGTAGAGTTCGCCTATTACGATATGTATGTGCACAAACAGAGTTTTATTCCGGTGCAGGTAGAGTTTTTTGATAAAAACAACAGCAAGTATCGTGTCTCCCGCGCCTTGAAAGTGGATGACATTGATGGCTATCCCACGGTGACCGAGGCCAGTATGGAAAACCTCAACACGGGCAGCAAAACCCTGATGCGCTACAGTCAGGTGCGTTACAACATCGGTTTGCCGGATGACGTCTTCACCGAGCGTTATTTGCGCACACCGCCACGCCAATATTTACGCTAGACAGCCCCAGAATAGAACAGAACAGAACAGAGGCCGAGCTTAGTGAAACGCCATTCGACAACTGCCAGCACAACCCGACGAATACGAACCACACGGGCAACCACAACCGCGCTGCTGTGGGTGGCACTGTGTTGCGTTGCCGGTTGTATCGTGTCGCCGGTGGCTTTCGCCGAACCGGCGTTGCCCGCGGGTTTGGAACCTGAAAAGACGGAGCTCCCAGAGACCGTACCCGAGGACCCTGAGTTAGAGAAACCTGAGTTAGAGAACCCTGAATTTGAGGAACCTGAGCTGCCGGCAGGGATGTCGGAGAGCCCATCGCCAGAGCCGGCGCTGCCGGACTTTGGCAGCGACTCCGTTTTCGATCAAGAGAGTTCCGCTGGCTTTCAGTGGGATGAAGCCGCTGATGACGGCGCCGCCGAATGGCTGACCAGCAGCGGTTTTGGGGAGGTGCGTGCCGGGACTCGCACTCGGGATCCGATTCAACAGCGCCACACCTCGCTGGCGGAAGCCCGTCTGGCCCTTGATCTGGACGCCGACTGGCGCGCCTGGCACAGCAAGCTGTCGTTGAACCTGTTGTACGATGATGTCGCCGACAGTCAGCATGTGGATCTGGACACTGGCGAGGGCTGGCTGGATCTTCGGGAAGCCTGGGTCAGCCGCCGTGTGGGCCGTGTCGCGGATCTGAAGGCCGGTCGCCAGATCCTCACCTGGGGGGTGGGTGACCTGTTGTTTATTAACGACCTGTTTCCCAAAGACTGGAACAGTTTTCTGGCCGGTCGCGACGAGCAATATTTAAAAGCCCCCTCCGATGCTTTGCGGATGGGCTTTTACAGCAAACTGGCCAACCTGAATGTGATTTATGCGCCGCGTTTTGACAGCGACCGCTTTATCAGTGGCGATCGCCTGTCCTATTACAACCAAGCACTGGGTGAGGTCGCGGGCCGCCATGCCATCGTCCAGGTGGATAAGCCCGATCACAGCGGTGAGGACGATGAACTGGCACTGCGCGTGTATCGCAACCTCGGCAGTTTTGAGCTGGCGGTCTACGGCTATGAGGGATTTTGGAACAGTCCGGCGGGGTTTGATGCCCAGAGCGGGTTGGCAACCTTTCCCGCCCTGCGGGTGTACGGTGCCAGTGTCCGCGGGCCGGT
The DNA here is from genome assembly GCF_011602365.1 of Pseudomaricurvus hydrocarbonicus. GTDB lineage: Bacteria > Pseudomonadota > Gammaproteobacteria > Pseudomonadales > Cellvibrionaceae > Pseudomaricurvus > Pseudomaricurvus hydrocarbonicus. The sequence continues at coordinate 135,778 of NZ_JAAONZ010000006.1, forward strand.
GGGTCCGGGTATTTTTTCGTCGGAAATGGGCTACTACGATTCCCGCGATGATCAACATGGCCGCAACCCCTGGGTGAACAACAGCGAGTGGCGGGCGCTGCTGGGGTATGAGTGGGAGCCGGTTAAAAATACCACGCTGGGCGTGCAGTATTACGTCGAGCAATTGCAGGACTATGACCACTACCGCGAGAGCCTGGCGCCCGGACAACCGGCGCGGGATGAACACCGCCAAGTGGTGACGGTGCGCTTGACGCATCTGGCCATGAACCAGAACCTCACCCTCGGTGTGTTCGGTTTCTATTCTCCGTCGGATCAGGACCTGTACCTGCGACCCTCAGTCAGTTACAAGTTGACCGATAACTGGTTGCTGGCCGCTGGGCTGAATCTTTTTTCCGGGGACGAGCCGCACACCTTCTTCGGACAATTTGAAAGTAACAGCAACGCGTACCTGGCGGTACGCTTTAGTTTCTAGTTTCTAGTTTCTAGTTTCTAGTTTCCAGTGACGACAGTTGCGGGCTTTTAGGATGCAAATGTGTTGTGTCAAAGTAAGGGAGGCTAGGCCTCCCTTAGGGTCTTTCTGATTTTAAAACGCCTGGCTGGGTGGCTCTTTGCCCTGCGCCAGGGAGCCGGTGAACAACAGCTGGCGTTTTTCCTGCAGCGGGTGGAAGTGAGAGGCCATCACATCCCGGAACAGGGATTCAATGCCGCCGGCTTGCATAAACCCAAAACCGCCACAGGCTTCCAGCGCTTTGGCCACACACACTTTGCAGGCTTCGGCGGCGATGGTTTTGCGTTGGACCACCGCGTTGACCGTATCCAGTGTATTGCTGAAGCGAAAGTCGTCGACGATGCGGATCATATCGTCAACCGCCAGTTGGGCGGTGGTGAGGGCATTTTCCATTTCCCCCAGAAGATAAGGCGTCACCGGGTCGGTGCTGTTACGGCACAATTCCATCGCCCGGCGCTGGGCTTTTTCTGCGACACCGCGATACACCGACATGATCAGTGGCAGCGCCACCGGCAGGATCGTAGCCCACATTTGATGAAAATCCCCGCGCGGCCGTTTTACCGCGATGGCGGCATCCGGTACGAACACGTTTTCCAGTTTTACACTGTTAGAGCCGGTGCCTTTCATGCCCAGTGGGTGCCAGTTGTCTAACACGCTGACCCCTTCTGCGTTCATGGGCACCGGAAAGTGGAACACCTGCCAGCCTTCTTGCGGGTCTTCAAAGGGGGCCGACGTCACCAGAACATTGCCGGCAACCGAGCCGCTGGCAAAGTGTTTGATCCCACTGAAAAGATAACCGCCCTCGGTGCGGGTCAATTCACCGTTCGAGGCCAGCCAGTCACCGGCACCGGTGCTGACCAGGGCGAGCTCATTGGCCGCGACTTTTTCCAGCAACGCCTGGCCGGGTTTGCCATGTTGATGGTTGTACAGGTTCGCGGCAATGATGTGCTGGTGCATGGAAAACGACAGTGCCGTCGACGGGTGATAGCCGGCGAGCTGGCGTAAGAATTCACACATATCCGGGTACGCCACCCCCTGCCCACCCAGCGCAGTGGGCACCATGGCGGAGAAAATGTGGTGCTCCTTGAGCAGATCGTAATTGGCGCTGGCGAATTGTTCCGTGAGATCCGCGGTTTTTCCGTGGTCGGCGATACGGTCGCCAATGTCGGACAGCGTTTCAAGCAAGGATTTGGGGGACGCCATGATGCTTGTTTCCTTGAATTGATCCCCTGGCGCCTGGCCCGCAGGCGCGGCCGTGGGGGTAGTTTTATTGTTTTGAGTTTGATGGCCGGTCACGTCGTGTGTCTTCAGTTTGGTTTGAATACGATCGGACGTGATGCCGTCAGTGTTAAACGCTTTGGAGGCAACCTTGGCGGTTGTTGCCTGGATGGCGGCAACGCGGTTCGAAGCGGTAGGGGTAGGGGTTATCGTGGTCATCATTATTCTCCGAGTATAGTCGTTCAGGCGGAAACAGCTAACGTCTGTGCTTTGAGGGAGGGCAAGCTTTGAAAGGCGCCCTGGGCAAACACCAGTGGCGACGCCTGGGACTCACCACTGTCGATGACCTGGCCAATCAGCATCAGATGATCGCCAAGTCGAAATCGGTTAAACACGGAACATTGAAACCAGGCACTGCCGTTGGGAATCACCAGCGGTTTGCCGGGCTCGATGCGCAGGCCGTGAAATTTGTCGGCTCCGCGTTGTGCAAATCGGGTGGCGACGTCGGCCTGGTGTTCGTTGAGTACGGTGATCGAGAACTGTTCGGCCTGCGCAAAGGCGCAATAGCTGGCGGCGTGACGATCAATACACCAGCCAACCAGCGCCGGCACCATCGAGATTGAATGAAAGCTGTTGATGGTCATGCCGACGGGTTTGCCATCGCGGCCTTCGGTGGTGACGATGGCGACCCCGGTGGGGTATTGCCCCAGTCGGCGGCGAAGGCTGCGGGTTTCGGTTTGAGTGGTCAGTGTTTTACACATAATAAGCACCCCGTTTATAAGTAGATTAATGTGCCAGTGGCAGGTCAGAAGTGGCTGACGTGTTTTGAAGACTCGCAAGCCAGTTGCGGGCCATCAGATAAAAAGTGGTTCGGTGTTGACGTTGAGCCAGGGCGACACATTTTTTGGCCCAACGAAATTGTTGCTCAGTGGGCAGCGTTTTGGCTTGTGCCAGTCTTTCGGTCATATGACGGTTGAGTTGTTTGTCCCGGTAGTCCATCGCTGATGCTCCAAACAGTTTTGATAGAGTGATGGCTTTTGAAGTCATGGGTCTATCCTAGAGCAGTTGGCTGCGGGAGCTTCATCTATAATCTGTAGTAACTCACTACAAAAGGTGTAGTAACTCACTACACTTTGTTGATATACCCAGTGGTATATTCCAAATAATAGGTAAGCCGATTATGGGTTATAACCAGTTCTGCCCTATTGCCAAAGGGATGGAGGTGTTGGGCGAAAAATGGACCCTGCTGATCGTCAGAGAGTTGATCATGGGGTCGACTCGTTTCAATGAATTTCAACGAGGCCTGCCGAGTATTTCCCCGACATTGTTAACCAAACGTTTGTCTGCCATGGAAGCGGACGGGCTGTTGTTTAAAAAGCGCATTCCCGGTCAGCGGGGGTTTGAATACTTTCCCACTCAGGCGTGTCAGGATCTGTTTCCGGTGATTGAGCAGATTGGCATTTGGGGCATGCAGTGGGCCCGTCAACAAATGACCGAAGACGACTTTGATCTGGAGCTGTTGATGCTGTACCTGGAGCGCAGTATTCAACCGGATAAATTGTCCGGCCGCGAAACGGTGATCAAATTTAACTTCACGGATGTGAAAGATTATCCCAACTGGTGGATTGTGGTGCAGAACGGCGACGTGGATGTGTGCGTGCACGATCCGGGTAAAGAGGTGGATGTCTATTTTAACGTTTGTGTGCGGGTGATGTGCGGGTTGTGGATGGGCGACATCAGTTATCGAAAAGCCATTGCCGATGGTGCCTTGCAGCTGGTCGGACACAAGGCGTTGACGCAAAATGTCACCTCCTGGCTCCAACCCAGTATCTTTGCCGGCAGCCAGCCGGCCAGTGCGATACTGGAACCCCTATTGTGAGGGCTCGTTAACGGGCGTCAGGGTAATGTCGGCATCGGCTGACAGTAACCGGTCGGTGACACAGCACATCACCACATCCCCCAGCACGTTGATGGTGGTGCGGCACATGTCGAGAACTCGGTCCACACCCAGCAGCAGTGCGACCCCGGCGGCCGGAATACCCACCCCTTCGAGGACCATACTGAGAATCACGATACCGGCACCGGGGGTGGCGGGCGAACCAATCGATGCCGCAATCGCCATGGTGACGACAAACACATAGTTGGTGAGCGTCAGCTCCACCGCAAACACCTGTGCCAGGAACACCGTTGCCACGCCCTGGTAGAGCGCGGTCCCGGTCATATTAATGGTGGCCCCCAGGGGGATCAGAAAGCGGGCAATGCCGGGGCGAACGCCGAAGGTATTCTCCGTGACTTTTAAGCTCAGTGGCATCACCGCCGCCGAACTGCTGGTGGAGAATGCCAGCAGCAACAGTTCCCGCATGTCCGAGATAAAGGTTTTGATGTCGCGTTGGCCAATCAGTTTGATCACCAGCAGGTAAAACAACGTCAGCAGCAACAGTCCACCGACCACCGTCAGGACGTACAACAGCATGCCTGTCAGTACCTCCAGTCCCAGGTTTGCCACCAGTCGGGTGATCAGCCCGAACACAGCCAGCGGCGCCAGTAACATGGCCCAGGACACCACCCGCATACTGACTTCCTGCAGTGCGCCGAGCAAATCAAACAGCGGCTGAGCTTGCTTGGGGGCGATGGAGATCAGCGCGAAACCGAGGATGGCCGCGAATAAAACCACTTGTAACATTTCACCCGAGACCATAGAGGCCATGGGGTTATGGGGAAACAGCGAGACCATTTTGCCGGGCATGTCGGCTGCCGATGGAAAGTGTTGCGTGGCTGGTGCGTTCGCGGATGGGGAGAGGCCGCTCTCCTGCAGGGCTTCGCTGTTGATGTGGTGACCGGGTTTGATCAACTGAGCCAAACCAATGCCCGTCACCGTGCCGATGACGGTGGTGCAGAGGATAAAGCCCAGCGCAAACAATCCGATTTGTTTCAGGGCTTTGGGGTTGCGGTTCGCCGCCAGGCCACGAACTATGGAGGCGATCACCAGCGGCACAACAATCATTTGAATCAAAGCCAGGAACAGTTGTCCCGGCAGTGCCAGCCACGAGGTAATGACGGTCACGACGGGCTGTGGTATCAAGTTCAGTTCCGGTCCCAGCAACAATCCACAGCCAATACCAAGCCCCAGGCCGATCAGCACTTTCATCCACAAGCGGCCTTCGATCAGCCGGTCAAGCCGATCGCTCAGTTTTTTCAGCGGTTCGAGATAGAACGACTTGGAGTTCGCCATAGGGTTTAAATCCTTGTTGGGTATGCATCCTTAAATCTTCAAGACTCACTCTGTACATGCCGATCGTGAGGGGGGCTTTTGATCAGACAGGTATGGCCGTCATTTATAAGGGGAAGCGTAGACGATTTCACCGCCCCTCACCTTGATTTGGCGCAACAGGGGCGATTTGATCATGTCCGTTTCAGGCTCGAAAGGGTAGGATGAAGGCTGAATTTTGACAGACCGTAACCGGAAACCTGAATTGTGTTGATCATAGCGTTAGCCACCTTGCTGCTCGGCGTTGTCACGTTATTGCCATTCTCGCGACATCCGCACTGGCTGATCCGCGGCGCGGATTTTCCGCGATTACAGTTTGCCTTGATGGCGATTGCGCTGTTGCTGGCACAGCTGATGTTTCTGGATTCGAGCGCGACAGGTACGCGGCTTTTGATGGGCGTTACGGCCTTATGCCTGGGCTACCAATTGTGGTGGATCCTGCCCTACACGCCACTTTGGCCGCAGGAAGTCCAAACCGCCCGGAACCGCTGTGCAGAGCGTCAACTGAGCATCCTTACATCCAATGTATTAACCCCGAACCGCAACGCTGCGGCCTTGCTGGCCCTGGTCAATCAGCACCAACCCGATGTGCTCGTGACTCTGGAGTCTGACCAGTGGTGGCAGGAGCAGCTCGCAGAACTCGAATCGGTCATGCCTTATACCATTCAGTGCCCGCTGGATAATTTGTACGGCATGCACGTGTATTCGCGCTTACCGCTTGCCGACACCGAGATTGCATTTTTGGTGGAAGACGATGTGCCCTCCATGCACGCGCGGTTGTCATTGCGCAGCGGAGATTCGGTGCGCATGCATTTTCTGCATCCGGCACCGCCCAGTCCCACCGAAAACCCGGAATCGACAGAGCGGGATGCCGAGCTGGTGATGGTGGCCCGCAGTATCGCCAACAGTGATCAGCCGGTGATACTCACCGGGGACCTCAACGATGTCGCCTGGTCGCCGACCACCCGCTTATTTCGGAAAATCAGCGGTCTGCTGGATCCGCGCATCGGCCGGGGCATGTTCAATACCTTCAATGCCAAGTACCCCTTTCTGCGCTGGCCGCTCGACCATTTATTCCACAGTGAACACTTTACGGTGGAATCCATTCAGCGATTGCCACCGATCGGGTCAGATCACTTCGCGCTGTTGACCTGCCTGTTGTATACCCCGGTGGCCGGCCTCAAGCAGTCAGGGTTATCGGCCAACAGCGAGGATCGATCCTGGGCGCAGTCGATTGTTGACGATCAGAGCGTCAGCAAAGCGGACGTACCGGAACCGGGTGAGTAAGGCCGCACCCACGGTAAAATCTCCGCCTGGAGCTCTGGCACCCGTTGCTTAGCGATAACCCTCATCGCTCCAGCCCTTATCAATGACCTCCAGCGCCTGTTTGTCTTGTTCGGTAATGCGCGTTTGCTTCCAGCCGCCACGGGCAAACCAGGCGATGGAAATGATGGCAATGAGGATATTGGTGATCGGGAAGGACCACCAGAGTCCGTCGGCACCCAGCGCCGTATGATTGGACAGGATATACGCCAGCGGGAACTGAATCATCCACTGGGAAATCAGGGCAATCACCATGGCGTTCATCATATTACCCGATGCCCGGAAGGCCGACACGATGGTGAGTTGAATGCCAATGCCACCCCAGGCCAGACACATGATGCGAATAAAGTGCGCGCCTTCGCGAATCACGTCGGCGTCATTGGGGACAAAGAAGGCGACAATTTGCGGCGCGATCAGGTAGGCAAGCATACCCACCAGCGTCAGCGCCCCAAAACCATAAAGAGTGCCCAGATGCGTGATCCTGGCGGCACGCTGAATATTGCCGGCGCCAATGTTTTGCCCCACCAGGGTCGAGACAGCCATGGATAAGCCCATCGCCGGAATCGTAATGACCTGCAGAACGTTGGCGCCGATGCCGTAGGCGGCCAGGGTCAGGGTGCCAAAACTGGCGATCAAAAACGTCATCAACATCAGACCCAGGCCCCGGGTCGATAATTCCACCGAGCAGGGAAAACCGAGAAAAAAAGCTTTTTTGATGTACGCAAAATCCGGTTTGAAACCCGACCAGGCCAGATGAATGCCATGCTGGCCACGCAGAAAGACCCATAGACCAATCACTGCCGCAATGGATTGTGTCGCCAGCGTCGCCAGCGCCGCGCCCTTGACCCCAAAAGCCGGAAAAGAGCCGTAACCAAAGATCAGCAAGGGGTCGAGCGCGAAATTGAGAATCACGGTCCCCAGCACGATAAACAGCGGGATACGGGTTTGTCCCACGCCCCGCATCAGCGACTGGAACATCGCGAAGATAAACACAAAGATGACGCCGATGAAGGAGACTCGCATAAACCCCAGGGCGCCGTCATACACTTGCGGGGTCACGCCGAGCAGCGTCAGCAGATAGGGAGACAGGAGCACACCCAGCGCCGCCAGAATGATGGAAGTGACGGTGATCATTAACAGGGTTTGCGCCGCCACGTGGTTGACCATGTCGTGCCGGCCGGCACCCATGTATTGGGCGGTGAGTGTGGCGCCTGCCACGGACAGACCCGCGCCCATGGCGATGACCAAAAAGGTGACTGGCATGCTGATGGAGACGGCGGCAACCGCAGCGGCTCCCAGGCGGCCTACCCAGAAGGCATCGGTCAGCTGGTAGCCGGCCTGCAGAATGTTGGCGAGCACAATGGGGACCGCCAGGTTGAATAAGGCGCGGGGGATGGAACCGTTGAGAAAGAGGTGTTGACGGCCGGAGGCCATAGTGAATCCCTTGTTTATTATCGCTGGATCTGGAAGGCCACAGAAAGCAAATTTTAAAGCTGCGGCCTGGTTTTGGGATCGCTATTCGCTCTGTTCTGGCTTACTATTGTACATCACTGATGATTAGTTTCTAGTTGGGTGGGCAATTTGAGAGCACCTTTAGGTCGCCTCGTGGAGGGCTATGTCGAGGGTTATGTTACCGGGCGACGGCCGTAGACGGCGGTTCTCTGTGGGCGACAAGCCAGCTGCTGATTGCTGCGGGTTTGAGGCTGCTGGGGTGTTAATCCAATCGATAATTACAATAACAGAGAGTGCATAATGAAATTTAACTTTTATCAAGGATGGTGGCAGGTGGCCGTGGCTCTGCTGCTGCAAGGGGTCAGCGCGGCCAGTATATTCACGGGTTACAGCGTCGTGGTGGCGCCGTTCAAACTGGAGTTTGGCCCCAGTAACATGGTGCTTATGCTGGGCATGACCGTCACGTCCCTGTGTTCGGGTCTGTTGAGTCCCTCCATTGGCGCGGCACTGGATCGCTTTTCCATGCGCCGGTTGATGCTGGCCGGCTCGGCCCTGGTGGCGGTGGGGTTTTTACTGCTTTCGATAACCACATCTATGGTGCAGGTGCTGGTGATCTATGCGGTGTTCATGGCGATGGGCAGCATCCTGCTGGGGCCCATCGCATCATCGGCGTTGCTGGCGCGCTGGTTTACCCGCCGGCGGGGCCTGGCGATGGGCATTGCGGCCAGTGGCTCTGCGATTGGCGGATTGCTGTTACCACCGCTGTTGCAAATGCTGATTGACTCCTATGAATGGCGCGATGCCCTCAGAATGTTTGGCGTATTGATTTTCGCGTTAACTGCCCCGGTGATTGCCCTGCTGGTGATTGATCGGCCAACCCCGGAGCAACAGGCTGCGGAAGCCGGTACCGCCGCGTCCACCGCTGGCGGCGACACCGCGGTATTAGAGCCCGTCGGCAGTGTGTTCAAGGACCGCAATTTCTGGTTGATTGCCATGATCATCGGCATTCTGTTTTGTGGCCCCATGGCGCTGGTCAGTAACATCATCCAATTTGTCGGTGGCATGGGCATTGAAGCCTCCGAGGGGGCGCTACTCATTTCTATTTTTTCGGCGGCCACGTTTACTGGAAAGATGTTGTGTGCCTGCATCGTGGATCACATCAACAAGCGCCTGGGGCTGGCGGTCACGCTGTGCAGTTTGGCTGTGGGCATGCTGTTGTTTCTGCAGGCGCAGGGGTTTTCGTTACTGGTCGTTGCCTGTCTGATCACCGGCATGGCCTCGGGCACGGCCCTGTTGTTCTGGAGTGTGATACTGGCCCAGGTGTATGGCCCCAATCGAGTGGGGCAAATGATGGGCAAGATGAACCTGATCATCATGCCATTAACGCTATTGGCGCCGCCGTTGTTTGGCTGGGTGTTTGACCTCACGGGTAGTTATGCCAATGCGTTCATGGGGTACATGTTGATGATTTTGCTGGCGCTGATGTTTCTTTCTCAGGTGCAGGTTGATTCAGGGAAATCGGTTGCCGCGCAAGCCGCAAGCTAATGATCCAAACGATGATTCGCTTGCGGAAATAAAAAAAGCCGGCTTCGGACTGGCATTTCGTGGTTAACCCCCCGTTTTGGGTCAGCTGGAAGGCAAATAGCGGGTGCCGGTTAGCGTCTCGGAGGCCGTCCACAGCTGTTCGGCCAGATCGGTGTTTTTGGCAACCTTATTGATTTTGGCAGTGGCCGGCTTGCCACCAATTTCAAGGAAACCACCGGGACCGTAGTAGTCGCCCCCCCTAACACCACTGCCCTCGGCTGCCAGAATAATGGGGCGGGCCGCGTCCGCGGCAGAGGGGATGAATGCTTCCATTTTCTTATGAAACCATTTGCTGAGTGCACTGGCGTTTTCCCGGTTCAGCGCCGGACTGTTTTGATGGATGTTGGTGTTGGCAAATCCGGGGTGGGCTCCCACGGCTATGGTCTTACTGCCAGATTGCTGCAGGCGGCGATTCAGCTCCAACGTGTGACTCATTATGGCCACTTTGCTGTTGCCATAGGCTTTCCATTGATCGTAGTCAGTGATCTCCCAATTGAGGTTGTCGACGTTCAGTTTGCCCATGCGATGGGCGAGACTGCAGACGTTCACAATTCTAGTGGGAATGTCTTTACGGAAGTAGGGCAATAACAGGCCGGTCAGACTAAAGGCACCCAGGTAATTGGTGGCCAGTTGCATTTCGTGACCGGCGGCATTGCGGGTCAGTGGGATGGCGACGATACCAGCGTTGTTGATGAGTACATCCAGTGCGCCGAACTGATCGATAAACTGAGCGGCAAACGTCTGCACCGAGATCAGGTCTGAAACGTCCAGACGAATGATGTGGAGGTCGGCATTGGGCACTTCTTTTTCAATCTGGGCTTTTGCGTCTGTGGCCTTGTCCAGATTTCTGCAGGCCATGATGACCTTGGCCCCTTCGCGGGCAAAGTGCAGGGTAGATTGAAAACCAATGCCGGCATTGGCACCGGTAATTATGATAATTTTTTGTGTCACAGTCATTTCTCTTGTATCGGTTATAGGCTGTTTATGGAAGGTTGAGCTTGCCAAAGTACGAGGCCAGGTAAAATGCCATGCACATACAGCCGGTAAAGCCACTCAGTAAAAGCCACAAGCTGCCGGAGGTGATATCAGCCAGGAAAAAGAACAGGGCGCTTAACAGAAAGTTACTGGTTGCCCAGACGATGTTCAGGGTGGGTGATGACAGCCCTACGCCGGGAGGTTTGGCAAACGGAGTGGGAAATTGCTGGCCGGTTAGCCCTTTCACAAAGTGTGGAATCCCATTGATGATGAAGCCACCGGCTAAAAATACAAATAAGTACTGGTACCATGCGGCGTTCATGAATTTGCTCCTAAGTTTGTAGTCTTCCTTGTGCGCCGCACAGCTTGACGGAGCGGCATCCAGTGTGAAAAAGTGCTGGCTGTGAGTATCTATTAATCATCATTGATGTTCAATCTTGGGTTGAGCCATAAATGGTTGAGAAGGGTGCGGTATCATGGACAGTCAATTTTAAATGGATAAGGAGTACAAATGATGGCCATTTCCTTGATTTGCGTGGCTTTGCTGGCCTTTTTGTGCATTGCTCTGGGCTTTAATGTCTCTATGGCGCGGGCCAAAAGCCGTCAGGTTTACGGCTATGAAACCGACCCGGAAAGTCGCATGTACAAAGCGCAACGGGCACATGGGAATACCATTGAATATGCCCCGGTGCTGATATTGTTGATCTATATCCTCGGGCAGAGTCCGCAGCCGGCCTGGGTCATTGTCACGATGGTGTTGGCCACGTTTTTTCGCTATCTGTTGGTTGCCGGCTTGCTGCTGCCCAAGACGATGGCAAAGCCAAACCCCATGCGATTTGTGGGCGCGTTGGGAACCTATATCACCGGTTTTGTGTTGGTGGTGGCGACACTGATGCTGGCGTTGAAGATGCTCTAGTGACGTTCATTTTTGACAATACTGTCTTTTAACCTCTGCAGGTCAGGGGGTGTCGTCTCTGCGCTGAGCGATGCTGCGATTGTAAAACCAACAATAACAAAGAGGGCGTGTCCTATGGACTCAGCGGATGAAACAACGGATTTTATCGTCGTCGGCAGTGGCGCAGGCGCCATGTGCAGCGCATTGACCATGTTGGCTCAGGGCAGGCAAGTACTCATGCTGGAAAAGTCCGAGCTGGTGGGTGGCACCACTGCGCGTTCGGGCGGGGTGATGTGGATTCCCAACAACCGCTTCCTCAAGCAGGACGGCATAGAGGACAGTTACGAACAGGCGTTGTTGTATCTGGAAGGACTGTGCGAGGGTCAGGATGATACGCCGGGGTCAACCCCGCTGCGGCGTCAGACTTATCTGCAGGAAGCCCCGCGGATGCTGGATTTTTTGCTTGAACAGGGCATTCACATCAAGCGCTATCGCGATTGGCCGGATTATTACGATGAACGCCCCGGTGGTCTTGCTGTGGGACGTTGTGTCGGTGCCGATTTGTTTGATGTGAATGAACTCGGCGAGTGGAAAGAAAAGTTGCGCCCAGGGTTTATGCAATATCCAGTGATGGTGGATGAAGCCCTGTTGATGACGAACTTTAAGCGCAGTTGGCATTCCTTGCGGATTTTATTGAGGATGCTGGGACGGTCGGTGTACGCCAAATTGACCGGTAAAGAGTACATATCCGCCGGGCAGGCGTTGCAAGGGCGGTTGTTGCAGGCGCTGTTGAACAGCGGGGTGGATTTGCGTCCGCAAACTCCGGTGCAGGAGCTGTTGATCCGTGATGGCAGGGTCATCGGTGTACTCACCCAAAAGCAGGGAAAGCCCTGGCGCATTGAGGCCAGATTGGGGGTGCTGGTCGCTGCCGGAGGATTTGCGCACAATCAGGCCATGCGCGATCAGTACCTGCCGGGAACCTCCACGCTGTGGACCAGTGCGGCGCCCACCGACACCGGCGAAATGATCCAGGAAATGATGCGTCAGGGCGCCGCGGTGGCGCAGATGGATGAAATGGTGGGCAATCAATGTACTTTGCCGCCCGGCAGTCGTCTGGGTGACATACGGGCACCGGTGCAGGGCATTACGGCCAAACCACACGCTATTCTGGTGGATCAGACGGGGGTGCGCTATATGAACGAGGGGGGCTCCTATATGGCGTACTGCAAAGGTATGCTTGAACGCAACCAGACTGCGCCCGCGGTGCCGAGCTGGGCGATTCTCGATAGCCAGTACATGAAGAAATACATGTTGGCCGGCACCATGCCGGGCAGTCAGAAACCACAGCAATGGTATGACAGTGGTTATTTGAAAAAGGCGGACAGCTTGGCGCAGCTGGCGCAGTTGATCGACATAGAGCCTGCAACCCTGCTAGCCACCGTTGAGCGCTTTAATGGTTTTGTGGCGCGCAACCATGACGCTGATTTCCAGCGCGGAGAGCGAGCTTATGATCGCTGGCTGGGCGATTTTTTGCATCGTCCTTCTGAAACCCTGGGCACGATTCAGCAGGGGCCTTTTTACGCGCTGCAGGTCTTGCCGGGTGATGTCAGTACCTATGGGGGGGTGGTGACGGATGAGTGCGCGCGGGTGTTGCGAGACGATGGTTCGGTCATCCCGGGCTTGTATGCCGCGGGTGTATCAACGGCTTCAGTGATGGGGCGCATTTACCCCGGTGCGGGGTCCAGTATTGGTCCTGCCTGCACCTGGGGATATGTGGCTGCCAGGCACGCCGCCGGTGTGATTCCATAGCGAAACATCAGGCAGGCAATGAAAAAAGATGAAAAAACGGCGGCCATTGGCCGCCGTTTTTGGGTGTCGGAATCGACGCTGAGTTAAGACGCGCGGATACCAATGGCTTTGATTTCAAGGAATTCCTCGATACCTTCGAGCCCCCACTCACGACCCATGCCACTTTGCTTGTAGCCACCGAAAGGCAGGTCGCCGGTGATACTGGTTCCACCGTTGACGCTGAGGGCGCCGGCGCGGATGCGCTTGGTCATGGCCAGTGCGCGATCGGTGGGACCGAACACCGCGCCACCCAGACCGTAGTCGCTGTCGTTGGCGATGCGGATCGCGTCTTCTTCGTCTTCGAACGGAATCACGACCAGTACCGGACCAAAGATTTCTTCGCGGGCAATGCGCATGTCGTTGGTGCAATCCACAAAGCAGGTGGGTTCAACAAAGAAGCCGCCGCCCATGTCGGTGCGTGCGTTGCCACCGGCCAGCAGACGGGCGCCTTCGTTCTTGCCTATCTCAATGTACTCCATGACGCGATTTTGCTGCTTCTTGGAAATCACCGGACCCATGATGCAGGTGGGCTCGTCGAACTTGCCCCATTTTTCAGCAAAGCCCTTGTAGGCCATATCCAGTGCTCCAACCGCCTCGTCGTAACGACTCTTGGGCACCAGTAACCGAGTGGGGTAAGCGCAACCCTGACCCGCATGGAAGACCACCATCGAACCCATACAGGTTTGGGCAAAGTTGGGTGCATCTTCCAAAACGATGAACGCGGATTTGCCGCCCAATTCCAGGAATACGCGCTTCAGAGACTCGGCCCCGTTTTTCATGATGAGTTTGCCCACCGCGGTAGAACCCGTAAAGGAAATGAGATCCACGCGACGATCGGTGGTCAGCATTTCGCCAGCCATGGCCGGGTCGGCAGAGGTGATGACATTGAAGACGCCAGCTGGCAGGCCGGCTTCAATCGCCAGTTCACCCATGATTGACCCCATCAGCGGGGTGTCGGGGGCGGGCTTCAGAATTACGGTACAACCGGCCAGCAAGGCAGCTACGACTTTACCGACGTTCACATACAGCGGCACGTTCCAGGGGGTAATGGCACCCACCACACCCATGGCTTCCTGAGTCACGATACGCTTGGTATCAAAGCCGCCTTCGTGTTTGATGCCCAGGTCCTTTTCCCACTTCACTTGTTTGTAGCATTCGAGTAAATCTTTGGCACCGTTGAGAGCGCCATCAATTTGAGCGCGGGCCGCCGCGCCGATGGCAGAACCCACTTCCAGGCGGGAAATTTGCACCAGTTTTTCGCGGTTGGTGACCATCACATCCACAAACTTGCAAACCAGCGCATAGCGCTGGTCGTGATTGGTGGACCAGTCGGTGTTATCAAACGCGTTGCGAGCCGCCACGATGGCTTCTTCAACGTCGGCAGCGGTGGCGTCAGCGGCGCGACCGCAGGAAGCACCGGTCCAGGGGTTGATGTTGTCAAAATACTGATTGTCACCCGCCGTGCGCATTTCGCCATTCACGTACAGCAGGGCGTCAGGTAATTTATCCATGGGTCTCTCCTCAAGTTGCTAATGTGCCTAAATCAACACACAGCGGATTAAATGGTTTCGTTGGTGGTTAAAGGGGTCGTGCTGGTATTACTGTCTATTTTCGAATCTGGTGCTGAGTTCAATTCCGAGCCCGGTTCTGAAGTTGATAAGGCATGCTTGGCGGCCAGGTAGGCCCAGGCCAAAGAAGGGCCGATACTGGCGCCAGCGCCGGTGGCTTTCTTGCCCATGACCGATGCGCTGGACACGCCGGTGGCGTAAAGACCTTCCAGTACGCTACCGTCATCGCGCAGTACTCGAGCGTTGACGTCGGTGACCAGTCCGCCAAAGGTACTGACGTCGCCAGGGTAAATCGGCAAGGCATAAAAAGGCCCCTGCTCAATTTTGCCGAGAGTTTTGGAACCCTTCGCCAGCGGGTCGCCCAGCCAGTTGTCGTAAGCGTGATCGCCACGGTGGAAATCTTCATCCCGGCCGGCCGCCACAAAACCGTTAAAACGGGAAACCGTCGCTTCCAGAGTGGCCGCCTTAATACCGCACGCCTGCGCCAAAGCTGGCAGGTTGTCGCCTTGCTTTAGAAAACCAGCTTCTTCCCAGGCGGCCAGCTTCTTCTTGTTGGGCATGGTGCCCGCCAACATAAAGGTACTGGTGTATTGGCTGTCGAAGATCATCCAGCTGGGGATAGCGGCGGATTGTTGGTTGCGTTCCAGAATACCGTTAGACAACGCCATGTAAGATGCGGCCTCTTTCTGGTAGCGTTCGCCCGATTGATCTACCAGAATGGTGTGGGGCTTGGCCAGGTCACTTTGCATGTACACCGGGGCGTCTTTACCCGGCACCATTGTGACCGGGTAGCCCACCCGTTGGTCCATCTGTGCTATGGCGGCGCCGAGGCGAGTACCTTCTTCGATCATTTCACCAGTATCGCTCTCGCTGGCACCGGACCATTCGGTTTTTGCGCCGGGAATGTACTGATCCAGCATGCGCTGATTCTTGGCAAAACCACCGGCATTCAGCAGTACGCCCAGATTGGCACCGATGCGCCAATTCTGGCCGTCTTTGTCGATGGCCACGCCGGTGACCTTACCGCTTTCTTCGACCAGTTGTTTGACCCCGGCGTTGGTTCGAATCTCGACTCCGGCGGCCACCGCCGCGTGCAGCAGCTGGGCCTGTAAGGCCTGGCCTGCCGTAGCGTAGTGTTTACCGGCCAGTCGAGTACCTAAGGTTCGGCCGATCATTTTCAGCAGGGTGCCGAAGCTTTTCAGGGATCGCTTCATGGTGGGCAGTTGCATCGCTTCTTCGATGTAGCCCGCCAGTGGCAAAAATCCCGGGCGTAGCTTTTCTTTCCACTCGCCGAGCTGGTTCAGATCAAACAACTCGGAGATGACGGTGCGGCCGTGTTCCGATTCGCCGGCCGCCGCGTGGTAATCTGGCCAGGAGGGAATGCGCCGGAAGTGCAAGCCCTTACTGATCAGGTACTCCAGCATCTGTTGGGAGGCGTCGACATAAGCAACCCGGCGTTCATGGCTGGTGCCCGGCGTGTCGCCGCTGTCACCGATGACTGCGTCCATGTAGGCAATGGCCTGGTCTCGGCTGTCGTCGATGCCCTGGGCTTTCATATAGCGGTTGTTGGGAATCCACATGACGCCTCCAGAGGTCGCGGTTGTTCCCCCCAGCAAGTCAGCTTTTTCCAACACTACGACACTTTTACCGGCATCGCGCATCAACAGCGCGGCACACAGCGAACCCGCGCCGCTTCCAACAACCACAAAATCGAAGCTTTCGTTCATGTGAGTTTCCTTTGCGTTCGTGAGGTTTCTCAGGGGTTGAAGAGCTCAGGCGATAAACTCACTGAGGTTTGCGCCCGTGCAGGCTAATGGCGTCAGCGTGCAAGTCGGCCGGCAAGTCAACCAGAGCGCAGAAGGCGTCCACCACCGAGTCAAACTGGGAGGTGGGGCGTTCACGCAGATTGAGGCCCCGTTCCATGGCGGCTTTGGCAAAAGCCATCTGGTCTTCGGGGTTGGCTTCCCAGACTTTGCCTTCTTCGTACATCTGCCCGGCCCGCACATTGGTGACGCGGATACCCTGAGCTTCCAATTCGGTGTCCATGCTTTTGCTCAGTCGTTCAACCCCGGCTTTACTGGCTTGATAGACCGACAGGTGCGGGAAGTCCATGCCCACAGATTCACTGGTGATGTTAAAAATGTGGCTGCCATCACCCATCGCCGGGATGGCGGCGCGAATCGTAAACATCGGCCCTGCCAGATTGGTGGTGATGGCATTAAAGATTTGTGCGTCAGTGGCGTTCTGCAACAGGAACGGCTCAAAAATGGCGGCGTTATTGATCAGGATGTCAATTTTCGCGTGACGTTCGGCAATAGCGGCAAACGCTTCGCGCACGGAGTCTGGATTGCCAACATCGCAGCGCACAGCCATGGCCGCTGCGCCGATTTCCGCGGCAGCGGCCTCCACTTTTGACAGGGTGCGACCCAGCAGAACTATCTGGTCACCTTTGGAAGCAAAGCGGCGCGCCAGTGCGCGACCGAGACCGACACCGGCGCCGGTAATGACGATAACTTTGGACATTGTGTTTCTCCTCGGTGCGGCCGTGGCCGCGTGTACATTTATTATTTGGATTTATCTCGGGTCAGTTCCCGTGTTCGTACTGGTTTCGGCTTCTTATAAGTGGCTCAGGGCTTCTTATAAGTGGCTCAGGGCTTCTTAGTAAGTGGCTCAGGGCTCCTTCGGGTACACGGACAGGTCACCGCCGTAGGCAATGCCGCCGGGCCAGAAGGTGTTGCCGCTGACCTTTTTGAAATAGTGCACGGTACGGGCGAAAGACCCGGAAGCGGAGCGGGGCTCCATGGCAATGCCACTGGGGCTGACGCCACGGGCCCGGGCACTGAAATCCCTGAGTGTAAACATCAGGTCGTCGGTCTGCTGGGCACACAGAACCAGCTGGTCGCCGGGACAATAGTGACGGGGTTCCAGTTGAATGCTCGACAGTTCGCCGCGTTTCATGGCTACGTGTCCGGGTACGTTGATGACCTCCACACTGTGGACGTTTTCATACCAATCCTGATACTCCTCGTAGCGACCAGCCACGTAGTTACCCAGAATAATGCTGACGCCTGACAGCGGCTGGTCTTTTTGCCAGTTGGGACTGGCTTTCCAGTCGCCCATGAGGTCGTAGGTGTAGATGCGTTCAGCGGTGTCGCTGGCGATCCAGCCTTTATCGCGAACATTAGCGAGCAGCGGGGCGAGGGCGGGCAGGTCAATCGCCGGGGTCTCTGAGTCAAAATCGTAGACGGTGACGTAACGCCAGGGCTGGGGGATGTCTGGCATGATTTGCTCTTTGGTGACTTCGTAGCGCTCGGCACCTTTAAAACCGCGCAGGCGTGCTAACTCGGACTGATGTTCGCCATCAAACCAGTCGGCGTAAGCGGCGTCATGTCCGGTGGAGACATTGTGCAGATGAATCGTTGTGTAGAGAGCCATATTGTTATTGTCCTGTTCGTCAGTTGCCAATTTCAGTTCTAATTTGAATTCCTGCTCAGGCTTTATCAGTCTAGACAGTGTTCGTCGGTTTCAGGGAAGCCGTTTAACCTGGCGAGCACATACCTGCTTCTTCTTATATACATTTTCTCTGCCGGTGGGGGCTGGCATGACAATCCCCCTGTAAGTGGTGATACGGTCCGCGAATAAGGGCTATAGCCGTCTGTCAGGAAGCCGGTTCCAGCGCTCTGGAGGGCTTCAGATTTTGCTGTGTAAAGTTGCCCGCCAAGGCATTTTACGGCATTTCCGAATTATTGCTATTGAACACCATTGATGTATAATAAATCAAAACTAGCACCCTTGGCCAGCGTGTATGAGCTGGATCGGGGCAGCGCTTGAAATTGGAGCGAAGAGCTTGGAGGAAGCAATGAAAATCCTCATTGATAAGGCTAATTGTGTCGGCAATGCCCGTTGCGCGGCGATAGCTGAAACCCTGTATCTGCTCGACGACGATGGCTACATTGCTGTCGAAGAATTTGAGGTCCCCGCCGGCATGGAACAGTTGGCACGCCGGGGCGCCAAAGCCTGTCCAGAACGCGTTATACAGGTCATTGAAGATGATCAGGAATAACGAACAAAAAAGAATAATGGCTTAAAAGGTCAGTTTTTCGTAGAAAGAATACAGCGTGAAACGTCGCAGTAAAGAAATGTAATAAATGCTGTGGTGGGTTTTGCAGCCGGATTAAGCAAACCGTCAATAATAAGTTAGAGCCTATATTAGAGGATGAATAATGGATTACCTGGGTTATAAAAATAAGCGTGTCATCGTCAGTGGTTGTTTTTCTGGTATGGGAGAGGCAACGGCGCGATTGCTGCTGGAGCAGGGTGCCGAAGTGCACGGTATCGATTTTAAAGAGTCTGCCCTGGATCTGGCTTCGTTCACCCTGGTGGATCTGCGTGACCCCGCCAGCATTGATGCGGCCATTGCCAAAATTGGCGGCAAAGTGGATGCGCTGTTTAACTGCGCCGGTTTGCCACAGACGGCTCCCGCCCTGGACGTTATGAAGGTCAACTT
Organism: Pseudomaricurvus hydrocarbonicus; assembly: GCF_011602365.1. Lineage (GTDB taxonomy): Bacteria > Pseudomonadota > Gammaproteobacteria > Pseudomonadales > Cellvibrionaceae > Pseudomaricurvus > Pseudomaricurvus hydrocarbonicus. Next base: position 154,924 of record NZ_JAAONZ010000006.1, read on the forward strand.
CGCAGGTACCCGCAGAGTGACGGAACAAGTACTGCCACTGATGTCGGAAGGGGGAGCGGTTGTCAGTATCTCCTCCAACGGCGGCATGGGCTGGAGTCGCCGTATTCCTGTGATCATGGACCTGTTGCAGCAAAAGAGCTATGAAGAAGCTGTTGCCTGGTGTGAAGGGCATGCCGATGATGTAAAAGAAGGTTACGCCTTTTCCAAGGAAGCCATCATTGTCTGGACCATGCTGAACTCCGCGCACCTGATCAAGAAAGGCATTCGCATGAACTGCACCATGCCTGGCCCAACTGAAACTCCGATGATGAGTCACTTCAAAGAAGCTTCGGGTGAGTCGGTGGTGGATGCGGCTATGCAGCCAATCAACCGCCCTTCAACACCGCATGAGCAGGCCACTGCGCTGGTGTTCCTGAACAGTGATGCGGCCAGCTACATTAACGGCGTGGCCCTGCCGGTTGATGGTGGCTTTTTGGGGGGTGTGGCCACCGGTCAGGTTGACTTGACTGCGATGATGGCCAACGCCTCTTAAGTTGAGAGGATGTTTACCCGGCCTCGACTCCATGAGGCAGGTGTCGCACAGAATAAGAAAAGTCGGTGATACAGCCGGCGAATAAAATTCGTGGGAGGAACTCGTGATGGCTCAAGCTAACTTAAGTCCGGCAGTACCGAAACCTGATCATGTACCAGCATCTCTGGTTTACGATTTCGACATGTTTGCCGATCCCGGCATGATTGAGAATGCTCACAATCGTGCGCTCGAAATCGTCAAGGAAGCTCCCCCGGTCTTTTGGACGCCGCGCAATGATGGTCATTGGGTCATCGCTGGCCACAATGCCGTGTTCAACATGTCTCGGGATACTGAACGTTTCAGTAACGCCATGGTGTCTTACGAGCAGATCCACGCCATGATTGCGTCCATGCCAGAAGGTGCACCCAAGCCGCTGATTCCTGCGCCGATCACCTATGATCCTCCGCATCACGCAGTGTATCGTGGGCCCTTGCAGAAAGCGTTTTCACCCAAAGCCATGACGGCTCTGAAAGACAGCATACGTGAGCTGGCGGTGGCATTGATCGAAGCTGTTAAGCCCAAAGGTGAATGCGCATTTGTCGATGCGATTGCCGAGCCATTGCCAGTGACAATATTCCTGCGCATGTTTGGCTTGCCGGTAGAGCGCCAGAGAGAATATCGCGATCTGGTGAAAGAGCATTTTGAAGATACCGATTCCGATCCCAGCCATGTGCAGGCGCGGCTGAAAAAAGTCACGGACATCATGCACGACACCATCATGGAGCGAAAAGAAAATCCCACGGATGATTTGATTTCGCTGTTGTGGCAGTCCGAATTTAATGGAGAAAAAGCGACCCTGTGGGACATTCAGAACTACTGTGTGGTTTTGTTTGCCGCGGGCCTGGATACCGTGGTTAACGGTATGAGTCTGGGCGCTGTTCATCTCGCCACAAACCCGCAACTGCAGGCGGAACTGCGAGCAGATCCTGACAAGATTCCCGCCGCGGCAGAAGAAATATTACGCCGTTATACCTTCACACTGCCCCCTCGTTTTGTCTCCGCGGATACGGAATTTGAAGGTGTGCAAATGAAACATGGTGAAAAAGCGGTGTTGATGTTGCCCGCAGCTGATCTTGACCCCAGTGAGTTTGACAGCCCCGAAGAGTTCAATTTAGCCCGGGAAGGCAAGGCGCATATTGCGTTTGGTACCGGCCCTCACCGTTGTTTGGGTTCGCACCTGGCGCGTTTTGAACTCAATATTTTGTACGAGGAAATGATGGCTCGATTGCCAGAGTTCCGACTGGACCCGGACAAGCCTTTAACCTATCACGGCGGTCATGTTTGGGGACCGGATGAAGTTTATTTGAAGTGGGATAACTGATCATTATGAGTAATCGTCCATTGCCCCGGCTCGATAGCGTCAATCGTGATTTCTGGACCTGTGGTGCAGACAGTGAACTGCGCTTGCAGCACTGCAATGATTGTCAGCAGTTCTTTCATCCGCCACGTCCGGTGTGCCGTCATTGCCTGTCTGAAAATGTTGGCCCCAAAGCGGTGGCAGGTACCGGTGTTGTCGACACCTATACCGTTAATTATCAGAAATGGCACCCAGCCATTGAGGTGCCTTTCATCATCGCACGCATTGCGATTGATGGTGCGCCGGGTGTTTATCTCACCAGTAACGTGATTGGCTGTGAGATTGACGATGTGGATATCGGGGATAAGGTACAAGTGACCTTTGAGCTGCAGGATGATGTTTACCTGCCATTGTTTGAGAAGGTCAGTTGATATGTCCAGAAATGAAGCGTTTATTACAGGGATTGGGCAATCGGAAATTGGAGTCCGGCTGGAACGCCATCCGTTACTGCTGACCGTCGATGCGGTGAAAGAAGCCCTGCAAGAAGCCGGATTAACCATTGACCAGATTGATGGTGTCTCTACCTACCCCGGCCGAGCTTCCGGCATGCTGGGCTTTTCGCCGATTGGGTCGGATGAACTGATTGATGCATTGGGGATGAAAACCACCTGGTACGCCGGTGGTGGGGAAATTACCTCGCAGCTGGGCGCTGTTGTCGCAGCCGCCGATGCGGTGCGCACCGGTCAGGCGCGTCATGTGATCTGTTATCGCACGGTGTACGAAGCGGCGGCTTTTACCAAACCCGATGAATACCCCATGCCGAAACGTGATCGGGTGGATAGCTACTCGCAGTGGCTGGCGCCTTTTGGGGCCATATCCGCGGCCAACTGGACCGCTCAGTACGCCATGCGTCACGTTAAGAAATACGGATTGACCCGAGAGCAACTGGCGCAGATTTCACTCACCGATCGCGCCAATGCCGCGCTCAATCCCAAAGCCCTGGTGCGTGAACCGCTGACCATGGACGAATACATGTCGGCGCGCATGATTTCTACGCCGCTGTGCCTGTTTGATTGCGATCGTTACACCGATGCCTCCACCGTGCTGATTGTGTCTGCCGGTGATGCACTTGACGAGGTGAAGTGTACCCCTGTGCGCATTGCAGCGATGGCGGGCAGCGTGGACAGACACAGCTGGGATCAGGCGGAGTGGATGGCGTCCTACGCTACCGGTCGCGATCTCTGGAAGCGTACCGACTACACTCCGGCGGACGTCGATACGGTGCAGCTTTACGATGGTTTCAGTTTCCTCACGCTCACCTGGCTGGAGGCCCTGGGCTTCTGTGAGGTGGGTGAAGGAGGAAAATTTATTGAAGGTGGCCAGCGTATTGCCCTGGATGGAGAGCTGCCATTGAACACGTTCGGTGGACAAATCGGTGCGGGTCGTTTGCACGGCTTTGGATTTGCCCATGAAGCGGTTGTGCAGTTGCGGGGTTTGGGGGGCGATCGCCAGATTGAGGGTGACCCCAAGGTGGCAATCGCCACGTCCGGCGGTGGTCCATTGGCGACAGCGCTGTTGCTGGCGAAAGATTAGAGCTGGGTATGAAGCCAGACAATCTCGAAACGGTATCAGGCTTTCGGCGGCGTTTTCGTATCACACCCGCTGAAGGAAAGGTGTGCAGTGAAGTCGAGGATGATTACCACTGCATGAGTGTGACGCTGTTTCACGATGGCGTCACTGTGACAGATATTCAGGCTGTTATGGAACGTGCACCGTGGACGACGTGTCCCGGCGCGCAACAGAAAATCGAGAACACCTTTAACGGGCAAGCGCTGCAACGTTTTCCAGAGCGAGGTGAAAAAATGGATAACTGCACACATCTTTATGACCTGGCTTTATTAGCCGCTCAGCACGCAGCCGATGATGATGTTGTTGTGTACGACATTCTGGTGTCTGACCCGATTGAGGGGAAACGTTACGCAGAAATACGGTCTAATGGTGACAGCCAGTTATGTTGGACGGAAAAAGATTTCCATATTGTTGAGCCGGGAGAACTGGCGGGTACAAGGTTGGATAAATTGGGCGCCTGGATCAAAACTCAGGTGCCGAAACAGCAGGAAGTTGCGAAGCTGCTGCGCTGGGGGAATATGATTGCCAATGGCCGCAGTATTCCACTGGAGCAGCAGTCAGACGCCACCCGGATGCCGCCAAACTGTTACACCTTTCAACCGCAGCGTGCGGTGGAGGCGCAACGAGTTGGTGTCATTTATGACTTTAGTCAGGGTTCACATGAGCCTTTGGCAAAAAGAATCGCTGACCCGTCGACGGATATCAGTCAGCGTTAATTACAAACACAGGATTTTTCACAAGCCAGGTTTTGGCAACAGTACAAGCCGTATGAGGAGAAGAGTATGAATATGAACGATATGGTGCTCATCAGTGTCGATGATCACATTACAGAACCACCCGATATGTTCGAGAAGCACCTGTCGAAAGACGACCTCAAAACTGCTCCCCAGTTTGGTGTTGATGAGAAGGGCAAATGTTTCTGGACCTACCAGGGCATGTACATGCCATCTGTTGGCTTGAATGCCGTTGTTGGGCGTCCTCTGGAAGAGTACGGCATGGAGCCTAACTCGCTGGAAGAAATGCGCGAAGGAATTTACAACGTTCACAAGCGCATCGACGATATGAACGTGAACGGCATTGCCGCGTCTTTGAACTTTGGTACCGTTGTGGGATTTGATGGCGGTCGTTTCCATCGTGCCCCAGACAAGGACCTGTCCCTGATCCACCTGCGCGCCTATAACGACTGGCACATTGATGAGTGGTGCGGTGCCTACCCAGGCCGTTTCATTCCCTGTGCCATCCTGCCAACCTGGGATATGAAAGCCACCGTTGCTGAGATCAAACGTATTGCTGCCAAAGGCTGTACTGCGGTATCTCTGAACGAGAACCCCACCGCCCAGGGCCTGCCCAGCGTTCACAATGCGTATTGGGAGCCAATGTGGAAAGCCATCTCCGAGCACAACATCACTATGTGTCTGCACATTGGTGCTGGTAACCCGGTTCCTCATGCGTCGCCAGAAACGCCGATTGAGGCCTGGATCACCACCATGCCTATGTCCAGCGCTGTCGGCGCTGCTGACTGGCTTAACCTGTCTGCTCTGGAGCGTTATCCAAACCTGAAAATCGCCCTGTCCGAATGTGGCCTGGGTTGGATTCCGTACTTCATGGAGCGCGCTGACTTCAGTCACTCGCGTCACAAAGCCTGGACCAATTCCAGCTTCCAGGGCAAGAAGCCCAGCGACATCTTTAAGAAACACTTTATGGTGTGTTTCATTGACGATGCCTTTGGTCTGGATAACCTGAAGTATGTTAACGAAGATCTGGTGGCTTACGAAACAGATTACCCGCACTCTGACACCCTGTGGCCAGAATGTCCGGAGCATCTGTGGAAAACCATGAATCATCTGACCGATACTCAGATTGATAAAATCACTCACCTGAACGCGATGAACTGGTTCAACTTTGATATGTTCAGTCACATTAAGCGTGAAGACCTGACCGTGGGTGCCTTGCGGGCACAAGCCGCTGCTGATGGTGTGGATACCACGCCGCAGTCCTACGGTGGTGAGAAGCCGCTGGCCGAGGGCGAAGCGCCACGCCGAATAGTCTCGGGCGATCTGATGACTATGTTTGAACATCACGCCAAAGAAGGCGCTAAAAAATCGGCTTGATCATTCGTTAAGCGTTTGTGAAGACGGGGGCCCAGCCCCCGTTTTTTTTGCCCAAAAAAACTCGGCCAGCATGACGCACAGCCGTCAATTAACGCCTAAATGTACAACAAACTTCACTGAGCAGCGGCTGTTTGAGGAGGTATTGGGAGGCGGCATTTTGTTCAACAGTGATGTTTGGTTATGGGCAGGAAAATACATAAATACAAGGAGTAATGAGATCTGGAGGAAAATGTACTTGTCCCTGCCCCAATAGCTAGTGACTTTCGAATTGAAACATAGTAATTTTATGCCCAACACTGTTGTTCAAGGGTTAACCGAATCGACAATATCCATTCGATAGAACAGTGCCCGTGAGTTTCAGATGTGACTAGTCAATAACTATAAAAATGCACAATGGGATAGAACCGGAGAAATAATTATAATGAATTCGTTAAGTTCTCAATTACACCAGAGTTATAAAAAATATTGCACAAACGGCGCTGTTCCGATGGCCACATTGGCGCTGGCAATTTCCGCAATCAATTTCGCCCCGGTCGCAAGTGCGCAATCAGACGATGAGAGAAGCATGCGCGTGCTGGAGGAGATAGTCGTAACCGCACGTCGTCGGGAAGAAAGCCAACAAGATGTACCCATTGCGATTACGGCAATGAGTGAAGATTTTTTGCGCGCGCAAAATATTGGTGAACTGGAGGACCTGGGTACCCACGTGCCTTCCCTGCGCATCACCTCAGCGGGTACCGACACCAATACACCGCTGATCAGTATTCGTGGTCAGCGCCCATCCGAAGCCAAAATTGAGTTGGACGCGGCCGCGCCGATGTACGTCAATGACGTGGTGATGACCCCGTCTACCGGTACTAACCTGGCGCTCTACGATCTGCAAAATCTGCAGGTACTGAAGGGACCGCAGGGCACCCTGTTTGGTCGTAACAGTACCGGTGGTGCAATTCTGGTGACACCCAAGCGCCCTGGCGATGCTCTGGGAGGTTATGTCGAAGCGCAATTGGGTAACTATGGCCTGAAGCATATCGAAGGTGCAGTGGATGTGCCCGTTACCGATGAACTGACCATGCGTATTGCTGGTCGCAGGGTAGAGCGTGACGGCTATCAGGAAAATATCGCTGCTAATGCCCTGCATGGCGATGATTACCGCGGTGAAGATTCAGAAGCTGTACGGCTGAGCATTAACTATGGCAGTGATCGGTTTAATAACCTGACTGTACTGGCATACGATAACAACGAGTCAGGGGCACCGATTCCCCATCTGGTCGGCTTTAACTCCAGTGCGATAGCCGGACAGGCATATGCGGCTATAGTGCCGGAATATGCCGCCGCGGTACAAGAAAATATTGACCGTGACGACCCCTGGAAAGTGAAGGCAGATATTGAGGGCGAAGATAATGTCACCAATACCTTTGCCTCTAATACCACCGAATTTGACATCACTGAGAGCCTGACAGTGAAAAATATTTTTGGTTACCGCAAGGTAAAGCGTGAAGCGGTAACCGATTCTGACGGCACGGCTTTACCTGTTGCGGGTGCCATTCCAGATTACGATGCCTATACCGATAATGGATATCCGGTACCGATCTCAACAGTTCATCCTCTTTATGGTCCTATTACTATCCCGGCTTTTGGTACAGGTTATGATATAAACGGATCTGGCCAGACGCAGAATCCAGACCTTAATGAAACTGAGGCGGAGCAATTCAGTAATGAGATTCAGCTGCTGGGCAGTGCGTTTGATGAGCGCATGGATTGGATTGTAGGTGCCTACTGGTACAGCATGGAGGGCACGGTTAATGAAGACCTCGTGGTGATTCCTGCGCGTCCTTCTTTAAATACACATCCCCTGCTGGGCGCCGGTGGAGCAAATTTAGCAGGCGGCCAGGTTCAGCACAGTCGTTATTCAACAGAAAATACGGCTTATGGTTTGTTTGGCGAGGGAACCTTCTCTTTTAATGATTCCTGGTCATTGACGGCCGGCTTGCGTCAAAGCTGGGATGAGCGTGAAATTACCGTGAGCAAGTACCAGGGTCCGCTGGGTGCAGAGCCTTGTGTGGTGACCACGGGCGGTGTGGTGGAGGCGGATTGCTCGCGCAATGAGAGTGAAAGCTATTCATCACCCACCTGGCGTTTGTCGGCAAACTATACACCCGAAGATGATACCTTGGTGTATTTCAGCATTGCGACTGGTTATAAAGCTGGTGGTTTCAATGGTCGGGGCAGCGATGATGTGTCATTGCAACCGTTTGATGAAGAAACAGTAACCACCTACGAGTTGGGCTATAAGGGAGACTGGCAATTTGACTGGGCTGCAGTGCGGACTAACTTGGCCTTGTACTGGCAGGACTATGAAGACATCCAGCAGACGCGCTCCTTGCCTTCCGACACCGGCAGTTTGACGACAGAAACTGTTAACGCAGGTAAGGCAGAGATCAAGGGCTTGGAGTTCGATGTCACGGTTGCTCCGACCGATAGCCTGCTGTTGTCTTTGGCCTACTCGTATGTTGACGCGGGTTATAAGGACAACGTGGTGGGCGTGAACGCCCGCAATGCATTGGGTGGTTACGACACGACATCGGTTGATCGCAGCGATGCGCCATTTACCTACATCCCCGAGCAGTCATTGACCGCTTCTGTAACCTATACCCTGCCTCTGGATTCCAGTCTGGGTGAGATGTCCCTGATGGCAAGCGTGTACTGGCAAGACGAGATGCAAACCAACCAGTGGGCCGGTGACTTTGATATTGTTGGTGGTATTCAGGGGTGGAGTGATGCCAATATCGCTATGGCAGAAGAGGTCTCTACCATTGACGCCTACGAAGTCTTGAATCTGCGTTTTGACTGGCGCAACATTATGGGTTCCAACTTCGATGTCGCGGCATTTGTGAGCAACGCAACGGATGAGGAGTATGTGACGGGTGGTTTGAACGTCATTGACATTCAGTACGTTGGGTATACCTACGGTGCTCCACGTACTTACGGTGCTTCGCTACGCTATCTTTTCTAAACTTTTGATCATGACTCTGAAGGAACCGGCCGGCCTTTTTGGCTGGCCGGTTTTTTTTTGCTCACGACGGGCGGCTTCTGGCTCGACCGCCCGGTGACAGCAGGCGCTTCGATATCTGCTGCTCGCGGTTAATGACATGCGTCTACGACTGCGATTGCACCTCCTTTTATAACCTCCCGGTTTGTCTGCTGCGTCACATTTCTAGGCCTGTTTATTAAGCCTGTCGAAAAGCCGCTTTGCTGACGCTGTTTCCCATTTGAGCGCAACCAATTGTCCCTTTGGGCGGTACGTGTTGATAAATTAAATGATCAACAGTATTGTTCATTTATCTCAAATGTGAATAATAGCCTGAAATATAATTCTGATAAATTCTAGACCTATTGAAGTAACTGCTGAATCGCAAACCGGCAGTTATTTGGAAGCAATTTAATGCCTTTAGCCCTATTGGAAAACAATAAAAGGGCTGAAGCGAATAAAAGAAAATTAATAATCAATAATGCTTATATCTATAAAGTCACCATGAAGAGAGGTATATAATGAAAAAGAATAGCGGCCCTTTGCCGAGCCCACAGAGAACGTCCAATACCCATTTACAATTAGCCAGTCTGGCTCTGGCGATTGCTTCAGCCAATTGCATTCCGAACGCCGTTGCCCAAGAGCGTGGCCAGGGTTTCGGGCTGTTAGAAGAGATTGTCGTAACCGCCCGTCGCCGTGAGGAGAGTGCTCAGGATATTCCGGTTGCCGTAACGGCCATGAGCGAGGACTTCCTGCGCTCGCAAAATATTACCGAACTGTCAGATCTGGGTACCCATGTGCCTTCGTTTCGGGTTTCCAATGCTGGTACCACCACCAACACCCCGGTTTTGTCGATTCGCGGCCAGCGCCCGACAGATGTTTCCATGACTCTGGATCAAGCGGTGCCCATTTATTTCGCCGAAGTGGTCATGACGCCCGCAGAAGGTTCCAATCTGTCTATGTACGACCTGGAAAATGTTCAGGTGTTGAAAGGCCCACAGGGAACCCTGTTTGGCCGTAACAGCACTGGTGGTGCTCTGCTGTTGTCGCCTAAAAAGCCTGGAACTGAGCTGGGTGGCTATGTAGAAACCAAACTGGGTGATTATAACCTGCGCAGTCTTGAGGGTGCGGTTGATCTTCCTGTGAATGAAGTGGTCCAGTTACGGTTGGCTGGCCGTACCTTAGAGCGTGACGGGTATCAGGAAAACGTTGCTGACAATGCTTTACACGGTGAGAAGTTTTGGGATGAAGACTCCAAAGGGCTTCGTCTGAGCATGAATCTGGAGCTCAGTGAAGACCTCAGCAATCTGCTGATGGTCTCTTATGATAAAAATGATATGTTGGGTCGGGTACCTGTGCCCACCGCATTCAACTATTCAACCAGTGTTGGTGGAATGTTAAATAGCATTCACAATGGTGGCCTGGGTGAAAATTTTGGATTCCTTGGAATTTCAGCGGATAAAAGCGTTGATGAGGCTTTAGCGCGCCAACAGTCACGCAGTGTGCATGAAATTGAAACCGACTTTATGTCTCGTGATAAAGTTGAGAATCAAATGGTGGCCAACACCACGATGTATAATTTGACTGATAACCTCAGTCTGAAGAATGTGTTTGGTTATCGTAAAGTTGAAATGTCCAGTGCTACGGATATTGACGGTACTGCTCTGCCAATGTTTGGCACCCTGTCGACGGGTGCGGTTACCCTTGACCCTGTAGGGCCAAAGACAACGGCTGAGCAGTTCAGTAACGAAATTCAACTTTTGGGGCACTCTTTTGATGACCGCCTGGAGTGGATTGTGGGTGGTTATTGGTACGACATGCAAGGCACCACAGAGGACGGCGTGACTCAGATTTTGGGGGCTAATCCCGACTGGCAGGAAGGTGGATATGGCTTGGCAGGTTTCGACCCTCGTTTGGCCGTTCTAGATTTGGTTGCTGAGCATAGCTTGACTCAAATCTCACCGGCGGGTGACGTTCACAATGAAGCCTACGGCTTTTTTGGTGAAGGGACTTTTACCTTTAATGAGCTGTGGGCATTGACGGTCGGTTTGCGTCAGAGCTGGGATAAACGTGCAGTAACAGTACAGAATTACAGCGGCTTTGGTGATCTTGATGGCGGTATGCTGGTTTGCAGTGTGACCGATGTTGACGGCAATCCTGCAGAAAACTGTGAGCGTGATGAAAGTGAAACCTATTCCAGCCCAACCTGGCGTGCGTCTTTAAGTTATACGCCAAGGGCAGAGTTGATGATGTACGGTAGTGTATCTACTGGCTATCGCGCTGGTGGTTTCAACTTGCGCGGTACGGATAACGCCACTTTGCAGCCATTTGATGAAGAAACTGTACTGACCTACGAGATTGGTCAAAAATCCGATTGGGAAATTCAGGGCGTGGGGTCAGTGCGTGTCAACGTTGCTGCCTACCTGCAGAAATACAATGACATTCAAAAAACTCAGGGTGTAGTAACCGATAGCGGTTTTGGTACAGCGACGATCAATGCGGCTAAAGCTGAAATTAAGGGCTTTGAAGCAGACATCACTTTTGCTCCGACTCAGAATCTTTTGATGACTTTGGGTTATTCGTTTGTCGATGCGGGCTATGATGAGTGGGATACCTTGGTGCAGGATTCCAGTGGTACCCCTGTGCTGTTGGATGCCTCAAATGGTGATTTCACTTACGTGCCTGAAAATTCAGTGACGGCGTCAATTCGCTACACCTTGCCGCTGAGCTCCAAGTGGGGTGAGGTGACTGCCATGGCAAGTGTTTACTGGCAGGATGAAATGAAAACATACGCTAACGGTGATCTGTTCGATGAGATGGCTGTTCTTGAAGGCTGGTCTTCCGAAGACCTGGCTTCTGCCCAGTCGACTCTCGATGCCGACGCTTATGAGGTTTGGAATGTCAGGGTCGATTGGCACAATGTGATGGGGTCAAATTTTGATTTTGCTGCTTTTGTGAACAACGCTTCTGACGAGGAGTATCAAGTGGGTGGCCTGAACGTAATCAGCAGTTTGGGTCTTTTCGCTCCTACATATGGCGCTCCGCGAACAGTTGGCGCTTCCTTGCGTTATCAGTTCTAAGGCCATTAATCTAAAGCATAAAGCTTGGGTTCACTGAAGGGTGGTCCTGAGCGGCAGTTCTCTCTACCATCGAGCTTTTGGCGGGAATAGGTTTCTATTACCCGCCATTTTTTTATCCTCACTATGGCGTGATGGGGTGGTTTCATTGGGATGTTCCCCTAATGTGACTCGCCGTACTTTAGATTTTTGATGATGCAGCAACAGCTCTCGGTCGTGATTGTTATCTATACTTATAAACAACACTGTCGTACAATAATGTTAGGTTTTGTGCCTTAAGATGACAGTTACACGGTTCCAGAAGTGAATTCTGGCCAAAAGGAGAATAAAAACATGTCCGAAGCATACATAATCGACTCTGTACGTACGCCACGCGGTATTGGAAAGCCGGGCAAGGGCGCCCTGAGCCAGATGCACCCTCAACACCTTGCCGCCGCTGTGATGAAGGCGTTGCATGATCGCAATGGCTTTAATACTGCAGACGTTGATGACGTTATCTGGGGCACGAGTGCTCAAAAAGGTTTACAGGGCGGTGACATGGGGCGCATGGCCGCTCTGGATGCCGGTTATGACATCCGTGTGAGCGGCGTTACTCTGGATCGATTTTGTGGCAGTGGCTTGACCGCGGTTAACCTGGCGGCGGCCCAATTGATGTCCGGCATGGAAGACCTGCTGGTGGCCGGTGGCACGGAAATGATGTCCCACATTACCGCTCAAGGCATGGCCGAGCGCGAAGCGGGTCTTAAAAATCCGGGCATCGGTACCGGTAATGCGCGCTTGCAAAAAAAGCACCCACAATCCAATCAGGGGTTATGTGCCGATGCCATTGCAACCATGGAAGGCATTACCCGGGAAGAGTTGGATGCGTTTTCGCTGGAGAGCCAGCGCCGTGCTGCTCATGCGATAGAAAACGGCTATTTTGACCAGTCCATTGTTCCGGTGGTGGATGACGAGGGTAAGGTTGTGCTGGCCAAGGATGAACACCCTCGCCCTGGTACCACGGCTGAAGGTCTGGCTGCACTGGAGCCAAGCTTTGCAGCTCTGGCAGACATGCCGTTGGATAAAGAAGGTAACACCTTTCGTAAATACATCAATCAACGTTACCCGGATGTGGATATCAAAAACTTCCACCATGCGGGCAGTTCTTCCGGTGTGGTGGATGGGGCAGCCGCTCTGTTGATGGCCTCAGAAAGTTATGTTCAGAAGCATGGCTTAAAACCTCGCGCGCGTATTATTGCGACAGCGAATATGGGCGATGATCCCACCTTGATGTTGAATGCTCCGGTGCCGGCGGCCAAGAAAGTACTGGCTAAAGCCGGCCTGACCAAAGACGATATCGATTTGTGGGAAGTGAACGAAGCCTTTGCCGTGGTGGTTGAAAAGTTTATTCGTGATCTGGACATTGATCGTGACAAGATCAATGTTAATGGCGGCGCCATTGCACTGGGGCATCCTATTGGTGCGACCGGTGCGGTCTTGATTGGAACTGTTCTGGATGAACTTGAACGACGCAACCTGAAACGTGGTTTGATTACCATGTGCGCTGCAGGCGGCATGGCCCCAGCCATTATTATTGAGCGGGTTTGAGAGCTTCTGTAAAAACGTGATTGCTGCACAGGTCTTTTTTGACAGAGTTAACAACATCACACGGGAAGATGATGAGATTAGGGCATTTTCGTTAGGGGTCATGGGATGTGACCGGAAACTGTCCCTTGATGTTTACACCTTAATTTAAGGAATTTACACAATGGAAGCTGATGCTGAAGTAACCAAAGTCAATAAACGCAGGCGCGATCCTGAGCGTACCCGTGAAGCTATTTTGGAAGTTGCCGGAAAGTTGTTGGCGAGCGATGGTCCAGAAGGTTTGAGTGTCTCCAAGGTTGCGCAAATGGTGGGTGTAAACCGTGGCACAGCTTATCACCATTTTCAGACACGGGATCAATTATTGAGTGCCACCGTGGCCTGGGTTAGTGAAAAATTATGTCGTGAGTCTTTTGGTGACGATGCAAATGCCACTGACCCTTCGTCGACAAAAGTACGGCCTGGACAATTGGTGGAGAACCTGTCCAAGTTTGCCATTGAAAACCCGGAGTATGGGCGTGTCTGGCTGGTGTCGATTCTGGACCCTGAGAAGCGGGCGAATGACCCTTACTGGAAACGTTACAAGGCGATGATGGAAAAATTCGTCTTGTCCGATCTGGCGGAGCCGAACATAGACCCTGAAGTGCACGCGATGATGATGGTGGTGGGTTCAGTGTTATGGCCGGTTTGGTCGCGAGCTGGCAAGAGCGATGAGTCTGAAAAACATGATCTGGTGAAACGATTCACGGACGAAGTGATGAGACTCAATAAGAATGGCATCATCAAAAGCGACAAGCTGCCTGTTTTTGATGGAGAAGCCCCCCCTCAGTAAACAAAATTAGTGGTAGCCTTCGATGTGTTTGGATTGATTTTACTCAAGTCAATTTGAATGTATTGGCGGCTTTCGTGTTAATTAAGAAATACCGCCAGCCGCCAATTCACGGTGTTATATCGGGCACGGATTGGGTTTGAGCTTGGCTGCAGGAGTCAATAATGAGTGATCAATTTAGCAATATGATGCCGTGGCCGGAGATGGATTTTTCCGTGTTTGGCGAAGTCGAAGAGAAGTCTGTTGGCAAAACCCAGGCCTATGTGGGTCGTGCCATGCATCGCAACTGGGCTTCTATTCCTCACGTTACCCACAATGACGATGCGGATATTACGCAGTTTGAGCGGCGTCGCAAGGCCTGGAATCAGTCGAATCCGGATAAGAAACGCACCCTGTTACCGGCCCTGATGAAAGCCACTGTTGCCGCTTTGAAAGAATACCCGCAGTTCAATACGTCACTGAGCGCTGATGGCACCAAGTTATATCAAAAGCACTACTACCACATCGGTATTGCGGTTGACGTGCCCAGCGGTCTGTTGGTACCCGCAATTCGCGATTGTGATAAAAAGACGGAAGATGAATTGGCCGTTGAGTTGGCGGCAACTTCAGAGAAAGCCCGGACCAAAGGTTTGTCGATGGCAGAAATGTCTGGCGGTTGCTTTACCTTGTCATCGTTGGGTCACATTGGTGGCACCAGCTTTTCTCCCATCATTAACGCTCCGGAAGTGGGGATTTTAGGCATTACACGAGCGCGCAGTTGCTTTTTGCCGGATGAGCATGGTGAGCCGGAGTTACGTCAATTGTTGCCGTTGTCACTGAGCTACGATCATCGTGTCATTAATGGCGCGGATGCCGCTCGCTTTGTTCGATTCGTGGCGGATTGGTTGGCGGCCTACGAATTTAAATAATCTCTGCAGTGTTTGCATAATTTTTTGACTGTTATTTCAATTGATAACACATTGATAAAGGCCTCCGTTATGCTGAAACGGAGGCCTTTATTGGGTGACGGCCAGCCTGGAAAAAAAATCTTTCACATAGGTTTCAATGGCTTCGGCGGCTGGTGAGGCATGAGTGCCTCGCAGACGCGCCATATAAACCTCTACGTGTGAGGGCCGCTGTTCATCTTTGACATGAATTTTTGCCAGTAATCCCTGTTTCAATTCAGCTTCGACCAGTTGAGGGGATGTGATCCAAATGCCGTCACTGTGCATCACCGTGGTACGGAGTACATCGTAGTTATCACAAATAAAGGCCCCGCCCACGGGCTCGGTTGCAGAACTGAAAGGGTGAATGGCACTTAAAACAGGAAATTCAAACAGGTCAGTTTGCTTTAAGGATGGGCGAGTGGTTAAGGGGTGATCTGCTCTGACCAGCATGGCCAGTTCTATCTGACCAACCACTTCAAAGGAGACTTCCGGTGACGCTTCAACCAATCCTTTGCCGCAAAATAACATTTCAATCTGATCTTCCTTGAGTTCGTTATGCAAAAGCAGATCGGGTTTGATGCTGGCATGGATTTGCAGCTTGGGGTGTTGCTGCATGAAGTGGCTGCTGAGTTTTGGCAATGTCAGGCTGGCAATAAGGGGCCCCATGCCAAAGGCGAGTTTACCGGCTTTACCCTGGCGGTAGAGTTGCAAGTTGTGGTCTAGCGTCCGGGCTTGTCTGAGCAGTTTTTCGGCTTCCTCTACGGCCAGTTGTCCAAGGGGCGTGAGGGCTGAACCACGGCGGCTTCGGTCGAAAATTTTAATGCCAAAGTGCGCCTCCACTGTGGCAATGCTGCGACTGAGGGCGGGCTGGGTGATGTGCAGCACCTCGGCTGCTCTGGAAAAGCTGCCGGTAGTGGCGACAGTGACGACATGATTCAGTTTTTTAAGATCGATTTCCATGGTTTGAGGTCTGACGCATAACAATTAGGCATGGCTTGGTGATTTGATTTGCATTAAAAATTATACCAAGACTCAGGCATAGTGTCTCAGCCGATCCACACCCCCCCTAATTTGGGGGGATTTGTCGGTCGCGCCTGCAAATTGCATTCACGCTGAAAGACTGGGCTGGTTAGCGTTACTGGCTGAGAGGGACAAAATAATGAAACAAATCAAATTCCGTTGGGTGGCCGCAGTTGTGCTGTGCCTCGGCACCGGCTGGCTGGGCCTGCGTTTACCTCTGTTGCACGCAGAGGCTGATGCGGTAGATCGCAGTGTGCTGCCAATACCGGCAAAAGCCTATGAGGGTAAGCTGGAGCCCACCGAAGACGAATCGACGCCGATGTACCCTTCGCCGGTGAAAGCCCCCCACGGTGCGCCGAACATTCTGCTGGTGATGACCGATGATGTGGGCTTTGCGTCAGCGAGTACTTTTGGGGGGCCGGTACCGACGCCGAATCTGGATCGACTTGCGTCTGAGGGCCTGCGCTATAACCAGTTTCATACCACGGGTATCTGCTCGCCAACACGCGCGTCGTTACTGACCAGTCGCAACCACCATGCGGTTGGTTTGGCGGCGGTGGTAGAGCTCAATTCTCCATACCCGGGTTATACCGGACACATCCCGACTTCGGCGGCCCCAGTGGCTCGCATTCTGCGCGATAACGGTTACAACACCGCCATGTTCGGCAAGGACCATAACGTTCCTGCCGCAGAGCGCTCTCCGTCTGGCCCATTTGATCAATGGCCTACCGGACGCGGCTTTGAGTATTTTTACGGCTTTGTTGGCGGCGATTCCGACCAGTGGCAGCCTGCTCTCTATGAAGGTATTTCCCCGGTCGATGGCAGCCATCGCCCGGACGATTACTTATTGGATGAAGAGCTGGCCGACAAGACCATCAACTGGATTCACAACCAGAAAGCGTCTGCACCCGATAAGCCTTTCTTTGCTTACCTTTCCACCGGTTCAGCCCATGCGCCCCACCAGGCCCCCAAAGAATGGATCGAAAAGTTTAAAGGGAAATTCGATCAGGGCTGGGATGAAGAGCGTGAGAACATTCTCAAGCGCCAGTTGGCTCTGGGGGTTGTACCAGAGGGAACCCAGCTTGCCAAAAGGCCGGATATCATTCCGGCCTGGCACAGCTTGTCCGCAGAAGAACAGCGAGTTTATGCCCGCTATATGGAAGTCTACGCCGCTATGCTGGCCTATCAGGACGCCCAATTTGGCCGCGTCATGGATGAGCTGAAACGCATGGGGCAGGCGGATAATACGCTGGTGGTGTTTATCGAAGGGGATAACGGTTCCAGCGGCGAAGGGGGCTTACAGGGGACGCTCAACGAAATGGCGCACCTGTCTTCCAGCAACAGTCATCCAGAGGATATTGCCTGGCTGGATAAACACCTGGACATTATGGGGGGACCGGATACCTATCAGGGCTTCCCCATAGGCTGGACTTATGCCACCAACAGCCCGTTCCCCTGGTTCAAGACTCACGCGTCGCATCTCGGCGGAGTGCGTAACGGGTTGGTGATTTCATGGCCACAGAAGATGCAGAACAGGGGTGAGGTTCGCAGCCAGTACCATCATGTCGTGGATATCATGCCGACCTTGTTGGACGCCGCAGGAATACCGCAACCGAAAGTGGTCGACGGGGTGGAGCAGCAGCGGGTAGACGGTAAAAGCATGCTGTACAGCTTTGATGAGGCCGACGTGGCTTCCGTTCGCACCACCCAATACTATGAGGTTTTGGGTAATCGTGGCATTTATCACGATGGCTGGTTAGCCAGCACCACCCCTCGCAATATGCCCTGGGACATTGCCAGTGTTCGCGGTGGCAGTGATGTGACCAGCTACCCTTGGGAGCTTTACAATCTGAACGAAGATTTCAGCCAGTCCCGTAATGTGGCGGCGCAGTACCCGCAGAAGTTGGAAGAGCTGAAAAAAATCTTTGACCAGGAAGCGCGCAACAATTATGTCTACCCGATTCAGGACAGCGGTGGCAATGCGCGTGCTATGCGCATGATCAAAGCGGCAGGCACCTTCCGGGATGAGTACGAATTCTGGGGGCCGGGGATTCAATTGCAGTTGGTCTCTTCACCCCCGATTTACAAAATGCCCTTTGTGTTAACCGCCGAGATTGACGTGCCGGAAGGTGGCGCTGACGGGGTCATCGTTGCCGCGGGCAGTTATTTTAGTGGCTGGAGTTTCTATCTGAAAGACGGCAAGCCCGTTGCTTATGCTGCTATTTCGCCCTTGAACAAACCTGGTCTGCAATCGCGCATTGCCAGTGATACCGCATTAACACCAGGTAAACACCAACTCCGTTATGAGTTTGATCACGATGGTGCAGAGGGGGGGGAATTGGCGATCTTTGTCGATGGTGAAAAGGTTGCGCAAGGTGAGGTGACACGCCGGCCTGAAATTCTGGCGGGCAATGGTGAAACCTTTGATACCGGTCGGGACGCCAATGTGCCTGTGTCCAAAGAATACCAGGATCAGGGTGTCTTCACCGGGACGATTGAAAAAATCACCGTGAAAATAAAAATGCCGCTTGTTTATCGAGCTTACAAAGCCATAACGGGTTGAGGTTGTCTGGTCTTTCCCGTTGGTTTTTTGCAAGCAGATAGTCGCCATTCGTATAGGTCCGTTTGATGTGACCCATATTGGATGGCGCCGTACCGAGCTGTTTTACGCTGGCATGAACAACCGGTTTACGGTTGTTCATGCTGTTACTTATTAGACCATTACGATTGTACCGTGGGGAAGAGAGAAGAATTATGACCGAAATAACTCAGGGCTTTTTAAAAAAACCTGTATTAGTCACTGGCGCCAGTGGGTTTGTGGGCAGCCACATTGCCCGACAATTGGTGGCGCAGGGGCGTGAAGTCAGAGTCTTGCTGCGTAAAACCAGCAGCACGAAAGCACTACAAGATTTGCCTGTTGAAATTCATTATGGCGATGTCCTTGAACCTGCAACCATCCGTGCGGCGATGGCGGGCTGTGGTTCGGTGTTTTACAGCGTGGTGGATCCACGTTTTTGGTTGACCGATCCGACCCCTATCTTCCGCAATAATGTGGAAGGCCTGGTCAATGCCATGGATGTGGCTCTGGAGCTGGGGATTGAGCGCTTTATTTTCACAAGTAGTATGG
The DNA here is from genome assembly GCF_011602365.1 of Pseudomaricurvus hydrocarbonicus. Classification (GTDB taxonomy): domain Bacteria; phylum Pseudomonadota; class Gammaproteobacteria; order Pseudomonadales; family Cellvibrionaceae; genus Pseudomaricurvus; species Pseudomaricurvus hydrocarbonicus. The sequence goes on from NZ_JAAONZ010000006.1 coordinate 174,120, forward strand.
GCACCCTGGGTTTCAATCCGGATGGCCCGGTGACTGAGAAATTCGAGTTTAATTGGCACGATAAGGCCTCGCCCTATATTCTCGCGCGGCTGGAAGCGGAAAACCAAATGTTGGCTTATTGCCGTGAAAAAGGGTTGCCAGGTGTGGCCTTGTGCATTGCCAATACGTATGGGCCGCAAGACTATCAACCTACGCCTCACGGCCATGCCCTGTGGGAAGTCGCTTCAGGGAAAATGGGCGCCACTTTAAACGCCAGTCAGCCGACGGTGGATATTCGCGATGCCGCCCAGGCTGCGTTGAAAGCAGAGACCCACGGGAAAGTGGGTGAGCGTTACATCATAGCCAACGAATACATCAGCAATCAGGAATTTTACAAAATTGCCACTGAGGCCTATGGCAACAAGCCACCGAAACTGATTCCGCTGCGCTTGGCGTATGGCATTGCCTGGGTGGCCGAGCGCATCTTTAAGCTGCTGGGCCGCAAAGATTATCTGGTCAGTACAACCGCGGTGTACCTCTCCGATGCTTTTAAGGAAATGGACAGCAGTAAAGCGCGACGTGAGTTGCACTGGAGCCCACGCCCGGTCGCCGAAACGATCCGCGATGCGCTGGCCTGGTACGAGCAGAATGAAAACCACAGTAGTCACTGAGTAACATGTGCACCCTTGGCCATGCCAGGATAGTGCCAGTGCCTGGCGTTGAAGTTGGCGTCGATGTTGAATGCAGCTGATCAACATCGACTCGGTGTGCAAAACCGTTCATTTAAATTGCCTGATGTTTTTGTTTTATTCTTTCCTGTCGTACTGCTTTTTCCGCCAGGGACAGTTCTCTGCGTTGACATGATTGCGCTATAGAGCCACTATTATTGGCAGTGAACGACACTGGTGATCATAGAACTATTATAAGAATATGAGGGGGCAGTTTGCGCAAGAACAGTAAGGAAGCAACCCGTGAGGCTATTTTGGCGGCGGCACGAACCGTATTGGCCTCAGACGGACCTGAAGCGTTAAAAGTATCCCGAGTGGCGGCTTTGGCCGGCATTAATCGTGGTACCGCCTACCAACATTTTCAAACCCGTGAGGACCTGATCAAGGCCACGGTTGAGTGGGTCAGTGATCATTTGTCATCAACGATATATGGTGATCTGGAGTTCAACGAAGACGGCTCGTTGGTTGAACTGAACCCTGGGAGTATTTATGAAGTCATTTCCCTGATGGTTAATTTTGCCGTTGAAAACCCGACCTTGGGGCGAGTCTGGTTGTTCGAGCTGTTGGCATCCGAGAACCCCGGGGAGGATAAGTTTTTCCGCTTGTTTAAGAAGACCACGCAACAGCTGGCGGAGAGTCAATACAGTCAGGGTGATATTGATGTCGAGGCATTGTCAGTCATTGTCTTATCCGGGTATTTTATCTGGCCGGAGTGGGTCAGGGCACACGCGGATACCGACAGCGCAAGAGCGGGCATGGCTGCCCGTATGAGTCGGGAAATGCTGCGTTTGTTTATGCATGGCGTGTTAAAAACAGAAGAGTTTCCACAGTTTGAAGATATTTTAAAACAATAATCCGTTCACTGTGGGATCTACCGAAGGGCGCCTGTGGCGCCTTTCTTTTTGTGCGCCTTCTTGCCTGCAACGGGAATTTACCTTTAGGCGGTAGTTTTGGCAGTGTTTTCGAGTAATGGCAGGCTGAACCCCATGGATAAAATGGCCTGAACGGTCACTTGATTTGTTAGGAATGTGGCCGCGATTGGTATATATTAGACAACAGTGATGTCTAAGTGAATGCGCACCACACAACAATAAAACCGGGCTGCGGCTGGGTTATTGCGAAAAATAAGGAGTCATAGAGTGACAGAAAATACAAAAGTGGCCGTTGTTACGGGGGGAGCATCTGGAATCGGTGCTGAAGTTTGTCGTTATCTGGCTAAAGATGGTATCGATATTGCCATCTGGGATCTGAATGAAGATTTGATGGCCGAGATCGCTGCAGAAATTAAAGCGATGGGGCGCCGAGTTACTATGGCGGTCGTCGATGTCTCCAGTCGTGAATCCATAGAAGCGGGTGCGGCCAAAACTCGTGCGGTCTTGGGGCCAGTGACGATTCTGGTGAACAGTGCTGGCATGCATTCCACCGCTCCTTTGGCCGAGATTGATGACGCGACCTGGAACAAGGTAATGGCGGTCAACCTGACCGGTTCTTACCTGGTGGCACAAACTCTAGCGCCTGATATGGAAGCTGCTGGCTGGGGCCGCATTGTGTTTATTTCTTCCTCCAGTATTCAAACGGGCTCTCCCAATATGGCGGCTTACATTGCTTCCAAGGGCGGTGTGATAGCGCTGACAAAAGCACTGGCTGTTGAACTTGGCCCCAAAGGCATCACCGTGAATAACGTACCACCGGGTATGGTTGTTACACCAATGTTGAAAAACCTGGAAGAAAATGGTGGCCTGGGCCCGGGTGGTGCTGAAGCTCTTGGGCAGCATTTGCCCGTTCGCAAGGCGGGTAAGCCCGAGAATATCGCTAAAGCAGTTTCTTATCTGTGTTCAGAAGAGGCTGGCTACGTCACTGGACATACCCTCAGCGTTAACGGCGGTCGCTATATGAACTAAGCCGTGACACGGGCTGGGTGGTGACATCCTCTGAGGTCGTTACCAGAATTCAGTAGTCGCAACACTTAGTAATTCAGCATTTTGTAGTTACGGCTTTATCGAGCTACGGCGCTACGTGGTGACAAAGCTAAGCTGTCAGCGATATTGGTAGCAGCGTATTGATGCAAAAGCCGGTGTAACAGCCGGCTTTTTAGGTTTCTGCTGGCGCTGGCATGACATTGTCACAAAGCGTTGGTTGCCCGGTAAATACGGTGCAGATTTGCATAAGCGCGCTCGAAGGTCGAGCGTCAATTGCTTCTCTATAATTGAACAACACTGTTGATTTGGTGGTTGCAGGCGCTGTATTATGGTGCTTTCATTAATCTGCGGCGATGTCGATTCTGCTTTGGCATCAACGGGCCGCCTGATTTGGTAGGGGACGACGAATGACTGATTCACAAGCACTGGAAGGGGTCCGGGTACTGGACTTGACCCGTGTACTGGCTGGTCCTTTTTGTGGCCAGATTCTCGGTGATCTTGGCGCCGATGTGACTAAAATCGAGCGCCCGGGGGTGGGGGACGATGGGCGCATGTATGGCTTTTCGTCTCTGCTGGACAGCGATGGTAACAAGACACGAGAGTCGGCATTCTATCTGACGGCCAACCGCAATAAAAAGTCGGTGACCTGTAACCTCTCCAGGCCGGAAGGTCAGGAGTTGATCCGCCGTCTGGCCGCCGACAGTGATGTGCTGATTGAGAACTACAAGGTGGGTAACCTGAAGCGCTATGGCCTGGATTATGAGAGCCTGAAACAGGTCAACCCCAAACTGATCTACTGCTCGATTACCGGTTACGGCCAAACCGGCCCCATGGCTACCCGACCTGGCTATGACGGTTTGTTCCAGGCCACTGGTGGCATGATGGCGGTGACGGGCATTCCGGAAGGTCAGCCAGGAGCGGGTCCCTTAAAGGCCGGTCCAAGTCTGGTGGATGTGTTTACCGGTCACAACGCCGCGCTGGCGATTTTAGGTGCCCTGAATCAACGCCACACGAGCGGGGAGGGTCAGTACATCGACGTGGCTCTGCTGGACTGTTCCGTGGCGATGACCTCGCACATCATGCAGGATTATCTGGTTTCCGGAGTTGCGCCTCCGCGACTCGGTAACGGTGGCAATGGCGGTGGCCCGGCAGATCTGATCAATTGCGCGGACGGCATTATTTATATCACCGCGGGTACTGATGAGCACTGGCGGGTACTGTGTGATTTGATGGAGCGCCCGGATCTGTTTGATGACCCGCGTTTTAACTCCAATCCTAAGCGTGGCACCAATCGCAATGAACTGGTGGCGATCATCAATCAATGGAGCATGGGTTGGAAGGCGGCTGATCTGCTTGAGGCTTTGGACAGTATTGGCTTGCCGGCGGCGCGCTATAACGAATTGCCAGAAGTGTTTGACGACGTGCAGGTTCAGCATCGTGAACTCAAAGTGACGGTACCGCACCCGGTGGCAGGCGAAGTTACTATGCTGGCAAGTCCGCTGGCGTATATGTCAGGCTCGCCGATGAAATATGTGGCACCGCCGACGATTGGCCAGCACACCGATGAGATTTTGGCTGAGCGTCTGAACATGTCTTCGCAAGAAATTGCCCAACTGCGCGAGACGGGTATCATTTAATCTCTGAATCCGGTCGATGTCCGCGAGCCTGGCTGTGAGCAAAGCGGGGAGAGGAGCGGTCGGATTAGAGCTAAAGCCTGGCAATGTCTTAAATAACATAAAGGTAGAATTCCAATGAAAGTAGCAATCATTACGGGCGCCGGCAGCGGCATTGGTCTGGCCACCGCCAAACAGATGCACGAGATGGGTATGGCCATTGTGGGTGTGGGCCGCAGTCAGAACAAGCTGGATACTCTGGTTTCGGAACTGGACAACAGCGACCGTGTGGCGACTCTGTCGGTAGATATTACGGCTGCGGATGCGCCTCAGAAGATTGTGGACTTTGCCCTTGAGCGTTTTGGCGAGATCAATTTTTTGGTCAATAACGCCGGTATCGGCGCGCCCAAGCCACTGCATGAAACCGATGATGAAACTCTGGATTACTTCCTCGACATTATGTTGCGCGCCCCATTTCGTCTCTGCCGCGAGGTGATTGGTCACATGAAAGACGGCGATGCCATCGTTAACATTACCTCAACCTACGCAGTGATCGGTGGCCGCCGTGGCGGTGCTTATTCCGCGGCAAAAGGGGGCCTGGCTTCGCTGACTGAGCACATGGCGTGTGAATACGGTCCATTGGGCATTCGTTCCAACTGCGTGGCGCCTGGTGTCACCATGACCGACATGGTGAAAGAGCGCATGAACGACAAGGCCTTCCGTCGTACCAACATCGAAACCACGCCTTTCCCGCGTCTGGGAACGGTTGAAGAAGTGGCTGGCACCATTGCCTTTCTGTGCTCGCCAGCCGCTGGTGCGATCAACGGCCAACAAGTGGTGGTGGATTGCGGTTGGACCTCAACCAAATATCTCTCCCAGTCGGTGCTGGATCTGGATTGATTGGTTTTACATGACGATTTGCGCAACAGGAGAGAAAAATGAGTAAAGGTTCGGTTGAGGATCGGCTGGCAATTCGCGAGCTGATAGAAACCTTCGCTGTGGGGGTGACCACCATTGATCCCGATTTGTGGGGCAGTACCTGGGCGCCAGAGGGTTGTTGGAAAACGCCTTCCATGCCAGCGGTTGTCGAAGGTAAAGAAGCTGTGGTGGAAAAGTTCAAACAAATGATGGCCTACATCAATTTTATGAGCATGAGTGCTGTGCCGTCACCGACGGATTTGGTGTTCGACGGCGACAAGGCCATCGGCCGAACCTATTGTCGCGAGCTGATATTTCCCAAGGCCGGCGGTCAGAAAATAGTGATTGGTTTTTTTGACGATGAGTATGTGAAGCGGGACGGCCAGTGGCTGTTCACCTCGCGTTTGTATACCGTGATCGGAGCGCAGTAAGACACCAGCGCTCATTTTCACAATACCCGGCGATTGATGGGCTTTATTGGCCATGGTTAGTTGTTGACCGCAGCCAATGGTCGTGGATTTCCCCGCATAGGGTCGTAGGTTTCCCTGCATACTGTCGTAGGTTTCCTTGCATACTAAAGCGATAATAAATGAGGACTTATTGATGTCTTTTGAAAGCGGACGTTACACCGCCGGTCATGCCCCCTCGGTGGCAGATGGCTGGAAGCTGGAGCGCTTGACGGAGCCCAGTCGTTTGTACGGGGCCAACGGTATTCGCACCGGTGCAGATGGGCGTATTTACGTGGCTCAGGTTTCGGGTAGTCAGATCAGTGCCATCGATGTTAATTCTGGCGCAATTGACATTGTCAGCCCCATGGGTGGTGACATCATTGGCCCGGACGACCTGGTGTTTGACGATCACGGTAACATGTTCGTCACTGAATTTACCGAAGGCCGGGTCAGTGTGAGGGAGACGAACGGCCGTACTCGTGTGGTTCACGGCAACCTGCCTTCCGCCAACCCCATTACGGTTTACAACGGTCGTTTGTTTACTGGTGAGTGTCGTCCCGATGGGCGTCTTCTGGAACTGGATCTGTACGGTGGCGAACCGCGCATCATTCTTGAAAATGTTCCCATGCCGAACGCGATGGAAGTGGGCCCTGATGGCAAGTTGTATGTTCCGATCATGGGCACCAACGAAATCTGGCGGGTTGATTTTGAAACCGGTGCCCGCGAGGTGGTTGCCACCGAACTGGGTGTGCCCGATTCCGTCAAATTCGATGCTCAGGGTTTTATCGTCTCGACTCAAGTGGGCAGCGGCGAGGTGCTGCGCATCAATCCCAATACCGGTGAGAAAACCGTATTGGCCAGTATTGCTCCGGGTCTGGATAACTGTACCTTTGTCGGCGAGCGATTGTTTGTGTCCAGTATATCCGGGCAGATCAATGAAGTTTTACCCGGTGGTGAATTGCGTTCACTGATTCACGACGGTCTGCAATGGCCATTAGGGTTGGCTGTGGCTGAGGACGGCGTGCTGTTTGTGGCCGACGGTGGTTACAACTACGCACTCAAGCCTGGCGGTGAACTTAACTGTATCGGCATGCTGTTTACCCCCGGCTGTCCGGGTTATGTTCGCGGCGTCGTCGCGGACGCTCAGGGACAGTTTCTGGTGACCACGGCCATGGGGCAGGTGTCGCGCTGGAATCCGGCTCAACAGCAGAGTGAAGTGCTGGCCGAGGGCTTTGACAGGCTCTACGGTCTGGCGAAAGTCGATGCGAACACGGTGATCGTAGCGGAATGTGGTACTGGTAAAGTGCTGGCCATCAGCACCGGGCAGGTACGGGAATTGGCCTCCGGTCTCAATGAACCCATGGGCGTTGCACTGACAGCCGACGGCACTTGTTTGGTCAGTGAAGAGGGTGCAGGCCGAGTGGTAAAAATCACCGCTGCCGGAGCCGAGACTCTGGTGGATGACCTGCAGCAACCGCAGGGCATTCTGGTGGTGGGTGAGATGCTTTACATTGTCGATGCCGGGGCTAAAGAGCTGGTGGCGGTTGATTTGAGCAACCACAGCCGCAGTGTTTTGGCCGCGGATCTGCCGGTGGGACCACCGCAGGGTGTGGTGCCGAAGTTTCTGCGTGGCGTGCCACCTTTGTCCGGGCCGATGGGATTGTTTGCCGGTATTGCCGCAGGCAGTGACGGGACCTTGTATGTCTCTGCCGATGCCGAAGGCAGTGTTTTGGCAGTGCGTCCCGAGCGATAAGGTGAAGCGTCAGCGGTAAGTCCGCTGGCCCCCAAAAGCCACAGCCACCTTGCGGGTGCTGTGGCTTTTGGGTGTTGGCGGTTTAACGAGCGTCTAAACCTTGCTTACCCTTCGGGATGGGTAAGCGCAAACTGTTTTGCATGTAGGCAACGGTTTTGTATTGCCCGGCGATGACCGTCAGTTCAATCAGCTCTCTATCCGAATAGGTTTCGGCCAGATCCGCCCAGGTCTCGTCGGTGATCATGGAATCAAAGTGCAGTTCTTCCATGGCGCGAAGAGTGGCGCGATCATGCTTGTTCCAGCCCGGGGCGGACGAGCCTTCAATGACCCACTCAATTTCTTCCGCGCTGATGCCATTGCGTTTAGCAATGACCACATGTGAACCCCACTCAAACGGCGCCTGTGACAGCCAGCCAATGCGTAAAATCGCGAGCTCGCGATCGCGAATGGATAAATCACAGCCGGATAAAAATTGCTTGCCCACACCGAGGTGCGCCAGATAGAGCTCCGAGTGACGAATTAAAATTTCCAGGCAGTCCAGATCCTCTCGGGGCTTTTGTACCCCGTCGACAACCACCATGCTGATTTCATCCAGCACCTGTTGCTGTTCTTCGCTGCGTTCTTCGGGTGGCAGTGCGGCGATACGTGGTGGTTTGCCAAGAATGTACGCTTCACGGGACTCCGTGTCGGTGGTGATGGTTTGAAATTGACTGTGCGTGTTATTGTTGTCTGACACGGTAAGCTCCTCTGATGGCAGAATGATTCGGGCTATAGTACACCAAAAACATCAGACCATTAGGGTATTTGGTTGGCCATTGCGTCAATTATAGGCCACACGGTTTAAAGCCGAGCGACGTCCTCGGAGTGGGGGCTGCAGCGCACCTATCCGTTGCTGCAGAGCTCGTTGAATGTTGATAACCCTCAAACTTATTTGGACGATTTGCTTTTTTTTGCATTTTCATACGCCACGAAAAATTCTCAATTTTTGCCTGAATAATTTCAGAGAAAGAAAACAGGCCGGCATGTTGGGTCAGCCAGGCTTTCATCGTCAGGCGCCGGTATTTATTTTAGGCTGACGTATTCATGTGGGTTTCATGCTTTAAAAATCAGAGTTCTTCTCCGCTGAGCTGCTGTGATAATTTCCGGCCGGCGGTCACCATCGCCTGTTGCAGTTCCGGTAATCCTTGTCGTTGCAGGTTGCTGCCGATGCCAATGGCCACTAAGCCGTGGTTGAGTTTTTCCCGGGATTTCCATACCGGTGCCGCGACCACCGTGACACCGGCAATGTAATTGCCGGTGTCAATGGCAAAGCCCTGCTCGCGGGTTTGTTGCACCTGGGCTTGCCACTGTTCAAACGTGGGCGGCTCATCCCAGCGCAGAGAATGAAAGCGCGCTTCGATGTCTTCCTCGGGGTAGTTGCCAAAGGCGGCAATGCAACGCCCGGTGGCGCTGATCAATGCCGGAAAACGGCTGCCGATTTGGGCGCTGATCTGAAAGTTATTGCCAGCCTGGGAAGTCGCCACCACGATGATGTGCTCCAGTCCAACTATGTGAACCCCCAGCATCGTGACGTCAAACTCCTGGCTGATGCGATCCAGAAACGGTTGTGCGCGATCGGTAAATTTATTGCGTCTGAGCCAGTGTCGGGCGAGGGTCAGGACACCGGCTTCCAGTGCGTAACGTTTGGTGTCCGGATCGAAGGACACCAGTTCTTCTGCCACCAGCGCTCTCAACACATGCAAGCAGGTACTGGGCACCAGGTTCAATGTTTTGGCAATGGTTTGCAGCCCAAGTGCGGCATCACTTTTTCCCAGCAGGCGCAAAATGGCTGCTGCACGAGCGATAGCCGGTGCTTTACTCGTTTTGACGGACTCGGCGAGTTTATTCTGCGGCACTGTTTTTTGCGTAAGTTCAGTCATTTCACGACCCTGATTCTGTGTATGGCGTGACAATAAACTATTGTTGTCTGGTTTGGAATGCAAGCCTATATTTCGATATATAAAATCATATTCTATATTTACAACAATGTTTGGCTGTGGCATTGTTGTGTCTCACCAAAAGACGGCGCGGTTGTAGTGGTGCTGCGTTAAAGCAAAAATAATCAATACCTGGTGGGTCCATGGTCAAGCTAACTGAGTACACATCCTTTGCGGATGCCCAGGCGCATGCCAATTCAGCGGCGTTGTGGGAACTTTTTGACGGCGATAAAGATTATCTCAACATTGCCAATGAGTGTATGACGCGCCACGCGGATGGGAGCGGACGCACCGCTGTGCGTATTGCCCACGCCGATGGCAGCGACGAAATCCTGGCCTTTGATGAGTTGGCGGCAAAATCTGCCCAATTTGCTCACTGGCTGGTAGAAAAGGGCATCAAGCCTGGTGACCGTATCGCGTTCATGCTCGAACCCTCTTTGCCTTTTTACACCAGCCTGTTTGGTGCAATGATGATGGGGGCCATCAGCGTTCCACTGTTCACCTTGTTTGGGTTGGATGGTCTGCGCTTGCGTGTCGATGATTGCCAGCCGAGCTTGCTGGTAACCAATGACGAAAAATTTGACATTGCCAGCCGGGTTGACGGGTTGAATACCGTCGTTGCCAACGACAGCCTGCTGGAAGAAATCAGTGGTTACCCAACGACCTTTGCGGCCAAAACCAAAGCGACTGATCTGGCGGTGTTTCAATACACATCGGGCACCACGCGTGAATTGCCTGCGGCGGTTAAGCACACTCACAAGTCGCTGGTAACCTTGATGTTTGCCGCTCTATACGGCACCGGTATCCGGCCAAAGGATCAGTTTTTCTGCCCGTCGTCACCCGCCTGGGGACACGGTTTATGGCATGGCACTCTGGCACCGCTGGCCATGGGTGTGACCACTGGAACCTTTGCCGGTCGGTTTGATGCAGAACGCCTGATGCAAGCCCTGCAGGATTATAAAATTACCAACATGTCTGCAGCGGCAACACATTACCGGATGATGAGAAATTCCGGCGCGGCGGACAAATTCAACTTTTCCATTGAGAAGCTTTCCTTCACCGGTGAGCCCTGCGATACCGCAACGCTGGAATTTATCGATAAAACATTCCATGTGCCGGCGTGCAGCATGTACGGCACCACCGAGATCGGTGTGGTATTGGTGAATTTTCCAGGTGCTGACGACTATCAAGTCAAACCCGGTTCATTAGGTAAGCCAATTCCCGGATTAAAACTGGAAGTACAGCGTGCCGACGGTACCCCAACCGAACCGGAAGAGGTGGGCGAACTGATGCTGTGGAAGCGCGATCATTGGGAAACCACCAAGGATCTCGCCAAGGTAGATGCACAAGGCTACCTCTACCACTGCGGGCGTGCTGACGACGTGATCATTTCCGCGGGCTGGACCATGAGTGCGGTGGAAATTGAAAACACTATGCTGAAACACGATGACGTTCAGGAGGTCGCGATTATTGGTGTCCCTGATGAGGCGCGTGGGCAGGTGGTGAAAGGGTTTGTCGTCACTGGTCGTGCAGCCAGCGATGAATTTGTGAAAGAACTGCAAACATTTACGCGGGAACGATTGGCACAGCATGAATTCCCGCGTCATATCGAATTTGTGAGTGAGCTGCCCAAAACGCCGGCAGGCAAGGTTCACCGCAAGATCCTGCGTGACCGTGAAGCTGCGAAAGCAGTGGCGGCCGGCAATTAAACTGAGGAGAAGAAAGAATGTCTACCAATAAATTTCCCAAAATCACCGAGGAAGGTTTGGCGGATCTGCGCGAGCGTATCGGCGTTAAGATCACCAATACCGTTGAACCCTGGAACTACGAAGCAACTCGTGATGCGGTGCGTCACTATGCTCACGGTATTGGTGATGATAACCCGCTGTGGTGTGACCCTGAATACGCCAAGAACACCAAGTTCGGTGATGTGGTTGCGCTGCCTAGCTTTCTGTTTACCACCAGCCGTATTATATCCGGTTACTGCGGTGGCCTGTCAGGTGTTCACGCCATGTGGGCGGGTGCAGACTGGACTTGGCACAAGCCGGTTATGCGCAATGACACCATTACGACAGAGGCCTACCTGAAAGATTTGGTGGAGCATCAGACCCGTTTTGCCGGACGTGCTTTCCAACAGATTTATCACGTTGATTTTTACAATCAGAACGGTGATCTGGTGGCTGAGGCCGACAGCTGGGTGTTCCGTACCGACCGCGACGAAGCCCGTGAGCGCGGTACCAAGTACACCGAAGTGAGAGGTAAGGTTGAGCCGTTTACCGACGAGCAGCTGGCCGAGTGGGGCAAGTTGTACGGCGACGAAGAAATTCGTGGCGCAGAAAAACGCTACTGGGAAGACGTGAACGAAGGTGATGAGCTGCCGCGCATGATGAAGGGCCCGATGACCGTGACGGGTTTCATCTGTTACGCGCAGGGCTGGGGTGGTCTGTACATCCGTGCCAATAAACTGGCTTGGAAAATGCAGCAGGCGCACCCGGGTCTGGGGATTAAAAACCGCTTCAATGTACCTGACTGTCCTGAGCGTGTTCACTGGGATGAGGCGTTTGCGCTGGAAGTGGGGGCACCGGGTGCCTACGATTACGGCCCCGAGCGCTGCTCCTGGTTGACGCATCATGCCACTAACTGGATGGGTGATGATGGCTTCCTGCGCAAGAGCAAATGCGAAATCCGTCGCCACAATCCGGACGGTGATGTCATTTTCATTGACGGTACGATTACCCGCAAGTGGGTTGAAGATGGCAAGCACCTGGTGGAAATCAAGCAAGTGGCTAAAACCCATCGTGATGAATTGTCAGCACAAGGTTATTCTGTGGTTGAACTACCGAGCCGCGGTTAATGGTTAACCCTGCTTCATAGCAGGTCATATCAGTCAGAGAAAAAAGGGGGTTCCTGCAATGGGAACCACCGTCTCTGGATCACATGCTTTAATTTCTTTATATGTTCACGTTGAGAGATTAAGGCGTTAGGATCCAGAGAGCTTTTTACAGCAGATCCAGTTTATTTAAGACGGTTCATTTATGAGCCTTTTTTAATAAAACGGATATGTAAAATAAAAAGACGTTACAAAGAACATTGTATCAATAATAAAAACGATTGCAGCCTGTGTGGTCATGCGATCACCCATTTCCGCAGAAGTGACTGAGACTACAGGTTACGACACTATGCAAAAAAAGAGCTCCATGACAGAGAGAGACGCCCAGGCTTGGGAGGGTCCTTTAACAGGGATTCGAGTACTGGATTTCACCCGGGTGCTGGCCGGGCCATCAGCCTCGCTCGCCCTCGCTGACCTCGGCGCCGAAGTGATTAAAATCGAGCCACCCGGCAACGGGGACGAAACCCGAACCTTTCCACCGTTTCGTGCCGGCGAGAGCCACTATTTCCTCAGTATCAATCGCGGTAAGAAAAGCATCGTGATCGACTTAAAAACTGAGGAAGGTCTGGTGCTGGCCAAAGAGTTGGCCGGCAAATGTGATGTGCTGATTGAAAATTACCGCCCGGGAGTGATGGATCGACTCGGGCTGGGGTATGAGGTGCTGTCAGAGTTGAATCCGGGGTTGATCTACTGCTCGATATCCGGTTTCGGTATGGATGGCCCGCTGCGCGACAGGCCTTCGTTTGATATTGTTTTGCAGGCGCTGTCGGGCGCACTGAGTGTCAATGGCGAGCCCGATTCACTGCCCACCAAAATGGGTATACCGCTGGGGGATCTCATCGGCGGGATCAATGGCCCTATCGGTATTTTGGCCGCCTTGCATGAACGCAATCGGACCGGCAAGGGGCGGATCATTGACGTCAGTTTGCTGGACGGGATGCTGGGTATGTTGGGCTATTTGGCCCAAATGGCTTTTTTTACTGGTGAAGACCCCAACCCCCAGGGTTCCCAACATCAAAATTTGGTGCCCTACGGTGCGTTTACCGCCCGCGACGGTTCTATCATCATAGCGTGTTTAACCAACAGCTTCTGGGGCCGAATTTGTCAGGCGCTGGAGCAGCCTGAATTAAGTCACGACACGCGTTTTGATAGTTTGGAAAAGCGTCGTGACCGTCGTGATCAGGTCAATGCCATTGTGTCGGCGTTTACCTCACAAAAATCGGTGCAGGAATTGGTGGACATTTTCACCGCTCATCAAGTGCCTAATGCACCCATTCTGGGAATACAGGAAGCCTTGTCACAGCCGCAGGCGGTGGCCAGAAACATGGTGGTGGAAACAGAGCATCAAACCCTGGGTAAAATTCCCATTGTGAACCGGCCGATTAAATTCCCGGGCAGCGAGCAACCCGTCCCCTCAGCGCCACCGGTGCTGGGTCAAAATACCGATCAGGTGCTCCGGGATGTACTGGGTTTGACGCCAGAGCGCATTCAGGCGCTGCGCGCTTCCCGCACGGTAGATTGATGTGAGTAGACACTTGGTTGGAGTCGCTGGTACGGTCAATTTTTAGTCAGAGTTTACTGGGTTTATCTTTCTATTGATGTTCATGGAGGTGTAGCCTGACGTTCATGACTTCTGTGTGGCCAGCACTTAGAATCCTGTGCAAACTTCAGGCATTGATGAAAAAACTCACCTGAAGGCGGGATAATAAGCCACCATAATCGAGCAGCAAGGGGAAAGCCGATGTCCGAATTGAGATTTGATGAGCGCGTAGCCGTGATCACAGGAGCCGGCCGGGGATTGGGCCGCGCATACGCTTTACTGCTCGCGTCCAAGGGCGCCAAGGTGGTGGTCAATGACCCCGGTGTCAGCATGAAAGGCGACGGTACCGATGCCGGGCCCGCCGAAGCGGTGGTGCAGGAAATTAAAGCCGCCGGCGGTGTCGCGGTCGCCAATACCGATTCAGTGGCCACACCGGAAGGGGGACAGGCGATGATCAACACCGCCCTGGACAACTTTGGCCGCATCGACATCCTGATACACAACGCCGGAATTGTCCGCCGCGCCCTGCTGGATGAAATCAGCATTGACGATTTTGAAGATGTGCTGGATGTGCACCTGCGCGGTGGCTTCCATGTCGTGCGGGCGGTTTTTCCGCACATGAAAGATGCCGGTTACGGTCGAATCGTGATGACGGGCTCCATTAATGGTCTTTACGGCAATGCCGGTGCCGCCAACTACAGTGTGGCCAAGGCCGGGTTGATGGGCTTGTCTAACGTTGCGGCGATTGAAGGTGCGGAGTTTGGCATCAAAAGCAATGTGATTTTGCCCGCGGCGGTCACCCGTATGTCCGAAGGCGTTGATACCAGCGCCTTTCCGCCCATGGACCCGGATCAGGTGGCACCGGCGGTGGGCTGGCTGGCGCATGAATCCTGTTCGGTCACCGGTGAAATGCTGATTTCAGCGGCCGGTCGGGTGGCGCGGGCTTTTGCCGCTGAAAGTGCGGGGGTCTATCAGCCGTCCTGGACGATCGAGCAGATTGGTGAGCAGATTGATGTGATTCGCAACTGCGACCACCCGCAAGTGTTTGCACCGGTTCCGACAGGCCATATTGATCATTTGAAATTCAGCTTTGCCATGGCGAGTCAGAAGTAGGGTCTGTCAGAATCACGCTTAGCTTAATAGAAACTCGGCATGAGCTTTGTTAATTGTCACAGATAATCGCTGTCGAACATTTATCACCAGATCGGTATTGAGTGACTATGGATAATTGGACCCGACGGGAAATGAAAGGCATTCCGGCATCGCTGGAAGCCCTCTGGACGCAGAAAGGTGATGATGGCTGGCGCTACGCGGTCAAGCTTGACGAAAGCCATGCCAACGCTCAGGGACTGATCCACGGCGGGGTGCTGATGACGTTTATGGATCACGCCCTGTCGTTGATGGTGTGGGAAAAATCCGACCGGGCATTCTGTTCCACGGTGCACCTCGACAGCCATTTTCTCAGTGCTGTGCGCCCGCCGGCGTTTGTAGAGCTGGAAGGTGAAATTCTTAAACAGGGACGCAATCTGGCGTTTGCCCGCGGGGTGTTGAAAGTCGAGGGCAAGGCCGTCATGGAGGGCAAGGGGGTGTGGAGCATTACCCGGCCCCAGCCGTCTGATGGTTGAATTCCGACTGGGAGGGGCTCACCCTCCCAGCCTTTGCTATCTCCCAATCTTTGCTATCCTTCAGCCTTGCCTATAGAGCGAGTGCGTCTCGGGCCATGAGTTGCTTCAGGCTATCAGCGATTCTGGCTTTTAGGCGTCAGCCACTCGAAATTCTGTCCATTCCAATACCGATTTAACATGAGCTTGTCTGTCAATTGTATGTCACAAATGATAATGATTAACATTTATGTTTACATGATCGTTTAGGTTGCTACAATACCCCCCAAATTCAACGCACTGTTTCTTGGGGAAAAACATGAGAAAGCCATTGTCCGTGGCGGTTTCCAGCGCCATTCTTACTTCAACCATTCTGGTTACACCCATCGCGTTAGCGCAGGGTGCAGCGGCGTCTGAGATTGAAGAAATGACCATCATCGGCATCCGGGAGGACCGCAAAAGCCGGGGTGCCACGGGGCTCGACTTGAGCGTTTATGAAACCCCGCAGTCGTTGACCATTATTGATGCGGCCACCATGGAAGACTTTGGGCTGGCGGACATCAATGCGCTGCTGAAAATGACCACCGGCGTCAATGTGGATTCCCCAGAGACCGACCGCACTTACTACAATGCCCGAGGCTTCGACATCACCAGCATGCATGTCGACAGTATCGGTATGCCCTTTGGCTCACTGATTGTGGGCGATGTGGATACCGCCATTTACGAGAAAGTGGAAGTTATCCGCGGTTCTAACGGCCTGATCACGGGCCTGGGGAATCCGTCCGGTTCCATCAACTATGTGCGCAAACGTCCTACTAATGACTTCGAAGGCTCGGTGAAGCTCTCTGGCGGTGAGTGGAACAACCGCCGGGCGGAAGTCGATGTGTCGACTCCGCTGACCGAGTCGGGTACCTGGGCGGCGCGTGCGGTGGCGGTGTATCAGGACAAGGACAGCTGGCTGGATCATTACAGTAATGATCGCCAGGTGGGGTATGTGGTGGTGGATGGTCAGGTGACCGACAGTGTGACCCTGGCCGTCGGTTACAGCCATCAGGACAATAACAGCAATGGCGTACTGTGGGGCGCGGTGCCCGTCATCTACAGCAATGGCGTCCAGGCCGATTACCGGGTGTCCACCTCCACTGCGATGGACTGGACTTATTGGGATACCCAAACGGATGAAACCTTCGTCGAATTAGGCTGGCAGATCAACGACCGCTGGCGTCTGACCGCCACCGCCATGCACACGGATTACGAAGAAAGCTCCGAGGTGTTTTACGTCTTCACCAACACCGGTTTGGATGTCGAAACGGGGCTGGGAATGGAAAGTTATCCTGGCAAATACGATGTGGAACGAGAGAACCTGATTCTTGATGCCAGCCTGAACGGTAATTTCAGCGCCTGGGGACAAGAGCACCAGTTGCAACTGGGGGTGAGTTCGGCGCAGAGCGATTCCGAATCCTTGGCTTATGCGGCCCTGAGCGGATTTGTTTCCATGCCGTCATTTCCCGGTTGGACCGGCAACGAGGTAGCGCGACCCACCTGGGCGGCGCCTTATGTCTCTGCCCATGAGGACATTGAACTCAATCGCATCTACGGCTCGTTACTGTTGTCTCTCACGGACAACCTCAACCTGATCCTGGGGCTGAACGCCGTGGATTACACCAACGATGGGGTCAGCTACGGTATCCCCACCGATTCCAGAGAGGATGGCAGCAGCCCCTACGTGGGCTTTACCTGGGAAATCGTTGATGGCTTGAACGCCTACGCCAGCTACAGCGATATTTATCAGCCGCAGTATGTGCTGGGTGAAGACCTGCAGGCTCTGGGCTCGGCGGAGGGCAAAAGCTACGAGCTGGGGGTCAAAAAGGCATTCACCAATAACACGCTGGTAAGCCTGGCGCTGTTCCGCACCGAGCAGTCAAACTTGCAGGAGTTTAAAGAGTACGGCGACGGCGACGGTGTTGATGACACTGATTACAGTGACGATTTCAACTACTCCATTTACCGTGGCATTGACGTTGAGTCCAAAGGCGTAGAGCTGGAAGTCACCGGCGACCTGACCGAGCAGCTTTCTCTGCAAGCGGGATTCACCCACCTCCAGATGGAAGATCCGAACGGCGACGAAGCGCGCACCTTTATCCCGCGCAACACCGCCAAGATGTTGCTGAACTGGGCTCCGGCCATGTTGCCTGACTTGAAACTGGGGATGTCGGCCCGTTGGCAGGATGGCATCTACTTCGATTCTGGCTACGGCCGCATTACCCAGGACAGCTATCTGGTGGTTGGCGGTTATGCCCGTTACGCCATTGCTGACGATTTCACCCTGAGTTTGAACGTGGATAACCTCACTGACGAGAAATACTTCAGCTCGGTGAAATACGAACAGGCGTATTACGCGGCACCGCGCAGCTACAACCTGTCGGCCAGCTGGAGTTTTTAACATCCACTAAGCGTTTTATATCGGAGGGTTACCTTCGAGATCACTGGATAACGGGGGCACTTGTGCCCCCTTTGTTGATTGTACAACGGGGCATTTGTGAATAAATCTCTCTTTAAAATCCACAGCTGGGCAGCACTGTTTGCGTTTATTCCGCTGCTGGTCATTTGCATCACCGGCAGTATCCTGGTGTTCAAACACGAAATTGATGCGCTGCTGATGCACGACAAGGTGCGGGTAGAACCCTTGGCTGAGCGTGTGCCTTTGGATAATCTGTTGGCCAGCGTAAACCAAGAACACCCCGAATATGAAGTGGTCGGTTGGGTTTTGTTCCAGGACATTGCCCGCGCCGATATGGTGTATGTCATGGAGAAGGGCACCAGTGAGTGGTCCTATCTGCTACTCAATGGTTATACCAATAGCTTGTTGTCCACCCCGGTCCCTCACGATCACTACCTCACCGACTGGCTGCTGGAACTGCACTACACCTTGCTGTTGCACGACACCGGGCTGCTGGTCACCAGCGTGTTTTCCATTGTGCTGTTGTTGTTGGGCATCACCGGTTTGATCCTGCACCGAAAGTTCTGGAAAAACTTTTTTACTCTGCGCTGGAACAGCCGCCTGGTCGTTTATTTTTCCGACCTGCACAAAATGGTGGGGATTATCAGTTCGCCGGTGCTGATCATTCTGGCGTTTACCGGTGCCTGGTGGAATATTTCAAGCTACCTGCACGAGTTGGAAGAGCATGCCGAGGGCATTGAGCATCACATCATGCAGGAACGCCTCTACAACGATGCCATATCTCTGGACGCCATCACTGCCGCAGCGCAACGGAGTCTCGAGGGTTTTACCCCAACCTACCTCTCGCTGCCCTGGGAGCCACAAGCCAACATCACCGTCTGGGGGGATGTGCCCACGGGCAATATTTTGAGCAGTCAATATTCCAGTACCGTGACCTTCGATGCTCAAAGTGGGGACAAACTCTCCAGTTATGACGTGCGTGAAGCGGGGCTGGGCGCTTTTATTGTGGACACCTACGGTCGCCTTCACTACGGCACCTTCGCCGGGCTTTTCTCCCGCATTCTGTGGGCGTTACTGGGGGCGTCACCCCTGATCCTGGCGATCACCGGTGTGACGCTTTGGTTCAAGCGCCGCAAGCAGCGGGCGCGGGCCAAGTTAAAACGTCGACAGCAGCCCAAGCCCGTTTTGCAGGGTAGCTGATTGCGCACGCAACAATTTTTCTTTCTTAAGCGGCAGACAGTGTCGGCAATGCGCGACTCTTTATTTCAAGGCAAATATTGGCTAAAGCTGTTGGCGCATTCACACTTAAAGGCCAGCAACATCTGGTCAAACGTGTTGTTTACAGCAACTGTGCCATTTGTTGCAGAAAAGTTAACAGCTTTGGCGTTACGCATTGACCCTAACGTTCAAACTGAAGAAATCGCTGGCAGTGTTATGGCCTTGGTACCCTGTCTGGAGCACCGTTAGAGGCATGGTCAGCTAGAGATATAGTCTGACAGAAATATAGCCAGGTGCCGTCACAGTTGCGGCACACTGATTGATTCGCTGTCACCATTAGACTTGCAGAAAAGCGCGTTTTGTTAAATGCTATAGAACACGCCCCAACCAAACACTCAACATGTCCAGTTCTGCTGTTGTTCTATTGTTGTTGATTATTGCGGCAAACAGCACGCCAGTGTTGCTAACCAGTCTCTTCGGAAGCCGCTTTAACCGTCCCGTGGATGGTAATCGGACGTTTCCTGGGGGCCGACCGGTGTTCGGCAAGAGCAAAACCTGGCGGGGAGTCATCGGTGCGATTCTGTGCTGTACCTTAGTGGCGCCATTGCTGGGTTACAGTGCGACCCTTGGTGCCAGCGCCGGTGCTTTAGCCATGCTGGGGGATCTATTTTCCAGTTTTACCAAGCGCCGCCTGGGGTTGGCCTCCAGTGCCCAGGCGCCTTTGCTGGATCAAATACCGGAGGCACTGCTGCCAGCCCTGGTGTTAAAAGGCGCTTTAGGGCTGGATGGGTTGGACGTATTAATGGTGCCAGTGTTGTTTTTGGTTTTGGAAGTGATTTTTTCCATCATCTTTTACAAACTGGGCATCCGCAAGACCCCTTATTGAAACCTAGAGACCAAGTGCCATGGGGTACCGTCAGGATTTATTCAAACCACCTAATCTGGTGAGTATGGTGCGGTTGTTCATGGCCCCGGTACTGCTCTATCTAGCGCTTAGACAACAACCTGGCTTGTATCTCGGCGCTGTGTGTTTTACCGTTTTTACCGATCTGGCGGACGGTTTTCTGGCACGCACATTACATCAAATTACGCCGCTGGGCTCATTGCTGGACAGCTGGGGAGACTTCACCGTTTATTTCACCATGGCTGTCTGCAGCTGGATCCTGTGGCCAGCGACTGTTGTGGAGCATCTGTCCGCATGGGTTGTCATTGTCCTCAGTTTTACGCTGCCGCCGTTGATTGGCTTGATCAAGTTCGGCAGTGTCACCAGCTATCACACCTGGAGCGTCAAACTGGCTGTGGCGGTTACCCTGATCAGCTATGTGTTGTTATTTGCCGATGTTCTGCACTGGCCCATTGATGTGGCTGCCTTTTTCTGCACGTTGGCGGCGATCGAAGAAATTACCATTACCCTATTGTTGAAACAGAAACGCAGTGATGTGCGGGGACTGTGGAAAATTTTCAAATAGCAGGTTTGTGTAATGGGTGATTTTATTAAGTGAATTTGGTTAAATGGCGACCATTGATGACCGAGGACAACGCTTGATTGACGATTGTACGTCTTCAGTCTCGTTAAGCGTTACGACGTGAGGACGACCTCACCTCTTGAAAACTGGCAGGGGACGACCCCGGAACACGAGAGGTGCTTATGCATTGGTTGATTCTGGTGCTAGCGGGTCTGCTTGAAATTGGCTGGGCAATTGGGCTGAAGTATACAGAGGGCTTTACGAAACTTTGGCCCACCGTCGGTACGGTGTTATCCCTGGTGGCGAGTTTTTTATTGCTGGGCGTGGCAATGAGAGCATTGCCGGTGGGAACTGCCTACGCGGTATGGGTAGGGATTGGGGCCGTTGGTACCGCCATACTGGGTATCGTGTTGTTCAACGAGTCTACCGAAATACTCAAGCTGGTCAGTCTTGGTTTAATCTGTGCCGGCATTGTGGGCCTTAAACTGGCCCATGGATAACCAGGCACTGTTGTCGAGCTAAAGCGGCTGGAATGAAAGGATTATGCGCAACTTTCGTTCTGAACCCTGTCAATCAACGCCGAGATATAGCTTTTAACATCCTCATGCCCTGCAGTAATTCCCAGGCTCTCTTCCATCACCAGCGTTCTGGCTACCGCCAGCAATAACAAATTTAGCCCGGCGGGTGTGAGGGATTCCTTGGCGGCAGCCTCGTGGTTCAAGGTTGCTTCCAGCAGTTTGGCTCGCCGTTGTCGAGTGTGTTGGGTGTAGCTGGCGATTTCCCGTTTGATGGCTTCGCGGTGACTGGCCAAAGCCATAAATTCCATCGCGATGGCGGTACGATCGGGGTCGAGAAAGTTAGCCCATAAACTGCCGAGGGGTAATGAGGACTTGAAGGCACCATCCTGCTTTTCTACCGTTGCTTCCACGGCACGGCGAAACACCGCTAAAAACAAATCATCGGTGGTGGGGAAATAGTAGTGGATCAGTGACGGCTTGACATCGATACTCTTCGCCACTCGGCGGCTGCTGACCGCTGCGTAACCCGACTCCAGCATCAGCCGTTCGGTGGCGTCGAGGATCAATGCCCGGGTCGCGGACTGCTCAGAACCCACTCGCTGTCGTACAGTGCTTTTCTTTGGCGGTGATTTTTCCGTAACCTTCTTGGGCGGCTTGCGATCTGTCATTGTGTCCTTCGCAATTACAGTGATTGAGCGACCGTATAATACGGGGCTAGCCGCTTTGGACCAAGTCTTAACAGCGATTGACTGCTGTTATCCAAGGCAGGTGGCCGGTGATTGTGCGAGGACGATACCAATGTCTCCAGCCTCCTGTCTCTGAAGGCAGGAGCTGAGTGTATACCTATTGACACGGCAACTGCATGTATGGACTTGGCCGTTTTAGCTCGCGTTTTTGTTCTTGCCCCAGCCATCACCGGTATCCAGTGTGCCGAATAACCAGTCATAGAACAGGGAGATGGTGGCAAAGTTACCACTGGTGAAACGCGAGTGATGGATATGGTGCATATCGGAGGCGTGCTTGAGGTATTTAAACGGGAAGCGATCGCTGTTCTGACGATCGTGGTTGTGAAGATTGATTTCGGAGAAGGCGATCCAGGTCAGTATCAGAGTGACAATGTGGAAATCACCCATAATGAAGCTCAATCCGAACACGGTGCCGACATACAACCCCAGGCCCATGGCCACTTCCAGTGGGTGAATGTAACTGGAGTCCATCCGGCAGGGGTCCTTCTGTTGATGGTGAACGGCGTGCACCCAGACCAGTGGACCGCCATCGTGGAACAGGAAGCGGTGGGTCAGGTAGTAGAAGAAATCATAGACCATCAGGATCACGACAATATCGACCAGGTATTTCCACCACACCTGGGGCGCGTCGGTAATCACGAACGGAATGATGCAGACGTAAATCACGGCCGTGAAAACGAGCCCCCACTTGCGGTTCCAGGCCTGATTTTTCACCCAGTGGGGTTTGGTGGATTTTTGCTCGACCACCGAGTGATTGAGATCACTGATTTCTTTAAAGACGCCAAAATGGGTTAACACCTTGCTGGAAAGGAAGGGTATCCCCATCACGCAAACCGCCATGATGAGCGACAACCAGCCCTCATAGTCCGCAGCCAGTGTGGAAAAAAACGTTGTATCCATTCTGTATCACCTCGCGTTATCGTCATTATTTTTTGTTGATTGGGTCGTGGGCCGGTGGGCATCAAAGTTGCCTTCCGACCCGTTTCTGATTTAGGTCTTATCGAATTTGGTCCAGTTCGGAATCAGCCGTTAGTGTCTGCCAGCAGATAACGATCCAGCTCCCGATGCATGTTCAAAATTAACGATTCTTGCTTTTCCGCCAGCCACGCCTGCTTCATCCCCTGAGAGCGCAACCCTTCCTGTACCCGGGGCAAATTGCTCAAATCCTGACGGGGGATCAGTCCCAGTTGTTGTTCGGGGTCGGTCACCTCCAGCACTTCAGCCCGTTGCGGGGTTTGGGCTGCGGGCAGGGTTTTCAGGGAGCGGATCTCGAAAATACATTGATTGGGATCGGTTGGGTGGGGCAGCACTCGGTACATGGCTGCGTTACCCGCTTGCGGTAGAATCAGGATGTTTGGGAAAATAAAATTCACACCGCCCCATTTGCCCACATTCTCAGCCGTCATTTTGGGCATGGGACGGTTCTGTTGGGCGGCCGTCTCGTATTGCAGTTTGACGTATTCTGCGCCGGGATTCGCATCAGCGGGCAGATTTTTCTCCTTTAACGACAGCAGTAATTCAATATCGGCTTTGAGGATCATGGCCTGTAACCCTTCCGCCGTCAGGTTCATTCGCTGTGCCATAGCGTCAATCATGTTGTCTTGCGAGGTGGGCTCCTGCACGTGTCCGGCAATGGGCGTTTTGGCGCCGCCAAAGAAATGGCCATGGCCATTTTGCTGTGGGATGTAGGTCAGATCCCGATAGAACATTTCACCGTCCTGGCGATCACCGTAGACCACTTCGCGGCCCACTTTTTCCAGTTGAGGGTGGGTGGCGGACACATGATAGGCCTCGAAAAAGGCTTCCTGTGCGACCTTCCAGTTGCAGGGAACCGGGGCCCGCTTCCACCAGTCGTGGTGCATATCGGCCAATACGAAATCCTCCAGAAACGGTTTGACCGGAGCAATAAACTCCTCAAAAGGCTGTGGGTTTTCATCCAGATTGATGAACACAAAACCGGCGTACACCACGCAGTGAACGGATCGCATAGCGACGTCTTCGTCGCGCAGATTGCCCCCGGCAAACTCGTTGCGCTCCAGAATCATCTGAATATTGCCTGCCAAATCCCAACGCCAGCCGTGGTACGGACAGATAATTTTATGGTCCTTAAAGTGCCCACAACCTTCACCCAGTGTGGTGCCGCGATGGGGGCAAAAATTGTAATAGGCCTTGACGTTGTTCTCATCAATCCGTACCAGCAAGATGGACTGGTCACCAATCTTGTAGGTGGTGTAATCACCGGTTTCAGGTATTTCATCCAGCCGCGCAGCGGCCTGCCAGACCTTTTTCCAGAGTTTTTCAAACTCCAACTGAGCAAATTCTGTTTCGGTATAACGGCCCGTGCCCACGCTCTGGGTGCCTGTTTTCCAATTCGAAGGCCAGTCATTGAAGCTGATGAGAGTGTTTTCTTTTGCAGACGTTGCCGGGATCAAGTTTTGGGTGATTGCGCTCATGGAAAGTCCTCGCCTGAGGTGATTGCTGGCAAATGTACCAGTCATT
This sequence comes from Pseudomaricurvus hydrocarbonicus, assembly GCF_011602365.1. Classification (GTDB taxonomy): domain Bacteria; phylum Pseudomonadota; class Gammaproteobacteria; order Pseudomonadales; family Cellvibrionaceae; genus Pseudomaricurvus; species Pseudomaricurvus hydrocarbonicus. Next base: position 198,394 of record NZ_JAAONZ010000006.1, read on the forward strand.
TATTGGTTGTGATTGTGGGATCTATGGTAGTTCCCCGGGAGTTAGCCTGTCCTTGATCTGGGTCAACACTGTTGTGTAGTTGTGGGTGCATGATGGCTTCACTGCCAGGGTGCTGTAGACCTTAAATAGCGCCTAAACAGCCCCGTACCATTAATCAGCACCACACAATAATGAGCTGGAGACAGAGCGATGAAAATGAACGACATGGTGATCATCAGCGTGGATGATCACATCAGTGAGCCCCCGGACATGTTTAAGCGTCACCTGCAGGGTGAGGATCTGGCCACCGCGCCACAGTTTCATACCACCGAAGACGGATCCAACTACTGGACCTATCAAGGCATGACCATGACGTCCGTGGGGCTGAACGCAGTGGTCGGCCGGGTACCGGAAGAATACGGCATGGAACCGCAGTCCCTGGCGCAGGTGCGCAAGGGATGTTATGACCCGCAAGCCAGACTCGATGACATGAACGTCAATGGCATTGCGGCTTCGTTGAATTTTGGCAGCATCGGTGGCTTTGATGGCAGCCGTTGTTTTCACAATGCTCCGGACAAGAATCTGGCCCTGATCCACCTGCGCGCGTATAACGACTGGCACATTCTGGACTGGTGTGCGACGGACCCTGGTCGCTTTATTCCGTGTGCCATTTTGCCTACATGGGATATGGACGCCACCGTTGCTGAGATTGAGCGCGTAGCGTCCATGGGCTGCACGTCGGTCACCTTAACCGAAAACCCCACCAAAATTGGCCTGCCCAGTATTCACAATGCCTATTGGGAACCCATGTGGAAGGCACTGTCCGACCACCAGATCACCATTTGTTTGCACATCGGCTCGGGTAACCCGCAGCCCCACGCATCGCTGGAAACCCCGATTGAAGCCTGGATTACCACCATGCCGATGTCGATTGCCGTCGGCGCCGCCGATTGGTTGCAGTTGGAAGCCCTGCAGCGCTACCCCGATCTGAGAATTTTTCTGTCGGAAAGTGGCATCGGCTGGATTCCTTACTTCCTGGAGCGGGCGGACTTCAGTCATTCCCGTCACACCGCCTGGACTCACTCGGATTTCGGTGGCCTGAAACCCAGTGAGGTGTTCCGCCGGCATTTTATGACCTGTTTTATTGACGATGCGTTCGGCTTGAAGAACTTACAGGACGTCGGTGAAGACATGGTGGCGTACGAATGTGATTACCCACACTCCGATGCGCTGTGGCCGGAAGTGCCGGAATACCTGGTGAAGTCGCTCGATGGTTTGTCGGACCTGCAGATCGATAAAATTACCCACCTCAATGCCATGCGCTGGTTGCGGTTTGACCCCTTCAAGCATTACACCCGTGAACAGTTGAGTGTCGGTGCACTCAGGGCTCAGGCGGCGGCGGATGGTGTGGATACGACGCCCATTTCCAGTGGTGGTGCTGCACCTCTGGCTGAGGGTGAAGAGAAGCGTCGCATTACCTCTGGCGACATAATGAAAATGTTTGAAAAGCAAGCGAAAGTGGCGTGATCGTGAGGGGCTGCCGGTTAACTCTGGCAGTTCCGTTGTGGATGGCAATGATCAATGATTCGCGACGCCGAATTGCAGAAGACAAAAAAGACAAAAAAGACAAACATCAGACAATCAACAGACATAACAAAGTCCTATTGATGCAGGAGAACTCCGATAATGAGTCATGCAGCCGCAGTACAAGCGACGGGTAAATTGAAATATGAAAACATTTCTGAATTCATTGGCTCGCGAATTCTGAATTCCAAAGAAGAATTGTTGAGCGGTGAACTGGGCAGTGAGCTTCGTGAGTTGCTGGAGCAGCGTGGCGTACTGGTACTGCCCAAGATTGACTTTAGCGATGATGAACAGGTGCAATTCACCGAAACTATTGGCAAGTTTTTGCCCGAAATACAGGGACAAAAAGTCTACAACATTTCGCTGGATAAAGAGAAAAACCCCAACCGGGACTATCTTAAAGGCTCGTTGTACTGGCACTTGGACGGCACCATGAACAAAGTGCCTATTGGCGCCGCCATTTTGACCAGCAAGGTGTTGCCCACCTGGGGAGGCAATACCGAATTCTGCAATACCTACGCCGCCTATGAGCAGTTGTCAGAGGAGGATAAACGGCTGGTGGCCGATAAAAAAGCCATGCATTCTGCCTGGACCTCTTTGTTTTATTACGAACCCGAGCCCTCTTCTGAACAACTGAACGCACTGATGGGGTTGGGTGAAGTGAATCTGCCATTGGTATGGACTCATCAATCGGGTCGCAAATCACTGGTGTTAGGCTGTACCGCGCATCATGTGCTCGATATGACCCCCACCGAGAGTACCCGCTTATTGGTTCGGTTAAGGGAGTGGGCGACCCAGCCGAAATTTGTCTACAGCCACGAATGGTCCGTGGGGGACACGGTCATCTGGGACAACACCGGTACCATGCATCGCGCCATGCCTTACGACCCGGACTGTGGTCGTTTGCTTCACCGCACCAAAACCGAAGGCGTAGAGCCGATTCAGTAGAGCGTAGACACAAGGTTTATGAATGCGCCGCCAGTGTCAGAGAGTGACCTGCGGTCAGGGATTCTCTGGTTCCCCTCGCGTCGCGTTTAGTTGTCTGTCTATTTATTAAAAATATCAGGTTAATAAAAATATCAGGAATACCCATCCTGAACTCAATGAGGTTGCAAGCCATGACTCTGTACGATGTGGATTTACCGTCAGCCGAAGACATCGATATTCCTGCGTTAAAGCAAAAATACCAGCAGGAGCGTGATCGGCGCATGACCCGGCAAGGGCAAAGTCAGTATGTGAAGCCGGTGGAAGATTTGTCTTATACCTACGAAGGCGATCCGTATACGCCTGTCACACCCCGTGAGCCGGTGAATGAAGACATCGACGTGGTGATTTTGGGAGGCGGCTGGTCCGGCATTATGGCCGGGGTTGAATTAAAACGCGCCGGCATCAGCAATTTCCGCAATATCGATCACGCTGGCGATTTTGGCGGTGTCTGGTATTGGAACCGCTACCCGGGGTTGCAGTGCGATAACGATGCCTATTGCTATTTGCCATTACTGGAAGAAACTGGCTTTATGCCTTCCAAGAAGTTCACCGAAGGTTATGAAATTCTGGCGTATGCACAATCCATTGCCAAACAATACGAGCTGTATGAAAAAGCCCTGTTTCATACCCTGGTGAATCAACTGCGATGGGATGAGAGCCGGCAGCGCTGGATCGTGAAAAGCAAACAGGGTGATGAGATTCGTGCACGGCATTTGATCGTCGCGAACGGCCTGTTGAATATCCCCAAATTACCCGGCTTGGAGGGTATTCACGATTTCAAGGGACACATGTTCCACACGGCCCGCTGGGATTACGATTACACCGGTGGCAGCCAACGCGAGCCGGTGTTGGACAAGCTGGCTGATAAAAAAGTGGCGATTGTCGGGACCGGGGCCACCGCCGTGCAGCTGGTGCCGTACCTGGGGAAATACGCCAAGCAGTTTTATGTGTTGCAGCGCACCCCCTCCTGTGTTGACACCCGGCGCAACTCGGAGACCGATCCGCAGTGGGCCGCTTCACTGAAGCCTGGCTGGCAAGCGGAGCGCCGTGCGAATTTTCATCGCGGTGCCAATGAGCGCTATCAGCCCGGTGAAAGCGATATGATTGTCGATATCTGGACGGAAGTGAACCGCCGACTCACTGATCAGTTTAATGAGCAGGATTATTACCCGGACATGGCCGGGTACGCAGAAGACCGGGACGTGATGGACTTTCGCGTGATGGAACGTTTGCGTCGCCGCGTGGATGCCATTGTCGAAGACCGCAACACCGCTGAAAAACTCAAGCCTTATTATCGGTATCAGTGCAAGCGTCCGACCTCTAACGACAATTATTACCAAACCTTCAACCGCCCCAATGTGGATTTGATCGACGTCTCACAATCGCAAGGGATACAGCGCCTGACGGAAAAGGGTTTTGTGGCCAATGGTCAGGAATATGAAGTCGATTGCATCATCTTTGCCAGTGGCTATGAGGTGACCAGCGACCTGGACAGGCGCTGGGGCTTCGAGGTATTTGAGGGCCGCAATGGCTTGTCGATGTACGACAATTGGGCCGGGGGGTATCAAACCCTGCACGGCGTCATGACCCACGGCTTTCCGAATATGTATGTGATTGGCTTGAACCAGGGCGGTTTGAACTCAAGCCTTACGTTGAACTTCGAAGAGCAATCCAGGCACATCAGTTACATCATTCAAGAAGCTATGAATCGTGGCGATGCGACGGTTGAACCCACCGAGGATGCACAGCGTGCGTATGTGCAACATATCCGCGATACAGCCGTGGATCGCACCGAGTGGATTCGCGAATGTACCCCCAGCTATTTCAACAACGAAGGCAAGCCGGACATTGATGAAAACGGCAATGAAAAATACCGTTTCTATCTGGGTGACGTTTACGGACCGGGCTGGGATGCGTTTGTCAGCCTGTTGGAAAACTGGCGTAAGCAAGGGGATCTGCAGGGGCTGTCGATCACCAGGCCTTAACACAGCCTGGTTGAACATCGGTTCACCTTCAAGCCTGGTGGCGCCGTTAAGCTGACGGTTCGATAGACGGTTCGAGAAACGCTTAACGTGCCATTAGGCCTGCGTTGGTGGGGCTCAGTTTCAGGCGCAGGGCGTTCTGGAAATAACCGACGGTGGCAAACTGACCCACCAGCACAATCAGCTCGAACAACTGCTTTTCACTCAAGCGTTCTGCCAGTGTTGCCCAAGTGTCATCGGAGATCATGGCGTTTGTCTGCAGTTCTTCTGCCGCTTTGAGTAACGCACGTTCGTACCGATTCCAGTAGGGCGAGGACGAGCCCGCGGTCACGGCTTCAATATCCTCGCTGGTGAGGCCAACTCTTTTGGAAACCTGGACATGCTCTCCCCAGATGTAGGGGATTTGACACAACCAGCCGACCCGCAAGATGACCAGCTGCCGGTCTCTCAGTTCGAGTGAGGGATTGTTCAACAGAAACACAGAAACATCCGACACCTTGTCGAACAGCTGCTCATGGCACATCGCTGTGAGCAGCATGTGTGGAACCTCTGCGTCCGCCATGGGCACGTCGTCACCGCTGGCAACGCCGATAATTTTGGCCAGTTGATTGCGCGCCGCGGTCATCTCCTCTGCAGTGTGTTGTGGTGAAATGCGGGGCGGTTTGCCGAGGATGTCGTCTTCACGGGCCTGAATGGATTCTGGAGTGTTCATGTTTTCGACCTGTGGCATAAAGTCACCAGCGTTCCGGGGTGTGGTTGAGATCTAATGGTCGCTGGTAAGACACATCACGCTTGTCTCTCAACCCTTTGGTGTAGCCCTGATCTTTGAAGATGGGCGAGTTCAAAATTTTCGCATCCCCCGAGATCAGCAGATCGACTGTCGAGCGGCGCAAGGCGATTTTCCACTGGCCCTCGCGTTTTTCCAGGCGATCGATGTAGCGACCGCTGATCATCCGTGCACTGGCGCCGTCTTTGTTGAGCAGTGCCACAATGACGTAGCTTTCACAGTGGGCGATATCACCGTCAATGTCGCAGGTATGAGTGGTGATGTTGTGGGTGTGCAGCTCGGCGCCGGCGGCATGAATGGCGTTGGCCCACTCGGCGTATTGGGGACCGGGGTTGATGGCGTAACCGTGTTCGTCGACCCCGTCTTCGTGGTAAGCGTGGGTCAGCATATCCACATCAAAGCGATCGTGCGCTCTGGCGTGCCGGGCGATGCAGTCGAGGATGGCGCTGCGGTCTTTGAGGTATTCGACGTCTTTGATCAGTTGTTCGAGCGTGTGGGTGGGTTCCATGGTGGGCTTCTCTTAGGGGGATGACGGGATGGCTGTCGGCGGTGCGCCAAATTGTGCGGCCAGTTGCAACAACTCTTCTTCCCGATCGACCCGGACACTGTTTAGTACTCCTCCCAGCAATTGATAGGCGCCAACCGTAAACAGAAAATCCAGGATCTCGCGAGTTGTCAGAAATTCATTCAGCGCGGCCCACGCGTCGTCACTCAGTGCGTGGTGATCTATCAGTTCGTCCGTTGCGCGCAGGATGGTGCGTTCCTGAGCTGTCCAGTGGTGCGAGTTGTTAGCCCCTTTGACACATTCAAAATCGTCCGGGTTGAGGCCGTTACGCAAAGAGGTTCGCAGGTGACTGGACCATTGATAGGTGGCATTGATACGCCAGGACAAACGCAGAATGGCAATTTGTCGCAGGCGCACAGGCAGGGAGGACTCCCGCAGCAGATAATGATTGAACGGTAAGTACTGCGCGGCCAACTGCGGGTGCTGAGCGAGGGTGTTTAAAACATGATTGTCCTCAATGTTCAGGTCGGTGGAACCGGCAAACAGATCAAACATGGCCTGCATCTCTGGTGTGATTTGTTCACGCCGAAGACGCGCTAACCGTGGTGAGGGATCTTTTTCCGTCATGGCAAATTCCTGGTCGCGCATTAGCGGATGATGTAAGGGTGTTGAATGCGTGGTTCCACACCATGGGCCGCGCGGCAGGACGCGGGTTGACGACCATTGCTGTCTTGAAAGTCGTATTTGATGGCCATTTCTGCCCCGATGACCGTCTGCCCACTCAGTTGCATCCGCTCCGGATCGTTGTAGATATGCCAGATCACATGGCCGGTAAATTCGGGAGTTTCAGTATGTTCCAGCAAATAGCGGTATTTGTCGGGATCGGAATCAATCACCATTTGCAGGCGCTCGGCCTGCAGGGCGCCCATCCACACAGAGACGGCGGTAACATTAAAGTCTATTAAATCAACGGCCATGTCGGCGGCAAACTTGTCCATTCCAGCCTTGTGGGCACCGTACACAGGCCCGTAAACATAGTGTACGGAGCCGGAGGCTGAGGTGAACATAATCAGCCCGTTTTTTTGTTTGACCATTAACGGTGCTGCGTAATAGCTGGCGACGTAGCTGCTGCGCAAACCGACATCGAGCATGTTGACAATGCCCAGGGGTTTTTCCCAGAAATGGCCGGGATTCGTCAGGTCATCATGCAGCGCGCAGGCGTTGTTCACCAGAATGTCCAGCCGCCCCTGTTCGGCTTCCACTTGTTGAAACAGGGCCTCGACGTCGCTGTCGACGCCGTGATCAACCCGCACCGCAATACCCTTGCCGCCAGCGGCTGTCACAGCGGCGGCGGTCTCATAAATGGTACCGGGTAAGGTGGCATCACCGGCTTTTTCTGAGCGACCGGTGACGTAAACGGTACAGCCATGGCTGCCGAGCGCGAGCGCTATGCCTCGTCCGGCACCTCGACTGGCACCAGTTACCACCGCAACGGGGGCTGTCTCAGACATGAGGTTTCTCCAGTTATTATTCTTTGGGATGTGTGATGGTTATGAACTCATCTTCAAAAAGTAGCAGATGCCATCAGGCAAACGGTTCGTCACCGGCGACTTGGGTGCGATACATCAGGCGGTCACTGTCCATCGGATAGGCAATGGCCCGATGCATGGTGCCCGTGTTGTCCCAGATCACCAGGTCGCCCACGGTCCATTCATGCCGGTAGACAAACTGGGGTTGCGTGGCCCAGTCGCGCAGTTTGGTCAACAACGTTTGTCCCTCGCGAAAGCCCATCCCTTCAATGTGGGAGGCGGTGGAGCCAATCACCAGGGACTTGCGTCCGGTGCGGTGCTTCCACACCAGCGGCAGGGTATTGGGCTGGTGTTTCTGCCAGTCTTGCAGCTGTTCAAACGAGGGTTCCGGGTTGACGTAACGCTGTGACGTTTCAAACATATGCACGACTTTCAGTTGTTCCAGTGCTTTTTGTTCGGATTCGGGCAGATCATCAAAGGCCGCGTAGGTGTTGCTGAACTCGGTTTGACCGCCGACGGTGGACAAGCGTCGGGAACTCATCACGGAGGCAAAGATGGGTATATCCAGCATGGTGCCGTCGATGTGCCAGTAGAAGGCGCCTTTGATGTAGCTGGCGTTGGGGTTTTCCAGCGGGTCCATGGTGATTTTGGTGATTTTATAGTCTTGCGAGCTGGTACCCAGGGTTTTGGTGAAGGTGAGCTGTTCTTCGTCGCTCAGATTCAATTCCCGAAAGGCAACCACGCCGCGCTCTTCGAGCAGAGCCCGGATGTCGGCGGACACATGGCCGCTTAACAGGGTTTCCTGGTCGGCACGCAGTTCACTGGCGATGCGCGGTGTCAGGTCAATCCGGGTCAGGCCATTTACCGAGGTACTTGCAGAGGTGTTTGTCATTTCAGAGGCATTCATGAAAAGCTCTCCAGCTTGGATCTGGCGTTAAGCCAGAGGGTGTTGTTTTCAGAATTAATCGTGTCTGAGCAATCAGTTATCGTGCTGAACATGTGTTCAACATTTATAGCAAGATGGGATCAGTTGGTCAACAAGGATGTTGAATAGTGCGTGGGTTGGGGTTTGATGCAAGTGAAGCGACTGAGTATCGCAGGGCACTGATAAGAGGCCGGCGGAGCGATCGATTGGGTTTACCAGGTTGTTCGCCCCTGATGGCTTGAGGGGGAGAGGGGGTTATTCCGCCTGGCGTTCGCGGATGGCGGCTTCCATAACCTGCTGCATGGTCAGACAGAAATCGGCCATATGCTGTAACCGGTTGATGACCAGATCGCTGTCAGAGAGGTTGGCATTTTTTAACAGCAATGATGCCAGATTGCCTTGCATGGTTGCGTGATCAGCGACGGTTGCGGCGGTGTCATTGACGGCGCTGTACAGCACCCGCTTGGTTCCTTTCACACGATGTCGTTTCACCAGCTTGGATTGCTCCAGCGTGCGGGCACTGACGCTGGCGGTACTTTTGCTGATCTCCAGGGCTGCACAAATCTCGTCCAGGCTGATGGGCTGTTCCTGTATCAACAGGCAGGCGTACAGGCGAGCAACCCCGTTGGTCATTCCCCAGGGCAACAACAGCGCGGCCAGGTCATCCATGAATTGGAGTTGATCAGGCGTGATGGTTAACTTTGACATATTCGACATAAACCGAATATAGTGAATTTAAACACGAAGGTCAATCGGCTATTTCTTGTCCGGCTTGCCCTGAAAATTTCAATAACGATAAAAGTTAACATGAGGAATTCAAAATGATTGGAGACGATCCGTTCGATCTGGGTGGTCAGGTGGCATTTGTGACCGGCGCGGGTCAGGGGGCGGGACGTGCAATCGCCGTGATGTTGGCGCATCACAACCCGGGTGGGGTTGCCGTCAACGATTATGTGCTGGAGCGCGCCGAAGCTGTGGCGGCCGAGATCCGCGAACTGGGGGTGCCTGCCTGTGCCGTGCAGGCCGACGTCGGTGATCTGGCGTCGGTACAGGCGGCGGTGAGCGAGGCCGAACAAGCGTTGGGGCCGATCACTATTCTGGTCAACAATGCCGGCAACGCCGGGCCTAATGCCAGCATTCAGCATTCCCCCCTGTTTTGGGAAACCGACCCTGAAGACTGGGACCGCTATTTTCACACCAACCTCAAAGGGGTGATGAATTGCTGCCATGCCATTTTGCCCGGTATGGCCAAACAACAACGCGGCCGTGTGGTGACCATTGTGTCGGACTCCGGGCGCGTGGGGGAATCGCGGCTGGCGGTGTATTCGGCCGCCAAAGCCGGCGCGGCCGGCTTTATGCGCTCGCTGGCCAAAGAGGCCGGACGCTTCAACATCACTTGCAACAGTGTGTCCTTGTCGACGCTGGAACCGCCGTTGCAAGAACCGCAAAAATCCGAATTTCTCGCCAGTGAACAAGCCAGAGCGCATGTTTCCCGCTATGTCATACGCCGCTTTGGCCAACCCGACGATGTCGCCGGCATGACGTTGTTTTTGTGTTCAGACGCAGCGGCCTGGATCACCGGTCAAACCTATCCGGTGAATGGGGGTTACGACTTTGCTGTGTAACGTCGATCAGAATTCAAATTATCCAGTTATGGAGCGTGAACATGCTGAATCCCAGTAATATGAACGGTAAAGTTGCGCTGGTCACCGGTGCCGCAGCCGGGCTTGGCAAAGCAACGGCGCTGACGCTGGCCCGTGCCGGCGCCAACCTGTGCATTGTGGACATCAATCCCGAGGCCCTGGAACAAACCGCCAGTGAGATTCGCGCACTGGGGGTGGAGGTTCTGGTGCAGGCCGTCAATCTGGCCAGTGCCGACAATTGCCGCAGTGCCGTGGCGGCTGCCATCAAACATTTCGGGCGACTTGATGCCCTTTGTAACGTGGCGGCGGTGTTTATGCCCACACACAGCACCGAGATGAGCGATGAGGATTGGAACACCACCCTGGCCGTCAATTTGAGCGCGCCGTTTCATTTGATTCAGGCGGCTATTCCCCAGTTGCTGGAACACCATGGCGCCGTGGTGAACGTTACCTCTTGTGCCGCGCACATGGGCCAGGCCTATTTAGCGGCCTACTCGTCCACCAAGGCGGCGCTGACTCACCTGACCAAGTCTTTGGCCATGGAGTACATGCATCAACCGATTCGTTTCAATGCGGTTGCTCCCGGTGGCATGATGACCGCGCTGGCCGCCGGCTTGCGGGAATTGCCGAATCCGGACACCAGTTTGCTGTCCCGTATCTCCCCGCTGCGCGGTCTGGTAGAGATTGATGATGTGGCACAGATGGTGGCTTTTCTGGCCACGGACGCGGCTCGGGGCTATCACGGCGCGGTCATCAATATCGATAACGGTATTACCGCCGGTTAAGCACGGCATTCGCCATCATCAGAGAGGAATGAACAATGACGCAATCAGTCGCAGTGGTGACAGGGGCCAGTCGCGGCCTCGGCCGTGGCATTGCCCGGGCGCTGGGCAGGTGTGGTTTTACCGTGTACCTCACGGGTCGCAATGCCAGTGAGTTGGAGGCCGCCGCGGCAGAGGTCAATGCCGCCGGTGGGTGTGGTGTGTCGGTAGTGTGTGATCATCGCGACGATGCGGCGGTAACCGCGATGTTTGAGCGCGTGCGCCAGGAAGGCGGGCGGTTGGACGTTTTGGTGAACAACGCCACCGCCGTTTACCCCGCAGAACTGTCGGCGCCGGGCCCCTTTTGGGAAAAGCCACTGCACCTGGTAGACATGATTGATGTGGGCTTGCGCTCCAGCTATGTGGCCGCGTACGCCGCCGCACCGTTGATGATTGCAACCGGTGGCGGCCTCATGGTGCATATTTCGTTCTACGGTGCCGTGTCCTATTTTCATGGTCCTGCCTACGGTGCAGCCAAAGCGGGCACGGATAAAATGGCGTTTGATATGGCGGAAGACTTGCGCCCTCACAACGTGGCTTCGGTGTCGCTGTGGCCCGGGTTTATTTTGTCTGACCTGATCAAGGCTGTTCCACCAGAGCAGTTGCCACCGGAGCTGGTGGCGCGACTGCCAACTTTTGAGACACCGGAGTTCAGTGGTATGGTCATCGAGCGCTTGTGGCAAGACCCACAGCGGATGCAGTGGTCGGGCGAAACGTTAATTGGCGCAGAGATGGGCCAACGCTTCGGTCTCAAAGATCTGGATGGCAAGGCGCCGCTGAGTTATCGCACCTCCATGGGCGCGCCTGAGCAGCGTTTTCTGTGTAGCGATTGAGCCGGTATGGTGCGATTGGGCTAATCCAGACTTCACCGGAAGACTCTGTTGTCCGTAGAATGGAGCGATGTGTAGCTTGTCCAAAAGGGTGCTTGTCGACCGGCTGTCTGCAACTTTGTTGGTCGCGGCACTTTCACAAATGCGTCGATGTATAAATTTCATTTCTCAAATTTATAATAAAGGAGAATAAAGTGAGGAACTTGAAAAAGCGGCTGTTACAAATAGCCAGTGTTACAGTTTTGCTGTCGCCAGCGGGATGGTCCCAAGCGGAACCGCAGGCTGAAAACCGCATGCAAAATTCATCCTCCCAGGAGTCCGCGATGCCTTATGTTCGACCCGATGTTCGCGCCTATCTCGATAATCTGCAAGCGCACCCCCGGCCAACATTGACCCGTGAAATGCTGGCCATGATCCGTAAAATTCCCGCGGAAAAAATGAAGAGCACCGACGATCTGCCGATGGGTGAGCTGGCCACGGTGAAAGATGTGATCATGCCTGGGCCGGGGGGTGAAATCCGCCTGCGTTTGTTTGATGCGCGCGCTGAACGAGACGCCGGTCCGGTGCTGGTGTTTTTTCACGGCGGAGCCTATATCGTTGGCAGTATTGAGACTCACGAGAGCTTGACTGCGGAAATGGCTCGCCAGCTGGACCTTCCCGTGATCTCGGTGGAATACCGGTTGGCACCGGAAAATCCCTGGCCGGCAGCCGTGGATGACGGTGAGGCCGCCGCCCGCTGGATTGCCGAAAACGGCAAGGCCTTTGGGCGGGAGTTTACCGGGCTGATTCTCAGTGGTGACAGTGCCGGCGGCAACCTGACGCTGGTGACTGCGCTAGCCCTGCGCGACCAACCGGCAACCTTGCCAGTGATCATGCAGTTGCCCATCTATCCCGCCTCGGACCGGACGAAGAAATACCCTTCGGCGCAACAGTTCAGTCAGGGGTATGGTCTGGACATTTCAGATGACGATGAAGACTTTTATGCCGCTGACCCCAACAGTCTACGTGCCTCCCCCTTACTTGCTGACTTGCACGGTCTGCCGCCGACCGTACTGGTGACGGCATCACTGGATCCGCTACGGGACCAGGGCCGGGCCTATGCCGCCAAACTGATCGAGGCGGGCGTTCCTACCAGTTATTACGAGGCCAAGGGCAACATCCACGGCTTTGCCACCTACCGTCAGGCCATTCCCTCGGCCCAGCAGGACACGCTGAACTTTTTGGAGCTGGCCCGGATCCTGTTGAAACAACAAGCCGATAGCAGCGCCCATTGATTTAACGAGTCAGACTCAAGCGGCCAGGTTGTCGTCTTTAAAATGGGCTGCCTTGTTCAGTGGTGAGGGCTGTATTAATATACAGCTCTTGTCCGCTGCCATGAATCACCTGAACCCACTATGCACCCGCCCCGCCAGTTTTACCGCCGAGGTTTAAATCACCTACAATCCAGCGCATCGCGCTCCGCGTCGGTGACCTTTGTGGATGTGCGAAAACGCTTTGGGTTTCGTTCTATCAGCATCGGTCGCTGGGTTAAAGCGGATGAGCGCGATCGTGCGGCGGGTCTTTTTTACGATGCCCTGGTGGACCTGATGGCCATCCTGCAGGGGCCAGAAACCCTCATCTCCATGCGCGGCGCCTTGTCGTTTCAATACGGCATTGGCGGCCGTCCGGGTATCTCCGCATTTTATGACCCCTCGGCAAGAAGTTTTTCCCTGGCCAAAAACGCCGGCCCCGGTTCGATTGCGCACGAATGGTTTCACGCCCTGGATCACTACCTGGCCGAGAAGGTGTTTAGCGATGCCGGCCGGGACATGTACGCCTCGGAAGCCTGGATGCAAGAGGCAACGCCGATACCACACCCCATCAACGATTGTCTCTTTGCCTGTTTTCGCGCCATTATGCTCGACGAGAACGGGGAGGGTCCCAGTGAGCTGGTGCGCATCTCGGTTCAAGTGGATAAGGAGCAGAGGAGTGACTATTTCAGCCAGCCGGTTGAGCTCTGTGCCCGCGCCTTTGAAGCCTTTGTGCAGGACGCCAGCATCAGCAATAATTTTCTGGTGGCGGGAACCAAAGCCACGGCAGAAGCACGCCGCGGACTCTATCCGATGGGTGCGCAGCGCGAGCGCATAAATGCGGCGTTTGGGGATTATTTTTTTGCATTGGGTCGCGCGCTGGCCAATACCGGGACTAACAGTTAAGGCTTACTAACAGGTCCGCCTCGCTGATCGTTCATGCACAGCGCTTATGATATTAGTCTGGCTTATGTATCTCATCAAAAATGACGATTGGTTTTATATGTAGGTTGCCGTCACTATGCACCCCAACAACGGTTCTACGCTTTCCACCAATGGGAAACACAACCAAGAGCAGCCGACTTTCACGATGTATCCGAACGAGATTTTTCCATGAGCGCACTATTTACGCCCTTTACCCTGAAAGACGTCACCTTGCGCAATCGCATCGCGGTGCCGCCCATGTGCCAGTACAGCGCCCGGGACGGCTTCACGAACGACTGGCATTTGGCACATTACACTACTTTGGCCCGAGGTGGTGCCGGGCTGGTGATTGTGGAGGCCACGGGGGTATCGCCTGAGGGCCGTATCAGCCCCGATTGTTTGGGACTGTGGGATGAGGCCCACGTTGAGGGGTTGGCCCAAATTGCCTCGGCGATAAAACACGCCGGGGCGGTGCCCGGCATTCAAATAGCCCATGCGGGGCGCAAGGCCAGCGCGAACAACCCGTGGGAGGGCGATGACCATATACCAGCTTCGGACCCTCGCGTCTGGACGCCTATAGCGCCTTCTGCCGTGGCGTTTGGCGAGGGCTTGTCGCGGGTTCCTGAGGCCATGACCCGGGAAGACATTGCGCGGGTCACGAGTGATTTTGTGGACGCTGCCCGACGTGCCCGCGATGCCGGATTCGAGTGGCTGGAGCTGCACTTTGCGCACGGTTATCTGGCCCAAAGTTTCTTCTCGACCCACGCCAATCAGCGTAGCGATGAGTATGGGGGTGATGTCGCCGGCCGCAGCCGTTTCCTGCTGGAAACGCTGGCGGCGGTGCGCGAGGTCTGGCCGGAAAACCTGCCACTGACCATTCGTTTCGGGGTGATCGAATACGACGGTCGCGATGAAGAGACGCTGTCGGAATCCATTGAACTGGTGAAAGCCTTCCGCGATAACGGCACCGATTTCATCAGTGTCAGCATGGGCTTCAACACCCCGGACGCACAGATTCCGTGGGCGCCGGCGTTTCTCGCCCCGGTGGCCGAGCGAGTGCGTCGTGAAGCCAACATTCCGGTCGCCACGGCGTGGGGTGTGGATGAGCCGCACATGGCGGAGCGTACGGTGCAAGAGGGCCAGTTGGATCTTGTGATGGTGGGGCGCGCCCATCTTGCCAACCCACACTGGGTGTATGAGGCGGCCAAGCAATTGCAGATCGACAAACCGGACTGGGTGTTGCCGGCTCCCTATGCCCATTGGCTGGAACGTTATCGGCCGACGCGCACGGCTTAATCAATCTGGCACGGCTTAATCAACTTCCGTACGACTTAATCAACTGCGTACGACTTAATCAAGACAGCTGTTGATAATCAGCTCGCGCAGCCAGCGGTGGCCAGGATCGTGCTGGCTGCGTGGGTGCCAGCTCAAGACCTTGGTAAAGCCTGCAATGTGTAACGGCGGCTCGGTCAGCGCCAGACCCTGAGCCACGGCGACCAGGCGTCGCGGCACCACGGCGATCACATCGGTTGCGCGCAGAATATCCGGCAGCAGTAAAAAATTGGGTACCGACAGCACCACCCGTCGCTCACGGCCGATGCGGGCCAGGGCATCGTCGGTGGGGCCGCGGAAATTACCGCCTTCGTAGGAGCCAAAGGCGTGGTCCAGGGCGCAGAACTGATCCAGGCTGAGTGAACGCTGAGTCGCCATCGGGTGGCCCTCACGCATGGCGCAGACGTAATCTTCAGCGCCCAGTTCGTGGCTGTGCAGGTCGGCCGGTGCGGAGTCGATGGACATGAACGCCATGTCCAGCTGTCCCTGCTCCAGTTGGCTCTGTACCTGATCGTCTTTCAGGGGCAAGAGCGCCACGCGAATCCCCGGTGCCAGAGCCCGCAGCTGTCTCAAAAAAGGCACCACCACCGTGGCTTGAATATAATCTGTGGCGGCAATAGAAATCTGCAGTTCAGCTTGGGCCGGATCGAACTGGGGTGGCTGTAACAGCGCGTGAATGTCATCCAGTACCCGCTTGACCTGCACCGCCATGTGCTCGGCCCGAACCGTCGGCACAATGCCATGGCGGGAGCGGATAAACAGCGGATCGTCGAAATTCTCTCTCAGGCGAGCGAGCATGCCGCTGACGGCGGGTTGCGTTAAGGCGAGCCGTTCCGCCGCCCGGGTGACGCTGCGCTCCTCCATCAGGGCATCGAAGGCTTTCAGCAGGTTTAAATCGAGCGATCTGAGATTAGCCATGTTGATGAGGGCCCGCGAATGTAAGGTTGAATCTTATCGCCCACACTGTGTGATCACAAGCGCACGGCCGCGCCTCATACCTTGATTCAGATCCACCTTGCCGCCGGTCCAGCACAGCTGTTGTTTAGCAGAGGTAGTGTGTCACTACTTGTGCCTGGGGGTGATGACACTGTCCTCCCCTGGGTATGAGTGACCTGTCTCCTTGCTATCGGCAAATTGTCCCCAGTAGAATTGAGGCAATAATGATGAAAAGAAAAGGAGCAGAGTATGTCAGAGTTGCTGGTCGCGGATTACGAAATCCGCCAATTGTACGCCCGTTTTATCGATGCCGTGTGGCGCAAGGATGGCGAGGCCTATGGGGATCTGTTCGCTGAAAACGGCGAGTGGAAACTGGCGGCCATGCACATGAAGGGGCGGTCGGAGATCCGCGCAACTTTTGGCAAGCTGCTGGGTTATACCGCCCAGGTGCAGATGATTCTGGGGTTTCCGGTGCTTGAGGTGAACGGCGAGGAAGCCATAGCCCGCATCAACTGCACCGAAATCACCAAAATGCCGGACGGCAGTTCGTCCATGGCGCAGGGGGTTTACTACGATCGTTTCGTCAAAGAAAACGGCCGCTGGGTGTTCCGCTGGCGGCACTTTTCGCTGGGGTATCGGGGGCCAATCGATTTTTCCGCAGAGCTGGTGAACGGGCCGGACTACGGTCCCTTCCCGGGCATGCCGGAGTGGGATGAAGTGACCCAAACCCGGTTAAAACAGGATTGAGCCCAGCGCTCAACCGTGGTCAGTGCCTGGTTGAGCGTGTTCTAACCAACCTGGCTTAACCGCCGTGCATGCTGTCGGTGATGCCCAGATTCATTAACCCGCAGACCGCGTAGTTCTGACCGGTAATGAACTTGGCTTCGTCGGAGGCGAGAAAGGCGGTCATGTTGGCGATGTCATCCGGCTCGCCAAAACGGCCAAAGCCGGTGGATTTAAACAGCGCTTCCATGGCCAGGTTCTTGCGCATTTGCGGCGGAATGCTGCGTCCGGCGTCGCTGCTGGTGGGGCCGGGCGAAACGCAGTTGATGCGCACTCCCTGACTCGAACATTCCTTCGCCAGCGCCTGACTGAACGCAATCACCGCGCCCTTGCTGGCGGAGTAGTCGGCCTGGCCGGCGGTGCCAATCATGCCCGCCACCGAGGCAATGTTGACGATACTGCCACTGCCGCGTTCGAGCATGTGATTGATCACTTGCCGACAGCTGTAGAGCACCCCCTTGAGGTTGGTGTTGAGCACATGGTCCCAGGTCTCTTCTTCCGATTCGCAGAAACGGGTCATCTTGCCGCGGGCACTGCCGCCGGCGTTGTTGACCAGAATGTCCACCCGGCCAAAGGTGTCCAGCACCTGCGCGAAGGTGTTTTTGACGCTGTCGTAGTGGCTCACATCCGTTTGTATGAACACACCTTTGCGACCGCGTGCTTCGATTTCGGTGACGACCTCGGCGGCGGGCTCTGCCGAGGTGGAGGCGACGATGACGTCGGCGCCTTCTTCGGCCAGTTTAATGCAAATGGCGCGACCGATGCCGCGACCGCCGCCGGTGACAACGGCGATTTTGTTGTTCAGTTTCATGGTGTCTGTCTCAATAAAAAAATCTGTCTCAATAGAAAAAATCGTTGTACCAGGTGGAGTACTCTTCGTGCCCGGGCACATCGCGTGCGTTGGCCACCGGATCAATCGGAATTTGAATCACCGCCGGTTTGCCGCTGGCCAGGGCGCGCGCAATCGCCGGCGCAATGTCTTCTTCGCGCTCGACAAACTCGCCGTGGGCGCCGTAGCCTTCGGCGACCTTATCCAGGCGCACCTGTTTGCCCCAGTGGGCTTCGGTTTCCGGTGAGTTTTCTCCCACCATGCCGCGGTAGCCGCGCACTTCGACGCCCCAGGCGTAGTCGCTGGCGACGATGCAAATCACCGGCAGGTTTTTGCGCACCGCGGTTTCCAGTTCGGAGGTGTGAAACAGAAACGCCGAGTCGCCGCTGATCAGCACCACCCGCCGGTCATTGCCCACCGCCAGTTGCGCGCCTATGGCGTAGGGCAGGCCCGTGCCCAGATGACCAAAATTTTGATTCCAGATGGAATCTTTGGGCGAGACCTGCGAATAGGTCCAGGTGTAGATGCTGGTGGCGCCACCATCGCGGACAAACACCGCATCTTTGGGAATGGCGCCGGTGGCTTCCACCATCAGGCGGGCCGGGTGAATCAGATCCTGGCCGCTGGGAGCCGCCAGGCGTTGGGCAGTTTTAAACTCGGCGTGCATTTCGATCCAGCGGTCCACGGCGTTGGCGCGTTGGCGAGGTGTGTCCTTGAGGGCGGCGTTCAGCTGCGGCACGATATCGCGCAGATCACCCACGAGCGGCACGTCAATATGACGGTTGACCCCGATGCTCAGGGGATCGCTTTCCACATGGATCCATTGGCGCCCGGTGTTGCCTTTGGCCCAGTGGCCAGCGACACCATGGTGTACCGGCTCGCCAATTTCGGTGCCGATGGCAATCACCAGATCCGAGTTGACGATGGCTTCGACCCCCGCCGGAGAAAAACCACAGGGAAAGGTGCGGTCTTCGACACCGGCCAGAAACGAGCTGACCGGATAGGTGTGAATCACCGGGCTCTGCAGGTTGTGCGCCAGTACCGCCAGGGCGTCGTGAGCGCGAGCGGTAAAAGCGCCCTGACCGATCAGCAGCAGCGGCATCTGCGCCCGGCGAATGAGTTCGGCGGCTGCGTCGATGGCCTGTTGATTGGCCGGTTGATGTACCAGCCGGTATTGCTCCGGCGCGGCGGGGGGCGGCAACTCGCCCAGCTCCGCCTGCATGGCGTTCATGGGAATTTCGATGTAGACCGGCCCCGGGGTGCCCGACAGCGCCTGCCGAAACGCCTCGCGGATGATTTCGTCGGTCTGTTCCGGGTACTGAATCACACCCACGTATTTCACCGCCTCTTCAAAATAGCGGTACTGATGGGTGTACTGTATGCGGCCGCGGCGCACTCGTTGCGCGGCGATCTGTGCGCGCTGGCCGCCAATAAAAATCACCGGCGCGTTTTCCTTGGCGGCGTTGATGGCGGCGGGCACCAGGTTGGCCACCCCCGGCCCCTGGTTGCCCACCACCACACCGGGGGTGCCGGTCATGCGCCACAGGCCTTCGGCCATAAAGGCGCCGGCCTCTTCGTGGTGCGGGGCAATCACCTGCCAGCCGCGCTGTTCGGCGCGGATGAACATATTGAAAAAGCTGGGGTCGGGGATGCCGAAGAGTGTCTTAATCCCCTCGGCTTCCAGCAACTGCAGAACGCGCTCATAAACATGGACAGACATGGGCAGCTCCGCTTACGACTGGTCGGGGCCGGGCAAAATGGCCCGGGTCTGGGTCAGGCAGCTGCCAAAACTGTGGAAGCCGGTGGCGTGCAAGCCGCCGGTGCCGCCACAGCAAATGACCAGCACGTCCTTGGGCTCAACCGCCACATAGACGCGGCCGTTGATGACGCGATGCTGCGCTTCCAGCTGCTCGCGGTGTTTTGTCGTCAGGTGATCGGCGGCGATGCTGGCGTGCTGCCAGATCAGTTCCTGCACGTCTTCGAGATGGGGAATGTCGCGGTGGATGATCTCGGCCCACACCGGGTTGATGGCCACCATCATTTCGGCGAATGGCATGGCCGGGGAGAAACCGTTGGCGCCGGGGTAGGCCAGTGATTTGCCCGTCATCTCCAAAAATTCCGGCCCGGTTTGTGACGTGGTATCAATGATGTTCTGGGTGCCCATGGTGCCGTAAACCGACACCGCATTACCGCTGACGCCGCGTCGCTCGGCAAACGGGGCCCAGGGCGAGCGCTCTTCCCACTCACCGAACAGAATGCCGGGGAGTCGACCGGGCGAGCCGAAGGTGGTCTGGCAGGTGACTTGCACCTGCTGGCCGGCGACATTTTTGATCAGCAGACGAATGGCCCGTCCGGCGGCGATGGACAGGGACGGCATGCCACCCAGGCAGCCGTGCTGGTAGGGAATGTCCAGCTGGTTGCGAATCGGTCCGTTGACCAGAGTTAGCGGCACCACCGGAGCGGTGGTGGCGTTGAGGCCGAACAGCTCGAAATTGGGATCGGCCAGACCTTCCAGCGCGGCAATGATGAGCGGCAGGGTGGCCGCCGGGGCACCGGCCATGACCGCGTTGATGGCGATTTTTTCCACGGTGCAATCGGCGTCGGTGGGCGGCAGTTTGCAGATCACTTCATCCGGGTAGCGGTTGCTTTGAGCCAGAAACGCGCGCACCCGACCTTCCGTCGGCGGAATCAACGGCAGGCCATCACCCCAGCCCTGTTGCATGGCGTAGCGGGTAAACGCCATCACATCGTCGATTTCCGTTTCATGTCTTTGGCTCGACAGCCAGTCCAGCTCGCAGCCTTCGGGGCCACAGTCGCGCAGGTTGACTTGCTGGGCAGGTGAAGGGGTGTTGCTGGATGTGATGTTGATAGTGCGGCTCATGCCAAGGCCTCCTTACGTGGGTGGGTATCGACCCCCATGGTGTGTTGCACGGACTGCAGGTGTTCAAACGCCACCGGCTCAACTTCTGCGCGCCGTTTTTCGTTCAGCGGGTAGGGCAGAATATGAATGCGCAAGCCGGAGCGGCCACCGCGGGCGGCCAGTTGATGGCCCAGCTCTTTAAACACTTCGGTGCAGATGGCGGTGGTGGGCAGACCTTTATTGGCAGCCGATAACGCGTCGCGAATGGTCCAGCCGGTGCAGGAGCCGCAGTTGCCCAGACCGACGACGGCAATGTCGATTGAGTCGAGAAATTCATCCAGGGCTTTGGCGACCTTTTCGCCTTCGGCGCCGGTGCGTCCCTGGTGGGAGCGCCAGAATTTGACAGTGGCACCGGCTTTTTCAAATTCCGCGGCCCAGATTTCAGCGATCCAGTCCCAGGCGCGCCAGATTTCATCCAGCCGGAAGCCGATGGTTTTGCCGGTCAGTGGGCCGGCGTCGGGGCCGGGTGAAGTAATGTCGTCTGCGCGAATTGCTGTGGGGTCGAGCACATTGCCAAGAGCCATAGCGGTTCTCCCTTAAAGCGGTTGTAGTGTGTTATTAGTGAGCAATTAACGATGACGCCGTGATTCAATGGTGATGGCATCGTCAGCGGGTTTCGTCAGTCGCTGTGATTGTTTTTCGCCTTGGGTTCAGAAAATGTTTGATCTATAGTCCAAAATATTGGACTATTAAGTTCAAATATTTGGATTATTATGGGGTTGCCTTAGATGAACGTCAAGCAGATCACCAACCTTTTCAGTCTTATGGAGTTTTTTGTGCGCGCGCAAAGGCCTCTCGCGGTGAAAGACATGGTGGCGGAATTCGGCTGGCCTCGCTCCAGTGTGTTTAACACGGTATCCACCCTGGTGGATCTGGGGTATTTGTATCAGCCAGTGGCGCGCGGGGGTTATTACCCCACCACGAAATGGATGGAGCTGGCACGGCAGTTGTCGGAAGCCCAACCGCTGCCGGAGTCGCTGCACCAATTGCTGGAGGAGTTGGCCAGCAAGACCGGAGAGACCCTGTTTCTGGCCGCACCGGAGGGCACCAGCATTGTGTTTCTGGATGTGGTGGAGTCGCTGGCCGACATTCGTTTTATTGCCAACATCGGGCAGCGCCTGCCCATTCATGTGACTGCGGCAGGGCGTGCGATTCTGTCACAGTACGCGCCGGCGGAACGGGCAGCAACGCTCAGGCGCATTCAATATCAGCCCTATGAGCGCGATGACTTTATGACGCCCGAGGCGGTGGAGGACAACATTCAGCAAGGCCTGTCCCAGGGCTGGTTTGTGAACCCGGGGATCTACGCGCCGGGGGTGGCGGGGGTGGCGGTGGCGTTTCCCTTTCAGGGTCAGCGTTACGCCATTGCCTTAGGTGGCCCGGCTTCGAGGCTGGAAAAAAACATGGCATCACTGGGTGAACTGTTGCAGACGTCGGTGGACCAGTTTTTACACGATAACGAATCTTGAGCCGACGTCATGCTGGCGCCATTGTCACCATTAACCTGAAATAAATTACGTTGAGAAAGTGAAGATGAAAAACTCCGGATCGCCCAAGTTGGTCAAATCTGCGATCAGAACCATGGAATTGTTCGCCCTGTTTGCGGACCTGAAAAAACCCCTGGCGCTGGCTGACATCGCTCAGGCGTTGGCTGCGCCCAAAAGCAGTTGTCATGAGTTGATTCAGACGCTGGTGCAGCTGGGTTACATTTTGGTGATTGACGGTGGCAAAAGTTACTACCCGTCACGGCGCTTGCTGCATGTCGGGGAGCAGATCAATACCTTCAATCCGATCAAGGAAAAAATTGAACACGAATTAAAACGGTTGCGGGATCTGACGGGGGAAACGGTGTTTATCGGGCGGATGCAGGGGCAGCAGGCGGTTTATACCGATGTGTTTGATGGCAATCACGCCATGCGGTTTACCGCCCAGGCGGGAGATCTAAATGATCTACACGTCAGTTCCATTGGCAAGGCGTTGTTGGCCGGCATGGAAGAAATCGAGCGCAATCAGTGCATTGCAAAGCTCAAACTGAAACGCTTGAGTGACAGTAGCATTACCGGCAAAAAGCAGCTGAAAGAAAATTTATTGGCGTGCGGTGAGCAGGGGGTCTTTACGTCCGTGGGAGAATCTTTGCCGGATGTGATGGGCATGGCCATGCCGGTCAAAATACAGGGGCATCTGCTGGCTTTTGGCTTGGCAGGACCCATCACCCGAGTGCAGAAAAAATTACCGGTTTACATGCGCGCGTTGAAAGAAAGTGCGGAAGTCATGCAGCGCCAATAAATTGACAGGAGCATCCGGGTGGACCACGTGTTGAGATATTTAGCTCAACACAGTTGATCATTAAGAGTTGATTAATAAGGCGGAAGCTGCGTACAATCTTTCATCGTCTTCATATGCATATTAATATTCGCATATACGAACAGTAAAAATAATTAAAACGGCAAGTCTCGGGCTGGACAGTACAGGCACACGACAGCGAACTTCAAGCATAAACAGCTGCGTTTCACTCCTGTCAAAACACCTGTCGTATCGTTCATGGTTTTCGGCGTGAGCTTGCATTCTCAGGGTTACTGTTTTTTTAGAAGAGAGATGGAGGAAAGTATGGTAAACGTATCTGTCGAACCGATTTCACCGCAATTGGGTGCGCGCGTCTATGTCAGTGCCGATCAGCTGCTGGTTGAGGGAGTGCCGGAGCAATGTCTGGCGCTGCTGAACACACACGGGGTGCTGGTGTTTCCGGCAATCGGTGTCAGCGATCAGTTGCAGGTCGAGTTCAGTAATCGACTGGGGCAAATGAAAGCGTCGAAAATCTATACCAATGGAGATGATTCAGGCGACTCCCTGGGCATTTATCCGGTGACGCTGGACCCCGGTCGCGCCAAGTACATTGATTACATCGTTTCCAACGAGCATTGGCACATGGACGGCACCACCTACGCCGTACCGCCCAAGGCGACCAACCTCAAATGTGAAGTGCCGGCCAGCAGCGGTGGGGATACCGAATTTGCCAATCTGTTTGCCGCCTACGAACAACTCCCCGACGAAAAGAAAGCCCAACTGCAAGGTTTGCGTGTGGTGCACGGCGCGGCAGCGGCCAATCTGCGCTCCTTCAAAAACCCCTCCATTGTGGATTTGGAACGCTGGATGAGGGATGGCCCGGCGACCGAGCAGCCGCTGGTGTGGCAGCAAGCTGATGGCCGCTGTGCGCTGGTGGTGGGCTCAACGGCGGATCATATCGTCGGCATGGACTTGGATGCGGGCCGGGCGTTGTTGCAAGAGCTGCTCGACTGGTGCACTCAGCCTCAGTTCTGCTACCGCCATCAATGGCAAAAGGGTGACATGGTGATCTGGAACAACCCCGGCTTGTTGCACCGTGCGCACCACTACACCCTGGATTCTGGCCGCTTAATGCACCGCACCACCATCAATGGTTCCGAGGCGTTGGCGTAACATTTATTAAACCTGATAACACAAGAATAAGGAGCACACATGACTGACTCAAATGGCGCTGTAGCGAATACCAGCAACGGGGTTGAAACGCGAAGAAATAAAGTGGCGGTGGTCACCGGTGGCGGCAAAGGCATCGGCGCGGCCATCTGTAAATTCTTGGCCCGAAATGGTGCCGACATTGCGATCTGGGACTGGAACGTGGATGAGGCAGGTTCGGTGGTGGAAGACATCCAGGCCCTGGGGCGCAAGGTGGTGGTGTGCAAAGTGGATGTTTCCAGTCGTGCCGACATTCAAGCGGCCACCGAAACCACTCGCGCAGAGCTGGGGCCCATCGGCATCCTGGTCAATAACGCAGGTGTCTCGCCAGAGCAGGACTTTGTTGACATCACCGATGAGGAACTGGATCGTGTGATCGACATCAATCTCAAAGGCACATTTTATTGTACCCAGGCGGTGATTGAGGATATGATCAATGCCAAATGGGGGCGGATCGTGAATATCTCTTCGTCCAGTGCCCAAACGGGTGCCAAGCGTATGGTCCATTACGCGGCCACCAAGGGTGGGGTCATCGCGTTTACCAAGGCTCTGGCACAGGAAGTGGCGCCACTGGGCATTACCGTCAACAACGTACCGCCCAGCACCGTGTATACCGATGGCCTGAAATCTGTAGAAGACCGGTTTCCCGACGGGCTGCAGGGGTATGTTGACAAAACCATACCGGTAAAACGCCTGGGACAACCGGAGGACATTGCCAATGCGGTGGCGTTTCTGGCGTCTGAGGCATCGGGATTCATCACCGGGCAGACCCTCAGTGTGAACGGTGGCCGCTTTATGGGGTGATGCCCCGCTGGCCGCCACTTTCGAGACTGCCCTGTTGTAGGATCGTCGTTCCTGGGTAGTCGTTCCCAGGTCGTTGTTCCCGAACAGTCATTCTCACATGGCAGTTGCAAGTTGGCAGCTGCCGCATCCCTTCGACACCGGGAACCTTTCTGCCGACACTGGAAATCTCTCTGTCTGCAGCCCTATGTCATTGTCGGCGCCGACCAGGAATGGCGAATATCAGCTCGTCGGCGGTGTAGTCTTTGTCTATTAACTCACAGTCTATTAGCTCACAGCCTGTTTGCTCACAGGTGATGTGGGGCTTGTTACAAGCGGATGCGGGTGAGTGGAGGGGCTGCTTTGCAGCCCCTCTTTTCGAGACAAACCCGTCTTTTCTCTGGACCAGTCAGGCGCAGTGCCGTCTGTTAAACCTCTGTTTTTTTCTTTCTGAAGACACGTGGGCTTCGCTTTGGCGGGTAATTTTCCTTTTAAGTGTACTGAGTCTGAATGACTGTTTTTTTCGGCGACGTCTTTGTTACTGAATGAAACAGCTTGCAAAGGTGCAGGTGGCATGTCTATTTGTTAGTAGACAACACTGTTGATTTTACATTAATATCATCTTCTATATTTATACAACACTGATGGCTATTTGAGCCGCGTACACTAATAACAGAATCGGATCAGAGAGGTTGGATATGACGTGCGAGCCCACCAATGTACCTTCCCCGGAAGAGATTGATATTCCGGCAATTCAGGAAAAATACCAGCAGGAGCGCAATAAACGTATTCGTCCCGATGGTCAGAAGCAGTACGCCAAAATAAAGGAAGAGTTCACCGAGGAGTATTTGCACGACCCGCACACTCCTGTGGTCTCGCGCGACCCCATTTCAGAAGATCTGGACGTGGCCGTTCTCGGTACCGGCTGGTCCGGTCTGTTGTCGGCGTACCATTTGAAAAATGCCGGCATCACCAACTTCCGCAATATTGACCACGGCGGTGACTGGGGCGGTGTCTGGTACTGGAATCGCTACCCGGGCATCCAGTGCGATAACGACGCTTATTGCTACCTGCCGCTGCTGGAAGAAACCGGCTTCATGCCGTCCAAAAAGTATTCTGACGGCTATGAGATTTACGATTACTTTAAAGTCATTGCCGAGAAGTATTCGCTGGGGGAAAAGGCCCTGTTCCACACACTGATCACCGGCCTGCGCTGGGACGACAACATCAAGCGCTGGCGCATCAGCACCAACCGCGGCGATGAAATTCGCGCGCGTTTTGTGATCATGGCCAACGGTTTGCTGAACATCCCCAAGTTGCCGAAAATTCCGGGTATTCATGACTTTCAGGGCAAGATGTTCCACACCTCGCGCTGGGAGTACGATTACACCGGCGGCAGCTATCGCAATCCGGTGCTGGATAAACTCAAGGATAAAAAGGTCGCCATCATCGGTACCGGTGCGACCGCGATCCAGGCCATTCCGTATTTGGGCAAGTACGCCAAACAGGTGTACGTGCTGCAGCGCACGCCGTCCCCGGTGGATCAGCGCAACAACAACCCCACCGACCCGGAATGGGCTGCCTCGCTGCAACCAGGCTGGCAGAAAGAGCGTATGGCGAATTTCCACCGCGCGGCGATGGAGGGCCGGTTCCTGCCGGGTGAAGAAGATCTGGTGGGGGATTTCTGGACCGAAATTACCCGCAACCTGATGGCCGAAGTGCGCGCCGAAGGTCGTGAGCAAGAAATTTCCATCGAAGAATACTACAGCCGCCGCGACACCATGGATTACCAGGTGATGGAGCGTATGCGTCGCCGTGTGGAGAGCCTCATCGAAGACCAGGAAACGTCCGAGGCGTTGAAAGTCTGGTACCGTTTCCTGTGTAAGCGTCCATTGTCTAACGATGATTATTACGACACGTTCAATCGCCCCAATGTCAAATTGATCGACGTGTCCGAGACTCAGGGCGTTGAGCGTATGACGGAAAATGGCTTCGTTGCCAACGGCGAAGAGTACGACATCGATTGCATGATCTTTGCCAGTGGCTTTGAGGTGACCAGTGATCTGGATCGCCGTTGGGGCATCGATACTTACGAAGGTCGCAACGGCATCTCCATTTACGACCACTGGAAGTACGGTTATAAAACCCTACACGGCACCATGACCTCCAACTTCCCCAACCAGTTTTTCATTGGTTACTATCAGGGCGGTCTGAATGCCACCACCACTGAGCAGTATGGACGTCAGGCCTATCATTCAACGTACATCATCAAAGAGGCTCTGGCGCGTGGCTTGTCTGCGGTTGAGCCCAGTGAGCAAGCACAGGAAGCCTATGTGCAGCATGTGCGTGAAACCGCTGTCGATATCAGTGCGTTCCAGGCGCAATGCCCGCCGAGCTATTACAATAACGAGGGCCATAAAGTCAAAGACGAGGACGGCCATCTGAAATTCCGCAACTTCCTGGGTGAAGCCTATGGCCCCGGTTGGGACGCGTTCGAGAAACTGCTGGCTGACTGGCGTGAGCAGGGTGACCTTGACGGGCTGGTGACGGAATAAACCGGATAGTAAAAAAATAACGATAAATGTGAGAGTAAAGCGCCGGGGTAGTGGCTTGAGCCGCTCCCCCGATTGCTCAGGACAGGAGAATGTTATGCGTATCCCAACCGTTACGGATCATGGAGAGCTCACTGACGAGGATCTCGCCGAACCGTTAACCTATCCCGTTGAAGCCTTTATTTCGCCTGAATACGTCCAGCGTGAAAAAGAATTGCTGTGGCCCAAGGTCTGGCAAATGGCGGCACGTCTTGAAGACATCCCCAACGAGGGTGACTTCATTACCTACAATATTGGTGATGAGTCCTTCATCATTATGCGTTCCACAGAAGATACGCTGCGCGCCTTCTATAATGTTTGTCCGCACCGTGGTCGTCAACTGGTCAACACCCCGGACGATGTGAACTGTGTGAAGGGACGCAAAAAGAATTTCGTCTGTGGTTTTCATGGCTGGACTTTTAACCGCGATGGTGAAAATACCTCCATTCTGGATAAAGACGATTGGAAAGGTGTTCTGGACGAGAAAGAGCTGACCTGCCTGTCGCAAGTCAAAGTGGACACCTGGGGGGGCTGGATTTACATCAATATGGATCCCGACTGTGAGCCCCTGAGCGATTTTCTGGGGGAAGCCGGTCGTATCCTGAGTCATTTTGAATTTGAAAAAATGCGCTACAAATGGCGCCAATGGGCCGTGTATCCCTGTAACTGGAAGACCGCCATTGAAGCGTTTATGGAGCCCTATCACGTCGCCGGTACCCACACCCAACTGCTCAAATACGGTGAGTTTTACGCCTACAGTAAACCCTATGGTTACCACGGAGTCAGCGGCTTTGATGAGCGCGATGCGGCCAACAAGAACAGCCAAAGCAGCTCGGTGACCCGCACCGGTCGCAAGGATCAGGACCCGCGTATTTCGACCTACGAATTGATTCGCGAGAACTACGAAACCGTAAACTACGCGGCTTCCACCGAGACCCTGGTGAACGCGGCCAAGCGCCTGGTGGACGAATTGCCGGAGGGCACGCCGGGTAATGAAGTCATTGCTCACCTGATGAAAAGCGCGAAGGCTGACGACGCCGCACGCGGTGTCATCTGGCCGGAAATTCCACCGGAAGTGATGTCCGAAGCGGGGCTCGCCTGGAGCATGTTCCCCAACCAGACCATTCTGCAGGGGGTGACCTTTGCTCTTTGCTATCGCGTGCGCCCGTATGGCGATGACCCCGACAAGTGTATCTTTGAGTCCTACGCGCTGGAACGTTTCCCGGAAGGCGAAGAGCCCAACGCTGAGTGGGTGCACGCTGAGCCGACGGCCGAGAAGTGGGGTTCGGTATTGGCGCAGGATTTTGACAACATGGAGTGGGTACAGCGAGGCATGAAATCCCGCGGTTTCCGTGGCACCTTGCCCAACCCGCATCAGGAACAGAAGATCACCAACTTCCATCGCCATCTGTCCAATATCATGGGCACCGGTGCACCGCAACTCATCAAAAAAAAATAACGATTTAACGTCTGTTGATCGCTCCCGGGGGGAATCCCCGGGGTGCGACGCAGACCGTTAGAAATTCCGGAGAACGATTTATGTCAGTCCCAGTATACGAACGCATTATTGACCTGTTGGAAAAGGAAGGGATTAATACCCTGTTTGGTATTCCCGATCCCGGCTTTATTCACATGGCGATGATCACCGAACAGCGAGGCTGGAATGTGATCGCGCCTCACCATGAGCAGAATGGCGCCTTTATGGCCGATGGCTGGTCGCGCATGACCGGCAAACCCGGTGTGTGTTTTGGCACTCAAGGGCCGGGCATTTCCAATCTGGCCACCGCCATGATCGTGGCCAAGAAAGAGGGATCGCCCACCATTTTCTTTGGCGGCAACCGCTCCCGCACCGCCAACCAGCGCGCGCGCGTAGGTCGTATCCAGTACATGAATCAACTGGACCACTTCAAACCGCTGGTGAAATACGCCGCCATCATTGAAGAGCCCGATCAAGTGGACGAAATCATCCGCGAGGCGCTTCGCCAGGTGACCACCGGCAAGCCGGGACCGGTGTATATTGAATTGCCGTTGAGTGTGATTCACGAAACGTATAACTGGCCACCCCTGATGGAGCCAGAGCAATACCGATTGGTCGAGCAGGCGGCCAGCGGCACCATGATCAATAAAGCGGTTGAACTGATCAAAGCCGCCAAAAATCCGGTCATGCTGGTAGGGCAGGGCATGTTCACTTCCCGCTCTCACCAGGCGGTGGCGGCCTTGGCCGAAAAATTGGATTGCCCGATTCTGCAAACCTCCGGTTGTGCCATGACCATTAAAGGCCAGGAAGAGCGCACCTTTGCTTACGGTTTTTCTCCGGCCGGTCGCGCGGCTGCCAGTGAGTCTGACCTGTGTCTCGCCATTGGTACCGAACTGGGTGAACCGGTGCATATGGGCATTGGTCGCCACTGGGAAAAAGGCGATGCCAATCGCAAGTGGATTTACCTGGACCGTGATACGGCAGCCATGGGTGTCAACCGTCCGATCGACGCTCCACTGGTGGGTGATATGCGCGATGTTCTGCCACAGTTGATGGCAGCCCTGGGCGATTTCCAGCGCACCGGCAGTGAGGAGTTCCAGGGCTGGAAAACCCTGCAGAAAGAGTGGAAGGAAGAGCTGCTGGCTTCAGTGCCCAGTGGGCAGTCCCCGGTTCACCCGGCCCGACTGATTGTCGAAGCGACCAAGGTGATTCCCGAAAACGCGATCTACGCGGCGGATGGGGGGTCGACCACCATCTACGGCTGGACCTATTCTCAGTACAAGCCGGAAGATCTGGTGTGGAACCAAAACACCGGTCACCTGGGTACCGGTCTGCCTTATGCCATCGGTGCGGCCATTGCCACCAAGGGCGAGCGGCCGGTGGTGCTGGTCACCGGCGACTCCTCTTTCCTGTTTGCCATCTCCGAGCTGGAAACGGCGGTGCGCAAGAAGTTGCCCATCGTCACCATCGTGGCCTGCGATTATGCCTGGGGTCTGGAGGTGGGTTGCTGGAAGAAACAGGTGGGGGCAGATTCCCCGGAAACTGAAGCACACTGGGGTAAATGGGTGCGTTTTGACAAGATTGCCGAGGGCTTTGGTGCCCATGGTGAATACGTTGAACATGAAGCCGACATTGCCCCGGCGGTAGAGCGAGCCATTGCCAGTGGCAAGACCGCTGTGATTCAGGTTCCGGTGGATGCCTACGCCAACGCCATGGATGCGCCCAACTACGAAGAGTTCAAGTCCTGGTACACGGACTTTAAAGCCGGCTACGGCGCTGAGGCGGAAGACGCGTATTAAATTGAAGACACTGGTTAAACTAAGGTGGTTGTCGGCTAATCTACATGAAACAGCGTCTAAGTTTCAGCTAAACACCGACCGAGCTTGGACGGTTTAAAGTTTTTTGACGCTGTATTAACAAGAATCGTGGCTGACAAGCTCGGCCACAACGGTATAACAGCACCATAATACACAACGGTATAACAGCACCATAATAATAGGATGACAGAGACATGCGCGAATCTTTGCAGTTTTACATCGATGGCCAGTGGGTTGATCCCATTGAACTGAAAACCGTGAATACCATTAACCCGGCGACCGAAGAAGTGTCGGGGAAAATTGCACTGGGTGAGGCCGCCGATGTCGATCGCGCGGTGCAAGCCGCCCGCAAAGCCTTTCCGGCCTGGTCACAAAGCAGCCGTGAAGAGCGTCTGGCGTTGCTGAAGCGGATTCTGGAAGAATACAACAAGCGCGCTGAAGATTTGGCGGCGGCGATCACCGAAGAAATGGGCGCGCCCAAAGGCTTGGCCCAAGGTTTCCAGGTGGGCCTGGGTTTGGGGCATCTGACCACTGCCATTGAAGTCCTGAAAAACTTTCAGTTCGAAGAGTTGCACGGTGCCAGTCTGATTGTGAAAGAACCGATTGGGGTTTGCGGTCTGGTGACACCCTGGAACTGGCCGGTCAATCAGGTGACCGTCAAGGTGTTTCCAGCCATCGCCACCGGTTGTACCGTGGTGCTGAAGGCCTCGCAGGAATCCCATTACTCGGCTCAGGTGCTGGCTGAAATTTTTGACGCGGCGGGTGTGCCTGCCGGGGTCTTTAACATGGTGCAGGGGAAAGGTTCAGTGGTCGGCGCCGCCATGGCCGCACACCCGGAAGTGGATATGATTTCCATCACCGGTTCCGAGATGGCGGGTGTAGATGTGGCCGTAAAAGCCGCACCAGGGGTCAAGCGCGTGTGTCAGGAGTTGGGGGGTAAAGGCCCGAACATCATCCTCGACGACGACAACTTCGCCGCGAATGTGTCTGGGGGGGTGATCAGCATGATGATCAACTCGGGTCAGACCTGCAGTTCGCCTTCGCGCATGCTGGTGCCCAATTCGCGCATGGACGACGCTATTGACGCGGCCCGTGAAGCGATCACTCAGGTGACGGTGGGCGACCCCAACGGTGATTTTGCTATGGGGCCGGTGGTGTCAGAGAAGCAGTTTTCGTCCATCCAGACGCTGATCCACAAAGGCATTGACGAAGGCGCTGAACTGATCGCCGGTGGCCCGGGTCGCCCCGAAGGTATCGCCAAAGGCTTTTTCGTCAAGCCGACCGTATTTGCCAAAGTCAGTAATGACATGGTCATTGCGCAGGAAGAAATTTTTGGCCCGGTTTTGGTCATCATTGGTTACGACGATGTGGATCACGCGGTCGACATCGCCAATGACACCGAATTCGGACTGGCCGGCTTTGTGGCCGGTAACGATCTGGAGCAGTGTCGCGCAATTGCCCGCCGGGTGCGCGCCGGTTCACTCTCCATCAACGGTGGCTTTGACTTTAATGCGCCGTTTGGGGGCTATAAAAAGAGTGGCAACGGCCGCGAATGGGGTGAACATGGCTTTCACGAATACCTGGAAGTGAAAGCGATTCTGGGTTACGCACCAGACGCGGCACAGTAAACAATAATCGCTGCTCTGCCACTGTGGGGGGCAGCGAGGTTGTGCCTCGCAGACTTACTGCTGTCGACAGTGAACGAGAACATAAAACAGACATAAACGATTGGGTGCTAGCACCAGTGCGCTGTAGAAAACCCCCAACCAATGAACCATATCAAGTTGCCAGAATGAACAGCAGTTACGAATGAGGGAGTGTGTGATGTCTCAACAGAACATAAAAAATGAACAAGCATTGTCAATTTTTCAGGGGCCGCCACTCGCAGAAGATATTCTGGGCTCGCTGACACTGGGCGGCTTTATGGCTGAAGTCGCGCAAAAATTTGGCGACAACGAAGCCCTGTGCTGGAAAGATCTGTCAGGGCAGGTGCGTCGCTGGAGCTACAATGAGATGCACGCCGAATGCCGCAAGGTGGCCAGCGCTTTACTGGCAGCCGGTGTGGCCAAGGATACCCGCGTGGGTGTTTTGATCAGCAACCGGCCAGAATGGGTGTTCAGTACCTTTGGTGCTGCCATGGCCGGCGCGGTGGTGGTTGCACTCAACACGTTTTCCACCCAACAGGAGCTGCACTATCAGTTAAAAACGGCGGATGTCGAAGTACTGATTCTGGAAACTGGCGTCGCCTCGAAAAAGTTTGTGGAGGATGTACACGCGATCATCCCTCAGGTTGCGGGCTCCACCCCCGGCCAGTTGATGGCCGAGGAACTGCCCTTTTTGCGCCGGGTGATCAATATTGACGCCGACGCAACGGACAAGGGCATTCAGGGATGGATGGAGTTTCTGGCGCAGGGTGAACGTGTGCCCGCGGCTATGGTTGATGCCACCATCGAGGCGGCCTGCCCGTTAGACCGCGCGCTGATTTTTTTCTCTTCCGGTTCGACTGCGTTGCCGAAGGCGATTCAGCAAACCCAGCGGGCGGCGATGATGCAGTGCTGGCGCTTTGGCCGCTATTATCAGGCCGACAGTTCCGCGCGGGTCTGGAGTGCCAACGGCTTTTTCTTTTCCGGCAATTTCTGCATGGCGTTTGGCAGTGCGTTTACCGTCGGTGGCTGTCTGGTGTTACAGCGCTTTTTTGATCCGGAAGAAGCGTTGCAACTGTTCCTGGATGAAAAAGTGTCAATGCCCCACCTGTGGCCGCATCAGGAAGCCCGCTTGACCGAATGCCCGGGTTGGCTGGAGGCCGATTTATCCACCTTGACCCACGTGGATCAAAATCTGATCTTGGCGACACACCCGTCGATCAATTCCACCTGGCGCCAACCCAACGGTTACGGCATGACCGAAACCTTTACCTTCGTGGTGGGCGGGGTCGGCAGTGACATCACCAACGGCAGTAATGGCGCCGTGCTGAACGGCAATACGGTTAAAATTGTGGATCAGGATACCGGCGAAATTTTGCCCATCGGTGAAACCGGTGAGATCGTGGTCAAGGGCCCGACCTTAACCGCGGGCTATCTCAAGATTGCGCCGGAAGACACCTTTGATGCCGAGGGCTTTATTCATACCGCCGATGCGGGTTACTTCAATGAAGAGGGTCATCTGTTCTGGAAGGGGCGCCTGGGGGACATCATCAAGACCGGCGGTGCCAATGTTTCTCCGGCAGAGATTGATGCGGTGTTGATGCAGCACGAGGCCATACAAAGTGTCTTTACCGTGGGTGTTGAGCATGACACACTGGGCGAAATTGTGGTCTCTTGCGTGCTGCTGAGTGAGGGCAAGGAGCTGGATGAAGCCGGTTTGCGGGCGTTTGCCAAACAGTCCCTGGCCAGTTACAAAATCCCGCGTCGGGTGCTCTTCTTTTCTGAAGAAGAATTACCGATGACCGGCAGCAACAAAATTCGCCGCCCGGAGCTGAAAAAACTGGTGGTTGAGCGTATGGCGGCAGAGCAAGCCTGACGCTGGCGATCAAACGGTAGAAGGCAGGTTAGAGGTGACAGTTAAGAGGTCACAGAAAAGAACGCCAGGCCCAAGGACATCAGAGTAGTGGGTCAGGCAAGACATCAGAGGGGGTAGGCAGTATCTGCCGCCTCTGATGCTCATACTAATAAAAACGCATCGGCAGAAAATTTGTCCCAAAATTTTCCAGAGGTCTATTTACCAGGTCTTCTTAAGAGAACCTCACATCGTGCATATAGATAAGCTTCACCCCGAATTACGCAAAACCTACGCTCGTATCCCTTCTGTTCCCTTTCATAACTCAGTGTTTTATTTCATCCTTAACGGTTTGCAAAAACTGCAATCCAGCAAGATTCGGCCCTTTTCCGGAGTGTCTATTGAAGATACGAGACTGAACCAGAGCGCTGTCAGAATTTACCGTCCTGAAGCTAACGCCACAGGCGCCGGCCTGCTGTGGATCCACGGTGGCGGCTACATCATGGGCAATACCGCAATTAACGATCGGGAGTGCACTAGCCTGGCGAGGGATGTGGGTTTGGTGGTGGTGTCTGTGGATTATCGCCTGGCACCCCGGCATCCATTTCCGGCGGCGCTGGACGATTGTTATGACGCCTGGAGCTATATGTTGTCGAACGTCGCTCAATGGGGTCTTGATTCCCGGCGCATTGCCGTCATGGGGCAAAGTGCCGGTGGCGGTTTGGCCGCTGCCGTTGTGCAGCGCATCGCCGATGCCGGTGGGGTACAGCCAGCGGCGCAATTATTGCTCTACCCGATGTTGGATGATCGAACCGCCGCAGACAGATCGCGCGATAGCATCAAATACCGGTTGTGGAATAATAAAAACAACCGGGGGGCCTGGGCTTGGTATCTGGGGCAGCCCCCGGGTGCTAAGACCCTGCCAGCTTATGCAGCACCGGCGCGACGGGAGGACGTTTCCGGCTTGCCCCCCACCTGGATGGGCGTCGGGGAGCTGGACCTGTTTCATGCGGAAGATTGTCGCTATGCCGAACGATTGCAAGCATCGGATGTAGAATGCGAGCTGTACGTGACGCCTAAAGCGCCGCATGCGTTTGATATGCTTGTGCCAGAGAGCGCTCCTTCGCAAGGGTTTACCCAGGACTATATTCGCTTTTTGCAAACACGGTTATGTTTGTGAGATGGTAGGCGAAAAATGTATCGGGCGAATAGATCTGAAGCAGTAAAGAATGTCCGCATCAGTAGTGAGAGGGAGCGCTATGCAAGATTCAAAACACACATTAATCGGGGTCGTGGGTGGGACCGGCAAGCTGGGTGAGGCTTTGGCCCGGCGTTGGATCAAAGCCGGTCACCCGGTGATGATCGGTTCACGTACGGCGGATAAAGCCATGACCACCGCGGCGGCGCTGAACCAGGAGACGGACGCAGTCGTCACCTCCGGCAGCAATGCGGACGTGGCAGAGAAGGCCGATCTGATCGTCATCACGGTACCCTTCTCCGCTCAGGCAGAAACCCTGAATGATATCTGTAATGAAGTGCAGGGCAAGATTGTGGTTGATACCACGGTCCCGCTGATGCCGCCAAAAGTGATGCGGGTACAATTGCCCGCTGAAGGCTGCGCAGCGCTCAAAGCGCAAAAGATTTTAGGTGAAGGCGTTCGGCTGGTCTCGGCGTTCCACAGTGTGGCCGCTCACCGGCTGGCAACAGACGATGACATCGCCTGTGACATCATGGTATTTGGCGATGATAAAGCGGCTCGTGAGCAAGTGGTCACTCTGGCCAACGACGCCGGGCTGCGCGGTATTCACGCTGGCGCACTGGTGAATTCCGTGGCGGCAGAGGCACTGACGTCCATTTTGATTTTTGTGAATAAAACCTATTCTGTGGATGGTGCGGGTATTCAGTTCACAGGTGATCTGACTCTGTGATGTCGAGTGGTTCAACGCGGAGTTAGTGTATGTCGACAGGTCTTCAAATTTATCCGCTTACCGGTATCGGCGAAGTAGAAGCGGGGGCGGATTTAACGGATGTGCTGTTAACCGCCTTGACTGCTGCTGACCAAACGCTGCAAAGCGGCGATGTGCTGGTGGTGGCTCAAAAAATCGTGTCGAAATCGGAGGGGCGCTATCGTGATTTAAACGCGGTAGAACCCTCGGCGAGAGCCAGGGAACTGGCCGAACAGACACACAAAGACCCGAGATTGGTAGAGCTGGTGCTGCAGGAGTCAACGACCATCGTGCGCGCTTGTCCGGGTGTGTTGATCGTCCGTCACCACAGTGGCTGTGTCATGGCCAATGCGGGTATTGATGCCTCCAATCTCAAGCCACTGGATTCCAGAGGGTCTGCTGTTGTGCAGCAGGTGTTGTTGTTGCCAATAGATGCAGATGCCTCTGCCGAACAATTGCAGCACTGCTTGTTTGACGCCACCGGCGCACAGGTCGGTGTGGTGATTGCAGACAGCTTTGGTCGACCCTGGCGCAATGGGGTCACCAATGTGGCTATCGGTGTGGCGGGCGTGAATGCGTTACTGGATCGACGCAATGAACCCGACCGGGCAGGCCGCAGCCTGCAAGTGACCGAAGTGGCGGCGGGGGATTTACTGGCCAGTGCCGCAGGGTTGTTAATGGGGGAAGGCAACGAAGGTATTCCGGCGGTATTGATCCGTGGTTTACCGCAACGCTATGGCGCTGGTGCCACACAAAGTGTCCCAGCTCAGTCGTTGGTGCGCCCGCTGGAAAGAGATTTATTTAAATAAAGAGATTGCATCAGATGGGCAGTGAGTCGTTGGTACAAACGAGTATGTCGACAAAATCAGGACCGGTGGTTGTGCTCAGTGGCGGTGTGGGTGGGGCCAAGTTGGCGCTTGGGCTGTACCGTATCTTGCCGGAGCAGTCTTTGTCGGTGGTGGTCAATACCGGCGACGATTTTAACCACTACGGCCTGCGCATCTGCCCCGACCTCGATACAGCACTGTATACCCTCGCGGATCTGTCCGATAAAGAGCAGGGTTGGGGGCGCGCAAATGAAAGCTGGCAGTGTCTGCAAACCCTGGCCGAGCTGGGAGGCGACAATTGGTTTCGCCTGGGCGATCGGGATTTGGCGCTGCACCTGTTGCGCACTCAGCACTTATCCGAGGGTGCAACACTGACACAGTGTATTCACCGTCTTGCGGCAAACATGGGGATAGGGGCGCAGATTCTGCCCATGTCGGATCAGGTTGTCGCCACCGAGCTGGCAACGGATCAGGGGCGCTTGCCGTTTCAGGAGTATTTTGTTCGTCGCCAGTGCCAACCGGTGGTCGAATCGATGCATTACACGGGGGCCGAAGTGGCCCAGCCTTCGGATGAGGTGTTGTCGGCATTGGCCCAGCCCGATTTGCGCGCTATCGTGATTGCGCCTTCGAATCCCTATTTGAGTGTTGCTCCGATTCTGTCGATCGTCGGGATGAAGGCGGCGTTGCAGCGGGCCAGCGCTCCCGTTATCGCCGTCAGCCCGGTGATTGGCGGTGCCGCGGTAAAAGGGCCGACGGCAAAAATTATGCAGGAGCTGAACTTGCAGCCTTCGGCACTGACCGTCGCAAACTTCTATAAAGACCTGATTGACGGTTTTGTTCTGGACACCACCGATGAGAGCCTGTTGTCACAACTGCCTGTGGCCGGCTTGAGCACCAATACCTTAATGACCAGCTTGCCAGATCGCGAACGACTGGCTGAGGAGGTCCTGGGGTTTGCGGATCAGCTGCGATGATTCGGCTCCATATTCAACATAAATTGGCAAGCTGAGGTTATTTCAGCAGCTTTTGGAACTCCGGCGCGATGTTGATCTGCCCTTCGTTGACAAACGCCTCGTGATTTTCTTCGACGTGTTTCAGTTCGTAGCCGTAGTTCACTAATAGACCGCAGGATTGACGCAAGCCATTCGCTGAGGTGTCTCCGAGCCAGTTCAGACGGGCTATTCGCGCTCCATTGCCCAGATGGAAACGGGCCACAGGATCCAGCGGTTTTTGACCTTTTTTGGCGGTATAGAGGTAGTGGGCGCAGAGACGGGTCAGCAGCGGTTGCAGCAGCTCACAACACGTCGGGTCATCGTGCCAGTTGGGAGTGTCCAGCAGTTGCAAGTGCTCGCGCTCTTCGCCCTCAAGCAGCGGGCTTTCCGGATTGTCTATTTCCTGCTTTAACCAGCGGCGGAACCCCGGGATGGGCGACAAGGTAGCAAACTGTTTCAGTTGGGGAAATTCGCTGCGCAGTTCCAGCACCACCTGCTTGATGAGGAAGTTACCGAAGGAGATGCCTCGCAAACCCTCCTGGCAGTTGCTGATGCTGTAGAAGATGGCTGTGTCAAACTCGCTGTGATGCCCGTTGCCGTTGCCGTTGCCATTTGCCGCAGCCACGTCATCGGTATCGGGATCCGCCAGCAGTTCCTGAACGTTGCCAGCCATGCCTTTCACCAGGGCCACTTCGACAAAAATGAGGGGTTCATCATCCAGCGCGGGGTGGAAGAACGCAAAACAGCGACGATCATCAGCGAGTCGGCGGCGCAGGTCATCCCAACCACTCATCTCGTGTACGGCCTCATAGGCAATGAGTTTTTCCAGAGTTTGCGCCGGAGTCCGCCAGCTGATTTTTTCCAGCGTCAGGAAACCCCGGTTGAACCAGGAAATCATCAGGTGTTTGAGGTCGTAGTCGATGCCCGCCAGGTGGGGTTGTTTATCCAGCAGGGACAGTAACTGCAGACGCATCTTAATCAGGGTCGCGGTCCCTTTGGGAGCCATATTGATGCGGCTGAACAGGCGGTGACGGGGGGCTTCTACCGCATGATACAGCGCCCGGTAGGTCTCCATGGTGGTGTTTTGTTTAAAGGCTTCTGCGCATTCCAAAATTTGTTTAGGCTCCGGGCTGAACTCCCGGTACAGCATATTAAAGAACTCCAGTTGCTCGGTGTCATTCAATGCCTGATAGGCCTTGACCACTTCGTGTGCGATGGCCGTACCCATGGCTTCACCTTTGCTGGTGCAAAGCTCGTGGCAGAGGCTGGACAGGGTTTGTTTTTTATCCTGGCGATTGCGCCGGGGGAGGAACTCCCGGCCGGCCTCGGCAATCGAACTGACCCATTGGCTGAATTTTTTCATAGACGAAATCTCCTGCCTAACAACAATTGGTAATGAATCCTTCCTTGTCTTCCTGTTCGCTTGCAGACACGCGTGGTCTGAGACTGTCAAAGCCTTGTGCGCTGTTTGCGGAGACCATCAGTCGGTACAGGAAGGGTAATGCGGTATCGCTAATGTATATCACTCACTGCCGGTGAATATACATGCGCTGGTCGTTCAGTAAAAGGATGCAAGAAAAAGGCCGCAACCTGAGCCGCGGCCTTTTTCGGTTTTCTGGTTGATGGCTTGCTGATCGTCAGTCCAGAAACAGTTTTTTCACTTCGCGGCGCAACAGCTTGCCCATTTCATTGTAGGGCAGTTCTTCTACGACAGCGATTTTCTCGGGCACACGAGAGGAACGCAGATGGTCTTTAATCAGCTGGGACAGCTCATTATTACTGGGCGTCTCGGCACCGGGTTTGATGACCACGGCCACGGCCACCGCCTCGCCCCACTCAACCGAGGGTGCGCCTACAGCCACAGAGTCGGCAATGGCCGGATGAGTGGCCAGCACATCTTCGATTTCACCGGGAGAAATATTCTCGCCGCCGCGCACGATCACGTCATCCGCGCGGCCCGCAAGAAACAGATAGCCTTCATCATCCAGGTAACCCGCATCGCGGGTCGGGAACCAGCCTTCGGCATCGAGAACGCTTTTCTCGCGGTACTCGCCTGACACCTGTTCGCCGCGCACGTAAATTTCTCCGCGTTCACCGGCGGCCAGTACCTGGCCTTCGTCATCGCGGATTTCCAGCTCGATGGTCGGCAGGGGTTTACCCACCGAACCCAGACGCGCTCGTACCGCAGGGTCATCCGATTGATGGGCGGTGCGATGGTCTTCCGGGGTCAGCAGGGCAATGGTGGAGCTGGTTTCCGTCAGGCCATAGGCGTTGGTGAAATTACAGTTGGGGAACAGGTCCAGTGCCTGGGCGATCAGTTCCGGCGGCATACGCCCGCCCCCGTAGGCGATAGATTGCACAGAGGGCAGAGTCGCGTTACCGGTTTCTTCCATGCGAGCAATGACACGGGCGAGCATGGTCGGTACCAGGAAGGCATTGGTTACTTGCTCGTCCCCGGCCAGTTTCAGCCAGGTGTCCGGATCGAATGCCGGCAACATGACGATACGGCGCATCGAGTAGAAAGAGCTCAACAGCGCAGAGATTCCGGCGATGTGGTACGGCGGTACACACACCAGCTGGGCGTCCGTTTCTTCGGCGGTCATAAATTCGTAGGCGCCCAGAATGTAACCCAACAGGTTGGTGTGGCGCAGCAGGGCGGCTTTGGGGGCGGCGGTGGTACCACTGGTGAAGATCTGGGCGGCAATGCCTTCGCCTTCACGCTCTTCGCCCGAGGCGCCAGCGGCGGCTTCTTCAGCGGCCTGCACGAACGCTTCGCGAGTGGCACAGGTGTGGCCCTGGCTGAGACGATTACTGCGCTCAACGTCACCAATCACATAGGCAGGCTTGATCCGGTCGAGCAGGGCTCCCAGGGCTTCGTCTGCGAGGCGGTAATTGAGGGGCACGTAAGGGATACCCGCCATGGCGGCACCAAACAGGGCGATGGGGGCCGCTTCGCTGCTCTCGTCGAGCAGGGCCACCTGTTCACAGCCACTGTTGATGAAAATCTCAGCAGCACCCTTGGCGGCCTCAAGCAGTTGGCCGTAGGTCCAGCGGCGACCGTCACAAACCAGACCAACTCGGTCCGCGCCTGCTTCGGCCGCCATTTGCAGAATCAATACAATGTTCATAGGTCAGAAAACGACTCGGTCAGATGATGGCTATTCGTCGGTAAGAAGGCTAAGTGTCAACAGTTGACCGACGCCTTCATAAAGACGCTGGAATTAATCCGAAGACGGCAGAGGCTTGGCGTCCTTGGTGGGCAGCAGCTGACCGTCGATGGCCAGAGCACCTTCACCGGCTTTAACGCACAGCAGTTCCACGGAGCCATCTTCGTTCACATAGCGCTTGCCCATCAGGGTGCCACCGGCGAAGTCAGGGTTAACACTGCCTTTCTCTGCGGCACCTTCAGCCGTCATGGGGGCACCGCCGCACTCGACTACCAGGTCGCTGCCTTTGATGACCATCACTTCTGTGTTGCAAACCGTACTTTTGAGTTTCGTTCCTGGTTTCATAATGTTCTCGTTCCACTATTCAGGTATATCAGGTGTGAAGGGTGTCAGCAGCTGCCGGACACCGAATGTACATTTCCGCCTGGCCCCAACCTTTTCGTAAAGCTAAAACGGTAAGGCTGGCCAGGCGCGTCATGGATCAGGCGATCGCGCCTTTGGATTTCAGTTCCTCGATCTTGTCCCACTCCAGGCCCAGTTCCATCAACACCAGCTCGGTGTGCTCCGAGGCCAGGGGCGCGCGGTCGGTTTTCACGGGTTCGTGGTTGAACTGTACAGGGCCTCGTACCAGCTTGATAGGTTCACCGCCGTCGGACGCTTCCACTTCAAACAGCATGTCGTTGGCCAGAGCCTGCTCATCGGTGGCAATGTCCAGCAAGCTCTGTACCGGTGCCCACTGACCGGTGTAGGTTTTGAGGTGCTCGCGCCAGTATTTAAAGTCCTTCCCGGCGAAGGCGGCGACGATGATTTCGCTGGCCGCTTCCCAGTTTTTCATCAGGGCTTCGGGGGTTGAGAAACGCTCATCTTCAGCACATTCAGCGTGTCCAATATGTTCAAAGAAGCTCTTGATGTGTTTGCCTGGTGTCAGGGTGCACATGTTGATCACCCCGCCGTCGGAGGCGTAGTAATTGCCCATCAGCGGGTTGCCGGGGTTGGCGCCGGACTGAGGCATGCGGTTGCCCATGACCTGACCGGTTTCGATGCCCATGTCGATGGAGGTGCCTGATGCCCACCAGGCGGTGCTCAGCAGGGAGACATCGACTTCGGTGGCTTCGCCTGTCTGCGCGCGATGGAACAGGGCAGCGGCAATACCGCCGGCGATGTTCATGCCGCCAATGGAATCGCCAAAGGCTGGAATTCCCTGAGCGATGGGACCGCCTAACTCTTTGGGGGACATGGCGTCAGCGATACCGCTGCGGTTCCAAAAGGCGGTGCCGTCGAAACCGCCGGTGTCACGTTCAGGGCCTTTGTCACCGAAGGCGCTACCGCGGGCGTAAATGATGTTGGGGTTGACCGCGCGGATGTGTTCGAGGTCGAACTTCATTTTCTGGCGCTGATTTGGCAGATAATTCGTTAAAAATACGTCGGCGGTCTTGGCCAGTTCGTAGATGACTTCCATGCCTTCCGGAGTGGAAATATCGACGCCCACACTGCGTTTGCCGCGGTTGGGGTGTTCAACGAAAGGGCTGCGGTTGGGGTTGGTGTCCACACCGCCCATCTTCACGAAGCCGCGCTGAGTGTCACCGCGTACCGGGTGTTCAATTTTGATTACATCAGCACCCCAGTCGGCCAGTATGGCACCGGCGGCTGGCACAAAGGTAAATTGCGCCACTTCGAGGACTCTTACCCCTTTCATTACTTGTGTCATATTATTATCTCCTCCGGAGTCACTTTTTCAGTGAGTATACTATTCAACAGCGTTGTTGTATACGGCTGATTTTTCCGGTATAAATGTCTCTTAATGGAAGTTACCTTGTCTGTTCATGACAGCTGCCCGGGCCAATTCTGAAAGCCACCGCAGCAGATCCGGTAAAAACCCCAAGCGAGATGCTGTAAGCCAGACTACACGGTGGGTTGGGACACACTTGCAACAGATCAGAGAGACTGCGTGTCGGGTCAGGTGCCTGTTCCGCGACAGATAAAAATACGCCAAATAAATGCCATAACAAGCGATCAGGAGATAGTACATGAAAATTGATTCTTCACTTTCCGCCGTAGTGACGGGAGGTGCGTCAGGTTTGGGGCTGGCAACAGTCAAAGCGCTGCGGGCTCAGGGGGTTAAAGTCGCCATTTTTGACCTGAACGAAGAAACCGGGGAAAAGGCCGCCGAAGAAACCGGTGCCGTGTTCTGTCAGGTGGATGTGTTGTCGGATGAGAGCGTTGATGCCGCGTTTGCCAAGGCCCGTGCGGCCAATGGTCAGGAGCGTGTGCTGGTGTGCTGTGCCGGCGGCGGCAACGCTATTCCCACCGCTCGGCGCAATAAAGAAACCGGTGCTGTCGACATCTTCCCGTCGGACAAGTTTGAGTGGGTTCTAAAGCTCAACACCGTCGGCACCTTCCGCTGCATCACTCGCTCAGCGGCTGGCATGATGACCCTCGATCCCATCGACGGCGAGCGCGGAGTCTGTATCAACACGGCCTCAGCGGCGGCGACGGAAGGTCAGATGGGGCAAGCGGCCTATTCGGCAGCCAAGGCGGCCATTGTCGGCATGACCCTGACCATCGCGCGCGACCTGGCGCGTGAAAATATTCGTATCAACACCATCCAGCCGGGTATTTTTGCCACCCCGGCACTGATGAAAGCGCCGCAGAAAATGCTGGATGCACTCGGGGCGATGGTGCCGAACCCGGCGCGTCTGGGCAATGCCGATGAGTATGCGAGCATGGCCCTGGAAATGGTGCGCAACGGCTACCTCAATGGCGAAACAGTGCGTCTGGATGGCGCCATTCGGATGCAGCCGCGTTAATAGTTGTCACAGTGCTTTAATTAAGGAAAGGGCCATCAGGCCCTTTTTTTTCGTCGAGGCTTGCCCGGCCTAAGATTGCCCGCACTAAAGCTTCACTACCTGATCTAAAAACTCACGGGTCGCATTAAGAGCTTCACGCTGTTGTGAAAACAGTCCGATGCTCATGAAGCCGTGGATCATGGTGGGATAGTTTTTAAGTGTGGTGACGGTGCCTTCACTCTGCAGGCGTTTGGCGTAGGTCTGGC
Source organism: Pseudomaricurvus hydrocarbonicus (assembly GCF_011602365.1). Lineage (GTDB taxonomy): Bacteria > Pseudomonadota > Gammaproteobacteria > Pseudomonadales > Cellvibrionaceae > Pseudomaricurvus > Pseudomaricurvus hydrocarbonicus. The sequence continues at coordinate 242,615 of NZ_JAAONZ010000006.1, forward strand.
CATCATCACGCAGCGGATCAAAACCCGCCGTCACGATCAGCGCCGGGGGCAGGCTGGACAGGTGAGCTGCGTAAAGTGGCGATACGTAAGGATCGGTTTTGTCCGTAACGTGCCCCAGATAAGCTGTGTCAAAAGCGTTTCTGGCCGAAGTGGACAAACCATAGCCGTCAATGAAGAGCTCTTTGCTGGGATAGTGTGTGTCCGTCAAGTCGGTTGCCGGGTAGTAGAGGATTTGGGCATGGATTGCCGGGCCGTTCTCATCACGGGCTTTTTGGGCGGTCACCGCCGCCAGATTGCCACCGGCACTGTCGCCAGCAACAATGATGCGGTTCGCATCGCCATTGAGCTCGGCGGCATGCTGAGCCGCCCATTGCAAGGCGGCATAGCCGTCCTCCACCGCAGCAGGATAAGGGTATTTGGGGGCCAGGCGGTAATCCACAGAAATGACGATGGCGTGCGCGACGTTGCTTAATTGTCGGGCCAGCGGGTCAAAAATATCCACACTCCCCACCACAAACCCGCCACCGTGGTAGTAGACCATGATTGGCAGAGGTGTGTCGGCAGAACTCAACTCGGTGCTGGCGGGCCAATAAATGCGGGCGGGAATATCCACGCCGTCACCGGGGATCGTAATGTCTTCGGTTTTGCTGACCGTCTCTTTGGGCAATGTTCCGCTGAGGCCATAAATCAAATTGACCGGCAATTTGAATTCAAAATCAATGTCGGGATCGGGCTTGTAGTTGATCTCAAAACTCAGCAGGTGCAGAGAAAAGGCCGCGCGATAATCCAGGCGCCCGTGAGGGGTATAGGTCCAGCTGTAGGTGATGCCAAACGCGATCAGCAGTACAACCAACAAGCCATAGAGAAACGGGTGTTTTTTCAGAGTCATATCGTTGTTCTTATTTTAATAAGTAATGGTTGATGGGATGTAGGGCGGATTAGCTACTCACCATCCCCCTTTACGGTGAGTACCATTGTAATGTGCGCTCGTATCTTTTCGTATCGCTCAGCGGCCAGAGTGCTGAGAGAGAAGGCTAAAGCCGCGTTTTGCGTAAGGCAAGTAAGTGTAATTGCCACTGCAGTCAATACGATGTCAGTTGTCCAGCCTAATACAGATTTCCCCCGCACTGTGTCAATTAGTGTAATTGCGGCCTTAAAGTCTTGAGACTGCCTGGTAAACTTTTATAATTCTTGAATTGGTCAGGCCATCATGCCAGAATCGATCGTGTTTTCGAGAGCGGATCAGGCGGTGGTTACTGCTTGGCCGATGGTTGGTTGTGTTAATTTGTGGTTAGTAACAAAGCGCTAAACTCAGCGAGAAACTAGAAACTAGAAACTAGAAACTAGAAACTAGAAAGAGCCGGTGTTTAAAGGACTGTCACGAACATTAAAAGAGAGGGTGTCATGAACATAACAAGAGCGGCCGCAGCAAAGTGGTTGAGTGTGTTGGCGGTGGTGTTATCTTCCTCGCTGACCTGGGCGGCGGGTGTTGATCAAAAGAAGGCCGACGACGCCGCCATGGATTTCTTCATGGGGGAGCCGGCGAGTATGGTGTACCCAGCGCCAGCGCCGTTGCTGACGAACGCCCAGGGCCGCGAGTACCAGTCCCTTAATGGCGCCTGGGACATTCTCATGGACGAGGCGGGGATGAGCTGGCGGGTGATCACCGCAGGCGATTACCTGACCGACAATACTCAATACCCGGACACTGGCTGGAATTTGCTGGAACACGGCTTTGATCAGCGTAACCAACTGCAGGTGCCCGGCGACTGGAACAGCCAGCGTCCGGAACTGGACCGCTACCGCAGCCGCATCCTCTATTACAAGGCGGTGAATCTTAAGCCGCAGCAGGGCAAACGTTATTTGATGCATTTTGGCGGTGCCAATTACACCACCGATTTATTTGTGAATGACAAACTGGTCGGACGTCATATTGGCGGTTACACGGCGTTCAACTTTGATGTCACCGATTTTCTCAAGCCGGGCAAAAACCGGTTTATCGTGCGGGTTGATGCACACCTGGACGAAACGACGATTCCGACCATGCGCACTTCCGATTTTTGGAAGTACGGGGGCCTGACGCGTGATGTGGGTTTGATCACCATTCCGGAGTCTCATGTTTCCCAGTACCACATCTATCTGGAGGACGCGCAGCAGGGCCTGGTCAAGGGCTGGGTCAAACTCGAAGGGGGCCAGGTCGCTGGCCGCGAGGTCGAAGTGGCAATCAAGGGTGCTGGCATTAAAACGGCCGTGACCACTAATGAAGAGGGCTTAGGCGAGTTTGCGGTGAAGGCAAGCAATCTGAAACTCTGGTCACCCGAGAACCCTTACCTCTACAAGGTGGCGCTGTCGTTTGGCAAAGAGCGTATCAAAGACCGCATTGGCCTGCGCACCGTGGCGACACGGGGCACTGACATTTTGCTGAATGGCAAACCGGTTAAACTGCGCGGCATCAGCATGCATGAAGAGACCGTTCTTCACGCCGGGCTCTCCAACAGCCGCAAGGATGTGGCGGCCATGTTCAAACTGGTGAAAGAACTGAACGCCAACTTCGTGCGCCTGGCGCACTACCCGCACAACGAGCACACCGTCAAACTGGCTGATGAGATGGGCATCATGTTGTGGAGCGAGGTACCAATCGTGTCCATGATCGACTGGGAAAACCCGCAGACGCTGGCGGCGGCCAAATCCCAGGTGCAGGACAACGTTGCGCGCGATATGAACCGGGCGTCGATTATCTTCTGGTCGGTGTCTAACGAAAGTTTCCCGCAAACCCAGGCACGCCTGGATTTTCTCACCGAACTGGTGACTACTGCTCGGGCCATGGACCACAGTGGTCGGCCCATTGCCTCTGCGCTGGTGGGCAGTCATGAGGAGTTCGCCGGTATTGGTCGTCGCTTGTTTGAATACCTGTTGAACTCTCCGGACACACCACAAGAGGCGCGCGAAGGGCTGATGGCCATGGCGGCCAAGATGCAGAGTGCCGGTAACGGCGCCACTCCCCAGAAGGCTGAGGATAAGTCAGCAGTGTCCGAAGCGCCGGTGTTTGATGTGGTCATTAACGACAAGCTGGGTGAGGTGGTGGACATCATCGGTTACAACGAATACTTCGGCTGGTATTACTCCAAGTTTTTTGCACAATCGTTTCATGTCGACGAAGGCCTGATGCGCAACGCCATGCTGGAGGTGATGAGCGAAATTCGGTTCAGCAATGCTTTTGGCAAACCGATGATCATTTCCGAGTTTGGTGCCGGTGCCAAGCAGGGGCTGCACTCCGACAAGGCGCTGATTTGGTCGGAAGAATACCAGGCCAAGGTGTACCGTGCGCAATTGGACATGCTGGAAAAGAGCCCGCAGGTGCAAGGCTACTCGCCCTGGGTGCTGAAAGACTTTCGCTCCCACCTGCGCGAACTGAATGGCATTCAGGACACCTACAACCGCAAGGGATTGGTGTCTGAAACCGGCGAGAAAAAAATTGCGTTTGATGTGCTGTCTGAGTTCTACCGTCAGAAGAAAGCCGCTCAGTAAGTGATGCTACTGGCTTAGACCATGTATTGCAGCCAGGTAAGAGCCCTGAGGCCAATGTATGCTGCCCGTGAAGGGCAATACACAGCGGCATCGATATTGGCCATGCCACCTGACCTCTGCCACGCCGCCTGACTCCTGGAGAGGGCAAGCGCTGCTGCGGCTTGGCGGACACTGCTCAACCGGTGTTGTTAAGCGGGCGTTGTTAAACGGGTGGTGCCGAACGGGCCAGACAACGCCAGGCCTTAAACGCTAGCGGTTAAAACGTGAGACGTTCAGCGTAGGTGGTTAAAGCGTGAGTCGTTAAGTGTAAGCAGCTAAATCCAGAGCAGCTAAATCCAGAGTAGTTGGAACCAGAGAAGTTGGAACCAGAGTAGTTGAAACCAGAGTAGTAGAAACCAGAGCAGGGAAAGCGTAAGTAGACAAAAATGCGAGTGGTTAGGGTCTAACCACTCTACAGGTTTGCAGACTAGTAAAATCGATCAGCCCAGCTGAGTTTCTGTGGCCGTCAATTCCGTCTTCAGCCACATGGTTTCGCTCAGGTTAGAGCCACCGGATTGTTGCAGCAATGTGCCCAGCACCGCTTGTTTGACAGTCAGTGCCGCCTTGCAATGGGGCTCTGCGTCGAGCGCGACTTCCAGCAGGTGCAGGGCTTGCAGCGGCTGATCGGCCTCCAGCTTTTGTTGCGCGCGTTTGGCCAGGGATTGCGTGCCGCCGGCCAGCTCGGCCAGATCGGCCGCCACACTGGCGCGGGGAACCGCATACAGAGACGTGGTGTAGTCCATGTGGAACCAGCCGGAATACTCTTCCCAGATGGTGCGTACCGCCCAGCTGACCTTGCCGTGGAATTCACCGATCTGTAAATCCTCAGGCAATTGAATGTCGCGCATCAGCGTGTGCACGTCCTTGCCGGCGTTCATGCCGTCCAGCGTGGCATTGAGTATGTAGGACACGGCGCCGTGCATTTTATCCAGATTTGCACGGATGGTGTCGGCGCCTTCGATGGGGTCGCCGTGGCCGGTGATCAACAGCTCGGCATTCAGGTCGCGTACCTTTTCCAGACACTCCAGCCACAGGGCAGCCGAGCGCGGCTTGTCCCCGCGCATGGTGCACAGGTTGGGCATGGACAGAAACACCGGGCCAAACAGATTGCCCGTGAACACCACCTTTTCCCGTGGCATCCATACCACCATGGCATCGGGAGCTTCACCACCAGGCGTGGAGATCACGTCGAAACGGCGTCCGCCGAGCTCGAAGTCGTACTGTCCAATCACTTCGATATCCGGTGTCACTTCGGGTACCACAATCTTATCCCGGCCCTTGATGGTGCCGGTCCAGAGTTTGCCCGAGCGACCCTTGAGGTAGGGGCCCAGACGGTCGAAGAATGTCCAGGTGTCGACAAAGCGATGTTCGGTAATGATCTGGGTGATCGCCTCGCGCAAAACCGGCACACCGCCAAAATGATCGGCGTGCGCCTGGGTCAGGATGATGTATTTTAATGGACCTGTGCGGACGGGGCCGATTACCGATTGGTTGCGCTCGGCGCTGTTGATGAAGCCGGCGTTGATCATCACATCGCCATCATCGGTAGTGACCAGATAAGCGTTAGAGATGTCCCGGGCCATAAAGATAAAGTCATTGATCTTCACCGCTTCGGTTTGCTGGTCGCCCGCCTGAACGAGAGCGGCAAGTTGAGGCTTGTTGTCAGAGGTTTCAGTACTCATGCTCACTCCTCGTTGATGTTTACCATGACTTTACAGGATTCGGGAGTGGCGGCAATCTTCAACCCTTCCAGTACCTGATCGAGCGGCAGATGATGGCTGATCATGCTGGCGATCTTGTCTTTCAGGCGAGGCATGGCGGCGATCACGTCCGGCATTTCGGTGGGGTAGCCCATGGCGGTGGTGATGGTCATTTCACTGGTCAGCATGCGCCCGGCGGGCAGCTCGATGGGTTTCATGTGAGCGGCAGTGATCACAAACCGGGAGTGGAATTTGGCCATGGCCACCACTTCGGAAAGTATGTTGGGGGCGCCGGCGGCATCGATAAACGCATCGGTACCCACACCCACGCGACCGTATGAAGGCACTTCACCGTGCAGTCTGGCCAGTTCGGTGCGCAGGTCGATTTGGGTGGGGTCGAGTGCGGCCTGTGCGCCCAACGCCATGGCGCGCTCGCGACGCTCGGCTGCGAGATCCAGGGCAACCACATCCACACCGCGGTCCACCAGCCACAACACCATGCCCAGACCAATCGGGCCACAGCCAAAGACAACGGCTTTATCCCCGGCTTTCACCTCGGCGCGATTCACTCCGTGCATGGCCACCGCCAAGGGCTCGCACATGGCGGCCACATCGTAGGGGATGTCTGCCGGAATGGGCAAAATCGAGGCGCCCAGTCGCGCCTCGCGTACCAGCAGTTCCTCGGTAAACGCGCCCTCGGGGCCGCCGCTGCCGATGTTGCTCGGCGTCTGCATCGGGTTGACGATGACGCGCTGGCCAACGCTGATGCCCTCAACCTCGGGGCCAACCTGCATGATCTCGCCGGCACCTTCGTGACCCAGGGCGGTAATGGTGCCCGGGGTCGGGATGCCGCCGTGTTTGATGTAGGACAGGTCACTGCCGCAAATGCCGCAGGCTTTCATTTTGACGACCACATCCTTGGGGCCCGCGTCTGGACGCTGGTAGGCGTCCAGACGTACGTCATTGACGTTGTGAATTTTCAGTAAGCGCATAAATTGGTTCACTCCAACGGTGCAAGGCTCTCTCCGGTTTATCCGATTCTCACCGGCGATGACAGCTCTCTGGGGTTTTAACGGGTATCTTTCCGGTTTACATGGATAGACTCAAATTTAAAACGCGTATGGAGGGTAGACCAGACTGCCGCCATCAATCACGATGGTGTCGCCGGTGTGGAAAGAGGAGGCGTCACTGCACAGGTAAGCACCAATACCTTCAAAATCTTCGATTTTACCCACACGGTGTATCGGGGTTTTGGCAGAAAAGTGCGCGTCAACCTGCTTCATGCGCTCTTCCATTTCCGGGCTCATACCGCCGTCGGAACCAATATTGGTTTTGATGTAACCCGGAGCAATGGTGTTGCAGCGGATTTCGTATTGCCCCAGTTCTGCCGCCATGCCGCGGACCACTGCGCCCATACCGCCTTTGGAGGCCGCGTAATTATTGATGCCGGCAATCCCGTGGAACATCGAGAGACTGCCGCAATAAACCAGTGAACCGCCGGGCTCACCGGCTTCAGCCCGTTTGACCATCTGTTTGGCACCTTCGCGGAGGGTGAAGAAGGCACCGTGCAAGTTAACGTTGAGCAGATCGTGCCACTCTTCGGAGTCCAGTGTCAGCACCGAGCGTGAACGTGAGGCGCGACCGGAGTTGGCGAAGACGCAATCGATGCGGCCGAAGTCACTCAGCAGTTGTTCGTAGCCGTCGATAATCGCCTGCTCGGAAGAGGCGTCGACCTGATAGGTCTCAACTCGTGCAGCTCCGGCAGCCTCCAATTCGGCCTTGGCGGCGGCATTCTTCTCGGCATTACGAGCCCAGATCGCAATACTGCCACCTTGTTTGGCGATCCCCTTGGCGAACCCCAGGCCAATGCCACCGTTGCCGCCGGTGACCAAAGTGACTTTACCCGTCAGATCAAATAAGCCTTTAGACATAACTCTTCTCCTGTGCCGTGATCGGCTGAAACGTTGTTTTTTATGATTACTGTCAATTCTGTATAGGGTCAGATGGTGTCTTTGAGAAGCCAGACACTGTTTCTATCGTGTTAGACAGTGTCGGTGAGTCGGTGGCGCTACTCAACCGCGAACAATATCGACAACCGGCCGCCATACTGTTGAAAGGACAAAAACAGCATAGGCCAGAAATTGCGTACAGCGCCGATGGTTTTGGGCTTTAGCAGGCTGGCGTTAACGATTTTTCCGACGGCCAGATAGAGACATTCTGGCCTGAGCTCGAAGCTGACGGGCGTTGCCAAGAGGCCTTTGCGCACCGCATTATTTGCACTGCAGTCGGGTCGGCGCAATCACGGTGCTAGTATTGGCATGCCGGTTGAGCGAAACACCAGTACCCATGAAAATCATAATGAGCATTTAGATGCCACTGAGAGGAATTTCTCCATGTCACAAACACTGGTCGCAGACGAGTTAATTGCCCAGGCACAAAGCGCCACCGGGTTAGAGGATTTTGGCGGCAACAGCTATCGCGAAGGGCTGGATATTCTGCTGGGGGATTACAACGCAAACGGCGCGTCTGCCAATGAGCGCCTGCAAGGGTCTCTGATGATGTCCCTGTGCAACCGCCTCAAGACCACGGACTACCTGAATCAGAATCCGGAGCTGCTGCAGCGCCCTGTCGAGAAACCCGTGTTTGTGTTCGGTGTGCCGCGTACCGGCACCACCTTGTTGAGCAATCTGCTGGCCACTGACCCCGCCCGTCGCTCACCGCTGACCTGGGAAATCGACGATCCGGTTCCGCCGGCCACCAGCGCCACCCTGACCACCGATCCCCGTGCGGTGGCCCGCCTGGAGATGGAAAAGAAAATGCTGGCGGCCATGCCCGAGATGGGCAAGTACTACCGCAGCTCGGCCATCTACCCCAACGAAGACGTGTACATCATGGCGCACGACTTCAAAACTCTGATGTGGGAATCCCGTGGCAAGTGCCCCAACTACCGCGACTGGTTGCTGTCCACCGACATGACCAGTGCCTATGAATATCACAAGAAATACCTGCAGGTGCTGCAACATCACGCGCCGGGTGTCTGGAACCTGAAAATGCCGTCGCATTCTTTGTTTCTGGAAACGCTGCTGAAAGTCTATCCGGACGCGCGCCTGGTGCTGACCCACCGCGATCCCCTGACAGCCACCGGATCGTTCTGCGGCATCATCTCCCAGGGGCACGGTTCGGTCGGTCCGGTAGACGCCGAGTACATCGGTCAAAACTGCCTCTACCAAGCCGCCGAGCACGCTAACCGCGTGATGGACTTCCGCGACCAGCACGGTGAAGACCGCGTTATCGATGTGCACTACGCCGACCTGATGAACGACCCCATCAGTGCCATGCGCAAGCTGTACACATCGTTAGGCGATGACTTCACCACGGAAGCCGAAGCCGGCATGCAATCCTGGCTGGATGACAACCCGCAGAACAAGTTCGGCAAGCACGAATACAATCTGGAAAAGTTCGGTCTGAGTGTCGACACTGTGAAGCCGGCTTTTGAACGTTATCTGAGCCGTTATGAGGTCGAGCCAGAAGGCGTGTAACGGTTAAGAGCCATAGCCTGCTTACTACAAGCCCCGTGCAGTCAATGCACGGGGCTTTTTTTGAATTGCAGTTTTTTGAGTCGCAGATTTTTTAAGCGCAGCTGGATGACTGCAGTTAATGGTTTTGTGTATGCGGTCATTGCTTTGTGGTGACGAGTTATTCGTGCGGCGGCATGTGGCTGCCTTGCATATTAGCCAGATGGCTAAAGGGGCTGATCACCGCCCGGCCGCCACGATTTAAGACATGGGTATAAATTTCGGTAGTGCGCACATCGCTGTGGCCCAACTGCTCCTGAATCGTGCGGATGTCTGCGCCGCGTTCCAGCAGATGGGTGGCGAAGGAATGCCGTAAGGTATGGCACGAAGCCGGTTTGTGAATGGCCGCCTCGCGCAGGGCTTTTTTGATGGCGCGCTGCAAAATCTGCTCGCCAATGTGGTGCCTGCGTTGCTTGCCACTGCGGGGATCAAGACTGAAGTTGCGGGCCGGAAATAAATATTGCCAGCCCAGCTCAAACGGCGCATTCGGGTATTTTCGCTCCAGCGCGTAGGGCAAAAAGACCCCATCCCAGTTGGGGGTGAGGCGGTCTTTTGCGAACAGGGTCGCGATATGGTCTTTCTGAAGGTTTAGCGTTTGGACTAACTGAGGTGCCAGTGTGGTGATGCGCGACTTGCGTCCTTTGCCCTCGCGCACCAGCACCGTCAACTTATCCGTATCGATGTCCTGATGGCGCAAACGCACGGTTTCCATCACCCTTAAGCCCGAGCCGTACATCAGCGCCCCACATAAATAGGCATCCCCCTGTAAATGCAGAAACAGCTTCGCGATCTCCTCGACGGTCAGTACGGTGGGTAATTTTTTTGGCGCACTGGCTCGATGAAAATCGCTGAAGTCGGCCAGTTCCCGCTGGAGGCAGGTGCGGTATAAAAACACCAGCGCGTTCAACGCGGTTTTTTGGGTGTTGGGTGAGACCCGCCGGTTAATGGCCAGATGTTCCAGAAATGTGCGGATGTGAAACTCATTGAGCGTATCGGGGTGCTGATATTGATGAAAACGGATATACCGGATGATCCAGTGCAGGTAGGTTTTTTCAGTACGCACGCTGTAGTTCTTGGCGCGAATGGTATGACGTACAGATTCAATAAAGGGGGACGGCATGGCGGTTCTCACGACTGGTCATGCATACAGTATTGAAAGGCGGGTGAGCCTGGTCAACAATGGGTTGTTGAATATGGCGCCAATAAGGCCAACAGGGACGGATAACCAGACATAAGTATGAGCGAGGGAGGTGCCGCTTTCTTGAATGTTACTTCTTTGTGTTGTTCCTCTTCAGAGTTACAGTGGATACACTTCACGGTGACGTGTTGAAACACGTCAGAGTTTTTAATGGTTTGAAATGGATGGGATTATCCGGTTTTTAGTGGGTAATTTTTTGTGGATATGTGTCATGGTGACGTATTTAAGTACGTCATCACGACATTGAATAATATGTTATAAGCACGGAAATTTCGGTGGATCAAACTAAATACAACGTCATGATACTCAGAGAGGCATTGAATGCTCTGGCGACTACAACCGAAGAGCAATTACGCTTGAATAAGGAAGGTCTTGCATATCTGGATGATATATTTGATACGATGCCTCTAGATTTTCTTCCTTGGCTTGAAGAATGCGGTGTAGTAGGTTCAAAGTTTGCAAACGATTTTAGGGAGTTGTACGGCGAAATTGATAGCACGTTGAGCCAAATGTCTTGGGAAGAAGAGGATGATTTTATTAAAAGTAATTGTGAGTCCCTTCGAGAATGGCGAGTTAAAGCTAATACTCTTCTCGGACAGCTCGCAAGCTTATAACAATACGGTCAACGCGGACACAGCTACGCCGCACCACTATTTGGTTCGCTTTGCTCACTTTACCAAATAGTGGCGCAACGCAGCTGTGCCGGTTACCTCAACGTTAGCCTTTTTCCGTCGTCGGAAGGTTAGTTGCGCTCCTGAGCTGCGGTGCAAAAGAAAAGGGTGTGTTTTGTAGCGTTCGCGAAGAGCGTAGGTGACGAATAAAAAGTTGGTTGCGTTCAGGCGGCCAGGAGGCCGCTAAAATCGAACGAGGCCAAAGTTACGTATGTTTTTAATCAGGCTGTGAAATGAGCCGTTCATTCGCAGCTTTAAATTAAAAGCAAAACCGAAAACCAAAAGCAAAGTATTTATTTTTGTGGTTTACATAGTTTAGCAATATTAAATAAAGTGAAGTGGCGTGGCTAACAAGTGTAGGCACCGGACAGCCAAACAGCTGCGCCGTTTGTCTGCAGGTGCTACAGGCGTTAAATGGCGCGGCCTGATAGTTCTTTGAATTCAGAGTGGGCTTCGCCTGATCTGTAGTGGCTGGGCAGTGGTAATGAAGCTGGTAGTAGCGTGGTGCTGGTTCAGTTCGTTGGGCTCTACCACCGTTCAGTGTCGCTGAGCAGGGTTTAAAGTTGGGCAGGCTGTTAAGGTGTCAGCCAATATACAGTTCGTTCTTCTTGGCTGCCGTTTAGATTGGTGGCTGAGCTAAGTTGATTGCCTTCTAAGGCGGCGTTGTTCAGTTGCAGTTTAAGCTACAATTACGGTGTTCTAAATGTCGCAGTTTAAAGGTTCGGTGGCGCTGGGGCGCCACAACGTGGTGTTGTTCAGTAATGAGTGTCGCCAGTTTTAACAATACGGTCAACCGGACCCAGCTACGCCGCACCACTATTTGGTTCGCTACGCTCACTGTACCAAATAGTGGCACAACGCAGCCGGGCCGGTTACCTCAGCGTTATGTGATTTCGAGTTCTAGATGAGAAAAATAGATTTAAGATCCCTTATTTTTGCAGTCGGAATATATACATTCCTTGCCATAATTTTCTCTATATTCAATTCTTGGGTAATTTCATATACAGAGGGGATGTTATTTGGTGATGCTGGAGCTTACTCCCATGAAGATCACGTAGCGGTTAGAGATCATGTTTTCTATCAAACGTTCGATTATATATTTGAGTTTCTGAAAATAGTTATTCCATGTAGTTATGTGGCTTATAGGTGTAAGAACGGTGAATTGCGAAATGCCTTCGCAATGTCCTCTCTTGCTGCGCTGTTTAGTTCTTTAACTACATATAGTTGGTTCCCGTTTAGCGTTCCTGTTACTGTTGTATTGTTTGCTGTTCTCTACTCGGTAATTTCTTTACCCGTTGGTCTTTTGGCAAAGTATGTTAAAGCGCGACGGTTACGCACATAACAAGTTGGTCAACGGGAACCACCTACGCTACACAAGCATGTGGTTCGCTGCGCTCACGTTACCACATGCCTGTTCCGCTCCGGCGGTCCCGTTACCAAAGCGTTAAATGGCGCGGTCTGATAGTTCTTTGAATTCGGATTGTGCTTCGCCTGATCTGTATTGGTTAGCAGTGGCAAGGTGTGTAGCTGTAGCGTGATATTGGTTCAGTTCGTTGGGCTCTACCACCATTCGTTATCGCAGAGCCAGCGTGAGGCTGGGCAGGCTGTTAAAGTGTCCACCATCGTACAGTTTGTTCTTCTTGGCTGTCGTGTAGTCTGTGGTTAAGTTGAGTAGATTGCATTCTAGGGTGGCACCTAACGGTTACCGGGTAGGCTACAATTAAGGTGTTCTAATTGTCTCAGCTTAAAGGTTTGGTGGCGCCTGGGGCGCTACAAAGTGGCGGTTGTTCAGTAATGAGTGTCGCCAGTTTTAACAATACGGTCAACCGGACCCAACTACGCCGCACCACTATTTGGTTCGCTACGCTCACTTTACCAAATAGTGGCACAACGCAGCTGGGCCGGTTACCTCTGCGTTATGCATCCCAGTTGGTGTTTTGATTAATGTATAGAAATTCTGATGACTGAAGAAAATGCTTTTTACGCTTTCACAACATTAGTACTAACACTGCTCACGTTTCTATTTAGGAAAAATTGGTCGCGACATATAGTTTTAATATTGTTCCTGTGTTTGATTATCGAATTAGCATTTTTTAGGCCAGGTGTTGTGTATCGCCAAGTAATGTTATCTCAAGAGATTGTTGATAAGTCAGAAAGTATTAAGGTTGATGATGCTGTCCGTAACTATCTTCACCTAACAGAAAGAAATAATCTGAGCATCATTATTCTTGTACTGGGCCTAGCGGTACTTAGTATTCACAATAATGGTAAAAAGTAGATGCTGTTGTAAAATATGCCCATTGGTAGAATGTTTACGGACTAAGCTTAGGTCTTCGGTATATGCATAACAATTGCATCAAGCATCGTTCCGGCCTTTGGCCTCCACTGGACGGCGCTACGTGGCAAAAAATGGTGCATTCGCTGGTGCTCATTGTTGCACCATTTTTCACCACGCAGCACCGCCGCTTATGCAGGCGTTGAAATTGTAGAAAAACTCCTAAAAATAGGTGTTTTTTGATAAAATTAGGCATCGGAAAAGGACTACCGCCATGCCAAACTTCAAAAAGTACAACTACAGCCAGTCAACGATGGTTG
>NZ_JAAONZ010000007.1 GCF_011602365.1 Pseudomaricurvus hydrocarbonicus
CGCCAGCCACCTTGTCGGCCATGTCCTGTAGTTCTTTGTTTTTCATTGTCGATACCATGATTCATTAACTCCTCTAGGGTAATATGAATCACGGGGTTTACACAGTTAGTGGGACATTCTCTCGGTCGCCGCAACACACGCGTTAAATCTATCAGCGGGAGATTCATAATCCAAGGTTTTTCTAGGCCTCTCATTTAGCTGTCGAGCGATAGCGTTCAACTTTGCTTGTGAGTGAACCGAAAGATCCGTTCCTTTAGGCAGATACTGTCTCAACAGCCGATTCGTATTTTCATTTGAACCTCTCTGCCAGGGCGACTGAGGATCACACAGGTAGATCTGAATGTCTGTTGCTACAGTAAACTCCTTATGGTCATTCATCTCACACCCTCTATCCCAAGTCAGGGATTTGTAGAGTTCACTTGGTAGTTGTTTTGACTGCTTAATCAGTGCAGCGATAACGGTTGCAGTCTTTTTGTCTTTCAACTTGAGCAACATAACGTAACGAGTATGACGTTCAACTAAGGTGGCCACATAGCTATTGTTACAACCCTCGATTAAATCCCCTTCCCAGTGCCCAGGGATAGCCCGATCCTCAATGGAAGCTGGTCTCTCACTTATTGGCACTGCATCGACAATTTTTCCCTGTCCAAGGCCCTTTCTGCTTGAATGCTTGGATCTACGTTTAACGCGCTGTGTACGTAAACAATGGACAAGCTCTTTCTTTAAAGCCCCTCGAGCTTGTATATACAATGTTTTGTAAATCGTTTCATGTGACACGTAAAAGCTCTCTGACGAGAATATTCTTTTCAACCAACCTGATATCTGCTGAGGAGACCATCGCCTTTTGAGCTTTTTGGCAACCATCTGGCTCAAAGGCTTATTGCATAATAGCTTACAAGATTTTGGTCGTTTAGCTCGCTCCCATGCCGCCTTATCAGCTTGACTGGCACGGTAGTACTGGCAACCGCCGTTACGATTGATTTCACGGCTAATAGTGGAGGGGGAGCGAGAAAGACGAACCGCTATTGACCGGACACTCTCTTGAGCAACAAGGCCTCGGGAAATCTCTTCACGTTCGGATAATGACAAACTTCTTTTAGCACGTTTTCTCTCTGGCGGTCGAATTCCACCTGTTTCGGCAATGATTTGTTCAATAGATGAGTGATATCTGTCAAATAAGCGTGCTATATCGGCAAGGGAATCGCCTTTATGATAGCGATCCCACATCAAAGCCCGTTGTTCAGCGGTATAAAATATCCGTTTTCTTTGTTTCATGGCTACGCTTCCTCTTTATTAGAAGGATAGCGTTGCAATCACCGCTTGAACCCACAACCCAAAGCGGACAGTGGATAGGTATCTTGTAGTGTCAAATGTAAGGTATCACTCCGTTGGTTCGATGAGGTTTATACAGAGATATTTGAGCAGACTGAGAATTTTAAGAAGAATTAATAATGGATTTTATAGAAGAGCTGAATGAGCGTCCTGAAGGTAGCTTAGATGTTACTTGTCATGTTTTATCTGACAATTCTGCACAACAGCTAGAGGATTATCTTGTAGATAGGCTGGCCAGCTGTTATATCTCTCAAGAAAAACTAGAAGAGAGGGCTAATCAAACAGGCCTAACCTATAGTGAATTGATCGCTAACAAGATTCCTGACAAGGGAAGTGTAATGTCAGGTGATTTCGGAGAAATATTTACTCTTTATTTTTTAGATAGGCAGTATGAAGATGATTTGAAACTAATTAAGAAGTGGAGATACAAGCAGGATAGGAAAAAGGCCGCGCCACACTCAGATGTTGTTTTATTTAATATTGAAGATTTGAATAATCCTTCAGAAGATGATTTTGTTATATGTGCTGAGTCTAAACAGAAAGCAACTTCTAGTACATTTGACCCTATTGCAAGTGCTATCTCAGGATATGAGTCGGATAGAACTGGCAGGCTTGCCAAAACACTTGTATGGCTTAAAGAAAAAGCCATTGATGAAGGGAATCAAGATGATTTAGCCTTGGCCTCTCGGTTTGCGGATGAATTAAATACCCGTTATTCGAAGATATATCGAGCTGTTGCTGTTGTTGATAGGACGTTTCTGAATAACGAGATAACAAAAAATATTAATTTACCTGAAAGAACTCATGACTTTGAGATCATTGTTATTGGTATTGATGATCTGAAAGAGCGTTATGAATCGGTATATCAGCGTGCGTGTGCAGAGGCAGATCTATGAGTGAACTTCTGCTACACATGATGGCTGAGTTTGAGTCCTGGGAGGCCGCAGCTGAGTTCAATATACCTCAACAGAGCTGGGCTGATTATACTGTTAATGATAGAGTGGATGATCTTTATATAGCTACTTTTTCTCATATATTTAGTACATTGAGGGAAGAATCCGAAGATAAGAAATCTAATCTTTTATCATGTGCTAAGACATTACTGGTTTTCTCAAAGAGTGCAGCATCAAAATATATAAGTGGAGTAGAGAAGAATCGTAACCTTTTGTATTCAGCGGCGCTTTATTATCTTGCAGACCAACCACCAACAGCATTTCTAATTGCAAAAGATATTGATCCAGAAATTTTTGAAATAGAGCAGGAGAAATTCCTATATTCATTTTTATCTCGAATTTCTGATGAGGAAACCGAGTTATCTGTTGAAATTTTTGATGCGGTGAGTAGGGGTGAGTATCAAAGGTTTGACCATATCCTTGATATATTATCTGAGCAGGTTGCAATTGGGCTTCAGCATGATCCATTGCTTTTTGTTAGCTCAAAGTTTGCTTATGAATGTATTGATAGATTTAAAAGTGTAAATGTTTGGAGTCTTCTTGAGCGATATTCTGACTGTGAGGATATGTCAGTATGGAATGAGTTGCTATCGTCTAACGGATGCCATCCTATCTGGGAGTTATTGCCCTCACAGGTAAAAGCAGTTGAATCTGGAATCCTTACTGGTGAAAAACCTGCTTATAGCATGCAGATGCCTACTTCTGCAGGAAAAACTTCACTGTGTGAAATTATCATCTTTAATGAAGTTAAAGTAAGAGGTAATAAAGTTCTATTTCTTGTGCCTTTCAGGGCGCTAGCAGCAGAGGTAAAGGCTGGAATGTATTCTAGGCTGAGTAACGTTGGTGTAGATATTTCAGCTAGTTATGGAGGTAATATTCCCACTCGCTCTGAATCTACGACTGTAGAAAATTCTGATGTTGTTATTTCTACGCCTGAAAAGTTTGAGGCGCTCTGTCAAGTTATCCCTGATTTCATTGATCGGTTTGATGTTTTGATTTGTGATGAGGGGCATCTAATTGATGATGGTAATCGAGGTCTACAATATGAACTATTGCTGACCAAATTTAAAAGACGAGAGAATCCCGTAGATAAGATTGTTTTTATATCAGCTATCTTGCCAAATGTTTCAGATATTAATGACTGGTTAGGTGGAGATGAAAGCAGTTTAATTAACTCAGATTATAAGCCTGTAGTAACAGATTATTCTTTTGTTAGATCTGTTAATGATAAGTGGTTTTTGGACTTTAACCCTCACTTGGATCAACCTTATAGTTATTTTTTAAGCGACTTCATTCAAAAATACGAACTTAAGTTTACTAATCAAGGTGCAGGAAATAGTAATCTCTTGCCAGGTTGGAGTTCACTGTTAACTTTGGCTTGTGCTTCAGCTTTTAAGGCTTCTATATCAGGTTCTGTAATTCTATTTACTACAGAGAAAGGCGTGTCTGGTGTTAGAGGTTTAGCAAATAAATGTTTAGATATGTTGAAAAAAAATGCATTTATTACGCAGCAGTATCAAGTGGAAAATCATCCTGTAGACCTTGTTAATTATATTTCAATGCTTTTAGGTGGAGAGCATTTGTTAACTAGATTGGTTCAGAATAAGATTGGCTATCATCATGGAGATCTTCCTCAAGAATTGCGTCGAGAAATGGAACAGGCAATTAATGATAAAAAATTAAATATATTGATATGCACTTCCACTTTAGCGGAAGGAGTTAATCTACCAATCAGAACTATAGTTTTACATACGGTCAAACGATTTAATGGAAGAATCAAGGACTTTATTGAAAAGAGGAATATAAAAAATATTATAGGAAGAGCAGGTAGAGCGGGAAAGGAAACTCGTGGCAGAGTTATTTTTGCTAATGAGTCAGAAAGAGACTACGCCCTAGAAGTTATAAATGATGTTCAATTGGAGTCAGCTCATGGCTTTTTATTCTCGCTCATTAAAGCTCTTAAAAACTATCTAGAAGCAATGAATTTAACCTTGAATCAGGAGTTCTTTGATTCCGATGTTGCAAAAGATATCTCTTATATCTTTGAATCTATTGATATGTCACTTTTACAGTCTTTACCAGAAGACATCCTTGAAGAAGAATTAGATACATTTTTAGATCAGATGTTATCTGAAACTTTAGCATCTAAGTTTTGCAATGAAGAGGGTTTAACTGATCTATTAAAAATGGTTTTTTCTTTAAGGACTGAGCGAATATTTTATGAAACAGACTCTACGATGAGAACCATAATGAGGAATACAGGTTCTTCGCTTAACTTTCTTAATTATGTTGAAGCAAGTCAGATACTTGATCAGGATATGTGGCGGTCTCTAACCGCTCCACAGGAACCTAAATGGTTTAATAATATAATTAAGCCAGTGTTGAACCATATTGGTTATGAGGATAGTGCTGATCTTATCATAGATGTATTAAATGGTTGGGTATCCGGCAGCTTTTATGTAGAAATAGCTGAAGACCTTGAGCAGGATGTAGATGATGTTGTTAGATATGTTTGTATAGATATAGGCTTTGAGTTACAGCAGACATTATCTCAGCTTACACGTTTCGCAATCGAACTTTATGAAGATGAAGTTCCTGATCATGTCGTGAATTGGCCTCAGTATATGCAATATGGTGTCAATCGTCAGATTCACTTGAGACTAATTAACTCTGGGGTTACAGACAGGCTGGCTGTATTTGGAGTTGCTCGGTTCTTGGATTCCCTTGGGGTTCCAGAAGATATTCGGAATCTTCGCAGGCTATTAATGGTTAATAGAGAAGCTTTAAATAATGCCTTAGAACAAGACCCTCGTGTTCCAGCATTATCAATAAGTCGATTCTTTGATGATTACAATATTTGAAACGGTTTAAACATACTTGAGGGCCACGCGCTGTCGTTCTTGGATAAATTACGGGGAAAATTTCTTGCCGGAATGAAGGCTTATGTTGCGGGTTTAGCCGCATGTAACTCCGTGGGGCGCGGTGCTTGGAATGATCTAGATTTAAAGGTTGATGGTATGGTGATCAATGGAATCAGAGTCATAGAAAAACTTAACGTCTGCTTCTGGCCGAATTGGGACATGGCGAAGTGAATGCAGGTAACGTATAACAAGCGCAAGCAGTCGGAAAAATTACTCGATGTGCTCCAAATTTTCCACTGTTGCGAGCGTTAGTGTTCAATCATGACCAATAGAAAAATTACTATAATATTCTTCTCCCTAATCTTAGTCGTATCGGTTGATTCGGGCGTCGGGTATTTCAATTACTTTGTAGGTCTAGAAGATCCTAATAAACAGAACATAGCTATGTGTATAATTTACATGCTTCATACGGTGATCCTAGCCATTTCTATTTTTTACCAAAAAGTAAATCGGAAAGATTTTATTGTATGCGTGTATTTTGTTGTTCTTAGTATCTCAATACGCTTTTGTACTAATGTCCGCAAAAAGGTCGGGAGTTACAAGCTATGTAGATATCCCCCTACTTATTCATGCTTCGGGATACTCCCTATCAAATTTTGTATGGCTAGTAATTTATATTTTCGGTGGTGTTATGTTACTGAATTGGAATAGCATCAAAAAAACAATAACAAGGCCAAGCACTAGTGCCCGCTGAAAAGCGCGGGCTGGACGCTAATCTTTCCCCGATTTAACGGACACCAAAGTAAAACTGGCGAGGTGTCTAATGCCAAAGTACACAAAGCCAAGAAAGACCTGGATCGAAGGCCTAGATAGGCACTTCCAAAAAAAACTGATAAGGTCAATTGAAAATGAAAGTAACTCTCTGTCCCCGCTATTCATGCACGGCATTCATTACCGCTTTATTGATCGCATCGGCACCGGCAACTGTAAATTCCGCAGACGTGGCGGAGACCTCCAGCGAGAAGGAGGTTGCAGTTGAAACCTGGTCCTGCCCGCTACAACCAGGTACGCCACCGAGTGGTGAGCTGACCGCTGAAGCTATTGCTGCCACCAAAACCACGCGGACAGACCCGGGGCTGTTCGAAGGGCCGGCGTGGATAGGTGACGCTCTGTATTATTCCGATTTCACTTTCGGCACGGGTTTCCCCTCTCGCGTTCAGGTATTGAAAAGCGACGGTACAGTGACAACAGCCATTGCTGACAGTGGCAGCAATGGCCTGGCGGTGGATGGTGAAGGGTTTTTGTTCGCCGCTACGCACGACCGTAAAGCCATTTCCCGCTTTAACCCGAGCACCGGCGAGCGAGAAATGATTGTTAACGGATACGACGGGCAACCTTTTAATTCCCCGAATGATTTAACCCTCTCGCGCGATGGCATTCTCTATTTCACTGACCCAGATTATCAACGCTCGGCCGCACCCGGAGGCCAGCAGAAAACCCGTGTCTATCAATTCGATGGCGAGAAAGTCACTGTCATTGACGATACCCTTGTCAACCCCAATGGTGTTTCCCTCTCCCCCGACCAAACTACGCTCTATGTTGCCGGTGGTCAGGTCGTGCGGGCGTACCCCATTGAGAAGGGCGTGATGGGGGCTGGCGTGGATTTAATAGAGGTCGAAACACCCGACGGCATGGCGGTGGATTGTGCGGGCAACCTTTATGTGACCGAGCACAGTCTGCAACACATCCGCGTGATTACGCCTTCGGGCGAGGAGATCGCCAGAATTAAAGTGGACGCGAACATTACCAACGCCGCATTCGGTGGATCAGAGCGCAAAACGCTTTATATTACCGGCGCGGGTACGCTATGGTCTTTGGAGTTGGATATTGCCGGTTTGCCTTATTGAAAAATAATACAGGACAGGCACTCCCCAAAAAGATCTATCTGTATCCCGTCATGAATCATGATGAAGGAAAACCTAGACAGGCACTTACAAAGACTAGACAGGCACTTATTCCATCATAGTTCTTTTGGATTTCACCAAATTCTCAAGCGTAAGCAGAATTAATTGACCAAAAGCCTAAACAGAGGTCAAAAGCCATATTTCAGACGCAGAAACTCCTCGGCGAAGACCGATGGATTAATATGGCCGGGAGTATGAATAATGACTGTCTTTGATTTTTAACCTTCGGTCACCGTCCGTTATTGGCACATAACGGACGGTCAGCTGATGGGGTACTTGACCCTTAGTAACCCATCAAAGTAGCAAAGCGATCGCGGTGATAGATGCTGTCCCCAAAGATCTGATTGCAGACGCGGGAGCGTTTCAGGAACAAACCGATATCCAGTTCATCGGTCACGCCCATGCCGCCGTGCATTTGTACCGCTTCATTGCTGATGTGCTGCAGGCAGTCATTGGCCAGTGCCTTGGCCGTACTGGCCTGGACAGAAACACCGCGACTGCCTTTATCCAGCGCGGCCAGTGCGCCCACAACCGCCGATCGACAGTGTTCAAGCTGGCAGAGCATTTGCGCACAGCGGTGTTGCAGGGCCTGAAAGCTGCCAATCTTGACGCCAAACTGCTCGCGTTCTTTAAGGTATTCCAGCGTGCGATCGAAGACTTCTTGAGCCGAACCTAACATTTCTGCGGCCACACAAATGGCAGCGCGATCAATCAACGTGTGGATCACGGCAAAACCGTTGTGCAGTTCACCCAGCAGGGCATCTGCAGGCAGGGACACCTGCTCAAACTGAATGCTGGCGACGTTGCGGCCGTCCATCAGCTGATGGCGGTCAATTTTGACGCCGGGTGTTTGGCTGTCGAGCATGACCAGTGACAGACCGTCTCGGCTTCCCGCTTCACCTCGACTGCGCGTCACAACGATCAGGCGATCGGCAGTGTGGCCGTCCAGCACAAAGACTTTGTGCCCGTTGAGTGTGAAACCGCTGTCGTTCTCGGTGAGAGATGTCCGGGTCTGCAAGGGATCAAAATGTGAGTGTTCATCAATGGCCAAAGCCAAGGTCAGACTGCCGCTGGCCACCTCATCGAGCAGGCTTTGCTGGGTTTCATTACCGGCCAATTCCAGCGCGGAGGCCCCGAGTACCACACTGGCAAGAAGGGGCGATGCGGTAAGGTTTTTGCCACACTCTTCCAGCACAGCGCCCAGTCCCAGATAGCCAAAGCCCAGGCCGCCATGTTCTTCAGGCATAACAATGGCCGCGATACCGAGCTCGCATAAATGTCGCCAGAGTTCGGTGCTATAGCCCTGGTTATCCTGGGTATCACGCAGTTTGCGAAAGGCGGTCACTGGCGCATTGGTGCTCAGGAAATCCTGAATTGTATCTTTAAGGAGTCGTTGTTCTTCGTTTAAAACCATATTCATTGGAGGCATAGTCCGCTTGTTATTCAGGCAGGCCCAGGGCGCGCTTGGCAATGATGTTGAGTTGAATTTCCGAGGTGCCACCGGCAATGGTCAGGGATTTGTTGTAGGCCCAGTTTTGTACCAGAGTGCGATAACTTTTGGGGAACGCCTCATCCTGCCAGGTGAGTCCCTGATTGCCGAGAATAGCCAGGAACAGCTCATCCTTACGCTGCTGCTCGGAAGTGTTGGCGTACTTCATGGTCAGAGGCAGCTTTGGATCCGGCTGTCCGGCTCGCATCTGCTGGAAGATGCGCAGCCCACTCAGTTGATCGGCTTGTTCTGCCATCAAGTGACGGGTCAGCTGGTCGCGCAAGCTGCTGTTGCGCAGTTTGCCGTTGCTGTCCAGACCAATGACTTCTTTAGCCAATTCCATGACGCTGCGATCTTCTTTCTCTGTCATGTGGTCAAGTTTGCTGATGAGCTTGCGTTCGTGTTTCAGTACTTCTTTGGCAACCTCCCAACCCTTATCAACTTCGTACACCAAATTTTCTTTGGGTACTTTCACGTTGTCGAAAAACGTTTGACAGAATTCCGACTCGCCACTGATTAATTCAATCGGTGACGTGGTTACACCTTCGCTTTCCATGTCGATCAACAGGAAGCTAATGCCTTGCTGTTTAGCAACCTCGGTATTGGTTCGCACTAGACAGAAGATCCAATCGGCCTGATCGGCGTAGGTTGTCCAGATTTTGGATCCGTTAACCAGAAAATGGTCGCCGCAGTCTTCTGCTTTGGTTTTGAGTCCTGCCAAATCGGACCCGGCACCTGGCTCGGAATACCCTTGACACCAACGAATTTCACCCTGGGTAATTTTGGTTAAATGCTCTTTTTTCTGATCTTCGGAGCCGTATTTCAGCAGTGCCGGTCCGAACATCCACAGACCCTGATCGTAGAGTGGAGGTCGACAGCCCAGGCTTCTCATTTCCTGTTCCAGAATTTTGCATTCATCGACCGACAGGTTGCCACCGCCATATTCTTTCGGCCAATCCGGGGCAATCCAGCCTTTGTCGCGCATGCGTTCAAACCACAGCTGGGCATCGACACTGGGAAATTTTCGGCGTCGGCCGCCCCAGATGATTTCATTCTTTTTCACAGGTTGACGCTGGGATTCAGGGCAGTTTTTCGACAGCCACTCGCGAGTTTCCTGCCTGAATTGGTCAAGAGATGACATATGACAAATCCGAAGTTATGGGTTAAATTTGAGTTAATTTACTATTGCAAAAAAGAAAATTCGTCGCAAAGCTTTTTCGGTTATCTGTATTTTTTGGGATAGTGCATATGAACTAAAGTAAAGGCTGGCAAGTTTGAATATCAACAGCCAGCCACAAAAGGCCGAGCAATCACACAATCTGATGCACGGCCATTACTGTCATTTTTCGGGTGATAAATTTTATCTGGGCGCTTATTCAGGGAAGAACATAGCCCTGACTTCTTTTTTAAGCACTTTGCTGGTGGCGTTGCGGGGGAAGTCCTGATCGGTAAACGCCACTTTGCTGGGTACTTTGAAGTGGGCTAAATGCTGTTTGCAGAACCCCTGCACGTCGGCTTCGGTCAAGTTGTTGTCCCGGGTTTTGATCACCACCGCCAGTTCCTCGCCGTGCTGTTCACTGGGGATGCCGAAGGCGACGACAAACTCAACGCCTGGCATAGATTGCAGGCAGTTTTCAATCTCGACGGGGTAGATATTCTCGCCATTGCGGTTGACCATGTCTTTTACACGGTCACAAATATACAGGCAGCCATCTTCGTCCAGATAGCCTACGTCCCCTGTGCGTAGCCAGCCGTCTTGAAATGTCTCAGCGCTTGCTTGTGGGTTTTGGTAATAGCTGGTGCAGATTCCGGGGCTTTTGATCCAGATTTCACCCGCCTCACCGGCAGGCAGCTCGTCGCCAGCGTCATTGCAGAAACGCATTTCCACAATGGGAGCGGGGAAACCACTGGCTTTGGGCTTTAGGTCGATAAAATGACCGGTGAAGGATGCGCCCACCGAGGTGGATTCAGTCATCCCCCAGCCGGCACCGGAAAGGGCCGTAGGCGCTTTTTCACGCACCAGTGCCAACAGCTTTGCCGGTGTGGCTGCGCCACCTACGGACAGGTTAATCAGGTGTGAATGATCAATGGTTTCGAAGTCCGGGTGACGCAGCAGATCCAGCAGCATGGAGGGGGCGCCTGCCATCGTTGAGATCTGTTCCTGATGAACCAGGCGGCAGGCTTCGGCGGCATCCCATTTGTACATAAGCACCAGCGGTCGACCGCCCCGCAGGTTGAGCAGAAACTGGGAAAACAGGGCGCTGACGTGAAACAACGGTATGCTCAGCAGTGCCCGTACGATGGGGGTTGTCCTGGCATGATTTTGATACTTTTCCATATTGGTTAAGTATGCGGCCGCACCCAGCGCCTCAAAATTAAACACAGCCTGACTGCAGCCCCGATGACTGAAGACGGCGCCTTTGGGTTTGCCTGACGTGCCCGACGTGAACATGATCATCGCGGTGTCTTCCGGATCAATGTTAACCACCGGTAAACGCTCTGCCACGGGTACGCTGTTGGCGTCGTCAATCACTTCGTCGTAAGCGGCGCAGCTGTCGGGTAATGGTTCTCCTTCGGTGCGAGCAACAATCGCCCGCAGGTTCAGCTCTGCCGGTTGAATCAGGACTGCGCGCTGTAAATCACACACAAGTAACGCAACATCGGCATCATCAATGTTCTGGCGCAATTCTTCTTGCTTGCCCCAGCTATTGAGTGGCACGGCAATGGCGCCACAGTGAACAATCGCGGTAAATGCGACCAGCCATTCCGGGTAGTTGCGCATGGCGATTGCGACGCGATCACCACTTTTAATGCCGTAACGATGTGTCAGTTGGTGAGAGAGCTTATCGGCTTGTTCGAAAAAATCGTCAAATGTCCAGCGCTCATCTTGAAAAACCAAAAACTCTTTAGAGCCGTGTTCCCGGCCAGCTTGCATAAGCTCAATCAGCGACTTGGGAGCATTGACATAAGTGTTGGGGTACTCGATACCGGCAAATGTCTGGGGACCAAGTTGAAACGGGCTGCCCACCTGTGTCAGGGTTTCCAGAGCGGTATCATAGGGTGTTCTGTATGAAGACATGTAATTTTTCCTATCGTCTCTCTCAAAATGGAGAGATTACCCTGTTTTTCAGAAATATTAGAGCATGATGCATAGTCCAGATAGGTGAAAAGCACAGGGGCATTAGTCTACCGGCGTATGCAGAAACAGAGCGTCTGCCTCAGCGAGCAGAGTGTCTCCGGCACGACATTCACCGCGGACAAAGCTTTTGCGGCCTTCTATGCGTTCAATCCAGGCGCTGAATTGTATGGGGGTAAATAGTGGCACTGGCTTAATGTAGCGTGTGTTCAGGTAGAGCGTGGGCCCGCCGCGGTCCTGCAGGGTGCAGGCGGCTGCCAGAACATAGTCGAAGACACCGGCGGTAATACCGCCATGAACGCTTTGTGGCGGGCCTTCATGCGTCATGCCGTAAGTGGCTTCGGCCAGCACCTTGTCAGCTTCGACGCGGAAAGTCAGCGGCGCCGCGGTGGGGTGGTGCAATCCCCCTACGGGCGAATAAGGCTGCATGCCATTGGACTCCTGGAGGCCAAGCTTGCCGTTGTAATACTCCAGCAGGCGCTTGCCCTGGCGTGACTGGAATTCCTGAGCCAGTTCTTCCACCTGAGTGGTCAATTGTTGCAGGGCAGCGCTGTTGGTATTGAGCAAAATGGCGGTTTCATTCAGGTTGCGCAGGGCGGCCATCAGACCGGCGTGTCCATGTCGTTGCTCGCTGGAGGCATCGGTGGTGGGTAAATAATTGTTGTGCATAATTGTTACTCTGTCACTGGAAGAGTTAACGACTGCGGTGCAGCCAGGGAGCAGGGAAGACCAATCAGAGCAGGGGGTCATTGTGCCGCTGTGTGAAACAATGTTAGTCAAGGAGCGCGGGGGATTATTCGTCCGTCCAGACTAAAGATGCCGCTTGATTCACAGCGGCATTTGGTAGACGTGGCGATGCACAGGGCGATGGTATCTGGCTAAGAGTCAGTGAAATGTGGCCAGACTTTTCAGAATCAGGCTGACCAGCATGGACTGTTGGGTAACGCCGGTTTTGGAAAAAATTGCGCGCAACTGAGCCCGTGCGGTATTGCGGGCAATGCCCAATAAATTGGCGCTATCGCCGAGACTTTCGCCCGCCGCCAGATGTCTGGCGAGCATGGCTTCCGCGCGGGTTAAATTGTAAAGCGACATCAGCATGCGGATATCGATTTCGTTTTTCTTCTCCGGTGCATTGATGAATATCATCATGTGCGGTGTCTGTACCGATTCCACAATCCGCTCGATCGCCAGAGGTTTGATTAGAATTTCGTAGTCCGGCATGTTCGAGGAACGCTCCACGGAAAGCGCATTCACCGGTGGTAAGTTACCGGCTCGCTGGGCGGCGATAATTTCCTGAATATAACCGTTAAGCTTGCTGCGGGCACTGGGGTTGTTCGCGTAAATTTGTTGGTTGACAAGGGATATGCCATCTTTGTTGGCGATAATTTCATCTGCGGCCAGGTTGCAGTTGAGGACCTTGCCCTGTTCATCCAGAGTAATGATACCAATGGATTTCCCGGAAATGGTTTTGGCATAAAGGCGGCGTTCTGTGTCCAGCTGGATCAGCTGCATACCTGTCGCGACGGCGCGCTGTATATGTGAGCCCAGCTCACCGAAAAACTGCCGCTCTTCGGTATTGAAGTTTGGCGCGGTTTTGGGGCGACAAATACGAACGGTAAAGCGCTGGCCATTGGCGTTGCGCAAGTCGATCCCTGCCATGTGGTACAAATCCATGGGTTCCATACAAATTTTGTACAGATCACTGGATTCCAAACTGTTGTAAGACGTAACCCCATCAAGTGTGACAACTTCTCCCCAAGGCAGGTTGGGCATCAGGTTGGAGGTGTAGTACCGATCAATATAGGGGTGATCGTGAGGGTTGATGTAGGTCTTTTGCAGCAGGTCGCTGGAGATAAACATCAGCCCGCCATCGCTGCCGATGGGTTCTCGCAGGTTGATCGCCGCAAAATTAAGCTCCATTATCTCTCGCAGGCTGGCGAGAAAATTGCTGTAAGGGTGCTCTTCGATATGCCCCTCGTACAGGTGCCCGAGCAACTTGCTGTAGTCTGAAATCGTTATATTATTTTTCATGGGTTACATTACATCATCAAATAGGGCGTGCAACCGGATAGGCGCCCATAGGGGGTAGATTATAAAGGAAAATACCTACCGTTGGGTATCATTGTATTTACTTCCAGCGTCACATAGCGCAAGCAGACGTTGCGCATTCGCTATGCAGTAGTTGACAATTAGGCACTCGTACCCTGTGGTGGAGTAAACACATGCAATCCCCTTATCAATTATTAGGCGAAACCAAAATCCGTGAACTGGCTGCGGCCTTTTACGATGTTATGCACGAGTTGCCAGAAGCAGCCCCCATTCGTCATATGCACCATCAGAACCTGGATGAGATCAAACAGAAGCTCGGTGATTACCTGTTGGGCTGGATGGGAGGGCCGCCGGTGTATCAACAAAAACATGGTACCGTCTGTCTCACTGAGCCCCATGCATCTTATGCGATCGGTCCCGAGGAGCGAGATCAGTGGTTGCTGTGCTTCGACAAGGCCCTGGCGCGAATCGGTGTCAGTGAGGAGATTCAAGCGATGCTGCGTGGGCCTGTCGCGCGGCTGGCGCAGGCCGTGCAAAATCGTGACGCTCCCCTGATAGCAACTCAGGATCCCAATGTGATTGCCAGCGGCTAGTGTTATCTGCGATGGATTATCTGTTTGGACTATGACAGTCCCTGAGGAGTTCTGTAAAACATTGCTTTAATTAATAGCAATGCTTAGAGGGCGACGATGACAGAGGTACGGCAAAACTGGGATAAGAGTGTGGATGTGCTGGTGGTGGGCTCCGGTAATGGCGGCCTGACCGCCGCAGTCTCCAGTTATGAAATGGGCAGTCGCAATGTGCTGGTGGTGGAGAAAGCCGATAAGGTGGGTGGCACCAGCTCTGTCTCGGGCGGGGGCATCTGGGTACCCTGCAGTGACTACGCCAAAGCCTGCGGCGCTGAGGACTCCCTGGAGGATGCTCGTGAGTATCTGCGTCACACCCTGGCCGGAGAAGACATCCCCGACGAGTTGATCGACAATTACCTGCAAAACGGCCCGAAAATGCTGCGCTTTCTGCACGATCGGACCCGAGTGCGCTATGAGTCTCTGGAGCACTATCCCGACTACTATACCAATTTACCGGGTGCCCGTGAGGGGCATCGATCACTGGAACCGTCCCCTATCAATGCCTCGGAGCTGGGGGAAGACTTCCGCAATCTCACGTATACACATCCTATGATGCGTTTGTTCGGGCTGATTCACTTTACCCAGGTCGAGGCTCACTGCCTGATGCTGCGTTTGCCAGGCTGGCTCAAGATCGTGGGTAAAATGTTGTCGGATTATGTAGTGGATATTCCGTGGCGCCTTAAAACCCGCATTTCACGACGGCTCTGTTGTGGCTCGGCGGGTGTGGCCCGGCTCTGGGCCTCGCTTAAGGACCGCAATATCCCGATCTGGCTGAATTCACCCCTGATCGATGTGATCGAAGAGGATGGGCGTGTGGTCGGTGCTGTGGTGGCTCACGAGGGGCGTCAACAGCGCATTCAGGTGCGTCAGGGGGTGGTGCTGGCTGCCGGCGGGTTTGAAAAAAACCAGCAGTTGCGCGAGCAATACCTGCCTGCACCCACCAATACTCATTGGAGTGCCGGGGCCAACACCAATACCGGCGATGCCTTACAAATCGGCTTAAAATTGGGCGCGGACACCCGGTTAATGAACAACGCCTGGTGGAGTACCACTCTGTGTGTGCCCGGTGAGGACATTCCACGCTTGAGTATTATGGAAAAGTCTTTTCCGGGTTCCTGTGTGGTCAATGTCAAAGGGCAGCGCTTCGCCAATGAATCGCAGAATTATATGGCGTTTCAGAAGCGCCTGTTCGAGGCTCATTCGGACGACAATCCCTGCGCTCCGGCCTACCAGGTGTTTGATGCGCGTTTTCGCAGCAACTATATGGTGGGGCCATTGATGACCGCGTCTATGCGGCCGGATTGGACACTGCCGAAAGCCTGGTTTGAACAGGGTTTTATCGCCAAGGCGGACACGATACCCGAGTTGGCAGAGGCCATGGGTATTGACCCCAAGGGCTTGCAGGAAACCATTGATAAGATGAACGGCTACGCCAAAAGTGGTGTTGATGAAGATTTCCAGCGCGGAGAGTCGGCGTACGACCGTTACTATGCCGACCCTGCGATCAAGCCGAATCCCTGTCTGGCGCCCATCGACCAGCCTCCTTATTACGCCATGCGGGTGGACGCCGGTGACTTTGGAACCCAGGGTGGTCTTGCCACCGACGTGAATGCCTCTGTTATGCGTAAAGATGGCTCGCCTATTGAGGGGCTCTATGCCATCGGCAATTGTTCCGCGGCGATCCTGTCTACCTACCCGGGTCCCGGATCAACACTGGGGCCAGCAATGACCATGGGCTACCAGGCGGCAAAGCATATGAACAGTTTTCAGGATTGAGGACGATGGAGTTACAAAAAAGCCGGCAGATTGCCGGCTTTTTTGTGTCTGTCAGGACATGATTGGTAGCAGTTGCTGTGTGAGCTGGTCTTTGTCGCCAACACAGTCGCCGGTCAGGGCAAAACCGCACACTTGCTCTTTGTCGTTGAGGAAAATGGCCCTTACACCGCTGGCACTTTCCCGGTCCAGTTGCCATTCACCTTGGGTACCGCGGGCAGGCGGGGCCACCACCACCGGGTGCAAGGTCGTTTTGACCGTGACCGGCATGCGACCGTAATAGACCTCACTGGCATTGCCGTTGAGGGTCTGGGCCAGCTTGCGGGCACATTCCATCAGTGGTGCGATGTAAAACAAAACATGACCATCAACCTCAGCACAGTCACCCAGAGCGTAAATATGAGGGTCACTGGTTTGTAAATGGCGGTCGGTGACGATGCCGCGGTGAGTGGCTAACCCGCAGGTTTCTGCCAGTGTCAGATTGGGGCGTACCCCGATGGCTGACAGCACCATGTCTACTTGCAAGGTTTCGCCATTGCCCAGGGTGGCGGTCAACCCCTCGGCAGTGCGGTCGATACATTGCACCACGGTTGCCAAATGGAAGCGGACACCGTTGTCGCTGAGGCTCTGCTGTACGGCAGCGGACGCTGTGGGTGGCAATAAGGTGCCCAGCACGGCGTTGAGCGGGTCAACCACGTGTACCTGAAAACCGGCTTGTACCAGATCGTTGGCGTATTCAGAGCCGATCAACCCTGCCCCAATGATCAGGACGCGTTTCTTGCCCACTGTGGCCGTGCGGAAACGGGTGTAGTCCAGCAGGTCGTTAATGGAGTAGACCTCGTTCACGGCGTTGCCTGTCAGTGGGGCTTCAATACAGCCTGCGCCGGTGGCCAGCACCAGTTTGTCGTAGGCAATAGAGCCGGTAGTGGTGTGAAGCACGCGGTGTTCACGATCAATGCGGGTCACGTCGGTGAAGATGTGAACTTCGGCACTCAGCTGCTGAGCCATATCTTCCGCGCTGGCGGTGGCCATTTGATCGGCACTTTTGCCTTTGTGGAAGCCGGTGGAAATGAGAGGTTTTGAGTAGAAGCGACCATCGTCGCGACTGATCAGAATCAGCGGAGTGAGTTGATCGAGGCGGCGAAATTCACGTGCCAGGTTGTAACCGGCCAGACCGGTACCCACAATGACAACCGGTTTGCGGTTGTAGTCAATGGCAGGAATGTCGTTGATGATAGGGCTGTTGTCGGTTGGTGGGGTGGTGGTTCCTGTAACGGGGGACGATGTGTCAAGGGCAATCATCTCGAAATCGCCTTTGCCGACGCCACAATCCGGGCACAGCCAGTCCTCAGGCACGTCCTCCCAGCGGGTTCCCGGAGCGATTCCGTCCTCAGGCCAGCCTTTGGCTTCGTCGTAGACCCAGCCACAGACCACGCATTCCCATAGCTTATAGCTTGTAGCCTCCGCAGGTATGGCCGCCGACATCACGTCTTGATCGGCAGCCCGGGGGGAAGCCAGCAGGGTTTCTTCTGCCGGGCGCTCGGCCATTTCAAAGTCGGCTTTACTGACGCCACACTCAGGGCAGAGCCAGTCTTCGGGAACGTCTTCCCAGCGGGTGCCGGCAGCGATACCATCTTCCGGCCAGCCCTTGGCTTCGTCGTAGACCCAGCCACAAATAAGACATTCCCATATTGTATGCGTACTCATTGTGATACCTGCTTTAAGAATATTTGCTTGTACTGCATTTTAGGGGGTCGGTGTGGCTTCGGGAATTTGGATGTTTAAGCAAAATAGGGGTTGACGTGCCCGGTAATGATGTTACTGCCAGTATGCGGTTTTGCAGGTTTCGGTGTGAGCGTATTGGTCATAGTCTTTTTTAACTATGTGCTGAAGGCGGTTCTGGCTTCCATAGTCTTTAACGTCTGCTGTAGCCTAGGCATCATTATTTTAGAGAGGTAATACCCCACTATGTCTATGCCCACAGATATTGGCATCATTGACTTGATGCTGGCCGTGCCAAATAACGATAAATCCGATTACTACGAATTTATCAAGCCGTTGCTTATGGACGAAGAGAGTCGCCAGATGTTTCAGATGCCGGCTCAGTATATGTTCAAAGATGTACCGGATACGGGTAAACAAGACGACTATCTGGCCTACACCCTCCGGAAAATGGATGAGTTCAACATCGAAAAAGCCATGCTGGGTGTTGATGAAGATCAATACGAATCGCAGAACGAAGCCGTGTTGAAACACCCGGACCGTTTTGTTGGCAGCTATGACTGCAATCCCAATAACGGCATGGAAGAAGTGCGCAAGATTCGCCGCTTGAAAGAGAAGTACGACATCAAGGCGGTAACCGCATTTCCTGCCGGGTTGTGCCCACAAGTCCCGTTGAACGACAAGCGCTGGTATCCTATTTTTGTGACCTGTGTGGATCTGGACATTCCTTTTTGTCCCTGTGTGGGGGTGCCGGGTCCACGTATTCCCATGGAACCCCAAAAAGTCGAGTATCTGGATGAAATCTGCTGGTTTTTCCCCGAACTGAAAGTGGTCATGCG
The DNA here is from genome assembly GCF_011602365.1 of Pseudomaricurvus hydrocarbonicus. Classification (GTDB taxonomy): domain Bacteria; phylum Pseudomonadota; class Gammaproteobacteria; order Pseudomonadales; family Cellvibrionaceae; genus Pseudomaricurvus; species Pseudomaricurvus hydrocarbonicus. The sequence goes on from NZ_JAAONZ010000007.1 coordinate 18,748, forward strand.
CCACGGTGCCGAGCCCTGGACGGATTTGGCCTGGAAACTGATGTTGAAATACCCCAACCTGTATTACATGACCAGTGCTTTTGCGCCTAAGCACTATCCGCAAAACATCATTGAGTTCGCCAATACCCGGGGTGCCGATAAAGTCATGTACGCCGGATATTTCCCCATGGGTCTGTCTTTGGAGCGTATATTCAAAGACATGCCCACTGTTCCGTTCCGGGATGAAGTGTGGCCCAAATTTCTGAGAGAAAACGCCCAGCGTGTCTTCAAGTTGTAGGTGCCCAAGTTGTAGGTGCCTGTACATCAACAGAGATTAATTTAAGCGTACTCAAAAGATTAAATACGTAATAACAATACCGAGTACGTCATGACAATACCGAGAGAGTCGCTAGACATGTCCAACCTCGCTTTTTCCAATCTGCTTGCGCCGGGAAAGATCGGCAAGCTGGAACTCCGCAACCGAATGGTGGTGGCGGCTATGGGTGCCAATTTCGGCGAAGATGATGGTCGAAGCGGGGATCGGGTTCTCGCCTACCATGAAGAACAGGCCAAAGGCGGGGTGGGTTTGATTATCTCGGGTGCTTGTGGTGTGGCTTTTCCTGTGGGCAAGGTGCAACCGCAACAGATTGCTATTTCCGATGATTGTTATATCGATGGTCTGAAAAAGGTGGTTGACGCAGTTCACCAGCATGGCGCCAAATTTGCTCTTCAGTTGCACCACGGCGGGTTAGTGGCCGTCGAGGATACCAAGGCCGGGCGACCGCTCTGGTGCCCTTCCATTCCGCAGCCAACGCAAGGTGATTTTGTCAATGGCTTTTTGATGTCTGAGTTGCAAATATTTTCTGCCGGTGGTGTGCCCAGCTTTAAGGTGCTGGAAAAAGAAGATATTCAATTGGTGATTCAGCAATTTGCGAAAGCGGCGGTCAGGGCCAAACAAGCTGGCTGTGATGCGGTGGAAGTACACGGTGGTCACGGTTATCTGTTGTCTTCTTTCCTCTCTCCGAAAACCAACCAGCGCACGGATGAATACGGTGGCAGTGACGAAAACCGGGCACGCTTTGTAGTTGAAGTCGTGCGCGCAGTACGATCGGCGGTCGGCCCGGATTTTCCCGTGTGGGTCAAACTGGATTCTCGTGAAGTGGGTAAGCAGGGCGGTATTACCCTTGAACATGCCAAGGTAACCGCCAGGCTGGTCGAACAGGCCGGTGCTGACGCGATTACGGTGAGTGCTTATCACGATGGCAGTCAGGGCAAGTTACACTCGGCATCCAATATTCCCCATGAACCCAATACTAACCTGCCAGCAGCGAAAGTCATTAAGGGAGAAGTTTCAATCCCGATCATTGCTTCCGGCCGGGTGGAAATGGAACACGCCGACAGAGAAATTGCAGCAGGGCACTTTGACTTTTTGATGATGGGGCGCAAGTTATTGGCTGACCCCTTTCTGCCTGTCAAGTTGAAGCAGGGGCGAGTAGAGGACGTACGCCCCTGCGTCTACTGTTACACCTGTGTCAGTGCCATCTACACGCAGGAGCCCATGCGCTGTGCCGTAAATGCAGAGCTGGGTGTTGAGTATACCCGCCTTCGGTTGCCACAAAATTCAACGCGCAAACGCATCGTGGTAATTGGTGGTGGTCCGGCAGGTATGGAACTATCCCGACGTCTGGCAGAAGCCAATCAGGAAGTGATTCTGATTGAACAAGGCAAGACGTTGGGCGGCACTCTCCGTTTTGCGTCGCTGGCTTACGAGCCCAATCAGCGCCTGTTGGAATGGTTGACGGGCCAGTTGCAAAAGCTGCCAGTGGCTGTTCACCTTAATAAAACCGCCACGCCTGAATTAGTCAAGTCGCTGCAGCCAGATCACGTGGTCGTCGCTGCGGGTGCCCAACGGGACATGCCGGAAATAAGCGGTGGTGATCTGTCTCACGTTTTCAGCGGTGACGACATGCGTAAACTGGTGTTGGGCGAGCGTTCTCCGACGTTGAAACAAAAAACCGGCGCGTTTACCCGGTTTATGGTAACCCTGGGGGCGTTGACGGGGCTTAACCAGCGTCTTGATTTCTTGCGCAAAATAACCCGGCAATGGATGCCGTTAGGCAAGGATATTGTCATTGTCGGCGGTGATCTGGTCGGGCTTGAACTGGCTGAATTTCTGTGCGAGAGAGGCCGTCGGGTTACCGTGCTTCACGATGAGCCGCGTATGGGCAATGGCCTGATGCTGGTGCGGCGCTTGCGAATACTGGCTGAGTTGCGTGAGCACGGGGTGGCCCTGCAAGCTGGCGTCACAGATGTTGCCATTGAACCTGACCGCGTGAGCTTCATTGACGCAAATGGTGAGCCGCAACAAGTGCCTGCGAATCAGGTGATTGTCGCCAAGGGCGCCTGTGCCAATAGCAACCTCAGAGCGGCCTTCGCCAATACCGGTATTGATGTGCAGGAAATTGGTGATGTGACCGGGGTTGGTTATATCGAGGGCGCACTCCGTGACGCTACAGAAGTCGCAGACTCCATTCTTAGTCAATAATTTAAAAAGACGATTTTGCAGTATTAATCAATTGGGCCTAGCGCAAAAGGACTAAGCGATCTTCTTGCGTCATGGCCCTTTCTCCATTCAAATTGACATAGCTCAAAACACATGGAAAACACGTTTTAGCGTGAGCTTCGATAGCTCATCTCCGTGAAAACTTAAATAAAAACGAACCCGAATTGATGTTCTGGAGAGAAATCCGATGAAGTATAAGTTGTCAAACCCGCTGTTGCGCCCCGCAACTCTGGCCACCTCTGTTTTACTGGCCAATTCAGCCCTGGCGAGTGTTGTATCGCTTGAGGAAATAGTGGTAACCGCCCAAAAACGCGAGCAGTCTTTACAGGACGTACCGATCGCTATCAGTGCAATTGACTCAGAATTGCTGCAGGCCAATGGCGTTTCTACAGCCGCAGATGTTGGAGAGATGGTGCCTAACGTAACAATTACGGCACAGCCCAGTAGCAGTTTTAACATTCGCATGAATATACGCGGCAATGGTACCGCGGAACCATCGTTGGCGATTGATCCCAAAGTGGGGCTTTATATCGACGGTGTGTATATCGCGCGTAACGCCGGAGCAGTGTTTGATCTGGTTGATATGGAGCGGGTGGAAGTAATGCGCGGCCCTCAAGGTTCCTTGTGGGGCAAAAACACGACCGGTGGTGCCCTCAATATCACGACACAACGTCCCTCGGGTGAAAACGTCCTGAACCTTAAAGTTGGGGCGGGCAATTACGGATTGCGCACCGGCCAACTTAGTTGGGACACGCCCGAAGTCAACGGTCTAAGTGCCAAACTCAGTTATATGAACAAGAGCTACGATGGCTGGCAAGATAATGTCAATATGGCCTCAGATGCCCATTTTGGCGATATTCAGGCCGAAGCTTTCCGTGCGGCAGTGAATTGGGATATTAATGACAGCCTGAATCTGTACTACATTTACGACCGCACGGATGCCGCCTCTACCCCGGAAGCCATGCAAGCGGGTTATGTTTCCGCTGGCTCACAAGGAGCGGCAACCATTACGGATATACGTTCCGGGATTCCTCAGACGTACATATACACTAATCCATCGGACAATCCCTTCGCTCAATTGGCTGACACTGTGTCTGACAAACGCAGAGAGACGTTTGATGCAGACTTTATGAATTCTGAAAAGCTGGATGTGGAAGGTCACAATCTGACTCTGAGTTGGTATGGCGATAACATTCAGCTCAAATCGATTACCTCTTATCGAGAATATAATTCTCATCTGGAAGGTCTCGATGTTGATGCAATAACGGTAGAGGGAGGTGATGGCTTACTGTATGGGATAGGCGGCGTCACTCCAGCGGCTTTGCCTACGGCAGGCATTCTGCATACATCAGGCTCCAAGGATCACGAACAGTTTTCTCAAGAATTGCAGCTGATCGGAGATGCCTTTAATGAAAAGTTGGATTATGTACTGGGGCTGTATTACTTCGATGAGAAAGGTAACGAAACGACTCCTTGGGAATTGACCTCTTACAGTGCTGCCAGCAATTCACTGGTTATTTTGCCTTATGGAAACTGGTACGAAGTTACTTCAGAATCCAAAGCTGCATTTGGACAATTAACATATTATTTTAACGACAGCTGGAACTTGACTTACGGTTTTCGTTACACGGAGGATAAAAAAAGCTTGCTGATTCCTGATGAGGATCCAATCATTACTCAGGATGCTAAGTTTGATAAAGCGTGGGAGAAATTCACTTCGTCCGTGACGCTCAACTATGCGATCAATGATGATATCAGCACCTATGCCAAGATCGCAGAAGGCTACGCATCTGGCATTTACAATCCAGGAACTCTGAACCGTGGGGCGGCATTGGCTGGGGGGTCACAGGAAGACATATTGTATTCGGTGGCAAATCCCACTGATCCGGAAGAGCTGATTTCCTATGAACTGGGTATCAAGTCTAAATGGTTTGATAACCGAGTGGTGTTTAATGCCGCGGCGTTCTATAACGAAGCGGATAACCTGATTGTCTCCAACTTTGATGGCACATCGCGAGTGGCTGCCAATTCCGGCACTGCGGACACCCAGGGGATTGAGCTGGAAGTACAGACGATGTTAACTGACAATTTACGTGTTGACGCTGCTTATGGTTACCTGGACATTGATTACTCTGATTCGACTCGCATTCAGAGGGAGGCGCGCAATACCGGCAGCCTGGGCGTTTTTTACAGCTTTGATGGCGTAGACAACGGTGAGTTGGTTGCTTTTCTGGGCATGACCTACACCGGCAAGGAATACTTCGATGTTCGGGATCGTTCGATCAGTACGGGTGATTCGCGCACTCTCTATAATGGGCGTTTATCCTGGAACGATATCAGCATTGGCGGGAGTATGATCAACGTCGGATTGTGGGGGAAAAACCTGACCGATGAAGAATACATCTACTACGGTTACTCCATTGGTGAGGCGAGTATGTACGCATACGGTGCTCCACGAACCGTGGGTTTGGATGTTTCCATCGAGTTCTGATTGCCACGGCTCGCAGGAGCTGACGACTAAGCCCGGTCTTTGACCGGGTTTTTTTTGGTCTGCTGAAAATCGACATCATCCGCACCTCAGGCTAAATAATGGGTATTGCCGGATTGACTGGCTGTCTAAAAGTGCGAGCGCTTTCTGACAGTTGTGGGTCAGTGGAGGGAGATGGCAGGCATTACATTTTGGCTCGGCAAAAAAAAGCCCGGTTCAGAACCGGGCCAAAGATTTCTCGGGTGAATTGATCAGAACCAGTATTTGGCTTTGACTCCAAAGGTGCGGGGCTCGCCGTACATGCGCTCGGACATCGCGATTCCACTCATGTAACGGTTCTTGGTTTCGTACTTTTCATCCAGCAGGTTACGCGCCCACAGGGTTAGTTCGAAATTGCCGGCGGCGTTCATAAATTGCAGCGAGCTGTTGACCACGGTTCTGGCGTCGGTGAGCTCATCGTTCAGTTCCTCATCCGGACTCACCACCGCATCAGCGGGATTAACGCCATTAAGGATGTTGACTGCGGTCCAGGTGGGGGCATCGTCGCCGGCCATACCACCGTTCTCAAAGTCGTTATAGTACTCATCCTTGTAGTTGATTTCGGTGCGCCAGGTCAGGCTGCCTGCATCAAAATCAAACTTGAAGGTGGGTATCAGGGAGGCAGTGAGGTGCGGCGCATGGTTGAACTCATTACCTTCACGCACAAAACCGTAGTCCCGCTGGTCCGGATCTTTCAGCTCAACGATTTCTGTATTCAGCCAGCCGATGTTGGCAGTGAGGCTGAAGGTTTCGTTGAGGATCCATACGGTTTCCAGTTCAGCACCTTGCATTTCCGCCGAGCCGGCATTAAACACTTTAGTGAGCAGCTGGCCACTCTGAGAAATTTCGGAGATCTCCATTTGCAGGTCTTCATAGTCGTAATAGAAGACCGCGCCGTTGATTCGCAGGCGGTTATCCAGCCACTCGGACTTCATGCCCACTTCGTAGGCATTGAGCGTCTCCTCATCAAAAGGTGACAGGTTTGGATCGGTACCGGAAAAGCCGCCATCGCGATAGCCCTGGCTGAAGCTGGCATAGAACATCAGGTCATCATCGACGGTATAGCGCAAGCCCACTTTGGGTGTGAACTTGGACCAGCTGTCGCTGGCTTGCAGGGAATCCTGTCCGGTCTGGATCAGGCAGTCGGGCTGATCGTCGGTGCCCACCCCTGGTCCCAGATTGAAGCACTGATCGCGGCCGGCCGCCTGGGCAGCATAGTAGCTGTCAAAATATCGGTTTTCGGTGCGGTAGCTGGTTTTCTTGGAGGCACCGTAGCGAGCGCCCAAGGTCAGGGTCAGAGCTTCGGTGAGGTCCCAATCCCACTGAGTGAACATCGCCCAGCTTTCCGTTTCGTTACCGCGCAGAGTGATGGTGGGTGCAGCGCCGGCGTTGGGGTTACCGGCGAGGGCCAGGGGTGCGGCAAATTCGTAGAACGGCATTACGCTGAACAGGTTGTCGACCTGGCTGTCGTTGTAAAAGCCGCCGATGACACCGGTTAGCTTATTGGTGCTCAGATGCAAACGTACTTCTTGTGACAGGCTGTCTGCCTGGTTATCGGTGGCGACGTGCAGGTAATCCAGGGCGCTGGCATCAAGATCTTCCATGCCCGTGAACTCCGCTTCGCGGTAACCGGTGATGGATATCAGCTCCCAGGTATCGTTGATGGTGTAGTTGACGGTCACAGAGCCACCATTGCTGCCATTATCACTGGAGCCGTCCAGGTTGTGTTGCAGCTGGTAGATGTCACCGTCGCTTTCGGTGTAAGTGGGCACCACTAATCCCCCTAACGCGGCTGCCTGGGCCCGGGCGGTAACCACACTGGTGGGTTGGTAGGCTGGCCCGGAGGACTCGCTTTCTGAGAAGTCAGCTGCCAGGGTAATCTCCAACTTGTCCGTCGGCGTGTATACCAGTTTGCCACGGAAAGTGCTCTGCTCATGCTGGCCGAGGTCATCGAATCCGGGGGCGGTGTTGTCAATGTAACCGTCACGGCTCTGGTAGTAGCCACTGATACGGCCTTTTAGGTTCTCGGTCAGCCCGCCCTCGAGGCTCGCACTCACTTCGTGACCGCCAAAATTGCCAACCCCGGCAGAAATCGATCCGCCAAACTCCTCAGAGGGGGTTTTGGTGGTGATGCTGATCACACCACCCAGTGCGTTGCGGCCATAGAGGGTGCCTTGCGGGCCTTTCAACACTTCTACCTGGGCTACGTCAAGTACGCTGAACAGGTTGGTGGCCGGCGAGTCCAGTTGCACACCATCCAGATAAATGGCCACACCCTGGTCGATACCGGGGCCATCCAGGGGGGAGCCCACGCCGCGAATGTAGGGCTCAGCCTGAGCTGGACGCTCCGACATGATGGTGACGTTAGGCGTCATCTCGGCCAGCTGACTGGTGTTGCTAACGCCACTGGCGGACAGGATTGAGCCGCTGAAGGCATCCACGGACATTGCCGTTGATTGGAGATTCTCGGAGCGCTTCTGAGCGGTTACGACGATCTCCTCCAGGGCATAGGTTTGTCCTTCGGCATGGGTCGCGGCATTAATGCAAAGCGCCAGCGGCAAGCCAACAGAGATATTTTTCAAGGCATGTTTGAAAGGAGCGGAATGATTCACAGGCATTATGACTTTACCTTCATGGTTTTATTATTGATTATTTTCGTTTTTGACATCTTGCGGCTTGAATATTTCACATATTCGTAACTCAATCAATTTAAATATACGCAAATGGTCTGTTCTTCCTGTTGACAGATAAGATGTTGATTTGTATAAATTTTTTCTGGTTTTTAGGCGTGTCCGGAACACAAATAGGCACCTGAATTGACGCTGATTCAGGGTTTACATAGTCAATTTGGATGAAGCGATTGGCGCAATGTTTATGATCTGGAGGGGGCTCGGTGTAGTCAGCGCTTGAGGTCTTGACGCCTCTGCTTGTCGCGACTGTCTTTGTTGTCAGGGGCAAACGGTTGACGTGGGCACGCAGGTCGCGCATATCCAGCGATAGAGACTAATTGGCGTTGGCGGTAAGTTGATGGATCCCGTCCAGCGATTCCAGCCGGGCAGCGAAGCCATCGCGTTGCATAACGGGAGCCTTTGCGCAGGAAGTATATGAGTCAGGGAGCACGGCAGACACAGGTACATTTGCCGTCTTCGCATGTGTTGAACATGTTTATACGAAAAACACATACCGCATTTGTTTGCTGGAAAACCGTAATTCCATCCTGCTGTATTACTCAAACGGACTATTGGGCATAAGCTGCTGTTGTTTTAGGCTGAGCACTCTGGCTTGCGACTACGCTGCCGGATCGTGTGCCGTATTCTATGCCGGTAACTCCGGTTGCCTATCACCAGAATTGTTTTGGGGCGTTATGGGGCTCCGTGCTGATTTGGCTTCAGCGCGAAACTGCCCAGCGCTATCCAGACTGTCGTTTGTGGGATTTGTGTCAATGACTCCGGACCCAATGAGATCCTGGTCACAGGATTGGAGCCAAGGGATGGTCCCTGCGCAGGCAAACGTACAGAGAAAAAGAAAACCACCAGATCAAAAGCTATATAGGGTTTGCTATGTCTGAAATAAACCGTCGTCAATTGCTCAAACAATCGCTCACCGTGCCCTTGTCTCTGGGGGCTGCGGGACTCTCATCGCCATTGCTGGCTGCCAAGACAGGCGCTCTGTCGTTTGAAGAGTACCGTCGTTATGACGCCTTGGGGTTGGCAGAGTTGGTACGACAGCGGGAGGTCAGCTCGGGGGAATTGTTGCGCACCGCGACTCAACTTGCTGCAGCGTTAAATCCGACGTTAAATTGCGTGGTTGAACGCTTTGATGATCGAGCAGAAACGGCGATTGAGAGTGGTTTGAACGACGGTCTTTTTACGGGTGTGCCTTTTTTGTTAAAAGACCTGGGTATGGCCTTGAAAGGTACTGTGACCACCAACGGCTCACGTTTTTTTGAGACGGCCAGGCCCGATTACACCAGCACGATTGTGCAGCGTTATCAGCAGGCGGGTTTGGTGATCTTTGGTAAAACCGCCAGCCCCGAATTTGGCGGGACTGCGACCACAGAGTCGATATTGTTTGGGGATACCCATAACCCCTGGGACTTATCCCGCACATCCGGTGGTTCCTCGGGTGGGGCGGCGGTGGCGGTGGCGGCGGGTATCCTGCCCATGGCCAACGCCACCGATGGCGGCGGTTCGATTCGTATTCCTGCGTCCTGCTGTGGATTGTTTGGTTTGAAGCCAAGTCGTGGCCGCACCCCTCACGGGCCGGTGCAATTGAGTTCGACCTTGTCAGTCATTCACGGGCTGTCACGCAGTGTGCGCGACAGCGCGGCGTTACTGGATGTGACCTGGGGGGCTGAGCCCGGCCAGACCCTGATCGCGCCCCGGCCGAAGAATCACTTTTATCAAGCCACACAAACGGAACCCGGCGCGTTGCGCATAGGCTTGATTCGCACCCCGCTCACTCATTCACCGGTTGACCCGGAATGTCACAAGGCGGCACATCAGGCGGCTAAACTGTGTGAGTCTCTGGGACACAACGTGGACGAAGTGGATTTGCCGGTTGATCCGCGCAAGTTTTTTGGTGCCTTTGGCATTGTGATGGCTGCCGGTTTGGTTGATCGCATTCAACAGCGAGAGCTGCAATTGGGACGCGAGGTGACGGAACAGGATCTGGAGCCCATTACCTGGCTGCATTATCAGGGCGCCAAACAAAAAACGGCAGAGCAGTTATTTCATGCGCAACAGGCGCTGGAGCAAATCAGTCGCGACGTCGCCCAGCTGCAGCGAGACTACGATGTCTTGTTGTCACCCACCCTGGCGACACCGCCGGTCAAGTTGGGTAAGTTAAGTCTCAATCAGGATAATGCGTCCTATGAGCGCGAAGCCATTAACGCCTCGGCCTTCACCATGTTGTATAACGCGACGGGACAGCCAGCCATGTCGGTTCCGTTGCATTGGACCGAATCGGGACTGCCGGTCGGAGTCATGTTTGCCGGCCGTTACGGTGAAGAGTACACCTTGTTGCAACTGGCGGCGCGACTGGAAAAGGCCCAGCCCTGGTTTGATCGGGTGCCTGATGTGTCTGGTTTTTTCAGCTAGGTCATCTGTTTCAATCAGATCCTGGCTGCCTGCATTGGCCCCAAATACCCTGTGCGGCAATCCGCCAATTGGGCGCTGGTAAAGAGCAAGCTCAAATCACCTTCGCCGGGTGCGGGATGCGGGGTCCCCCCAACCTATTGCGGTAGGAGGGACGATCGCGACCATCGAGATCGGTGACGCCATACTCTCTGGCGACTTCAGCGCTGACCAGCGTGTGGCCGCTGCGCTCAACGGCGTTGTTGTCGCTGGCGATGGCGAAAATGACACGGCCATTAAAGTCCGGCGTCTCTGCCTGAGCCATAAAACCATCGTATTCCTCACCGCGGTGCTTGAGCACTATGTCGGTACGTTCCGTGCGCATAGGGCCCAGCCACAGAGAATTGACCACCACGCCCGTTCCTTCCAAATCTATCGCCATGTCGGCGGCAAACTTGTCGTAACCCACTTTCTGGGCGCCATAGGCAGGACCGTGCATGTAGCACGAAGAGCCGAACGATGAGGTAAAAGTGATCAGGCCACGCCCCTGTCGGATCATCAGCGGGGCGGCGTAATAACAGCAGACGTAGGCGGAACGCAGGCCCACTTCCAGAATTTTCACCAGATCCAGGGGTTTCTCCCAGAAGCCGCCGGGATCGATCAGGTTTTCGTGCACGAAGGCGGCGTTGTTGACCAGAATATCCAGCCGGCCCTGTTCCTGCTCGATGCGTTCAAACAGCGCTTGGGTCTGGGCGTCGTCGTTGTGATCGCAAATCACTGCAATGCCCTGGCCACCGGCGGCGGTAATTTCTTCTGCAGTCTGGTGCACGGTGCCGGGGAGGGTTTCACCGCGCAGTCTGCCCCTGGCTGAGGTGTCGGAGCGGCCGGTCACATAGACAATCATGCCAGCCGCGCCCAGTGCGCGGGCAATGCCTTTGCCTGCGCCGCGGCTGGCGCCGGTAACGAGGGCAACCTTGGGGGTGTAAGGACTCATGGTGTCACTCCTGCTTGAGGTAGAAAAAATACGCTGTTGGCGCCCCAGAGTACGACAGTGGCCGCCGCCGATGCCGTTTGGCGCCTGTGGACGCTTATCACTGTCACGCCGGTGTTATCAGTACGGGTGGGAACCGTGCTTTCTGATCCTCGCCTTTCGCCAGCGTTGCGATGCATTCAAAGACTGTTTTCTGTCGGGCTTATGAATTTTATTTGATAATTATTGATGTAAATGGTTATTTAAAGGCTGTTAAATCTACTTTATTCGTAAATATATTGTCAAATAATACGAATAACGTTTTTTTCCGGTTTTTAAGGGTGTATATTGGCAGCGATTGAGTTCGACCCGCTGCCGGCTGGGTGTACAAGAGGATTCAGCGCAAAGTAAACCGTCGTATTGATTGACAGGAGCAACAGATGAACAGATTTGCAGACAAGGTGGCGGTCGTCACCGGAGGCAGTGGCGGCATTGGTTTTGCGATTGCCAGCCGCTTGGCGCAGGAAGGAGCGAGGGTCATTATCTGTGCCCGGCGCCAGGAGGCCCTGGACGCAGCGGTGGCCAGCATCCGCGACGCCGGAGGGGTGGTTGAGGCACAGGTGGTGGACGTCGCCGACGTCACGGCACTGGCGTCCATGATTGAGGGCGTGGTGGCGCGCTATGGACGACTGGATGCACTGGTGAATAACGCCATGAGTGTGGGTTGGGGGTCGATTGTCGACACCGACCTGGAGACGTTCCAGCAGGATTTCCGCGTCAATATGGATTCCATCTATGTGGCTACCCGCGCTGCACTGCGGCAGATGATCGAGCAGGGCGGTGGCGCCATTCTAAACATAGCCTCCATTAACGGGTTACTGGCGATCGCCAACATGTCGGCGTATTCCGCGTCCAAGGCCGCCTTGATTCACTTTTCCAAAAGTGCCGCCATGGAAGGTGCTCCGCACAATGTGCGGGTCAACACCATTGCCCCGGGTGTGATCGCAACGCCCAGTACCACTGGACCGCTGAGTGAAGTGCCCGGCTATACCGAAGCCGTTGCCGGTGGCGTGCCCATGAACCGCATGGGTGAGCCCGATGAGGTGGCCGGCGCAGCGGCGTTTCTGCTGTCGGACGATGCCAGCTATGTCACCGGCGTGTGCCTGTCGGTCGACGGCGGCAAGGCGTCGGAGTTGGTGGTGCCGCCACCGCCGGCGCAATAGCTTTCGATCAGCCCGACATTCATAAAATGGGATAAACCGAGATTGATAACAGGTGAACATGATGACAGAGAGACAGCAGGATTTTGACGGTAAAGTGGTGGTGGTAACGGGTGCCGGGCAGGGTATGGGACGGGCCATTGTGTGTGAATTTGCCCGCGCCGGCGCGCGGGTGGCGGCACTGGATCTGAACGAGAGTGCGCTGGCGGAAACCTTGCAGGCTACCGGTGAGCCCGAACAGCACCTGGCGCTGGGTTGCGACATCAGTGACAGCGTGGCGGTCAAGCAGGCCTTCGATCAGGTGCGTGAACGCTGGGGTTGCGTTGACGTGTTGGTGAACAATGCCGGTATTGGCCGTGCGCCAGACGATGGCAGCGATGAGATGTACGGGTTACTGGCCAAGCGCAATGCTGAATTGGCCGAGGGCAAGACCCCCACCACCCATGCTGATCACACCATCTACATGCAGGATCGTGGCTGGCGCACGGTGATGGGGGTCAATCTCGACGGGGCGTTTTACTGTTCCCGCGAGGCCATCCGGATCATGACTGAGCTGGGAAGCAGCGGCTCCATCGTCAATATATCTTCGACCTCTGCTCAATCCGGAGAAGGTGCGGTGCACTACGTCACCAGCAAAGCGGCGTTGATCGGTATGACAAGGGGGTTGGCGCGGGAAGTGGCAGGGCGCGGTATTCGCATTAACGCCGTAGCGCCGGGGCCTACCAATACACCGGTAATGGCCGGTATCCCTGAGGAGTGGATCAAGAGCATGGAGCAGTCTGTGCCACTCGGACGTATGGCGGAGCCTTCGGAAGTGGCGGCGGCGGTGGCCTGGGTGGCCAGTGACAAGGCCGGCTTCTGCACCGGCAGTGTGCTGGTGGCCAATGGTGGGTCGTATTTCTTTTAACTGAATGCGTAGTCACAACAAAAAAGCCGGCTTGCGCCGGCTTTTTTGTTGTTAACGATTTGATATCAGCGCATCAAAAGTCGTAACGCACGTCCAGGCCGTAGGTACGCGGATCGCCGAAGTAGCTGGTGGTCCACAGGCCAAACGGAATGGTGTTTTGTCGATAGTCTTGGTCGGTCAGGTTTTTCCCCCACAGCGCCACCTGTATGGCCTGGCCATTGCCAACATCAATATCCGTCAGACTGAGGCGGGCATTGATGAGGTCGTAGCTTTTGATCTGGCCGGCGGTATTGAGCGCGGGGTCGACGTAGGGGACAAAGTCATCCTGATAGCTCCAGTCCACATGCGCCAGGATCGTGCCCCAATCGTAACTGCCCACCGTGTAGTCAATACCGAGGCTGGCGGTGTTACGGCCGGCGTAAGGAAAGTCACGTTGATTCTTGAAATCCGCCATCTGGCCGCTAGCCGGATCGATTTCCAGAAATTCCTTGTACTCCGGATCGAGGTAACCGTAGCTCAGGTTGAGCTGCAAATTGTCGAGCGGTTGGGCAATGATTTCGATTTCTGCTCCGGTGACTTCGGCCTGGCCGGCATTGTCCACCGTCGACGCGCCGGCACTGCCGCTGAGAAACACGGAAAACTGCATGTCTTCCAGGTGGTTCTGGAAGACAGCGGCGTTCACCTGCAGGCGGTTGTCGAGCCAGCGGGATTTTAACCCCAGCTCGTAGGCGGTGACGGTTTCCGGGTCGTAGGAGGCAAGGAAGGTGTCCTGGCTGGTGGCTTCGCCATTGAAACCACCGGACTTCCAGCCCTGGCTGACCTTGCCGTACACGTTAATGGCATCGGTGAGCGCCCAGGAGGCAACCAAGCTCGGTGACACATTGGTCCAGGTGTCGTCGGCTTCGGTGTAGGGGATGACCACCGCCGAATCCGGGTGGGAGATGTACTGATCTTTCTCTTCTTTGGTCCAGCGCAAACCAAACGTCAGAGTCAGACGGTCTTCCAGCGCGGCCCAGGACGGTAGCCAGTCGATTTGACCGAAGGCGGCCAAAGAGGTGTTGTCCATACCGTATTCGTTGTGGCTGGCAGGAAAACCATAAATGCTCATAAAGCTGATCAGGTTTTCAATGTCGCCCTGTTCCTGAAAGTAATACAGTCCGAGGACATAGTGGGTACGCTCGGTCTGGCCGAGGAGTTGAAATTCCTGCGACACCTGATCGTAACTGACATCGCGGGAGGAGTGGAAAAAGTCCAGCGGACTGCCATCAATGTCAATCCAGTCGCCCCAGTCCATGGTGCGATACGCGGTGATGGATTTGAAGGCGGTGTCTCCCAAAAAACCCAGCTCGCCCATGTCCCAGCTGAGGTGCAGGGCGTGGCCCTGCGTTTTGGCCTTTTCGTAGCGGGACTGATCCGAGCTGATGGCAGCAGAGCGCTTGCTGTCGCTGGTGACGTAGGGGGACAGTACACCGTCCACCGGCAGCAAGATGCCGCCACCAATATCCAGTGCAGCGCCGGCCGGAACGTCGGTCAGCTGGGCCGCCGGTGGATTGGTGTCGTTGTTGCTGTAGTCGTAGGTGTACTGAACCTCGGCACGGTCGCTGCTCCACAGCGCGCTGAAGCGCCCGACCTGATTGTCGATATTGCCAAAGTCATCGCTGGACGATGGGCCCGCCATGGGATTGTTAAGCGGATCGGCGACATTGCGGGTAAAACCATCCCGGGTTTCCTGCAACAGTGCCAGGTTGGTGTTGAGGCTGCCGCCGAGCAATTCGACACTGGGGGTATCAATGCTGGTGGATAGAGAGTAGTAATCCTCGTTGCCCATGGTGGCTTTCACATTGCCGCTGAACTCGCCACTGGGCTTGCGGGTAATCAGGTTGACCGCACCGCCAATGGTGTTCTTGCCGTAGAGGGTGCCCTGCGGGCCGCGCAACACTTCGATGCGTTCCAGGTCGGCAATATCAAAAATACCACCCAGGTTTTTGCCGAGGAACACGCCGTCCATATACATGCCCACGGTAGGCTCCCAGGTAATGGCCGGATTAAACGTGACCGAGCCGCGAATACCAATGGTGGCGCCGGTGCTGTTACCCGGGGTTTTGGCAATTTGGACATTGGGGGCAAATTGCCCCACGTCGCTGACGTCCTGAATACCGCGCTGTTCCAAGCTGGACGAGTCAAAGGCGGAAATGGCGATGGGGGTATCCTGCAGTGATTGCTCTCTTTTTTGTGCGGTGACGATCACTTCTTCAATCGCGCCGTCGGCGTGGGTCAGGGAGCCGCAGCTGGCCAGGACTATGGCGAGCGGCAGGGCATGGCGTTGATACATCATAAGTCTCTCCTTTGGGGTGACGTAATTTTTATAAGGTGAAAAAAGCCCGGCACGAGGCCGGGTAAAAGTGCACTGAGGATGCATTTGAATCAGTCTTTGGTTTGCATGCCAAAGATGTTCTGGTCGTTAACGATGTTCCGTTTTTTGTTTTTCCGTCGCAGGTTGCGGCTCTGTAGCCTGTCTTAAGAGCCCATGGAGAGCCTTTTCCCAGGTAGCGTCAAGTGCAACGAGTTGCGAATCCGGCGGCCGGTCATTGCTATATAGGAGGTGTGGATGACGTCTGCAGGGGCAGTGTGACCTGGAAGCATTGGGGTCTCTCCCTTCCTGTTGTTTTTATTTTATTGTTGGTTTTTGGCTTGTTTATTTTCTTTATTGGTGATCTGTGTGATTAATATTGCATTAAATCGTAAAAATATCAAATTATAAATACGAATATGGTGGTTTTGGGGGGGGTGGAGGGGTAACGCGTTGATTTTCTAGCAGTTATTGTGGGATTTATGCGTTCCGCCCACGAGAGCGGGGGCGGAACGGAGTGCGGGCGGGTGATTTATCTAGTCAGTTCGGACGAGTCGTGTGCGGGACACGTTTATGGCGCTGGGGGGTAATCGGTGTAGCCAGTAGCTCCAGAGGTGTAAAGGGTACTGTGATCAAACGGGCTCAGATCACGCTGCTGTTGCAGCCGCTCCACCAGATCCGGGTTGGCGATAAAGTCCCGCCCGAAAGACACGGCTTGAGCCTCACCGGTTGTCAGCGTGGTGGTGGCTTCGGTGGCGCTGTAACTGTCATTGACAATCAGGGGGCCGGTGAAGTGGCGGCGGGCCAGCGCCAGATTGTCGACGGGGCCAGAGGGCATTCGAATGACATGCAGATAGGCCAGCTTCATTGGGTTAATCGCTTTCAGTAACTCACTGAAGGTTTCGTCCGGGTTGTCGTCGTGCAGGTCGTTAAAAGGGTTTCCGGGACAAATGCGCAATCCCACCCGGCCAGAGCCTCGTACTGCAATCAATGATTCCAGCGCTTCAACCACAAAACGGATGCGGTTGCTGACGTTGCCGCCGTATTGGTCACTGCGTTGATTGCTGCCGGAGGATAAAAACTGCGCGGGCAGGTATCCGCTGGTGGCATGTAACTCAACACCGTCAACACCGATGTCAAACGCCGTTTGGGCGGCTTGGCGATACTCCTCAATGACTTTGGGGATCTCTTCGGTGAGCAGGGCGCGAGGGGTATCAAAATCCACCATACCGCGAGTGTCCGTATACATTTTTCCTTTGGCCGGAATGGCCGATGGCGCAACACACTCGGCATTCTCGGCCTGATTGTCGTGGCTGACGATGCGGCCGCAGTGCATCAGTTGCATCACCAGCGCGCCATTGCGTGACTTGACGGCGTCGACGACGCGCTGCCAACCCGCCCGGTGTTGTTCGCTGACCAGGCCGGGGGTGCGGCAATACCCTTTGCCGGTTTCGCTGGGGTAGGTGCCCTCGGTAATGATCAGGCCTGCGGATGCGCGCTGGCGGTAATACTCCACGGCCTCGGGGCTGGGTGTGCCGTCGGGCAGTGCACGGCTGCGGGTCATGGGCGCCATGACGATGCGATTGGAAATATCGATGTCGCCCAGGCGTGTAGGGCTGAATAAAATATTCTGTGACATGTTGGGTCCTTACTTAGCGTACGCGAATGCGAGGATCGGGGTTGCCTTTGCGCATGGTGTTTAAAAATTCTTCCAGCGGTGCCGGTGCGGCCACTTCGGGAAGTTCTTCGCTGGGCGGGTTACTCCAGAACGCTTGCCACGATGGAAACAGTTCGTGGTAAGCGCCCTCGTAAGGTTCGCGATCAGGCCAGCGCATTTTGTTGCTGCCAATGGGTGGTTTGTTGAGATCGGTGGCGTACCAATAACAGGGCAGGCGGCGACGGAACAGCCAGCGGCCGTTGATGCGCTCGTAGTTGTCCCAGTAGATCATTTGCATAATGACCCACTCGTCGCCGGTTTCGTGTTCGTTTTTGGAGTACACAATGCCGTGGGCAGTATCTGGGCTGTCGAACTCAATGATGTGGTTGCCGATGTGGTGGGCGGTGCCTGTAAACTGCAGGCGCAGGGTGTCGTCGAGCCAGTGCTTCAGGTGTTGACGCCCCTGCTTGTCGCGACTGACTTTGATGTCCGGGGCAAACAGGTTAACGTGGGCATCCAGGTCGCGCATATCCAGTGACAGAGAATATTTGGCGGCAAGTTGACGGATTTCGTCCAGGGACTCCAGCCGGTCAATTCGGGCAGTGAGGTCATCACGGTGCATAATGGGAACCTTTATTCAGAAAATGTATGACTCTGCTGGAAAGTGACTGAAACCTGGAAGAAGAGTCTGTCACTCTGTTTGACAACACAGCAGAGAAAAGAGCATCTGCTGCCCTTTCATGTGATGAAAATATTAATACGTATAATGTATTTCGGACAATCTTTTTTAGTGAAAAATGCGTAATTATAATTTAATATATTACTCAAATGGACTAATTGGTGTGAGGCGCTGTTGTACGGGACTGGGCATTCTGGCTCGCGGCCATGCCGGGAGTGGACACCGTAATTGCAGGCTATTGTGCCGGGAGGGATGTATTGAAAAATGTAGAACATGAATCGTGTGTACTCGACGATCTGGATATACGGATCATAGAGGCCCTGAACATCGATGGTCGCATGCCGGTAACGGACATCGCCGCCCGGGTGGACTCGACACCGTCGACCGTGCGCAAGCGCATGCAGCGTATGGATGAACTGGAAGTGATGCGGGTTGTCGCCATTACGGATTATTACGCCGCTGGCTATGACGTGTTGATGGCCATTGGGGTCGAAGTGGAAAACCGCTCGGCGGAAGAAGTGGGCCTGGAACTGGCCGAGCTGGATAAAGTCTTCAGTGTCAACCTGACCACGGGCCGGTTTGATCTGGAGATTCTGGTGGCGGCGAGCAATCACGAGGAACTCAGTCAGATCGTGCATGAGGAGTTGGCTGCGGTGCGGGGCATCTCCGGGCTGGACACGGCTTTTGCTCTGGATGTGTTCAAGTACCGCTCTAATCTCGCGACGACGTTAAGGAGCATTCCCAAATGACCACCTATCAAATGGATGATGTGGATCGTAAAATTCTGGAATTTTTATCGCGCGATGCACGTATTTCCAACCGCGAAATCGCCCAGGCACTGGGGATTGTGGAAGGCACGGTGCGCGGCCGTATTCGGCGACTGCAACAGGAAAACATCATCAGCATTATGCCGGTGACTACGGTGGCGTACCATCAGAGTTGTTTTGTCGCGTTTATGGGCATCCGGGCAGATTTGGCCACCGCTCGCGAGACCGCCGAGGCGTTATCCAAACTGTCGTTTGTGCGTTTTGTGTCAACCACCCTGGGGCGCTATGAAATCCTGGCAACGGGGCTGTTTTCGTCGGGGGAAGAGTTGGTTGAGCTGGTCAACCAGCATGTGGTTACCATGCCCGGCGTCCGCCACGTGGAAACGTCCCTGGGGGTGAAAACGCTGAAATACGATTACCGCTGGGGGCGGATTCTGCCCAAGGATAAAATGATTAAACCCCAGGCGCTTACCTCTGTTGACCAGCCAAACGATGCTCCGTCTGAAGGCAAGCGGACAGTGAAAAAGAAAGCCAGCAAGTCAAAAGCGATATAGTGTTTGTCATACCTGAAATAAACAGGCGTCAATAGCTGAAACAATCACTCACAGCTCCCTTGTCTTTGGGATCTGTCCCGCCTGCGGCTCCTCGGGTGGTTCGGCGGTGGCTGTGGGTGTCCTGCCTGTGACCCACACAACCGGTGACGGCGGTTCGATTCGCTTTCCTGCGCCCGGTTGTGGTTTGTTTGCAGCCCGTCGTGGCACCCCCCTTGAAACTCACACAAGCAAACTGGCCATGGTGGCACCCCGTGGTGGTGATTTGTGGTGGCAGGGAATCTGTGGTTTGGAAAACTGTGTATCAACAATGGCAGTTTGCCAGGCCAGTCCGAAGATCAATATCCAGTGCAGGGTTTGGGATGACGTGTTTGGGCGAGGAGTTCCGCAAGGGTAAATGCGAACTGCAGGTTGTCAGCAAAGACTTACAGCCTTGTAACGGTTGATCGCTGTTAAGTTTAATTGCTTGCATGTCGAAGTAGCTTGTCGGTTTGCGTCAGTTAGCCTAAATCATTTAATTGTGCATAGCGATAGCGCAGGTTGGTGTTGTGGCTCTTTGGAGAAAGAGAATAACACCTTCAGTAGGTATGTTACAAAACAACAACAACCTGTGTTTAAGTGATTGACGATGATGGCACATCTTCCCGTTGCAAATACCCTCATACAAAAATAAATTGTCTGTCAGTGTGTAAAAACCCGATCTTATAAGATTCATTTAAATCGATATGTGACTTGATTAAGTCCAGCTTGTTAGTCTTTTTAGACTAATCATAATCTCAAATATAGTAGCTGACGGTTGGAAAAACGAAACATATTTTGGCAGCATAGGATAAAGAAAATAACGCTTACAGAAGGTGTGTCGATGAAAAAGAAAATAACAATGTTGCTGAATGGTTTCTTTTTGTTGTTGTTTTCTTGCCAGACCTGGAGTCAACAACGTCCCAATGTGGTGGTCATTGTTGCAGACGATCTTGGTTGGGCCGATGTAGGATTTCGAGGCTCTAAGATTGATACGCCCAACCTCGATCAGTTGGCGGCTGAAGGCATGGTGCTGGATCGATTTTATACCGCGCCCCTGTGTTCCCCGACCCGCGCCGCATTGATGACCGGGCGTGATCCCATTCGGCTGGGCGTCGCCTACAGTGTGATCTTACCGTGGGATAATGGCGGTGTTCATACTGATGAACACTTTATGTCTGAAGCGTTCCAGCAGGCGGGTTATCAGACTGCCATTGTTGGGAAGTGGCACCTCGGGCACTCACAGCAAGCGTTTCACCCCAATGCTCGCGGCTTTGAGGAATTCTATGGCCACCTGCACACCGAAGTGGGATTTTACCCGCCGTTTGCCAACCTTGGTGGCAAGGATTTTCAGCGCAACGGCGCCTCTATAAATGACAAGGGTTATGAAACTTTTTTGCTGGCTAACGAGGCGGAGGGATACATTAAACAGCGTGACAAAAGCAAACCCTTTTTTCTGTATTTGCCGTTTCTTGCTCCACATGAGCCACTTGATGCACCTGCCGACCTGAAACAAAAATATCGTGACTTGCCAGATCAGCGGCCGCCAGCACGCAGCACGTCGGATCAGTTGTCGGCTGCAGCCAAGGCAGCAGGAGCCCAAACTCGCGTGCCCTTGTATGCGGCTGTCGTCGACGCGATGGATCAAGCCATAGGACAAGTTCTGCAAACTCTGGCCAGCGAAGGGATTGCGGACAACACTCTGGTTTTGTTTTTTTCTGATAACGGTGCCAGCCGGGTGTTTACTCAGGGTGGGGGCAATAATGCGCCTCTGCGTGGCGGTAAAGCCGAAACGTACGAAGGGGGTATACGGGTGGTGTCGATGGTACGCTGGCCAGAGCAGATAAAAGCCGGGCAACGCCTCGATCAGGTTATGACCGTTATGGATGTGTTTCCTACGTTGGCCGCAGCTGCAGCCATTGAGCCAAACAATGTGATGCAATTTGACGGCATCAATATGTGGCCTGCCATTCAAAAGGGTGAATCCATTAATCGCGATGGCTTAATATTCTTTGGTTCCGAAATTCCCAACTATGGTTCGTTCAACTTCACCGCGTTTGATGAGCAGTGGAAGCTGGTGCAATGGGTAGAGCAGGACCTGACTGAAATTCGTATCCGCAACGAACTGTTTAATATCCAGCGTGATCCCTTTGAAGAGCATAATCTGGTCGATCAGTACCCTGAGAAGGTGGCGAGCATGGCGCAGGCGATTAAAGAATGGCGCAGCCTGTACCCGATTAATGGCGTTCGGGCTAGGGTGGCGGCACCTCCGGGTTGGCGGGCGCCGCTGGATTGGGCGGATTATCCACGCCCGGCGGAGCAACTGCAGCAAGAGGCTGCCTCCAGTATTGCGCCATCAAAGGCCATACTGTACCGCCTGGATCATCGGCTCGGGGAGCGTGGACGGTTGATTTACAACTGTCAGCCGGTGCCTTTGTCAGAGGGTGTTTGCAAATTTGACTGAGCGGTGGTGCAGCAGGCAGCGATGGTACCTCGGCAGCACCGAGGCCGTTGACTCCCTCTTGCGCATTGCCTGGGTGTTGATGATGAGCATGGCACCCTGGTGTTGCGTTTATATCCCCGCCACTATCGCCTGGTTTTTTGATGGCGGTTAGCAGCTTGAGTGCCTGACAGGCCCTATTATCACGAGGGCTGGTGGGCCAACAACGTGCCCGAGAGAATGCCCTGGCCGCGTCAACCAAACCACAGGATCAATTCCGCATTGAGGCCAGCGAGTCGCTGGCGCCGGGCAAGGTGCGTCTGCGCTACGAATTTACGCCCGATGGGCCGGGTTTTATGCGTGGCGTCAAGGTCGCAATTTTTGCTAACGTTGAGCCAATAGCCAATAGCCAAGGGTCGGTGGAGAAAACCATTGTCACCATGGCAGGGCTGAGCGAGATCCTGGACGTGGGCTTTGATGCCGGTGCGCCAGTGACCGAAGACTATCCGGGGCAGGGGCCTTTCCCCGCTACCATCGACCGGGTGGACATCAAGCTCGGTCCATTTTTAAGTTGAGGAGAAGCTGCGCTGTATGCGCAGCTCATTCGGAAAGGGGCGTAACCAATTGTGATGTCACGGTACAGATGGTGGTGCTAATACGCCATTTACCGTCGATTCGCACATAGTCATCGTCGTAAAACGCTCCCAGTTGGGTGACGAGTTTTTCCTGGCGGTTAATTTGGTGAAAGTACAGCTGCCAGGTGGCGCGTGCCTGGGTGCTGCTTAGGATATCGATTTGCGGGTTCTGACCGTGGTGCATATCGATGATGTAATCGTGATTGCCCAGTTGGTTAAAGATTTCGATGAGTCCCTCGCGGTGCTCAAAGCGGCCGATTGGGCCGTAGTCAATCAGCACTGGACCATCTACGAAACAGTCGCGAATAATTTCCACCTGTTTACGGTCGCAGGCACTTAGATAACGGGCTTTTAGCTGTTTAATGGCTTCGATGGCTTCCAGCCGCGCCAATCTGTCAGCCAGTGTGTTTGAGAATTCAGTCATAATCGGTGAAGGTGGCTATCGTCATTTTGTATGACCTGATTGACACCGTTTTTCAATGTCCCCAGGTATACGTTAAAGTGTTGATTTTGTATGTCTCGGTAGAACAAACTGACGTTTTCCACAACTTCCGGGAAGGCAAAATCGTCAAACGGAAACTCGTCCAGCGTCAGTAGGCGGGCTTCTTCGGCTTCCGGTGTGGTGGCAAACTCCGGCGAGAGCAAGGGCGCGTGAAACACGATATAGACCTGGTTCATTTGGGTCAAATTACCAACCATGTGCAGGGACATTTTATCCATATCGACACGTGCCCGCGTTTCCTCATAGAGTTCGCGGGCGGCGGCTTCCACCAGAGTTTCGTTTTCCTCCATAAACCCTGATGGTGCCGCCCACTTGCCTTTAAAAGGCTCGGTGCCACGTCGAATCCACAGCACCTTGTCTTCCCAGGTGGCGTAGCATGAAACCAGTATTTTCGGGTTCTGGTAATGCACGTAATGACAGTGTGTGCAGCGGAAACGCGGGATGGGGTCGTCAGCCGCCACCCGTTTTTCAACCCGGTGTCCACACTCACTGCAAAACTTCATCTCAACCCCGGGCTTTAGCCATTTCCATCGCCACTTCCTCGATCAGGTCTTCCTGACCGCCGATGGCTTTGCGTTTGGCCATTTCCAGCAGGATATCCTGGGAAGGCACGCCGTACTTGGCACCGGCACGCTTGGCAAACAGCAGGAAGGAGGAATAGACACCGGCATAACCCAGCGTCAGCGAATCGCGATCGACGCGCACCAGTTCATCCATCATCGGAATAATCTGTTCTTCGGCCACGGCCATCAGTTTAAAGATGTTCACCCCGGTGTCGGCCTGCATGCGATCCATCACGGCGGCAAACACTTCCAGCGGCGTGTTGCCGGCGCCGGCGCCCAGTCCAGCGGCAGAGCCGTCAATGCGGTTGGCGCCCGCAGCCACAGCGGCCATGGAATTCGCCACACCCAGTCCCAGGTTGTGGTGGCCGTGGAAACCCAGTTCGGTTTCCGGTTTCAGGTTGGCGCGCAGCAGGGTGATACGCTCGGTCACTTCGTGCGGCAGCATGTAGCCTGCGGAGTCGGTGCAGTAGAGGCAGTTCGCGCCGTAGGATTCCATCAGCAGAGCCTGTTGCAGTAACTCTTCTGCACTGATCATGTGGGCCATCATCAGAAAGCCGACGGTGTCGAGACCCATTTGACGGGCCAGACCGATGTGCTGCTCGGAGACATCGGCTTCGGTGCAGTGGGTGGCAACGCGAATGGTGCTGACACCCAGATCGGCAGCCATTTTCAGGTGATCTACCGTGCCGATTCCGGGCAACAACAGCGCCGAAATTTTGGCGTTTTTCATCTTTGGCACCACCGCGCCCAGGTATTCCGCGTCGGTGTGGGCCGGAAAACCGTAGTTGACGGAGGCGCCTCCCAGACCGTCGCCATGGGTGACTTCGATCAGCGGCACACCCGCTTCGTCGAGTCCGGTGGCTACGTCGATCATTTCAGCCAGAGAAATCTGGTGACGCTTGGGGTGCATGCCATCGCGCAGACACATATCGTGCAGCGTGACTTTGCGGTTTTTAAAATGGGTGGGGTTCAATTCTGTTGAGCTCATGTGTGCATCTCTCCGGTTAAGCCAGCTGGCCGTTGGCCATCGCTTCGGCGTACATTTCGGCGGTGCGTAACGCCGCGGCGGTCATAATGTCCAGATTGCCGGAGTACTTGGGCAAAAAGTCACCCAGGCCTTCCACTTCCAGAAACACCGTAACGCGGTTGCCGTCAAATACCGGACCGTTTTTGAGGCGATAGCCGGGGACGTATTTCTGAACCTCTTTGATCATTTCCTGCACCGATTCGGTGATGCGAGCCTGATCCGGTATTTCCTTGGTCAGACAGTGAACGGTGTCGCGCATGATCAGCGGTGGCTCGGCGGGGTTAACCACAATGATGGCCTTGCCCTTTTTGGCGCCGCCCACCTGTTCAATGGCGCTGGCGGTGGTGCGGGTGAATTCGTCGATGTTTTTACGGGTGCCCGGACCGACAGATTTGGAGGACACGGTGGCAACAATTTCACCGTAATCCACTTCTTGCACGCGGCTGACGGCGTTGACCATGGGAATGGTGGCCTGACCGCCACAGGTGACCATGTTGACGTTTTCCTTGCGCCCTTCTTGCAGCAGATCGTTAAGGTTCACCGGCGGCACACAAAAGGGGCCGATGGCGGCGGGTGTCAGATCAATCATGAGCACGCCTTTCTCATTCAGCTTGCGCGAGTTTTCCGCGTGGACGTAAGCTGAGGTGGCGTCAAAGGCGATCTGAATGTTGTCTTCCTCGACGGCATCGAGCATGCCGTCAACACCACTGGTGGAGACTTTCATGCCGAAATCGCGAGCGCGTTTGATGCCCTCGGACTCTTCGATGCCGACCATCCAGACCGGTTCGATCCAGTCACTGCGCATGGCTTTCATTAACAGATCGGTCCCGATATTACCGGGGCCGATAATCACGGCGCGTAATTTTTTGTTCATGGTCAATTCCTGTCACTGTGTTTAAAGAACACTGTCTATATTTAACAATCACTTTCAATGTCGGACTGATCAGCTTCAGCTAAAACGCACGGTGGCGCTGCCCAGACCAATCAGTTCCATATGCATCTCATCGCCGGCAACCACGGGTTCAAGTGGCACCAGTGAACCGGACAGAATCACTTCGCCGGCTTTAAAAGGTATGCCGAATTCCCCCAGAGTATTGGCCAGCCAGGCCACGGCGGTGAGGGGATTGCCCTGCACAGCGGAGCCTTTACCGCTACTGATGTGTTCGCCGTTTTTGTACACTTTCACTTCCAGATTCGGCAAGTCGACGCTATGAGGGTCGATGGCTTCATCGCCGAGTACAAACACTCCGCAAGATGCGTTGTCCGCCACGGTGTCCTGAATTTTGATGTTCCAGTCGTCAATGCGCGAATCGACAATCTCAAAGCAGGGCAAAATGCACTCGGTGGCTGCCAGTACATCCGCCTCGGTGACGCCGGGGCCTTGCAGGTCGGCTTTCAAGCGGAAGGCAATTTCCGCTTCGGCGCGGGGTTGTATCAGATTGCCGGCAATTTTCGCCTCGCCGCGGTTGGGGATTGCCATGGGCGCGGTGAGAAAACCAAAGTCAGGCTGGAAGACGCCGAGCATGTCTTGCACCGCCGCGGAGGTGACCCCAATTTTTTTACCGACGATGCTCTCGCCGTCGCGCTCAAGACGGGCCGCCAGCATGGCTTCGGAAATCCGGTAGGCATCTTCAATATCGATATCCGCGTAGCGGTCCGTCAAAGGTGCCAGCGTGCGACACTCGCGCATGGCCTGATAGAGCTCCAGGCCCAGTTGTTGATGTTGCTGTTCAGTTAAACTCATGAGATGTCCTGGTTGTGTGCTTACGCGTTGGCCGTGGTCTGTTGCAGGAACTCGACACAGCGGCGGTTGAACAAGTCGGGGTATTCGATCATCACCCAGTGACCACACTGGCTCAGGGTGATTACCTGGGCGTCACGGCAGTGGCGGGCGAGTTTTTCGGCACCGCTGACCGGGCAAAATTTGTCGTTGGCCCCCCAGAAGCCCAACACCGGACACTGAATTTCCGCCAGGCGTTCGGTGAGGTTCGGGGTGGACATGCGGGTGAAGACACTGGGATTTTGCGTCGCCAAAACCCGGAAGCGCTCCGCGATCAGTTCGTCAGTAATGTGTTTGGGATCAAACACAATCAACTGCAGGACTTCTTTCAGGTAAGCGGGCGTGAACTCCGGCGAGCCGAGCGGTACTTTGGTCATGGCCTGGATACCTTCCATGGTCTGGAAGTAGGTGACCTGATCTTCCAGCGCGCCACAGCCCATCAGCATCAAATGGCTGACCCGTTCAGGCGCCTTCAGTGCCATGCCAATACTGACTGCACCACCCAGCGAGTTGCCCACCAGGGCGAAGCGGGAAAGATCCAGCTTGTCGGCAAAGGCCAGCAGGGTGTCGGTGAAAAAGTCGAGGCTGTAATCCAGGTCCGGTTTGTCACTGTCGCCGAAACCTGGCAGGTCCGGGATGATGACCTGATATCCGTGGTCGGCAAAGTAGTTGGCGTTGTAGCGGAAATTGAGCCAGCCACTGGCACCGGGGCCGCTGCCCTGCAGAAAAATAACGGCGGGTCCGCTGCCCTGAGTGGTGTAATGCAGTTTCAGGTCACCGTCGAGCGTGACGTATTGGCTCTCTGGCTGAAGTGGTAATGACATAGGGTTATCTCTGCGTTTTTATGGATAGAATTACTCAACCACCGCGGCGCTGAACTCAAACGGAGCACCGAGCATGTCACGGTGGGAAACCGGTTGTTTGCCATCAATGTCCTCGACACCCAGACTCTGGCCCAGTTCGGCACCGACAAACGTTTGCCCGGACTTGTCCATTAATTGCGGATCGCGATACAGGGCGCTGATCACACGACCGGTAAATTCCGGTGACTCTGCCAGCTCGTGAAATCCGGCGTATTTCTCCGGTTCTTGTTGCATGACCTGGTCCGTGCGCTCGGTCTTGAGCATGCCCATCCACAGGGACACGCTGGCGACGTTGAACGGACGCAGATCGTGCGCCATGTCCCAGGCCATTTTATCGTGCCCGACTTTTTGTGCGCCGTAAGCGGGGCCGTGCATGTAGCAACGTGCACCAAAGGAGCCGGTGTTAACGATCAGGCCGGAGCCCTGCGCGGTCATCATCTGAGCTGCGTGCCAACTGGCGATGTAACTGGAACGCAAGCCCACATCGATCATGCCCACCAGGTCGATAGACTTGGTCCAGAAGCCGCCGGGTTTGATCAGATCGTCGTGGACGTGAGCGGCGTTGTTGACGAGGATATCCAACCGCCCCTGTTCGTCGGCGATGCGCTCAAACAGCGCCGCTACCTGTTGGTCGTCTGCGTGATCGCAGACCGCCGCGATGCCAGTGCCACCGCGGCGACAGATGTCGTCTGCGGTAGCAAACACGGTTCCGGGCAATGGTGCGTCACCTTCTTGCTGGCTGCGGCCGGTGACATAGATAATGTCACCTTCGCTGCCAAAGGCCAGGGCAATGCCCTTGCCGGCGCCGCGGCTGGCACCGGTGACTAACACCACACGGGGTTTGCTCGCATTCTGTGTCATAGGGTTCTCACAAGAAAATATCGTTGCTTTCCAGGCCCAGTTGCACACCGCCGTAGTTGGTGCCAAATTTATAGGGGTTATTGGCAACGTGGGCGCGCCCGGCGAGAATGTCCAGTACAAAGCGCTGCAGCGGGCTGCTGGTAAAAATTGCACGACCGCCACACATCTTTTGCAGTTCCAGCGCGACTTCCAGACAGGCTTCCGGCACCGCCGCTGACTCATAGCGGTACTGAATGCGGGTGGTCATGTCGGTGGCCTGGCCCTGACGGGCATCGCTCATCAATTGATCCATGTTGCTGAATAATTTCATCTTCAGCTGATCCACCAGCGCCTGGGCACGGGCCACGGCCATTTGCGCATTGGGGTCTTCTGCCGTTTTGGAACCATCATTAGTTCCCACGCGTTTCGAGGCCACGTCGCGATACGCGTTGATCGCGCCCTGAGTGGCACCGATGGTAGAGCCGGACACGGCGCGCGGGAACAACTGACCAAACGGGATCTGGTAAAGCGGTACGGTCTTGGAATCGATGCCGGGGTTGGTACCGTGAAAGCCATCCAGTGAACGGTGCGTCCGGTAGTCAGGCACAAATGCATCCTCCACGACAATGTCGTTACTGCCGGTGCCTTGCAGACCAAAGGTGTGCCAGGTGTCGACGATTTTGAAATCGCTTCTGGGTACCAGAAAGGTGCGGTAATCCGGGGCTGGATTGTCGGCTGTCGGCGGTACAACACCGCCCAGAAACACCCAGTCGCAGTGATCGCAACCACTGGAAAAGGCCCAGCGGCCACTGAATTTAAAACCACCCTCAACGGGTTCGACTTTACCAACGGGCATATAGGACGAAGCGATTAGAACACTGGTGTCGTCTTTCCAGATATCTTGCTGCGCTTTCAAATCAAACAGGGCAATCTGCCAGTTGTGCACGGCGATGACGCCGTAGATCCAGGCAGTGGACATGCAGCCTTCGGCCAGGGCCATCTGCACTTCGAAAAACACTTGCGGATCCATCTCGTAGCCGCCCCAGCGCTTGGGTTGCAGTACCCGGAAAAATCCAGCGTCGTGCATTTTGGCGACGGTTTCTTCAGGTACTTTGCGCTCGGCCTGGGCTTTGGACGCTTGTTCTTGCAGGTAGGGGATCATGTCCCTTGCACGCTGAATTACCAGCTCCGGTGTCATGTTGGATGTGAGGGCAGTTTCTTGAACGGTCATCGCTTATACTCGCTCTTGTCTATGGGCTGGTTATGTATGAATTCGGTGGTCTGGTTTTTTCAGGCAACGGTGGCCAGATCGGTGTAGCGTCCAGCGTGAAATACCAGCGGCACCTGATTTTTGTGGTCGTAGTTTTCAACCCGGCCCACCAGAATAATGTGATCGCCACCTTCGTAGCGGTGTTCGGTAGTGCATTCAAAACGTGCACAGTAGTCGTTCAGAAGCGGTACGCCACCGTGGCCAATGGTACAGTCGATGCCTGCGAAGCGATCGCCACCTTTGGAGGCGAACTGGTTTGAGATAACCTGCTGGTCGGCGTGCAGGACATGAATGGCAAAATGATCGGCCTGGTTAAATACGTCAAAACTGCCGGACGATTTGGCAACGCTCCACAGTACCAGCATCGGGTCCAGAGAAACGGAGCTGAAACTGTTGGCGGTCATCCCCACAGGGTTGCCTTCGGCATCAAGGGCGGTGACTACGGTAACACCGGTGGTAAACTGGCCCAGTGCATTGCGGAATTCTCTCGGGTCTTTTTGCACATGCCCTGATGGTTGCACATGCCCTGATGGTTGTTGGGCCACGTGTGACTGACCAGATCGTTGTTGACGCATTTCCATAACGACTCACTTTCTTAAAATACAGTTGCAGGTTCCTGGCGCGGTCCGAGTTTGTGGACTGATTACCATGGTTGTCATAGTCGCAAAGCGACCTATGGGTGTCATACCTCAAATGGCCTAGTTGTATCGCTGCGAAAAGGCGTTAAAGCGGACAAGAATTTTGAAAAAAACCCGGCCTCAAACGCACAGAAGCCGGGAGTGCAGCAAGGGGAGGAACTGGACAGTTGTGTTATTCAAATCCAACTGAAAAGTCATGTCCCCAGAAACTGTTGACCGTGCTTTGGAACGGTGAATATTTGTTCCAGTCAGCTATCGTGCGGCCTTCTGCGCCGTACTCGACCATAAACCCTGATGGGGTCGCCATATAAAAACTGACCATATGATCGTTGGCGTGTCTTCCCAGCGTGCCGGTGAGCTTGACGCCTGCGGCGGCACGGCGATCCATGGCGCGGCCCACTTCATCCACGCTGTTGACCTCAACCATCACATGCACACATCCGGTAGGATTCGGCGCTTCCATGATGGCAAGGCTGTGGTGGCGCTCGTTGCAGTGCATAAAATACAGGCGCTTTTCCGGTTCTTCGGGATCTGGCGTGAATCGCACTTTCATCAGATCCGAAAGTTCAAAACCCATGACGGTCTGATAAAAATCCAGCGTCGGGTCAAAGTCCGGGGCGGGCAGTACGACGTGGCCAAACCCCTGATCCCCGGTGACAAAATGTTTGATGCCAACCGGAGACGCGAATTGGCCGAAATCCGACACCGGGCCCCAGTACAACTCGTGGCGATTGCCTTGCGGATCAGCAAACTGAATCAAATCCTGAACTTGTCGGGCTTGAATCAGGTCGGCACTGCCTTGCTGGTAAGCAACATCGTGTGCTTCGAGGGTGTTGATGGCATCGGCAAAGTCCTTGGGACCGGCTACTTCCCAGCCGCTGAAGGCGTAGCGATCCTGGTCCGCAGCTTCCACCAGAATCCGGTAGGGGCGGTCATCCATTTTTAAGTACACGCACTCTTTGTCTTCGCCGCGCAGCGTTTCGCTATTGTCCATCATGCCCAGCACCTGAGTGCCATAGTGGGACCAGTGGGCGGGGTTGGTGCTGTGAACGCCGATATAACCCAGGCTGTGTATTTTCATGTTGCGTCTCTCTTCAGGCTGTTATTTACGGAGTTTTTGATTGATCAACGTTTTTACGCGTTAATCATATGGCGCAATTCGGGTTTCATCACTTTCCCGGAGGCGTTCAGTGGCAGACTGTCGACGATGTTTACTCTGCGCGGCACCTTGTAATTGGCCATCTGCTCACGACACCATTTGATTAGCTCCTCGGCGGTCAGTTGTTGGTTGTTTTTCAGCACCACAAAAGCCATCGCAACTTCACCCATACGTTCATCGGGAACGCCAATAATAGCGTTCATGGCAATGGCGGGGTGGTTGGACAGAATGTTTTCGATTTCGGCGGGGTAACAGTTAAAGCCGCCGGTGATGAACATGTCTTTCAAGCGATCGGTAATGCGCAAGTTCCCCTGTGCGTCCAGAACACCGATGTCACCAGTGTGCAGCCAGCCGTCGGCATCGATGGCCTCGCGAGTGGCGGCTTCGTTTTCAAAGTAGCCTTTCATGACACTGTAGCCGCGGATAGCAATTTCACCGGGCTCGTCGACCGCGACCGGCCGGTTATTGCTATCGACACAGCGTACTTCGAGGCCATCAATGGCACGGCCTGAGGTGGTGGCCACGGTTTCGGCCGCATCTCCCGGCCGGCACGTGGTGCTAAGACCGCAGGCTTCGGTCAGGCCATAGGCTGTGACCACGGTTTCAAATCCCAGCTTGTCACGCATTTGTCGAATCATCTCCACCGGAATCGCGGCGGCACCGGTTGAGGTGCAGCGCAGGCTGGAAATGTCGTACTGGTCCAGTTGCGGGTAGGTCAACAGGGACTGAAACAAGGTGGGCGGCCCCGGTAGAATGGTAATCTGCTCGCTGGCAATCCGCTTTAGGATTTCCAAGCTGTCGAATACGGCGTGAGGCAAAACCGTGACGCCTTTCAGCAAGCAGGCGAGGATGCCTGCTTTGTAGCCGAAGCTGTGGAAAAACGGGTTGACTATCAGGTAGCGGTCACCGGGTCGAACTCCCAGGTTGTCGCCCCAGAAGGCGAAGGTTTTCAGGTTTTGTTCATGGCAGGTCATGACGCCTTTAGGTTTGCCGGTGGTTCCGGACGTGAACAGGATGTCAGATACGTCGTCCGCTGTGACGCTGTGCATTCGTTCTTCCAGCCGGCTGGCGGTGATGTTGGTGCCTTCCGTCAAAAAACTCTCCCAGCGGGTGTGTTTGCCGCTGTCGCGCTGAGCTGCCTGGCGGAAAGTCACGATGCCTTCCAGGCTGGGTAGGGATTCATCATCCAGCTGGGCCGGGTAATCGGTACCCAAAAATTCAGCAATGGAAAACAACAGTCGGGCGCGACTCTGACGCAGAATAAAAGCGGCTTCGGTGCCCTTATAGCGGGTATTCAACGTCACCAACACCGCGCCGACGCACTGGGCACCCAGTGCTGCAGCAATCCACTCATGAACATTGGGAGCCCAGATCGCAATGCGGTCGCCGTGATTGATGCCGCGAGCGATCAGCGCGGCGGCCACCTGGCGGGCAAGACTTTCGAATTGCTGAAAACTGATGCTGATCGTACCGTCCGGGGTGGTGTCCTCAATAAAGGGGCTGTCGCCAAATTCGCGGGCGGCGGCGCTGACCAGTTGCGGGATGGTGCTGGGTGTTGGCTGGAGTGCATGGCTCATAGGCGATAGTCGTATCCGAATTTTCTGTATTCACGGCTTGGGTGGGGTGTTTTTCAAGGCCCTTTAATGATTGACCAAGGTATAGAAACTGCTTCGGCCTGTCATAGTCCTGTTGGACGATGAGGCGAGACGGGGTGGTGGGGATAATGATTTCAACTCGCTAAATGCCAGAAAAATATAGAGGTTTTGCATGAACAAACTGTTATCCGCACAAGATGCCGTTGCCCAGATCCAGAGCGGTATGACCATAGGAATTGGGGGTTGGGGACCTCGTCGCAAGCCCATGGCGCTGGTGCGGGAGTTGTTGCGTTCAGACGTAAAGGATCTGACCGTGGTGGCTTACGGTGGTGCAGATGTCGGCATGTTGTGTGCGTCCGGCAAGGTGAAAAAAGTGATCTTCGCCTTTGTCTCTCTCGATTTTATACCGCTGGAACCCTACTTCCGTCAGGCGCGTCAAAACGGTGATATCGAGGTGATGGAAATCGACGAAGGCATGATGTTGCAGGGGTTGCGTGCTGCGGCCTGGAAGATTCCTTTTATTCCTACCAATTTGGGATTGGGGACTGATGTCATCAAGCTGAATCCAGAGTTGAAAGTGATTGACAGTCCCTATGACGACAAGGAATGGGTGGCCATGCCGGCGCTGAAGCTGGATGTGGCGCTGATTCATGCCGATCGCGCTGATGCGCGCGGTGTCTGCCAGATCAAAGGCCCGGATATGTACATGGACGACTGGTTTGCCCGCGCAGCCGTCAACACCATCGTCAGCTGTGATGAGCTGGTTGATGCCGAGTATTTCGCTGACGGCGATGAAGCCCGTTATGTCTACTGGGAGCGCTCACAGACTTCCTCGGTCGTTCATATCCCAGGCGGTGCACACCCCACGTCCTGCAGTCCGCTGTACGGTTTTGACATCCCTCACTTCAAAGCGTACGCCGCCAGCGCCAAAGACGGTGGTTTTGACAGCTACTGCAAAGAATTTATCGACGGTAAATCCGAAGCCGACTATCAGGCAGCGGTGGGTGGTCTGGACGCCATCCGCGCAATTGCTCTGCCAGTCTATTAATGCTGACGACGTTTACAACTGCAGCAGCCACCGTCTGAAACGATTTAAGGAATAATTTAATGAGCACTCCCGCACAAGATTACAGCCTGGCCGAATTGATGATCGTGGCCGGCGCCGAAGCCTTCCGTCACGATGGTGAAGTTCTGGCTACCGGCATTGGTTTGATACCGCGTCTGGCCGCCAGTCTGGCGATGACAACCTTCAACCCGGACATGATGATGACCGACTCCGAGGCCTATCTGTTGTCGGAGCCGAACCCGGTCAGCGGCCGCAAACCCGGTCAGGTTCAAAAGCAGGAAACCTGGATGGGTTTCTCACGCATTTTTGACAACGTCTGGAGTGGTAAACGCCATGCCATGGTTGGACCAACCCAGATCGACCGCTTCGGCCAGGCCAACATTTCTGCGCTGGGTGATGACTACAGCAAGCCTAAAGTGCAGATGCTGGGTGTCCGCGGTTTTCCCGGTAACTCCATCAGCCACGCCAATTCATTTTTTGTTCCCACGCACAACACCCGCGTGTTTGTCGAGCGTGAGTGTGATGTGGTGGCCTCCATTGGTTACAACCCCGAGCGCTTGCCTAAAGGTTACCAGTTGAATGATATCGATATTCGTTTGGTGATTACCGACCTGGGTGTGATGAACTGGCAGGGCCCCAATCACATGCTGCAACTGGTGAGTCTGCACCCGGGGATTACAGTTGAACAGGTGGTGGAGAATACCGGTTTTGAAATTCATATTCCCGCTAATGTACCGGTAACGGTTGCGCCGACAGAGGAGCAGTTGGCGGTGATTCAACAACTGGATCCGCTCAACTTTCGCGCCAAGCAGCTGAAAGATAACCCCCCGGGAGATCGCAGCTAATCAACCCTTCTTTCTTTTTACAATTTGCTAATCGGCGGTGACGACATGAGTGAAAAATCTAACGCGGCAGCTGAAGAAAAAGACATCGTTCTCTACGAAACTCACGAGAACGTGGCGATCATTACCATGAATCGCCCGCAGTACAACAACGCCCAGAACGGGCGTATGACTTATGAACTTGATGACGCCTTCAAGCGTGCGGTCGATGACGATAATGTCAAAGTCATTATTCTGAAAGGGGCGGGCAAACACTTCTCGGCCGGGCATGATATCGGCACGCCGGGGCGCGACATCAACGACAGCCAGGATCGTAAAACCCTCTGGTACGACCACGCCAACAAAACCGGTGGTGAATTTCTCTACGTGCGCGAGGCGGAAGCCTATCTGGGCATGTGTCGCCGCTGGCGCGACGCGCCCAAGCCCACCATTGCCATGGTACAGGGCGCTTGTATTGCCGGCGGCCTGATGCTGGCCTGGGTGTGTGACCTGATTGTCGCCTCCGACGATGCGTTCTTTTCCGATCCGGTGGTGCGCATGGGCATTCCCGGGGTGGAATATTTTGCACATCCGTATGAATTGAACCCGCGCATTGCCAAGGAGTTTCTGTTCACCGGCGACCGCATGAGTGCCGAGCGCGCTTACCAGATGGGGATGGTTAACCGGGTCGTCAGTCGCGATTCTCTGGACGAAGAGACTCTCAAGTTGGCCACCAAGGTGGCGGAGATGCCACGTTTGGGGCTGACCCTGACCAAGCAGGCGATCAATCACATTGAAGACCTGCAGGGCAAACGCACGGGGATGGATGCCGCATTTGCCTGGCATCACTTTGCCCACACCCACAATGAATTGGAAACCGGCCACAAGCTGGCCGGTCAGGATGCCAAATCCATGGCCGCGAAAAACAAGGCCGAGAGTTGAATATGTCCTCCGTATCTATGCAAACTTCTCTCACGGATCTGCTGGGCTGTCAGTACCCCGTCATTCAAACGGCCATGGGCTGGGTGGCCGATGCCAACCTGGTGGCGGCCACCTGCAATGCCGGCGGTTTTGGCTTCCTGGCGGGTGCGGTGATGACCCCGGCGGAAGTGGAAGCGGGTATCCTGGCCATTAAAGCCAAAACCGATAAACCCTTTGGTGTCAACTTTCACATGTACACCCCCGGCGCGATGGAGATTATTGATATCTGCATCAGGCACGGCGTGCGTGCGGTGAGTTACAGCCGTTCACCGGCCAAATCCATGATTCAAAAATTGAAAGACGCAGGCATTGTGTGTATCCCCACGGTCGGTGCGCTCAAGCACGCCATCAAGGCAGTGGAAATGGGTGCCGATGCGGTGGTGGTGCAGGGCGGCGAAGGCGGTGGTCACACCGGCTCGGTGGCAAGCAACATTTTATTGCCACAGGTGGTTGATGCGCTGGACGTGCCGGTGGTGGCCGCGGGCGGCTTTAAAGACGGACGCGGCCTGGTCGCCGCCCTGTCTTACGGTGCTGCCGGTATCGCTATGGGCACCCGATTTTTAATGACCCGCGAAAGCCCGGTGCCAGAAGCCACCAAAAGGCATTACCTGAGCGCGGTGACCGAACAGATTGTGGTCAGCAAAAAGCTCGATGGTATGCCGCAGCGCATGATCAACAACCCCTGTCTGCAACAACTGCAAACCACGTCGTCGCTGGGCATGTTGTGGCTGGCCATAAAAAACGGTCTGGCCTTCACCCGGCTTACCGGCGGTTCCCTGCTGGCGATGTTGCAATCTGCCTGGCAGATGAAAAAAGCCAATGGCTTGAGCCTGGGACAGACACTGATGGCCGCCAACGCCCCGATGATGATTCAGGAAGCGATGGTAAACGGGCATCCCGACCAGGGCATCCTGCCCAGTGGGCAGGTGGCGGGCACCATTCAGGACCTGCCCAGCGGAGCGGAGTTGATGGCGTCCATCGTTGAACAGGCTGAAGCCACCTTGTTGGAATTTTCCTCCCGCTGTGCTCACGCTCAGGTGGCCGTAAACCCTTAATCAGAATTTAACCGGAGAGGCCTCATGGCGTTTGAAGTAGCAATCGAAAATGGTATTGCGGAAATGGTGTTTAACAAACCGCCGGTCAATGCCTTTAACAGTACAGAATGGGCCGCCATTTCCCGGCGTCTGGATGAACTCGGGGTCGACGACAGCGCGCGGGTAATTGTGATCCGCGCCGAGGGCAAAGGTTTCTGCGCCGGAGTGGATATCAAGGAACTGGCTGCCGACAGTAGCAAAATCATCCCGGTCAACAAAGGCAACTACGATACCTTCCGCGCCATTCACCTGAATCCCAAGCCGGTCATTGTGGCTTTGCACGGTTTTGTACTGGGTGGCGGCATCGGTATTTCCGGTGCGGCGGACATCATCGTCGCTTCGGAATGTGCCCGTTTTGGTGTGCCCGAAGTGGATCGTGGGGCGATGGGCGGTGGGGCGC
Source organism: Pseudomaricurvus hydrocarbonicus (assembly GCF_011602365.1). Lineage (GTDB taxonomy): Bacteria > Pseudomonadota > Gammaproteobacteria > Pseudomonadales > Cellvibrionaceae > Pseudomaricurvus > Pseudomaricurvus hydrocarbonicus. The sequence goes on from NZ_JAAONZ010000007.1 coordinate 55,685, forward strand.
ATCTGCAGCGTATGTTCCCGGTACAAAAGGTTCGCTACATGTACTACACCGGCGACTTTATCGATGCTCAGGAAGCTTACCGTCTGGGCGCAGTAGAGCGGGTGGTCAGCAAGGACGAGCTGCGCGCTACCGCGTTGGAAATCGCGGCCAAAATCGCCGACAAGAGTTCGCCCATGATCCAGCTCGCCAAAGAAGCATTGACCGGTGTGGAGGATGGCAACCTGGAAGACAAATACCGCTGGGAGCAGGGGTTTACTCTGCAGGCTTACACCGAAGGTGATTCCCAGGAAGCCCGCGACGCGTTTGTCGAAAAACGCGATGCGAAATTTTAACGTTCGGGCTTTAACGGACACACGAGACACAAGTTAACCGAAACGACACACGAGAATGCGGTTATGGATTTGAATTATACCCCCGAACAGATTGCCTTTCGTCAAGAAGTCCGGCAGTGGCTGGCCGACAACGTGCCCGCTGAACCCCTTCAGTCTTTTGACACCGAAGAGGGCTTTGAACAGCATCGGCAATGGGAGAAGACCCTCGCCAAAGGCAACTGGGGCATGGTGACCTGGCCCCAGGAGTACGGCGGCCGCGCTTGTAATCTGATTGAGTGGCTGATCTTCGAAGAAGAATACTACCGCGCCAAAGCGCCGCTGCGGGTGAACCAGAACGGTATCTTCCTGCTCGGCCCGACTTTGATGGAATATGGCACGCCTGAACAAAAAGAGCGTTTCATTACCCAAATGGCCCGCGGTGAAGAAATGTGGGCGCAGGGCTGGTCCGAGCCTGGGGCTGGCAGTGATATGGCGGCCATTCGCTCAAAAGCCATCCGCGACGGTGACGAGTACGTGATCAATGGCCAGAAAGTCTGGTCCACACGCGCGGTGTTTGCCGACTGGGTGTTCTGTATTTTCCGAACCGACCCGGATTCGGAGCGCCACCACGGGCTGTCGTTTATTTTCGTACCATTGGATGCACCGGGTGTGACGGTGAGGCCGATCCCCCAGCTGGATGGCCTGCCGGGGTTTGCTGAAATTTTCTTTGATGATGTGCGTGTGCCTGTCAGTAACCGTCTGGGTGACGAGGGTCAGGGATGGCACATTGCCATGGCCACCGCCGGCTTCGAGCGCGGTCTGATGCTGCGCAGTCCGGCGCGTTTTCAGGAAACCGCCAAGCGATTGGTGGAACTTTATCGTGCACATCAGAACGACATTCTTGATCTGACCATCGAAGACGCTGTGGTGAAATCCTACATGGACGCTGAAGCTTATGCCTTGTCGACCTATCAAACGGCCTCACGTTTGATCAAAGGTGGCAAGATCGGTGCCGAAGCGTCGCTTAACAAAATATTCTGGTCCGAGCTGGATCAGCGTATGCACGAAACCGCCATGAGTATCCTCGCCTCCCGAGCCGAACTGCTGCCGCATTCTTCCGCGGCCGGAAATGTTGGCGCCTGGCTAGAAGGCTTCCTGTTCTCGCAGTCCGGTCCCATCTACGCCGGCACCAACGAGATTCAACGCAACATCATTGCCGAGCGTCTGCTGGGCATGCCGCGCAAATAAGGGGATTGCCATGGATTTTACTTTTACCGAAGACCAGCTGCTGTTTTGCGACAGCGTCAAAAATTTCCTGCAAGCTGAAATTACTCCGGAATCCCTGCGTGCCAGCTGGGACACCGACACCGGCCGCAGCGATGAACTCTGGCAAACTATCGTGGAGTTGGGGTTGACCGCCATGCTGGTACCTGAAGCACAGGGCGGCTTGGGGATGAACGAACTCGACTTTATTTTACTGGCACAGGAGTGCGGCCGCGTTGCTTTGGCGGAAGCCTTAGTCGAAACTGCGCTGGTGGCCACGCCCCTGCTAAGTGCTCTGGTCGATAAAGACCCGCGCTGTGCTTCCCTGTTGGAAAAAATCGCCAGCGGTGAAATCCGTGTTGCGGTGGGTCATCCAGCCAATGAACTGGTTAGTGATGCGCACGTTGCCGATTGGCTGCTGCTACCCAGTGGTGATCAGATTCATCTGCTGGCCCGCGATCAAGTCAAACTGGTTACCCAGCACAGCGTTGATCCGAGTCGTCGCTTATTTACTGTTGAGTGGAAAGCCACTGATGAGACCTGCCTTGCAGGTGGCCCTGAAGGGGTTCAGCTGCTGGCTGCCAGCCTGAATCGTGGCGCCTTGGGTTGTGCGGCACAGTTGGTGGGACTGGCTGAGGCTATGGTCAGTTTGACGGTTGACTACACCGCTGATCGTCATCAATTCGGCAAGGCGATCGGTACCAATCAGGCCTTGAAACATCACATGGCCAACTGCGCCGTAAAATCCGAATTTGCGAAAGCGCCGTTGTATCGTGCCGCATATACGCTGAGTAAGGCACCACAAAATGCCGACTTTGCCGTCTCCCACGCGAAAGTGGCCGCAGGGGAAGCGGCATTACTGGCGGCCAAGAACGCGATTCAGTCGTTCGGGGCGATGGGTTACACCTGGGAATGCGACCTGCACATTTTTATGAAGCGGGCCTGGGCACTGGACAAGTTTTGGGGGCACACAGGCTTCCACAAAAACCGTCTGCACCAATGGTTGATGAATCCCAATGCCAAAATCGGAGCTGATAAAACATTCGGGATACAGGGCTAGTTTTTCCCGTCATTGCTGCGCTTGCGATGACGGGAGCAGTGATCACCGTCACGGTAACAACACCAGATACAGAGTCAGAGAGAAAAAATTATGGCTGAAGCCTATATAGTTGATGCACTGCGCACACCCACCGGACGTCGTAAGGGCGGCCTGTCTCATGTGCACGGCGCCGATCTTGGCGCGCATGTGTTAAAGCACCTGGTGGCGCGTAACGGCATACCCGATGCCGATTACGATGACGTCATTTTTGGTTGTGTCGATACCATCGGTCCCTTGGCCGGTGATATTGCCCGCACCTGCTGGCTGGCGGCCGGCCTGGACCAGGGCGTGCCCGGTACCACCATCGACCGTCAGTGTGGCTCCTCGCAACAGGCCGTGCACTTTGCGGCGCAGGCGGTGATGTCTGGCACCATGGATGTGGTGGTGGCCGGGGGGGTACAGACCATGACCCAGATTCCAATTTCTTCCGCCATGATCGCGGCCGAACCCCTGGGCTTTGCGAATCCCTTTACGGGCTCCAAAGGTTGGGTGGAACGCTACGGTGATATTCCGCCGACACAATTTAACTCGGCGCAAATGATCGCTGACAAGTGGGGCCTCTCCCGCCACGAACTGGAAGTCTACTCGCTCGAATCTCACACGCGGGCACTGAGAGCGATTGAAGAAGGCCGTTTTGACCGTGAAATTGTACCGCTGGAAGGGGTGACCACTGACGAAACTCCGCGTCAATCGACGCTGGAAAAAATGGCGGAGCTGGAAGGCATTTTCGGTTGTGACAAAGTCACGGCCGGGGTTGCCTCGCAAACCTGCGATGCGGCTTCTGCGTTGTTGGTGGTGTCGGAAGACGCACTTAAACGCTACAACCTGACACCGCGCGCCCGCATTCACCACATGAGTGTGCGCGCCGACGATCCCATCTGGATGTTGACCGCGCCCATTCCGGCCACCAAGTACGCCTTGAAAAAAGCCGGCATGAGCCTGGCGGAGATCGATCTGGTGGAAATTAACGAAGCCTTCGCTTCTGTGGCCATGGCCTGGTTGAAAGAGACCGGCTATGACCACGCCAAAACCAATGTGAACGGTGGAGCCATTGCCCTTGGGCATCCACTGGGTGCTACTGGCACCAAACTGATGACCACACTGCTGCACGAACTGGAGCGCACCAATGGACGCTATGGTTTGCAGACCATGTGTGAAGGCGGTGGTCAGGCTAACGTCACGATTATTGAGCGCCTCTAACGGCGACAATTGTTGCGCTGCGGCGCAATCTACCAAAGACAAGATCAGAGGAACAGCAGTATGGGTATTTTGGATAATCGGGTTGTCATCATTACCGGTGCCGGCGGCGGTCTGGGCGCGGCCCACGCAAAAGTCCTGGCCGCTGAGGGTGCGAGTGTGGTGGTGAACGATATTAACGCGGCAGCCGCTCAAGCGGTGGTGGATGCTATTACCGCAGCCGGTGGCAAAGCGGTCGTGAATACGTCCGACATCACCAACTACGACGACAGTCAGAATGCGGTCAGGCAAGCCATTGAAAGCTTTGGTGATCTGCACGTGGTATTGAACAACGCCGGTATCAACCGCGACCGCATGTTTGCCTCCCTGAGTGAAGCTGATTGGGACGCAATCATGAGTGTGCATCTGAAAGGTCATTTCTGCATTACCTCCCACGCGGTGCACTACTGGCGCGCCAAGTCCAAAGAGGGCAAGGCCGTCGACGCACGCATTATCAACACCACTTCCGGCGCGGGTCTGCAGGGCTCTATTGGGCAATCAAACTACGCCGCCGCCAAAGGCGGCATCGCCGCACTGACGTTGAACCAGGCGGCGGAGTTGGCTCGCTATGGCATTACCGCCAATGCGGTAGCACCCGCGGCGCGCACTGGTATGACCACAGCCGTTGAGGCGATGGCGACCCGCATGGCGAAGCCGGAAGACGGCAGCTTCGATTATTTTGCACCGGAAAATGTATCTTCGTTAATGGCGTGGCTGGCTTCGGCGGAGTCGACAGACATCAGCGGCCGCATTTTTGAATCTGAAGGTGGCAAGATATCCATCGCCGACGGTTGGCGCACCACCGAAGGTGTCGACAAGGGAGCACGCTGGGAACCTGCGCAAGTGGGCGAAGCGATGAAAGCGTTGCTGGCCAAAGAAGTACCGGCGCAGAACGTTTACGGTACCTGATAGAGTATTGAGGTTTCATCATGGAATTCGCGTTTACTGACGAACAGCAAATGATCCGCGACACCGCCGAGGCGTTTCTGGCCGAGGTGTCGACCAGCGAAGCCGTACGTCAGGCGATGGTGACGGATCAAGGCTACGACCATGAGCTCTGGCAGCGTATTTGCACCGAGTTGTATTGGCAGGCCATTCATATTCCGGAAGCCTATGGCGGACTCGGATTGGGCTACGTTGAACTGGTGGCGATGCTGGAGCAGATGGGTCGCTACCTGTTGTGTTCTCCATTTTTCAGCACTGTGTGTCTGGGCGCAAACGCACTGATCGTCGCGGGCACCGAAGCGCAGAAAGCGGAATTTTTGCCGCAAATCTGTGACGGTAAAACCGCTACCCTAGCCTACACCGGTTATCAATCTGCTCGTCATGGCGGTCAATGGGGTGCCGACGCCGTCAGCACCACTGTGTTTCGCGATGGTGAGGATTTTATTCTCAACGGCACTTTGCGCTACGTCCCGGATGGTGCCAGTGCTCAGTTACTGGTCGTCGCCGCGCGTGCCGAAGGCAGCCTGGGCGCGGAGGGTATCAGCCTGTTCGTTCTGTCAGCTGACGAGGCCGGCATTAGCCGCAGGTTATTGCCCACCATGGATCAGACCCGCAAGCAGGGCGAGATTGTATTGACGGATGTGCGCGTACCCGCAGCGGCCTTAATGGGCGCAGAGGGGCAGGCCTGGTCCAACCTGGAAGCCATTGTTGATCTGGCCAACGTGGCACTGGCGGCCGAACAGATGGGTGGTGCGCAACAGTTGCTGGACATGACCGTGGACTACACCAAAGAGCGCCAGCAGTTTAACCGGCCCATTGCCGGTTTTCAGGCCATCAAGCATATGGCCGCCGACATGATGACCCGGGTGGAAGTGGCGCGTTCCGGCGTCTACTACGCCGCTTGCATCGCGGAAGAGTTTTTGCAAAAAACTGAACTGGCTGTAGAGCTGCCAGAGGCGGCCAGTGTGGCCAAATCCTATTGCGCCGACGCCTATTTTCAGAACGCCAGTGATGCCCTGCAAATGCACGGCGGGGTGGGGTTTACCTGGGAATACGACGTCCACCTGTATTTTAAACGCGCCAAGGCGAGTGAACATTTCCTCGGCAATGGCGACTACCATCGCGAGCGTCTTGCGCAATGGCTGCTGGATCAAGACGAGCGGGGAGAGTGAGACCATGAAGTTAAGTTTCAGTCCTGAAGACGAGCAGTTCCGCGTAGAAGTGGCCCAATGGCTGCAACAAAACCTGACCGGCGAATTTGAAAAACTCAAGTTTCGCGGCGGCCCCGGCGACGAGCATATGTTCCCGCACGAGCGTCAGCGTTGGGAACAAAAACTGGCCGAAGGTGGCTGGACCTGTATCGGCTGGCCGCAAGAGTGTGGCGGTCGCGGTTGTTCCATCGAACAGCAGGTGATCTTCAACGAAGAGTACGCTCGCGCCGGCGCTCCCGGTCGCGCCGGTCATATTGGTGAAGGCCTGGCGGGGCCCACCATCATTGCTTTTGGCAGTGACGCGCAGAAACAAAAATACCTGCCCGGCATTGTCGCCGGTACCGAGTTATGGTGTCAGGGCTATTCCGAGCCGGGCGCCGGTTCCGATCTGGCCAATGTCAAAACCCGGGCCCGGTTTGATGAAGCCAAAGGCAAGTGGCTCATCAACGGACAAAAGGTTTGGACCTCGCTGGCTCATGAATCCGATTACTGTTTTGTGATTGCCCGTACCGATCCGGATTCCGTCGCTCATAAAGGCCTGGGCTTCTTTTTGGTAAAAATGGCTCAACCGGGCGTTGAGGTGCGCGGTATCCAGCAGATCACCGGTACCAGTGAATTTAATGAAGTGTTCTTTGACAACGCCGAGTGCGACGCTGAAGACATTGTAGGTGAGCCGGGTGACGGCTGGAAAGTGGCCATGGGGCTATTGGGCTTTGAGCGCGGTGTGTCGACGCTGGGTCAGCAGATGCAATTTCAGAACGAACTGAACGCAGTCATCCGCGAAGCCAGGGCTAACGGTGCCGATCACAACCCGGTCATTCGTCAGCGCATTGCACGCGCTCACGCCGAATTGAAAATCATGCGCTACAACTCTATGCGCATGTTGTCCGGTCAGGGCGGCAGCGATGGCAGCCTGCAAAAGGAAGCGCTCATTTACAAACTGTTCTGGGCCACCTGGCACCGCAGTCTGGGTGAGCTGGCCATGGACGTGCTGGGTCCTGACAGCCAGATTCTCGAAGACGGTCCCTACCAGCTGACTCGCCTGCAATCCATGTATCTGTTTGTGCGCTCGGACACCATTTACGGCGGTACCAACGAAATTCAGCGCAACATTATTGCTGAGCGTGGCCTGGGCATGCCGAAAGAACCCAAGGTCGCCGTTCAGTAATTACGCTACTAAACACACGTCATTGCGAGGAGGAACGCGACGCGGCAATCCATTATTGGCACTCTGTAGTTTAGAGATTGCCAAGCCATGGACTGCTTCGTGATTTCATTCCTTGCAATGACGAATCAGAATAACTGGAGTACATAATGGATATTCACAACCCCACTTACGTCGAAGGTCATGGCCTGTTAAAAGGCAAATCTGTACTGGTGACGGCTGCCGCCGGGGCTGGCATCGGTTATGCCGCGGCGTTGAAAGCCATCGAAGAGGGCTGTCGCGCACTGGTTGTCAGTGACATCCATGAGGGACGTTTAACCGACGCGGTCAACAGCCTGAAAGAAAAAACCGGGCTGCGGAATATTTACGGAAAAACCTGCAATGTGGCCGTCGAAGAAGACGTTCAGGCGCTGGTGAACTTCGCCGAAGACGCCCTGGGCGGCGTTGATGTGCTGATCAACAACGCCGGGCTCGGGACCAGCAAGTTATTGATTGAGATGGAAGACGCTGAGTGGATGAAAGTGCTCGACGTTACCCTCAACGGCACCATGCGCATGACCCGCTACATGATGAAAGTAATGAAAGCGCGCGGGCAGGGTGGGGTGATCGTCAACAACGCTTCGGTACTGGGTTGGCGCGCGCAAAAAGAACAGAGTCACTATGCCGCCGCCAAGGCGGGGGTGATGGCATTGACCCGCTGTGCGGCGTTGGAAGCGGCCGAGTTCGGTGTGCGCATCAATGCGGTATCGCCGTCACTGTGTGTGCACCCGATGCTGAAAAAATCCGCTCCCGAAGCTCTGTTGCAAGAGCTGGAAGGTCGAGAGGCCTACGGTCGCGGTGCCGAAGCCTGGGAAGTGGCCAACGTGATGATGTTCCTGGCCTCCGATTACGCCAGCTACCTGACCGGCGAGAACATCGCCTGTTCCAGCCAACAAGCTTAAGGATCGAACATGACAACGGTATTCAACAGCCCGCACGAGCTTAAAGACGCGGTGGGCCAGAACCTGGGGGCCAGTGAATGGGTCAGCATTGAACAGGACCGCATCAACGGTTTTGCCGACGCCACCGACGATCACCAGTGGATTCACGTCGATCCCGCACAGGCCAAAGATGGCCCGTTTGGTGACACCATTGCTCACGGCTACCTGACCCTGTCGCTGGTCAACCGCTTCCTGCCGGAAATCCTTGATGTGCAGGGCATTTCCATGGGCGTTAACTACGGCTGTGACAAGGTGCGTTTCCCCAGCCCGGTTAAAGTCAACTCGCGGGTGCGCGGGGTGGGTGAACTGATCGCGGTGGAAGAGGTGAAAGGTGCAATTCAATCCACCGTGCGGGTGACGGTTGAAATCGAGGGCAGCGATCGCCCGGCTTGTGTGGTGGATACCATCTCCCGTTATTTTCCCGCAGCGGGTTAACTGAACCGATCAGCGTTGGCCAGCTAGTCCAAATTGACGTTTCGGGCCAACGTTAAAATCTCAATAATTATGTTGAATGAAATGGCCAGGATATGGCCCGTCAACGTTTAATCGAAGGAAGCCATTATGCGCGAAGCCGTCATTGTCTCCACCGCCCGTACCGCACTGGGAAAATCTTTCCGCGGTGCTTTTAACGATACCGAAGCCCCCGCCCTGGGAGGCCACGTCGTGCAAGCCGCGGTGGCCAGAGCCGGTATCGACCCGGCCCTGGTGGACGACTGTATCTTCGGCGCCGCGGCGCAGCAGGGCACCCAGGCTTACAATCTGGGCCGTTTGTGCGCCGTGGCGGGCGGGCTGCCGGAGAGTACTGCCGGCATGGCCATTGAGCGCCAGTGTTCGTCAGGCTTGATGAGCATTGCCACCGCTGCCAAGAGCATCATGTGCAACGAATACGATGTGGCCGTCGCCGGTGGGGTGGAGTCCATCTCCCTGACGCAGAACAAGCACAAGAACAGCTATCGCAACGTCTCCAAAACTGTGACGGCGATTGATCCTACCGCCTACATTCCGATGATTGAAACGGCGGAAATCGTGGCGGATCGCTACCACATCTCCCGCGAGCTTCAGGATCTCTATTCCCTGCAGAGCCAGCAACGCATCGCAGCCGCTCAGCAGGCAGGGGTGTTCGCTGACGAGATTGTGCCCATGACCGTCACCAAGGCACTGTTCAACAAGGAAACCAAAGAAACCACTTACCAGGAGGTCACGCTCAGCCAGGACGAGTGCAACCGTCCCGGTACGACCCTGGAAAGCCTGCAATCGCTGGAGCCGGTCTGGAAAGACGGCAACTGGGTTAAGCAGGGTCGGTTTATTACCGCCGGCAACGCCTCCCAGTTGTCCGACGGCGCCAGCGCCTGTGTGTTGATGGACAGCAAACTGGCCGAACAGCAGGGCCTGGCGCCACTGGGGGCCTACCGCGGTCTGGCGGTGGCCGGTTGCAAAGCGGACGAAATGGGCATCGGACCGGTGTTTGCGATTCCCAAGTTACTGCAACGTCACGGTCTGACGGTCGACGACATTGGCCTGTGGGAACTGAACGAAGCCTTCGCCTCCCAGGTGGTCTACTGCCGCGATAAACTGGAGATCGACAACGACAAACTGAACGTCAACGGCGGGGCCATTGCTATCGGTCATCCGTTCGGCATGAGCGGTGCGCGCATGGTCGGCCACGTGCTGCTGGAAGGCAAGCGTCGCGGGGTGAAATACGCAGTGGTTACCATGTGCATCGGTGGCGGTATGGGAGCCGCCGGGCTGTTTGAAATTTTTTAATCTAGCCCAAGGGCTAAAACTCTCTGCCCCGATGGTATTTTATTGGGATTGTGCGGTTGTCGATCTTCGGATGGGCAGCCGCTTTTTTTGTCTGTGAGTTGTGCGTTTTGGGGCTGTATTTTAGGGTACATTCACCATTGATGTTATTTGGGGCAGTCACTGTTATCTGGGATAGTCACAGCCCAGGTGACCGGCACACACACTAGTAGTTTGTGTCAGCCGTTGATCCATACAGTGGCAGTCCCGGCCAACAATATTCCCCTGTCGTCATGTTCCAACCAAATATCACAGTCCGCCACAGAACGCGCGTCGATCGTGCGCAATGCGGTGATGGTGCCTCTGGCAACGACTCGCTCCCCATCCAGCACGACCTGGGGAAAGGTCATGACCAGGCGTTGAATGCATTCAGGCCCCATCCACGCGTGCAGCATATTGACCATGTAGCTTAGGCCCAGCGGTCCCTGATTGATGGTGCGTTTGCCGAGTCCCAGGGGCAGGGCGTCGATGGCTATCCGTGATTTTTTACCCATGCTGCTCTCGCTCTACCACAACACCGGGGTGACTCATGAGTTGGCCTGGGTGCCGGGCTTTGGTCATTTCTACCCGGCGGCGGTACCCAGTCTCTCTGCCGACGGCCGCAAGCTGTCGGTGGATGCGCGCATTGACGAATTTTTGCAGCGGCTGGTGGGCGCCCCCTGAGCCGTGGGTGTCTTTGGGTTGGCCTCAGACCAGGGCTTCGGCACGGGCTTTGAGTTGCCGGGCAACGTCGTCAAACCCCTGTTTGATCCAGGCGCCGTGGTTTTTCATCACCGCTTTGGTAAACAGGCCGGAAAAACGGTCGGTGGTGTAGTAGCGGGTCTTGCCGTCGGGCAGGGTTTCCAGGTACTGGTCGCGACGGGCGCCCAGCAGCCAGGGGTGCAGCCATTTCATGCCCCAGGACAGACGCTTTTGCGGTTCCCAGCAGAGCAGGTACTCGCGCTGCATCATCAGCTCGCCCGAGCCATCGGGTTTGGGCAGGTACAAATCAACTTTCTCGTGCAATTGCATACTGGATTCGACTCGCACCGTGTAGGGGTTCCAGTCGCCGTAGCGTTCCAGGTCGGTGAGCACTTGCCAGACCAGGCTGGCGGGGGCGTCGATGTCGACGCTGATGGAGGTCACAATGTCCTTGGCCATATTGAGTCTCGTGATGAATGTTGAATGATGAATAAGGGCAGCCGATGCCCATGTCCGCGCAGCTCGTTCAAAGCGGCAAGAAATCCCCGCCGTTGACATCAAGGCTGGCACCGGTAATGGCCGAGGCGTAGTCCGAGGCGAGAAACAGGGCCGCGCGCGCGCATTCGTCGTCGGTACAGATACGCTTAAGCGCCATGTTTGTCGCCAGGGCGTCGATCAGATTCTGTTCCGGAATGCCTTGTTCTGCGGCGGTGTGTTGGACGTAACTTTTTACCGGCTCACCCCACATCCAGCCCATGTGCGCGTTGTTGACTCGAATACCGTAAGCGCCCAGTTCCCGGGCCAGGTATTTACTGGCGACGGCCAGCCCACCTTTGGAGGCGGCGTATCCGGATTCGCCGCCGATGTCCAGCACCGCCGGTTGGCGGGTGGCCTGGGTATTGATCATGACAATGGCCCCTTGTTGCTGGGCTTTCATGGTGGCAATGACGGCCTGGGTCATGTTCATGGTGCCGATCAAATTGGTGTCGAGGACTTTGCGCCAGAGTTCCATATCGGCGTGTTCAATAGCCTCGAATTCGCCATGGTAGTAGGCGCTGTTGATGAGGGCATCGATGCGCCCAAAGGTGTCGACGGTCTGTTTCACCAGATCATCGCACTGGTTGCGATCGCAAATATCGGTGACTACCTTAAGGGTCTGGCAGTCACTGTTGAGGGCCCGGATCTGGGCCTCGGCAGCGTCCAGTTTGGCGGCGGTGCGGGCGGCCAGAACCACGCCGCGGGCGCCTTCTTGAGCGGCGTGCAGCGCCAGTTTAACTCCGAGGCCAGGGCCGATGCCCGATATAATAATTACCTTGTTACGCAATAACATCACACTTTCTCCGGGTGAATGTAAGTGTCGCGGTAGGCGCGGTAATCGCGATCCATTTGAGGTTCACTCAAGCCAAATTGCGCCAGGCTGTAATGGTGGGGCGCGCGTTGGTCACGGTGGTTACGCGCGCGCCAATTTTCAATGTTGGTACGGGTCTCGGCGGTCAGGGGCATGTCGGCAAACTGGTAAATGGCCTCGATTACCGCCAGCGGCCGCTCGACGGTGTCGATAAAGCGCACGTCCAAAAACCGATCCCCATGCTGGCGCTGGCGAAATTCCAGGGTCTTGTGCAGACCCGCTGCCATTTTGCGATGCCACTGTTCGCCCACCGCCAAGGGGTCGGCCTGGTCACTGCCCAGTTGCCACAGGTGATGGATAAAGCTTGCCAGTGACGGAATAGTCTGCAGCGGATCACGATGAGTTTGTATCACCTGCGCGTCGGGAAACTCGGCAAACAGCGAGTCGATACAGTGGATATGGTGGGGCGATTTCAACACCCAGCGACGGGCGCTGTGGCCGCGCTGTTTTTTTTGCCACTGCAGAAACTGCAGCAGTTGCTTCAGATAGCGGTAGCCGGGGCTTTGATCTTGTTGTTCGAGCCATGCGCCGAAGCCGGGGACATTGGCCATGGCTTCGGGGTTGGTGCTGAAGAACGACTGCTCCAGCAGCGTGATCTCCTCGTCGGCGGCCTCGGCTTCCAGCGGGTGTATGGCGGCCAACTCCGGGACGGTGTCGAGCATCATCTGCACCTGGGCCCGGGCGGCGTCGATGCGCGGATCCTCAGGCTGACTAAAGTCAATGTCTTCCAGTGGCACCGGGTACAGCGTTTCCCAGTACATGGCCGAGTAAAAGCGCGGGTCCGTTGCCAGCATGCGCTGCAGCAGGGTGGTGCCGGTACGCGGCAGGCCAACAATCACCAGCGGCGGCTCAATCACTTCGTCGAGAATTTGCGGGTACTGTTTGAGGTAGTGGGCAAAGCGCAACCGGGTTTTCAGAATCGTAAGGATACGCTGATACTGGCTGTCACGGCCGATGTCATTCAGATTGGCTTCTGTATTCAGGGACCACAACAAACGCTGGCAGGCCTCACGAAAACTGTCGTCACCAAAATCACTTAACCCGGTTTGCTGCTGCGCGTCCAGCAGCAGGGTCGGGAGTTCCAGTCGGGGGTTGCTCATAAAGTTGCTCCCGCCGTGGCGGACTGGTCGGCCAGCCATTGCTGCAACTTCACCACCCGGGTGGTGGGGTGGCACTGCTGCTCGGCACCGACCCAGCGAAAACACAGGGTGCCCTGGGTATAGCCGGCGGTGGTGAGCCAGTTGCGGTGCTGCGGATCGCGATGGGCGAGAATCAATTGCACACTGCCGTCCGCATGGTAGTGGGCGGTGTGTTTGTTGATGCAGATGCGGTGGTAGCGGTAGTCGAGTGATTCCATCCAGTAATTGTTGATCTGCAGGTTCCAGGTATCGCAGTCGGGCACTTGCGCCACATCAACTACCAGTGCCTCGTCCTCGGCCAGCGCCCAGTGACTGTGGTAATAAAAAATGTTCGGGTCGCCGCCAACAGACTGGCACTCAGCCTGGTTGGCCGCTGGTAACAGGTTGCTGTGGGGCAGGTAGCTTGCGGCCCAGTCGGCAAACAGACGAGCGGTGCCGTCGACAAAGTGGGCCGCATCCAGCAGGCCTCGGGCCAGCGTGGCCGCTTGCAGGGGGGGCGGTGCACTATCGCCGTCCAGTCGCTGCAGGGTTAACTCGGCGGCGCGCTCCTGCTGCCGGTCGTGAAAGGTATGCCGCACCACCAATGCGTTGCTGTCCGCCTCCATAGGCAACCAGTGGCTGTGGGGCAGTAATTGTTGGGGTCTATCGCGGCTGACAATGATTTCAAACTGGCCCTGTTCATCGGGTGACAGTTGATTGCTGTCGAGAAAGCCGGTTTCAATCATGCTGCCGTCGCTTTCATAACCGCCTTTTTGCGTGCGAAAGCTCAGATAGTGCACCGTGTTGCGCTGGCCGCGTATGCGGTATTCATATTGTCCGTTAAGACGGGCGGATTGATAGAGATTGTCCGGGTTGTCGGCACCGATTTTGGCGGTCTCGTGAGACGGTTTAAAAAAGCCGGGAAATTGCGGATCGGAAAATTCTACGTGCATTTCCAGGCCGATGCGCAGTAATCGCGTCAGGTAGCGAAACCCCTCGGCACGGGTGGCAGCGTCGGTTGGGGCTTCCGGTCGCAGAATTTGCTGACCGGCCTGTTTCAGGGTGTCACAGAACTGATTCCACAGTTCGCCCGAAATGATGTCCCCGTCGGTGACGGGGTGCTGGGTGTGCGGCATGGTGTTTCCCCTTGCGTTTATTGTTATTCACAACAGTGTGCTGGGGAAACACCATGGACGCATGGTCCAAATGTAGGAGGCTTAGCGTGTAAAATCGTTGCTGAAGAATTTGACTAGGCCAGCTGTTTCTTCATCTGTTTTTATTCAACAGCGCTGCGAGTGGGTTATTGTGACAAGGCCGCGGCCTCTTCGGCGATGCGCAAAAAACTCGGCGGTTCACCGCCACCATAGACTTCCAGGGCCGCGCCGCTGACGTAAGCGGAGGTGGGCGAGGCCAGGAACAGACAGGCGTTGGCAATGTCAGCCGGCACGGCCATACGCCCCATCGGTAACGCTTGTTCCAGCATCTGCATGCCTCTCTGACCGCCGTAGTGTTCTTCCGAGGCTTCGGTGCGAATCAGGCCGGCGATGATGCTGTTGACCCGCACTTTATCCAGACCCCACTCCTGCGCCAGTGAGCGGCTGACGTTAATCAGTCCGGCTTTGGCGGCACCGTAGGCGGCGGTACCCGGTGACGGTCGCTCGCCGGAGACACTGGCAATGTTAATGATGCTGCCGCCCTCGGCATTGCGCAGCATGACGGCGTGGGCCTGCTGGGCAAAGATCATCGGTGCAATCAGGTTCAGGCGGATGATGGATTCGGTCAATTTGTAAGGCGCGTCGGCGGCGGCAATCGGGGGGCTGCCACCGGCGTTATTGATCAGCACATCGAGTCGACCGCTGGTTTCCATAACGCTGTCGATCAGGCGCTGGGTGTCTTCGGGCTTGCGCACATCGGCTGCGATGAAGCGGGCGCAGTTGCCGTTCACCTCGGGCGTCTGCTCGGGAGGGCGACGCCCGCAAATAGTGACCTGGGCACCGGCGGCCAGAAACGCCTCGCTGATGCCGAGACCGACGCCTTTACCGCCACCGGTGACGATGACACTTTTGCCGTTAAAACTGTTCATAAGCGGTTTGAACTTCCTGCTGGTTACGCAATTCGTTTTGAGTATCGCAACTCTGTTTCCGGCAAACAATCGACACTGACAGAAATAGCGCCGATTTTGCGGGTTTCTACTCCGTACAGACTAGGCGCGGGGACAGGGTACGCTCATCGGCTGCGCTGGCACTTGTGTACGTTGGCGAAGGGCTAATTGGAGCATCCGCTATCAGATCTTTACAGACCAATTCAGTCTAGCGGTGGGGCCGGCGCATTTCGTAGTCCTCTTGGACGAGGAGAAGGGCAGGCTTGCCGTGGATAATCCTTACATATTGTGTGGAATACTGGATGATTCACTATGACAGCAGCATTGACCATCGCCACTGACAAACCGCGTTTCGCGCGCGGCTGGCACGTAATCGGGACGGGTTGGGATTTCCCTCAGGGAGAGGCCAAAAGTTTTTCCTACTTTGGAACCAAAATCGTCGCCTACCGCGGAGAGGACAACCACGTCTATGTGCTGGATGGCTACTGCCCGCACATGGGCGCGGATCTGGGCAAAGGCAAGGTGGTGGCCAACTCTATCCAGTGTCCGTTCCACCATTGGCAGTGGGGGTGCGATGGCGCCTGTGAGGATATTCCTTACGCCAAGGTGGTGCCGCCCACCGCCAAAATCAAAGCCTGGCCGGTGTGTGAACGCAACAACCTGGTGTTTGTCTGGCACGATCCGGAAAACAACCTGCCCTATTATGAAATTCCTGAAATGCAGGAGTGCAGCAGCGACGAATGGCTGCCCTGGGTGGTGGACACCATTCACATTCCGGTACACCCAAGAGAGCTGGTGGATAACGTCGCCGACAAGGCCCACTTCGGGCCGGTGCATGGCGCCCCCTGGCATCATTTTGAAAATCAGTTTATCGATCACATGGCAGTGCAGATCATGGAGGCCAGAAGCGAGCGGCTGGGGAAAGACCTGTTGAAAACCACCGCCACTTATTACGGACCGTCCTATCAGATCACAGTGATGGAGGGGGATGTTGAGAGCCGGCTGTTGAATTGCCACGCGCCCATTGACGGCAACAGCTTTGATTTGCGCTTTGGGGTGATGGTGAAAAAAATCCCTGGCAAGAGCGACGAGGAAATGCGGGAAATCGCCAACGCCTATGTGGCCAAGGCGCAAGAGGCTTTTTACGAAGACGTGGAAATCTGGCGCCATAAAACGTTTTTGGAACAGCCATTACTGTGCCATGCCGATGGCCATGTGATGAAACTGCGCAAATGGTACACGCAGTTTTACACCGACGTGGCGGACCTGCCAGAGGCACAGCGCCCTCAAACCTATCTCGAGGCCTACGCCTCCTGATCCGTAAACACTTGATCAAAGACAGGGCGGCTTCACCGAAGCGGCCCTGTCTTTATTTTTGGGCGACGATCTTGTCACCTTTAATTTTTTTTGCAATGAAGAGGAAAAAATCATGCTGACTCATCAAGCTGCTGAGCACATTGTGGATACCTATATGCGCTGTTTGAGTGAAGGGGATCTGGAGGGGATTATGGCGCTCTATGCCGACGACGCCACGGTTGAAGATCCGGTTGGCAGTGGGGTGCTGGCGGGTAAAGCGGCGATCCGTGAGTTTTATGGTCACACTGTGGCCATGGACATTACGGCTGAGCGGACCGGCGCGGTTCGCTGTGCGGCCAACGAAATGGTGTTTCCGTTTTTGGTGCATGCCCGCACTGCGGATATGGCCATCACTTACGAAATCATCGATCACTTTGTTGTCGACGGTGAGGGGCGGGTGGTGTCGATGCGGGCATTCTGGAGTGAAGCCAATATACGTCATTAGCGCCCTCGGAACTGTTTATTAGCGCTTACCGAGCGGCAAGGTGTGAGCGCCATTCCCACACAGGAGGGTGGTCGTGAACTTTGGCAAAGGACTGTCGAAAGCCACGTAAAAATGCCTAGTCTATACGCAGGATGCTTCAGGACCGACCACTGCTTAGATTAAAGCCTGGATAAAAAATCATACCAGACCTGAATAAGTTATCGCGATACGGAGTAGATATAGGCTATGAGCAAAGAATCACAAGGGCGCGAGTTGCGCTTTGTCATTATTGGTGCCGGTATGGCTGGCATTTTAAGTGCAATCAAACTGCGCGAAGCGGGTTTTCAGAATGTGACGATCTATGAAAAGGCCGCCAGGATCGGCGGTACCTGGCGTGAGAACACCTACCCGGGACTGACCTGTGACGTGCCTTCTCACTCCTACACCTACTCCTTTGCCCCCAATCCGGACTGGAGTCAGATTATGCCCCCGGGTGGCGAAATTCAGCGCTACTTTGAGGGCATTGTTGCCGACTACCGGGTGGACAACATTGCGTTCAACCAGGAAGTGATTCGCTGTGAGTTTGACGGTGATCGGTGGCAGTTGGAAACCGCGGCGGGCATCAAGGACAGCGCTGATTTTGTCATTGCCGCCACCGGTGTGTTGCACCATCCACGCTGGCCGGACATTAAAGGCGCCGACAGTTTTGCCGGCGCTCTGTTTCACAGTGCCCAGTGGGACCATGCGGTGCCTTTGGAGGGCAAACGCATCGGCATTATTGGCAACGGTTCCACCGGTGTGCAAATTGTGTCTGAACTGGCACCGCGAGCAGCGAAACTGTGTCACTTCCAGCGCACGCCGCAGTGGATCATGCCGATTGAAAACCGACCTTTCACCAATGAGGAAAAGCAGGCCTTGCGCAGCGATCCGGCCTTGTTGCACCAGGTCCAGAATGACCCCACCCTGAATGCCAGTATTGAGCGTTTCAGCGAGGCCATTGTCGACCCGGACTCCGACGCGATGCATGAGATTGAAACGCTGGTGATTGGCAATCTGGATAACAGCGTCAGCGATCCGGTGTTGCGGGAAAAACTGCGTCCCGACTACCGCGTGGCCTGTAAGCGCTTGATTTTTTCGACCGATTATTATGAAAAAGTTCAGCACCCCAACGCCGAGTTGGTGGTAGAGGGAATCGAGTGCATTGAGCCAGCCGGGGTGCGCACCAAGGACGGTCGTTTGATTGAGCTGGACGTGATCGTGTTTGCGACAGGGTTTCACGCTGATCAATTTATGCGGCCCATGAATGTGACCGGGCGCAATGGCACGCTATTGAATGAGGTCTGGACGCCTAAGCCTACCGCTTACATGGCCATCTCCATTCCGGAATTTCCCAACCTGTTTATGCTCAATGGGCCCAACGGCCCGGTGGGTAATTTCTCCCTGATCGAGATTGCCGAACAGCAGTGGCATTACATCAGCCAGTTGATCGACAAGGTCGCGTCCGGTGAATGTCGTCATATTGCGGCGACCCGTGAAGCGCTGGAAGCGTTCGACAAGGCGCGTATCAGTGCGGCCAAAACTACGGTGTTCGGCAGCGGTTGTCAGAGTTGGTATCTGGACGCCGAAGGGGTGCCGGCCACCTGGCCCTGGTCGCGCGCGCGCTTTGCAGAAGAAATGCAGGCACCGAAGCTGGACGCGTTTGAAATGCTCTGAATCGTATCGCTATCGCGTCGACTTTTAGCTCAAACAAACCCTTTTTTTAATCAGTGCTTTAGTCCAAACAGTTCTTTAGTCCAAACAGAGGACGCCCCGCAACCTGAGCCCGTTTAGGGTAAGGGCTGGGGCATCCCAAAATAACCATTATCAGAGAAAACGTTATGACAAATCGAGTTGCTGGAAAAGTGGCCATCGTCACCGGGGCCAGTCGTGGCGTCGGTCGCGCCGATGCCGAGTTGCTGAGCCGTGAAGGCGCCACGGTGATTCTGACCGATGTGAATGCCGAAGCGGGTCAGCAGGCGGCCGCAGACATTGGCGGCAATGCCCGCTTTATCACCCAGGACGTCAGTGACGAGGCCGGCTGGCAGGCGTTGATTGACATGGTGGAACAGGAATACGGTCGCCTGGATATCCTGGTCAACAACGCCGCCATTTTGAAAATGGCCGACATCAAGGCAGAAACCCTGGAAGGCTGGCGTCGCATCCATACCGTCAACACCGAGAGTATTTTCCTGGCAATCAAGTACGCCCTGCCGTTGATGGAAAAATCCGGCGGAGGCTCGATTATCAATATGTCCTCGTCGTCGGCGCTGGTAGGTATGCCGCAGTTTGCCGCTTATTCGAGCAGCAAAGCTGCGGTGCGTGGTCTGACGCAAAGTGTGGCGGTATATTGCCACAAGGCGGGCAACAAGGTGCGCTGCAACACCGTTCATCCTGATGGCATTGCCACACCCATGGTCGCGGAGCTCGCTGCAGCGGCCAGTAGCCCGATCATGGATGAAGCCAAGGGGCAGGTGGCGGCCAGCTATACTTGTCTGCCGGAAGACGTGGCCAATACGATCCTGTTTTTGGCCTCCGACGAATCCCGTCACATCAACGGCGCGGCGATTCGGTTGGACAATTCCTCCACCATCACCCCGCCGTATCTGTAACCGGTATTTGTGGCTCAGGGCATGGACGCCAGACTTTTCAGCACCAGACTCACCAGCATGGATTGCTGGGTGACGCCGGTTTTTGAAAAGATGGCTCGCAAATGCGCCCGCGCGGTGTTGCGGGCCATGTTCATCCCCGATGCCACTTCATCCAGCGTGTGGCCCTGGGTCAACATAATCGCCACTGAAGCTTCGGTCACGGTCAGTTGATACAGTTTCATCAGCAGCCGCAGGTTGATTTCACCGGTTTGATCCGGTGCGTAAATAAACACACTCAGGTGAGGGGATCCGCGGGTATCGATCATTGGATCGAAGGGCAGCGGTTTGATCACCATTTCGTAATCGGGCTTGCCGGAGGGGCGCGGTACTGCCAGCGCGTTAATGCTAACTGGCTTGTCTTCGCGTTGCTGTTGCAGTGCTTCATGAATGTATGTCTTGAGTTTCTGGTTGAGGTCGGGGTTTTTCAAGTACAGGCGGTTGTGCAGCTGACTTAAGCCGTCTTTTTCACTCAGGCGACGATCCGCCACAGCGGTGGTGCGCACGATAGCGCCGGTTTCATCCAGCATGACCACACCGATGGATTTGCCGGACACGGAGCTGGCCCACATTTGCCGCTCGCTGTCGAGACGGATCAGTTTTTCGCCGTAGGCCACCGCCCGCTGAATGTGTTCGGCCAGCATGGTCAGAAAGTCACATTCCTCTGCGGTGAAGGGACCCTGTTGCTGTGAACGGGTAAAGCGCACGGAAAACCGCTGCTTGTTGTCGTATTCCAGATCCAGACCTGCCGAGTAATAGATATCAATCGGCTTCATGCCCAGCTGGAAGAGCTCACTGGCTTCCAGTGTGGCGCGGTCAATCACGTCTTCAATTAACACCACTTTACCCACGGGAAGATTCACCAGCGGATCGCTGGTGTAATAGCCTTGGGTATAAAGGTTGGCGGGATTTTCAGGAGTGACGGAATCGATCCGCTGGTTACTGGAGATCATCAGGCCGCCATCGTTGTGGGTTGGCGAGCGCAGGAAGAGAAAGCTGGCATTGAGATTCAGAATCTCATCAAGCTTGGCCAGACAACTGAACCAGGGGGAGGCTTCAAAAGCGCCTTTGTACAGTAGGTTCAACAGCTGATTGTACGCTTGGATTGACAGGTTTTGCATAGGCTACCGGCTTCTAAGCGAGGGCGATGTTTTTATAATTACTATCATTATAAACGACACTTTATGGCCCGGAGTATAGCCTTGACCTCCTCTTCGACGCCAGGCATGGACATAAAGCCGTGAATCATGCCCGGGACGACCTCACTGCAGACGTTGATGCCGGCCTGTTGCAGGCGCTCGGCAAACGCCAGGCCCTCGTCTTTCAAAGGATCCAGCTCAGCCATCACCAGCTGGGTGGGCGGCAGGCCGGCCAGGCTGACAGCTTGCAATGGTACGGCACCGGTCTGGCTGGCATCCAGCTGAGCCGGCAGGTAGTTGTCCCAGTAAAACTGCATCATGCCCCGACTGAGAAAAAAGTCGCCGTTGCCCAGTTCGCGGT
Source organism: Pseudomaricurvus hydrocarbonicus (assembly GCF_011602365.1). Classification (GTDB taxonomy): domain Bacteria; phylum Pseudomonadota; class Gammaproteobacteria; order Pseudomonadales; family Cellvibrionaceae; genus Pseudomaricurvus; species Pseudomaricurvus hydrocarbonicus. The sequence goes on from NZ_JAAONZ010000007.1 coordinate 76,967, forward strand.
AACTGTCGGTATCCTGTTGCGGGGTCAGTGTGGGGTAAAACAGCATTTGGCCGTCAATCGCGGCGGCCTCCGAGCGCTCCCGACTGAGTAAGCAGACGGCAGCGCACAGGCCGGCACCGGCACTGTCGCCGGCCAGCAATAGGGGGCAATCAGCGCTGGCTAACTGCTGGCGCTGGGCCGCCGCCCATTGGGTCGCTGCATAGCAGTCTTCGGGGGCGGCGGGAAAGGGGTGTTCGGGTGCCAGGCGATAGGCGACCGAGAGCACGCTGCTGTTGAGCTCCTGGCACAGATGGCGGCAGAGGCTGTCGTGAGTTTCCAGCGTACCCATGACAAAGCCGCCACCGTGAAAAAACACGATCAGGCGTTGCGGTTGCGCTTGCGGCAGGTACAGGCGCGCAGCCAGCGGACCTTCGGCGCCCGGTACCTGCAGTTCCTGCACACCGCCCACCGCCGCTTTGGCCATGGGCAGCGGGGTATCAAAGATCTGCCGCATGGTGTGGATGTCCATGGTTTCGATGGCTGGCATTGGCGTTTCGGCAAAGCCGGCCAATAAGGCCTGTAACGCCGGGTGCAGCGGGCTGGGTGAGGGCATTGGGTTCTCTCCTGCAGGATTATCGTTATTACTTTGATTGTAAGCAGCTTCAGCCGTGGGATTATCGTCCTGATGGACGATGAGTTGGTATCGCCATCAGAGCAGAATCGAGCGTTCGTGTGTTAACCGCATGCGCCGGTTTTACAGTGGTTGCCTCAATGCAGCCTGAAATCATAAGCCCTAAAAAATAATAAGGATGATTCAATTGAATGAGGCCACAGTATGAATAACGAGCAGCGTCCGTCCTCACGGTGGCGGCAACAATTACAGACGGCAGTGGCGCCGCCCCGGGTAGTCAATACCGCTGGCGAGTGCCAGTGGCACGGTGAAACGCAGGTGGCGGTGGTGGGATATGGTGCCGCAGGTGCCAGTGCAGCCTTGCAGGCGGCTGAAGACGGGGCCCGGGTCACTGTGCTGGATCGGCTCAATGGCGGTGGTGCCAGCGCATTGAGTGGTGGGGTGGTGTACGCCGGCGGCGGTACCCGTTTTCAACAGCAGGCAGGTGAGCAGGACAGCGTCGAGAACATGTTGAACTACCTGCGGCAAGAAACCGCAGGTGTGGTGTCGGAAGAGACCCTCAGGCGCTTTTGCGAACACAGCGTAGAAAATATTGACTGGCTGCAGGCCCACGGGGTGCCTTTCAGTGGTACCGCTTACAACGACAAGGCGTCTTACCCGCCGGAAGGCTATTTTCTCTATTATTCTGGCAACGAAACCTGCATGCCGTATCGCCAGCAAGCGACGCCGGCCAAGCGGGGACACCGCACCGCCGGTGAGGATTTTACCGGACGGGTGTTGTTTGCCAGTCTGCACCGTTCCGCCAGTATGCATGAACACATCGACATTCAGCCACACTGTGAAGTACAGCGTTTGATTGTCGATCGCGACCATCGCCTTCTGGGGGTTGAATACCTGCAGGCGCCCACCCAGCCGCTGGTTCGCTGTTTGATGGCGCTCACCAATCGCTTTGCCAATCGTTTTGCGTTGTTTTCGCCGCAGCTGGGTGGGTTGATTCGCCGTTTGGTGCACCTGATGCGGCGGTGTGGACAGGTGCGATGCCTGCGGGTCACCCAGGGAATCATTCTCAGTACCGGTGGCTTTGTGTTTAACCGCCCGCTACTGGCTCAGGTGGCACCGGACTATACGGTGCCACTGCCTTTGGGTGAAGAGTGCAATGGCTCCGGCATTGGTTTGGGGGTCAGCGCAGGCGGTGCCGTTGCACACCTGGAACGCATTTCCGCCTGGCGTTTTTTCTCACCACCTGCCGACATGCTGAAGGGGATGGTGGTGGATAAAACCGGCCAGCGCATCTGTAACGAAGATCTGTACGGTGCCACCACCGCGGATAAAGTGATGGCGACCGAGGGCAAGCGGGCCTACCTGATTATGGATCAGACGCTCATCGATCAGTGTAAACGGGCAGCCCGTCCCGGCAAACTTCCCTGGCACGCCTGGTTACCGGCGCGGCTGTTTTTGAATGCCTCATCGGTGAAAGCCCAATCCCCGGCTGCATTGGCTGAGGCGTGTGGCTTCGACGCCGATGATTTGCAGCGCAGCCTGGAGACCTACAACGCCGGTGTGCACAGCGGTGAAGATCAATTCGGTAAAGCCGGCAAGTACATGCAGCCACTGGACCAGGGGCCGTTTTACGCCATCGACATTTCCATCAGTAATACCCGTGTGCCCTGTCATGCGATCACTTTAGGGGGATTGCGCGTTAACGAGGGTACCGGAGAGGTCCTGAATGACCGTGGCGAACCAATTTCAGGGTTGTATGCCGCCGGCCGCACTGCGGTGGGCATCTGTTCCAACTCGTACCTGAGCGGCCTGTCTCTGGCCGACTGTGTGTTTTCCGGCCGGCGTGCCGGTGTGCATGCGGCAACCCGGAACACTTCGGGATCAAAGCAGCAGACGGAAACGCCAGAGGCCTCACTGGCCAGCTGACGTCTCCGGGGCTGTCGTTTTCGGCATTGGCCGTCGCTGACGCTGTGCCGCGAGGTTATTGCGGCGTGGGTGTCAGCAGGTTGTGACGCATCGCTGATAACTCCGCGTCGGTTAACCCCAGGCCCTCGCGCAAATAATTGTCGACGCCGCCGTAGCGTTGCTCGAGCGCGTTCAGGGCTGTTTGCAAAAACTCCGGGCGCGCTTCAAACAGTGCCGGGGCGGCCTGTTTAATGGGAGCGTAGGCGTCGGGGATGGCGGTCGGGTACTGGTTGGTCAACGCGTAATCGGCGAAGACGGTTGCTTCCGGCACGCCCAGTGCCAGCAACACCAGCGCGGCCCCAAAGCCGGTGCGATCCTTGCCGGCGGTGCAGTGGAACAGCATCGGCAATTCCTGCGGGCGCGCCAGTTGCTGAAACAGGGCCCGGTATTGATCGGTGTACTCCAGTGCGATGTTGCGATAGGCATCCACCATAAACTGGTGCCAGTCGACGCCATCAATGCCTCTCTCTTTCATCAGCTCGCTGACTTGCATCAGGTTGGTCGCCGGGTTGCCGTTACAGGTTTCGATGCGCTCGACACTGGCGGGCAGTTGGCTGGGGTTGTGTTCGCGCTCGGTGGCGGTGCGGAAGTCACACACACTGCGTAGGCCGAGTTCGGTAATGCGTTGCTGATCCGTGTCGGTGAGACCACTCAATTGACCGGAACGATACAGCAGGCCGTAGCGAACCTGGTGGCCGTCGACGGTGTGGTAGCCCCCCAGGTCGCGAAAGTTATTGGCCCCATGCAGCGCAATCACTCGCTCTTTGAGCGGACGGGTGTCAAGGGCGTCGTCACCGGGTTGGCTGTCATTGCATCCCAGGGTGAACAAGAGGGTACTGACTGCACCAGCCAGGAGAAGGTGTTTCTTCATAACGGGTATCCACATATCGGAAATCCAAAAAAAAGCCCGCAGGTCAGTACGAACTGCAGGCAAGCAAGATTGAGGCATGGTTTCACATACGCTGGGAGGAAATGTTGCCGCCATCCACGACCAGCTCCGCGGCAGTCACATAGCTGGCTTCGTCGGACAGCAGGAAGCGCACAGCGCGGCCGATTTCGGCGGGTTCACCCAGGCGGTTCAATAAAATGCGCTGCTCGAACTGTCCCTGAGGCAGTGCCTCCACCACCGGTTGCAGCATTGGGGTCAGGATCTGACCGGGGGAGACGGCATTGATGCGGATGCCATCCTGGCCCAGGTCATCGGCGAGTGCGCGTATCAGCGACAGCATGCCGCCTTTGGAGGCGCTGTAAGCCGGATTGGCGGCGTTGCCCAGGGTGGCGTTGATGGAGGCAATCCCCACAATCGCCGACCCGCGTTGGGCTTTGAGGTCGGCGCGGATGGCTTGCACCACAAACGGCAGTGCCCGCAGGTTGACGCGCAGCACGGTTTCCCAGCTTTCCTCGGTTAATTGGTCCAGTGGCACCGGCAGGGATACGCCGGCGGCGTGAACCAGACCGCCAATACTGCCCAGCGCGGTGCGGCTGGCCTCGACCGCCGCCGCGATGCCGTCAGTGCGGGTCAGGTCAATGGCCAGCCCGCAGACGGGCGTGTCGTACCTGCCAGCCAGGTCGCGGGCAAGGGCAGTGGCTTTGTCGGCGTCCAAATCCCAGAGGGCGACCGGGCGACCAACGGCGACCAGGGCTTCCGCGCATGCCAGGCCAATGCCTGAGGCGCCACCTGTGACGATCACACCGCTGTGGGGCTGACCGGGGCTCGGAGTTAATGCTGAGGTTGTAGTTGTTGTCATGTTGGGTTCTCTGTGGGGAACGGTTTTCGGAATTGTAAAACCGCCGCCCGGGGGCGGCGGTCGCAGTTCTGATTAGAATCAGTATTCGTAGATCAGATCCAGTCCGTAACTGCGCGGCTCGCCGTACACCGCCGACGGCACCACCAGTCCGAAGTGCGCGGTGTAGTACTCCTGGTCCTCCAGGTTTTTACCCCACAGGGCCAGGCGCAGGTTGCCACCGGCGAAGGCGACATCGGACAGACTCAGGCGGGCGTTGAGCAAACCGTAGTCATCGACGATGTATTTTTCATCGTCGACGCTGGAGGATGTGTATTTTTCATCCTGCCAGGTGTAGCCGATGTGGGCGCTCAACTGGCCAAACGACAGCGCCGGGAAATCGTAATTCAGGTCCACGGTGTAACTGTGTTTGGGCGCGTTGGTAAAGCGGAAATTGTCGGCAATGTCGCTGCCGGTGGCATCCACAATTTCCTCGTAGTCGGCATCCAGGTAGCCGTAACTCAGGTTCAGGGTCAGGCCCTCTGTCAGCAGCGCGGTGACGTCCAGTTCCAGCCCCTGGACTTTACCCTCACCGGCGTTGAGCACGTCGGTTTTGGTCGGATCACCACCGTCGGAGCGCACATTAACTTGCAGGTCTTCATAATCGGAGGTGAACACCGCAGCGTTCAGCCGTACCCGGTTGTCCAGCAGCTCCGATTTGATGCCCAGCTCGTAGGAGCGCAGGTTTTCCGGATCAAAGCCCTGGTTGAAAAAGTCGATGCTGGAGGCCCGGGTATTAAACCCGCCGGTCTTGTAGCCATCCACCACCTTGGCGTAGAGGTTGATGTTGTCGGTAAGGTCATAGGCAACCACCAGCGACGGACTGACGTTGGTGAAGGTGTTGTCGCCGACGCCTTTGGGGTAATCGGTGACAGCGCCGCTCGACAGCGTGATGTCACGTTCTTCCAGGGTGGCAGAGCGTTTGTCCTGCGACCAGCGCAAGCCGGCGGTAATGCGCAGCCGATCAGCCAGGACGTTGGGGGTCCAGGTGGCCTGGCTAAACGCCGCCAGCGCAGTGTTTTTAATGTCCGCCTCGCCGAATGAAACTTCGTCGCTCAGGGGTTTGCGGGTGTCGTCGTTGTCGACGCCTTCCTCATTGAAATAGTACAGGCCGACGATGTATTCGAGGCGACTGTCCCAGGCATCACCCAGCAACTGAATTTCCTGGCTCCACTGTTCCTGATCGGTGGTGTGGGTTGAGGTAAACAGTGGCAGCGGGGCATACAGACCGGCGTGATAATTCTGATTAGTGAAGCTGTCCAGCGCACGGTAAGCGCTGATGGACTTTAGGGTCAGGTGGTCATTGAGGTCGTAAGTGATGGTGAGGTTGTGGCCATCGGAGGTAATGTCATTGGGCTGCAGGTCCCGCACAAACTCACCGGCGGCAGAGGGCGTCGGCGTGAATTGCGGGTGCAAGTCGACCCGGGCAATCAGCGCCGGGCTGTCATGGATGTTAGAGCGGTCGTAGCTGTAGCGCAGTTCCAGCTTGTCGGTGGGTTGCCACAGCAGGTCGGCGCGCCAGGCATCGCGGTCCTGATCGCCAAAGTGATCGACGTCGGTGCCCTGGTTGTTGATAAAACCGTCTTTCTCCGTGTTGAGATAGCTGAGGCGGGCCGCCAGGTTGTCTCCCAGGGGGGCGTTCAACATGGTTTTGAGACGCTGGCTGTGGCGGTTGCCCAGCGACACTTCCTGCTTGAAACCCCATTCGCCGATTTCGGGTCTGGCGGTGATGAAGTTGATCGCACCGCCGGTGGCATTGCGACCATAAAGCGTGCCCTGCGGACCGCGCAGCACCTCGATACGCTCAATGTCGGCGACACTCATGGACAAGCCCTGGCTGCGAGCCACGTAGACCCCGTCCAGATAGACTGCAACGCTGGGATCCTGAGTGATTTGATCGTCGTTGTTGCCCACCCCGCGCATGAACACCCGCGGCGTGGTGGCGCTGTTGGGGTGGGGGGTTAACTGCAGGTTGGGGACGTTGGCCTGCAGGTCATCGAGGGTTTGAATGCCTTTGTTTTCCAGATCTTGCGCGCCAAAGGCGGACAGCGAAATGGGGGTGTCCTGCAAGGACTCCTCACGCTTTTGCGCGGTGACCACCACCTCTTCCAGCATCAGGCCCGGGCTTTGGGTGCTGCCTTCGGCCCAGCTCAAAGGGGCTTGTGTCGCGACTACCAACGCCAGTGCGGTTTTGCTGAAGCCACACGGCGTCAGCCTATGGCTCGGTTTTTTGATTCTGTGTTGCATACTTACCTCTCTCCATCGGCCTGTTTCCAGTTGTGCCACTGGTCTTTAGACCTGTTGAACGGTTTGATTATTGTGGTGTGCTCAATTCCCTTCGCGGTACGGTCTGTATACGACTCGGAGTGGAATTAATAATCAATCTACCTGCGCGCAGGTAGAATTACAACAGTTTTTGACGCCAGTCATTGGACTGGGGCAGGCTTGCCCTTATGATTGAGTCATTTCAACGCAGGAATACGTCCAGATGAACGATGCTTTGCCCATCAACCCCGCTCTGGCCAGCCGTGGGGAGCTAACCCGTGAGCGCATTCTGGATGCCGCGGAGCAGATTTTTGCCAACAAGGATTTTTCCGCTGCCCGGTTGGAGGATGTGGCCCAGGCGGTGGGTATTAAGCGGGCATCCATCGTCTACTACTTCAGTAACAAGCAGGAACTCTACGATGCAGTGGAAGGGCGCTTGTTCGCCGCTATGGTGGAGGCCACGGAGCAGCGTCTCAATGCAGACGCACCGGCTCTGCAGCAGGTGTTGACGGTGCTCGATACCTGGCTGGACTTTATGGTCAAGCGACCCACCGCACCGCGCCTGATACTGCGCGACAGTGCCAATACTTATCCCAACGCCTCGGCGTCGGTGCGCATTTCCGGGGTGGCACTGAGTACCTGGGAATCCGTGATTCGCGCGGGGCAGGAAAAGGGCGAGTTGGTGGATGTCGAACCCATGTACCTGCTGCATCTGCTTGGCGCGCCGGCGATTTATTTCGCCGCCACCAGCCAGCTGCTGGGGGAGAACCGCAACTTCGACCCGGCCGAACCGGAACACCTGCAGGCCTTCCGCTCCATGTTGCATCGCAGTGCTCGCGCGGTGCTGCAGCCCTGAATGAAAGGGGCAAGCATGCCCCCTTTGGTTCGTGAATCACACAACAAACATTCTAAGTGCGTGCAAATGTATGCAACGCTTGGTTTGAGCGAATGGGTGTTTAGTTCTTGCGGGTCAATTTCTGGATGCCGACCGGGAACCAGCGTTTCAACCAGTCCACCAGCACCGCGTCGAGCCCGATGCGAATGCGCAAGTGATTTTTCTCGATGGCCTTCACAATCCGTCGCGCGGCATAGTCGGACGAGACGCCGATCTTCTGCACCATAGCGTGGGTTTTCTGCGCTACCTCTTTGCTGTCGGCGGTTTGCATGGTGGTGAGCAGGATGTCGGTCTTGACCGCACCGGGGTGCACACTGGTGACGCCGATGTTGTGCGCGGCCAGTTCCCCCCAGATGGATTCGCTCAGCAGTTTCACCGCCGCCTTGGTGGCGCAGTAAGAGGCCTGCGAAGGCAGGCCGATAAACGCGGTCATGCTCGACAGGTTGACAATGTGACCTTCGCCGGCGGCTTTCAGGTGATCCAGAAAATAATGGCAGCCATAGAGCACGCCCCACCAGTTGATGCCGACAATCTTTTCCCAGTCTTCCAGGGTGTGGTTGGAAAACTGTTTTTGAAAGGTAATGCCGGCGTTGTTGACCAGGATGTTGACCTTGCCATGTTGTGCCACCACCTGGTCGGGCAGGGCGGCCATTTGCTGCTTGTCGGATACGTCCACAATGTGGGTGCTGGTGTTGACGCCATACTGGCTCAATGCCTCTTGCGTACCCCGCAAGCCGGTCTCGCTGACATCCACCAGCGCCACATGGGCACCGCGGCGGGCCAGTTCGATGCATACCGCCCGGCCAATGCCGCCGCCGGCGCCAGTGACCACGGCCACTCGATCCTTAAACTCTTTCATAAATACAGATATCCGTTAACTAGTGTGTTGTTAACTACGTGTGTTGTTTCAATGTTGAGGCCGCGATCACGGCTGTTTGTTCAAGGACGGCACCAGGGACGCTGGCAAAAGGCCTTGCCAGTCCGGGGCGGTGTAATCACCGTCAATGGGGACAATGGTGATAAAGCCCTGACGCAGACCGAAGGTGTCCTGCTCCAGTTCGCCGGTGGTCAGCGCAGCGGGCAAGGGGGTTTTTTGGTTGTAATACACCTTGATGTCGTGACCGTGGCGGTAGATGCCGGCGCCTCGTATCTGCGCTTGCGGCAGGGCCGGGTAATTGACGTTCAGTGCGATACCCCGCGGCAGCAGTGGCGCGTTGTCGGTTTGTGACTGTTGCAGTGCCGCCACCAGGGTCACCATAAACTCGGCGATCTGCTTGGCGTGTTGCAGATTGGCGGGCGCACTGGCCTCGGCCTTGGCATCGAGCAAATTGCTGCTGATGGCGATGGCGGGAATGGGTGCGCCCGCCATGTGCAGGGCCGCCACCGTGGCCCCGACGGTGCCGGAAAAGGACGAGAACACGCCGATGTTGGCGCCTTCATTAATGCCGGAGATGATCAGGTCCGGACGTTGCGGTAGCACTTTTGTTGCTCCCAGGATGGCCGCCGTGGCGGGCGAACCCTTGACCGCATAAACGCCTTCGGCGGGGTTGGTGATCGCGTCGGCGCTGTTGCGCAGGGCATCCAGTGTCAGGGCTGCCGACTGGCCACTCTGGTTGGCTTGCGGTGCGACAATGGTGACGTCATGGCCGGCCTCGGCCAACACCGATTGCAGGGTGCGCAGCCAGGGGTGCTGGTAGCCGTCGTCATTGGTAAGCATGATGTTGAGCGCCAGCGCTGGATGGCTGACGAACAGGGTTAAAAACAACACAGAGATCAGTTTTCGCAGAGACACGGTTAATTCCTCAGGTAAAAGCCCCGGCACAAGGGGTATTCAGGGAGTGAAGCCAGCGGGGCTGGCTTCAGGTGTTAAGCACGGGGCGCTTATCCGGGTGCAGCTCCGGGCAATAGATCCCGCCAGGGGCATCGATCAGGGCCACGCAGCGGTTGCAGTGGTTGCAGCCGCTGTCGTAGGGCTGGCTGTTCGCCAGTGCCGCGCTGGCGTTGCGCGGGTAGTTCGGGTCGGCCAGCAAGGTCCGGCCCAGCTGCACAAAGTCGATGCCATCGCGCATCACCTGTTCCAGACTCTCCAGGGTTGAGCAGCCGCCGATGTAGACCAGCTGGCAATCGACGGCGTCGCGAACCCGGCGACACCCATCGCGGAAGTAAAGCTCGTGATAGGGGTATTCTTTAAACAGGCTTGGCCCCAATATTTTCATGCCCAGCTTGGCAATCAGGCTCTGGCTCTGTTCGATTAAGCCGTGGTGAATGCTGGGGCCGCGAAACATCAGGTTGGGATTAAAACTGGAGGTGCCGCCGGTGGTAATCAAGGCATCGCAACCGGCCTGGTCCAGGTAGCGGGCCACCTCGACCGCCTCGTTTTCCTCGAGCCCGCCTTTGATGCCGTCAGTCAGCCCCATCTTGGCGATGATCGGGAAGTCATCGCCGACCGCGGCGCGGATGGTTTCGATGATGCGCACCGGCACCCGCATCCGATTGTGCAGGCTGCCACCGTAGTCGTCGGTACGGCGATTGGTTTTCGGGCTGATAAACTGGCTGATGCCGTAACCGTGTCCGCAGTGCACTTCCAGGGCATCGAAGCCCACCTCTTTCATAAACAGTGCCGCGTCGTGGAAGCTTTGCACGAAATAGTCGATATCCGCATGGGTCATGGCGCCGGCAAACGGGCGGCCGAGTGGCACACCCAAGGTATTGAGCTGACGCGACGGCCCCAGGGGTTTGTCGAGACGCTGCAGTTTGGGATTGCGGGAAAAATAACCGCAGTGAACCACTTGTCCCGCCACCCGTGCGCCGGTGGCTTTCACCGCACTCACCAGGTCTTGCAACTGCGGGCGGATGCCCTCGTGCATGTACATCATCTGGTCGTGAATACGACCGTCGGCTTCGGTGGCACAGTAGGCTACTGTGGTCATACCGATGCCGCCCTCACCGAGTTCCACATGAAAATTCTGCAACAGCTGACTGGGCACCCCGCCTGGGCTTTTGCCTTCATAGGTACCCGCTTTGATCAGGCGGTTGCGCAGTGGCAGTTTTCCTAAGGTGGCGGGGGACAGGGCACGGCGTAAAGCATCGCTCATAGTGATGTCTCTTTCGGATAATTATGTTCGACCGCACAGGGCGGCGGAATATGGGGGTGATTGCTCTTATGCAATGACATTGCATAAGTTATGCAATACTATTTCATAAGTCAATCATCGAGCCAGGGCCCTTGCATGAGCAGTCAACGTCGAAGTCAGGCCGAGCGCCGGCAGCAAACCTACAATCAGGTATTGGAAAGCGCGACGCAGCTGTTTGGTGAACGCGGTTATGACGGCACCTCGCTGGAAGACATTGCGGTCGCATGTGGCTTGACCACGCGGCCGATTTACCATTATTTCGGCAACAAAAAAGCTCTGTTTGCCGCCGTCAACGAACAACAGGAGCAGCGCATCCTGGCAAGCATGGACGCCAGCGCCGATGTCATGAGCAGTTGGCGCAGCTTTCTGGGTTTGTGCGATGAGGCGGGTTTTCGCCGCATCGTATTGCTCGACAGCCCCAATGTGTTGGGACGTGACCGCTGGGGCAACAGTGAGGTGGCTCAGGCCTCGCTAAAGTTCTTAGTCGCTGATGCGACGCAGTCCAAGTCACAGCGCATTCGACAAACCCTGATCAGTCGGGTTCTGATAGCCGCCTTTGGCGAATGCGCGCTGATGATTGCCCAAGCTGACGATACTCAAATGGCCAAACGCGAGGCCGATCGATTGGTGCAATCCCTGGTGCAGGCCTTTATTGGCTAGGCGCTCGGCGCAGCTGACAGGCTCCGCAGCCCTCCCGCCGCTAAGTTGCACTTCTTATATCGTCCATGTGGACGATGAGCCGCAGCCGCCATCAATTCAGACTTGTGTCGAATCTGCAAATCTGAAGATGGCGAATCCATGACGGAAACTACAACCTACGATGTGATTGTGGTCGGCTCCGGTGCCGGTGGCATGACAGCGGCCCTGCGGGCGTTTGATCAGGGGCTGTCGGTGTTGCTGATAGAAAAGAGTGAGCTCTACGGCGGCACATCGGCCATGTCGGGCGGTGGTATCTGGATCCCCAATCACGGTAAGCCCTCCAGTGTGCAGGACTGTTACGACGAGGCCTTCACCTACATGCGGGGGCTGGTGGAACCCTGTGTCAGTGACGAGCGCATTCACACCTACCTGACAAAAGCTCCGGTGATGCTGCGCTATCTGGAAGCGCATACTCATGCCCGTTTCGATCCCCAGGACAGCTATTGCGATTACTACCCCGATCGTCCCGGCGGCAAGAGTGGCGGCCGTACCCTGGATCCGGCGCCTTACGATGGCGCTTTATTGGACGATGAGATGGCGCGGCTGAGACCTTCGCACGTGCAGACCGTGGTCATGGGGCGCTACACGCTGACCATGGCCGAAGCTCGCAAGGTGTTCAGCAAAGCCTCCGGCTGGATGTCACTGATGCTCAAGGTGGTGGCCCAATATTGGCTGGACTGGCCCCAGCGCCGACGCAGTTCACGCAGTCGCCGTCTGGTGCTGGGCAACGCGCTGGTCGGTCGGCTGCGCCACTCTATGCTCGATCGCAATATCCCGCTGTGGCTGAATACGGCGCTGGAGGAATTGCTGTACGAAGCTGGCCGATGCACCGGAGTACGAGTGCAGAAGAACGGACAGCCGCTGACCCTGATGGCTCGCAAAGGCGTGATCTTGGCCGCCGGCGGGTTCGAGCGCAATCAGGCCATGCGCGATCAGTATCTGCCGCAGCCGTCGTCCATAGACTGGTCTGCGGGCAACCCGGCCAACACCGGTGATGCCATTCGCGCGGGCCAGAAACTCGGTGCCCATACCGACCTGATGGCACACGCCTGGTGGGGACCGGCGGTGAAAGTCGAGCAGGAGCCGCTGGCGCGTATTTTGTTTGTGGAAAAATCCTTGCCGAGCCTGATCTTTGTCAATCGGGACGGCAAGCGTTTTTCCAATGAGGCCGCCCCCTACCAGAATTACGGTGCGAGTGCCTATACGGGGCTGGAGGAAGAGGGCAACGCGGTGCCTGCCTACGCCATTTTCGACAGTCAATACCGCAAGAAATACCTGTTCGGGCCCATGTTGCAATCCGAAGTGACCCCGGACGCGCTGCTGCCCAAACACCTCAAAGATAACTTCTATCACAAGGCCGACAGCCTGGAGGCGCTGGCCGCAACCCTGGGCTTACCGGTTCAGAACCTGAGACAAACCGTGGATCGTTTCAACCGCATGGCCAAGGCCGGCGAGGATACGGATTTCCACAAGGGCGGCAATCTGCACGATCAGTATTACGGTGACGCCAGTCATTCCCCCAACCCTTGTCTGGGCACCCTCAGCAAGGCGCCGTTTTACGCCGTCAAAGTCTACCCCGGTGATCTGGGCACCAAAGGCGGTTTGTTAACGGATACGCACGCGCGGGTACTGCATGAAAATGGCGAAGTGATCAACGGTCTCTACGCCATCGGCAATTGTTCGGCGTCGGTGATGGGCAGTACCTATCCAGGTGCCGGCTCAACATTGGGGCCGGCCATGACGTTCGGTTATCTGGCCGCCAATCACTTGGCAGACTGTAAACAAGAGGAACAATTGGATCCCCGGGAGGCGATGTCGGCTTAATTCTGTCCATCGTGATCCGTGCAGAAGCTCTCCCAAAACAATAACCATAAACAAGCCCGAAGAGTGAGTAACACCATGCATAATAAAAAAACAAGACACGCTTTACCCCTGGCTATCATGATGGCATCGGGGCTGATCCCGCTCACGGCCAGCGCCGAGGGGGTGCTGGAAGAAGTTGTGGTCACGGCGCAAAAGCGCAGCGAGTCCCTGCAGGATGCTCCTGTGGCGATTACGGCTTACAGCGCCGAGTCCCTGGAATCACTGGGGATTGATAACATGGAAGACCTGACCACCACCGCGCCGAGCCTGCAGAGCTACGCCTTTCCGACCTCCACCAACACTGTGTCGCTGTTCATCCGGGGACTGGGCAACCTGGATTCCCAGACCCTGACGACTGATAACCCGGTCGGTATTTACGTCGATGATGTGTACATCGCCCGCGCCAATGGTGCCCAGATTGATTTGCTGGATCTCGAACGGGTGGAAGTGCTGCGCGGACCACAGGGCACCCTATACGGGCGCAACTCCAGTGCCGGGGCGGTGAAATTCATCAGCAAAAAACCGGCGGACGAGGCCGGCGTGACGGTGAAAGCCAGTGTCGGTGAATTTGATTACGCGCGCCTGGGGATCACCGCCGATCTGCCGATCAGTGACAGCCTGCGTACCAAATTGTCGGTCATGGCGTCCAGCGAAGATGGCTGGGTGGAAAACCGTGGCCCGAACACAACCGGCGGCAAACCTGACAACGACTTTTACGCCAAAGACCAGAGTGCCATTCGCCTGGCAGTCAGCTGGGACATCAGCGACAACCTGACGGCCGATTACAGCTACGACTACACCGATGTGGACAGCACCGCCCAGTACTACCAATCGGTAGCCTTGGGTAATAAACGCCGAGACGATACTTACAACATCCTCACCGGCGGTGACTACCGTTATGTTCTGCCGGAAGGCAATATGGAGCAGCAGGGCCACAACCTGACGGTCACGGCGCAGTTGGCAGACAACCTGACGTTGAAGTCGATTTCTTCCTACCGCGACTCCACCGACGATGTGGCGTCCAACTGGAGCGATGTGATTTTTTTCGCCACCCATACCCGCTTTGCCACCGAGTCCTTCAGTCAGGAGTTTCAACTGGTGGGCAATGCTGAGCGGCTCAGCTACGTAGCGGGTTTGTATTACTTCTCCGAGGACGGTTCAAAAAGTGATACCCAGTATTCGAACATCGACTTTGGCGGGCTGCCACTCTCTACAGATGTGCTGCTCGACCCGCTGGCCAGCCAGTCCTATTTCGGTTTTCCACAGGGCACGTTACTCGGCACTACCTATATTGAAACCGAGCTGCAATCCGTAGCCGCCTACGGCCAGGTCACCTATGACATGACCGACCGCCTGAGTCTGACCCTGGGGTTACGCTACACCGAAGACGATCGTGAAGCGCAGCGCAGCGGCGATAACCTGACCTTCTTCCCGGGCGCCAACGACGGCACCTATGACCATATTGACTGGACGGCGATTGCCGACTTCGCCTTTACCGATAGCGTCAACGGCTATGTCAAAGCCGCAACTGGCTTCCGCTCCGGCGGTTCTTCCGAGCGGGCGCCCAACTTTGCGCAAACCTTTGCTGAAGAGGAAGTGATCAGCTACGAACTCGGTGTGAAATCGGAACTGCTGAACAACAGCTTGCGTCTGAACGCCGCACTCTTCCGCACCGAAACCGATAATGCCATCAACACCATCGGCGGCACGGGCGTGATGGCGGCGTTTCAGGAAACCTTTAACTTCGGCGAAGTGAAAATCAGCGGCTTTGAACTCGATGCCCTGTGGGCGCTGGGTACAGACACCACCCTCGGACTGAATTATGTCTACCTGGATGGTGAATTGTCGGATGTGGTGGTGCCGGATGAAAGCCTGTTGCAAATTCCCGGCAGCGATATCACCGACCAGAGTTATTTGTCGCAAACGCCGCGTCACGCCTTCAGTCTGACGTTTGATCACAGCTTTGCCATCGCGGAACATACCCTGGACGCGCATCTGGACTACAGTTACCGCGATGAAGTGTATTCATCCGCTCTGGGTTTCAAGGTGAACGACCTGGGTCAGCTCAACGGCCGCATAAGTCTGCGTGACCTCAGCATTGGCAAGTCCACCATGGACATCGGGCTGTGGGGCAAAAACCTGACCGACGAGGAAGAAACCATCTACGTACTGGCCGGTGGCGGCAATCAGTTCAACAAGCCACTCAGCTACGGTGTGGATGTCAATATCCGTTTCTAGGACGGCGTCTCACAGGTCCTGCCGCTGGGTGGCAGGACTGTTTTTTTAGATTTACCTGCTTGGTTTTCTTAGCGCTAAACTGCCGTCCATGGTTGTCTGAAGATTGGGTGGCCCTGTAACCCGTGATGCTGTGTCAGTGTTGGTTGCAAGGCCAAGGTTGTGTGACGTCGACGCTGCCTGCAGTGACGCAATTACACAGTGACGCCATTACGCAGTGACGCAGTGGACCAGTGGCCAGATTTGATCAGGTGACTTTGACTCGATCAAAGTCATCAAACATCAAGACGTGTCAGCAGCAAAGAGGCGATCAGTGCAGAGGGGTCGGTTTCCTCCCGCTGTACGCGCAGAGCCGTGGCTGACACAGACTGAGGCAAGTTGTCGGTAACAAAGGGGTCCGAGGTCCACAGTAGCGCCCGTGCGGGAAAGCTGGAGGGTTGCATGATCCAGTCCAACGTCATCTCGGCGTCGGACGGGACCAGAGTGTTGGCCTGAATCAGACTGTTGACCCAGTCCTCGACAGTGGATCGATCACCGCTCCAGTTCAACAAGATGGCCCAGCGTTGATTGAGCAACGGGCCGGTTGACAAGTATTGCACTTCACAGGCCCCCGCTGCCTGCTGCGAAGGGTCCATAAATTGCAGCTCATCGGTGCGCAACAGTTTGCGCGCCGGGCCATTGGATATGGTTGCCACATGGTTCAGGTCTTCGGCCCAAAACTCCGAAATGGTATCAAAGCCAATCCCTTCGTGATCCAGCAAATGGTTGCGCACGTAGCGGTTAAACGGCAGGTACTGAATCGCCAGCGGTACGTGCTGTTGCTCGTAATAGTGCTGAAACTCCTGTCGCGACATGCCCATACGGCGCGTTAATGCACAAATGGATTTCATCATGGGCGTTAACTCTTATTGTTGTGAGCATATTATTGTTGTTGGCAAATTATGATTGGCGTCGTCCGCTAATCAAAAAGACCACTTTCCAGTTCACGCGCTGTGCTGTCGGGTGCAGGCAGGTGCTCGGTCAGGTAGGTGCCGTTGACAGCTTGTTGAATTGCCGTGCTTTCTTCGGTGTTGGCATAGAACTGATTGATCCACTTGCGGCCTTTGAAAAACGGGCCATCCACCGGCATTTGCATCGCGCGCAAGGCTGGCTTTTTGTATTTCCAGATTTCAAAGTCGGCGGCAAAAGCTTCCAGGGCACCGGCCTGAACCTGGCGGGCGTGCTCGATATCCGCTTCGGTAACGCTATCGCCTGCCGCCGGGGTCAGGCACGCATGCCACACTTTTGTGACGCCATCCTCTACCGGGGTGTTGGCAATCAGTTCGTAAGTGAGCGTGTCGCCAAACTGTTGTTTGGAGAGCAGAATGCCGGGTCCGGTGTACCAGGTGACGGTGGTCAGCATGGCCTGGTAAATCTGGTGAAATCCCCCCTGCCGCTGGATGTAAACGTGATCGCGAAATTCGTTTTCAAACCACTCACAGGGCGCTCCGTGAGTGGGGCCCAGGTGAGCCGTGTCGGCCATGTTGTCAATGATTTCTATGGCGTGAATGTCGAGCGTGCCGAGGTGATCGAGTGTCCAGCGAACCCAGCGGGGGTCGTCCCACTCCTTCAGAAAAGGGGGTTCGAATAAGGGGGCGCTGCCCTCGGGATCGTGCCAAACCATAATGCAGCCCATGACTTCGCGGACGGGATAAGAGGTCAGGCTCTTCACTTTGGGGCAGGATTCCATGTGGGGGATATCGTCCACTTCACCGGCGGCGTTAAAGCGCCAGCCGTGGTAGGGACAACGAATGGCATCGCCTTCGATCTGTTGTCCGTTCTTGACGATGATGGCGCTCTTACCGCGGGCCAGGTGGGTGCCCATGTGTGAGCAGTAGGCATCCAGCATCACCACCCGGCCGCTTTCGCCGCGATACAGTGCAAAGTCCTGACCGAAAAAACGAATGGGGATGGGGCCATGGTCCAGTTCCGAGGCTTCGGCGACAACAAACCAGCCGCGTGGGTAGGTGGCGGGTCCCAGACGATATTCTTGTGATGTGGCCATGGTATCTCCCTGTAATTGTATAGCGTGTCTTAAATGGATTGATTTGAGAAATCGAATGACTTCAGGGTAATGCACGGCTTCGGTGAATACCATCGTCCGCGGGTAGAGAATCCTAGTCCATTTGGGGGAGGTTAATGACCGTGTTGTTTGAGGGGGTGTTTTTTGAAGTTGGACTGGTCAGTTCATTGAGAAATGACAGCAGTGTTTTACCGCTGTGACTAATTCGGGCGGCCAAGTGCATGATGATGGTGTCATCAGTCGCGACGAGAATCTTGCTATTCTTTTAGCGGTTATCTTGACTATGATCAAGATGCCACTGGTGCTTTGGGGTCAAGGTGGAATACGCTTTGATACGAAGATTCAGGAGGTATGTATGGCCCATTTAGTGGCGGTTTATAATCATCACATGGCCCGATTTCTTCAGGGTAGTGAAGATGAAGGGGTTGTCGAAGTTGCGACACTAATCTGTCCAGAGGCAAGGCAGTCTGCGCGGGATTTAGAGAGCGATGCCCCAAGTCGCATGCAAAACAGTTTTGGCGCAGGACAGGTCTATGAAGGGCGAACCGGGGCCAAGGAGAAACTGACTAAAGAGTTTGCCCATGACATTGCCGAGTGGTTGGATCATGCCAGGCAGCAACATACCTATACGCATATTGTGCTGGTTGCCCCACCGGATATGATCGGAGCCCTCAGGGCGGCAATGAACTCTGAATGCAGGAAAATGGTAGTTGAAGAGGTGCAAAAAAATCTGGTGGAGATGGAAATTGTCGACATGCTCACCGCACTGCCGAAATCCGTTAAGCTGGCACAACAGGCGCGATTGTAACCGGGTCAACCGGCGAGCGATGGCCTGACACTGTGACCAGATCCGGTTTGGCTTATAGCCTGCCGGGAATTGTCAAGGATACTCACCGCAGCGACAGGGCAAGGGCTGTAGGCTTCTTCATTTGGATCACAGGGGGGCGTCCGGAGTGATCCCCCCCCCCCTTTGCTGACACGACATTCATCCAGCACTTATGTGCACAACTCTTTTGTACGCTCATCTGCTTGTAAGCTCATTTGTACTGCTCTTTCAAAATCGGGTCAGCCAACGCTTCGGCAGATTTTGTTGTCTATGGGGGGAATCCGTCCGCGCTCAAACACCTGTGCTGATCTCCAGGCGCAGCCGGGTAGTTTCGTCGTGTTTGAATGGCACGGGATGCCCTCAAGGGCGGCAAACCGGGCTTTACGCAGGCTGGTCGGGTGTTGCATGGGGCTGGAGCAGAGTCTGTGGTTAGTGTCGGCAACTGGTTACACATGACGATTTTTATTCAAATGGATCCAATATTTGGCTATTGTCTTGGGGTGTGTTGCTGGTCATGGGTTTATTGGTAGTATAAAGGCATTTTTTATGGGGTTTGGCTGGATATTTGGGTGTGTATCTTTTATATTGGATCCAATTTAGCCGGTTCTTACTGGCTGGAGTCAAAATAACAACATCCAAGCCTGAAGAGAAAATGTATGTTTCCTAAAAATTGTTGGTATGTCGCCTGCACCCCGGACGAGCTGGAGGAGAAGCCTCTGGGACGCCGTATCTGTAACGAGAGCATGGTGTTTTACCGTGATGGCGAAGGCCAGGTTGCTGCCCTGGAGGACTTTTGCCCTCACCGCGGCGCGCCCTTGTCGCTGGGTTTTATGGAGGACGGTAACCTTGTCTGCGGTTACCACGGACTGAAGATGGGTTCTGACGGCAAAACCGTCTCTATGCCGGGGCAGCGGGTGCAAAATTTTCCCTGTATTCGACGTTACCCGGTGCATGAGCGTTACGGTTTCATCTGGGTGTGGCCGGGTGACGCGGACAAAGCCGACGTTGCCACCATTCCACATCAGCATTGGGCCGAAAGCTCGGATTGGGCTTACGGCGGCGGTCTCTACCATATCCAGTGTGATTACCGATTGATGATTGATAATTTGATGGATTTGACCCACGAGACCTACGTGCACGCCAGCAGTATTGGTCAGAAGGAAATTGATGAGGCGCCGGTGGCCACGAAAACCGAGGGTGACACCGTGATTACCAGCCGTTTTATGGACCATGTGATGCCGCCCCCTTTCTGGCAGAACGCGCTACAGGGCAATGATTTACCGACTGATCAGCCCGTAGACCGCTGGCAGATATGCCGCTTTACTCCGCCTGCGCAGGTCATGATTGAGGTCGGCGTGGCGCTGGCGGGTAAGGGTGGTTATGACGCGCAACCGCAACACAAAGCCAGCAGTATTGTGGTGGATTTTATGACGCCGGAAACGGAAACCTCGATCTGGTATTTTTGGGGCATGGCGCGCAACTTTAAGCCCGAGGATCAAGCGCTGACGGATACCATCCGTGAAGGGCAGGGTATTATTTTTTCTGAAGACCTGGATATGCTCGAGCGCCAGCAGCAAAATTTATTGGCCTACCCGGAGCGCCGCCTGATGAAGCTCAACATTGATTCCGGTGGAGTGCAGTCACGGCGGTTATTGGATAACCTGATCAAAGCAGAGCAGGTATAAATTAGAGTAATTAGGGCGGCTAGCTGCCCTTGCTATCATTCGTAGCGCCTGAAGAATACAGAGACCGGTTTGTTGACGGACTCTGTATTCATAAATTAGTATGTATGACATACTAATTGTGTGTGGCAGCATTCACCTGTCTCCATGCTTTATCGATTGTTACTGGAGGTTTTATTGTGTCCAAAGTTTTGGCTCAGCTGGAGTCCATCAAATTCCATCTTCAGTATGTGGGGCAGCTCGATTCGACACTGAATCAGTCCCTGTATCAGCATGTTGATATGGGGATGGTTGAGATGATGCTGGAACAGGCAGCACGCTTCAGTGACGAGTTTTTGTTGGAGCTTGCCGAGAGAGGCGACCGTGTTGGCTGTTCTCTTGATAAAGGCGGGGTTACATTGCCCGCCGGCACAGATCAGGCTTATCAGGCCTGGTGTGAACTGGGTTTTCCCGCGCTCTCATTGTCTGAATCCCAGGGAGGCTTGGGCGTTCCTTTGACGGTGCAGCTGGCGGTTCAGGAGCTTATCGATGGCGCCAACCTGGCGTTTGGTATGTTGTGTATTAATCAGCGTTGCGCGACAAAAGCCTTATTAGGTGCCGTCTCGCAAGAGCCGGTGGAGCAGTGGCTGGCCGGGCTGGCGGATGGCAGCCTGGCGGCAACCATTGCTATCAGTGAGCCGCAGGCGGGTTCTGATGTCGGTCGAATAGCGACGCGTGCAACGTCTTCTCCTGAGGGTGGCTGGACGCTCAACGGGTCCAAAATCTGGATTTCTTACGGGGATCACGATGCGACGGACAATATCCTGCATCTGGTCCTGGCGCGCACCGCTGGTGGCGGCACGCGAGGGTTGAGTTTGTTTGCGGTGCCTAAACGTCTCGACGATGAAGATAATGGGGTGTCAGTGTTGCGGCTGGAAGAAAAAATGGGGCTGCATGCGTCGCCGACCTGTGTGCTGGCATTGGAAAATACGCGTGGGTATTTGATTGGTGAGGAGGGCCGGGGTTTGGTTAACCTGTTCCCTATGATGAATGCCATGCGTCAGGCGGTTGCCACGCAGGGTGCAGCGGTTGCCAATGCAGCTACCTTGCAGGCGCTGGATTATGCTGGCACTCGACCTCAGGGGGGGCGTGCTGATGCGCCTGCCAGACCGATTATCGAGCATGCGGACGTGTCGCGCATGCTGCTGGAAATGACGGCCAAAAGTGAGCTGTTGCGGGCGCTGAGCCTGCGCACTGCGAGCTATGAAGATCGAGCTGCCTGTTGTGAAGATGACGATGCTGATAACGCCAGGGACTGGCAGCAACTGGCGGGTTTGTTGCTGCCCGTGGCCAAAACCCTGAGTGCGGAATGGGGCTTTGAAGTCGCTAACCAGGGTATCCAGGTCTTGGGGGGATACGGCTATACCAGCGACTACCCAATGGAGCGAATGGCCCGCGATGTCCGCGTGGGATCTATCTATGAGGGTACCAGTGGTATTCAGGCTCTGGATTTTGCGCACCGAAAATTGCTCGGTGATCAATTGGGCGCCATGCAGCGCTTGCTGGCATTGATTGAGGCCGACCTGGCGGGCAGTCAGGCTGACAATCCGCTGAGAGCGCCGCTTGAACAGATTTTATCGATCTATCGTGAGGTTTTGCGGTGCATTCAGCAGCCGGACTGGCTTGCGGGCGGTGGCGCGTACCCATTACTCAGGTTAAGCGGGGTGTTGTTGTGCTGCTGGAATGGGGTGACGCTCTATCAGGCGGCACATGACGACTCTGAATATCAGCGGCGGGTTCGCCAGGCGATGGATTTGTTTTCTGTGGGCCTGGCGGCCGAGGCCGAGTCCTGGGCGGCCAAAGTCAGTTTAAAAAGATATTCACTGTCAGCTCAATAGTGGTTGACAGAATTCTTTAGGATAAAATAGTATGTGTCACATACTATTTGTTTAGCATCTTAATTATAAAATCTTAGGTATCCAGATCGTTTAAGTGCCTATAGTTATCCAAAAGCAGTGTGTTTAAGTGCCAGCGAATGGGTGGCGTATCTAAAGCACGGGAAGAAGGAGGGAGTATGAAATTTGAACGTATGAATCCGTTAACCGGTGAAGTGGCCAGCCAGGCGGTGGCCATGCAAGCCGAAGACGTTGTGGCAATTGCCGATCAGGCACAAAATGGTTTTGCCGCCTGGGCTGCTCAGGGGCCGAACGCCCGCCGTGCGGTGTTAATGCAAGCGGCCCAACAGCTGGAAGCCCGCCGCGATGAGTTTGTGCAGGCCATGATGAGCGAAATCGGCGCCACCGAAGGCTGGTCAATGTTCAATCTGACCTTGGCCGCGAGCATGATCCGCGAAGCGGCATCAATGACCACCCAGATCAACGGTGAGGTGATTCCATCCGACCGTCCCGGCTGCGTGGCCATGGCCGTGCGCGAGCCGGTGGGGGTAATTCTGGGTATTGCGCCCTGGAATGCGCCTATTATTCTGGCGGTACGAGCCATCGTGACTGCACTGGCCTGTGGCAACAGTGTCATTCTTAAAGCTTCCGAAATTTGTCCTCGTACACACGCTTTGATCATTGAAGCCTTTGCCGCAGCCGGCTTCCCTGAAGGTGTTGTTAATGTTGTCACCAATGCACCGGCGGATGCCGGCGACGTAGTGGGCGCCCTGATTGATCATCCGGCGGTCAAGCGGATCAATTTTACCGGTTCTACGCAAGTCGGACGGATTATCGCCAAGCGTGCCGCAGAGCACCTCAAGCCTTGTCTGCTGGAACTGGGTGGCAAAGCGCCCTTGCTGGTGTTGGAAGATGCCGATCTGGATGAAGCCGTCGCTGCAGCAGCTTTTGGTGCCTACATGAACCAGGGGCAAATCTGTATGTCCACCGAACGCTTGATTGTGGTGGATGCGATTGCCGATCAATTCATGGAAAAGTTTGCCGCTAAGGCGAAGTCTATGCCGGCTGGTGATCCCGCCGAAGGCAATACGCCACTGGGTGCAGTGGTGGATCAAAAAACCGTGAATCATGTGAATAGCCTGATTGATGATGCTCTGAGCAAGGGCGCTACCCTGGCTGCTGGCGATAAAGCGGACTCGGTGATCATGCCCGCCACTGTATTGGATGGCGTTACTGAAGCCATGAATATTTACCGCGATGAAAGTTTTGGCCCGGTGGTGGCGGTGATTCGCGTTAAAGACGAAGCTGAAGCCATCCGTGTTGCCAACGACAGCGAATTCGGTTTGTCCTCGTCGGTCTTTACTCGTGATAGCGCACGAGGATTACGTGTCGCTGGTCAAATCAAAGCCGGTATGTGCCATATCAATGGACCTACCGTCCATGATGAGGCGCAAATGCCGTTTGGGGGAGTCGGGGCTTCAGGTTATGGCCGCTTTGGTGGCAAGGCCGGGATCGACCAGTTCACCGAATTGCGCTGGATCACCCTGGACACTCAGCCGGGCCACTACCCAATTTGATTCAGGGTTACCCTTTAAGCAAAGTCATTCATTTTTAGTAATCACCATTTTTAGTGACAGGTTGTCAGGAGTTTTTATATGTCAGTTTCACAAGCAGAACAGGATACAGTGGCATTCACTGTTGAAGACGGTATCGCATGGGTAAAGTTTAACCGCCCGGAAAAACGCAATTGCATGAGCCCGCAACTTAACCGTCAAATGATGCGGGTACTGGATGAGCTGGAATATCGCGACGATGTTGGCGTACTGGTGTTGTCTGGTGAAGGCACGGCCTGGTCGGCGGGCATGGACCTGAAAGAATATTTCCGTGAAAACGAGGCTAAGGGCTTGGGCGCCATGCGTCAGGCTCAGCGTGAATCCTATGGCTGGTGGCGTCGCCTGCGCTGGTATCAGAAGCCGACCATTGCCATGGTGAACGGTTGGTGTTTTGGCGGTGGTTATGGTCCATTGTTTGGTTGTGATCTGGCGTTTGCCGCAGAAGAGGCACAGTTTGGTCTGAGTGAAATCAACTGGGGTATTTTACCCGGTGGCGGCGCCACCAAAATTGCAGTGGAACTGATGAGTTTCCGCAACGCGATGTACCACTCCATGATGGGTGAAAACGTCGATGGTAAAAAAGCCGCAGAGTGGGGGCTGGTTAACGAAGCGGTGCCTTTGGCCAACTTGAAAGAGCGCGTTACCGAAGTGGCCAACGTTCTGCTGCAGAAAAACCCGGTGGCACTGAAAGCGACGAAAGATGCGATTCGCCGTGTGGGTGAAATGACTTACGAAAATGCGGAAGATTATCTGGTGCGGGCGCAGGAAGCTGCCAACAGCTTTGATAACGAAGGTCGTAAAGAAGGCATCAAACAGTTTATTGATGACAAAACCTACAAGCCAGGCTTGGGTGCTTACGATAAATCCAAGGCTTAATGTGCTCTTCGTGTGAAAGCATATTGATTGTAACAAACTGTAAATGGACACAAGGCACGGATGCCGTCAGCACTATGTCGGCACTGACTTCAAAACCGGCATAGACTGAACATAATAAGCATTGTGGAGAGAAACGTGACGGTACCCGTGGTAGACGCTATAGCCACTCACGCCAAGGCTCAGCCTGGTGCACTTGCCTGTATGGATTTGGACAGCGACAGACGCTGGAGCTACAGCGAGTTTGATGCAGCCATCAACCAGGTGGTTCACTGGTTGATTGAGCGATTAGGCCAGCAAAGTGGGGCCCGTATCGCAACGGTCGCTCGCAATAAGGCCGAAATTTTACTGCTCAATTTCGCTTGTGAGCGCGCCGGTGCTATTTTTGTCCCCTTGAATTGGCGTTTGTCGATCGCTGAGCTTGATCAACTGATTGTCGATGCTGAACCCGCTTTTATTTTTCACGATGACGAATTCAAGTTACCGCAGTGTTCGGCGCACGTGTGTCAACTCAGTGAGTTAACCGAATTAAGCCAACATTATCCGGTCGAGCCTGCTGTATCTGCCCGACGTGAGTGTGATCAGCCGGTGCTGCTGCTTTATACTTCTGGCACCAGCGGCAATCCCAAGGGCGTGATGATCAGTGAGTCCAATATATTTTGGAGTCACATTAATTTCAATCTGGGCAATGGTGTGTCTTCGCAGAGTGTTTTCCTGTGTGATATGCCTTTGTTTCATACCGCTGGATTGATTACCAATGCGCGAGCGCCATTGTTGGCCGGGGGCAGTGTACTGGTGTCTTCCGGGTTTGATGCTACTCAAACATTGCTGCGTCTGGCCGACAAACAATTGGCAGTGACGCATTACTTTTCAGTGCCCCAAATGGCACAAATGCTGTGGAATAATCCGGATTTCACTCCGGAGAAACTGCAGGGGCTGCAAGTCTACGCCACCGGCGGTGCACCCAATCCGGGCGCGCAAATCGAACGTTTTGTCCGTGCGGGCATCCCCATGTCGGACGGTTTTGGCATGACCGAAACCTGCTCCAATTTTGGCATGCCCGTTGGCGACGGCGACCGTTTGATTGCCAAGGCCGGCTCTTGTGGCTTGCCCTACATCAGCTTGCAAGTCCGTATTGTGAATGAAGAGGGAGCCCCTGTTAAAGCCGGTGAGGTGGGCGAGATGTGGTTAAAAGGCCCCAGTATCGCCAGTGGCTACTGGAACAAGCCAGACATGTCTGAGCAGGCGTTTGTTGATGGTTGGTTTAAAACCGGGGATATTGCTCGAATGGACGCCGACGGTTTCTACTACATTGTTGATCGTATGAAAGACATGTTCATTT
Organism: Pseudomaricurvus hydrocarbonicus; assembly: GCF_011602365.1. Lineage (GTDB taxonomy): Bacteria > Pseudomonadota > Gammaproteobacteria > Pseudomonadales > Cellvibrionaceae > Pseudomaricurvus > Pseudomaricurvus hydrocarbonicus. The sequence goes on from NZ_JAAONZ010000007.1 coordinate 102,689, forward strand.
CGGGCGGTGAAAATGTGTATCCGGCCGAAGTGGAAGCGGCCATCAGTCACTTGGCCTCGGTGGCAGAGGTTGCTGTGGTCGGCGTTGCTGATCCCACCTGGGGTGAGAAAGGGGTTGCGTTCATTGTTTGCGTACCGGGTTACTCAATTACCGAATCTGAAGTTCGCAGCCATTGCGAGGCCCGGATGGCGAAATTCAAAGTACCGAAAGACATTGTACTCGTGACAGAAATCCCGCGCACGGGGACCGGCAAAGCCATAAAAGCTTCGCTGGTTGAACGGGCGAAACGTCTGTGACCGGATATGTGAGTTGATAAAATGACCAACCAATCGCAAAGTCATGATCAAGAACAAGCCAAACAACCGGCGCAAATGGACGTCGGGCCGGAAAAGAAGTTTCGGCAATATTTGTCCGAGGGTAGCTTTCACTTGCAGCGTTGTGATCAGTGTCGGCAACATGTCTTTTACCCGCGTTTGTTGTGCCCGCATTGTGGTTCAATGCAGCTGACCTGGGTGCCGGCGAGCGGCCGGGCTACCGTGTATTCTACCTCGGTCCCGCGTTCAGGCGGCAGCAGCTACAACATCGCCCTGGTTGATCTGGAAGAGGGGCCGCGGATGATGACCCGGGTCGTCGATGTGGCACCCGAAGACGTTACGATTGGTATGCCGGTCACGGCTTTTATTGGGACTATCGAACCCAACGGCGAGCCATTGGTGTTATTTCGCCCTATCAGTGGAGACGACTCATGAACCATTCTCTGCGCGGATCCTGTGCGGTTGCGGGTATCGGCTTAACCGATTTTGGGGATTTACCGGGTCGCAGTGCCCTGGAAAACACCGCTGAAGCCGTGCACAGTGCCCTGACGGATGCAGGTATTCATAAAAGCGAAGTCGATGCACTCTTTACGTCTAATTTTCCCGATACGTTTGCGGCGTTGCACCTGGCCGAATACCTCGGTGTGCAGCCGCATGTACTGGACGATACCAATATTGGCGGGGCGGTGTACGTCAGTCAGTTACAGCATGCGGCGGCTGCCATTCAGGCAGGCTTGTGTAACGTCGCCGTGATTGCCATGGGCAGTAACACCCGCAGTAAATTGAAGCAGCAGGGCATTATTGATGGCCCCCGTGAGCTGTTTCCCTACGAAGACGAATATCGACCCAAGGCCCCCATGAACGCCTATGCGCTGGCGGCAGCCCGTCATATGCATCAGTACGGCACCACCCGTGAACATTTAGCGGAAATTGCGGTAGCCGCCAGGGCTTGGGCCCAATTAAACCCCCGCGCCATCCGTCGAACCCCCCTGTCTATCGCTGAAGTCATGGCAGCACCCATGGTGTGTGATCCGTTATCGGCAATGGATTGTTGTTTGATTGCGGATGCGGGAGCTGCGGTGGTGCTGGTGTCCGCGGATAGAGCCAGGGACCTGCCTCAATCCCCGGTTTATTTGCTCGGAGTGGGGGTGGCCACCACCCATGCCGGGATCTCCCAGATGCCGGATTTAACGGTTACGGCCAGTGTGGAATCCGGCAAACGCGCCTATGACATGGCCGGTCTCAGTGCCAGAGAGGTTGATGTGGTCTCGCTGTATGACGCCTTTACCATCAATACCCTGTTGTTTCTCGAAGATCTGGGGTTCTGTCCAAAAGGCGAGGGTGGCAACTTTGTGTCTGATGGCAATATCGCTCCCGGGGGCGGTTTGCCGGTAAACACCAACGGCGGGGGATTAAGCTGTGTCCACCCCGGGATGTATGGATTAATGTTGATCATTGAGGCGGTTGAGCAATTGCGCCACGCTGCGGGTGAGCGTCAGATTCCCGGAGCAGAGATAGCGTTGTGCAACGGCAATGGCGGCCATTTATCCAGCCAGGCCACGGCCATATTTGGCACATCATCCTCGTTATGACGTCATGTGTAAGAGACATCCTGCAGGCGCCAAGGTATAGTTTGCTTTTTACGTTTGACAAAAGGGAATACGAATGAGTCAGCCAGGCAACTTGTCATCAGCGCGCAAACACAAAGCTGATCAGGACGAAACGGTGGATCGCAGCACTCTGGAAGAGAAACTGGGATTTCGCATTCGTATGGCCGAACGGAGCATTTACAAGACCTTCATTCAAAACGTGGGTATGACACCGGTCCAATACAGTATCTTCACGCTGGTGGCCGAAAACGAGGGCATGTCACAGGGTGTGATTGGTGAAGCGCTGAATATGGACCGCGCCTCGACCATGGCGATCATGGACAAACTGGAAAAAGCGGGCTTAATTGAGCGGCGTAAATCTTTGGTAGATCGTCGTCGACACGCGCTGTATTTGACCGCAAAAGGTCGAAAAGAAATAGTCAAAACCGAGAATAAAGTCAAACAAACGGATGATAAATTTAAACAGCGGTTAACGGATAAGCAGCTGCAGGAGTTAACCAAATACCTCAATCTGTTGTGGCACGAATAACCACGGTTTTAAAAAGAAACGGCTTTAAGAAATGTAACGGTTATCAGGATTACCATTAACAGCGAAGTTAAAGTCCTTTGCTCTGATTGAGAGAGTCAGAGGCAGTGGTGTAAGCCAGTGCCAGGTGAAGGCAGTCAGTGTAGTTGAAAGAGCAAGACGAGTTAATACAAGAAACTATGTATGTATGGCATACATATGTATTATAAAAGTATGCCTGACTTACAAATAAACATAATAAAAGCCCAGGAGGCCACTATGATCCATCGTCATTCCACACCAATGCTGTACGTTAAAAAAGCATTAAGCGCAGATAAGCCTTTGCCGTCAGAAACACAGCGACACTCAGATTTCACTTTCCGGACAGCCGCACTGCCTTTGGCGATTTCCCTGTCTGTGATGAGTGTCTTCCCCGGTGTTGTTTCCGCTGAAGAACGTTTTGCCATTGAAGAAGTGGTCGTGACCGCCCGAAAACGTGAGGAAAGCCTGCAAGACGTCCCTGTGGCCGTGTCTGCGTTCAGCGAGCAGGCGTTGGAGATGAGGAACGTCACCAGCATTGAAAAAGTGTCGCAATTTGTCCCCAACGTACAATTTGACGGCGCCGCTGCTCTCAGTGGTGGTGGCAGTAATGCCACCATTTATATCCGGGGGATTGGCCAGAATGACTTTGCCTTGTTCAGTGACCCCGGAGTCGGGACTTATGTGGATGGTGTCTATCTGGGCCGCTCCATGGGTGGCGTCATGGACGTACTGGATGTGGCTCAACTGGAAGTCCTGCGTGGCCCACAGGGTACCCTGTTCGGCAAGAACACCATCGGTGGTGCGCTCAATATCACCAGTAAAGCCCCCTCTGAAGAACTGGGGGGCGAAGCGTTCCTCAGTCTGGGAACATTTGACCGCCAGGAAATCAAAGGCATTGTGAATCTGCCCCTGATCGACGATGTGTTGCTGTCGCGTATCAGTCTGGCCAGCGTCAAACGTGACGGGTATGCCGAGCGGGTCCTTGATGGCGAGGATTTGGGCGACAAAAACTCCACCGTTGGCCGAGTTCAGTTGTTGTGGCATGCCACGGAAGACGTCGACGTGTCCCTGGCCGCCGACTATACCCGCGGTCGCACCCACTCTGCCGCCAATACCCTGTTGCGAGTGAATAACAGCGGTTTTCCGTTTCTGGACATTTACAATGCGGAAGTGGCTCCCGGCACCGGCATCGTTGCCCCTAACGGGGTAGCCAGTGTGAACGATTCCTGGATCACCAACGACCCTTACAAAACCTATGGCACGGGGCCCAACGACAGTGAGCTGGATTCCTGGGGGGTGTCCGCGACTGTTGACTGGTCAATCAGTGACAACCTGGATGCAAAATCAATTACCGCCTATCGCGGTCTCGAAGCCAGTTTCGGCCGCGATGGTGACAATACCCCTTTCGTGTTTCGCGAAACCACTAATGACAATGAACAAAGCCAGTTTAGTCAGGAGTTTCAACTGACGGGCATCAGCTTTAATGACAAGCTCGATTGGCTGGTGGGTTTGTACTATTTCAACGAAGAAGGTGAAGAGAATGCCGCCGCGCAGCTCGCAGTTGGCATTTATGATGCGCTGGAAGCCTTGCCGGGACCCACCTACGGCCCTTTTGGCGGCGCGGGTAATCCGGCGAACACCGGGTTGGATCTGGACGTAAGTATCTTCAACAAAATAGATACCGAATCCTACGCAATTTTCTCCCAAAACAGTTGGCATTTCACCGATCGCTTCAGTGCGACTGTAGGTGCTCGTTACACCCGGGAAAGCAAAGAGTTTGAGAAACAGGACCAGCGCCTTGGCAGTGGCGCTTATATCGTTTCACCAGGCAGTACCTGGGAATCTGACTGGTCGGAATTTACACCAAAACTGGGCTTGGAATACACGCTGTCTGAAGAGGCCATGATGTACGTGTCCTGGTCGAAAGGTTTCAAAAGTGGAGGCTTTAACGGGCGTCCTTTGGTTTCGGCAGCCGAGGTGACTGAATATGAACCCGAAACGGTTGAGAGCTTTGAAGTCGGACTGAAAAGCAGTTGGCTGGACAATCGTTTGATTGTGAATACCGCGGCGTTTTATATGGACTATGAAGATATCCAGTTAACGGTAAATCAGACGCCTGCGAATTTTGTGGCGAATGCGGCCATGGCTGAACTGAAAGGCGTTGAGCTGGAGGTGATTGCCAAGCCCTTGAGCGCACTGGATATCAATTTCTCTGCCGGATATCTGGATGCCAGCTACAAAGACGTTGGCAGTGGTCTCGGGGTGGGGCAGGTCTTACCCATTACTGAAAAAACCGATCTGGCCAAGACGCCGCGCCTGACTTTGTCAGGGGGAGCGCAATACGCCATAGATTTTGGCAGTGGGGCGTCGCTGGTGTTGAGAACAGATCTTTCATATCGCAGTGAGGTATATCATGATATCGCAAATGATCCACTGTTAAAGCAAGACGCGTTCACTCTGGTTGATGCCAGTGTTACGTATACCACACCGGGTGAAGATTGGGTCATTCGTCTGTTTGGAACCAACTTAACGGATGAAGAATACTTACAGTCGGGTAACGCCTCCAGCGCGGCATTTGGTATTGCTGAAGGTTCTTATGCGATTGGCAGAGAATGGGGGATGAGCGTTAAGCGCCTGTTCTGATTTGACAAAAGCAGTACGAGCATTCGGGCTGTTCATGGATGGGCAGCTCGAAATGTTTTTGCATGGGATCAACTACAAAACCCATTGGTTTGTGGAATTTCGTTAAAGGATACTGACTGTTAGACATTTTCCGGATTTAAATTTGCAACACAGAATGCATAATGAATGTTAATGCAAGCTTGTGCTACTGGAAAACAGGTATGGCACCTGTAGCAAAGAGTGATGACACAACATTTATAACTAGAAGTATTAATAACAAAACAAGCTCGATTATAAGTAATAAGAGAGATTTCTGATGAATACAGCAGACCCCCGCGAGGTCATCGCACAATCCCCTCTGAGCCGTCCGCAGATTGTGGTGATCATTCTGTGCATATTATTAAATGCGCTGGATGGTTTCGATGTCTTGGCGATCAGCTTTGCTTCACCGGGTATCGCCGAAACCTGGGGTGTTGATCGTGCGGCTTTGGGGTTGGTGTTGTCGATGGAGTTGATCGGCATGGCAATCGGATCCATAGTACTGGGCAGCCTGGCGGATCGGATTGGGCGTCGACCTACCATTTTGGGATGTTTGACCATCATGTCCGGGGGCATGTACCTGGCGGCAATAGCCAATGACATTACCACACTGTCGGTGGTTCGCTTTATTACCGGTCTGGGTATAGGCGGTATGCTGGCTTCGACCAATGCAATGGTGGCCGAGTTTTCCAATCGTCGTCGTCGTCACCTGGCGGTGGCGTTAATGGCGGGGGGGTATCCGGTTGGCGCCATCATTGGCGGGATTATCGCCTCCATGTTGTTGGCGCATTTTGATTGGCGGTCTGTGTTTATTTTTGGTGCCATTGCCACGGCGGCTTTTTTACCGCTGGCTTTTTTCTGCTTGCCGGAATCGGTTGAATACCTGGTTCAAAAACGCCCTAAAAATGCGTTGCACAACATCAATAATATTATGCGAAAAATGGGGCATTCTGCCGTTGAGGCTTTACCGGTAATCTCCCCGCAAGAGACGCGTACCGGGTTGCGGGAATTACTGTCGCCACAACTGGTTCGGATTACTCTGTTGCTTACGGTGGCGTACTTTGCCCACATCATGACGTTTTATTTTATCCTTAAGTGGATCCCGAAAATTGTTGTCGATATGGGGTTTGTCGCTTCGACTGCGGGCGGGGTGCTGGTCTGGGCGAATGTGGGCGGTGCGGCCGGTGCCCTGGTGCTCAGCTTGCTCACTCAAAAAATTGATGTACGCAATCTGGTCATTGGCGCCATGGTCATGGCCTTTGTGATGGTCACCGTGTTTGGGTATTCCAGCCCGGATTTGCAACAACTCTCTTTGTTTGCCGCGTTAGCGGGTTTCTTCACCAATTCGGCGGTTGTAGGTCTCTATGCGATTTTTGCGCAGGCGTTCCCAACCAGAGTTCGTGCGGGTGGTACGGGTCTGGTGATCGGTGTTGGTCGTGGCGGCGCGGCGCTGGGTCCGGTGGTGGCCGGAGTGTTGTTTTCGACAGGACAAAGCTTGCCGACAGTGGCCTTACTGATGGCCTTGGGCTCACTGCTTGCCGCCGCTGCCTTGCTGTTGCTGAAGCCTTCAGGGGACAAACAGTCCTCTACCGGGGGGAAGCAAACCGCTACCTGCTCCTGATCTGGTCTTGGTGAGGACTCCTCAGACCTTGAGGGTCTTCACTGAAGCGTCGGAAACAACAAGTCTGGCTCATGACCGGTTTCTTTGATAATGTCGAGGCTAGGTAACATAGTCCCCATTTATCGTGCTGAGGTAGCCTTCCTGTGAGCTTTCTGGAACGTGTTTTGCCGTCCTTATATCAATCTGCCGAGGAACCGGAAAGCTGGACCTCTGCACTGGACCAGATCAAGCAGGAAATGCAGGTCGCCAGTGTCGTTGTCCAAAAGCTGAAATTGTGCCATAACCGCTTAAGTCAGGAGTGGGTTGTCAGGGATTCGGTATCGACTGAAATGGCTGAATCCCATGACTGTCTGGTCAATAATGACGAAAACCCACGTCTTAATGTGGGATCGGTCCCGATGTCTGACAGTGCTGTTATTCAGGACGATGGCAATTGCCATGATCCTGAATTCAGAGCGTTACAGCAACGTCTTCACATGCTGGGGTTGGGGCGTCCGATTATTTTAGGGGTTAAGTACTCGCAAGGCAGTAGTCTGTGCATGTTGTTGCATCGCTACAGTGATGATGCACGGGATTTTAGTGAAGAACACGTGAATTTCTTGCACAGACTCACCCCACACTTAAAACAAACCGTTTCATTGTCGGAAAAACTGGGTCAATTTCAGACGCAAGCCGATGTCTTGACCCAGTCCATGGAGCAGTTAAATTCCGCGATGCTGTTTTTGGACCGTACGGGTGAGATACGCTGGGCGAATACCCGGGGGCGGGAGGTGTTGCAGCGTTCCCCGCACCTGTCCATGAGCGGTTCAAAACTGCGTTGCTCATCCAGCAAGGCACAGCGACAACTGGTTGAGTTATTGGAACATGTGTCCTCACCATCACACTCTGGGGAGCGGTTTGTAACTACGCTGGGGTCTCAATGGGATAACCCTTTACAGATATTGGCGCTGCCCATTTACGCCACGGGCGCCAGCAGCGGCTCCAGTCAATCCGCATCCCCCTGCATTGCCTTGTATGTCACTGAGCAAGATACAGCCCAGAGCCTATCCGCTGTGGAAATCGTGAAACTGTTTGGCCTGACACCGGCGGAAGCTCGTTTGGCCATTGCCTTATACTATGGCGCATCGCCTAACGATTATGCCGTTCAGCAAGGCATTGCGGTCGGTACTGCCCGTATCCAGTTGAAAAACATTTTTGCCAAGTTGGGGATCAACCGACAGCCTGAATTGGTTCGAGTCATAGGCTCATCCATTGCGGCCACCATACCAACTCGCTTAAACCAGGATTTCAGCAAGTCAATCTTGCAACGGTCAGCCTGATCTCCCATCTACGCCCAGCTTCTCCCCATGGTTACCCTGACCGCCTGCGGGTTGCCGCTTTACAGACGTTTTACCGAAAAAGTGCTTCGTTTCAGGCTATTGCCTTCATGTTGGCACTTAGGCATGAACTCCATTTGACTGGGTGACAGTCTTTTTCCCAAAAAACCTCCTGCCATATCTCATATTGGATATGACGCATTTATGACTCCTGAGTAGTATCGAATTTCAGATGTAATGCATGGCCCTGAGCCAAGCCAAGGCTTAATACCAGGGTTCACCAGGAGTGAATAAACGATGAAAAGAACAGTCAAGCCGCGTTTTATAAAGCGCATGGGGGGGGTGCTTGCCCTGGGGATGGTATCGGTTGTGGCGCAGGCGCAACTGGAGCTGGATCCCCACGTGGCGGCCATAGGCCCAAAATCCGAGGTGCCGGTGGCCATTCAAAATGCGCGCTGGCATATGAACGATGGGGATATTAATACCCTTACCTTTCGCAGCATGGATACGCTGTTTACGACCCGTCAAGTATCGCGATCCGGTCGTGTGACGCCTCTTTCCGAGGCGAATCACTCGCTGGATTTTGACTACAAATTTGAAGGCAAAACCTATTCACCGACAGACTTTCTGGACCGGACTTTCACCAATGCGCTGCTGGTGATGAAAGACGGTGAAATTGTCTACGAAAATTACCTGAATCACAGCAACCCGCAAACCCATTTTATGGGTTGGTCAATGACCAAGTCACTGACGTCGCTGCTGGTGGGTATTGCCCTGGAAGAGGGGCGTATTAAGTCGCTGGATGAAGACATTACCCGCTATTTGCCGGAATTGAAAAAAGGAGCATACAAGGGCGTCACAATTCGTCAGGTGCTGCAAATGCGTTCCGGGGTGGACTACGAGGAAAGCTACGATTTTGAAAGCCCGGGCATTGCCGCCCGCAACCACATTCAGGCGTTGGTGAAAAATGTGGTTCGCTTTGTGGATGTTGCCAAAACGATCAAACGTGCGCATCCGCCCGGTAAAGTCTTCGCCTATAAAACCATTGATACTGCCGTGTTGGGGTTGCTGGTTGAGCGTGTCAGTGGCGGCAGTAATCTCGCTGCGTATATGGCTCAGCACCTGTGGGAGCCTCTGGGTGCTGAAGCCGATGGCTTTTTTATTATGGATGGCCAGCCCGGGGTAGGGCGTGAATTCAGCGGTGCTGGGTTTAATGCCATCTTGCGTGACTATGCCCGGGTGGGGTTGTTGATGCTGAATAAAGGTCGTATCAACGACAAGCAAATCGTCTCCGCAGACTGGATTGAGGAATCAACACGGCCAGCCGGTGATGAAAAAGGTCCCATGGATTATGGCTACCAGTGGTGGACGGTTTCCAACACTCCGGCTTATTCCGCTATCGGTTTGCAGGGGCAATTTATTTTTGTTGATCCGAGTACAAAAACCGTGATCGTCAAGATGAGTTACTTTCCACCCTTGGACAAGGATGAAGCGGCGATGCGGGAAACTTTCAGTTTTTTTGAAGCTGCTTCCAAATGGCAACCCAAATAAAGAGCAAATAGCATCATAACAACGATTTAAACCTTCATGAGAGAGCTGGTCCGACAGTGGTGTGTAAAAACTTCATAGCTATCGCAGCACGGTCGGTTGACCCGAATAATAAATTTCCATCAATTGAGGATAGGCCATGAAAAACAAATCGGTATTAATGAGCGCGATACTAAGCGCCATGGGCAGTCTGGGGAGTACAGCGGTCTACGCTGAAACTGCTGGTTCCGCCGCGGTGCTGGAAGAGATTGTCGTCACAGCACAGCGCCGGGAAGAAAACCTGTTGGATTTACCCCTGTCGGCGACAGCGTTTAATGGCGACATGTTGAAAAACAAAGGTGTGTCAAAAATTCAGGATTTACAAACGGCATCACCTTCGCTTTCGGTTACGGATACGGGCCCTACGTTAAGTGTAAATATTCGGGGCATTGGTATTGCGACCAACACACCCAACATTACCGCAGGTGTTGCCACCTATGTAGACGGTTTGTTTCAGCCGCCCATTGTTCAATCCAGCAGCTTTTACGACATCGATACGGTGGAAGTGTTACGTGGTCCTCAAGGTACCTTTGTGGGTAATAATGCCACGGGTGGCGCTATCTTTATTAACACCAAAGATCCGCAATTGGGTGAGTTTGGTGGTTACGGAGAAATGAGTGCGGGTAATTACAACAATTTTGGGGTGGAAGGGGCAATCAACATTCCGCTGTCTGATGATCTGGCGATCCGTATTGCCGGCTTCAAACGTGATCGTGACAGTTATTACGAGGACATTGGACCTTTTGATAATGATGCGGGTAAACAGGATGAATACAGCGCACGGTTGGGCGTGCTTTGGAACCCGGGAAATTTTGAAGCCCTGTTCAAAGCCCAGACCAACAAGCGTGACACCGGGGGGTATGCAGCACAGCCGGTGGCGGGTACCACCTATGGCAGCTTTCGCACGGATGATGCTTTTACCCTGGCCTTTGATGAAGATGTCTCTTATGAGGATGAAGGCGACATGTACAGCCTGGAGCTGAATTATGAGTTGCCGAACGGTGTGGTACTGAGATCGTTAAGCGGTTATCAGGATAAGTCCATCACCAATATATCCGACGTCGACGCTTCTACAGCACCCATCTTTGCCAATGGCGATATTGACGAAGACTACTATGCCAATGAAAAGCAAACCAGCCAGGAGATTAACATCATTTCTCCTACTGACGGCAAGTTTGACTGGGTGGTTGGTGGCTACTATCAGGAAACCGACATCGACATCATGATTGTGGATACCCAGGCCGGATTTCCCACCGACATTCCCGGTGGCAATGAGCGCACCGTGACCGGTCTGTTTGCGCAGGGTAACTATGAACTGATTCCTTCTTTGGAGTTACAGGTGGGTGTGCGTCACTCCACCTATGAAGTTGAGGGCAGCGGTGGGATTTACATTGGTCGGGGCATCCCGGGGTTTCCAGCGGAAGGTTTGAAAGTCGCAGATTTAGCGGGGGAATATGACGATAGCCGTACAACGGGTAAGGTCGCCCTAAACTGGTTTGTGGATGACAGTCAGCTGGTGTACGCGCAAGTGTCGACCGGTTACAAGCCCGGTGGGTTCAATTCCGCTACCTCGGAATTTGCAGCCGAAGATGTGCTCAGTTATGAACTGGGTTGGAAATTCAGTGCGATGGACGACCGTATCCGAACCCAGTTAACGGCATTTTATAACGATTACCGCGATTTTCAATTTGCGGTGCTGGAGCCGTCAACCGGAGTCGAAGGCTCTGAGAATCTGGCCGACATGACCATCAAAGGCCTGGAGGCTCAGGTGCAGGCGCGTTTTGGTGCGTTGTCAATCAGCGGCAACATCGGTTACACCCAATCGGATCTGGCGGGACAGACGTTTATCAATGTGCGCCAATTGCCGGGCAATGGCCTGGGGCCGCAGTGTCCAGCCGGTGTACCATCATCGCCACCGCTGTGTTTTGACTATGCTCCCTACCAGCAAACCACCTCCGGTGGGGATGCGCTTTATGCCCCGGAGTGGACATACAATGTATCCGTCAGTTACGAGTTTGAGTTGGGGAAGGGGCTTTTCCTGACACCGCGGTTCAATTATTCGCACGTGGATGAACAATTTACCTATCTGGCTTATTCGAAAGTCTCTGACACTCTTGAGAGCCGGGATTTGGTGAATGCCTCTGTGACCTTGACCAATGACCAGTGGAAAGTTGAATTGTATGGCACCAATCTGACCGATCAGGAATATGTGTCTGGTCAGTTTGGCACGACAGAATTCTACGGGGCTCCCCGGGAATACGGTGTGCGTCTAGGCGCATCCTTTTAACACATGGCTTAATCATTGTGTTTCTTCTCAAGTTGCCGGTATCCCGCAAAGGGTACCGGCTTTTTTCACTGAGAAAGAACGATCAGAACGAAGAGAGCTGCTGTGTGTACGTTCAACAGTACCTCCCATTAGTATCACCAGTTCATGTATTCTTCCACCAGCTGATCAATTGTAAAACTTGCCGGCCGTTGGCTAGGTGGATATTCCTTGAAAGTCTCAAAAAATTTACGAATTTCCATCATGGCAATACCACCTTGGGCCATGATCTTTCGGACTCTCCATTCATTGTAGGTATTGGAATCGGTGTCAGCTCGTTCATAGGGATCCCGACGGAGATTGAAGAGTTTGGGGCTGCGCAGAGTCACAAACGGTTCACGCCATACGTCGAAGCGTTTGGCTCGCTGTTCGGCATACACCAGTTTCCAGTCGCCAACTCGGGCGGAGACTAAATTGCCATCATCACTGAAGTAGAAAAAGCTTCGACGTGGAGCATCGTTACTTTTTCCTGTTAAGAGGGGTAAAAAATTATAACCATCCAGATGTACATTAAAAGTTTTGTTACCAACTTCTTTTCCTTTTAGGAGCTGTTCTTTGACATTGGTTTCGCCCGCAGCGGCCATCAAGGTTGGAACCCAATCAAGGTGGGACATGATCTGGTTATTAATGCTGCCGGCCTTAATGTGCCCCGGCCAGCGAGCGAGAGCCGGTACTCGGAACCCACCTTCCCAATTGGTGTTTTTTTCACCCCGAAAAGGTGTGATTCCTGCATCAGGCCAGGTGTTGTAGTGCACGCCATTGTCTGAGGAATAGATGACTATGGTGTTATCAGCGATGCCCATTTTATCCAGTTTATCGAGTAGCTGACCTACCTGTTGATCGTGGGCGACCATAGCGTCGTTATAAAATCCCTGACCAGATAGACCTTCTTCTTCTTTACTGATATGAGTCCAGAAATGCATTCTTGTTGGATTAAACCAGACAAAGAAAGGTTTTCCAGCACGATCAGCTTTATCAATAAAATTATTGGTGGCTTTCAGGAATTCATGATCAATCGTTTCCATCCGTTTGGTGGTAAGTGGACCAGAATCTTCTATCCGCCCATCGGCGTAACTGTGAATGACACCTCTTGGTCCAAATTTCTTCTGAAATTCCGGATCTTTTGGATAGTCCGGATCTTCAGGTTCTTCCTCGGCATTCATATGATAGAGATTGCCAAAGAATTCATCGAAGCCGTGATTGGTGGGCAGGAATTCATCTCGATCTCCCAGATGATTCTTGCCAAAATGACCCGTAGCATAGCCTTCAGCTTTTAAAAGTTCGGCCAGGGTGACATCTTTAGCTCGCAATCCGCGGTCCGATCCCGGCATACCGACCTTTGTCAGGCCTGTCCGGATGGGGTGCTGGCCGGTAATGAAGGCTGCGCGCCCAGCGGTACAGCTCTGTTCCCCATAATAATCCGTAAAGAGGACACCCTCATTGGCGATTCTATCAATGTTGGGGGTCTGGTAGCCCATTAGCCCATGGCTATAGCGACTGATATTAGTGATACCAATGTCATCTCCCCAGATTACAAGAATGTTGGGTTTCTTATTTTCTGCCTGAACCCAACAGCTGAACAGGAGGGCGATGACAACTGCAATCCAGGGTGTGTGACGATTTGTGTGATTAAAAGTTGTCGGCATATTTGTAGTCTCTTTTTGTCCTTCTACCCCGTTAGGGGCAGTCAATGACGGCACCTGGTGAATTGTAGGAGTTCACTGATGAAATTATTCCGCGTACCGGTCAAGGTGATTTTTCGATGGGCAAAAAATCACCGGGTGATCAACTATTTGGCAATCGTTGTTGCTTTCATGCCGAATTCTCAGAACACTTAAGGTTGTTATTGGTTGAAGTTATGTTCCAATGTCCAACCTCTTTTAAAGACTCCCGATAGGCTTTTAAACCGGAATAAATAATGACTGCAGCCAGTGGGTAGAATACACCGCAGATGATCGCTATTGACTTGTTTAAAGACTGATCACTGCCAAATACATAATCCGTAAAAAAAGCAACGAGACTGCCGCCAAAAGCAAGCCCCATTATGTTTGTCATAAAGACGAGGAGCGCTCCCACCTGTCCTCGCATTTGATTGGGAGTTATAATTTGCAATGCGGCTAGTGCTGGGCCTAAATAAGCATAATGAAAGAAAATGGCGATACTGACACAGATCAAAGCGATATTAGGGTTGGCAGAAAGGGGGCCTAAAACCGCTGGAATGAAGGCGGCAATCGAGACTAGCATGGTGACTCGCATGTTGGCATCAACATATCCAATCTTTCTTAAAAAATCAGAAAAAAACGTTCCTGCGTAAGTGCCCGATGCGCCTGCAATTAGAAAGATAAGTCCAAATTTCTTACCCGCTTCTTCTTTTGGCATGTCATACGTGCGCTGTAAAAATTCGGGGTACCATGAGAGTATGCCGTATCCAACAATGGATATGGCTGAAGCACCCAACATCAAGCCGAGATAAGCACGTTTTCTTTGTAGCAAAAACGATGAGATCTCGCTGAAAGAAAGAGACTTTGTTGTTGATGAATCGCTACGCTTCATCATGTTTTGGCGCGCGGGTTCTTTAATAAACAGTAACAACAGGCCTATGATAAAGCCTGGCAGACCGACAACAATGAATGTACTTTGCCAGGGTTTTAGCGAACCCAACATAAAAACTGAACTGCCGTTACCGCTGGCAAAAAATTGATAAACGGCACCGCCGATGATATAGGCCAGGCCTCCACCCAGAGTAACGCCCATTGCGAAAATGGAAAGGGCTTTAGGCAGTTTTTCCGCTTTGAAATAATCACCTAGTAATGAATAGGCGCCGGGCGAGAGGCTGGCTTCACCGACACCCACACCAACTCGGGCTATAAAAAGTTGCTGTATATTTTGCACCAGACCACAAAGGCAGGTCATCACGCTCCAGGAAAATACACCAATAGAGACAACCAGACGTCTGCTGTGAGAATCAACAATTCGACCAAGGGGTATTCCCATGAATGAGTACAAAATGGCGAAAGCGAATCCGTGAAGTAAGCTGAATTGAAAGTCGGTAATGTCGAATTCCTGACGAATAGGGCCGACCAGCATACTCAGTACCAGCCGGTCTACAAACGACAGTATATATGCCGCCAACAGCAGGGCTAATACATAATTCCTGTAGAGTTTACTGGGAGTAAACTTCTCTCCATTCATAACAAGTCGGTTATTTGCCATTTTTTATACCTAATTATAAGAGAAATTGACCTTTCGATTATGTTTTAAAATTGTCAATAAGTCGGACATCAAAGAGATCTACATATTATGATAAAAATTCATCTGCTTTGATACGTTGCCCTAATATTCATCATATATCTGATAACCGTATAGTGAGTATTATAATTCTATTTTAGAGGAAGGAGGATCCTCATGATCAATGTCTCCATTATACGATAATGTTGAACCTGAATTTCTAATGCAGTCTCCCGGATAAGAACGTTAGGCCAAAGCGTGTGCATCATCGTCAATCACCGCTAGAAGACTACCCTGATTACTGCCGTCGAAAAGGGCGTTGAATATTGATGGCAAGTTTTCGAATCCAGATCGCACGTCCAGTCTGGTAATGATATCCCCACTCTGCATCCAGGATGTGAGATCGTTTAATGCTTTTGGAATATCATCCAGGTAATCGGAATACAGGAAACCTTGCATGTGAATACTTCCATAGATCAATCTCATCATATTCGAGAAAGCAGGTGCCGGGCCGTCTTGATTATAAGCAGCTATCTGACCGCACAAAATAATCCGACCAAATTTTGCCATATTGTCTACAGCCGCCTGTAATATTTGACCACCGACATTGTCGTAAAAAATATCGATGCCATTCGGACAGTGATCTTTAAGCGCGGAGTTTACATCTTCAGTGTGGTAATCAATGGCGCCATCCAATCCACATTCATTCATAAGCCAATCACATTTGTTCTTGCCTCCGGCTATGCCGATGACCCGACAGCCTTTGAGCCTGCCGATTTGAGCTGCGACCGAGCCCGTGGAACCGGCCGCACCTGAGACGACCAATGTTTCCCCCGGACGTGGCTGACCGATACGTGTAATCCCGAAATATGCTGTAAGACTGTTGATGCCCAATTTACCGACGGACTCGATAGCGCTGATACCCTCAGGTATAAATTTCGGTGATAATTCAGAAACATCAATGATGTCATACTCGCTCCAGCAGCTCGATATGATGATTCGAGATCCTACGGGGTAACGAGAGTTCCGTGACTCAACAACACGGCAGGCCGCCAGAGCTTGAACGGGTGTCCCCAGATCAATGGTCCGATAGAGGCTATTACTTGGTTCTGACATCCAGTTGCGCATAGTGGGGGCACACTGAAACAGAAGGTTGCGAATTCGTATCTCGCCGCTCTTCAGAGGACGTACATCGTGATTACCATTAACCAGCTCCAGGTTGTTCATCTGTAATAAACCCTTTGGTCGACTGCGGAGCAACCATTGGCGATTATGTGATGTCATTTCTTTATTCCTATTGCTAATAATCTTGACAGGTAGTGAAACAGAGTCACTAGCTTGAAACTGATACTTCGCGTCACCTTTAATTGTCTAATAAAGCTTCCAGGTTATTAAAGGAAAAGTAGCGGTAGAGATTAAGTTGTGGATGAAAAAATGGCCGGTTTAGACACAATATGGGGGCATAAAATTCATGGCCATTGATACTGAAGTGGTTAATTTTTATAAGTTCAGTATCCGCTTCGTACACGCAAGCTCTGGCTGGAAAGAGCTTCATTTTTTGCCAAAGCATTGATGTGTCAAAAAATTTCTCCAGTCGCATCCGCGACTGGAGAAACGACCTTAAGGTTAAAACCAGTTGTATGAAAAGGTCAGGCCATAAGTAGCAGGCATGCCATTGAAGCGTAGAATACTATCGGTGCTCTTCATGGTGTTGTTAGCATAGAATTCGTCGGTTACATTGCGGCCCCAGAGAATTAAACTCCATTGATCGTCTGCAGCGCGTAATCCGGCACGAAGACCCAGCAAAGTGTAAGAATCCAGCTCGAAGACAGGATCCAGAGGTGCTTCACTGCTGGCGTAATCGGACTGCGTACTTCCGGAATAGGAGACATCGGCACCGATAGAGGCTATCAAGTTGTCCGAGATATCATGTTCATAATTGACCAAAGCCGTAAACTGAAATTCTGGTGTGAATGGGAATTCTGAACCGGAAAGATCAACAGGCGTAAGGCCGGTTTGAGTGTACCCGGTAAATTCTTCCACTTCCGTTTCCAGATATGAGCCTGCCAAACTTAGAAATAAGCCATCCATGGGACTGGACTGTAGCTCAAACTCAACACCATTAATTTTGGATTCAGGTATATTCGCCAAAATAAACACAGAGCCGAAAGCAGAAGGGGTCTTAGTCAGCATTTGCTTGTTGGTATAGTCATAGCTGAATGCCGCCGCATTAAACTGAGCTGCTCCGTCGAACAAGGTGGCCTTAACGCCAACTTCCAGCGCAATCAACTTTTCCTGTACCACCGGCTCCAGTGACAGATCCGTGCTGGCTGCCAGTGTTGGGAAAGAACCAGATTTGAAACCCCGGCTGTAAGAGGTATAGAGCATGACATCTTCGTTAAGGAAATAGTTTAATCCAAGCTTGGCCGAGGTAGAGTCTTCGTTAAGATTTTTAGGTCTGCTGCCGGATACCAGGGGATCTGTATCATGAAGAATCGTATAGCACTCGCCCTGTTGTGTGTCTGTGCCGAAGATGCCATTAAAAAGCTGAGCCATATCACCGTAGATGTCAGCAGAACACCCTTCAAAGTCAATTTCATCATGAGACTGGCGAGCGGCTACGGTTAAATTCAGCTGATCAGTAAGTTGCCACTCAGTATGGGCAAATACAGAGATAGATTCCCCTTCCTGATCAGTGAAGTAATTAATTCTCTGGAATCCTCCGACACCACCTTCTGTGTTAGTGTTTGAAGCCAGATCATGATTAAGACGCGTTGTAGATTCAACCTTGTCGGTACTGTAGTAGGCACCCGCGAGCCAGGTAACCGTGTCGTTACTGCCTGATAAGCGCAGCTCCTGTGAAAAAGCATTAATGTCGGCGACAATTGTGTAACCGGAATTGGTTAGATATGATTCTGGAACGTAGCCATTCGCCAATGCCAGATTGTTGATCAGATCTTCAATCTCTGGGTCTGAAACCGGTGCCCCGCCCCAACCATCACGACTGTGGCTGGAGCCATGATCTTTAAAGTTTGAAAAACCTGACAGTGACGTCAGTGTCAGATCATCATTAATATGCCAATTTAAAGTCAGTGAAGCGGCTTTTTGCTCATGATCACGTGAGAAGTCAGAGTTTCTAGTCCAATCAGCAATACTGTTGTCGTCTCTGGAATCAATGGACCAGTATTCTTCAATCTTGTTGACAACGGCCGTATTGCTTTCTCTTTGCCAGGCGCGTTGATTAGCCTGTGGTGCGATAGTGTCTGATTTATCTGCCCACCAATTTAAACTTAACAGGGCATCAACATTTTCAGACAGGTCAGCTTCTACTAACAAACGAACTCCGGTTTTATCTTTTTCTCCCAAAGTATCATTACTGCTTACGCTCTCTTGCCAACCTTCATTGGATTGAGTGGTTTTGAACGCGAGTCTGGCTCTCACGGCATCACTGATCGAGCCACTAACAAAGCCTTCCGCATCGTATGTCTCATAGTTACCGACACCGAAAGTCATACCCGCTTCAAACACTTCTGTGGGTTTATTGGCAATATAGTTGATTGCTCCGCCGGTTGAATTTCGACCAAAAAGTGTGCCTTGGGGGCCTTTCATAACTTCGACACGCTCAACGTCCATCATTGGGCCGTTACTCATTATTGGGAAAGGCACAGCTACTTCATCGTTGTAAATTCCGACGGTTGAAGTGGCCTGCAGGCTACCCTCGTTAAAGCCAACACCCCGCATGGTGTAAACGGGTGTGCCTGATCCAGAATCACTGTAGTTTAATCCCGGTGTGACAATCGCCAGGTCTGAGACATCATCAATGGATAATTCTTTAAGAGTGTCACCGCTGAGGGCGGTAATAGACATGCCTACATCGTTAGTGCTTTGCTCACGCTTTTGTGAGGTGACGACAATTTCTTCAATTTCCAGAGCATTTGCTATAGGACTCAGGCAGCTGATAAAAACACACCCACTGACTGCTAAGCATAAGGCATTTTTTTTGAACGCTGGTTGATTATGGCTAGACATATCTGTTCCTCTTAAGCTTGATATATTTATTTTATTTATTTTTGTCATCAGAAAATCCTGTTGACGGACACATTTACTGAGTTGTTGATTTCTATGGTTATCCAAAGCTAGTTACAAACAAAGGCAATAAATACTTAGTATCGATGTTATAAAATCCGATCGAAGGAAAGTGATTTTAATCAAACGATATTTTCATAAAATAAGGCTGAAGATATTTTATCGAGATGATATGTGGCGATAAAAAATCGTAAATTATATTTTTAGAAATCATATTTAATCACCTTGCTGAAAAATTATTGTCTTTATTAGCAGTATCGATAATACATAATGAGCAGGTTGAAATGAACATTTGTAGTAAGAGTGTCGTAAAAATCGCATTAGCGATAAATCATATGTCCCTGAGCCTTTGTTATTGCTGTGTTCATCCCACGTCTGTTGCTTGCATATCTTGTGTGGTCGATTTTCTCACTGCGATATCAGTATAAAAGGCATTCAATCCAGAGTGCTTAATACACTATTGGTATAATGGATTGAGGCAGCATGCCTAATGGCAGCGACAAGAGGAAAATGCATCCCAAAAAGGTGTGTTTTCAGGGCAATAAGACCTACAGGACTGAATTGCTGTGCTACTTCCGGATTGGATCTTTCTCTTTGGCAAGAATTAAAACATGAAAAATGTTGATAAACAGGATGATTATTATTTTTAGTTGTCGTTTTTTATTTAAATACTTTTCGTAACAATTATATTTTCTACAAACGGGGGTAGATCGTCACGCACCTATTAGGGTCGGATAAAGCCCTAATTTAAATTCTTATCTGGCTCGGTATTAAAGCGTAGGGGCTTCATTTCTTAGCTGTCTTTCTTGCCAACCCGAGTTCGTACGGTTATCAGTGTCAAAGTTTCTGTGAATCATTATGTTGTTAAGTACTCATCTGTTGAAGAGTTATTTTCTCTCTATTGACGAGTTTCGTTCTCAGCCTGATAGCAGATATGGGTGACTGAACTTAGATGAGAATGCTGTTGCCGTGTGGCAAGCGTTTCACCTAAGTGGGCCGACTCATTGTTGACTGTGGTGGGTTAAATTCCAAGCAATGACGCAGGTCTTTCCGCTTTATCACCAGTGCGATATTTATAAGTTTCGTGCCTAATCACTCCGTAAGAGAAAGTACTTAAGATAGTATTCTCACCTGAAAGAATAAAAGACCCCCTGTCAGAGAAGGTATTGGAAATGATTAAACTCGAAGTGAACGATTATATTGCTCTCATCACAATGGACAATCCTCCCGTTAATGCTCAATCCCTGGAGTTTATCCAGGAGCTGACCCATATATTTGATGAAATAAGTGACCGTGATGATGTTCGAGTCGCTGTTTTGACCGGGGCGGGAAAATGCTTTTCAGCTGGAGCAGACCTTAAAAACAGGCCTGACCTATCCGCTCCCGGGGCTCCCTGGAAGCGTAACCGGATTGTCAGGGAAATCAGTTATTCGATTATTGAATGCAATAAACCTGTCATTGCAGCCGTAAATGGTGCAGCGCTGGGTGCCGGTCTGGGGCTTGTTGCCAGTTGCGATATTATTGTGGCCTCGGAAAATGCGGTGTTTGGCCTTCCGGAAGTGGATGTGGGCCTCATGGGGGGTGGAAAGCATGCAGCGCGAATTTTCCCACACTCTCTGGTGCGCAGAATGATGTTGACCGGTTATCGTGCTCCTGCTTCGGAGCTTTATCGCCGTGGCATTATTGAAGAGTGCTTGCCTCAGGATCAGTTATTGCCATGGGTACTGGAAATGGCCGCCAACATTGCCTCCAAAAGTCCATTGGCAACCGCCTTTGCCAAAGACTCTATGAGGACCATAGAAAACATGACCCTCAGGGATGGGTATCGCTATGAGCAAAACAATACTCATAAACTTTCCCAATCAGAAGACGCTAAAGAGGCCATCAATGCTTTCAAGGAAAAGCGTCAACCGGTCTTTAAAGGTAAATGAGATGAATTGGAATTTTGGCGACTTGCTCGATATGACCGCAGCAAATGTCCCTCCTGAGCGCCCGGCGTTGATTCAGGGGGATAAGGTGATTACCTGGGATGAGTTTGATACCAGAACAAATCGCCTGGCTCGATCAATGTTAGCTGCCGGGCTAAAAACAGGTTCACGTGTTGCAATCATGGCGCGCAACACACCTGAATTTATTGAAATTGCAGCGGCTGCCTTTAAGGCTCGCTTGACCCATGTGAACATTAATTATCGCTATACAACGGCTGAGATTGCCCATGTATTGGCGGACTGCTCGGCAAGTGGATTGTTTTATCAGGCAGAGTTTGCTGACACTGTTGAAACACTGTTTGATGAGCTCTCAGATTTGTCGTTTGGGGTCAAAATAGGCGGTGTTAATGACACCTATGAGGAGCTGGTTAGTCGTGGTGACGGTAGCCCCTTAAACATCCAGCGCTCTCCTGATGATGGCTATCTGCTGTATACCGGTGGAACCACAGGTAAACCTAAAGGGGTGATGTGGCGCAGTGCTGATGCACGTAAGGTCCAGTTGGAAGCACCAACCATCAAACACATTGCGACGAACCTGGAGGAACATGGTGAATTTGTTGCCAAGAACAGCCATCCAGGGCGTTGTATTCCGGCCTGTCCGTTGATGCATGGCGCTGGACTGAATAGTGCCATGGCAGAGCTTTTGGGAGGCGGCACGGCCATCCTGTTGCCATCTGTCCGGTTTAGTGCGGAAGAGCTTTGGGACGAAGTTGAGAGAACGCAGGCGACCCGGGTGTTAATCGTAGGGGATGCATTTGCACGACCTATGGTACAGGCACTCAAAGATCACTCGGGTCGATGGAATTTGAGCAGTTTGAAGGTTATGTCCAGTGCAGGACTTATGTGGAGCAGTGAAATTAAGCACGCATTAATCGAAGCAATGCCTCAAGTTACGTTGATCGATATTTTGGGAGCTTCGGAAGCGTCCGGTTTTGGCTATGCTATTACGACGGTTGATCATGCAACGCCGACCGGTTTTTTTGAACCTGGAAAAAATACGGTATTGATTGAGGTTGAGACCGATCGAGTGCTTGCCGAGGATGAGGTCGGTAAAGGTTGGCTGGCCAGGAGAGAACCTTTTGCTGCAGGCTACTATGGCGATCCTGAAAAAACGGCATCCGTTTATCGCAGCATAGACGGGGTTAAGTATGCAATACCCGGTGATATGGCTGCTCGTAATTCTGATGGGCGAATACAGCTGCTAGGCCGAGATAACATGTGCATTAATACTGGCGGTGAAAAAGTCTTTGTGGAGGAGGTTGAAGAATCTTTGAAGCGGGCGCCGGGAATAGTGGATGCGATGGTCGTTGGTGTCCCTGATGACAAGTGGGGCAGTAAAGTTGTTGCATTGGTTCAGGTTAATGAAAAATTTGATGAAAAGACAGTTAACCTGAGGGTTTCTGAAGATTTAGCGGCATACAAACTTCCTAAAGCGATTGTGTTACTTGAGTCGGTGCCACGACATGCCAGTGGGAAAGGGGATTATAGGCTCGCAAAATTAATTGCCGAAAATCATTAATTGAATATGAATATTTGTAATATAAATATTTTCTAATAAATCAATCAGTCTGTTTGCTCCAGTCTTTTCTTGGTTCGGGTCAATTTTAGCCAGTTATATGAGATTTTTATTTAACGGTTTTTTGACCCTGAACCATTTTTTTTATCAAGTACAGTTTCATGGATGGTCTGTGGCTTGTAAATTAGCTTAATGCCGTTCTTACAAAATTTCTCGTAGCAACTGTCAGATGACTGTATTTAGGGTGTTATTAAATACTCAGTTGTCTCATGCCTCCTCAGCATCCGGTTTACCATATCGCCTTAAATTAAGACGCTGGATAGGCTGTCTTGGTTGGCTTTTATTTCATTGTAAATATCAAATTAAAATCAATAAAAAAATACAGGTATGAATAATTTACAAAAATAAATATTAACTTTTCGTCGGTTACAGAAAAAACCTCACAAATGTGATTGTGCCTCAATTCCATAGAATTCCTTAGGCCGATTGAATGAAGCAGTGTAAATTTATTTTCTAGAATTTGTTCAGTTTAATAATAGAAGGTTAATAAGATGTCTGGATTAAACCAATATGAAACCACCAGTGATATTATGCCCACCAAAAAAATTGACGCAGTAGTAATTGGTGCTGGTCTTGGAGGTATGTACGCTCTGCAGCGTTTACGTGGAATGAACCTTTCTGTGATTGGTATTGAATCTGGAGGTGACGTTGGTGGAGTTTGGTACTGGAATCGTTACCCTGGCGCACGTTGCGATCTGATGAGCATTGACTATTGCTATTCTTTTTCAAAAGAAATCGAGGAAGAGTGGAGTTGGACAGAACAGTATGCTGCCCAGCCAGAAATTCTCGCATACTTAAATTTCGTGGCAGACAAGCTGGATTTACGAAAAGATTTTAATTTCAACACTCGTGTTGTTTCTGCCAAATATAACGAAGCCAGAAAAACCTGGATAGTCACCACCGACAAGGGTGATTTTTATGAGGCTAAGTATTGTGTCATGGCAACAGGACCTCTGTCGGTCCCCAAAGATCCAGAGTTTCCAGGGACCGAAGATTTTGAAGGGGAGATTATTTTTGCCGGTAAATGGCCTCATAAGAAAGTTAATTTTGAAGGAAAGCGTGTGGGTGTTGTCGGTACAGGGTCCACCGGCATACAAATTGTTCCTGTGGTGGCAGAAGAAGCGCAAGAGCTGGTGGTGTTTCAACGAACGCCTAGTTTTACACTGCCGATGCGAAATATGGAACTGGATGATGAGTATCTGAGCGAAGTCAGAAGAAACTATGAAGGACTTCGTGACGCTGCACGTAATAGCCCATTGGGTGGAATGCGACCACGTACCACACGCCCATTCTTCAGTTTGCCAAGAAAACAACGTGAAGATATTATGGAAGATGCTTGGAAGCGTGGTGGCCTATCGTTTCTGGGGGCATTTTCGGATCTGTTAACCAACCCTGAAGCCAACGAGCAGGTAGCAGAATTTGTTCGTAATAAAATCAGTCAAGTTGTGGAGAACCCTGATACTGCAGAAAGACTTAAGCCTCAGGGGTACCCTATTTTCGCTCGCCGTGCTTGCCTGGATACCAACTATTACGAAACCTTTAACAAATCACATGTACGCCTGGCTGATTGTTTGACTGATCCCATTGAAGGATTGACAAAGAATGGCGTAAAGACTCGCAATCGGGAATATGATCTGGACGTATTGATTTGTGCAACGGGTTATGACGGGTTGACCGGCGCCATGCTTGCTTTTGATGTTGAGGGCAAAGATGGCAGAAAGCTTAAAGACAAATGGGAAAATGGTGCTCGCTCTTACATGGGCATGGTTATAGAAGGATTTCCCAATATGTTTATGATTTGCGGTGCTAATGGCCCGGCTGCACTTGCCAACATTTTCACCATCAATGAACAAAATGTGGACTGGTTTTGTGATTGTATCAGCCATATGCATCGCAATAATTACTCAGCATTCGAGTGTACGGAAAGTGCTGAAAATGAGTGGATGAGCAATGTAGCAAGCCTGGCTGAAAAGACCCTCATATCAAAGGCAAAAACCTGGTATGTAGGTGCGAATATCGACGGCAAGCCAAAAGGGCTCACTCTCTATACAGACGGTTTTCAGAATTACCGGGCATTCTGTTCCAAGGTTGCAGAGGATGGTTACACGGGTATCACCTTTGAGAAAGCCACTGTATCAGCCTCGAGTACGGCCGATAGCGTACTCTAACTTTCTGTCTGTGCCTGGTAGAAACCGTTAACCGAAACTCCTGTAAGTCCTCATGAAAACAATACACATGAGGGTCTGCGGGGGTTTCAATTATATTGGGTCTAGAGGCGCCAATGATCCCCCTAGACTGATTTGAAAAGCAGATACTTTAGGGTCAATATGTCAGTGTGCTGTTAGCAACGTTCAAAACTCAATTACTAACTGCTTTTGTATTTATTCAAAAAACGATCCTCAAGAGGCATTTCATATGGATTTTGACACTATTGAGTATACGGTTCGGGACGCTGTTGCCACCATTTGCTTAAATCGTCCTGAGCGGATGAACAGTTTTAATGTTGCCATGCATAATGAACTAAGAGTCGCTTTGCTAGAGGTGAAAAAAAATCCGAAATTGCGTTGTCTGGTGCTGACGTCTAATGGCAAAGCTTTCAGTGCCGGTCAGGACCTGCACGATCGGTATGAGCTGGTGAACAGTGGTAATAAGCCGGAACTTGGCGTCTCTCTACAACAATATTATAACCCGCTGGTTGAAACGCTAAGAACCCTGCCGATTCCGGTGATTGCTGCGGTAAATGGGCTCGCAGCGGGGGCTGGAGTGGGTGTGGCATTGGCCTGCGACATTGTGCTTGCGGCCAAATCAGCTAAGTTTGTCTTTGCCTTTGCCAAAGTGGGTTTGGTGCCCGATTCAGGCTGTAGCTGGTCATTAGTGAACACTGTGGGTCTGGCTCGTGCCCGGGCATTGGTGATGTTGGGGAGCACAGTGACGGCGATGGAAGCCTCTGATATGGGCATGATCTGGCGTTGCGTGGACGATGAAGAGCTGGACAAAGCAATTGAAGCTACAACACAGCAATTGATTAACAATCCAGCTTTGGGCCTCGACTTGAGCAAGCGTGCACTGAATTCAGTGGCGACAGAAAGTTTTGCCAGACAGCTGGAGCATGAAGCGCAATTGCAGACTTTAGCAGGACAAGCGGATGATTATGCTGAAGCCGTACGCGCTTTTGTCGAAAAACGCCCTCCCAACTACACAGGTCATTAAAGACCGAATTATACCTAAATCCCAAAATTATTAACTTCTTTGGCTATTGAAAGGCAGTGTACATGCGCGAAGCTTTTATTTGTGATGCTGTAAGAACCCCGATTGGCCGTTATGGTGGCGCTCTGGCCAGTGTTCGGGCCGATGACTTGGGCGCGGTTCCTTTGCGGGCTCTTTTAGACAGAAATTCCAACCTCAACCCTTCGGTTATTGATGAGGTTATCTATGGCTGTGCCAATCAGGCTGGGGATGACAACCGTAATGTGGCACGTATGAGTAGCCTGCTAGCAGGTTTGCCTAGCAGCGTACCTGGCTCAACGATCAATAGATTATGCGGCTCTGGGATGGATGCTATAGGCATCGCTGCACGATCCATAAAATCCGGTGAAATTGATGTTGCAATTGCAGGCGGTGTGGAATCAATGTCGCGGGCTCCCTTTGTGCTAGCCAAATCGGAAAGTGCCTTCCAGCGTGCCACGGAGATCCATGACACAACCATAGGATGGCGATTTATTAATCCACTCATGCGCCAGCTTTACGGTGTCGATTCTATGCCTGAAACCGCTGAAAATGTCGCGGAAGAATTTGGCATTAATCGTCTGGATCAGGACAGGTTCGCATTGCGCAGCCAGCAGAAAACCGCGATTGCTCAGGAGATGGGGCTTTTTAATGAAGAGATCATCTCTGTTAGTGTACAGCGCAGAAGGCAGCAAGCCCTACAGGTTGTTCAGGATGAGCATCCCCGGGCGGAGACCACACTAGAGGATCTGGCTCGTTTGACTACCCCGTTCCGTGATGGCGGAACCGTCACTGCGGGTAATGCTTCCGGGGTTAATGACGGGGCGTGTGCCTTACTGTTAGCTTCCCAACAAGCGGCAAAAGATCATGGGCTAATGCCCAAAGCGAGAATCATCGCAATGGCTACGGCTGGCGTTGAACCCCGGATTATGGGATTCGGACCAGTCCCGGCGGTACAGAAAGTTTTCGAGAAAACCGGCCTTTCAATATCAGATATGGACATTATCGAGCTCAATGAAGCATTCGCCGCTCAGGCACTGGCTTGCACACGGGCGCTGGGATTAGATGATGATGACGCACGTATCAATCCAAATGGAGGGGCTATAGCGCTGGGACATCCATTAGGCATGAGCGGTGCACGGTTGTTAACCACGGCTACCTATCACTTGCACAGATCGGGGGGACGTTACGCGCTTTGTTCTATGTGCATTGGTGTTGGTCAGGGGATCGCTATTATTATTGAAAAGGTATAAACATAAACTTTTATGTTTGATGCGGTAAATTGATTAAGACATCTTTTTTTTAACTTTAAATTATTGTCTCTCTTGCTGGGGGAAGCTGTAAGTTAACTTTTCAGAAATAGAAAGTTTAGCTGATTGCCCACGCCCTCACCTCACGGTGAGGGTGACTTTTATTGTTTTTATTCCAGTTATGATGCCTCCGTAAGCAACGAATTCTCTGCCTAGAAATTTCTCAGAAGAATGTTGATTAACCCCGTTCAAATTGTCACTGATGACACCTGTGTTTAACTCAACAATCGGAAGTTCAGGTTTCATCCTGAATAGCGTGATAGTAATCGCCTGCTTTAAAATTTTAGCAGTGCCAGTGTTCGGTTTTTGGAGGGGTAATGCGTCTGGTGGATACGACATTCTCCAACCACTGGGCAGTCGGGAAGTCAGTGGCGCTGACCACATGAGTTTTAAACATGTGAAACTCCCCGTGATCAGTGATCAGTAGCTACCGTTATGGTCAGAAGCTACAGTCGACAACATACAACAGTTTTTAATCCAGTTGCGACGCATCGCCTGAATCGCCAAAGGCACTCCAGCCTCCATCGACAACAATCACGCTGCCCGTAATATACGAAGATTTTTTTGAACCCAGAAAAGCAATAGCGTCGGCAATTTCATCGGCTTGACCCAGTCTACCCATGGGGGTACGGCGACGGATGGCTTCACTGCTGCGAATTCCAGCGGTATTGAGAGCTTCAACTCCTGGCGTTTCAATATAGCCTGGCGCGACGGCGTTAACTCTAATGCCAGAACTGGCCCACTCACAGGCCAGACTTCGTGTCATCATCACAACCCCGTTTTTGGCTGCGCAATAGCTATTGCGTTTTGGCAATCCGCCGAAAGCAGCAATGGACGCCAGATTAATGATGGCGCCACCGCTGTGGTTCATCATGATTCGGGCAGCGGCTTGTGCCACTGAAAAAGGAGCAACTAAGTTGACGGCAATGCCGGCTTGAAACTGTGTTAACGTTTGTTCGGCGGTGGCAATGAATGGATCGGCAACGGCGGCGTTATTGACCAGGATATCAATGGTCTTAAACCGGTTGGCGATTGTGGTAAATGTCTGTTCTATGGCGACTGGGTTCGTTACGTCCAGCAGCATACCTATTTGGCTATCGGGTATAGTGGATAGGGCATTGGGATCATTATCGAGTACGATGACCTGCGCGCCTGCTTCTGAATAATGCCGTGCAACGGCTGCCCCAATGCCTTTAGCTCCGCCGGTGACCACCACAATCGAGGGCGTCTGGATCTGCGGTGATGGAGCTGTTTCCATGGAAGCCGGGCCACTCCCGCCATATGCGTGATAACCGCCGTCAACCGTAATCTGTGAACCGGTTAAATAGGTGTTGCTGGCCGCCCACACAATAGGTTCCGCGATTTCTTCAGGTTCAGCCATGCGGCCAAGTGGTATGCGGCGGTTTACCTGACGGGTCTCCACTTGTTGGTTTTCTACCAGTGAGCGTACTATTTCGGTAGCGACGTAACCCGGTAGTACGGCATTTACCCGAATGCCTTTTGCAGCCCATTCACAGGCGAGTGCGCGAGTGAAGCCCAGTACAGCCCCTTTTGACATTGAATACGCGGTTCGCCCCGGTATTGCCATGACTCCAGCCATGGAGGCAACATTCACTATGACCCCTTGACCTCGTTGCAGCATGGACTGTCCCACCACGCGTGCCATGGTGTAACACCCTTCGAGATTGACTCGCAATATGTGCTCAACCTCATTCAAGTCTTTATTGATAGCGGGGGTTCCTTTGGGGTCGACAATACCCGCATTGTTAATCAGTACGTCTATTCGACCATAACGCGATAGAATGGCCGCTATGGCATCGTTCACGGAAGATTCCTGAGCGACATCGAGCTTAATACCCATGTGTGACGGCCCCAGTTTTTCAGCCTGTTTTATCGCTAAAGAGCCGTCAATATCGCTCAAAATTACGCTATCTTCCGCTTGTGAAAATGCCCGTGCGGCTGCTAAGCCAATGCCAGAGGCCGCTCCGGTTATTAACACAACACGTCTGGAAATACTGGTCATTAATTACTTCCCTTTCTTACAATAAATGTGTTTATTTTAATATTTTATGGTTTTACTGGCGTGAGTTTACAGTAGACCTCAGACATCACCTCAGGTCAAAATATTGTCAGATGTTGGACGCACTAACGCATATGAGATAACTCCTTGTGAGCCTCCTGGATACCTCCCTTATTGCTGATTTTAAGATACTATCTTGCTAACAATAGAGGAGAAAAGTATGGGTTTACTAGATGGTAAGACAGCTCTGGTTACTGGAGCTTCTCGCGGACTCGGGCGGGCGATGGCTGAATTGTTTGCATCAGAAGGTGCTGCGGTTGCTGTGCTTGATTTGAAGGAGCACTGGGCACAAAAAGTCGTCGATGAGATTGTCGAAAAAGGTGGGCGTGCCATCGCCATTGGTGCGGATGTCTCCCATCGGGATTCTGTTCGAGAAGCTTTCAGAGCGACCGTTCAGGAGTTTGGCGCAGTTGATGTTGTGGTTAACAATGCCATGTGGAACCGCTATGAACCTATCGCCGATATCGAGCCTGAAACGGTTCAGCGCATGCTGGATGTGGGCTTTACCGGTGTGGTTTGGGCGATACAGGCCGCGGCTGAGATGATGTCTGAAAAAGGTGGCTCAATCATCAATATTGCCTCCGTATCGGGTGTTCTGGGCATTACCAATGCATTGACCTATTGTGGCGTAAAGGCCGCTGTTGGTGGTTTGACGCGCTCTGCTTCAGTTGAACTGGGTGCTCGTAAAATTCGGGTAAATTCTATTGCACCTTCCACAGTAGCGACCGAAGGTGTAAAAACCATGTTGAGCGATGAGGCATTTTCCGATCGTGTGAATAAAACACCCTTAAAACGCCTTGGGGAAGTTGAGGATATTGCCCAGGCTGCGTTGTGGCTTGCATCGGATAATTCAAGTTTCGTTACCGGACAAACACTCACGGTTGATGGTGGCCTGGCTCACGCGTTTTAATTAGCGGTGGCCTTTGTTTTTCGAATCGACTCGGAATTCACAGATTTTGTATTAACAACGCAGTGTGACTCGAACATCGTAGTGACACGGTACCGGAAAATTAATTTTTAAAGTACTACAAAAAAGGCCAGTTGCTATTACTAGTAACTGGCCTTTTTCAGTATTGATTGTTTAACAAAGAGGTGGACTAACTGAACAGGTCCTATACTTCATTATGATACGTTCGCAAATCGAGTACGGTGATAGTCGGCTTGACCATAAGCGGTGTCCAGCATCATCTGTCGTTTTAAATGATGGCTGATGATAAGCTCGTCACAAGTCCCTACACCACCGTGCAGTTGCACAGCCTGCTTGGCAACATAGAGTCCGGTTTGCCCGACACGGGTTTTTGCTGCAGATACTGCACGCTTTCGAGTCACAGGATCTGCGTTCAGATTAAGGGTTGCATGCAGCATCATCGAACGTGCTTCTTCTGCAGCGATCGCCATATCAACCGCCCGGTGCTGCAGTACCTGAAAGCTGCCTATCGATACGCCAAATTGACGTCGAGTTCCCAAATAATCCAGGGTTACGGCATTGGCCATTTCCATCGAGGCAACCGCTTCAGCAACATGAGCGGTAATCGCCCGATCTACTGCGGATTCAATACGCATGAGAGCCTGATCTTTTTCACCGACCAGAGTTGCATTGACGTTATCGAGGCGCAAGCGAGAATGGGTGTGTCCATCAACGGCACGAAAATTTTCAACTTTCAACCCGGGGCTATTAGCAGAAATTAAAAACAGGCTGATCCCATCCGAATCCATGATCGAACCCGCTGTTCTGGCTGATACGACATACCAGTCAGCATCACCACCATCTTCAACATGAACTTTTTCCCCGGACAGTAACCAGCGGTTATCGCTCAATTCGGCAGAGAGACCCACATAATTCAAATCAAAACCGCCTTCGGACTCCAGAAACCCAGCAGCTGCGCGAATGTTTCCCAGTCCTATGCCTTCGAGTATCTCGGTGGCAGTTTCTCCGGTACCACTCAGTAATGCAGGCACCAGAACACAAGATGTCACATAAGGTACAGGAATCAAATGGCGGCCAATTCCCTCCATCAAGGCCATCACATCCACAGGCGTACCGCCAAGCCCGCCTTCCTCTTCGGGTATTGAAAGCATTAGCCAGCCCAGGTCTGCCATTTCTGCCCAACTTTTCGTCACATTCGAGGGGAGATCTTTCAAACATGCCAGACGTTTATCGGCAGACCAATTGTCGAGGCCATACCGAAGAACACTGTCGAGGAGCATTTGTTGTTCGCCGCTGTAATCAAAATTCATATCACTGTCCCCTATAAACCCAGCGCTCGGCGGGCGATAATGTTCCGTTGAATTTCACTGGATCCTCCATAAATTGAGGTTACTCGAGAATAAAGCGCGCCCTGCATGGCATAAGGCATATCGGATGGCGCCTGAGTGTTTTCCAGCCCGCGGAAATGCGCCGCTTCAGGCCCCAGAGCTTCAAGCCACAGTCCCATGGCAGATTGATAGAGCTCTGACCAGCGCAGTTTTACCATGGATCCTCGTGGTCCTGAGTCAACACCGGCAGCGGCGTCTGCCATTAATCGCAGAACCATCGTTTTCAAGGCCGTGGCTTCGATCTCCAGCTGAGCAAATTTTGATGAAAAGGTGGGTGTTTTGTACAAGGGGACGCCAGCAATCAATCGCTCTGCTGCTGCACGGGCACCATCAATAACTTGCTGAATGTGGATGGCATTAGCTGCTGAAACCATTCGTTCACGATCGAGTAATACTTTTCCATATCCCCAACCACGGCCTTCTTCGCCGACTAAATTGTTAACAGGAACACGCACATCGTCTAAAAATACTTCATTGGTATGGTGTTTCTCATCCATGGTGTCGATTGGCTTTACCTGAATACCTGGCGTTTTCATATCGACCAACAACAATGAGATTCCTTGCTGCCGTTTTTCTTCATTGGATGTGCGCGCCAGTACAAACATATGCGAGGCGACATGAGCATAGCTGGTCCACATTTTCTGACCATTGAGTACATACTCATCTCCATCTTTGGCCGCTGTGGTTTTCAGGGATGCAAGGTCAGAGCCTGCACCCGGTTCAGAGTATCCCTGACACCACCAATCATCAGCGTTAATGATCCCGGGCAAGAAGCGTTTTTTTTGCTCATCCGACCCGTAGGTAAAAATAATTGGACCTATCAACTCCAATCCCTGATGAAACTGAATCGGTGCTCCTGCCCGTGTTGCTTCACTTTCAAAGATATAAATTTGGGTGGGGCCCCAGCCGGTACCGCCGAACTCTTTAGGCCAGTTGGGGGCTCCCCAGCCACGTTCAGCCAGAGCTTTCTGGTAAGCGATCAGCTCTTTAGGCTCCAGTCGTAAACCAGCTCGTACACGAGTCAACCATTCTTTTGGAACTACTTCTGCGAAAAAAGACCTGACTTCTTCCTGAAACGCGAGTTCTTCGTTTGTAAATTCTAGGTTCATAAACTCAACATCCACTTTGCCTTAATATTTCAAATTCCAGAATGCCGCAATCAAAGACGCATTAGCAAGCGCCCGCACTGTGAGAAGGCATTAATTTCAAATGTGATATTTGTATTGATAAACCCCTTCCGCAAGGCCGCGTACACCGAGGTTGGAAATGGTTAGAATACGACCTCCATTGGGATCTTCTGTACGCAAGCGGTTACCCGAATCAGAAATCGTAGTGACGTATAAGACGTCCAAATTTTTACCACCAAATGCGGGACATGAAGGGTAGGGGATCGGCACCTCAATCATCTTTTCAACTTTTCCCTCGGGAGAAAAGCGCGCAACAGACTGTGTTTCAATCAGGGCAACCCAAAGATACCCCTCAGCGTCAACGGTGGCTCCGTCGGGCGCTGAGCCATACTCACGGGTGTCGATAAAATCTTCTCGACTACCCAGGGATCCGGTAGTGGGATTGTATGGGTAGCGGCGAATCACCCCTTCCAGGGTATCGGCAAAATACAAAATATTGCCCATCGGGGAGAAGCAGGTTGCGTTTGCCAGCCTAAGGTTTTCTTCAACTTGCACCGCGGTACCTTCCTTGTCCAGTCGCCATAAGCTGGCGTGGGCACCTGGCAACTCACCAAATTGCATAGTCCCAGACAGGAAGCGTCCTTGCCGATCGGCTTTACCGTCGTTGAAGCGAAGCGGGCCTTTGGTGAGTTCCGGTTTTGTCAGATACGTCACTTCACCGTTGTCATTGATCAGCGCAAAACCATCGGCAAAGGCTGCGACTAACCCCTGGCCTGCCAATCCGATGCTGCAAACTGGTTGACTGAACTGCCAATGGCGAAGCAATTTACCATCTGAGTCTGCGGCATAAAGACTCTTTTCCTGAATATCCACCCACCACAGACATTCGAGTCTTGGATCCCAGAGCGGGCTCTCGCCCAGTTTGTTTTGGAAATTTCCAAAAAAACCGATCTCCATAATTTCCTCATTGTGTGTGTCAACTGTCTGTTGATAACAATGCCTACTGGCGTTTGCTTTGACTGTTAAGTTGGTGCGATGGGCAGGGGCGAAAATAGTCAGTGGTGCCGTGACCGGACCTGTCTAGCCGCCAGTGATTACTCGGTGGCGGTCGCTGTAATGGCGGGAACCCCATCAACACAGGCATGGATTCCCAAGTGCGCTGCCAGCTGAAAGACTTCAATGATCTCTTCAGAAGTGGCGCCAGCTGATAATGCACGTCGTGTTTCAGTGCGCATTGCTTCCCGGTTGAGATGGGTGGGTGAAGCCGCCAGGGCGAGACGTATCAAGATCTTGTCTTTGTCTGGCAAATTACTGTGCTGATCTGCAGTGGTCAGTAGATCGACGAGTATTTCTGTGTATTTCGGTACGGCTCGCGCGAGGGCTTGCAGCCATACAGGGCGATCACCAAACATCAATTCATAGCGATCGAGTATCGACTCACCATTGCTGTGTTTGGGGAGGGTAATACCTGCTGCCGATGCTTCTTCTACAAGAATCGTCATGCCCGCGGAAACACTGTCAAACCCCTGCATCGTGGCTATCTGCATTACCTCAATTAACTCACCGACCGTACACCCTGCTTTGAAGGCCAGCTTAATGTGAATCTCCATACCCTCGGTAAACATGTGTGTGGTTGAGGCATCGATGGCGACATAAATCATTTCTCGTAATTTGGCTGAAAGCGGACCATCTCGAGCTGGTGTCTCTGCATATTTCAGATAGGCTTGTAGCCACTCGGGAGAGTGTTTTAGCAAACCGTCGTTGAAATCTACCCAGTATCCTCGGGCTTCAATGTAGGCGTCCTTAAAGGCTTGCTGTTCATCGGTGAGTTGCATCTTATTATTCTCCTGGCTTGATTCGCTCAGGGTAAAGCTTATCCATTTGCCTATTTCAAATCTATTTAAGAAGTGGTTAATGTGTGATATCTCATGTGTGATTCTTATTCTGGAGGTGCCGAATCCTGAGACTAACGCTAGCGTCAGATGGTCAATGTGTGTAGATTTTTGAGTATGCAGATTTTAACGGAAGGTCGAAATTTCGTCGCGATACAGCGATCCTTATAGGATCAATGACAGCGATGTTCAGTAACAACTATAAATTATTAAGATATAGAAGGATTGCCAATAATTATGATAGGTAATATGCAAGCTCATTCTTTGACTACCGCGATGCTGATTGACCATGCTGAGCGCAACCATGCTCAAACTGAAATTGTTTCTCGGGCCCCCGACTGTACATTGCAACGCACCACCTGGAGTGAACTTGCCCACGACGCAAAACGCCTGGCGGCAGCGTTAACCGATTTGGGCGTTTCACCAGGAGATAGAGTGGCGACATTTGCCTGGAATCGAATACCCCACCTGGCGCTCTATTACGGCGTGACAGCTGCCGGAATGGTTCTTCATACTGTCAATCCCAGATTGTTCAGCGACCAAATTGAGTACATCATCAATCATGGTGGAGCCAGTGTCCTCTGTGTGGATCCGGATCTGTTGCACTTAATTGAGCCTTTAGCGGATCGCTTAACGGCTATAAAAAGGATTATTGTGCTGTGCAGTAAAAATGAAATTCCAGACAGTTCGTTAACGTCATTGATTGCTTATGATGAGTTGGTTGCAGGCGCGAATCCCATTGATGAGTGGCCAGAGCTAGAAGAAAATTCAGCGGCCACACTGTGTTATACGTCGGGCACTACCGGTAATCCCAAGGGTGTTCTGTACAGCCATCGGTCGACGGTATTACACAGTTATTCGATTGTTGCTGCCGATGCTATGGCGCTCTCTGCAAAAGATTGTGCACTCCTGATCACGCCTTTATTTCATGTGAATGCCTGGGGAGTGCCTTTCGCATCCGCGTTGTGTGGTGCCAAACTGGTGCTTCCCGGATCTGCACTTGATGGGGCATCTCTGTATGAATTTCTGAAAGATGAAGGTGTGACGTTTTCGCTGGGAGTGCCTACTGTGTGGTTTGGTGTCCTGGATTATCTGGAGAAAAATACCAGCGCCAGTGAGCGTGAGGCGATGGCGATCAACCGGGTTTTTGTCGGAGGCGCTGGAGTGCCTCGCTCATTAATCGTTCGCTTCCGTGAATTGCTGGGAATTGATGTACTGCAGTCTTGGGGGATGACCGAAACCAGCCCTGTTGCCACTGTCTGTCGTCCCTTGTCAAAGCATGATCGACTTGATCAAGAAGCGCGTACAGACCTAATGACATCACAGGGAAGGGCTTTGTGTGGCGTGGAATTACGAGTTGAATCTGCTGATGGAAGTGAAATTCCACTGGGTAGTAACGAGGCTGGATTGCTTAAAGTTAGAGGGCCTTGGGTTGTCAGCCACTATTTTGGTCAAGAGCCAAACAGCGCACTGGATGATCATGGGTGGTTTGACACCGGAGACGTTGCATGGATAGATGGGGATGGCTTCCTGCATATCACTGACCGGGCAAAAGATGTGATCAAGTCCGGCGGCGAGTGGATTTCATCCATTGAAATCGAAAATGCTGCGGTAGCACACCCAGCCGTTACAGAAGCTGCGGCCATCCCGGTTCCGCATCCCCGTTGGCAGGAACGCCCCTTGCTGCTGATTACCTTAAATCCGGGGCAGAAGCTCAGCCGTGATGAGATGCTTGACTACTTAAAGCCCCAGATGGCCAGTTGGTGGCTCCCTGATGATGTTGTAGTGGTGGAGGAATTACCCCATACGGCTACCGGCAAGTTGCGAAAAATAGATCTTCGGGAGCGGTATCGCAATCACTTTACGGCCGACAGTGACTCTATTGAAAAGCAGGCTGTCTCTTAACGCAATTACTATCTGTGCCTTCGGATCCAAAAGGTCGTGACCTGATGGATTCGATAGGCACTGGATGGTGTGCCACGGAAATTATTGAGCTACCTGAGTTTCGACAATCGCGGTGGTAATAAGCATTACCAGGTTTTGGCGATGGCTTCTTTCATGAGAGCGACAATGGTGTCTTTTTCAGTTTCAATTCGATCTGCAAATCCCCCTACGCCAATGGCAAGGGGAACATTATGCAGGGTTTCATCCAGCGCGATTGAAATGGCGGAAACCTTTCTGGTTGGTTTGTTTTTTAAATAGGCATAACCGGTTTCGCGTACGAGTTGAACACGATCCATCACCTCAGTAATCGATACGGGTTGTTCACTGATTTTATAATAATTGGTGTAGCGGCAGATTTTTTCAATCGCGTCATCATTCATTTTACTCATCAGTGCCAGACCGGAAGAAGAGTCCACCATTGATCTCATGGTGCCCAAAGCTGGCGTAAACTTAAATTCGTGATCGGGTGATTCCAGTAGGATGTACTGAATAAACAGGTCGTTCTGGGAGGCCAGTCCGACGGTTTCATCCGTGGCTTTTTGTAGTTCACGAACTAAATTTTGGTAGGTGTCGTCCGTATAAATGTAGCCGGATAGCCAGTTTCCCAAGCTGGTGACCTGTACCGTCGGAAGGTAGGTATGATCACGACGGTTGTAGTTTAAATAGCCCCTGTTCAACATACTTTTCAGTAAGTAGGTGGTACTGGATTGAGGGTAATTAAGCGCCTGATAAATCTCTTTCAGCCGCATGGGACGCCGGTGCTCCATAAAGAGCTCCAAAACTTCCAACGTTCTAAGTGCAGATTTTACGGGTCGACTCTGCATTTACTCTCTCCGAATCCATAAACAATTTTTTTTCATTATAAATTGTTATCAGCAGTTTATTATATCTGCTGAATTTAGCATATAACGACCTTATTGGTAATGTAATATTCACAATTGTTCACTTAGACCGCTCGGGTTCTCCATTTTGACCACGGGTTTTGTCGGCAGTGTTCATCTGAGTGAGTACGACACTTCTGGGCTATACGGATTTCACGTTTTATGGAAACACACCGCGCAACAGCTTGGCGTCCCTCACGCGTGAGACACCGCCGATTAATGATGCGGTTCTCATGTCGATCTTTTCAGTTTCTGCAAGGTGTAAGGTTCTCTGGAACGCATCGAACAAAATCTGTTTTAACCGCTCGTTGATTTCCTGAAGTGTCCAAGTGAAGTTTTGTGTGCCCTGAACCCACTCGAAATAGGAAACAGTCACGCCCCCGGCATTGCCAAGAATGTCCGGCAGCACAAAAATACCCCTCTCGTTTAGGATTTCGTCGGCTTCCAGGGTAGTCGGTCCATTGGCCCCTTCGGCGAGCAGTTTGCACCTGATTCGGTCGGCATTTTCAACTGTTATCTGGTTTTGCATGGCTGCCAGTGCCAGCACGTCACACTCGAGTTCCAGTAACTCGGCATTGGTGATGGCGGTGGCGTCGGGGAACCCCTCCAGCACGCGGTTTTCACTCACGTAGGCGTCCAGGGCCTCCAGCGAGAGGCCTTCGGGGTTGTAGAGCCCGGTAGAGACATCACTGATCCCAATGATCTTCATGCCGGCCTCCGCGAGGAATCGTGCTGTGTGGCTGCCGACATTGCCATAGCCCTGTACCACGGCCGTTGAGGTAACGAGATCCAGTCCAAGGTGAGTGGCAGCGGCTTCGATCAGGTAAACCAGCCCCCGCCCCGTTGCCTCTTTACGACCCAGAGAGCCGCCAAGCACCACGGGCTTACCTGTGACCACCGTGGGTACGGTATAGCCCAGCTGTTGGCTGTAGGTATCCATAATCCAGGCCATGACACGTTCGTCTGTACCCATGTCGGGAGCCGGAATGTCTTTGTCAGGACCGATCATGTCGATGATTTCGGCGGTGTAGCGTCGGGTCAGGCGCTGCAGCTCGCGCTTGCTCAAGACGGTTGGGTTGACACGAACACCGCCTTTTGCGCCGCCAAACGGGAGTTTCATCAGACCACATTTCCAGGTCATCCACATGGCTAAAGCCGCGACCTCGCCAAGATCTACGTCCTCATGATAGCGAATTCCGCCTTTGGTTGGGCCCATGGTCAACACGTGTTGCACCCGATAGCCAAACACCGTTTCCACCTGGCTGCGGTCATCCCGGAAAAAGGGGAAAGATACCAGTTGAGTACGCTGCGGGAACAGTAAGCGCTGGCGAATGTTGTCATCCAAATTCATAATATGGGCCGCCTTGAGGAATTGCTGCTGAGCCAGCCGAAACATGGGGCTGTCCCACTCGTGACTGCGGGCTCTAGCTCGAGCCAAGGTGTAACGAATAGCTCGCCCCAGAGAAACACTGTTGAGGTGAGTTTTCACCAGATAATCGTAGGCGCCAGCATCCACGGCCCGAGCAGCGAGCGTCAAATCATCGATGCCGGTGAGAATGACAATGGGAATATCGGGTTGGGCGGCACGAACTCGAAACAGGGTGTCCAACTCCTGGCTATCCGGGAGGACCAGATCAAGCAGCAGCAGGTCTATCCCGCCGTGGGATAAACGCATTAACCCATCGGCCAGGTTCACCACAGTTTCAATGACACAATGAAGTTGTGGTTCACCCGCTACCAATTTCTCGATCAGGCGAGCGTGCAGTGGGTTGTCTTCCACCAGTAATAGATGTGTGGGTTGATCTTGCATACCCGTGCTCCAAATCAGCGCTGCAGTGCTAACTTTTCGACAGATAATTTTTAGTTAGTCTGCTATTCAGTGGATGAAGGCGATCAGCCGTCACTGGCACTAGGTGATTTAACGTCAAGTATTTGCTGCAAAGCAGCTTTTGCTTCATCCAGGCTGGACTTCAGTATCTTGATGACTGGTTCTGCAGCGTTGAGCTGATTGTCATGCGCCAGTTGTTCAAGCTTGGCAGCGGCTGCAGCAGCAGTCTCTGCGCCTACGACATTGGCAGAACTTTTCAATGTGTGGGCTGCTCTTCTCAATTCGGTTGCCTGTTGATGTTGCAGGGAGGTCTCAATCGTCTGCAGAAGTTCCGGGTACTGTTGGAGGAACATCTCGATTAACTCGTGCAGAAGCTCTCTGTCACCTTCCAGATTTTTAAGTGCACTTTTGATATCCAGGCAAGGGGGCCCGGAATGTTTCGCAGACGTCGGGGAGGGGAGACTTTGATCCGATGCAGCGTCAGATAACTCGGGTGCACTTTTGGGGCTCTCTGGCACGTCGTATTTAGTCGCTTCAGCTTCTTTGTCTGTTGTTGTGCCGGCTTTGGACGCTGCTGCCGTAGCTGCTGGTGTTGTTTCAACCGTTTGATACAACTCGGCAGCCCGGAAAGGTTTGGAAACATAGCTGTCCATTCCCGCATTCATACAGCGATTACGATCTTCGGTGGTTGCGCTTGCGGTCATGGCCACAATGGGAATGTGTCTCCCGGACGAGGTTTCCAATTCACGAATTTTTCGCGTTGCTGTCAGGCCATCCATGACCGGCATCTGTACATCCATGAGTATCAGATCAAAAACGTTGTTCTGTACAGCGGCAAGTGCCTCTTCTCCATTCTCGGCTAAGGTGACTTTATGACCTCGCTTGACCAGCAGATCGGTGGCGACCTTCTGATTGACGAAGCCGTCTTCGACCAGCAAAACATTTCTGATCGGAATTTCGGCGGAAGGTTGATCCTCAGAGGTTTTTGCATCTTCGGCCGTCGCAACCCCTAAAGCATTGGTGATGGCAACCAGAAGCTCGGAGTGTTTGACTGGCTTTAACAAGGTCTTGCAGATATGAAGTTTCTGTAATAGCCGATCATCGTCAAAGAATTCGGCCGAAGAGAGTATTAATATCTGCATGGTGGTGTGAAAAGGCTCCTTACTTATTTTTTCCGCAAGTTCGAAACCATCCATGCCCGGCATCATTACGTCCAGTACAGCCAGAGCGTATTTGATGCCCCGTTGTTTGGAGCGATTAAGGGTGTCAATCGCGTCAGGCCCACTCTGGGCTGTGGTTACCACCATTCCCCAACTTGACATCATCTCTTCCAGGATCATTCGGTTGGTGCTGTTGTCATCGACAACCAGTACCTGTGTGCCTCGCAGTTCGATGGGGGAGACAGCGGGTTTGGCTGGCTCACCTGACAGGTTAAAGTCGGCGCTAAAAGAAAAGGTGCTGCCTTTGCCTGGCTCACTTGACACGTTTAATTCTCCGCCCATCATCGTAACGAGTTGAGAGGCTATGGTCAGTCCCAATCCGGTGCCACCAAATTGACGGGTGGTTGAAGAGTCGGCTTGACCAAACGCTTTAAAAATTTTCTGTATTTGCTCGTCGGATATTCCAATACCGGTGTCGCGAACTTCAAATGCGACACGAATTTTTCTGCTGTCAATGGATTCGAGTTTCAAGTCGACTACGATTTCGCCATCCTGGGTGAATTTAATGGCATTACCCACTAAGTTCACAACGACTTGCCTCAGTCGGACGGGATCGCCAATGACATTGTTCGGCACTTCTGGTGGTATATGAAATGCCAGCTCCAGGTGTTTATCATTGGCACGCATGGCCAGGGCTTGCAAGGTATCTCCGAGAATGTCACTTAAATTGAAAGGGGTTTCTTCGAGGTCGAGCTTGCCGGCTTCAATTTTAGAAATGTCCAGAATGTCGTTGATCAGGCTCAGTAGTGTGTCAGCAGACTTCAGGATGATTGACACATACTCCGCCTGCTGATCCCCAAGCTTGGTGCCTTTGAGCAGTTCTGCAACCCCGATGACGCCATTTAAAGGGGTACGTATTTCGTGACTCATGGTGGAGAGGAACTGGCTTTTGGCATCGGTCATGATAACCAGCTGTTCATTGGCTTTTTCCAGCTCGCTGGATTTTATTTGCAGCTGTTTGTTAATTCGATTTTTACTTCGATAACTGCGGAAGATAAAGGCAATCGATGTAAGTACGACAAGCAGGGCGACCGCTGCGGACCCCAGGATGACCTTTTG
This sequence comes from Pseudomaricurvus hydrocarbonicus, assembly GCF_011602365.1. Classification (GTDB taxonomy): domain Bacteria; phylum Pseudomonadota; class Gammaproteobacteria; order Pseudomonadales; family Cellvibrionaceae; genus Pseudomaricurvus; species Pseudomaricurvus hydrocarbonicus. The sequence goes on from NZ_JAAONZ010000007.1 coordinate 144,428, forward strand.
ATTCTCTATGGTGCTCACTTGTTTTTGCAGGATCAGGTTTTTTTCTTGAATCAAACGTTCCTGTTCGTTAATTTCCTGTTGGTGTCGTTCCAGCAGGGAGATGTTTTGATTGATTTTTTGTGAATAAGCTTCAATAGCAGCTTCTTTTTCAGCTAAAATACTTTCTTTTTCTCTTAGTGTGGCTACGTTATCCAGAAGTTTCTTTTCGCTCTGAGCTAGAATCATTTGAGTGTTGTTGAATTTTTCTTCGAGCGAGTTAAGTTCATCTTCCAGGCTCTTAAGCTCGGCTTCTTTGATTGAAAATTGTTTACTCTGGGCAATGATTTTCTGATTTTGTTCGGCCAGTAGTTTCTGTTGATTTTCCAGATCCTGTTGTTGTTGGAGGGCAAGGTTTCTCGCACGAGCCAGCTCTTCTTCGGTTTCTTTATAGATAAGTGCGGTGTCTAGTTCGGTTCCGCCAAACAGTAAAATTTCTTTTGACAGTTTTAGTCCTGCATAAATGATATTACTGCGATTGACTTCGAAGGAGAGTATGTTGTCAGCTGGATGGGTGAAGTTGATCATCACATTGCGCTGGTCTTCACTGCCATCTGAAACAATCATTGTATGACTGCCGTGCAATCGCTTGACGATCCTGTTCAAATTGAGGTTTTGAGATTTGGCCAGTACTAAAATTTGCGCATCTTTGGCTTCAATGAGCGATCTGTAATACACGACCACGACAGGCTTGCCACGCACTCTGAGTTTCGGTAATTCTTTTTGCAAAACTCTAAGAAGAGGCCTGTCTCGACCGTATTGGCCGATAATGAACTGATCAAGGGTGTCCTCTTGTGGCCATGTGGTGTGATTTAGAATGGCCTCAAGGAAGGCTGCCTTACCTTCATCTGGTGTCACTGAAAGAGCGCCGTGAGAAAGGCACAGCGCGAACACCAAAAAACAGTAAGGCAATATACGAGATGATCGTGTGAATAACTTTAGTCGGCACATTTGAACTCAGGGAGCTAAATAAGAGGGGGCTGAGTAAGTCGGCTCGACACCCTCTTGTTAGTGCCAATCTCCATGCCATGTTTAATACTTAGATAATAGCACAAGCCGAAAATATACTGGGGACATATACTCATGACAGTTTATCCCTTGATTAAGGAAGGTTTTATGGGGCTGGCGGTGTCGCTCTGCGGGTGGTGACGGCATAAAGGCCGTGTAATTGAAGCGGCGTGATTTGATTTTTTTGATAGCGCAGCTCTTGCGCGCTTTGAGGGTTGTTTCTTGCCTTGTGTCATCCAGCAATGTTTAACCGGTGCTCTGGGTGGCTGTGATTACCCTATACAGCACTTAAAACAGTCAGTTTTTTTCTGTGATTGTTCAGGGTGTTGCTCTTTGTGAGTAATAGAAATAAATTTCAAACTTCTTAATGTATTTAGGAATATAGAGAGAGGGATCGGACGGTTTTTATCGTGGAGCAGGCTCCATACTGTTTATAGGTAGCTTAGAATATCAGTGCCGATTCGCGGTTATAGCCTGGTTCGGTACTTAGGTACTTAGGTACTTAGGTACTTAGGTACTTAGGTGATTAGGTACTTCGACGTTAACCAGGCTCAAGTAACCGCAGTTGTCGTCTGTCTAAGTCCAGACGCACTGATTCCCGCTGTGACCAATGCTATAACACCTGCAACAATAGCGGGCGTAGGACCAGTGCCAAGTCCCATGGCCAGAAGGGCTGCCACCAGTGTTGCACCGAACGCCATGGCCAGCATTCGGGTGGTGGTGAACAAGCTGCCCGCGGCGGCGGCTCTTGCTCTGGGAGCGGAGCCCACCAGAAAGCGGGCATTGGGCGAAAAGAATAAGCCAAAACCGGCACCGCAAAACCACAGTCGCCAGGCAACATCAAAGTGACTGGGGCTGGTGTCCGGTAACAGGGCCACCGCAGCCATACCGATTGAGGCCATGAGTAGCCCCAGGGTACACAGCAACGGTACTGCGATGCGATCCGACAAGAGCCCCGCCAGAGGGGCAAACATCAGGCTGGCCACCGCGTACGCGGCCATCATGCCGCCGATTTCACCGACGGAGAAGCCGTAACCGTGTTGTAACCGGAAAGGCATGCTCAACATCATGATCATGGACGCAATGGTGCCGAGGAACGTGGCCAGGGTTGTGAGGCCAAGGTCAGATCGGGCAAGCAAATCCACTGGCAAAACCGGTTGCGCTTCGGCTTTTTCGTGGCGAACCAGAAACCAGGCCGACACTCCGGCAGCGACCATCACGGCCAAAGAGGTGAGCAGATAGTTTGTGTGAACGGTGCCTTCCAGGCCGGCAATCAGCAGGCCAAAGGTCAGGCTGCACATGGCGGCACCCCGCAGGTCGAATGGGTGCTCATGAGGCACGGGATCCGGCAGCGCACGGCTGAACATCAGTGAAATAATCGACAGGGGAACGACAGCCACAAAGGCCCATTGCCAATCGGTGTACGCGGCAATCAGCCCGCCCAACACAGGAGCCAGTGCGGTACCGCTGGCATTGAAGATGGTGTTCAAAGCCAGACCGCTGCCCAAACGTTGTGGGGGATATACCTGGCGCAACATGGCGACGGCTACCGACATGGCCGCAGCTGCCGCCAGCGATTGCAGTGCCCGTACCAGAATCAGCGCCGGCAGGCTGTCTACCAACAAGCACAGTCCACCAGCCAAAGCGTGCAGGACAAACCCTGCCTGATACATTCGCCGATAACCAATTCGGTCTCCCACCGCGGACAACGGCAATAGGGTCATGGCCAAAATAAGTTGATACACCGTGACGACGAGAAGCGTTGCCGATCCCTCTACCTCCAGTGCTGTGGCGATGGTAGGGAGCACTACACTGCTGATAGTAGCGTCAATCATTAACATCAAGGCGCCAATTGATAATGAAATCACCGCTAAAATACGGCGACGGAGAGGCAATCCTTGAGGTTCAGTCATGTGCACACAGTAATAAAATGAAGGGCGGGCGGCAGGGCAACAGAATCCGTGAGAGTCCTGAGCTACGTTTTTTGGTCATCGCCAAAGCGCCAAAGTATACATAGCCTGCGAGAAGATTGTCCATAAACTGTCCGTCAGGTTGGGCAAGGCATGTTATACACTGCGGCACAACTTACGATGGTTGCCAGTGACGGCCGTTTCGAGCTGGATTGCAGCCTTTTACAAACAATGAAACTTATGATTGTTTTTCCATAATCGCAGCGACAACATCGAGACCGCCGTGGTTATTAAGAGCTGCAATAAAGTCTGTAGCTGTCTCAGGCCATGGCTTTGGCAATCAATTGCTCACTGACTTCCCATAAGCGTTCAACCAACGCTGCATCATCCACCAGCGGATTTGGTGTGCGTGGTTTGCGCTCGTAAAAATAGCCACCATTGCTATTGCCGGGTTCCTCATCGGTCGCCAGCCAGATTAAGGTGTCGGCACCCTGCTCAGGGGTCAGCTTGTCCATATCGCGGTAACGCTCTTGCACCGACGCATCCGTATGAGAGAAAAAATTGGAGCCTACAGTGCCCGGATGAAAGGCATGAGCAACGATGCCATCGGCTTGCAGGCGTTTGGCTAAGGCGCGCGCAAACAAAACATTGGCCAGTTTACCGCTGCAATAGGCAAGGCCATTGCTGTAAGTCTCAAAGGTCTGCAGGTCATCCAGGTTCATGCCCGGAATCATTTCACTGCCATCTGAGGAGGTGTTCAGGATGCGGACACTGCCTTTGGGCGCATCTTTTGCCGCACGTCGCAGTAGAGGCAGTAAACGTGTGGTGAGTAAAAAAGGACCCAAGTGGTTGCCGGCAAAATTTTCTTCCAGACCCTCTGGGGTGATGACCTTTTGACTGGCCATGCCGCCGGCGTTGTTGATTAACACATCCACTCGGTCCGTCAGATTCGCAATTTCGTCCACCAATCTGGCCGCGTCCGCCATGAGCGCGAGATCCGCCTGCAGCATGTTGACCTGGTCGCTGCTGGATACGGAACGAATCTCTTGTTCCGCCGCTGCGGTTCGTTGCGGGTTGCGGCCAATGGCAATGATTCGCCAGCCTTGAGCTGCCAGGGCCTTTGCTGCCGCCAAACCGATACCCGCACTGGCACCAGTGACTACTGCTACCCGTTGAAAACTCGTGTTCATAGTTTAAATCTCCTGACTGTTATCGCTGGTGTTATTGTTATTTTTCTGGTGGTTTTCATTGGCGGGCCCCGTCAATTTGATGAGTCAGCCGGTCGGTTTCATACTTTTCGCCATGGCCATTAAGGCGTCTCTACGCGGTAAAGAAAGCAGCCTATCAAAGGTTTTTTGATAGTGCTCACTGGGAATGTAGACCGGTCCGTTTTGTATGTTTTCAAATGCCAGGCGGGCAACGTCTGCTGGCGACATCAAATGTTGCAGGGTTTTCGGGTCTATGCCCTGCAAAGCCGGGGCCTCGGTGTCCGTGGCACCGGGGCACAGGGTTAACACGTCAATGTTATCGTCGCGCAGCTCTGCCCACAGACCCTCTCCCAAATTGATCACAAAGCCTTTGGTGGCGGAGTAGGCGCTGGAGTAAGGGCAACCCATTAAGCCTTCGACGGAGCTGGTTAAAATGATGCCGCCTTTGCCACGATGCCTCAACCGGTCAATAAAACCATGGGTCAGCTGCATGGGGCTATGACAGTTAACGTTCAACATGTCAGTCATGACACCAGCTTCGACCTGAGTGTACTCGCCTTTAATGCCAAAGCCGGCATTACTGATAACCAGGCCAACGTCCAGGGTCGCTGTGGCCTCCAGAATTTTCCGGGCTGCGGTGGTGTCAGATAGATCGATGGGACAAATCGTTACCTGTATCCCGCAGGTTTCTTGCAGGCGGGCGGCCAGTGCCGTCAGACGCTCCAACCGGCGAGCGACTAATACCAAATCCAGCCCCCGCGCAGCCAGCAGTTCAGCGAATGCCTGCCCGATGCCTGATGAGGCCCCGGTCACCAGTGCGACGGGACCATACTGATGTTTTAAGTCAATGCGTTGCATTATGTTTTTCTCATTGATTGATGCTTGAAGGCTGTGGACACTCAGAGAGTATCAAAAATCCCGCGCTCTACGCGCTCTAAATGACGGCAAGACCAGCGATCAACATTAATGTCCCGCTCAAAACACCTCCGTTACTCAGGTGAGGTTCCCGGGTAAACCCATGGGCTTTGGCGTCGGTGATTCTGTGCGGTGATGAAAATACGACTCTCCGAATCTTAAATTTGTACGGACAACACTTAAGACAACAATGTTGTTCAGTAGATGAGATCCTGCTAAGCTACGAACCTGATAATAAGCCAAAAATAAGGCGAGGCTGGGTTGCGCGCTTGGTGCTACTCGCTTGCTGGGGCCGCTGAGTCAGTGGCTATATTCGACTGGAGTTACACATGAATGACAAGATATTAGATTGCTCAGATCTTGAGAGCTATATGGGCAAACCCATTGCGCCTGCGCGGATGAAGGAGCCACTGCACAACAATGACATCCGTCGCTGGGTACAGGCGATGCACTACGCGAATCTGTTGCACTATGATCATGACTTCGCGAAAGAAGGTCGATACGGTCGTTTGGTGGCACCTCAATCTTTTGCTGTGGCTGCAGATGATGGTCACGGAGCGGGTCCTGCCTGTGTCGGACGTATTCCAGATTCGCATCTGATCTTTGGCGGGGACGAGTGGTGGTTTTATGGCCCCAAAATTTTTGGTGGCGACATGATCACCAACGAAAAAGTGCCATATGACTTTTCCGTAAAAGACACAAAATTTGCCGGTCCCACTTGTTTTCAGCGTGGTGACAACAACTACTACAACCAGGATGGCGACCTGATTGCCAAGCAGCGCTCTACCGCCATCCGTTACCGGGCAGATCTGGCCCTGGAAATGGGCTCCATTGCCGGTGATGAGAACGACCCGGTTTGGAGCGATGAAGACCTGGCCGATCTGCAAGAGAAAAAGTTCGAATTCATCAAGATGATGCACGACCTGGGGCACGGCAAGCGCTACTGGGATGATATTAACGTCGGGGATGAGTTACCCGTGCGCATTATCGGGCCGCACAGTGTCGCCAGTTTCGCGACCGAGTGGCGTGCTTACCTGTTTACCATCTGGGGCGGCACCCACCGTCCAGGCCTGGACATGGAAGCTCTGGGGTTCACCAAAGAGATGGCGGGTCACGAAAACGATCCGGTGATGGAGCGTGAAAACCCTGAGTTGACTGACGGCGCCTACTTTGGTCCGTCACGCGGTCACCTGTTTCCGCGCTATGCCCGAATGATTGGCATGCCGCGTGGCTACGGTTACGGTGCTTCCATGGGCGCCTGGATTCTGGATTACATGGCTGGCTGGGCGGGTGAATGGGGACAGGTTGTACACTGCAACTCGGCTTATCGTGGGCCTGCCTTTACCGGTGATGCCACCTTCCTGACGGCCAGTGTTGTCGATAAAATGGTCGATGAAGAAGGTCGTAATATTGTGCAGCTGGATTGCAAAATGAAGAATCAGTTGGGTGTTACCATGGCGACGGCTAAAGCAGAAGTTGAATTGCCCAAGAAGTAAGTTCGACAGTTCAGGCCCTCCCATGCCAAGCATTGGGGGGCCGATCTCCAAACAGACGGCCTGCCTCAAGGGGGCCACCCCAGGCTGTGCGTTCCTGTTTCAGCATCATGCGGCTCAAACGCCGGCCCCTCCTGTTGATGCTCATTGTTTTAAATACAGAAAACAGTTTCACATCCGGTTTGAAATCAAACGCCAAAAACGTTTAACCGGGTTCCTTTAAAAATTCATTGCTAGCGGAGACGCTAACGGGGAGAACATCAATGTCAGACATGAGATTCGACGACCGCGTCGCTGTTATTACCGGTGCCGGAAGAGGCTTGGGCCGCGCCTACGCTTTGTTGCTGGCCTCAAAAGGCGCCAAGGTCGTGGTGAATGACCCGGGCGGCAGCCTCAAAGGGGACGATGTGGATGTCGGTCCCGCAGAAGCGGTGGTACAGGAGATCAAATCCGCAGGCGGTGAAGCGGTGGCCTGCACAGAGTCTGTCGCAACGGCCGAGGGTGGCAAAGCCATCATCGACACGGCGATTAACCATTATGGCCGCATCGACATTCTCATCCACAATGCCGGCAACGTACGACCCGCGTCATTGAAAGAAATGAGTTATGAAGATTTCGACGCAGTTGTGGATGTGCACCTGCGCGGGGCCTTCCATGTGGTGCGTCCGGCTTTTCCGCTGATGTGTGAGGCCGGTTACGGTCGCATCGTCCTGACGTCTTCTATTGGCGGTCTGTATGGGAACCACAACGTGGTGAACTATGGTATGTCCAAAGCGGGCATGATCGGCTTGTCCAATGTCGCGGCGCTGGAAGGGGAGGCCGATAATGTTAAGTGCAACCTGATCGTGCCGGGCGCCGTGACACGCATGGCCGAAGGCATTGATGTTTCAGCTTACCCACCTATGGGGCCGGAGCTGGTGGCTCCGGTTGTTGGTTGGTTGTCCCATGAGGAGTGTACCATCAGCGGTGAAATGCTGGTGTCCATTGCCGGTCGTGTGGCCAAAGCCTACATTGCTGAAACTGAGGGGGTTTATCAGGGGGATTGGTCAATCGCTGATGTGGGTAAACAGATGGACGCTATTGGTGATACCAAATCTTCTGTTATTTTCCCGGTGGTCCCATCGGGACATGTGGATCACATTCGTTACAGTTTTGAAATGGCGAACAAGGCGCGTGGGGTTTAAATTTTAAAGCGACGTCCTGTGCAGCGAGGGTTTCTCCTGAAGTGGAGGAGCCTTCGCTGAATATTATTTTCAAGGCCGACTTAAATAGGTTCACTTAAACAGTCGGCTTTGGCTACCCGTGCTTAAATAAATTTCTTCTAAAATCAGCTAGTGCGCCGTGACCGCTGAGCCATCCGCACTGGGTGTGGAGCCCAAACTGAACAAGGCTAATGCGCTGGCGCCCATCAGAATCATAGTCAGCTGTAAAAACGGCGTATAGCTGTCGTATTGGTCAAACACGGCTCCGGCAACCAGGGGGCCAAAAGCGGTGCCTAACGACAGCGCCATGACCAGAGAGCCGTACAAGGCGCCAAAGTTTTTCAGGCCAAAGTACTTGGCGGCCAGGTACGCAATCACATCCACTTCGGAGCCCAGCGTCAGGCCAAAAATTGCAGCCGCAAGCGCTTGGTACATAGGGTTTGATCCGTCCAGCAGTAACAGGCTACAGCCCACCAGGGGGATGAGGAAGGCCGTTGCCCCGATCAGGTGAGCCCGAAAACGATCCAGTAAAAAGCCTGTGCCCAGGCGACCGATGATGGAGAAAACGCCCACCAGCGAGGCAATACCGGCTGCAGCCAAAGGTTCGGCACCGCGGTCAGTCAGAATAGGCACAAAGTGAACCACAATGCCAATGGCCGTGAAAGAAAACAGGCCGCTGGCCATTAACAATTTGTAGAGCGCTGGAGAGCGCAACCCTTCTGCCAGAGTCAGGCCGTGTAGCACTTTTTTCGGTTCCGGGTTGGCGGCTTTCGTCGGTTTAATGGCTTCGTCATGAGCACTACGGAAACACATAAACAGAATCGGGAAAACAAACAGCACCCACATCCCACTGAGGCCCCGGAAGGCAAAACGCCAGCCGTATTCACCGATCAGCCAGGTGGCAATCAGAGGAAAGAGCGTGGCACTGATGGCGGCACCCGAAAGGGTGATTGCCAGCGCGAGGCCTCGAGAGGCTTCAAAGCGGCTGGTGACGGCGCTGGTCCAGACTGTAGCCTGTATCCAAAGGGTACCAATCGCCGTACCCACCCACAGCATCAACCAGTTGGTTTTAGTACCGGTTGCGGTGCCGAGCAAAGCAACCGAGCCACACATCAACAGAATGCCTATCAAACCAATCCGGCGTGGTCCGACACGGTCCACCAAAATACCAATGGGAATGCAAAATACCGCACTGACAATGGAGGCGATAGTCAGACCGGATGAAATCTGCGCGCGCGACCAGCCAAATTCCTGTTGTAAAGGCTCAATAAAAGGACCAAATGAATAGACGTGCAGAACCGAGGTGGCATAACCCAATGCCGCAGCCAGGGGTAAAAACCAGAATTTGCGCCATTCCCCGAGCGCGCTGCCAGATAATGCCATGATGAACCCTTTTGCTATATTCAAATTTATTATTGGTGTTACAACCGCAGTTCAAGCTGGAACGATGTTTCTTCCAGGCCTGTACGGGCGGAAACTACAGGTTTTCCATTACTTTAAAGGTTTCCATCTTGTTAAACAACACTGTTGTTTTTGGGTTTTCGGCTGATGGCCAGAATCAACCAAAAGGATGCATTAATTCTATCCGCAGACCATCCGGGTCGGTACAAAACACAATCGGGCCATAGGGGGAATCAATTTGCGTTTCACGGTGCGCTCGACCGCCAAACTGTTCTATCCGATCACAGGTGGCTTCGATATCGTCAACGGTTAGGGTCATGTGAGTAAACCCCAGCTGGTTCATGGGGCAGCGCTCGCCCGAGCCCACCACGTCGGAGAAACTGATCAGCTCCAGCCTTAAGCCATCACAGCTTACATGATGGGCTGTCAGCGATTGTCCGGGCAGCTCAATCAGTTTATCGAACGGAGGGCCAATTTCACCCACTTCGCGCTCATGCACAAAGCCCAACGCTTCGGTATAAAAACGCAGTGAACGCTGCAGGTCGCTGGTGCAGATGCCTATGTGTAACAAGTTAACTTTAACGTCGGTGGTCATTTTATTCTCCTTTGCGGTATAAAAAAGCCTGCAACCCTCGGTTGCAAGCTGTAACGGGTTGTAACGCACTTATTTAGAATGGATATCAGTTAGAACTGATAGCGCAATTGCATGCCATAGTTTCGTGGCTCACCATAGACTTTCGTGCTGAGCCCAAAGGTTGGGTAGAGCATGACACCGCCCAGTGCGTATTCTTCGTCGGTCAGGTTTTTGACGTACGCAGACAAGTCCAATTTTGAGCCCAAAACATTGTCCCAACCCAATGACAAGCCCACCAGCCAAAATGCATCTTGCTGCAGGCTGGAGCGAAGGTTCGCGGGAGTCTGATCAATCAACTCGATTGTCTGTAACGCGTTAAGCCAGACATCGTCCTGGTAGGCAGCGTTGGCCGAAAACCGCAAGACACCCGTGTCATTGGCGAGGGGATAGCTGTAGGAGACCGAGGCCGTAAAGGCGTGCTCGGGAGTAAAGTAAAAGGGCGTGTCCGACAAATCCTTTCCGGAGGCTGGCTCTTCCCATTTGGCGTATTCCGCATCGGTATAGACATACTGAAGCTTGAGCGTCAGGTTCTCGGTTGGGGACACGGTCTGTTCAATTTCAAACCCCAGTACAGTTGCCTCGGCGGCATTCTCAATCGCACTGCCGGGGGTGCCAACCGGGTTGTCAACGGCCACTGTGCGCTGAATGTCGTCATACCACTGGTGGTAAAATGCGGCATTGGTGCGCATCATCCATTGGTCTAAAGACCAGTCGATTTTGCTGCCCAACTCGAGGTCGACCACTGTTTCCGGATCAAAAGGCTGGTATTCGACGGCCCGGGACGCCCGGGCATTAAACCCGCCTGCGCGATAGCCCAATCGGGTGGAGGCGTAGAACATCGTGTCATCATTGGGTTGATATTCAATGGACACGGTGCCCGTTGGCTGACTGAAGCTCTCCGTCATTTTTACGGAACACTGATCTATCGGCAAAGGCGCGCCGGTGTCATCAAACATGGCACAGTTCAGAGGGGTTCGTGAACTGGTGGTTAATTCTTTGTCATCGTAAGTCCAGCGAATACCCGCAGCCACCGACCAGGCGTTGTCAAATTGATAGGTTCCCTGGGAAAACAGGGAATAGCTGTTGTTGTGCATGGTTGCGGTTTGCATAAACGGGTTGGCGGGGTTGATGCCCTCAAAGACATTGCCCGGAGAATCTTCAATCCCATCTTCGTAGTACCAATACAAGCCGGTGACCCAATCCAGCTTGCTGTCCAGTGCCGAGCCCAACAGTTGTAACTCGTAACTGGCGTGCTCAAGCTCGGTGGTTTGCATGGATGTCAGAACACCGGGTATGGCGGTTGCGTCCAGATCTACAACTTCATAAGCGTCCAGGTCCCGATAGGCGGCAATGCTTTTCAGCGACAGGTTTTCATTGAAATCGATGGTGGTGGTGTTAATGATACCCCACACATCGGCCTGGCTGCGCTCGCGCATATCACTTTCGATTTTGTGAACATCACGATTTTGGGCTCGCGACAGCGCATCAAACATGGAGGGCAGTCCAAACGGTGCGCCACCGTTGTACAGCGCCAGGCTGCTGGACGGGTTGACGGTTTGCAGCACTGGTGTGCGACCGTTCAGATCGGTTTTATCCCAGGTTAAAATCGTGTCGTTCTGGATGGTTTCAGAAACATTCCATATAGCGGTCAAACGGGTAGAGTAGTTCTCTCCGCCACCGCGCTTATCGCCGTAATACTTTCCGGGAGCAACATTTTTTTGATGACCATCTTCGTCCGTGGTGCGCCCCGCTAAACGCATGGCAAAGGTATCTGTTACGGGAAGATCAACACCAAACTCGGTTTCCATTAAACCATAACTGCCGAAGCCGACCATAATGTCGGCGCTGATAACTTCACCGGGTTTTTTCGGCGTCAGCAGAATGGCTCCGCCGGTTGTATTGCGACCAAAGAGAGTACCTTGTGGACCTTTTAAAACCTGTACTGATGCGAGGTCATACATGCCCAGGTTGCTGCCTTTGGCCGGTGATAGCACCACATCGGCCAGATAGATGGCGACGGTCGGATCCTGACCAAAAATCGCTTCGGTGGGGCGCACGCCCCGCAGGGAATAGACCGGAGCATTAGGGCGACCGGAAGAAGAACTGACGTTCAGGGAGGCGTCAAAATATTGTAAGTCGCCGATGTCGCTGATGTTAAATTCTTCCAGCTCACCGGCATCCAGTGCAGTAACGGCAATGGGAACTGATTGCGCACTTTCCTCCCGCCGCCGCGCCGTGACGATGACTTCTTCGATCTGTCGCAAAGAGGGTTGATCCGATCGTGGTGACGCATTCGTCTGAGCCTGTACTGAGGCGGCCAGAGGTGTGAGACTGATTGACAGGGCGGTGGCCGCCAAACTCTTTTTCCAACGGCTGTGCAGCACTACGGCGTTTGGTGCTTGAGATTTTTTCATGTGTAAGTCCCTTTCCGGTTATCATTATTATCGGTGGTTTGCTTGGGTGAAGCTTGTCCCATCTTTGGGCAGCTTCTATCTCATTCACATCGTTAAAACGCTTGCAGCGTTTCTCAGTGACATCAATACAGTCAGTTGCAGTCAGGGCTTCTCGCGTTGATACCCTAGTCCACAGCCGTGGGGCTGTGTGGCAAGCGATCTGCCACATAAAACTCAGAACTTGTGAATGCAACTGTGCTTTTACAAAATCTTTTGTATACGTTGGTTTTTATGTTTTCTAAAAATTGATTTTTTTCATATATAAAATTCCAAATTATTTTTATATATGAAATACGTTTTACTGTTTTTTTTATCACTTTATTATAGTAGCGATTCAAATACTCAAAGCGACAGAGATAACAAAACATTACAAAAAAACGCCGCTAAAAAGCGGCGTTTGGGGTTCTACCTAATTCTTCTACGCGCGGTAGAATTTACTGCTGGCCTTCGGCGTACCAGGTACGGAAGCGCTCGTAATTAGGCGTGTCCTTGTTTTCGTTACCGCCGTGGTTGATCACCGGGTCGATCGGTACGTGGATAACGGTTGGCTTGCCGCTGGCGAAGGCTGCGTCAATGGCGGCACCCAGGTCTTCACCTTTTTCGACGTACATGCCTTCACAGCCGTGACCTCTGGCAATCTCGTCAAAGCGAACGTTCGTACTCCAGTGCACGCCAGGCTCGGTGGTGTTGCCGTGGCCGAAGGTACGCTTGTAGACGCCCACTTCCAGCCCCCAGGCGTTATCCACCGCCACCACGATGACCATAGGCAGATTAAAGCGCTGTACCACTTCCAACTCAGCAATGTGGTACAGAAACGCGGAGTCACTGGTGGTAAACAGTACCGGACGCTTGCCGCCATCGGCGATAGACGCACCGACCGCGTAAGGCAGGCCTGTACCCAGGCAGCCGAAGTTCTGGTTCCAGATCACATCGCGAGGTTTGCTCTGCAGGTAGGTCCAGGTAAAAATTACGGTACAGCCGCCGTCGCGCACATGAATGGCGTCTTCGGGCATGGCCTTGGTGGCTTCGATAACCCACTGACCGGTGTGTACACGACCGCTTGGGGTGCTGAAATCCTGCTCGGCCAGTGCCGTCAGACGCTGTTTGTCTTCTTTAACCCAGCGTGCCAATTCTGCGTGCTCAGTGCGTGGGCTGTCTTTCAGACCAGCCGACAGCTGAGGCACAACGGTACGCAGGTCACCGACCAACGGGACGTCGATGGGACGATTCTGGCCAATGGCCTCTGCATCCAACTCAACATAGACCCACTTGCGATCGACGTTGCCTTCTTTCCAGTACATGCCCACACCGTAGTGAACAGGCTCGCCAATCTCGGTACCAATGGCAACAACAACGTCAGATTTGGTGACGATTTCGTTGGCGACTTCGGAGAACATGTAAGGGAAGGTGCGATCCTCAATGCCTTCAATGAACGCAGTACCACCGGAGGTTTGAATCACCGGGCAGCCCATCAGCTCCGCCAGTTCACGGATTTTCTGACCCGAGCGGGTGCATTGTACTGCGTGGCCTACCAGCAGCACTGGACACTCGGCGTTTTTGATCAGCTCAAGAGCTTTGGCAACCATATTGCCATCAGCACCCGGTTCAACCAGACGATAGGATGAAGGCGGCAAAGCAGGCGGTACATCCAGATCTTCAAGAATCACGTTGGATGGGTACTCAATGTAAACCGGACCGGGGGTGCCGGACTGACACACACGCAGAGCCTGGCGAATAATCTCGTCAGTCTGATCGGCGTATTCGATCGAAGCACTCCATTTTACCGAATTTTTGAACAGAGCTTCCTGCTGAATAAACTGGATACGACCTCGACGGACGCGGCGTTCGGTGATACGGGCGCGCTGCCCACCGATGTAAATCACCGGAGAGTTTTCCACCAGTGAGTTCATCATAGAGCCGGCATTCAACGCGATACCAGGTCCCAGAGTCGAAATACACACAGCAGGGGTACCGTTCATGCGAGCGTAAGCTTCCGCCATCATGCCAGCAGCCAGTTCGTGGTGAGGGGTGACCACTGTCCAACCACGTTTTTCCGCAGCGACAAACATGTGGACGAAGTTGGGATCAGGGATACCAAAAATTGCCTTGATGCCTTCGGCTTCGAATAGCTCCAGAATACGCTCATAAACTTTTACAGACATGATGTTCGCCTCGTAGGTTTTATTGTCTAATGATGATCAATAATTTTGTTGTGTTAATTAAAGGTGTTTGTTGTTTAACATTTCATTTCAGGTTTTTGGTTCAGATGATCCTCCTCAGCGTCCCTTCCATTGAGGTTGACGCTTTTCAGAAAAGGCCGTCGGCCCTTCCTGTGCATCTTCACTGTTGTAACAGTATACGGATGCATGCCTGGCCGCTTGCAGAGCAGCCGAGCGCCCCATTTCGGTAGACAGCATGACGGTTTCCCGAGCCGCCTGTACCGACAGCGGCGCGCCCTCAAGGATCTCTGCGGCCAACTCCAAAGCCGTGTTCAACAGCGCCTCCGGCTCAGCCAGGCGATTTACCAGGCCAATTTCATAGGCGCGCTGGGCACTGATTGGTTTTCCGGTGAGAAGAATTTCCATCATGATTCGCTGGGGAATCATGTGAATTAAGGGTGACGCCCATGGTGAACTTCTACCCACTTTGACTTCGGTCACGGCGAACTTTGCCGTGTGGCTGGCGACGCAAAGATCACAGGCCTGAGCAATCATCCAGCCACCAGCAAAGGCGACGCCGTTGACGGCAGCAATCGTTGGCTTGGACAATTCGACGGTATCGTAGGGCAGTGGGAACATATCCCGCGGCGGTACCGTCATACCGGTTTCGACCATTTCTTTGAGGTCGCCGCCAGCACAAAATGCCTTCTCTCCAGAACCGGTGAGGATGGCAATGCGCAAGGCGTCATTATTTTCAAAACGCTCCCAGGCCACACGCAAACCTTCGCGCACTTCCAGGCTCAGGCAGTTGCGGGTTTCGGGACGGTTGATGGTGATGATGGCTATGCCGTCATCACGACCGTCAAACAAGACGGCATCCGTCGTTTGAGCGTTAGACCATTGAGTCTTAGACATCAAAAACCTCTCTGTTGAATAATGTGAGCTTCCCGCGACAGCGCTTCCTGAAAATCCGGGTGGGCAATGGCGATCAGGCGGCGGGTTCGCTCCGCCAGTGATTGGCCTTTCAGTTCCGCAGCGCCAAATTCTGTCACAATCACATCCACATCGGTGCGAGCCGTGGTGACCGGGCCGGACAGGGCGACGGTAATGCGGCTGATGCTGCCGCCTTTGGCGGTGGCTGGCAGTGCGATGATGGCATGGCCGCCCGGTGAGCGTGCGCCGGCGCGGACGAAATCCACCTGGCCGCCGGTGCCGCCCATATAAGCTGCACCGCTCTGTTCGGCATTTACCTGACCGGTTAAATCCACTTCCATGGCCGAGTTGATGGTCACCAGCTTGTCGAGTTGCGCCAGCACCGCAGCGTCGTGGGTGTAGGAGGTGCGGCACATACGCATCAAGGGGTTGCGATCGGCCCAGTCGTACAGTCGCTGGGTTCCGATCAAGGCGCCATTGATGGATACACCGGTATCAATTTTTTTGCGGGCATTGGTGATCACGCCAGCTTCCACCAGCTCCACCAGGCCGTCCCCCAGCATACCGGAGTGAACGCCTAAATCTTTGCGGTCGTGCAACAATCGTAAAATGGCATCCGGTACCGCGCCAACGCCGGTTTGGATGACGGAGCCATCTTCAAAGTATTCGGCGGCATGGCGGGCGATGGCTTCATCCAGTTCGGAGATCTTGGCTGCAAGAACCTGAACCGGTGTGCGTGATACCTGCACGGCGCAATCAATTTGAGAGGAATGGATGTGTTCACCATTGCTGAACGGCACCTGGTCATTGACTTCGGCAATGACGACGCGGGCTTTATCGACCGCTGCCAGCACATAATCACTGATCAATCCGAGACTGTGATTGCCGTTTGCATCGGCAGGACTTACCTGAATAAACGCCACATCGCAGGGCATGATGCCGGCCTCAATCATCGGCGCCACCTGGCTCACATGACAGGGGATGATGCCAAGCTTGTGCACTTTGGTCAGTGCCCGCAAGGCACCGATGGCACCCATACTGAACAGTGAGAAACTGTCTGTGCTCTCCGGGGTAAATAATCCGGAGAAGCTGGTGGCAATAAACGCAGACAGGTTACCGATAGCGCTGCCCTGGGCAATCAACGCTTCCACCAGCGTGGTGGGTTCGCCACAAGCCTGGCCCATGACGATATGATCGCCGGAGCGCAAAAATTGACTCAGTTCCAGTTGCTCGATAGTGGTATTGATGGTCATTGGTTATTTACCTGTTACCCGCGGGTCCATTACTGACTGACGGATTGCTTCAGCGCCAGCAGAGCCTGGGCGCGGGCAAGATGAGGTCGATCCAGCATGGCCCCTTTGTAGCCGATGGTACCGACACCCGGGTTGGCTGCAAATAAATCCACAATTTCCCGAGCGGCCACAAACTCTTCTGCGGATGGCGTAAAGGCTTCGTTAATCACGTCAACCTGGGCCGGATGAATCGCCAACATGCCGCGGTAACCGTCACGACGGACTTTCTCGGCGCGTTTGCGCAGGCCGTCCAGATCGCGGAAGTCGCCCTGAATGGTTTCAATCGGAGCCACGTGTGCCGCGGCGGCACCGAGCAGGCACATGCTGCGCGCCAGTTCATAGGTAAAGCTATAGCTGCCGTCGGGGTTACGATTTTCACTGGCGCCAATGGCGTCAGCCAGATCTTCGGCACCCCAGGTCATAGCAACCACGCGCGGGGCACCGGCGTATGTACCAGTGGTGAACATGCCTTCAGCGGTTTCCGTGACCAATACGATGACTTTGGTGGAACCCTGCTCAATACCGGCGGCCACTTCGAGAATGGTCAGGTAATGGTTCAGGACTTCCACATCCTGGCGGCCATATGCCTTGGGCAACATGATGCCGCCGGGCCGGGCAGCTACCACGGCGGCCAGATCTTCCAGGGCGTAGGGGCCATCCAATGGATTGATGCGAACCCACAAGCGTTTTCTGGCGGCTTCCGGTTGTGCCTTCAGGAAAGCGGGCACCATCGCGCGGGCGGTGGCTTTTTCCGATTCGGCCACGGCATCTTCCAGATCGAAGATTACAATATCCGCATTGCCTGCTGTGGCTTTTTCCATTTTTCGTTCGCTGTCGCCTGGTGCAAATAACCAGGAGCGTGCGTTGAAGCTGTCTTCACTTGCCATTGTTCGCAATCCTATTCTCAATGAGCCTGTAGGTTAAATCGGTGCTGTCGTTAAACCCGACAGTGCCTCAAACCGGTAGCGCTATTAATTAATACGATTTTGGCAGCCCCAGTACCTGTTCTGCCAAAAAGTTCAGAATCATGTGTGGGCTCACCGGCGCTGTACGCGGAATCAGAACTTCCCGCAGGTAGCGCTCCACGTGGTATTCCTGCGCATAGCCCATACCGCCCAGTGTCAACATGGCGGTGTGGCAGGCCTCAAAGCCGGCTTCGGCGGCCAGGTATTTACCGGCATTGGCTTCAACGCCACAGTCTTTGCCGGCATCAAACATATTGGCCGCTTTCATCACCATCAGATTGGCGGCTTCCACTTGAGCCCAGCATTTAGCCAGCGGGTGTTGAATGCCCTGGTTCATGCCGATAGGGCGGTCAAACACCACGCGCTCCTGGGCGTATTGAGCGGCACGGTTAATGGCCACACGGCCCAGACCAATCGCTTCAGCGCCGAGCAGGATACGCTCCGGGTTCAGGCCTTTTAAAATAATTTTAAAACCCTGGCCCTCTTCGCCGATGCGATCCTCTTCGGGGATGAACAGGTCATTGATGAACAGCATATTGGAGCCCACTGCGTGACGTCCCATCTTGGGAATCAGGCGGGTTTCAATTTTGCTGCGATCCAGGTCAGTAAAGAACAGCGACAGACCGTCGGTTTTCTTTTTGCAGTCTTCCAGTGGCGTAGTGCGTGCCAGCAACATCATCTTGTCGGCCACGTGGGCGTTGGTGATCCAGATTTTATCGCCATTCACCCGGTATCCACCGTCGACTTTATCAGCACGGGTTTTTAGTTTGGTCGTATCAAGACCGACGTTCGGCTCGGTGACGGCAAAACACATTTTATGCTCCCCGGACAGTACCGGTGGAATCATTCGTTGTTGTTGCTCTTCGGTGCCAAATAAAGCAATCGGTTCAAGACTGAACACCGGACCATGGATGGTTGATGCTCCTGTCATGCCGGCGCCGGATTCAGCCACCGCCTGCATCATCACAGCCGCTTCGGTAATGCCAAGTCCGGCACCGCCGACGCTTTCTGGCATGGCAATGCCCAACCAGCCGGCATCGGCCATAGACTTGTAAAAATCGTGGCACACTTCGCCTGAGCGATCGTGTTCAAGCCAATAATCGTCCGAAAACTGGGAACAGTGTTTTAAAACCGCTTCTCGAATATTCTGCTGATCTTCGGTAAGAGAAAAATTCAAGATCTTCATCCTCAATAAAATGTCGTAAATGCTGCCGTTTAATGACTGGTGTAGGTCATAGTAAACCGGCGAATTAATTAGGGCTGTTGCCAAAACTGTGTTTTAGGCATTTGCAATGCCTCCTGTGGACACCTTGGGCTTCTTATAACGCGTCGCTAGCTTGCTCCAGCTCATCCAGTATTTGCTGAGTGTGATCCCCCAGGCCAGGTGCAGGGCCATGAACCCGTCCGGGGGTCTCGGAAAACCAGGTCGGTACGCCCGGGAATCGAACTTTTCCTGCCGGTGTTTCAACCGTTTCAAAAAAGCCAACGGCATTTAAGTGTGGGTTGTCGAATAATTCATCCGGCGTGCGCAACGGTGCTGCAGGGATACCCAACTTGCGCAACAGATCGAGCCATTCCTGTGTGGTGCGTTCCTTGAAGGTCTCACCCAACAAACCGTAAACTTTATTGATTTGGCGGGCGCGCTGTTCCAGTGTGGTAAATTCATCACTGGCCCAGTCGGGCTTCACAGCATCCACAAACAGACTCCAGTGTTTGTCGTTGTAAACCAGAGCCGAGATGTGACCGTCTTTGGTTTCGTAAGGGCGACGGTTGGGAGCAACGGCGCGGTGGTAGTGCGCTGGGCCAATGGGCGGGTCGAAGATTGCCTGATTGGCGTGTTCAACGAGCATGAACGACGCCATGGTTTCAAACATGCCCACTTCCACTTCCTGGCCTTCACCGGTTCGTTCGCGGTGAAAGAGAGCCATCATGGTGGCATAGAGAACGGTCAGGCCTGCAACCTTGTCTGCCATGATGGTGCCGATGTAATTGGCTTCGCCGGTGAGCAATTGTTGTACCGCAGGCAAGCCGCACTCCGCCTGAATGGTGTCATCATAGGCGGGCAGGTCAGCGTCCGGACCATTGCGGCCATAGCCGTAGCAATTGGTGTAAATAATTGAGGGGTTAATGGCGCTGACGTTGTCATAGCAGAAGCCCAGCTTGGCAATCGCTTTAGCGCGCATCGAATGGATAAAGACATCGGCTGTTTCAATCAGCTTGCGCAGAGTTGCTTTGCCTTCTTCTTCGCGGAGATCCAGGGTGATGCTGCGTTTGCCACGGTTAACATTGATAAATACACCGCTCATTGCAGGCTCAACACCCACAGAAACAAAACGGGTGGGATCGCCAGCAGGCGGTTCAATTTTAATGACGTTAGCGCCCATGTCTGCCATGATTTGGGTGCTGTAAGGCCCCATCACCATGGACGTGAGATCGACAACCGTTACACCCGACAGTGGGCCTGTTTTTTTCACGCGTCTTAACTCCGCTAGAGTAAGGAATGTTCCTGGTTTTTATATTGAATGAACGGGGATGTGCTCCCCGTCATTTCATTTTTTCAGCTTATGCAGCTCACCGGTCCCCATGTACTCGGCCAGATTGCGATGCAGGTTGGCGGTACTGCGCTCCATGTAAGGGTTGGGTTTGGGACCCGTGAAGCCCATTGACTTCATGCCCTGCTGTACCGCTGCCATGTTGGAAAAATCCTGCGACAGTACGTAACACCAGTCTTCTTCGGTCGCTTCACCAAACTGCCATTGGGTGTCTGGCTCCTCACCTTCAGGAAACAATTCATACACGGCGGCTTCGAAAATACATTTGTTCGGATCATCGCCGTAAGGACGAGCGCTGTAACACAGCATATTGTTGACTGCATGGCCAATTTGGAAATTCGGGAAAATCTGCCAGGCGGTGCCGCTTTTACCCACGTGCGCGGGATCCACTTCTGGCCAGAACACTCCGCGTGCTTCGTCATCTTTACGGGCAGAGCTGAGCCAGTGTTGCAGCACTTCGCCGGGAGGTGTGCCTTCAGGTAATTCATCTTTTAGACGCAGGGCCGCATCCACCAAAGTTTGAGTGGTATTGGTATTGGCTTTTTCCCAGGTGTAGACCTGCATTTCTGCCGTAGAAATACGCGGGTCTGCGTTGGTACCCAGACGCAGCTTGGCGGACTGGTTTTGGTCCATGTTTTTAGGCGCTTCATAACCAATATTGCTGTGCTTGCCGTGGGCTTTTGCCCAGCCACGAAACTCGCCGTATTTGTTGAATTCCGGGTGTGTTTGCTGAACGTGATAGGTTTCGTTGAACGCTTCCAAGGCCACTTTCCAGTTACAATCAAACACGCCCCATTTGCGCCAGCGGTAGCGCATGTTCTGCAGCTGGAAAGGTTCCAGCATTTCCGGAACCGGATTGAGGTAGTCGCTCAGTGGCTCACAGTCCGAATTCAGATTGATCCAGATCCAGCCACCCCAGGTATCCAGTTTGACTTCGTTCAGGTCGCTGCAGCCATCCAGCGCCCCATTCCAATCGTCTTGATTGCCGATGTGAGTATTTTTTCCGTCCGGTCCAAAGCGCCAGCCGTGGTAGGCACAAATGAATTGAGCACGTTTACCGCGTGCGTTTCGCTCACCTTTAGGAGTATCGACCAGGCGGCGACCACGGTGAGGGCAGACATTATGAAACGCCTGGATCGTGTCGGGACCAGAGCGGACGATGATGACGGAATCGTCTTTGATGTCGTAGGTGATGTAGTTGCCAACTTCCGGAATTTCTTCCACGCGGCCGACCTGCAACCAGACTTTACGCCACAGGTTGTCACGCTCTGCGCGGGCGTAGTCCTCAGATATGTAGGCATCGACGTTATAAGTTGCAGCTTCAGTCAATTCTTCTACGGTTTCGATAATGTTGTTGTCGCTCATCTCATCCTCACTCTGCTTGTTATTTCAAACGGTGGAGCCCAACCCAGACCAATCTGCTGTGACGTTATCAGGCCGTTGTAAAATTCTGTTCTGATACCAGCCGTTGTCCACGAAAATCTGAGTTCAAAATCCTGATATGTCCGGACATGGATACTCTCACAAGTGTGCCTGTCATGCTATACACCAGTGTTGATTTATTGAATTTATTTTCAATTTGTACGGACAAATGGCAAGGGTGTTTTTACGAAGGTAGAGTCTTTAAAGCTGGCGTCCATCGTTGGAGTAATATGATAATTTGTCTCTTTTTAACCGTTTAGGCTGAATTGTAGACTGTTTTGGGTGGTTTAGCTGAATAAATAGACCAATTAAGTGGCTGAGTTGACGCTAAAGTCGGATGTTTCTGTAGGGTGATTCGCAATATGTCCGAACAACAGATGAAGAATATGTTTGTTGTAAAAGTGTTTGAGGGTATGCTGGTTCACTAGAATGGTTCTTGTACGGACAAGCTGGATGGGTGTTGGTCAGTTCGCTGCCTTGTAGTGAGTCCGGCACACTCTGGTCGTGAACCAATGAGTCGTGCATCAATAGTTTAGCCGTGCATCAATAGTTTAGTCGTGCATCAATAATAGTTTAGTCGTGCACCAGCAACTTAGTCGTATATCAAAAAATGGGCGAGAAACAGCTTATGGGATCTTCCACTGAAACCATGACCGAGCGTGTCAGCAGTTCGAATAAGGGCGAGCGTGCTGCCGATTCTGCCAAACCCGTTGGGCCTCTCTATGTTCAGGTTTCAAACACGCTTAAGGACGAAATTGTCAACGGTGTTCACCCTGTAGGGTCGACCCTGCCGACTGAAGACGCGCTGTGTGAACGGTTTTCGGTTAGCCGCTATACGGTGCGGGAAGCTTTGAGGTTGTTGCGCGATGGCGGCCTGGTGGCCTCGCGGCAGGGGGCGGGGACGGTGGTGATCCCGCCCAGTTCCTCAAGCTCTGATATCCACCAGGTGATGTCTATCAATGACCTGGTGGACTTTGCCACAGGCACGCGCTTCGTGATTGAATCCACCAAAATGATTTCCATCGATGCCAGGCTCGCGAGCCGGACCAATCTGCCTGTAGACAGTCACTGGCTTGAGGTTCGAGGCTACCGACAGTCAGAGGCCATGGATACACCGGTTTGTTGGACCGAGTATTACATCAATCGCGCCTACGCCGCCGTAGGCCGATTATTGCAGCGCCATACCGGCCCGATTTTTCCGCTGATCGAAGACTTGTTTGGCGTCAATGTGGCTGAAGTACACCAACAGATCTCCGCCACTTTATTGGAACCAGAGTTGGCTCGTGCGTTGGATGTGGAGGCAAACTCTGCAGCCCTTGAAGTCAGGCGTATCTATAAGGCTGCCGGAGCCGAAATCGCTCAGGTAACCATCAATACCCATCCGGCGTCCCGCTTTCAACATTCCATGACCATGCGCAGGGTGAGAGTCTGAAGTGGCAAGAGGGGCTGTTTGACTGACGCTCGGTGTGGCTTAATCCCTCAGTTGCTGAGGGGGCAAGCCCGCAAGCCCAAGCTTGTCAGGTGGTCGACTTGTGCTGAGTAAAGGTGATAGAAATCACTGGCTTTGACTCAACAGTGTTGATTATTAGCTGCAATTGTTGGATAGTAACGCGACCTGAAAACGACGGTCTCGCCGGCGAGTGAACAAAAATAACCTAAAAACGGCTTATGTGATCCGGGACAACGCTACAGTCTATAAAACCAAAGCCTGCATGGCAGCTGAAAACCGACTTTTACCACTCAGACTTTGGCATAG
Organism: Pseudomaricurvus hydrocarbonicus; assembly: GCF_011602365.1. Lineage (GTDB taxonomy): Bacteria > Pseudomonadota > Gammaproteobacteria > Pseudomonadales > Cellvibrionaceae > Pseudomaricurvus > Pseudomaricurvus hydrocarbonicus. The sequence goes on from NZ_JAAONZ010000007.1 coordinate 167,767, forward strand.
CGAGTGCGAAAATCTGCCACACGAAGGGTAGGGTCCGCAAGCATTAAGCAATCAGAGGACAACAGTGATGAGCAACCTGATAGACACACAACAAATCGACTGGCCGGACAGCTGGCTGACGTTGGAGCATGGTATTCGCAGTGGTCGTTATACCGATCCTGAGTTTGCCAAGCTTGAGCACGAAAAGCTGTGGCTGAATGTGTGGCAGATGGCTGCCCGTCTGGATGAAATCCCGAAGCCGGGTGATCACACGGTGTATGAGATCGGTAACCAGTCGGTATTGCTGGTCCGCAACGAGGACGGCGAGGTTAAGGCCTATCACAACTTCTGTCCTCACCGGGGCACGGCACTGGCAGACTGCTCTGGCCATTTTGACAAAAACCGCATCATCTGCCCGTTTCACGGCTGGCGCTGGAATCTGGATGGTGAAAACGAATACGTGCTTGAAAAAGACAACTTCCGCGGTGGCGAATTGCAAAACAGCGACGTTGCCTTGCGCGAAGTGAATATGGAAATCTTTGCTGGCTTTATCTTTGTTCATTTTGCCAAAGAGCCGCAACCTTTCGATGAGTATATTGCGCCTGTTCGCGATCTGCTTGAAGGGCTGGCAGTTAAGGATATGCACCACTATTGGTGGAAATCGGTTACCGCTCCTGCCAACTGGAAAGTGGCAGTAGAGGCCTTTCTGGAAGGTTATCATGTGCCGGCGACGCACCCGCAACTGGAGAAACCCGGCGCAGATTTTATTTACGGTGATGATGTCTCTGGCGAAGTGGCTTACGCACACGACAACCACTTTTATGAAACCTTCGACAAAGGTCATGGCCGATTCTATGGTGGCCCGAACACGCCCATGGCCGGCAAGGCTCAGGGGGCTGTTGATCCGGTGGATGCCATGGCTAATCGTCTCAACCTGCTGGTTGAGGGGATGGACGCCATGGTGCTCAAAGAGGACGTGGATTTGGTGCGCGCTCTGAAAGGTAAGCCGATTCCGGAAGGGTCGTCTCTGGGGGGCGAATATGTGAAGGCCTTATATTCCACGGCTGCTGCCCAGGGGCGTCCGATGCCGAAGCTGGAAAAAGACATTCTGGACATGTGGGGCGGCGAGATCTTTATCTTCCCCAATCTGTTGGTGTTGCCGCAAGCCGGTAATGTGATGATGTACCGAGTGCGCCCCGATGGCTTCAACCCGGACTCCTGCGTGTTTGAGATTTTCTCAACCAAAAGCTATCCCGCCGATGTCGAGCCGCCACGCGCCGAAGTACAGCCTATGGATGACGTCTCGGATCCTGAACAGTTCCGACAGATCCCCCGTCAGGACTTTGCCAACATCCCGCGGATTCAGAAAGGTCTGAAAACTCAAGGGTGCCGCCAGGTGTGGCTGGCTAACTACTACGAGAAAATTATCCTGAACATGCACCAGGAGATGGATCGCTACTTAAAAAGTTAAACATCACCTGGATGTCAATCCAATAGGTCGCCACGGCCCAGTAGTCCTGGCGACCTTGGGCTGAGTTGCCCAAACATATTCATGCCCTCAAAAATCTTTGTTAACCCGCCAACGCTTTTGCTTCCTCCAAGGCTTCGTAAGCCAGGCCTCTGCCTTGAAACTTGATCGCCTGGCGGTAAAGCGATCAATCAATCCTCAAAAGTGATCAATTACTGAACGGCGTTGGCACATTGTTGCATCAACCTGTCTTGATTGCGTTGTATACTTTTTTTGTGCCTCCCAAGGATTGGCCCGAATTCATCGTCTAATACCTAAAATACCTCATGGACTGCGCATGACCAGAGACCTTGATGCCATCATCAGGCAGGCCCAGAGCGGCGACCGGACCGCCTTTGCCGGCCTGATTGATGATCATTACGAGATGATGTTTCGCTTTGCTCACAAATACTGTGGCAATCGCCCGGATGCCGAAGATGTGACCCAGCTGGCCTGTATCAAAGTGGCCAGATCGCTGGGGCAATTTCGCTTTGAAGCCCGCTTTACCACCTGGCTGTATCGACTGGTGCTTAATTGCGCGCGGGATTTCTACAAGGCACAGCATTCTCATGAAGCTTCAACGTGGCCGGAAACTGCGATGAACGATGGCTCAGAACCCAAAGTGTTATTGCATCAGGTATTGAAATTGGTTGAGTGCATGGGGGAGGGCTTCCGCGAAACGCTGGCGCTGGTGATTGGCGAAGGCCTGACCCACGCCGAAGCTGCGGAGGTGCTGGCCGTTAAGGAATCAACTGTATCCTGGCGCCTGCATGAGGTGCGCAAACGGTTAAAAGCCGATGTAGGTCAGATTGGTGAATATGGAGGTGGCGCATGAGCGATAGGCTGAAACAATGGTTTGCCGAACAGGACCAGACGCCCGATGCGCAGGCAAAATCCCGGGCACTGGATGTCGCCCTGAACGCGTTTGACGAATACCATTCCGGCGATGTTCCAAAAACCGACAAGGTTGTAACCATCAACAGCGAGCAAAAAAAGGCATCAATCGACCAAGGATTGGTCACGTCTGATCGTCCTACTTCTGACAATCAACCTGTTGGGAGAAGACTCATGGATGCAACCCTATCGAAGATACCGACTACAGCGTCTCAACGCTGGCTCTACAGCGGTCTGGCCAGTGCCGCGATGCTGGTCATCACCGTATCACTGGTCATGAACATCGGTCCGCAAGTGGTTGATGATGCCCTGGAGGGGCAGCCTAGCCCGGAGCAGCGATTGGCGATGCCGGATCAGGCCGATCACGACGCCTTAGCCATTGAAGCAGACGCTGTGACTGTGAGGGCTGCGCGATTAGACGACAGGCAGGCACCTGAGTTGCACAGTCCGGCAGCTTCCCGGGAACTGTTACGGGCCAGTGAAGAGCGCAAAGTGGCTGCGTTGCAGCAAACCCAGGAGCTTCAGGCAATACGGGTACCCAAGCCGGTTCCTTCGCTGGCGAATGTCCACTCCGCTGGCGGATTTTCCGCTGAGCTGGCAGACGCGCTGCCTCAGGTGCCGGGTTATAGCGAGCAGGGACGTGATCGTTTTGAACATGCCGAGAGCAATCCCGTCAAGCGGGTGAGCCAGTCACCGGTCTCGACCTTTTCCATCGATGTGGATACGGCGTCCTACAGCTTTGTTCGCCGCCAGCTCAACCACGGGCGTTTGCCACAAAAGGATGCCGTGCGACTGGAAGAAATGGTGAATTATTTCCCTTACGATTACCCGTTACCGGCGCACCCCGGGCAACCGTTCAGTACCACCACCACGGTGCTGGATTCACCCTGGAAGGCGGGCAATAAACTCATCCACATTGGCATTAAAGGCTACCAGTTGTCGGCGGCCACCCAGCCCCGATCCAATCTGGTGTTGCTGCTGGATGTGTCGGGATCCATGAACAGCCCGGACAAGTTGCCGCTGGTCAAGCAGTCGATGTCGATGTTGCTCAGCCGTCTGCAACCTGAGGATACTGTCTCTATTGTGGTGTATGCCGGTGCGGCGGGCATTGTGCTGGAGCCAACTCAGGTCCAAGACCGACAAACCATTTTGTCGGCTCTGAACAAGCTGCAGGCCGGTGGCTCAACGGCCGGCGGGGAGGGGATTCAACTGGCTTACCAGTTGGCCGAAAACCATTTTGTTAAAGACGGTGTGAACCGCATTATCCTGGCCACCGATGGTGATTTTAATGTGGGTATTCACAACCCGGAACAACTGCAAGGTTTTGTCGAGCGCAAGCGCCAGTCGGGGATATACCTGTCGGTGTTGGGCTTTGGTCAGGGCAATTACCACGATCAGCTGATGCAGGCGCTGGCGCAAAACGGCAATGGCGTTGCAGCCTACATCGATACCGTGAGCGAAGCCCAAAAAGTGCTGGTTGATGAAGCCACGTCGAGCCTGTTTCCCATTGCCAGTGATGTGAAAATTCAGGTGGAATTTAACCCCGATAGCGTCAGTGAATATCGATTGCTAGGGTATGAGACCCGCATGCTGGCGGAGGAAGACTTCAACAACGATGCGGTGGATGCCGGAGACATTGGTGCCGGTCATACGGTGACCGCCCTGTACGAGATCACGCCGATTGGCAGTGACAGTGGTGTCTACTCCGCCTCGCGTTACACACAAACCGATCCGCCCGGGGCAAACGCCGATGAATATGGCTTTCTGCAGTTGCGCTATAAATTACCGGGTGAATCCAAGTCCCGTTTGATCAGCCAACCCATTCAGCGCGATCAGCGGACTGAAGGGACGCTCAAGCGCGAAGCGGACTTTGCCACGGCGGTTGCCGGTTTTGCTCAACTGTTGCAGGGGGGCAAGTACACTGGTGACTGGGGCTATGAAGACGCACTGAAGATGGCGCTGGCCAATCGCGGTGACGATGTGTTTGGCTATCGCTCCGAGCTGGTCCAGCTGATGCGTAAAGCGGAAGTGGCGAATGACTTGTAACAGCCCAACCCCGGAGGGCTGATGGCCATCAAAAAAGCTTCAGTAACTGGTGCAGCCCCAGTGCTCCGAAAATCACACAGGTCATTGCCAGCAAACCATTACTGAGCCAGCCATTGCGCCACTCGCGGGGCAGGCTGGAACGGTTTAACAGCAGCAGCAAAGTGATTGCCAGAAATGGCATAAACAGTGCGCCCAAGACCCCGTAGCCGACAATCAGCATAAATGGCCTATCCATGAACAGCAGGGCCATGGAGGGGAAGGTCAGCCACAACATGTACCACCTGGCGTGTTGCTGACTGGGGACGGGTTCAGAGTGAGCCCCAAGTTTTGCCGGATCCTCTTTTGCAGCCAGCCAGTGGGCGACAAAATCCGCAAACATCAGGCTCACCCCGTGCCAGACCCCGAGCAGTGACGAAAACGACGAGGCCCAAAACCCCAACAGAAAAATGATCGACCAGATGCTGCCGTAACGGCTTTCAAGCACGCCGGCCAGGTCGAGCAGCCCGCGGGACCCTCCGGCAATGGCAATATTGGCCGAATAGAGGAGCTCGGCACCGACGATCAACATGGCAACCACAAAAATGCCGGTCATCACATAGGCCACGCTGTTGTCGAGCCGCATCACTCGCATCCAGCCCGGCTGGCGCCAACCCTTTTCCCGTATCCAGTAACCGTAAGCGGCCAGCGTGATGCTGCCGCCAACGCCCCCCGCCAGGCCCAGCACATAAAACAGCGAACCTTGCGGCAGGCGGGGTACCAGCCCCCGGGCGATGTCGGTGAGGTTGGGCCCGGTCATAAGGGCTGAGCCGACCACGGCGACAAACATCATGCCGACCAATGCCGCGATGATGCGTTCAAACACCGCGTAGGAGCCCAGCCAGACCAGGGCCAGCCCCAACAGCCCGGACGCCACGGCAAAGATTTTCAGGTCGACAGCGGGGAACAGCGCGGCCAGGGGCAGGGCAGTCGAACTCATGGCTGTCGCCCCGTACACAAACCCCCACAGCACAATGTAGATGCCAAAATAGACCGAAGCCCAGCGCCCCAGCGAGCGCCAACCGTGGAAGATGGTGTGGCCACTGGCGAGCGTCCAGCGCCCCACACCTTCCACCAGAATGATCTTCAGCAGACAGCCCAGCACCGCGGCCCAAATCAACTGATAGCCGTATAAACTCCCGGCCACCAGGGTCGCCACCAGGTCACCGGCACCGACCCCTGTGGCCGCCGCGACGAGCCCGGGGCCGATGAGTTGCCAGCGAGGGAGAGCAGTGGGTTGGTGTTTGGTCATTGTGGTCATAATAATATTTCATGAAAAGAGGTTTGCCGTTTACATTCTTTGCTAGGCTTTAAGCAGTCAAGAATATCAGACGGTGTCATTTCCAGGCGCGTGATTTTGCGTCCGATGCCTATACCATAACCGGGATTCAAGGTGAATCCATTGAAGAGTTTGCCGGTTTTCACGTTTCACGGTGTCAATGAGCGCATTAAGGTGGATGAATTTGCAAAGTCAGTCGGGCACTTTTACCAGTTACCAGTTACCAGTTACCAGTTACCAGTTAATGAATGATTTGGAGGATCTTTGAATCTTTTGAATGTTCAGTCAACTGCTGAGGTCCGACTTGTCTAATGGCCACTTGATTATTGCTAAAATCAGCAGGTTAAACGGGTTTTGGGCCAGTATCCCTTCACAAAAAAAAGGACAGTAATTATGAATTACTCTACACGCTTTTTCTGGGCGGGTGTTTTGACAATTGTGCTTGGTTTGGTTGTTCTGTTCAATGCGGCGGTTGCTTCTGGCGCTATCGTGGTCGTCACCGGTATTGTCTTATTGATCGGTGGCGCTGCGCAAGTTGTTCTCGGGTTTCTTGAGGAGGGATCCGGGAGAAAATGGCTGACATTAGCGCTCGGCTTCCTCACGGTATTTCTGGGGTGGTCCTTTTTGTCTAACCCGCTGGCTGGGATTGTCTCGCTGACGACATTTTTACTCATCTTGATGGCGGCGAGTGGAGCGGTTCAAGTCCTGTTCGGGTTGCGCGCACGTGGAACGCCGTTCTTTTGGCCACTCATACTCTCCGGTCTGGCATCAATTTTATTGGCAATCATCCTGTTGTCATCGCCAAGTGCAACAATCTCTCTGCTCGGCTTTTTGCTGGGCCTTCATATGCTCGCTTCGGGCGCATGCTTGACCATGGTGGGGCTCTATATGAAAAAGCTGGACGCCCTGAAAAAATAAATGCTGTCTCATCCTAAGCAACCGGATGAAATCAGCTTTTTACGTTACGGCTTGAGTGATCGACCGGAGTTATTGCTGAACGATTTGCGCTTCAGATTCCTCCCCAGAGTCTTCCGTCGAGTTTAATGTGGCAGCGACCGCTTGCACTTCATCCATCACGCGCATCAGGTTGCCACCCCACAACAGGGTGATGTCTGTTTCGCTGTAGTTGCGCTGCAGGAGTTCGCGAGTCACGGCCAATGTCTCGGAGGCGTCGTTCCAGCCGGACACACCGCCACCGCCGTCGAAGTCGGAGCTGATACCGACGTGATCAATGCCGATTTTCTGTACCAGGTAGTCGATATGATCGACGAAGTCCTGCACATTCACCGGTGGAGCAACGGGATCGACTTCCTGCTTGAGCAGCGGAGCTACCTTGGCACGAAGCTCCCTGTAGCCCGCCATATACTCACGGCGGGCTTCACTGTCGAGCTTACCCACTTGCGGCCAGGCGAGGATGTTGAAGCCGGTTTTCTGGGCTTCACGGGCCATCACCGCAGCGGCTTTTTCTTGCCAGGCGTTGTATTTCCCGGTGTTGAGGTAGGAGGCGAAGGCGACCGTCTGCACCACACCGCCATTTTCCTGGATGGCCAACAGCTCTTCGTCATCCAGATTACGGCTGACATCATTCAAAGCCCGAGCGGAAGAGTGAGAGGCGATGACCGGTGCTTTGCTCAGGCGCAGGGTTTCGAGGTTGGCGGCTTTCGAGGGATGCGACAGGTCGATAATGATGCCGACCCGATTCATCTCCTTCACCAGATCGCGGCCCAGGTCACTGAGTCCGCCGTACAGCCATTGACCATCACTTTCGCCGGTATTGGAGTCGGCAAATTGACTGTGACCATTGTGCGCCAGTGACATATAGCGCGCGCCACGGTTGTAAAAGTCCTGCACCAGGCTCAGATCCGTGCCCAGTGGATAGGCATTCTCAACCCCCATCAAGGCCACCAGTTTGCCTTCGGCCACCAGCGCCCGCACTTGCTCAGGCGTCGTGGCCAGGCCGATACGGTCCGGTGCGATTTCCTCAACAAGGCGATGCACGGCATCAAACTTGGCGATGGCGTTGTCCAGTGCGGCCGCGTATCCGGCTTCTGTGAGCTCCCCCTGCGCGGTGTAGATGCTGAACCAGATGGCATCCAGGCCACCGCGTGCCAGTTTGGCCAGGTCAACCTGGGTTTTGAGGTCCTGGGTGTAATTTTGCTTGCGGGTAAAATTGCTCACGTCCAGGTCCACATGGGTGTCCATGGTGAGGAGTCGTTGATGCAGCGTTTCTACGCTGTCACTGGCCTGTGCCGCTGGAGCTTGGGCTGTTTCAGCGGTGTCTGGGGAGCAGCCTGCCAGTACAGTGGTTAACACACAGAGCGCCAGTGATAATTGTTTAAACATAGAGTTACCTGCTTGCAAAGTGAAAGACACCGTGCCTTGACCGTGGTGCGCCACAATCACACCACGGCACGGTTTTCAGAAGTATCCTGATAGCGGGGAATTCTGAAAAGTGTGCAATTTATATGCCAGTTCCAGCACGCGGGTGCCCAAACTGAGGCCAGTTTGACGAAGAAGTCTTCTGCTGTCACTTTCAAAACAGAGAGCTCTGAAAACCGATAGCGTCAAAGTTAACAGCGCCTAGAGAATCATAGCCGCAGCCCAGCCGAAGATAATCAGGGGAATGTTGTAGTGAATAAACGTAGGCACGACGGAATCCCAGATGTGATCATGCTGACCGTCGGCATTGAGACCCATGGTCGGCCCCAGGGTGGAGTCCGATGCGGGGGAACCCGCGTCACCCAGGGCGCCGGCCGTGCCGACCAGGGCAATGGTGGCCAGCGGGCTGAACCCCAGTTGCAATGCCAGTGGCGCGTACACGGCGGCAATGATCGGCACAGTAGAAAACGAGGAGCCAATCCCCATGGTAATCAGCAAACCAATGACCAGCATGGCCAGTGCCGCCAGCGCCTGATTGTCGCCGATCAGCACCGAAGAGGTTGCCACCAGGGTACTCACATCTCCCGTCGCCTTGATTACCGAGGAAAATCCGGCGGCCGCAATCATCACAAAACCAATCTGCGCCATCATTTTCATGCCGTTGATGACCACATCGTTTGACTCGCGCAGGTGCACAATGCCGCCTGCCAGAAAGACAATGTAGCCTACCAGTGCACCGACAATGATTGAGCTGGTGGCGAGTTGTGCCGCAAACGCCAACAGGATGGCCCCGACGGTCATCCATATTTTCCGACTGGGTGGATGAGCGCTGGTCCCGGCTTGACTTTTGACGGCGTCATCCGGTGTTTCGATGGGGTGCAATTGATAGTCACGGGGACGGCGGTAGCTAAAAAACACCGCGACCAAAAGCCCCAGGGCCATGCCCGTTACCGGGAGACTCATAGCGACGGGTATCATGCTGCTGTCAATGTTGGGAACCCCATTGTCTTGCAATTGCCGGAACAGAATTTCATTCATGAAAATGCCACCAAACCCGATGGGCATGATCATATAGGGCATGGTCAACCCAAAGGTGAGGATGCAGGCGATCAAGCGGCGATCGAGTTTGAATTCCTGCAGGATGTGCAGCAGGGGCGGGATCAGAATAGGGATAAAGGCAATGTGCACCGGCACCAGGTTTTGTGAACACACCGCGACCACCAAAATCAAAAACAACAGCAGGCTTTTAAGGCGGGCTTGTTGCTTGGGGGTGGATTCCCCGGCCAGCAAGCTGTGTACTTTAGCCGCCATGACGTCGGGTAAGCCCGACATTTCAATGGCCACCGCAAAGGCACCGAGCAGGGCATAGCTCAAGGCTACCGCCGCGCCACCCCCCAGGCCATTGCTGAACTCGGTAATGCTGTTCTCCAGTGACAGGCCCCCAATGAGGCCGCCGGCAAGACCGCCTAATGTCAGCGACAGGACCACATTGATCCGTAACAGGCTCAACCCCAACATAATGCCTACAGCAACAATAACGGCATTCACTCGCCAGTCTCCTGTAAAGTCATGAGCTACTTTGTCATGATGTTTTAGATGCCATTACCCTGCCCGTAAAAGCCATAGCTGTCCAATACAACAGGTCTTTTACTGTGGGTAAACCGGAGCCAGTGACGTTGGTTGCCTGAAGCCTCGCAGGCGAGTTACCGGGTTCAGCGTAGGTTGGTAACTTGCGTCAACATCACCGGTGTCAACAACGGCTGCAAGCCGGTGAATACAGAATTTGATGCGGATAAGACGGGACCTTATCAGCAGACAAACTCCGCTTTACGCCCATAACTGTTGGCCAGCCAGGCTACATAATCGGGATCTTCACACATGATTTTGCCGGGGCTGTCAGAAAGCTTGGCGACGGGACGTCCATTGACCTCGGTGAGTTTCATGACAATGTTCAGTGGCCTGTAGCCCAAATCGTTGGTGAGGTTGGTGCCGATACCAAAGCCCACCTGAATTTTATCCTGGAACTGGCGATACAGTTCCACCATTCCAGGAATGCTCAAGCCATCACTCCAGATGGCCCGCTTGGTTTTGGGGTCCACTTTCAGTGCGTGCAGCCGCTGAATCAGTTTCTCACACCAGAGCTCCGGGCAACCGGAATCGTGGCGGAAACCATCGAATTGCTTGGCCAAATAGAGATCCAACAGGTCACAAAACGAATCCATACCAATCACATCGGTAAGGGCGTCACCCAGGCAGCCGCGAAACTCTTGTGCCCAGGCATCCAGCGCGGCTTTTTGGGCGTCCAGGGGATGCACCAGCCCTTGCCAGGCCTGCAGGTATTCATGAGCCATGGTGCCCACGGGAATCAGGCCTTGTTCCATGGCAAAGTGATAGTTGGAAGTGCCCACAAAATACTCGGACAGGTTCAGGCGCAGGGTGCGAATGACTTCTGCCTGCCAGGCTTTGCTGAAGCGACGACGAGAGCCAAAATCGGCAAAATTGAAGCCGGGCATGTCCCCTTGAGATTTCAACAAACTGATTTTCTCGGACAAGCGCCTGCGGCCTTCCTCGTAATTCGGCTCGGGGATGGTGTGTCGGTACCAGACTTCGCTCACGATGGGCAGCACATACAGTTCCCAGGGGCCGCCCTTGAGCATGGATCCCTCAGTGTAAATGTTCAGATTACCCCCGCTGGTTTCCAACTGAATGTGTTTGGTATCCAGCGTGAAATCGCTCAGGAAGTCTATGTAACCCGCGCTCAGGTGCGGCTCTTCGCTTAAGTAGCGCAATTCATCCTCCTGAAAGCGCAGTTCTGCCACCATGGCCAGCTGGTCTTTGACTTCGGCTGCAATCGGCGTCAGGTCAATGTCTTTATCGCGCAGCTTGAAGCGGTAGCGGGCGGTGGCGCGGGGGTATTGGTGCAGATTGACCTGCTGCATGGAAAACTTGTACTTGTCGGTGTCTAACAAACTGGTGATGATGGGTTCGCCTTTTTGTCTCATGATCCCGTCTCCTGCCGTAGGATTCTGTCACTCAAATTGAGTTGCACAGCTCGTTGGTCCGGTGAATGATTCTAGCTCCGGCCGCTTTCATTTCTGCCAGTGCCTGCTGGGTAGCTGTGGAGCTGATGCCTCGGCAGGCTTCCAGATTGAGTACCACCTGAAAGTCTGCGCGCAGCAGTTGCAAAACGGTCAAGCGCACGCAGTGATCGGTCGCCAGGCCCCCGCAAATCACGGTATCAATCCCTTGCTGTTTGAGAAACTCAATCACGCCCGTCGACAAGGTATCTTTCAGATCATGAAAGCAAGCCCCGTAGGGGTGCATGTCAGGTTCGATGCCTTTGTAGACGGCGAAGTCGTAGGACTTAATCGGCGGCAGGCCATCCAACAACTGAAAGCCTCGGGTGCCTGGCACGCAATGCAGATTCCAGCGGACATCCACATCTTCCCCCTTGACCGGACTGAATGGGGGAGCCTCATGGGTGGCGGCCCAGATAGGATTAGCGGGGTGAGCGTCCTTGGAAAACACCCGAAGTCGGGCAAATGTTGCTTGTTGATTGAGGGCCGCCACGATGTCGTGGCCCCCTTCAACGGGCAACTCTTCCGGACACAGTGGCGTAAAGCCTTTTTGAGGGTCCACATCAAAGCTGGCTGTGGTTTCGAAGGTGATCAGCATGACAAAACCCTCTTATGGGATTGGCTGTCGACTGGGGGCGGTGCAAGCCGGCGGTTTGCCTGGCAAGCCCTGGCCCGATAGAAGGCAGTCCCAAAGAGTACATGCAAGGGAGGGCGGCCCGCAGGGCACACAAGTCAGTCTGTGTCAGACCAGTTTAGCCATTGAAAGGCAAGTCACGTAGAAATAGCAACAATAATTTGAAAATTTTCCTGGGCTGCCAGAGCAGGGTACTTAAATGAGCGTACTTAACGTGTGTGCCCGAAAAGAGGGGCGGACGCGTGCCGAGGGGCTTAAATACACACACTAATTTAAGCCCCTCGGCATGGCAGAACTTGGAATAACCCGAGTTAGCAGTAGGCGGCTTCCAGTCGATCGGCGAAGGTTTTCAATTCGCCGGCGGGTAAGTCATTGATACCGGCTGCGGCAGCGCGTCCGCCACCGGTCGCAAATTGCCGGCACAGATCCGCGGCGCCAGTTTTATTGTTGAGCGGCGCCCGTACGCTCACCAGGTAATTGCCATTGGCTTTTGCGGTTAACACCGCGTGAGCTCTATCGGGGTATTGATTGGCCAGGTCATTGCCAAACACACCGCTGACACGACGCGCCCACTTTTCATTGGGGAGCATGTAAATGGCACTGTTTGACGTGGCCATTTCAGGCTGGCTGCTTTGGGCGGCCGCCATGTCTTCGGTGTATCCGGTTTGCAGCTGTTTGAAATCGACGTTGCCATCCTTGATGAAATCCAGAGGATTTGTGTAGGGCAGCAGCTTTTGAAACAGCTTGGCGGGCTCAAAATGCAGGTCACTCAAGTCGGAACCATAACCGTTGTAATTGATGTAAATGCCCAGCTGTTCCAACAGGGTGACGTCGTCTTGCGCCAGTTTTAGGCTATTGGCCAGGGCGGTTGCGCTTTTCTTGAGGTTGTCACCGAAGGCTCCAACAATCGCCCACAGGGTAAATTGACCCTTTAAATGGGTGTTGACCAGAATACTGGTGCAGGTGTCGGACGCCTCATTTATCAGGGTCTTAAGCTGGGGGTGGCTGGGGATCTCCCCGGCAAAGTGATGATCCACATAGAAAATACTGGCTTCTTGCTGCAGCAGCCGAGTCACATCGTCGCGGTTTTTATCAAGGGATATGTCCAGCGCGGTAATCCGGTCGCCGGGCTTGGCATTGACCTGTTTCAGCAAATCAATATCGCGTTTGACGCCCGTTACCAGGGTCGCCTCACGCGGTTCGCTATGGCGCAGCTGCAACAGTGAACAGATACCATCGGCATCGCCATTAAATACATCATAATCAGTCATGTTTCGGGTCCTTTCTCACTCGTACATCGCGTGCTAATCACTGTCATCCGCCGGTTGCGGCATGTGCTTAAAGTGATAACCACAGAATCTGGCCAACAGCATAAACGAAAATTAATGTCCAAAAAATCAGGATATTACGGATTTAAATATCGATTTTTTGGTGATGGTAGGTGTATACAAGAAATGGGAACTGGTGGAACGGTTGTACACCGAAACCCGGCGCAAGCTGGGCCTCGGCGCCGAACTGGATCGGGTACTGTTTGTCGGTGGCGGCAGCATGGCACTGGCGGAGTACATTGCCAACTGGTTCCCTAACCAGATCGTTGCCGATCACGCGGCGTTTGCCAACGCCCGCGGCATGCTCAAGTACCTGCAATACGTCTGTGATGATCCGGAAAACAACGCGTAACGGTTTTTAACGTGGTCACTGCGGTCTCAGTGGCAACTCAGGTATCGGCGGATTGTGCAATCGATACTGCGGTTTTACCGTCAATCCAACCTCGGGGCTTGCCCTGAGGCTACCACTCACCCTGCCGGGCACACGATCCCGCCAGGGACTCGCGTGCTCCGGCGTTTCACTGTGTCCAGGAGACTGCGTTATGAACCCAAGACAAACACCTTCAGAAAAACCGAAGTATTTCGATCTTGATATCCACGGCATCGGTTACCTCAACCGCGCCCGGCTGGTGACCCCCGAGACAGGCACGCCTTTTCTCAGTGTCACGGTGGCGGCGTTGCGAGGTCCGGCTGACGCTGCCCAATACACCCATTTCGACTGTGTGGTGGTGGGCGAAGAAGCAAAAGATCTGGTGCGCCAGCTCATGCCGGCCATCGAGGCCGACATGAAAGTGCTGGTTGGCTTTCACCTCAGTGATTTGCAGGCCGAGTCGTTTGTGTTCAAACAAGGCGACAAGGCGGGTACCACCGGGGTGGGCTTGAAGTCCCGCTTGCTGCGATTCCAGTGGATCAAAGTGGAAGGGAACCCTTACTACCCGGCGATCACCGGCAACACCGTCGTCGCTTAAGCGCAACCCCTGGCAGTGTCTTCCGACGCTGCCATTTTACCGAACCCGCGAGGAACCCCGTGCCTCTCGGACGGGTCTGCTCGCACCCTTCAAGGAGACCCGTCATGGTGTCAAATGCCTCACCGATTGCGGTGAACCGTAATAATCGTTTTCAAAAAGTGAACCTTGCGACCTTAAACGACGCTGAAAAACAGTCCCTGCTGACATTGGCGTTTGCGGTGTTACAGGACTTGCATCAGCCCGGCGCCGAGATTTCGAGCCCCATTCAGACCCGCAATTATTTGCGTCTGCTGTTGGCGGATCGGAAAACCGAAGTGTTTGGCTGTTTGTTTCTGGACAATCAGCATCGGGTGATCAATACCACCGAGATGTTTCAGGGCACGGTGGACAGTGCGTCGGTCTACCCGCGCGTGGTGGTGCAGCAAGCGCTGAGTTTTAACGCCGCCGCAGTGCTGTTTTTTCACAACCACCCCAGCGGGGTCGCCGAACCCAGTCACGCCGATGAAGCGATCACCCAGCGTTTAAAAGAAGCGCTGGCCCTGGTGGACATCCGGGTGCTGGATCATTTTATCGTCGCTGCGGGTGGCTCGTTGTCGTTCGCCGAGCAGGGGCTGATTTAACCCTGTTCACTCAATCAACCCATCGGGGAGTTCTGCTGCCCACTGGGACAGAACTCCCTAACGGAGTCATTTCTGTAGGGAGTTCTGTCATGAAGAAAACCAAAAACCGTTCGTTAGAAGCCGTGTTTGGTCCGTTGGTGTCAAGTTACAGCCGAGCCGAGGCGATCTCGGACGGTGTTTTAATCGACGTAACGACCATGGCCCGGGAAGCCGGATTTCAATGGCCGGTGGCACTGACGCATTCGGTGTGGCGCGATTGCGTGTCTTAGGGCGAACAACGACACCGCAGCCAGGTATGCCAGGATGAAGACGGTCGATTGTGGGACGTGTTGTTCATGGCGGTGTTTATGATCCGTCGAGCGGACCAGCCGAAAGATCGAATGACCTTTACGCTGTATCGGGTGCGCAGAGATGGAAAGACACTGGAGCCACAGGAAGTGACGTTAAAACTGATCGTGGGCCCTGGTGATGAGGGGGAACCGGTGGTCACGATTTTAATGCCGCATGAAGATTAAAGTCGCTGATACTTCGGCGCCTAGCCCTGACCACTTGGGATAAAGTGGTTCCTTTTTAGTATCCGATCTTTGCTATATCTTAATTATTCTTGGGCTGTCAGTGGTAATCCCCCCGATAAATAACTGGCCTGAAAAGTAGAATTTTCTCATAATAGTTTGAAGGAGATTCTGCATGAAATAACCCCGTTATTCGGATAGTCAGATTATGGCTACTCTTAAGCAAGCTGAATCCGGAACACCAGTTTCTGAGTTTTGCCGGGGACACGGTATGAGCACAGCCAGTTTTTTCAAGTGGCGAGCGAAGTATGGAGGCATGAATACATCGATGGTGGCACGCCTCAAAGAGCTTGAAGATGAAAATCGCCGCCTAAAGAAAATGAATGCTGAAGAGCGTCTTAAAGCTGAGATTATCCAGGAGGCCATGGAAAAAAGTGGTGAGACCATCTCAACGTAAGGAGATGGCGCAAGAGGTTGTTGCTAGCCGAGGAATCAGTATTCGTCTAGCGTGCAGCGCCTTCCAGGTCAGCGAAACCTGTTATCGTAACCAGCCTGTATTGTCATCAGAAAACGAAGCGATTGCTGATTGGCTAATCCGATTGACGGAAAGTGATACCGATTGGGGTTTTGGCTTGTGCTTTGATTACCTGAGAAATGTGAAGGGCCTTACCTGGAACCATAAACGGGTTTATCGAATTTATTGTGAGCTAGCATTGAACATCCAGGATCAAGCCCAGAAGGCGATTGAAGCGCAACAAACCAGAGCCATTGAAAGAGCCCCTCCGCCCGAACCAAGTTTGGTCAATGGATTTTATGCATGACCAGCTATCCGATGGCCGAAGTTATCGCTTGTTCAATGTCATTGATGATTACCGGCGCGAAGGGATTGTCATCGAAGCAGGCTTTTCGTTGCCATCAATCAGAGTGATCCGAGTACTAAATCAGCTACTTGAGTGGAGGGAAAAGCCAGCAGTTATACGATGGGACAACGGCCCAGAATTTATCAGTCATGAGTTTACAAAGTGGGCGGTGGCGCATGATATCCGGATTGAATATATCCAACCGGGTAAGCCTCAACAGAATACCTATATTGAGAGAACAAACCGGACCATCCGGTATAGTGGGGTCAGTAAACACCTGTTCGAAAAGCTCGAACAAGTTCAGGAGTATGCAACTGAATGGCTTTGGTTTCACAATCACGAACGGCTTTATAAGTCCAATAATGGGAAACCACCACTGATGGCTGCTTAACCTCTACTTTGAATGTCAGTTAAAAATGGGAGGATTACCCTTCAATGTTGACATTCTGTAGTGCCATTAGAGGGCTGATTTCAATCTCGGCGATCAGACAGCCAAGAACTGAGCCCAGTGAAAATCGTGAAGCCAGCGGTACTGCGATGATACACGCGACAAGAAAGATAAACGTCAGTGACAGGATGACAGTTAATGGATCTTTAACCCTATAGGTTGATATAGATAAATCTGCAATGTTTTCTGATGGGCTAAAGTTTGTGGATTAACAGGAGTTCACTTGGGAATGTCGGAAACCTGATCGTGAAATTATAGGTATTTAACTGTAATTGTGGACAAGCTCTTGGTATCCACGGGTATCTGAATACGCTTAATAACAGTAACTTATTGAAAAATATGGGTTCTCTCTATGGATAGCTTGTCGAGTTACGTGAAGGAAAAAGCGACTGCGAAAATGTTGCCAATTTTAATCAGGCTATGCCGATATCACAGACTATAATTGGTACGTTCTCCAGAATATTCTGGATGGATCGGAAGATTGTTTACATCTTTCAGGTAGAAAACCACCCTACGAAATATAGCAGATAATAATCAATAACTCTCATTTCCACAAGGGAATTTCGCAATTACTAATCTTGCATGTCAAGCAAACTAATTGCCATGGAGTGTTCATTAGTGAGTAGATTTTTAAATATTTTTTTGGTGATAAAAAAATCCAGATTTCTCATGCTGGTTGTGTTTGTCACAGGATGTACGACATTTGGGGCGAAGAAACTCTCCGAGCTTTATGGTCCAGCACAGCCCGGAGATAGAGAAGTGAAGGTTTTAGAAACGGGTCAAATTGATTACTGGAATGATGTAAAGCCAGTGATTGAGAATCGTTGTGTTGTTTGCCACAGTTGCTACGATGCACCCTGCCAGCTAAAGCTGGGATCGATAGAGGGGATAGAGCGAGGGGCATCCAAAGATTCTGTCTACGATCAATCGCGTTTATTTAAAGCAGACTTAACGCGTTTGTTTGAAGATGCCGGATCGGTGAGTGAATGGCGCGCAAAAGGCTTTCATCCTGTTCTTAATGAACAGGATGAAACGTTCACCGCAAATAAAGCTGCTGGAGTGATGCATCAACTGTTGCAGCTCAAATCAAATAATCCTCTTCCTGACGCAAATATCCTGAGTGATGACTTTACCTTTGGACTTAACCGAAAGAATGAATGCCCCAAACCCGAAGAGATTACTTCTTATTCCAACAGAAACCCATTATGGGGGATGCCATATGCCTTACCGGGGCTTAAATCCAATGAGCAGCAACTGCTGCTGAGATGGCTGGAACAAGGTGCTGTACACACAAAGAGGCCGGCATTACCTTCTCAATTCAAATCACTGATTACGGAGTGGGAGACATTTTTCAATCAAAGTTCTCTGCGGGGGCAGTTAGTCAATCGCTATATTTATGAGCACTTATTCCTTGCAAGTCTGTATTTTGACGAGCTCGAAGGTCGGCATTTCTTTCGATTGGTTAGATCCCGAACGGCACCAGGTCAACCTGTTGATATTATTGCGACTCGACGCCCCTACGATGATCCTGCGGTAGAACGAGTATACTATCGACTTGTCGAATCGAAGGGGGTGGTGGTTGCTAAAACCCATATGCCTTACGCTCTCAACAAAAAACGGATGATTCGATGGAACTCTCTATTCTACGACCGAGACTACACCGTAGACCAGCTGCCTGATTACGATCTGAAGCACTCCTCAAATCCCTTTCTGACATTTAAGCAGCTACCTGTCTCCTCTCGCTATCAATTTATTCTGGATGAAGCTCAGTATACGGTGATGGGTTTTATTAAGGGGCCGGTATGCCGGGGGCAAGTGGCTCTCAATGTCATCAATGATCACTTCTGGGTGTTTTTTATTAAGCCGAGTGAACTGCAGGATACGGCATTAACAGAGTTTATTGCTGATAATGGGGACTTGCTCAGCTTGCCTTCCGGTAAAGACAGTATTTATCGGCCGCTGAGTGCCTGGCGTACCTATTCCAAAAAACAACGTAACTATCTCGCTAAAAGAGATGAATATTTGCTGTCGTTAGGGCATGAGAAAGTGCCTCTGGATCTCAGTCAGCTGTGGGATGGCAATGGCAGTAATGAAAATGCGGCTTTAACCGTGTTTAGGCACTACGACAGTGCAACTGTTGAAAAGGGCTTGCTTGGCATGCAGCCCAAGACGGCCTGGCTATTGGGATATATGGATCTGGAGAGGATTCACTATTTGCTGGTGGCAGGTTACGACGTCTATGGAAATGTAGGTCATCAGTTATTGTCGCGTCTCTATATGGACTTTTTGAGAATGGAGAGTGAAGGAACATTCCTTCTTTTATTGCCTCAGGAGAGCAGAAAAAAGGAAAGGGCGTTATGGTATCGGGGAGCAAATGAAGAGGTTCTGGCTTATCTGGAAAGCCCCGAAGTGGAAAGAGCCAACCACAATACAGCGATTTCTTACAACACGGATAATCCAAAACAAGAACTATTTAAGATGCTTATGAATAAATATAAGTATCTTCTTCCAAAATATCGAAAGCTATCCAGCCTGAAAAATGAGGATCTGGCCAGAACGCTGGGGAGTGTTTCAAGCATAAAAGGTGACGATCTTAATAATTTACCGCAAAACTCAATCATTCTTGTCGAAACCAAAGATGGTGATGAGTTTTTTACATTAATTAAAAACAATGCTCACCTGAATATGACCTCAATGTTTGGAGAACAAAAAAAACGCATTCCTAGTGAAGATCAGCTGATTATTCTTCGTGGTTTTGTTGGGAG
The DNA here is from genome assembly GCF_011602365.1 of Pseudomaricurvus hydrocarbonicus. Taxonomy (GTDB): domain Bacteria; phylum Pseudomonadota; class Gammaproteobacteria; order Pseudomonadales; family Cellvibrionaceae; genus Pseudomaricurvus; species Pseudomaricurvus hydrocarbonicus. The sequence goes on from NZ_JAAONZ010000007.1 coordinate 187,099, forward strand.
TTATCCAAATCTGTTTTTTAAAATTAACGATAATAATCTTGTTGATTTTATTAAACGAATCTCAGCTTCCGGTACAGAGCAAGGCTTCTCAGAATTAATGAATAGGTACGCTGTACGTCGTAGCCATCCTGATTTCTGGGTGTTCAGTGACCGTGTTTACAGAGGGTACGAAAATTTTGAGCCAGTTGATTTTGGGCTTCTGGATTACAATCGCCTCGAAAACCGATGAGGGAATTTTCGGGGACCTGTCTGGAGTTGCCACTACTTTGGTATGGGGCTCGGGTGCCCCTATTCAGCAAGTAGATAAACTTATTGTGGTAGGTTAGGTTGCATCCCGGCCTAGCGTTTCCGATGGTGATTCTCCGAACAACTGACGATATTCAACCGAAAAACGACCGATCTCCGTAAATCCGGAGTTTAGCGCTGTATGTTTTACCCGTCCACGCTCGTTGGCTGAATTAATCAAGCCGGAGTGCGCCCGCATAAACCGGCGTTTTTGTAAGTACGCGAGAGGGGGTAGACCACACACCCTGTTGAACGCCAGATAGAGAGTTGTTTTTCCGACATCTGCCGCAGAGCATAGATCTGCCAGCGAGACTGGCTGTCTACCGGCAGCCATAAAATGTTCCTCAGCAAGTCGAACAATGCGGTTGGGATCACGCATTCGTTCGGTTTGAGGAAGAGTTTCAGTTAAGGCATGTAAGTAGGTATCGGTCAACAGACCAAACACCTTATTGCTAATCTTATCGGATGAATGATTCCCGTGGTCACTACAGGCTTCATGAAGTATTGAGGTGAGTTGGACACGCACCTTAAAGCCATCGGTTTCCGTCAGACGCAACTCGCGATCATGTAACTTGATAGCTTCGACGCTGACACCACGTAATGCGGCGATTGTCTCGACAAATGGTCTTCTTGGTATGGTTATACCGCACACATCCCGACTCTTTGAACGTTGGTGAATACTGTCTAGATCTCCAGGCATGTAAATGCTGGATCTGTTTGCAGAGTCACCATTTATGAAATAATCACCAGACCAGGATATCGGAAGCGCGAAACTCACATAATCGGGATGGAATACATTGATGCCCACTGCTTCTACATCAATAGCGAGTCGAAGCAGACCGATTTCGCCGACAGTCGCCATCTGTACATTAACTGTATGTTCACCTCGCCCGGCCTGTACGTAATAAGATTCTTTCACTGGAAGCTGGACTTTTTTTGGTGAGTAATTTGGGCACTTGTCTTTGTGGTATGTGATGATGCGATTTTCAACGGATGGCGACTCTATGACCACTTTAGTACTCCATATTGTGAAATGAAAGGAACATATGTAAAACGGAAAATCTGCATACATTATAAACGCCTGGATTGATAGCGGTGTGCTAGATTTTATTCTTACATGGTGGATTATGTGTCATGAAGTGATTGATTGATGATTTAGGCGAAAATTTGGGAATTAATCCCCGTAAATACAGGTCGTCAGAGATTGATGCTCATGATTCTTAGTGAAAGTACCTTTGAATTGATTTGAGGAAGGACGTGCCATGAGCAGATCAAAAATTCAGAATTATTTATGTCAACCGCACAGTTTTTTTGATGTGTCTTAAGTAAATTATTAAAGTTTGATCTAGGCTTAAACAATGTAATCCATTGGTCACGCAATATGCCCAGCGAAGAATATTTATCGTTAATGAAAAAAAGGACTCCTGGCTTTCGGTGCAGTCCATGATCAACGATGAAAATACAAACCAGTTTAAAGACTCAGTCAGTAAACCAATAATTATCGACGTAACTGAGGTTGCCCAGAAGATGGATGTCAAAATGGCCAGGGCAACAGACGTGCTTTTCGATACAGAACTGGTGTGTAAACAGGGAGTGTTCGGAGTGATTGACAAAACTTCCTATGCAGATCTGGTTTTTGTAAATGGCAATCCTCTGGAAAACGTTGCTTTGATTGACAGCGAAGGAGCCAATTCGGTCTGATTATGAAGGATGGGAAAATCTTTAAAATTACCTTGAATTAAGATCGTTATCCGACGAAGTGACATCCCTGTTTTCCTTTCGGGGATGTCATTAAAATCGGGCTGGCAAGAATTGAATTTTCCCTTTTAAACTGTGTTGAAGAAATTCGGTCGCAAACCACTCTGTGGGTCGAATTTCTCGGTTCTCAAATTTGACAGCTACATGTAAGGAGCTAGTAATGAGACTTTCCGCCATAAAGTGTTTGAGTTCTGCAGTAATGGCCTGCGCAGTTGCTATCCCCGGTTTGGTTTTTGCTGAAGGTTCTGGTGAGAAAACGGCTGCAGAAATCGCCGCTGAGCTTTCAAACCCTAATACAGCTCTGGGCACGATGAATTTCAATCTGGACTACATTACGTTCGATGGTGATCTTCCTGGCGCCGATAAACAAAGCGCAGTGCGGATGACCTTTCAGCCCAGCTTGCCTTACCCACTTGAAAATGGGATGAATTTTTTCGCCCGGCCGGCCATTCCAATAATTTTCAAGCAAGATGTACCCACTGTAAATGAATATAATGCTGGAGGATTGGGACTACCCGGAACCTTCGAGCAGGGTGTGCCATCGTTTAGCGGTTTCGACAATACAGGATTTAATTTAGGTGATATCGGTTTTGACGTAGGCGTGGGTAAAACATTTTCAAATGGTGTTGTCGCTATTGGAGGCATTGTCGGAACCATACCCACTGCGACAGACGATGCACTAGGGAAAGATCAATGGGCATTAGGTCCCGAGGCACTGGTTGCTATTGTTAAGCCTTGGGGCGCTCTTGGTTTGTTGTTGACCCATCAGTGGGATGTTGCCGGGAATGACGATATTGATACCAATGTAACCGCGGGGCAGTACTTCTGGGTTGTCAATTTGAAAGATGGCTGGCAGCTTCGCTCTGGTCCTACGTTTTCTTATGATCACGAGGCAGAGAGCGGTCAGGAGTGGACGCTCCCTGTTGGTATTGGCATTAATAAGACCATGATTATTGGTAAGACACCGTGGAAAGTGGGACTGGAGTATTGGAACTACATAGAGTCCCCGGATGCTTTTGGTCCTGAGCATCAGATCCGCCTTGTTATCGCACCGGTTGTCTCTCTACCTTGGTGAAAAATCTCTGGAGTGAGCAGATAGAAATTTATTTGTCTCTTGCCCCGCAAGTGCGTTTAACCCAACGCAGTGTTCAGTAGATTACGAACTCGAAAGGCAGCCATCTAGAGACCTTGATGGCTTTGGTTCTGCAGACGGTGAGAAGGTTAGAAGGTAATGGATAATCTAGATGCTTTTCCATTTCAAATTGGAAATATCATTTTTTTGAGAATTTTAAGGTGATAAAAATTAAAAATTACCTACGCGTTCGAGCAAAAAGTCAGGCATTGATCTGGTGCAGCTGTTTGGGATTGTTTTTTTCGTGCTGGGCTGTAGCCGATCTCAATCAGGATGAAATTCTGGTGCTGCAGAAGCAGATTGATGAGGAGCGAAAGCGTCTTGATGCATTGGAAAAAAAGCTACAGGAACTGAGATCATCCGATACACCGCCTCCCCCTGTCCAGAGTGAGATTTCTGAAGAGGTGGCGAAAGTCATAGTTAACAGAGAAGAAACGAGCTCTATTCGTCAGTTAATGGCCGCTGAGGGTCGATATGACCCTTACCTTGACGAGAAATTTAAGAAGTCTATTCCTCTTGTTGGGTCACCTTGGCGTTTTTCATTTGGAGGCTATGCAAAGTTAGACATCATTCACGACTTTTCAGGAACCGGCAACAAGCGTCAATTGGTTTTAGGCCAGATCCCTGTTGATGATAATCCATCTGAGGGAAGTTACAGTCATGTTCAGGTCAGCGAAACTAGATTTCACATGGAAACGCGAAATTCTGATTCGCCACATGAGAACAGTGTGTTTATCGAGTTCGATTTCTTTGATGAAAATAGCCCTAATTCGGTACGTTTAAGGCATGCTTATGTTCGCTATGGAAAGCTGTTGGTGGGTCAAACCTGGACGCTTTTGTCAGAACTAAGGCAGCTTCCTTTGATTCTTGACTTTGCTTCTGGCGATTCAATTTTGGGCGGGCGTACGGAACAAATCAGGTGGACCAATCACTCAGAGGATAAGACGTTTGGATGGGCACTGGCTCTGGAGAACTTTAATGATGCCAGTATATATAACCCGGATGATTTGTCTGGAAAGGATCGATCAGACTTTCCAAGGTTGTCATCCGGGTTTACAAAACTCTGGGACCGTGTGGAATGGAGCACAGGCGCATCAATCACGCAGCTTCGTTTTGATGGTTCTGAGGGTGTTGGCGACTCCGAGGAATTGGCGTACACAGCAACCACAGCCGGCCGCGTCTATCTTGATAAAAACAAAAATAACTGGTTCGGTTTTGGGTTTGGCTATCAGTCGGGTTCTATCAATGATGTGATCACGTTTGCCAACGCTGGTATTCCCAATGCAGCAATAGATTCTGAAGGTGACCTGGATCTGGCGAAGGCTTGGAATACCCAGCTAGGTCTGCATTGGGCCTGGAATCAATCGCTGTCATCGAATTTCAGCTATGCGTATGCAAAGATCACGGACGTTCCTGAAGCATTTGATCCGGATTGGATCAAAGTTGGGGCGGCTGTACATGCTAACCTAATCTATAAATACGACGAGCAACTTTCGTTGGGAATAGAGGTTATGCACGGTGAACGTGAAAATGTTAATGGAAGAGACGGAGATGCCCAAAGAATTCAATTTAGTACATTTTATTATTATTAATCAAAGTTAAAGCTTTGGATTAAATAGAAGGAGATCGTTCAATGAAATCGCTTACTGGATTGAGTACAGTCCTCACAGGGACTGTATTGGCATTGTCCATGAGTTTGATGGCTCATGCTGAGGAGAAAAATAAATTTGAATCAAGGCAGATGACAGGCGTTGAGCCAGTAAGCGTCGAGGTTGATATTGATGGCGCTGTAGAGCGGTTATCCAAAGCGGTTCAATTCCCCACTATTTCCAACCAGGACAGAAGTGATTTCGATACCGAAGCTTTCCTGGGTTATCACCAGTTTCTGATGGATTCCTTCCCTAATGTCCACAAAACCCTGAAAAGGGAGGTGATGGGTGACCCGCGCCCCTACAGCTTGCTGTATACCTGGAAAGGAAAGGACCCTTCATTACCTCCAGCGTTGTTTTATGCGCATATGGATGTCGTACCAGTGCCGGACGACTCCAGAGACCAATGGAAGCAGGAGCCTTTCGCGGGTGCGGTAGCTGATGGTTATATCTGGGGACGTGGCGTTCTGGACGATAAAAACCAAATTCATGCCATTCTGGAAGCCGCTGAAATGAAGATAAAAGAGGGTTGGCAACCCTCCCGCACATTATATTTCGTGTTTGGGCAAGATGAGGAAGTTGGTGGCCCAGAAGGTGCAAAGCATATCGCTGATGTATTGGAGCAGCGAGGAATTAAAAAGTTTGCCTTTGTTATCGATGAATCCGCGCCTGTCACACCTGGTATATTTCCAGGGATTCCTGATAACACGGCACTGATCGGTATTGCGCAAAAAGGCTTTTTGAGTTTGGAAATAGCAATTCATGGTCAAGGTGGACACTCATCGCAACCTCCTGAAGAATCCAATATTGGGATTTTGGCTGAAGCCATCACCAAACTGGAAGATGCGAAATTCCCCTATAAAATTCATCCTGCTGTTCGTCAGCAGTACCTCTATATGGGGCCAGAGTTAGATAAAGATAAACAACCGATGTATGCAGCGGTAGCGTTTGGTAAAGATGGAGAAATGACAGAGTTAGAAAAACAGTTCATTAAAGAAATGGCTACTCAGCAGCTGACAAGGGCCATGTTGCATACCACCATTGCTGTTACCATGTTCAATGCCGGTATTAAGGACAATGTCTTACCACCTTCTGCTATTGCTGTTGTCAATTTCAGACCCATGCCTGGCGATACCCCAGAAGTTATTATCGACCATGTCAAGAAAGCGATTGATGATGATCGTATAACCGTCAGAGATATCTCGGCATCCACCCCAGCTACCAATGTTGCGGATGCGACCGGGAAGGGTTACAAAGTGCTTGAAAAAACTATCCGTCAAACATGGGGTAATGATCTTATTGTGTCACCATTTTTCGTAATTGGTGGGTCTGATTCGAAACATTTCCAGGCGCGCCCCTTTGCTCCTGATGTTTATACCATTACAGGTATACAGCTCGAGTCAATGAAAGAGTATGCAGGTTTTCACGGTGTGAACGAACGGATTCTAGTAGATGAATATGCCAAGTCAATCGGGTTCTTTTATCAATTACTGAATAACTTAGAGGAACTTTAGTCTCTACATCGTTGCATTGAAAAATGGAAGACGAAGGTAAAATTAATTCAGTTTGTTACCTCAAGAATCGTGTTGAATTAACCGGTATTGAGGCTGTCGTATTTTTAGATAGAAATTACGGTAAGGTCTGTATAGGAAGTAAAACATTTATATTTTTTCAACGATGCTTTGTTGGTTTGGTGTAAAAAATATTAAGAAAAAATATCGCAAGTAACATTCTCAAAACGACAAAGTGATTAAAAAATTGTTTTATCTTATCGGTGATGGGTAAATTTACTATTTGGTTATATTTATCTAAATATAAGATGAGATAAAGATATAATTTTTAAAGGAAAAGTTATGAATTTACTAAAATCGGTTAATACATTTTTCTCTTTCTTTATCTTAATGTTATCAGGTGCTGTTTATACTAACGCGCAATCTGTGCCAGAGGTTACATTAATAACTAACGTCAATGTGTTTGATGGAGTCAATGAAAAGTTAATAAAAAATGCTAATGTCGTCATTACAGATAACTTAATTACTGCTATCTCGACAGAGCCTCAAGCTGTTGCTGGTGGTAAAGTGATTGATGGCGGTGGTCGTACATTGATTCCTGGCCTCTCTGATGCTCATTGGCACATGACCATGGCAGAGGTGCCGCAAGCTGTGATTCTGACAGGAGATGTTTACGAAATCGCCGCCCGCGCGGTGCCGGCGGCTGAACGCACCTTGATGAGGGGGTTTACCACTGTTCGGGACATCGGCGGCAACAGCTTCTCAATCAAAAAATTGATCGATGCCGATGTTATTCCGGGGCCGCGTATGCTGGTTGCTGGTCCCCCCATAAGTCAGACCGGCGGACACTACGATTACCGGTTGCCCCATGAAATCCCTGCGGAAACCAATTTCGATTACTGGGGAAAAACTGGCTTTTTCGTCCTGGCTGACGGAGAAGCTGAAGTGCAGCGGCGTGCCCGGGAAGTGTTCCGAATGGGAGCCAGCCAGATCAAGATCGCGGCCGGGGGTGGCGTGGCGTCTCTTTTTGATCAGATTGATGTACGCCAGTACTCTCTGAAAGAGATGCAGGCATTTGTGGACGTTGCCGAAAGCTATAACAGTTACGTTTCGGCTCACGTGTTCACTGACGAGGCGGTTCAGATGGCCGTGGAGGCAGGCATCAAAAGTATCGAGCACGGCATGCTACTCAGCGAAAAGACTCTTCGGATGATGAAGAACAAAGGCGTCTGGTTAAGCACACAGCCCTTGGTAGACGATGAAGATCGGATGGTTTTTCCAACCGAGTCATCGACAAAAAAATGGTTGGAAGCTACTGCGGGAACTGAAAAGCTCTATCCGCTGGCCAAGAAGCTCGGGGTCAAAATCGCATTCGGTACTGATGCTCTGATGGACCCGGCAATGGCGGCCAAGCAAGGCAAGATGTTGGCTAAGCTGGAGCGCTGGTTTACGCCGTATGAAGTTCTGAAGATGGCAACTTCTGACAATGCTGAGCTTATGGAGATGGCGGGTCCGCGGCACCCCTACCAGGAGGGGCCACTTGGTAAAATCGTTGTCGGGGCTTATGCCGATCTGATTCTGGTTGACGGCAATCCATTGGAGGACTTGAGTCTTGTGGCCGACCCGGAAAATAACTTCGATCTGATTATGAAAGACGGCAAGGTCTACAAAAACACACTGAATTGAGATTCTTTGCCTCGTGTGAGCGCTAGCTGATGCTGCCGCTAACCAAAATAGAGATTACGAGAGAAGAAGATGAAAATCAGACTATTACTTTTTGCGCTAAGTTTATGTGCTCCTGTTGTATTTTCGGAGGAGGTTCCGGTCAGGACGCTGTTTACCAATGTCCACGTGTTTGATGGTGTGTATGAAAAACGCATCGAAAACGCCAATGTTCTGATTGAAGATAACCTGATAGCCAATGTGTCGTCCGAACCTATTGCGGCTGAGGGTGCCACCGTTATTGATGGCGGGGGGCGAACCCTGATGCCCGGGCTTACCGATGCGCATTGGCATACAATGCATGCCCATATTGCAAGTATGGAAGTCCTTGTGAATGACATCGGCTATCTGACACTGGCGGGTGCAGAAGCTGCCGAAGCAACGCTGATGCGGGGTTTTACAGCTGTCCGCGATGTTGGAGGTCCGGTTTTTGGCATCAAGAAGATGATTGACGAGGGAAGATATGTGGGGCCAAGAATCTATCCTTCAGGTGCTTATGTGACGCAGACCTCCGGACATGGAGATTTCCGCTTTCCTACAGTGATGACAAGGAAAGACGGAAGAGAACTTCTCGATCAGGAAATCATGGGTTGGACACTCATCGCAGACGGTGTTCCCCAAGTGCAGAGACGAGTACGTGAGAATCTAATGAGAGGCGCCTCACAGATCAAGATCATGGCGGGCGGAGGTGTGGCTTCACTCAGTGACCCTTTGGATGTAAGGCAATATACGCTGGAGGAAATGAAGGCTGCGGTGGATACGGCAGCCACCTGGAACACCTATGTGACTGTACATGCATATTCAGATGTCGCGGTCCGTGGAGCCTTAGAAGCAGGGGTCCAATCTATTGAGCACGGACAGATGATAACTGAAGCTACCGCAAAACTGATCAAGAAAAAAGGCGCATGGCTGTGCTTGCAACCATTGCTGAATGATGAAGACAGAATTCCATTTCCTGATGGATCTTTCGAGCAACAAAAATTCCTGGCAATGACCGATGGCACGGAGAAAGCCTACGAACTGGCCAAAAAGTATGATCTAAAGGTCGCTTTTGGCACAGATTTACAAAACGGTGCTGAGATTGCGGCCAAACAGGGGAAGTCACTGGCAAAACTCAAAATGTGGTATGAGCCATGGGAGCTGTTGAAAATGGCGACCAGCACCAATTACGAGCTCTTCAAGATGTCTGGACCCAGGGATCCATATCCCGGTGCCAATGGCGTGATCAAGGAGGGTGCGTTGGCGGATATCCTTCTGGTGGACGGCAACCCGCTGAAGGACATAGACCTGATTGCCGATCCCGAGAAGAACTTCGTCGTCATCATGAAGGACGGCAAGATTTACAAAAACACACTGAAATGAGCCTTTTATTTAACGGAATTACGAGGATATCTCCATGAAAACTAGATGTTTACCTTTAGTGCTCGGTTTCTGCGCGTCGCTTGTGTTCGCCCAGGAGACACCGGTCAGGACACTCTTTACCAATGTCCATGTGTTCGATGGCGTTCATGAAAAACGTATCGAAAATGCCAATGTACTCATAGAAGACAACCTGATTTCGGCAGTGTCTTCTGATCCTATTGAGGCCAATGATGCCACCGTGATCGACGGTGGTGGTCGTACCATGATCCCCGGTTTGATTGATGTGCATTGGCATTTGGCTTTAGCGGAGTTGCCCATGGAGGCAATAATTTTTGGAGGGGATGCCTACGAGGTGGGAATTCGAATGGCTCACGCTGCCCCCAGAACTCTGATGCGCGGGTTCACCACAGTTCGTGACATGGGTGGAAACACGTTCAGCCTTAAAAAGCTGATTGATGCAGGGGAAGTGGTTGGGCCTCGTATTCTTCCCGCAGGGCCAATGATCAGTCAGACCGGTGGACACTTTGACTATCGCATGCCCAATCAGGTACCGGATAGAGCAGGCACAATCGATTACTGGGGTAGAGTCGGCATGAATGCGGTTGCCGACGGCGTTCCCGCCGTACGTCAACGAGCACGCGAAGCGTTTATGTTGGGAGCCACCCAACTTAAGATTGCGGGTGGTGGAGGCGTTGCCTCTACCTATGACCCGGTAGATGTACGCCAGTATTCCTTTGAGGAAATGCAAGCTGCTGTCGACGTTGCCGAGAGCTACAACAGTTATGTCGGTGCGCATATATTCACTGATGACGCTGTACAAATGGCCGTAAAAGCGGGAATTAAAAGCATCGAGCATGGCATGCTCATCGGCGAGGATACGCTGAAGTTGATGAAGAAAAATGACGTTTGGTTGAGCATCCAGCCCATCTTAAATGATGACGACGCGGAAGAATTTCCAAATCCTGAGTCCAACAGGAAGTTCGTAGAGGTGACCAAAGGTACTGATACAATTTATCGGTTGGCAAAAAAAATGGGTGTCAAGATGGCGTTTGGCACAGATCTTTTTATGAGCGCAGAGGCAGCAGCCAAACAAGGAAAGTTTCTGGCCAAATTGACGCGCTGGTTTACGCCTTATGAAGCACTCAAGATGGCAACGTCTGACAATGCCGAATTGATGGAGTTGTCCGGTCCCAGGCACCCCTACAAGCAAGGATCTCTGGGTGTATTAAAGACAGGGGCTTATGCCGACCTGATTCTCGTTGACGGAAACCCTCTGGACGATCTGAATCTCGTTGCCGACCCGGAGAACAATTTTGACCTGATCATGAAAGACGGAAAAATTTACAAAAATACCCTGTAGCAGGCACAGCGATTATAGGACAGGTTTCAATAAGCAACAATCCCGAGAGGCCCGACGGTAAAATGATGTGGTTCATTGCCATCGGGTTGCGGACTATTACTTGTTCTGTACCATAAATGGATATGACTATGAATGTGAATGCTCATCGGATGAAGTACGCCAGTCTGGTTTTGGTGGCTACTGTTTTTCTGAATGCCAAACCGGTTGCCGCGCAAGAGCCGACCCCCCTGATCGAGTTTGTTGACGGATTTCCCATGAAGCTCGAAGAGGAGACCCGTAAGGCGGGTTACAACGAACTTTTTAGTGGCGGCGATGTTTCCGCGTATTTCAACGCGCGTGTCTCCGAGTTTTTGCCAACGGCTATTATCCCGTCGCGGCAGGGTGTGATGCCGCTGGGTCGCAAGCCCATGCCGGCAGTGGGCGCCATCAAGGCAGAAATGATGGATGTCAGCAAGCTGGACGGCTCCTTGACTCTGGATAAATTCCTGGAAAAAGCAGAATTCGCTCAGGCGTTTCTTGTTGTCCACAAGGGTAATATTGTCTACGAAAAGTATCCCCGGCTACGCCCTGAAGATCATCATCTGTGGATGTCCTGTGCCAAACCCATGGCAAGCCTGGTAATCGACCAATTGATCAGTGAAGGTAAGATCGACGAGAACGCACCGATCACGAAATATCTCACCGATTTCAAGAACACTGATTGGGATGGTGTCACCACACGTGATGTGATGGATATGGCCAGTGGCATGGATCTGGAGGACACGACTGAATCCCGTTTCGATTCTGATAATATTGCGCGCCGGGTTTATGAGTCCGAGTTTGGCTTCGAGAACGAAACCCGAGGAGTTGAGCGTCTGAGAGATGTTTTACGGAGCACCCCGAAGAAAGATGAGCCCGGCATGGCCTTCCATTACGCCTCGGGACTTACACAAATATTGGTGATCCTTGCAGAAGCAGTCGAGAAAGATCGTTGGGCACAGATCTTCGACCGACGCGTCTGGTCTAAAGTAGGCGCTGAAGGCGCGTTACAGGTGCACCTGACACCGGACGGTATCGCAGCGGCGCATGGGTTGGTGTCGAGTAATTTAAGAGACTTTGCCCGTTTTGGCATGCTTTACACTCCGAGCTGGAAGAAAATTGCCACAGAGCAAGTGGTATCGGATGAGATACTCGATCGTATTCGCAGCGAGGTCAGGACGCATGAGTTCATCATGGCTGGATTTGATGGCCCAGTATTTGCCGACCGTGTTGGTACGGAAGATTTTATCGCCAATAGTCGCCAGTGGGATCTGCTGTGGCCGGATGGAGATATGATGAAATTTGGCCTGATGGGGCAGGGACTCTATGTATCACCATTGCGGGACCTGGTGATTGTATATTTCAACGTAAACAACACGGATCTGTCCGCTCATCGTTTCGCGAGACCGATTGCGACCTCGGGCCTTTTTGAGAAGATGAAAAAACACTAAATCCACACTTACTTACGAATGATGCTTGGGGAAATTAGTATGGCAAAGCGAGTCGTTTCAGAGAAAAAGTTTCCACAACCTCTTTTGAACATTATCTGGTGGTGCACGACTGTTGTAGTGTTTTCTCTGGCTTCGACGGTCAAGGCGCAACAATTTGTAGGGGACAACCAGTGGGTAGCTCCTTATGGCGTATCCACGCTGGCGGCAACGGTTGGTGAGGAGTACGCCCAGCTCTATGTTATCGGGTCACTGGTGCCGGAATGGGAGTTTAATGTTCAGCTTACCAACTATTACGATGACCCCCGGGATGACGATGACAGTTATGTTGCGACCAACCTCTTCGTTAAGCGCCGTCTGTTGCAAAGTGATGATGAATTAACCGGATACAGTATTGTAGCCGGTACAGGCAGTTTTCCGGAGCACCAGGAAGATGGAGAAGTGGCCAAGGCGTTCAAGTCCTACTGGGTGACGGGGACGGCCACCTATGCATTCCTCGATGACAATCTCCTGCTGGATGTGCTGCCCGGAGTTTCGGTAAATCTCGATAGTGGAGACGATAGTGAAACCGCCTGGGGTTTTACCTGGTCGTCACGGGCGGCCCTGTACGGGGTTGTGCCACAGTCTGCCCTTGTGGCTGAAGTTTTTGGTACGGCAGGGGAGGCCTATGCGGAGCCCTCCTACCGGTTGGGTGTCCGCTGGGAAAGCCCCAAGTTCGTTGCTGCATTCACCTACTCAGATGCTTTCGATGGATCCGGCGGTGCGGGTTTTGAGGTTGGTATCATCTATTTTACCGAGCCCCGTTTCTGCTGGGGTGGATGCCGCTGAGAAAGCTCTGGCGCATTTTTCAATTAAAGCGGGTCAGCGAGTCCCGATGCAACACACCAGGCGAGCCTGGTGTGGCTTATTTGTTCAGAATCAATATCCCCAACATTAGCGAACCATTCTCTAAACAGGACAGCTATCCTACTCTGGTATTCCAGGTTATTGATGGTTGCTGTAAAAATGTCAAAAAGCGGAATGACAAGTACGTTTCTATCTCCTGTGATCCAGTCACAGCGGAGCTTTTTGAACAGAGGAACAGAGTGCCCATGATGCGAACAGGGAGGAGATTGCTGATATCGTTGACTGTGGCCGCACTCTATATTTCCGGTATCCTGTTTGCGATCGAAGCTGCGTTGAAAGTCCGGACCGAGCAGGGGGCAATAGCCTGGGCGGTTTCTCTGGTCACCATGCCGCTGGTGGCTGTGCCTGCTTATTTGGTGCTGGGACGCAGCAAGTTTGAAGGCGTATCTGACGCTTTTGAAAGCCGTCGTGATGAATTTGAGCGTCTTCTTGGGCATATCGAGAAAAATCTGAAACCCTGGGAAATACCTCCTTCGGAAGGCCCTTCGTGGCACGCTGCCATGGTGCGTCTGTCTAATATGCCGCTCACCAGAGGCAACCACGCTGATCTACTCATCAATGGTAACGCGACGTTCGACAGTATACTGCGGGGGGTCGCTTCGGCTGAAGAGTACATACTGTTTCAATTCTATATGATTCACGACGATGGTCTGGGTCAAAGGGTGAAGGCGGCGTTGATTGATCGCGCCCGAGCCGGTGTGCGTGTCTACGTACTCTACGACGAGATTGGCAGCAGCGGTTTGCCGTCTCGCTATGTGAATGATATGCGTTCGGCCGGTATAGAGGTCAGCTCTTTTAAACCGACGCAAGGCTCACGCAATCAATTCCAGCTTAATTTTCGCAATCATCGCAAGATGGTTGTCGTCGATGGTGAGACGGCCTGGGTCGGTGGCCATAATGTGGGAGACGAGTATCTGGGGCTTGATCCCGAATTCAGCCCTTGGCGCGACACCCATGTGCGGCTGCAGGGGCCCGTGGTCATACAGCTGCAAATGGCCATTCTCGGTGATTGGTACTGGGCCACGCGTCAACTCCCGGAAGTAAATTGGACACCCCGTCCATCGGAAGAGCACGATAAGAAGGCGATGATCTTCCCTTTCGCACCTACAGGCCAATTTGAAACCGCATCCTTGTTTTTCGTGGCTGCGCTTAATGGAGCAAAAGAGCGTATTTGGCTTTCTGCACCATATTTTGTGCCGGATGCAGCAGTCATGAAGGCCCTTCAGCTTGCAGCCCTGCGGGGGGTGGACGTGCGCATTATCACCACGGGAAAGCCCGACAGTCTCCCGGTTTACATGGCTGCGTTTCACTACATGGAGGAGCTCGCCGGGCTCGATATCCGTTTTTACGCCTATCAGCCGGGTTTTCTGCATGAAAAAGTGATGTTGATTGACGATAACGTGTCGACTGTCGGCACGCCTAACTTCGACAATCGATCATTTCGGCTGAACTTTGAAGTGACGTCTGTGATTTTAGATCGAGAGTTTGCCAGGGAAATGGAGGATATGTTTGAACGAGACTTTGAGCATTCCAAATCTCTTTTTCCGGAGAGCTTTGCTACAAGGTCACTCTGGTGGAGGGGGGCGGTAAAGCTGGCAAGACTGGCCGCGCCGGTGCTGTGATCAGGTGCTGCCATCAGATTAATGCAAGGAGAACCGGCAGAACTCGACCAGACTTTATTAAGAGGACAGAAGGCTTTAGTTAACGCAGGATCAGTTAGAACATTTCAGCACGGCAAGATGTAGCTAGGGTTTATCAGGTGCTGAAAATTCTGGTCGTCGGTATTGATGGCGCTGTAGAGCGGTTATCCAAAGCTGTTCAATTCCCCACTATTTTCAACCAGGACAGAAGTGATTTCGATACCGAAGCTTTCCTGGGTTATCACCAGTTTCTGATGGATTCCTTCCCTAATGTCCACAAAATCCTGAAAAGGGAAGTGATGGGTGACCCGTGCCCCTACAGCTTGCTGTATACCTGGGAAGGAAAGTCCCTTCATTACCTCCAGCGTTGTTTTATGCGCATATGGATGTCGTACCAGTGCCGGACGACTCCAGATACCAATGAATGCCAGAAGAATAGAATCCCACTTTGTTAAAGCTCCGCCGTCTACAACCAGTTTTTGAGGGGCTATATTATTCAGTTTATCTTTAAGTTCAGTGAAGCTGCTGTGTGATTGCCCCTGAACCCAGTCGCCGGAAAGAAACATAACTGTACAGTCATGCTCATCTGTCGAGAGTTCAAACCCGAGAGAAGAAGATATGGAAGAATTTTGGGGCTTCATGCAATACAGGTGTCCATTCTTGATCTATAGTCGTTAAATCCATAAAGTGAGATGCGGATGCGTTCTTTCCATTCCAAACTGGCTTGAATCAAGGACGAATTCCGTTTGATTGTAACCCGTATCCTGGAACAGGTTGCTCAATTAATCATAGCAGTCGCCTCAATTTCTTCCATGAGACTCAGTGTTTTGGAATGTTGTTTTGCACGACAAAGTTGTAGGATCTTATTTTCCCTTAGTGAAGGTGAATTCAAAAAAGTAAGATGGCTGGATGAGAACTATCAGGGCGTCCAGCCTGATTAAATTCTATGATTACTGTCTATGTAACCTATTCTCGGATCATATATATTCATCGCTATTTCAATGGAAGCGTAATTTTATGAGTGAGCAATACTCCGCACGTTTTTTCTGGTCGGGTGTTATTACGATTATCATGGGACTAATTGTTCTTTTCAGCGAGACAGTTGTGTCCGGTACCATAGTGGTTGTTACCAGCTTGATTTTATTACTTGGTGGTGGTGCACAGGTGGCTCTGGGCTTCATTGAAGAAAACAGCGGTAATAAATTGGCTGTCCATAGGGATTGGTGCTCTGACTCTTCTTTTTGGGATGGTCCTTTTTGTCTAATCCGCTCTCTGGGGCTATTTCACTTACGACCTTCTTACCCATTCTGCTGGCGGTGAGCGGGGTATTTTTTTGATGATTGATGGCGGAGCTATCTCCTACCTGTAAGGAATCCTCCTCCAGCTTGTTTTTTTAACGTCTCTTCAGTGTGATAGAACCGTCTAATAACACATGTGTGCTCACGTCCATTGCTAAGTAAGTGGCTCAAAAGGAAGTTTATATCCATGGAAATAAGGAATGTCGATTACGCTCGACACGGGCTGTCAATGCCTGGTTCCAGGCAATCTGCGCTTTTAACGCAGCTACAAATGTCTCGTCCCAAAGCAGCGTCATATCAGTGCGGCTACACCCATCGCACAGAGCGTAGCAATCACCGGAATGACGACGGTGATGATACCCACATCCTTGTAAGCTTCCCTGTGGGTGAGCCCGGTTATGCTTAGCATCGCCACAATCGCGCCGCAGTGTGGCAGGGAATCAAAACCACCACTCGCCATGGTTGCAATGCGATGCAGGGTTTCCGGTTCAATGCCCATATCCAAATAGGCGGGTGCCATGGTTTGCATAAATATCTGCAGCCCGCCCGATGACGAACCGGTGATGGCTGAGACCAGACTGACCGATGCAAACATTGACAGCAATGGGGGTAGACCTGATTCGAGCATCAAACTGATAAAACGTTCGAAACCTACGGTGTGGGTAACCACGCCACCAAAGCCGATAACGGCGGAGGTATTTATCAATGGCATGATTGAATCATGGGTGCCCCGCCCCAAAAGCTGTAAGGCCTGATGTCGAATGCCCGGAAACAGCGCCACCGCAAGTAACGCTCCGCTGAACAACGCAATACTAGGCCATACAATAGGTTGGCTATTGGCAAAAGCCAACAGCTCCATTGCCGGGCCACCGCCTGCCAAGCTGACCTCACTAAGAGACAGTGTAATCATACGCGGCAAGATGATAATACACAGTACAAGGGCTAGCGGCAGGCATGACAGCCCCCAGTGGGGATAGCGCCCGCCGTCTTGTTCGAGGTTGGAGATTTGATCAGTAGGACCCGGGACAAAATGCTCACCATTGGCCCGAGCTCGAATGCGCTGTTTCTCCAAATACCAGATGCCACCTCCAAACATAATCAATCCGCCGATAAGGCCCAGCCAACCACCGGCAAAGAGGTCGGTGCCCAGAGACGCTGAAGATATTACATTCTGAACCGAGGGCGTGCCAGGCAGAGCCGACAAGGTGAAAGTCCCACCTCCCAATGCCAGAGCTGCGCAGAACAAACGTTTGGGTATGTCCGATTCCTGCAGCAGCTTCAGGCCCACTGGGTACATGGCAAATATAACGACGAATATGACCACTCCGCTGTAGGTTAACAACGCACAGGCCAGTGTCGTAATCCACAGCGCGCGATGCGCTCCCAATTTTCTGACCAGTGCCAGTGCAATTGAAGCTGCTGCATGGCTTTCGCCCATGACACGTCCGAAAATCGCGCCGGTGGCTAACAAAAGAAAGAATTTACCGGCAAAGGTAAAGGCACCCAGCGGACCAAAGGAAAAATAGTCAGTCAATCCGGTTGCCAGTGGCAGGCCATTGGTGATGATGACCAGCAAGGAGCACAGCACGGCTGAAAAAACGATATCGACCCCTTTCAGGGCAAGCCAGATGAGCAGGCAAACGCTTGCAATGAGACCAACGTATTCCATAGTGTCACTTCAGGTAATTTGAATGTGGGGTGAATTCTGTCCGTTTACTTATTCGGAGGCTTGTTTTGAGTGGACAAATGAGTGTAAGGTCGTAGTAATATGTGCGTGGCGTGGAGTATTCTGTGGTCGAGTGGAGACGGTTATGAGCAGAGAGCTTTATTTGGTGCGCAGTGAGGTTGTGGCGGGTTTTGATGACCTGGTTCAAGAGCTGGGTGCTGACCCTAAACCCCTTTATCGTCAGGCAGGCTTGACGGCAGCGCTAATGGCAAATCCGGATTATATGGTGCCCTGTGCTAGTGTCTGTACGTTGCTGGACATTGCGGCAAAGCAGCTCGGTAGGGGAGATCTTGGCCTGGTGATGGGCGCTAGAAGGAAGGTGTTTCAGGTTGGTGTATTATGGCCACTGATCGCACATTGTCCTAGCGTGGATCGAGCGTTAATAGAGGCCATGAAGTACTTGCATTTACATAACCGGGGGATGTTCTGGCAATTTGGTAGCGACGGTGATCGTGCCTTTTTGACCCGAATGGACAGGGTTGCCAGTGAGGTGCCCACCTTCCAATGGGCTGTGTACAGTACTTGTGCTATGTTTCTCGGGATGAAAGCACTTTGTGGTAAGGATTGGCGTCCCTCGTCGGTGAGCTTTATTCATCCACCTCCAACCGACACCAAGGCGTACGACCGGTTTTTTGGTGTTAAAGTTGCTTTCAACAGGGAGTTCACTCGGATTGTTTTTCCGGCCTCGGATCTGAAGGGAGAGATTTCACACCATAACCGAAGTCTATATAGTCAGCTCAATAAGCAGGTTCAGGCGCTCGAGGAGGAGTACGAGTGTCAAGAAGACTTTTGTTCGAAAATAAAGCTGCTGATTGAACAGCGTATGCATACGACAGATTGCACTCAAACGGCTATCGCCACAGTCCTGGCCATGCACCCCAAAGCCCTGCAAAGAGAGTTGAAATGCCGCGGTGTTAGCTTTCGCGAATTGAAGGTCGAGGTGCGGCTGGATATGGCGGAGCGCTACTTAAAAGACTCGGAAATTCCGTTGACAACCATAGCGGATATACTGGGTTTTAGCGAGTTGAGCGCATTTTCTCATGCATTTAAAACCCGTCATCAGGTTTCACCGGCTGCTTGGCGAGACAAGGTCAAAACCACGTCATAGGTTCCAAGTCACTACGTTTCAGCAGCTAATGAATATTGTGGCGGTCTGCAGCAGGGAATCCCCCGGGAGCATTAGCGGCCCCGTCAGCGCATTCAAGAAAGCTTAAAAAGCAATGACTATTTCGCTCTCCATTTGGGAGCGCGTTTTTCTGAAAAAGCAAGGGCACCTTCTTTCGAATCTTCGGTCTGTAGGAGCCATTCGAAACATTCATGTTCAAGTCTGACGCCTTGAGGCAGTGGCATGTCAAGCCCCTGCATGACAGCAACTTTCATCTTTTGTACCGCGAGTGGAGCGCCCTTGATGATTTCTGCGGCGATCTGTTCGCACTTTGGCATCAATTGATTCGCTGCAACAACATGATTGACTAGGCCCAGGCGATAGGCTTCTTCTGCATTGATGCGTCCACCGGTGTAGAGCAATTCAAGAGCGTTGCCTAACGGAATCAGGCGGGGCAGTCGCTGGGTCCCGTAGCCACCTGGAATCCAACCGAGCCGGACTTCACCAAAGCCATAGTGGGCATCGTCAGTAGAAACGCGAATATCAGCGCCCAATGCTTGTTCCAGACCGCCGCCATTACAGTGACCATGGATGGCGGCGATCACCGGCTTGGTCAGGGTCAGCATGCGTGGATACAAACGGTCCTGAAAGCCCTCTGCGGCGGGTGACTTGACCCATTTGATATCGGTGCCGACACAAAATGCACGACCCCCGCCGCTGAGGATGCCCACTCTTAAATTGGGGTCGTTTTCTAGATCATCCCATGCATCAGCGATCGCATTATAGGTATCCCCATCGCAGGCATTCATAACTTCCGGGCGGTTGATTCTAACATGGATGATGCCATCTGATTTTTCAACAATAATTTTTTCCATAACTACTCCTTAACTCAACATTTGCGCGCTTAGCAGTTCATTCGGCATAAAGGGTCGCAATCAAATCAGGGATTGCAAGGGTTTTGGGGCTGTCATGGTATCTGTCCCCGGGTTCATACTCGACGGCAGGAAAAACCTTGTATTGCCTAATGTGCTGTCGGTAAAACCCGGGAACTGCATGTCGCGACTAACCTTGCTCATTGCATGAATATGTTTTAATTCTGGTAAAGTTTTTTCGCAAGAGGTCGTACGAACCTGTGAAGTGGAGAGGATGGAACTGTCGAAAAATAAGCGATAACGATGCCTTCATTTGGCGATACATACAGTCCCTGCCCGAACAGTCCACCTTTAAACATGCCGCCATCGGCATAAACCGCATCCCATTGCCGCGAATTACCAAGCGGTGCTTCACCGAGGTAGGAGGTAAAGCGCTTGCCATCGCCTTTCATAAAGGTATCGTGACTGTAGTGTGGTTTGGCAATGCGCGCCAACGCGGCGTCAGAAACAACTTGTTTGTCTGCAACCAGTGACCAGTAGGGCGTATACAGCAGACCATAGCGCGCTAGATCGCGAAGCCGAGAGGACACAATACCGTGCGCTGCGGCCATACCATCGGGGGCAAGATGTATTTGCAGAGCACTGTCGGCACGCACATGGGACCAAACTCTATCGTCAAACGCGTCTGACCAGCTTTGACCGGTTACGGCTTCGGCAATGAAGACCAGCATTTGGGTGATACCTGAACTGTACTCAAAGACCTGGCCCGCTGGGCTGGTACGGCCTGCGCTCTTCAATATGTCGCGCACTGTCTCCACTTTGCCGTTCTTGTAAGCTTCACCGAACTCGGCGCGATAATAACGGGTCGCAATCGAATCCGGGTCCATACGGGTTTTGGAGCTGTCATGGGTGTCTGTCCCTGGCACCATGTCCAACAGCTCTATAACTTTTGTATTGCCCAGTGCTGTGCCGGCAAAATCGGGCAAGTGTGTGCTGACAGTATCACTATCGTGTAGCTTACCTTCATCGATCAGTTGCTCTATCAGCAATGCAGCGGTCGGCTTGGCTACTGACGCCCAAAAGTGGCTATCCGTTGGCCGCAAGCCCGGATAGGTTTCTAAAACCACTTCGCCCTTGTGTAGAATAATCATCGCTTTCACCGCTGCACGAGGATCATTGATTGCGTCGGTTAAGGTCATCTCACCCAAATGTGTATTTGCCGTTACTTCTCCGAGTTCTTTGGTCCAGTCGCTTGAGTTACTTTTGAATGTGTTCGCAGAAAGTCGGTTGGGAATAATCGCCGTTCGCATGGTGCTTGAAATATTCTGAGTCCACCACGAAGTGAGGTCTCCCCCGCTGAGTAATTTTTGATAGCCGGTTTGACTCGCATAAGTTTGGTTTTCATGGAGTGAATACCCGTTGCGCGAATTTTCTACATCTACCGCTACTGCGGTCAGAGACACGCTCGTGATGAACAAAATTGGTAAAGCTTTTATTAGTATTGATTTCATAATTTTCTCATGGCAGATGGTTGAATTTGACTATCCTTGAACTCTAATTGAGTTTTCTTCTGGTGAGGGTATCAACCGTATAGTTCTCGGGTTGTACCTTACAATACTTATCCCAGTCTCTTTTGATGCATGAGCATCATGGCTATCCGTTTCGCTTTTTGACGATAATGAGATGCTCAGCATACATGACGACTTCACCGTTCTGATTAATAACTTCTTTTGCCTCGACCACTATGCCGTGATCCAACTGTTTCGGGTGATCCTCTTTTGATAAGACGCTGACTTTGACTTTAATGGTGTCCCCCGCAAAGACGGGCCTGGGGTAACGAATCTTGTTATAGCCGTACGACATCCCGTTAGGGTTCAGCGGTTGACTAGAGACGGTGAGGCCAATAGCGATTGCAAAGGTCATGGTGCCGTGGGCAATGATTTTCTCGAACGGTTGCGACTTGCAAAATTCGGCATCGGTGTGATGGGGCATAAAGTCACCGGAATGCCCTGCGTGGAAGACGATATCGGCTTCCGTGATGGTTCTGGCTGGCGTGAGACGCGATGCACCGATTTCGAAATCTTCAAAAAACTCCGGTGGATTCATGTTAAATTCCTATTGACGGGGTTGATTTATTAGCTGGGTCAAAAAAGCGGGGGGATAAGGGCATGCCCTTACCCCAGTTCATGTTGCCTGGGTGAATGCCAGTAACGTAGCTGATCTACGTTAATCAGGAAAACAGGCCCTTTTTCTCCAGGCAGTAGAGGGCTTCCATCAAGTAGAAATCGCCCCAAATGGTTTCGTTTTTCGGTGCGACTTTCTTCCGTCCGTTCATGCAACCATCGAGGAGCATGCCGACAGGGCGCTCATCACCATCGTCGATCGGCGTGAGATGCTGGCACAGGCTCTCCAGCATGGGTTCTAGACGATCAGTAAACGGCTTGGCCTCTTCCGGCAATGGGTCCAAAACGGCAAGACGAGCCAGAGCAGAACAAACAATGGCAGACGCGGAAGTGTCCAGAGGGGCGTCCGGGCTTGGATCGTCGAAGTCCCAAGGCGGTACATCGGCCCCGACTTTATTCCACCAGTAGTCAAACAGCTTTTTAGCGGTGCGCAGGTAGTGAGTGTTGCGAGTGTGTTCGTAGGCCCATAAGCTGCCAGCAATGGCCCAGGATTGACCGCGCGACCAACACGAATCATCGGCATAACCCAGCAGGGTTGGAATTTCACCGATCAACTCACCGGTTTCCCAATTGAACATGATGTTCTCAATGGTCGAACCATCTTCTCGAATAAAGTGTTCTTCCATCACTTTATGCATTTTTTCGGCACCGATCAGGAAGGTTTCATCACCGGTTTCTTTCCAGGCCCACCAATCCAAAATGAGAGCAGGGTGAACATTATCAATGCAGATAGTATTGCGAGACAGTGCACCCGCGACGACCTCATCGGAAAATTCCACGGCGCCAAGAACCTGGCATTGAGTGCCGACAGGCATGGCACCATTGCCTTTGTTGGCGCTAGAGCGCATTGCCCAAGCCGCAGCCAGAGCTAACGTGCGCATGTTTTTGTCACCGGTGGCTCCATAAAGGCGTGCCGCTGAATAGGCAAAACGGTGGCCGCGAAACATGTCATCCAGTTCCAGTTTGTAGCGAATGGTTTCCAAGCGGCGGAAAGCCTCTTCAATTAGCTCTGGTCGATCAAGTAGCTCGCCGGTCATACGCAGCATGTCAATCCAGTGGCCGTCAATCCAGTCCCCGGTTGGTACGGTGTTCCATTTTCCTGTTTCAGGATCTGCATTGTGCGGCCATGCATCGCCTATTTGTTCGCGGGTGTTCAATACTCTCTGGCACAGCAGGTTTAGCGCTTCAGCTCGATTTGCCATAACTCTTTTCCTGTTATTGATGTTTGAAGTCGCATTGTTACGTCTCACATTGGAGTTCTGCTTGATATAAAAGGACAAGCCTGGAGATTTCGTTGCAACCACACATGGGGGTGAACACAGTCCCAGTGTCCACTTAAAACAAGCGAAATCAGTAAGGGGGCGTAATAATTGAGTTTCAATGTTCCTAATAGTCTCAATTGACCACTAATAACTATGAACAGTCGGCTTTAAAGCATCAGCCGACATAAATTCTTTTAGCTTGGCGCAACTATGTTTGACGAAGCGCCAGGCCGGTTACAGCCTCGGAGTCTGATATGCCCAACCTACTTGAAGGAATCAAAGTTTTAGAACTTGCCTCATACGCCGCAGGTCCGTCTGCGGGAGTGATCCTCTCGGACTTTGGTGCCGATGTCATTAAAATTGAGCCTCTTACCGGGGATCCCTGGCGTCATGGGCACTTAATTCCTCCTCTGCCATCCAGTGAAATTGCCTATTGCAACCTGATTCAGAACCGCAACAAAAAATCCGTTGCGCTGGACATGAAGAACCCCGAGGCACAGAAAGTATTTTATAATCTGGTCGAGTCAGCAGATGTACTCTTGTCCAATTGCCTGCCCAACGTGGCAGAGGACTTAAATGTTCAATATGAAAAGATCAAGGAGATCAACCCGCGCATCATCTATGCGCAAATCAATGGTTACGGTGAAGGTGGCGACGAAGATAATGCTCCAGGTTACGATGGAACCGGCTGGTATGCGCGATCCGGTTTGATGGAAGCACTTCGTGCAAAAGATGGAGACCCGGTTCCCATCCCGCTGGGGATGGGCGACATGTCCACCGCGACCGCACTTTTTGCCTCCATTATGTCGGGTCTCTACCATCGCGAAAGAACGGGAGAGGGTAGTAAAGTTACCACATCGTTGATAGAAAATGGCGTATGGTCAAATGCAATTCCAATTCAGGCGGAACTGATTGACGCAGGCACATTGCCGAAATTTGCACGCGAAGATTGGCCACAACCAACCATGAATGCGATCTATAAAACCAAAGACGATCGCCACATTGTGATCATTCAGCTGAATGATCGTGTGTTGAACGACATGTATAAGGTGATTGGCGCCAGTCATTTGATCGGGGATGAACGCTTCCAAGATAACGTCAGCCGTTATAAAAACCACAAAATTCTGTTTAACGATATTCAGGCTGCCATCATTACGATGACCCTTGACGAGGTGATTGCAGCACTGACGTCGGTGCGTGTGACCTTTTCTGTGGTTAAGCAAACCCGGGAATTGCCAGACGATCCTCAGGCAAACGCCATCGGTCTGTGGCCAGAAGTGGAAGGCATGCAGGGTGTGCGCACGGTTAACAGCCCAATCAATGTGAGCGCTGTGGAAAAAGTAAAGCCCAAGCCAGCCCCTGAGAAAGTCGGCGGTGACACGGTGTCAGAACTTAAATTGATCGGTTACAGCGACGAGGATATTCAGGTACTGGTGGCCGCAAACGCAATCGGCATTGCCCGATGACTGACAGCTTTTCCTTAAATCGGAGCTTTGAGCTTTGACATTACATACGAGTATGCATATGCCTGACTATCAGTATATTTTGACCGAGAGCATAGCCGAGGTCGGTATCGTTACCCTGAACCGTCCCAGGCAGATGAATGCATTCAACGATATTATCACACGCGAGATGATCGATGCGCTGAACGCCTTTGATCAGGATGACAACATTGGCTGCATCATTATCACTGGTAATGAAAAATGCTTTGCAGCAGGTGCCGATCTAAAACATATCGCTAACCTCGAATTTGCCGATGCCTATCGAACCAATCTGGGGGCGGATATTGGCTGCGTTGCGTCTGTTCGCAAGCCGATCATCGCTGCCGTATCCGGGATTGCCTTGGGCGCGGGTACCGAATTGGCTTTGATGTGCGACATTATCCTCGCCTCTGAAAGTGCGCAATTTGGCCTGCCCGAAGTTACATTGGGCGTCATCCCCGGTGCCGGTGGCACACAGCGTTTATCGGACCGGGTGGGCAAGGCCAGAGCCATGTATTACATCCTGACCGGGCGGACTATGTCAGCCCCGGAGGCTGAGCGAATTGGCCTGATAACGCAAATCGTACCCGCTGAAAAACTGATGGATGAGGCCCGTGCTTTGGCTGCAGAGCTAGCGGCTAACCCGAGGCTCGCGGTGATGGCGGGCAAGGAAACCGTAAACCAGGTGGCCGAGATGCCATTGGTCGAGGGTTTGCAGGTTGAGCGCCGATTATTTCACGGGCTTTTTGGTACCGCGGATCAGAAAGAAGGCATGGCTGCTTTTGCCGAACGACGTAAGCCTAAATTCAATCAGTAGTGCAATGCGATGACTAAAAATAACAAGGATATAAACCGTTGCTTGAATATTACCGACCTGGATAAGCTTGCCCAGCGGAGACTGCCAACTCCTATCTACGACTTCCTGGAGGGCGGCGCCGATGATCAATACAGCCTGAGACATAATAGCGAGGCTTTTGATCAATTACAGATAAAGGCGCGCTCTTTGATTGATGTCAGTAGTGTCGATCTGAGTGTACATGTACTGGGCCAGCAGTTGCAGTGGCCGCTCTTATTGTCGCCAGTCGGTATGAAGAGAATGTTTCATCCGGACGGGGAGTTGGCGGCCGCCCGAGCCGCGACTCACAGTGGTTCGCTCTATACAGCGACCGTCTTTTCCACTATCTCGCTGGAGAAAATTGCCGCCGAGACTGGTGGTCCGAAAATGTTTCAAAGTTACCTGCTGGCTGATCCTGAACTCAACGATGAGATGGTTGATAGAGCCAAGGCCGCAGGCTATCCCGCCATGTGCTTAACCGTGGACAGCATTGTCGGAGGCAATCGCGAGACAGTGATACGCCGTGGCGTATCGATACCTCCCAAGCTGACCTTGAAATCGGCGTTACAGTTCGGCGCTAAGCCGGTTTGGGCATCCAACTACCTGAAACATGAAAAATGGCAGCTGGAGAACATGGTAAATGCCAAGTCACTGGCTGGAGCACCTTATGCTTTGCTCGATACCAAGCCCAGCTGGGAGAAGGCCGGGCGCATGATTGCACGCTGGCAAGGGCCGTTTGCAATCAAGGGAATTATGAGTGCTGAGGACGCCAAGCGAGCCGTCGAAATCGGCGCTACGGCCGTGATCATTTCCAATCATGGCGGCAGGCAACTGGACGCCACACCAGCGCCGATCGAGCTGCTGCGTGAGGTTAGGGGCGCGGTAGGAGCGGATGTTGAAGTGATTGTCGATGGCGGCATACGACGTGGTACTCACGTGTTAAAAGCCCTGGCGATGGGGGCCACGGCTTGCAGTATCGGCCGACCCTATCTCTATGGCTTGGCCGCTGGCGGGCAGTACGGTATCGAGCGATCTCTGGCGTTGTTGCGCAGCGAGTTGCAACGCGCCATGATCTTGGCCGGTTGCAGCAACATCAAGACCCTCGATATCAGCCTGCTGCGCCGGGCCGGGTTTGATTGACCTCGGCAGGGGCCCTGATCATTCATCATTAAATCACGCCGGTGGAGGCGCTTTACAAAACTGGCGGATCAGGTGTGAGAAACGGTGTTTATGCTTGAAATCTGTCCATCCATATCAAGCAGAATTTCTTGTAAAGCGTGATCTTATAGTCACGTGTACCTTTCAAGACTTAGGTATGTGGATCAAGTTGGTTATGACGTAAGTCATGGCGTCTATAACAATAACGCATGAAGAGATAAAGCCCATGAAGACAATAAGCTGGAAGACAAAAACTAATTTTGTATTACAAGCCGCTATTAGCAGTGTGTTACTGCCCTCGGCAGCAACCATTCAGGCTGCAGAGGCTTATACCCTTGAAGAGGTTGTTGTAACCGCCCAAAAACGCGCCGAACGTTTGATCGAAGTCCCTATCTCAATTTCCACAATCAGTGCAGAATCGATTCAACAGACCGGTATCAAAGAATTAAAAGAAATGGGCGATTTAACTCCCAACCTGCAAATCAGCCAAAGCTCTGACTTTAATTCGCGAATTACTATTCGCGGGGTGGGCGCGGATAGTCGCAATATTGGTTTTGATAGTCGTGTGGGCGTTTACCTTGACGGTGTTTATATGGGGCAGTCGCCAGCGGCTAATCAGGGCTTGGTCGATCTGGATCAGGTGGAAGTACTGCGCGGTCCTCAGGGAACACTGTTCGGGAAAAACACGGTGGCAGGAGCGATCAGCCTGATATCGAAAAAGCCTGGTGATGAATTCGAAGGTTCTCTGGGTGTTAATGTAGGCAACTATAATAATCGCGAACTTCAGGGGTCCGTCAATCTTCCACTGACTGACGACACCAGTATGAATGTATCCGCCAATAAAACAACTCGCGACGGTTATATTAAAAACCTGTTTAACGGCGACAAGGTAAACGAGCGAGACGTCGTCTCCGGTCGTGTGCATCTGCGTTCCGACTTGACTCCTGCGCTAGAGATGAATGTCAGTGCTGACTATCTGACGCAAGATCGACTGGGGTTCAACGGTGAGCCTTTGACCGACACCTTTGGCCTCTTTATGCCAGTCTCGGGCAATGATAAGTATGAAATTTATCAGAACAAGAGCTTAAATGAAGATAAAACTCTCAAGGGGGGAGCGGTCACCTTCGACTATGAATTGGATAACGGTTATTCACTGAAATCCATCACGGCCTACCGTTCTACTGAAATAATATATGATGCCGAGCCAGATTATTCTGCAGCAGACTTTCTAAATGTGTTTTATGCCGACAGCTATAAGCAGACCACGCAGGAGTTCCAGTTAATTTCCCCGAACGAGTCAAACTTTAAATATGTCCTGGGTGTTTATTATTTCCAGCAGGATAGTCAAACGGATCGTGTTGCCAATGGCGGTTACGGTGAGGTTCCCTATCTTGGACTCACTATGGCAAACTTTGGCATCGACGCTTCACAAGCCGTCGTTGATATTGATGGTGCGGTAGATACCGAGAGCTACGCTGTCTTTGCAAACGGCACCTATGACCTGACCGAGCGCCTCACTCTGGGTGTTGGCTTCCGTTATTCGGAAGAAACCAAAGAGGTCGACTGGAGCATAGACGGAACAAATTCCGGGGCTTTTGATATCGCCACGACCCGCGTTGACGACAGTCGAACGGATAAAAGTTTTGCTCCAAGTCTTAGCCTCAATTATGCCCTCTTTGAGGACAGCTATATCTATGCTCGAGCGTCTACCGGTTTCAAGAGTGGCGGCTACAATCTGGACTTTATTAATACCTCTCAGGTTGAGGCCGGAATTGAGTTCGACGAAGAAACCGTGATGAGTTACGAAATTGGGTATAAGACCGAGTTTCCACAACAAAATGTGCGATTGAATATGGCACTGTTTTATTCTGAGTTTGACGACTATCAGGTGAACCAATACGTCGACCTTGGAGGCGGTCGCACGGCCTTGTCTATCACCAACGCGGCCACAGTGATCACCCAAGGCTTTGAGATGGACCTGACCTATCAACCAACTGCCAACCTGCAGCTGACTGCGGCTTTGGGCTTGTTGGATGCTACCTTTGACAGCTTCCCGGGTGGCGGCTCTGAAGGTAGCGATGCCTCCGGTAATGATTTGCCCTATGCGCCCAAGGTTACTGCTTCTCTGAGCGGTCAATATTATTACCCGCTACCGTCGTTGGGCGCCAGCTTGCTGTTGCGTGCTGATTACAGTTATACCGATGAGTACTACATCACGATCAACAACGATGAGGACTACGGTCTGCTCGATGGCTCTACAGTTGACTTTGGCCAACTCGATAGCTATGGCACTGTTAGTGCGCGCATTGGTCTGGAAGACGATGGCGGATCCTGGGCGGTATCTCTATGGGGCCGTAATTTAACCGACAGCCAACATCTAGATTTTAGCAACCGCGACTTTTTCGGTACTATTTTGGGAGGCTACGCGATGCCCCGGACTTACGGTGTCGAAGCGAAATACAACTTTTAATATGGCCTGTGCCTGTCTACGTCTACTCCGCCTGCACACTGCACCAGCTCAATTTAGATAAAGTGTGAAAGTATTAAATTGTACCCATGTTTCCATGGCCGAGATTATCGGCCATGGAGGCTAACAGGCCGTTGAAAAAAGGTTTTCTCGCAAAAAATCTCCCACCAGAAAATTCCGACAACACTTTGAAAAATGTCATTATTTTTTGCATCCAAACTCTTCTATCGTTGAAGCTGAAAAATATTTTTTTGATTAATATTTATGCAGAATCCGATCTTTGATGGTTATTCCCAACGCCATCAACGATTTCATTCGCATTATATTGTAGCCTGTTGCTGAAAATATAAAAATCCAGGCGGTTTTATCACGTCCTACGTGGCGCAATTTACGCATCAGACCAATGTCTTTCATCCAGCCAAAGCATTCCTCTATCTGTTTTCGTTTTACCTGGTTGACGGCGTGAACCCAGGGATCGGTCGTTCTTTTGTCTATCGCACTATTGGTGTCTTTCTTGGC
The DNA here is from genome assembly GCF_011602365.1 of Pseudomaricurvus hydrocarbonicus. Lineage (GTDB taxonomy): Bacteria > Pseudomonadota > Gammaproteobacteria > Pseudomonadales > Cellvibrionaceae > Pseudomaricurvus > Pseudomaricurvus hydrocarbonicus. Next base: position 216,796 of record NZ_JAAONZ010000007.1, read on the forward strand.
AACATGCGCGTCACCTCAAGGCCACAACAACCTTCCATAAACTCACAAGTATCGTACTGGCCACCACAGTGAGTTCCGGTGTTGTTCCTTGGCGAGCAAGCATGGTTGTGCCTGCATCCCATTCCTGCTTTGTGCTTGCCCTGGGCACTTCAGTCTCTACGATCAAGCCGTTCCTGTTCTCTGTCAGACGATGCGCCATATGGCACAGCTTTGATGCCGTCCCTTTATTTTTCCAATAGAACTTCGCACCGGCGTCGGTTGTTAATGTGTGCGTTTTATTACTGTGTGGCATGCCTGAAAAATCGTCGTCATCATCTCCTGAGCCATGCTTTGGCTTGAAGGATTTCATCGATGCACAGGCCTCAAGTAGCGTGCCATCGATAGATAAATGATCACGCAAGATGAGCCTTTTGGCATAGGCTTGCTTCTTGATGGCTTCGAAAAACAATTCATCGATATAAAAACGCATCAAAAGATCCCTGTTCTTTGAAAAGACGGAATGATGCCACGCAGGCTCCTCCATGCCGAGACCAGCAAACTAGTTAAACATCAAGTCGTATTCCAGCCGCGGCGCTCTGAGCGAATGGTAAACAAGATTTGTAAAAGCATTGCCCGTATGAGCTGCTCTGGCGCAATGGACGGGCGACCAACTGTGGATTACACATTGCTCAAAGCTGAATCCTTTTCAGCAAGCCCAATATCGACGATTCTATGGACCTACGAATAGGGTGGGAGCTGGGAATTCACGATTCGAGATCTTCATGACTGAATAGTACGCTCTGCGTTGTTGTATGAACGCGCATATCCGGACAGCTATGATGAATGAAGCGCCATTATCGTATTTTTTGAGTTTTTCAACAGGCTGCTAGTGATATTTGGCGTTGTATGGTCTCTTTTTCCGGAAAAAGACCTCCATTCATATATTTTTACAGTTGGAGTATTCGAGGCGCTTATTTTGGCTTTAATAGAGGCCAGAGACAACCGACGTGTTCTTAGCACTAATAATGAAGAAGAGAATAGAGTAAAAGAAGAAATCTTTAGAAACCTGAAAAATGATGAGAACAAGCTGGGTGTACTAATAAACACCATTCTGGAGAGTGCTCAAAGTACGTCAATCCCAGATTGATATCAGATAGATTCTTCAAAAGAGATGATTCTGTCTCGCTTACATATAATTTCTTCAAGTCCTAAGCTGAAAGTGAAACACCAAGATGAAACAGATGTAAATTTTATTTTAAAACACTAAATAACATATCAGAAATGACTAAAAAGGGAGCTATGCTCCCTTTAACAATAATAAAAGCCGCCATCAGACCTTTATAATAAAATACCCAAAATCTTACTTAATGGAGTTTTTATAAATTTTCCCGTCTTTCATGATCAGATCAAAGTTAGCATTAGGGTCACCAATTAAATCAATATTTTCTAAAGGGTTGCCATCTACTAGTATTAAGTCTGCATAAGCACCTTTGTTAATCACGCCTAACTTACCTTTTTGATATGGGTTACGTGGACCAGACAAATAAATCAGCTCAGCATTATTTGACGTAACCAGTTTCATGATTTCGTATGGCGTAAACCAACGCTTCATTTTAGCTACGAACACCCCTTGTTTAGCTGCAAGTTTAGCATCAAACAACATGTCCGTACCCCACGCCATTTTCACCCCTAACTTTTTAGCAAGGCGAATTGTTCGGTCAGTACCATCAGTGACTTCTAAGTATTTTTGTGTACTTTCAGGATCCCGAAACTTAATCGCATCGTCATCATTTAGAATAGGCTGAACAGATAGCCAAGCACCTTTTTCCTTCATCAGTTTAAGGGTTTTTTCACTCAGTAGATTTCCATGCTCTATTGATTTCACACCGGCTTCAAGAGCTACCTGAGCTGCATCGTCAGTAAAAATATGTGCCAAGACATATGTATTATAGGTATCGGCCACTTCGACGAATGCTTCAAGCTCTGCTTTTGTGTATTGTCTTACATCAAGCGGGTCATAGAGAGAAGAAACACCACCACCAGCAGCTATCTTGATCTGTGTTGCGCCTAACCGCATTACTTCGCGTGTACGTAATGTTACTTCCGGCACCCCATCTGCCTGTAACATCAATGCATTAGCATACCAATACCAATTTGAGTCGCCCGAGTTTGTAGGCACTGAAGTATAAGGACGATAGTCAAGGTGACCGCCCGTTTGGGTAATAGGAGGTCCCGAAGGTAGCATACGAGGACCGACAATATCGCCTCGCTCAATCATTTTGTGGATAGAAAACGTATTGCCGCCAGTATCCCTTACCGTTGTAAAACCACGCATTAACACATCAGGTGCAGCTAAAGCGCCAGAGATAGCGACTTCAGCAATGTCTCCAGTTAACACAACATTCTGTAATAAGCAGCAATATGTCATGTGCCAGTGAGCATCAATCATACCTGGGATCATAGTACGACCACCACCATCAATCACCTTGCCACCAGCTACCATAAGGGGCTCTGTTGAGACTTCGGTAATAATATTGTCAGTGATAACAATATTGGCATTTTTTATTAATTTTTCGTTAACACCATCAAAGACATTAATATTAGTGATCAATGTAATATTGGGATCAGGCACTTGAGCTGACGCTTTCCCTAAACTCGCGATGGTTAACGATACCGCGATAATCGTTTTAACATATTGCTTCATTTTGACTTTTCCTATGCACAAATATTTGATTTCAAAAAAGTGATTAACGTGGCATTAGCCACTTATTTTCACTATTTTTTATTTTTTACCCTAAATACAATTTGAGAAGTAATGCACCTTAATGTGCGTGAGTTCTAGGGGACCTCTGAATAACGCTATATTTCACAACATTTCTTGATAGCAGTTCCGCTTTGCCGTTTTTCGGGCTAAATATCTCCGCATTTCTCATTATTTCCATCTGGAATTGCCCTTTTGGCCAACTTCAGATGGAGTTATCCCGTTAGGGCATCATATAAGGCTCAGCGCGAAGCAAATTGGCAAAGCCTGCCAGAAGATACAAACGGTTGCTGTTCTTTGCCAAACTGCGATAGTGGACTTTGCTATAACCAAATTGGCATTTGATTCGGTGGAAACAATGCTCGACTTTGGCTCTAACACTGGCCTTAATTTTTTCCGCCTGTGACATCGTATCTGATTTGGCCAGCGTCGAGCGCTTACCAGGACGCATGGCAATCTGCCATTCTAGGTTGCGATCTTTGTGTTCCACGCGCTTGTCTAAACCTCGATAACCCGCATCACCCCAGATCCGCTTTTCATGGCCATGTGTAATAAATGATCTATCTGGGTGATGTCATGAACATTTGCGGGTGTCGTCGTCAGGCTGTGAATGAGGCCCAGCGATTCATCAACAGCCACATGCATCTTCATGCCAAAGTGCCATTCATTGCCTTTCTTGACTTGATGCATCTCAGGGTCGCGCTCACCCTTTTCATTTTTGGTCGAAGAGGGCGCTGCAATAATGGTCGCATCCACGATACTGCCTTCTTGGAGCTCTTCAGTCCCTGGGAAGACAGATGGCCTTGGATGGTGTCGAATAAACGCTGGCCAAACATATGCTTCTCCAGAAAATGACGAAAGTTAAGAATGGTCGTCTCGTCTGGCAGGTTATCTGACATCCTTAGCCCGGCAAAACGGCGTATAGACTCAATTTCATACAACGTATCTTCCATCGCTGGATCGTTCAGATTATAAATAAGCTGCATAACGTGAATACGCAAGATCACCGGCAGTGGATAGGGCTTGCGGCTAGTTTTGCCGGTTGAGTATTTCTTGGATAATTGCCGTTCCAGTTTTTCCCACGGAATCAACTTATCCATACGCTCAAGAAACTTCTCCCGACGCGTCTTGCCTTCATATTCTGCTTCGGCAAAGGTTAACTGGCTCATATCCTGATCTCAAACGTGTAAAGCGCTATTTTGCCATTTATTGGGTGTTTTTCAGAGGTTCCCTAGTAAAATTCAGTTGGCATCTAGACCAACTGATACAACTTTCCTTAATTAATATCGACACTAACTCAAATTGCGAATTACACAGTTCAAAAATCGTTACAATAATTCGTTTTTAAAAATGCTGTCACACACCAACACAACGTTAATATTAAGTTAAATAAATGTAGCAATCCTTTTGGGTTATAACAACTATTAATGCTATTTAATCAATAAAATTATTAGTTAGTTGAAACGGGATTAATCATTAAAAATGTTAATTTTAATGACAACTTTGCTAACTATATTTCATCGAATATATTTATTATCCGAACATAAAAAGAGGCGTTAAATACCAGAGTTACCCACGAACAGTAGACACCTTCTATAGTTATATTCAGCTATAAGGAGGTGTCCCAATGGCACGTAAAAGAAATCAGGCTTATACCGAAGAGTTTCGTAGAGAAGCCGTCAAACGCTCCGAAAAGCCAGGAGTTACCCAGGCGCAGGTCGCCAAGGAATTGGGGG
>NZ_JAAONZ010000008.1 GCF_011602365.1 Pseudomaricurvus hydrocarbonicus
GGCAAGAAGATTAGCATTCATAAGGCGGCGGTAAGTCGGTTGGGTTTGTTGTTTTGGCGAACTCAAAACTAACCGGTTTTACCGTCGTCTCCTACCTTTTCACGCCAATCCGCGATGAACCATAAAAAAGCCCCGGCGGGCCGGGGCTTTTTCTGAGGCGGGTTGCCAGCGCGGTTAGCGCAGCAGCCGTTGCCTCAACACTGACACACAGGCGGTCGACTTATACAGAGTAGTACAGGTCGAATTCCAGTGGGTGAGTGGTGTGCTCAACTTTGTAGACGTCTTCCATCTTCAGCTCGATGTATGCGTCGATCATGTCTTTGGTGAACACGTCACCTTGAGTCAGGAACTCGTGATCTTCTTTCAGACATTCCAGAGCTTCGCGCAGTGAACCCGCAACTTGTGGGATCTCAGCGGCTTCTTCTGCAGGCAGATCGTACAGATCTTTATCCGCAGCATCGCCAGGGTGGATCTTGTTCTTAACACCGTCAAGGCCGGCCATCAGCAGGGCAGCGAATGCCAGGTATGGGTTGGCAATGGGGTCAGGGAAGCGAGCTTCAACACGTACAGCCTTAGGAGAAGAAACATAAGGAATACGGATAGAGGCAGAGCGGTTGCGGGCAGAGTAAGCCAGCATAACCGGTGCTTCAAAGCCAGGAATCAGACGCTTGTAGGAGTTGGTGCCTGGGTTGGAGAAAGCGTTAATGGCTTTCGCGTGCTTGATCACACCGCCGATGTAGTACAGGGCAGTTTCAGACAGGCCCGCGTAGCCGTCACCCGCAAATTGGTTAACGCCATCCAGCCAGTAAGACATGTGAACGTGCATGCCGGAACCGTTGTCGCCAACGATAGGCTTGGGCATGAAGGTTGCGGTCTTGCCGTAAGCGTGTGCCACGTTGTGTACACAGTACTTCAGAACCTGAACTTCGTCAGCTTTCTTTACCAGTGTGTTGAATTTTACACCGATTTCACACTGACCAGCCGTCGCCACTTCGTGGTGGTGAACCTCTACGTCCAGTCCCATTTGCTCCATAGCGGAACACATGGCGGCGCGGATGTCGTGCAGGCTGTCGACAGGAGGCACTGGGAAGTAGCCGCCTTTAACGCGTGGACGGTGACCCATGTTGCCATCGGCAAATTCAGAGCCGGTGGACCAGTGCGCTTCTTCTGAATTGATTTTGACGAAAGAGCCAGACATGTCTGAGCCAAATTTGATGTCGTCAAAAACGAAAAATTCTGGCTCAGGGCCAAAGAAAGCAGTGTCACCCAGACCGGTGGACTTCAGGTACTCTTCAGCGCGCTTGGCAACAGAGCGTGGATCGCGCTCGTAACCCTGCATAGTAGAAGGCTCAACGATGTCACAACGCAGAATAACAGTCGGCTCATCGGTGAACGGGTCGAGGATAGCAGTGCTGTCGTCTGGCATCAGGATCATGTCGGATTCGTTGATACCTTTCCAGCCGGAGATGGAAGATCCGTCAAACATCTGTCCGGTTTCGAAGAACTCTTCATCCAAGTATCTAGCGGGAATGGATACGTGTTGTTCTTTACCTTTGGTATCGGTGAAACGCAGGTCAACCCAACGCGCTTCGCTTTCTTTGATCAGGTTCAGAGTATTCTCTGACATGTGGATGCCTCCAAAAATGGGTCTAGCCTAGACAAAATAAACCCCGGTTACCGTGAAAGCTAAAGTCAATTTAACCGACGCCGAATAACAAGAGTGTTGAAAAAGCCTTCCTTGTGTCCCAGTAGCTAGTGAGTCTGCGGGAAGTCAGTCACGCATTCTTCACGTTTTGCGGTCAGGACGCAAGAGAGAGTGACCGATAACAGGGCAAATAGTGTGCCAGCGTCAAAATAAGGCGCAAGGCTCCGGTAATTGGGCGCTGACGTTGAATTTGTGAAAAATCAGCCGCATTGTCTGCACTATTTTGGTGCGGCGTGGTCGGGGGTATTCCATAATGGTGCATAAAGGGCTGAAGGGGCGGTCTTTGCCGTTCGATGTTTAAAAGTTGACCCGAAAGGTGAGTGTTGGCGCTGGTTGATTTATAATCGCGCGCCTTCGATCCATCTCTGTGCTAATGGGCCCAAATCAATGCATTTCATCGTCAAGCTGTTTCCTGAAATTACCATCAAAAGTCCGCCCGTACGCAAGCGCTTTATCAAGCATCTGCGTGAGAACCTTAAAGAGCTGTGCCGGGAGCTGGAGTTTCCGGTGCAGGTGGTTCGTGACTGGGACAAAATTGATGTAATGGCCGAAACGGACGACCCTGTGGCCATCGCTGAAGTGGCTGAGATTCTCTCCCACACGCCGGGCATTGCTTACTTTTCCAAGGTGCAGACCTTTCCGCTGGGCGATCTGGAGGACATCTTTCAGAAGACCAAAGCCATTTGGGCGGATGCGCTGGCAGATAAAACCTTTTGTGTGCGGGTCAAGCGCAATGGCGACCACGAGTTTTCCTCCATTGAGGTAGAGCGTTACGTGGGGGGTGGGCTGAATCAGCACACCGAGGCCAAGGGGGTGAAACTGAAAGATCCAGATATCACGGTGCGTATGGAAATCAAGCGCGATCAGCTGCACGTGATCGAAACACAGACCCAGGGCCTGGGGGGCTTCCCGCTGGGCAGTCAGGAGCCGGTGTTGTCGTTGATCTCCGGGGGCTTTGATTCCACGGTTTCCAGCTACCTCACCATCAAGCGAGGTATCCGCACCCACTATTGTTTTTTCAATCTGGGCGGCCGCGCCCATGAGGTGGGTGTTAAGGAAGTGGCTTACTATCTGTGGAAGAAGTTTGGCGCCTCGCACCGGGTGATGTTTGTCACCATACCGTTTGAGGATGTGGTGTCCGAGATCCTGGAAAAAGTCGATAACTCCCAGATGGGGGTGGTACTCAAGCGAATGATGTTGCGGGCCGCGTCCAAAGTGGCGGAAGAAATGGAGATTCAGGCGCTGGTGACCGGTGAGGCGATTGGGCAGGTGTCCAGTCAGACTTTGACCAATCTGGCGGTGATCGACAGTGTGACCGATACCCTGGTGCTGCGCCCTTTGATTGCCATGGACAAGGGGGAGATTATTGATGTGGCGCGGCGTATCGGTACCGAAGAGTTTGCCGCGGCGATGCCGGAATACTGTGGGGTGATTTCACGCAAGCCGACCACCCGGGCACAGGAAATGCGGGTGGCGCACGAGGAATCGAAGTTTGATATGGCGGTATTGGAAGCGGCCATTACCGAGCGTCGCACAGTGCACATTGATAAAGTGATGGACGATCTCGACGAGGACGTGCAGGTGGGCGTTCAGCAGCAGGTCGAGTCGGCACAGGTGGTGATCGACGTTCGCCACCCGGATGAAACCGAGTTGCGCCCTCTGCGCATAGAGGGCGTCGAGGTGTTGACGATTCCCTTTTATAAACTCAGTGCGGAGTTTCCGGCTCTGGATAAAACCCGCGATTACCTGCTTTACTGTGACAAGGGGGTGATGAGTCAGTTGCACGCGGCAAATTTACGGGATGCTGGCTACAGCAATCTGGGTGTGTACCGCCCAGAAGATTAACGGTGTTTCTCGTTGCCTGTGCGCTGCGGCAAGGTTTTTTGGGGCACCGCAGCAGGTTGGTGCTTGTTTCGGTCGAAACGGTTTGTCACGTTTGTGCCTCTGAGTATCGAGATTTGTATTGATAATTGCCGGGGGCATTGTGATCGATTGTGAACAGGGGGTAGGCGTGAGGGCTCAGAGCAACGAGGCGGCGGTGAACGCCGCTACCCCGCGGCATGACCTGCACATGGCGGATGGGCAGGCAGCTGGCAGGGTGCAACTATCGTCATGGGCTTGAGAGGGCGGCTGCTGATCACCTTGCTGGGCTTGTTGCTGTTGTCATTTACCGTGCTGAGTGCCAGCGTGTACTGGTTTTTTGAGCATAAGTTACGTGCCGAGGCGTTGAGTTATCAGCGCAATATCGCCAGCCAGCTGATCATTGGCGCCCGGGCTGAAATTGATCGCGCTTCCAGGGCGTTAAAGAAACTCTCCGAAAATGCGCTGCTGGTGGAAGCGTTGGCTCGCCGGGCGGCGTCGCCGCTGGAATTTAACCGCTCAGCCGTGCAGACCAGTTTTGACAGCTTTCAGGCTTTCAGTGTGGGGGTGGAGCAGGTGTTGCTGTTTGACCGCCAGGGTGAGTATTTGTTGCACGCCCCGACCGCTGATGTGGTGCGCGGGCGGCAGCTGGATACCCTCTCCCTGAGGCAGGCCGCTGACATCATCGAGTCCGGTATTGCCCGCCGTTTTCACGCCGATGAAAGCGGCGGGCGCTGGCTGCAATCACTGGCGCCGGTGTCGATCCCGGCCGATAGCACACTCGATCCTCGGCAGGGCTCACAGCCGGTTTTCGTCGATGCGCCCCGCGATGCCCTCGGTTATGTGGTGACATTCAGCCGGCTCGATTCTTTTGAGCGCATGGTCAATGAAAGTGACAGCAGCATTACCCGTTTGTTTTTCAGTGACAATAACGGCAACTTTCTCGTCAAATCTTCAGCCATTTCGGTGGCGGGTTTGCCGGTGGACGCCTCTCGGGAATTTGGTGTTAGCGAGGGCCAGCAAAAGTTCATTGAGCGCGAGATCGCCGGCGTTCGATTTCAGTTAAATATGCAGCAGGTGGCGCCCGATTTGTGGCTGGGTTCGCTGATTGATCAGGGCGCTATTCAGCGCAATAGCCTCGATCTGCTGAAGGTGCTGCTGCCGGCGGCGGCGATTATTTTTGCCCTGATCGGGCTTGTTTTTTACTCCAAAGTGGCGCGTCTGATCCTGCGTCCGATTGCGGTCCTGATCCAGACCACCCGCCGTATTTCGGACGGTAACTACCGGCCGGATATTGATGTCAGCAGTGATGACGAGTTGGGTGAGCTGGCGGAGGCCTTCCGGGTGATGGGGCGCCAGTTACAGGACTCGAATCGTCAGATTGCGCATCTCGCCTACTTTGATCCGCTGACACAGTTGCCGAACTGTACGACTCTGAAATCGACCCTGACCACCATGATTGAGAGCGCCAAGCGCACACAGGGGCAGCTGGCGGTGTTGTTTATTGATCTCGATGATTTTAAAAAAGTGAATGACCGGCTGGGGCACGCCGCCGGTGATGAGCTGCTGGTGCAGGTTGGGCACCGGTTGCAGCGGCGTTTGCGCAGTGGTGACCTGCTGGCGGAAAGTCGCAATGCCCATTTGCTGCCGCAGGTGATCAGCCGTCGCGGTGGTGATGAGTTTAATGCGGTGCTGAACAACATCCACGACCCTCGTGAGGCGGCGCTGATTGCCGAGCGGTTGATTGTGGACATCAACGAGCCGTTGCAGCTGGACGGTGGTCAGGTGTCTGTCGGCGCCAGTATTGGGGTTGCCATGTTTCCCAGCGATGGCGAGGATGCGGAAACCTTGCTGCGCCATGCCGACATGGCCATGTACGAAGCCAAGAGCCTGGGTAAGAACAAGTATTACCTGTTTACAGAGGCCATGAACGCCCAGGTGCATCAGCGCCTTGAATTGGAACACAGCATTGCCAAGGGGCTGCAGAATCGTGAATTTGAAATCCACTACCAGCCCAAGATCAGTCTGAAGACCCTTGAGGTCTCCGGGTTTGAAGCGCTGATTCGCTGGCACAGCCCTGAAAAAGGGGTGGTGTCGCCGGCGGAATTTATCCCTTTGGCGGAAGAGTCACAGCTGATCCACGAACTGGGACACTGGATGATGGCCGAAGTGCTGCATCAATTGAATGAGTGGTGCGACCAGCTGCCCGCCGGTGTGCGCATTGCGATGAATATTTCGGCCCGGCAAATGGCTCAGGAAAACTTTGCCGAACACCTGATTTCGTTGGCGGAACAATTCAACGTGCCGTTAAGCCGGCTGGAAATTGAGTTGACCGAGACCAGCATTCTCACTGACGAGGCACTGGTGAGACAGCATCTTTACGCCCTGCGCACGGTGGGGGTGAAAGTTTGTCTGGATGATTTTGGCACCGGTTATTCGTCCCTGACGTTCCTGCGCAGCCTGCCCATTGACACGGTTAAGATCGATCGCAGTTTTGTCATGCGGTTGCAGGAGGAAGGGGAGTCCCGGGCCATTGTGCTGTCGGTGCTGGAATTGTGTGAGAAGCTGCGGCTCAATACCGTGGCCGAAGGCATTGAGAACCATCAGCAGTTTGATACCCTGCTGGAGCACGGCTGCAGAGAGGGTCAGGGTTACCTGATTGCCCGCCCTCTGCCGGCTGCAAAGGTGCTGGACTATTTGCGCACCGTGGTAAAACGGGCTTAACTCGTCTCTGGCTTTGTGGCGGTCCTGTTTTCTGACTTGCAAGGTCCCGTTGCAGCCGTCCGCCCGCCTGCCCTTTGATGTGCACCCCCTGCGTTCGAATGACGGGCCCTGCCAGGCTCAGTGGCCGGCTCTGGCGGATGACGACTGTCTGGCGGATGACTGTTTGGCGGCGTGTATGAGCTGCTGCAGTCTCGGGTTGATGGGCAGGGTGGCGAACGGACTGATGTTGGCGCCGCCGGTATTGCCCTGTGGCACCAGTCCCCAGACAGTCTTGGTGGCGGCCCCGAAGACCCGGATTACCTGCCCGATGAATTCCGAGAGCTGCCTCTGGCGAGCGGCCCATTGCAGCATCTGCCAGTGGGCTTTGACGTGCCAGTAGGTGGAGGCCTGCCCCAGCACATGCGCGTTCTCCAGGTGCTGGAAGGCTTGGCGATTTTTGCCCGCACGTTCAGCACGCTGGGCCAGTTTCAGTTCGCGGTTGACGTGCGGGGCGATCTGGCGGCTGAAGCGGTTGTTGAACCGGGGTTTTATGGCTTTTGCTGGAATCTTGCTCATCGGGGGTCTCCTTAAGGCCCGGGTGTTGAAATAAAGGCCCAGGTGTTGAAATGCCTGGGCGCTGGTGTCTCAAAGGGTGTTTTCTGTTGGGGGTATTTATAGTCTTTGCTCTTGGGGGAAGGTCCAGAAAAAGGCTCTGGCCCTCAGGAGAGGGGCCCCGTCACGGTTTAATTTCGGATTGGTTATTTTATCGGCGACGGTTCACAGGTATAATGCCGCACCTTTTTTCCTTGGCCAGTCCCCTCTTACCGGGTCGCAGGCCCGCATTGAGACCTCCGTTGTGATCGAGAAACTCCGTAATATCGCCATTATTGCCCACGTTGACCATGGTAAAACTACCCTGGTTGATAAACTCCTGAGTCAGTCTGGCACACTGGACCGTAAAGATGCCGGCGCTGAGCGCATCATGGATTCCAACGACCAGGAAAAAGAGCGTGGTATTACCATCCTGGCGAAAAACACCGCGATCAGCTGGAATGACTACCGCATCAACATCGTGGACACCCCGGGACACGCCGACTTTGGCGGTGAGGTAGAGCGCGTACTGTCAATGGTGGATTCGGTGTTGCTGTTGGTTGACGCCGTGGACGGTCCTATGCCGCAAACCCGTTTCGTGACCTCGAAAGCGTTTGAGCAGGGTTTGAAGCCCATCGTGGTCATCAACAAGATCGACCGCCCGGGTGCACGTCCGGATTGGGTGATGGATCAGGTGTTTGAACTGTTTGATGCCCTGGGTGCCACTGACGAGCAGCTGGACTTCCCGGTGATTTACGCTTCGGCCATTAATGGTATCGCCGGTCTGGATCCCGAAGATATGGCGGAAGACATGACCCCGCTGTACGAAATGATTGTGGAGAAGGTGCCGGCACCGGATGTTGACCCGCAAGGCACTTTCCAAATGCAGATTTCTGCCCTGGCCTATGACAGCTATGTAGGCGTTATCGGTGTGGGCCGCATTACCCGCGGTACCCTCAAGCCCAACCAGCAGGTGGTGGTGAAATCGGCGGACGGTAAAGAGCGCAAGGGTAAGGTCCTGAACGTCAAAGGCTATCTGGGTTTGGAGCAGGTTGAGACCGAACTGGCCGAAGCTGGCGACATCGTGTGTATCAACGGTATCGATGGTCTGAGCATTTCCGACACCCTGTGTGATCCTCTGAACGTGGAAGCGCTGCCCGCTTTGAGTGTGGACGAGCCTACCGTGAGCATGACGTTCATCGTCAACGATTCACCGTTTGCCGGTAAAGAAGGCAAGTTCGTGACCACGCGTAACATCAAAGACCGTCTGGATCAGGAATTGATTCACAACGTGGCTTTGCGTGTGCGCCAGGGCGATACCCCGGACAAATTTATTGTCTCCGGTCGTGGCGAGCTGCACTTGTCGGTGCTGATTGAAACCATGCGTCGCGAAGGCTTTGAAATGAGCATCTCGCGTCCGGAAGTGGTTCAGAAAGAAGTTGATGGCGTGATCCAGGAGCCGTTCGAGCAAGTCGTGATTGATGTGGAAGAACAACATCAGGGTTCCATCATGGAAGAACTGGGCTTGCGCAAAGCCGAGATGACCAACATGGAGCCCGATGGCAAAGGTCGTGTGCGCCTTGAGTTCATCATGCCTTCGCGCGGTTTGATCGGTTTTCGCGGTTTGTTCCTGACCCTGACCTCCGGTTCCGGCATCATGACCAGCATTTTTGATCACTACGGTCCGGTCAAAGCGGGTGAGCGATTCACTCGTCAGAACGGTGTTCTGGTGAGCATGCTGAAAGGTAAGACAGCGGCTTATTCTCTGTTCAACCTGCAAAGTCGCGGTCGCCTGTTCCTGGGGCACGCGGTTGAGGTTTACGAAGGCCAGGTGATCGGTATTCACTCGCGCGCTAACGATTTGGCGGTCAACCCGGTGAAGGGTAAGCAGCTGACCAACGTTCGCGCTTCTGGTACTGACGAAGCCCTGACCCTGGTGCCACCCATCAAGCACACCTTGGAGCAGGCACTGGAATTCATCGAAGACGATGAGCTGGTGGAAGTGACCCCCATCAGCATTCGTCTGCGCAAGAAATTGCTGACTGAAAACGAGCGCAAACGCGCCAAGAAGTAATTGCTCCAGAACAGACGTTCTGCCGCAACTCAAAAAAAGGCCGTCGCCCCCGCGACGGCCTTTTTTTTATTTTCGATTTTGTTGTGGGTCTTTCTTCTTAATGTGTTCCTCGCCACTTCATCGCCTTAGTGCCACGCTGCTTGAGATTGCCACGGCGCTGTGCGCCTCGCAATGACGGGTTTTATACTGTACTCGCTACTCGCTACTCGCTACTCGCTACTCGCTACTCGGCCAAGGTCAATGGCGCAACCAGAGAAGGGACCCTGGGCCGACTCGCCACTGAATCTTCAAATCTTCACTCGTCAGTCATGTGTTTGTCATAAAACCGTCTTATTCTTGTCACGTTTCTAACTGGCGTGAGTAAATGTCTGTGTTGTCATTGATCAAAATGTTTTCCGCCCCGCTGGTTTGTCTGGGCGTTTTGTTGTTCCCTCCGATGTTGTCGGCTGAGTCTTTTTCCGGAGACGCCAGTGGGCGCCTGTTTCATGTGCAGGGCTCCAATACGGTGGGGGCCAGTCTGATGAAAAACTTGTTGGTGGGTTATTTTCAGGCGCAGGGTGTTGCGGATATTGACGTGACGCCCTCCCTGGTGGCGAACGAGTATCGGGTGGGGGGGACGATCAATGGACGCTTCGTGTATGTGGATGTGGCGGCTCACGGATCCAGCACGGGGTTTCAGGCGCTGTTGGCGGGCGACGCGGATCTGTCCATGTCTTCGCGCCCCATTAAGGCCGCCGAAGTGGCGCGGATGCAGTCCTATGGCGACATGCGGGCGTTTGAAGCCGAGCATGTGATTGCCATTGACGGGTTGGCGGTCATTGTCAGTCGGGCCAATCCACTGACGCAATTGTCACTGGATCAGATTGCCGCGATTTTCTCGGGGCAGGTGACCAATTGGCAGCAGGTGGGCGGCGAAGACCTGCCCATCAACGTGTTTGCCCGGGACGATCGCTCCGGTACCTGGGATACCTTCAAAAGTCTGGTGTTGAGAAAGCGCTACACCTTGTCAGCGCAGGCGAGCCGGTATGAATCCAATGATGAGTTGTCCGATTTGGTGGCTGCGGATCCAGGGGGGATTGGTTTTGTCGGGCTGGCCTCGGTGAGGCACGCTCGTGCCCTGCGGGTGTCTGATGAGGGCACCGCGCCGCTGCTGCCCCACAAGGTCAGTGTGGCCACCGAAGATTATGTGTTGTCCCGGCGCTTGTTCCTCTATACACCGCCGACGTTAAAAACGGCTGCAATTCGTGATTTTGTCCACTTTGTTCAAACGGATGCCGGTCAGAAACAGGTAGAGCGGACGGGGTTTGTGTCCCAGTCGCTAACGGCGATTGCTGCGCAAAAGGTCAGGCAGGGTCCCTTGGATTACCTGCAGGCCACAGAAGGCGCCAGCCGCCTGTCGGTCAACTTCCGCTTCTCGGAGGGCAGTGCCAGTCTCGATAACAAAGCGCTGCACGATATTCGCCGAGTGGTGGATTATATGCAGCGGCAAGAAAATCAGCACAAGCAGTTAACCCTGGTGGGCTTTGGGGACGCGAATGACAGCGACAGTCGGGCGCTGATCTTGTCCAAGCTGCGAGCGGTAGCGGTGAAAACGAAGTTGCACAAAGAGGGCATTAAGAGTCAGCCGGTGGAAGGCTTCGGGGCTTATTTGCCTGTGGCCTCCAACAGCGGCAAGGGCAAACTGAAAAATCAGCGCGTCGAAATTTGGGTAAAATAACAGCTTAGGGGCAGGGGGCAGGGGACAGTAACGAGTAGACAGTAACGAGACGTGAGTGTTTTCCTCGCTACTCGCCCAAGGTGAATTGCGCAGCAAGAGAGGGCAGCCTGGGCTGACTCGTTCCTGGGCTCTTAACAATCCTCTGCGACGACGGCCTGGGCGTTGCTGAGGTGTTCGCTGATTTCTTCCGGTGTCAGGTAGCGGTATTCGTCGCCCTCTTTGATTCGGATGCGGGCATGTTCCTGCATGGTCTTCAGGTTTTTCTGGGCCGCCGCACAGCGTTCAGGGTCTTTTTGATAAGCGGCGGGTGCTGCGGTGTTGGCGGCCGCGGCTTTTTTGTCGGCTGGGGCGTTACTGGATTGAGGGGCGCTGGCCGTATCGCGAATGTTGGTGGCTCGGACCTTGATTGACGGCCGGTCTTTGGGCGGCTGTGCGGAGTAGTGCGTTACGCCGGCCGCGTCTTCCCATTTGTAGAAGTCCTTGCTCAGGGCCTGGCCGCTGAGGCAGGTCAGGGTGAAACCGAGGGCAACAAGGGTGAGCGAGCGATAGGGTAGAGCCATGATAGAGCGATCCTTCCTTTGGCGATGTGGTCTTTGGAATTTCGAGCATTAGGCGTTGAACGGTTTAGCCCATTATTGCTGTTATTCGTGCCATTCACCAGCACCGGAGTCACAGGAATAACAGGATTAGGTCGCAATCGGGGAGTTTCCCGCAAAATACCCCGGCAAACAGCCTTCAGGGCCTTGACTTTACCGGGCAAGTTGCCAGAATTGCGGGTTCGCTAGATGGCGTGTAGATCACAGCCGTAACCTCGGTCATTAGCTCAGAGTTTTTCATGGATTCTGGCATCTACTTTCCGGTGAGCTAACCGCTTGCCGAACCATCCCAGTTGCGTAGGTACGTCCATCCGACGTTGCCTACCTGGCTTGCTGCAGCGCCAACAGGGGCAGTTGAGTCGGGGAAGCTTCAGTCATCACTGTTTTATTTATGGATCGTTATAGAGTGCTGTGTCTAGTGTGAAGCTAGCCAGCAAAAGGGTATGGGAGCTCACAAGGTTTCCGCGGCCTACTCTGTAAGGGTTAACTATTGGTTTTTTGAAAGAGGAAAAACAGGTGGAAATGCTCTCTGGCGGCGATATGCTAATTCGCTCCCTGCAAGAAGAAGGTGTCGATCTCATCTTCGGCTACCCGGGTGGGGCAGCCTTGCACATCTACGACGCAATTTTCAGACAAGACAAAGTCAAACACATCCTGGTGCGCCACGAGCAGTCTGCGACTCACGCGGCCGATGGCTACAGCCGTGCGACGGGCCGAGTGGGTACCGTGCTGGTGACCTCGGGGCCGGGGGCGACCAATGCCATCACGGGCATTGCGACCGCTCATATGGATTCGATTCCGATGGTGGTTATCTCCGGCCAGGTGGCGACGGATAAAATCGGCGAAGATGCGTTTCAGGAAACGGATATGGTGGGTGTTTCCCGCCCGATCGTTAAGCACAGCTTTATGGTCAAGCACGCTTCCGAGATTCCCGAGATCATAAAAAAGGCCTACCACATTGCCTCCACCGGGCGGCCTGGGCCGGTGGTTGTTGACGTGCCCAAGAACACCGTCGACCCCATGGAAACCTTTCCGTTTGAGTATCCCAAGAAGCTGAAGATACGCTCTTATACTCCGGCAGCCAAAGGTCACAGCGGCCAGATTAAGAAAGCGGTCAGCATGTTGCTGAAAGCCAAGCGCCCGATGATTTATGCCGGTGGCGGTGTGATTCAGGGTGAGGCCAGCCGGTTGCTGACCGAGCTGGCGCAGACACTGAACTATCCAGTGACCAATACGCTGATGGGCCTGGGTGCCTACCCCGGTAATGACAAGCAGTTTCTGGGTATGCTGGGCATGCACGGGACGTTTGAAGCCAATACCGCCATGCACCACTGTGATTTGATTCTGGCGGTGGGGGCGCGCTTTGATGACCGTGTGACCAACACCACCAGCAAATTCTGTCCGAACGCCAAGATCATTCACATTGATATTGATCCTGCGTCCATTTCCAAAACCATTACGGCCGATGTGCCGATAGTGGGGTCCGTGGACAGCGTGTTGAGTGAAATGCTGGACCTGCTGAAAGAGGCCAAGGACACGCCGGATGAGGCTGCCTTGTCGGACTGGTGGAAACAGATCAGCGAGTGGCGCGAGCGTCACGGTCTTTACACGCAGCCACGTTACAACACCGGCGGTGACATGATCATGCCACAGGATGTGATCAAGACGCTGTACGAAGTGACTAACGGCGATGCCATCGTTGCGTCTGACGTTGGTCAGCACCAGATGTTTGCGGCTCAGTACTACCCGTTCAAAAGCCCGCGCCAATGGATCAACTCTGGCGGCCTCGGCACCATGGGCTTTGGCTTGCCTGCGGCCATGGGGGCGGCGTTTGCGTTCCGCGATAAGGACATCGTCTGTGTCACCGGTGAAGGTTCCATTCAGATGTGTATTCAGGAACTGTCGACCCTGACGCAGTACGGTTTGCCGGTGAAAATCATTTGCCTGAACAACCAGGCCCTGGGCATGGTGAAGCAGTGGCAGGATATGGTCTACGACAGCCGTTACTCCGAGATTCACTACGAAGACTCGCTGCCGGATTTCGTAAAATTGATGGAAGCCTACGGCCACGTGGGTATCCGCGTAAACAAGAAAGAAGAGTTGCGCGAGAAGATGGAAGAGTGCTTTGCCATGAAAGATCGCGTGGTGTTTATGGATGTCTACGTGGACCCTACGGAGCACGTCTATCCCATGCTGGTCGCCCCGGGCGGTTCCATGCGTGATATGTGGTTAAGCAAGACGGAGCGGACTTAAGATGAGACGTATTATTTCTGTACTCATGGAAAATGAGCCAGGCGCCTTGTCGAGAGTGGTTGGTTTGTTTTCCCAGCGCGGTTACAACATCGAAACTCTCACCGTCGCGCCTACCGAGGACGAGACGCTGTCTCGCCTGACCGTCACCACCATCGGCGACGATCACAAGATTGAGCAGATCACCAAAAACCTCAACAAGTTGATCGATGTGGTCAAGCTGGTGGACCTGACCGAGGGTCAGCACATCGAGCGCGAGCTGATGCTGATTAAGGTAAAGGCCTCCGGTGCTCAGCGTGCGGAGATCAAGCGCTGTGTGGATATCTTCCGCGGCCAGATTATCGACGTCACCAGCACGGTGTACACCATTCAGATCACCGGTGCGAGTGACAAGCTGGACGCGTTTGTGCAGTCGGTTGGCGATGCGGCGATTCTGGAAGTGGTGCGCTCCGGCGTGTCGGGCATTTCCCGCGGTGAGAAGGTGTTGAGCCTCTGATCGTGCGATCACTGGATCAGTCTCCAATCCCGTGACGTTAGCGCCACGTTAAAAAGCCCGGCCCAGTGCCGGGCTTTTTGTTGCGAGGCTTGCGGGCGACCGCTGCCGTTTGTGAAAGGCGGGTGTTGGTTGCGCATTCAACGACGCCCATAGATACTCTTGTTATGCTCGAACTTCCCTCTTATCAAGCCTGGTTTGCGGAACTGGACGCCCTGCTGGTGGCCCATCGACCGTGGTGGCAGTTTCGCCCCTTTCATCAGCAGAGCATGCCGTGGGAGGCGTCTCACCCCGAGCTGGCGCGAGCGCTGCTGGCGCTGACTGACGACCAGCTGCGCGCACTGGACGCAGCCCCTGAAGTGTTGGCGACGTGGCTGCAGCCGTGGATCAGCGGGGGAAAGCGCTTGCTGGAATTGTGTCAGTTGCCAGCATCGCCGCAGCGTGGGCTGGAGATTCCGCAGCGTCTGGAGGTCTCTGTGCCGGGCCGTAAATGGCAGCAGGCCTGTCACTTCGTGGCGGCGCGTCCGGCTTCCGCCAGGCCGCTGCTGGAGTGGTGCTCCGGCAAGGGCCATTTGGGACGTTTACTGGCGTCTGTCGACGGTTGTGCGGTGACCAGTTTTGAGTGGCAGCAGAGTCTGTGTGACGCCGGAACACTGCTGGCGCAGCGCCTGGGCATCGGGCAAACCTTTGCCTGTGGCGATGCGTTTGCTCCGCAGTCCGGGCAGTGGCTTGCTAGGGATGGGCAGGCCGTTGCGCTGCACGCCTGTGGCGATTTGCACGTCACCCTGATGCAACACTGGGTAGCGCAGCGGGGGCACAGCTTGACGGTGTCCCCCTGCTGCTATCACCTCATCCGTACGCCACAGTATCAGCCGCTGTCGTCTTCGGCGCAGGCCTCGGAGCTGCAATTGGAGCGCTCTGATTTGAGCTTGCCGCTGCAGGAAACGGTTACCGCGGGCGAGGGCGATCGGCGACGGCGGGAACAGGAGTTGCTGTGGCGCTTGTCGTTTGATGAGTGGCAGCGCGAGCTGCGAGGTGTAGATCGTTACCTGCCCGCACCGGCGTTGCCGCGCCGTTATTTGAGTGGCACGTTTACTGAATTTTGCAAAGCCGTGATGGCGCATCATCAGCTTGACTGGCCGGGAGGCGCGGTTGCGGATCATTGGCTGCAGCGGGGACAGCAGCGTTTAGCGTTGGTGACGCGCATGGAGTTGATCGCTCATTTGTTTCGGCGTCCCCTGGAAATCTGGTTGGCCCTGGACCGGGTGCTGTTTTTGCAAGACAGTGGCGCAACCGTGACCTTGAGCGAATTCTGTGAGCGTGCGCTGACCCCCCGAAACCTGATGATCCACGCCGAACGTTGAGGCGGGGAGGGCGACCAATGTCGATGACTCACGGCCGCTCAGGGTGCGGGGGCGGGCCGGTCAGCGGTGCTGTTCTGTACAGGCTTCGGTGGCCAGGGGGGGAGTGTTTGGCCGGCGGAAAGCTCTCTGCCCAGAAAAGACTGATCGGTCATAAAGGCCGACCAGGGCAAGGCCGAGTGATTTGCCCTCTTTTGTGTTGCGGTGCCCATCATTCGGGTGCTGTCAGGCGCTATATCCGGTAAAATCCCTCGCTTTGTTAATCATCAGGAAAAACTCAGTGACTCCCTCAGCCGCCTCTTTTGAACGACGCACGGTAGCTTCATTAGCCAGTCTGTACGTATTTCGGATGATGGGGTTGTTCATGGTGCTGCCGGTGTTGGCGCTCTATGGTGAGGATTACGCGGGCAGTACCCCGTTCTTGCTGGGGCTGGCCCTGGGGGCCTATGGGTTGACCCAGGCGGTATTGCAGATTCCTTTTGGGATGCTGTCCGATCGCTGGGGGCGCAAGCCGGTGATTGCCCTGGGATTGATTATTTTTGCCGTCGGCTCGGCGATAGCGGCCTCCGCAGACTCGGTGTACGGATTGATTCTGGGGCGCGCGCTGCAGGGGGGGGGGGCCATCGCCAGTGCCATTATGGCGATGGTGGCGGATCTCACCAGTGATGAAAG
The DNA here is from genome assembly GCF_011602365.1 of Pseudomaricurvus hydrocarbonicus. Taxonomy (GTDB): domain Bacteria; phylum Pseudomonadota; class Gammaproteobacteria; order Pseudomonadales; family Cellvibrionaceae; genus Pseudomaricurvus; species Pseudomaricurvus hydrocarbonicus. Next base: position 16,023 of record NZ_JAAONZ010000008.1, read on the forward strand.
TCGCACCAAAGCCATGGCCACCATCGGCGCCTCCATCGGCGTGTCCTTTTCCGTTGCCCTCGTGGCCGGGCCAATACTGGCCGGGCTGGGCGGCCTCGCATTGATGTTTTGGGTGACTGTGGGCCTGGCGGTCATTGGCTTGTGGATCTTGTTTCAATGGGTACCAACCCCGGTGGCCACAGCGCGTCATCGCGATGCCGGTACCGTACCGAAATTGCTCGGCGCCACGATCCGCAACAAAGAGCTGTTGCGACTCAACTGGGGCATTTTTACTTTGCATTTTGTCCTGATGGCGTCCTTTTTGGTGATGCCGGCCATTCTCGAAAGCCAACTCGATATTTCCCGCAATCAACACTGGATGGTGTACCTGCCGCTATTGGTGTTGGCGTTTGTGGCTATGGTGCCCTTCATCATCATCGCAGAAAAAAAACGCAAAATGAAATGGGTGTTTGTGGCGGCGGTGGTGTTGTTGGGCGCGATGATGGGGGTGATGGCGCTGGAGCAGCATCAGCGTGTCGGTTTTATGGTTGGCCTGTTTTTCTTCTTCATGGCCTTTAATTTACTAGAGGCCACGCTGCCGTCCCTGATGAGCAAGCTGGCTCCCGCGGGGGCGAAAGGTACGGCTTCGGGAGTGTATGCCACCTGTCAGTTTCTGGGGGCGTTCTGCGGCGGCACGGCGGGTGGCTGGCTGTTGCAGAGCCAGGGAGTGACCGCCGTGTTTGGGTTGTGCGTTGTCATGATCGGCCTGTGGGTGCTGGTGGCCTCAACCATGCGTTCTCCCCGCTACCTGAAGGGTTTGCAGGTACCGCTGGCGGCCGAGCAATTTTCTCGCGCCAATGAAAAGCTGTCCAGCTTGCCGGGTGTGGTGGAGGTGGTGCTGATCAGGGATGAAGCTGTGGCCTACCTGAAAGTGGACCCGGAGTTTTTTCGCCGTGACAGCCTGGCCGGGATCGAGTGGTAAACGGAAGGGGTTGAGTGTCACGGTCACCTGCGATGGCGGGCGTTCCATAAGCCTGCGTTGAAGGCTTGTGTGTGCAACCCGCTGAAGCGCTTTATTAAAACCCGCCGAAGCCCTTTGTCAAACTCACTGAAGCTTCATACATTCTGTTGAAATGTACACAAGAGCATGCGCTGGATCCCCGCGGGGGCTGGCTGTTGAGCCTTGGCTGGTGTAAGCTCGTGGTTTCGCCTTTTCCCGGTTAACCTTTCTCCGACAAGAGTCATATTCACCTGTTGTTTCGTGGTTAGCGGGCTCCCTGATGGAGGTCCCCGGCACAGGGCCAGAGTCGCTTAGGCTGTGGCCAGGCTGACTTGGGTTAAAGCGTTTGCGCTTTGATCGAAGGGGTAACGTCTTTTGAAGATCCTTGGGCTGGCTGCTCGGGGCTCAATGGGGTTAAAGGCAGTACACATTTGTTTTATATGAGGGCCCCGCCTGTGGGCCCATGCAAAGATCTTAGGAGAGTAGGGTTATGGCGCGTGGCGTAAACAAAGTGATCTTGGTGGGAAATGTTGGCCAGGACCCTGAAATGAAGTACATGCCCAGCGGCAATGCCGTCACCAACATCAGCATTGCCACTTCTGAGAGCTGGAAAGACAAGCAGACCGGGCAGCAGCAGGAGCGCACGGAATGGCACCGGGTGGTGTTCTTCAACCGTCTGGGCGAGATTGCCGGTGAATACCTGCGCAAAGGGTCAAAAGTCTATGTGGAAGGTTCACTGCGTACCCGCAAATGGCAGGGGCAGGACGGCCAGGACCGTTACACCACCGAAATTGTGGCCAATGAGATGCAGATGCTCGACAGCCGCGGCGACTCCAATGGTATGAACCAGGGGGGCATGAATCAGGGTGGCTACGAGGGAGGCTACGCACAAGCAGCCCCTCAGCAAGCTTATCAACAGCCTGCGCAGCAGCCCGCACCGCAAATGCCACCGCAGGGGATGCCGCAAGGTATGCCCCAGAATGCACCTCAGAATGGGATGGGTCAGGCACCGGCACATCAGCCGCCAGCGCATCAGCCCCCGGGGCAGCAGCCGGCTCGCCAGCCCCAGGCAGCTCCGCGTCAGGCTCCAGCGGCACCCCAGCCTGCACCGGGGTTTGATAACTTTGATGACGACATTCCGTTCTGAGGAGCGGCATCGAATACAAGCGCCGCTCGCTGCCATCAGTGAGCGGTTTGGCGGAGTCAACCTGACAGAGTCTCGCGTTTTTTGTGGCTAGGAAAATTCTCATCACCGACGCCTTCTCCTCAGTGGGAAGAGCCATCTACAGCGTTTTTCAAAGCAGCGCCTATGCGGTATTGTCGCCGCCGTTAAACAGTCTTGATTGGACCGATGTGGCGTCTGTGCAACAGTATCTGGTCGACAACACTGTGGACGTGGTGATCAACACGGCCGGCTGGAATGAAGCCCCAAATAAAGACCAGCAGCTGACGCTGGTGCAAGCGGCCACGGCCCTGGCAACTGCGGCCCCAGAAGCGGGCTGTGTGGTGATTCACCTGTCCAGTTACCGTGTGTTTGGGGGGGAAAATAAATCCTCCTACGACGAAGACGATGTGCCTGTGCCTTTGAACGCTGCCGGGCAGGCGTTTTTGGACGCCGAGCGGGCTTTTGAGGCGCGCATGGAGCGCTACCTCTGTGTGCGGGTCAGTTGGGTGCTGGACATCATCGGGGAGTCGATCTTTTGGCGTTTGTTGAAAGATTTAACCAGTGAGGGGCCAGAGCTGGAAATTACCCATCAGCGCCGCGGAGCCCCATTGAGCTCCGCGGAAATTGGCCGAGTGATACTGGCAATGACCCACCAAATCCTGTGTGGGGCGGAAAACTGGGGGGTGTTTCATTTGGCGTCTGGCGACCCCTGTTCTTCGGCCGATGTTGCGGAAGCGGTCAGTGACATTCTGCAGCGCGAGCAGTTGCTCAAGCGCCAGTGGCGGGTAGAAACCTTATCCGAAGAACAGTTGGCCAAGCTGGGGGAACCCGACAGTGCGGCTCTGACCGTGCGACGCTGTCGGGATAACTTTGGCTATCAAATTTGCAGTTGGCGCCAGGGGCTAACCGGCCTGGTACGAGCCTGGCTGGTGCAACAGCGTTTGCTGCCGGAAAAAGCCGCCCCCAGCAAGATTACCTGAAACTTTCAACGGGCTGGTGTGACTCTTCTTCGGGTTAAACGGTTTGATGCTCGCCACTCGCCACTCGCCACTCGCCACTCGCCACTCGCCACTCGCCACTCGCCACTCGCCACTCGCCCAAGGTGAATTGCGCAGCCAGAGAAGGCACCCTGGGGTGGCCTCTGAATAGCCTGCACCCTGCGGTGGCCACTCAGCCAACCGTCAACTGATCCAGTAAACCGTAGTGATCCCTCAGCCAATTGCTGGCTTCCAGACGGGAGTTCACGCCAATCTTTTTGTAGGCATTGTAGAGGTGGCTTTTGATGGTGTGCTCGCTCAAATTGAGCCGGTCCCCCATGGTGGCGTTGCTCTGTCCGGCGTAAATCCCCTCAAGTACGTGCATTTCCCGAGGGGTCAGTTTGACGGGCAGGTTGATGACCATGGAGTGGGTAGGGGTTCTCCGGCGGCGTGACAGAAAGTCGTAACACAGCTGCCGCGGCAGCCAGAGACCGTGCTGTCGAATGGCCCTTAGGCCCTCAAACAATTGAGGCCTCAGGGCGTGGGCGTAAAACAGGCCTTTGATTTGCGGCCATTCCATCAGTTGCTCGTGGGCGGATTCACGCTCGACATTAATCAGCGCGCAGAAAAAGTCGTGGTGGTCATTTTTGTTGTGTAAGTAGGTTAGCCACTGCTGTAAATCCACTGCCGAAATCTCATGGCAGTCAAAAATCATCAGTTCGCGCAGACTCAGCGTGCTGGGGTGTGTGGCCAGTTGGCAGGGCAGTTTCAGGGCCTGCTGAATCTCTTGCGACAGCAGAATGTTATCGATACTGCGAACCGGTGAATACAGGCACAGGCGTTTGAGGTCGTCGGGGGAAAGCGAGGGGCGAGCAGCGGACTTGATGGGCCGTTGCGATTGAGGCGCAGAATAGGGCATCGGTAAACGCTCCGTGTTTGTCGATGATTGTGTTTCGAGCATCCTTGTCGAAGTCTGCAGGTTAGGTCTGGCGCGGCGGCAAATCAACCCTTGGTGTGCACTATTGCAGTGAATTTGCAGTTTTTACGCCTCACTTCATACCTTGTTATGGGATAAAGAGTGCTTATGGAGCGCATCGCAGCTTGAGTGGGAAAAGCCGGGCATAAAAAACCCAACACAAGGTTGGGTTTTTATGAAGCGGTAGTCACCGAGGTGCGTCGATGATCAGTCTTCGTAGCGCTGGAACACCAGGCTGGCGTTGGTGCCGCCAAATCCGAAGCTGTTCGACATGACGCGATTCAGGCGCACCCCGTCCTGACGCTGGGTGACGATATTCATGTTGGCCGCTTTTTCGTCGAGGTTTTCGACGTTGGCAGAGGCACAGATGAAATCGTTTTCCATCATCAGCAGGCTGTAGATGGCTTCCTGGACACCCGTGGCACCCAGAGAGTGGCCGGTTAGCGACTTGGTTGAGCTGATGGGCGGCGTTTGTTCGGGAAAGACTTCGGCGATGGCTTTGAGTTCAGCCAAATCACCCACGGGAGTACTGGTGCCGTGAGCGTTGATGTAGTCGAGTTCGCCGTCGACATTCTGCAAGGCCTGGCGCATGCAGCGGGCGGCGCCTTCACCGGAAGGGGCTACCATATCGTAACCGTCTGAGGTGGCACCATAGCCAACCAGCTCGGCGTAAATTTTGGCGCCACGGGCTTTGGCGTGTTCCAGCTCTTCGATCACCAGGCAGCCACCGCCGCCGGCGATGACAAAGCCGTCGCGATCAGCGTCATAGGCCCGGGAAGCTTTGTCGGGGGTGTCGTTGTACTTGGTCGACAGGGCACCCATGGCGTCAAAAAGTGCGGTCAGAGTCCAGTGTTCCTCTTCGCCGCCACCGGCAAAGACGATGTCTTGCTTGCCCAGCTGGATCAGCTCCATGGCGTTACCAATGCAGTGGGCACTGGTGGCACAGGCGGAGGAGATGGTGTAGTTGACACCCTTGATTTTGAACGGGGTGGCCAGACACGCTGAGGTGGTGCTGCTCATGGTTTGGGTGACGCGATAGGGGCCCACTCGTTTGAGGCCTTTTTCGCGCAGGATATCCGCAGACTCCACCAGGTTTTTGGAGGATGCGCCGCCGGAGCCCATAATGATGCCCGCCCGCTCGTTAGACACCTGCTCTTCGCTGAGAGCGGCGTCGGTAATGGCCTGCTCCATGGCGATATAGGCGTAAGCGGCAGCTTCACCCATGAAGCGAAGAGTCTTACGGTCTATCAGCTCTTTCAGGTCGATATCAATGCTGCCCGCAACGAGGCTGCGGAATCCCATTTCCTGATACTCGGGTTGATATGAGATTCCGGAGCGCCCTTCTTTCAGGGCGTCCAGGACAGTATTTTTATCGTTACCGAGGCAGGAAACAATGCCCATGCCAGTAACCACAACGCGTTTCATAAGCTTCCTCTATGCTGTGTCATCTTCTCTGATTTAAGACTTTTGGGGCTCAGAGCCGGTAGAGTTTAGACAGGTAAAACTCTTAAAAGTTATCTGTGCTCTGGAACAAACCGACACGCAGGTCTTTGGCGGTGTAGATTTCCCGACCGTCCACACTGACGCTGCCATCGGCGATGCCCATAACCAGTTTGCGCTCAATGACGCGCTTCAGGGTGATGCGGTAGGTCACTTTTTTGGCCGTTGGCAACACCTGCCCGGTAAATTTCACATCGCCGGAACCCAGTGCACGGCCTTTGCCTTCATTACCTTTCCAAGCAAGGAAGAAGCCAACTAATTGCCACATGGCATCCAGGCCGAGGCAACCGGGCATGACCGGGTCGCCAGGAAAGTGACATTCAAAGAACCAAAGGTCCGGGTTGATATCCAGTTCGGCGACGATTTCACCTTTGCCAAATTCACCGCCATCAACGGTGATGCTGGTGATGCGATCAAGCATCAGCATGTTGGGGATAGGCAGCTGGGCATTGCCTGCACCGAACATGCGGCCATGGCCACATTCCAGCAGGTCATCGCGGTTATAAGCGTTCTTTCTGTTGGATACATCCATCATAAGGTTTTTGGCTCTACAGTCGTAAGTCAGGTGGCCGCCAATACGCAGCCACAAAGGGAGCCCATTCTACCGGTTGTTGGTAGCATGTCTAGACTGATTGGTCATCAGGAGGCTGGTATTTCGGCCACGCGGCTTCCTGATAATCGCCAAGCTCCGCAGTAGGGGCAAAATATCACTGCTCCAGGGGGGGCGTTCTGCGATTGGCCGGCAAATTGCAGGTTAAGTGTAGTATCCTTAAGGCATTCTACAATGATGTTAGAGTGCACCAAAATACAGCAAGGAAATGGTTATATGATCAAAAAATGTCTCTTCCCCGTTGCCGGTTATGGCACGCGCTTCCTTCCCGCCACAAAATCCATGCCCAAAGAAATCCTGCCAATTGTGAACAAGCCTTTGGTGCAATATGGGGTTGAAGAAGCCATTGAGGCCGGGTTGGTCGACATCGGAATGGTCACGGGTCGGGGTAAGCGCTCTATCGAGGATCACTTTGATGTGAACTACGAGCTGGAACATCAGATTTCCGGCAGTGACAAGGAAGAGTATCTGGCCAGCATTCGCGAGGTGATGGATAAAGCGGCTTTCTCTTTTACCCGCCAGGTGGAAATGCGCGGTCTGGGGGATGCGATCCTCAACGGCAAGCGTTTGATTGGTGACGAGCCTTTTGGCGTGGTGCTGTCGGATGACCTGTGCCTGCCCGAAGAAGATGGCGAAGGCGTCATGGCGCAGATGGTGAAATTGTTTAAGCAGTTCCGCTGCAGCATCGTCGCCATTCAGGAAGTGCCCGACGAGATGATTCACAAGTTTGGTGTTATTGAAGGTGAGCAAATCAAAGACGGTTTGTTTCAGGTCACCGGCATGGTGGAAAAACCGGCCCTGGAAGACGCCCCCAGTAACCTGGCCATCATTGGCCGCTATATTCTCACGCCGGACATCTTTGACATCATTGAGGAGACCCCGCCGGGTAAAAATGGCGAAGTGCAAATCACCGATGCTCTGCTGACACAAGCCAAAAACGGTTGCGTACTGGCGTACAAGTTCAAGGGCCGCCGTTTCGATTGTGGCAGTGTGGAAGGTTTTGTGGAAGCCACAAACCACGTGTATGAAAATATTTACAAGGCGTAAAGAAGGTAACGTATGACGGAATTAACGTGTTTTAAGGCTTATGACATTCGCGGCCGTTTGCCGGACGAGCTGAATGAAGATGTGGCCTATCGGGTCGGCCGCGCCTACGCCGAGTTTCTGAAGCCTAACAAGGTGGTGGTGGGGCATGACATTCGTCTGTCCAGTGCCGAGCTCACCGATGCGCTGGCCAGAGGACTGATGGACGCTGGCGTCAATGTGATCCACATCGGTCAGTGTGGCACCGAAGAGATTTATTTTGCGACCTTTCATTTGGGCGTGGACGGCGGCATCTGTGTGACCGCCAGTCACAACCCGAAAGATTACAACGGCATGAAGCTGGTTAAGGAGGGGTCCCGCCCGATCAGTGGTGACACCGGCCTGAACGACATCAAGGCCATGGCTGAAGCCAATGACTTTGGCCCGGTGGGCGAGCGTGGGACTCTGGAGCATCTGGACAATCGGGCGCCGTACATTGAGCACCTGCTGGGCTATGTGGAGCGCGCTGAGCTGAAACCGCTGAAAGTGGTGGTGAACGCCGGCAACGGTGGCGCCGGCATGGTGATCGATGCCATTGAACCCTTCCTGCCGTTTGAATTTATCAAGGTACACCATGAGCCGGATGGCAACTTCCCGCACGGGGTGCCCAACCCGCTGCTGGAAGAAAATCGTCCGCCGACGGAAGCGGCGATCAAAGCACACGGCGCCGATTTGGGCATTGCCTGGGACGGGGATTTTGACCGCTGTTTCTTCTTTGATTCCACCGGACGCTTTATCGAGGGTTATTACCTGGTCGGTTTGCTGGCCGAGACCTTCTTGCTCAAGAGCCCGGGCTCCAAGATCGTTCACGACCCGCGCTTAACCTGGAACACCGAGGCGATTTGCGAAAAAATGGGTGGCGTGGCGATCCAGAGCAAAACCGGACACGCCTTCATTAAAGAGCGTATGCGCTCTGAAGACGCCATTTATGGCGGCGAAATGAGTGCGCACCATTATTTCCGGGATTTTGCGTATTGTGACAGCGGCATGATTCCCTGGTTACTGGTGACCGAATTGATGAGCCGCACCGGCAAGAGCCTGGCGGAGCTGGTGGATGAGTGTATTGGGCAGTTCCCGTGCAGCGGTGAAATCAACAACAAGATTGACGATCCGAAAGCGGCCCTGGCGGCGGTGGAAGCCCACTACCAAAGCAGCGCATCGGAGGTGGATTACACCGATGGCTTGAGCATGAGCTTTGGCGACTGGCGCTTTAACCTGCGCATGTCCAACACCGAGCCGGTGGTGCGCTTGAACGTCGAAACCCGCGGTGATTTTGCGTTGATGGAAGCCAAGCGGGACGAGCTGCTGAAGGTGATGGGGGTTTAAAATCGCCTGAGTTCTGCACCTGAATGAAAAAAGCCAGCGCTGAACCCGCTGGCTTTTTTTTGACCGTATTACTGGCTGCAGAAATTGGAGCGTTAGGGTTTAACGCAGTTTTTCCAGCATTTTGTAGTACCACATGCCGGCCGCCAGGGCCTGATTGCCAAACCATTCATTCAGCGGGATGCGGATATGGTTCATGTTGGCAAAGGCGTCAAACTCGGTCAGGGAGCCGGTGATGGCGTTGGCCATGATCTCACCCATGATGTGGGTGGTGGCGACACCGTGACCGGAATACCCCTGGCAGTAAAAGACGTGATCGGAAATCTTGCCCAGCTGCGGGATCCGGTTAATGACTATGCCCGCCATGCCAGTCCACTCGTATTCAATCTCGACGCCTTTCAGCCGCGGAAAGGTCTTTTCGATGGCGGGGCGCAGCTCATTGGCGACACTTTTGGAGTCGCGGCCGGAATAGTTGGTGCCACCGCCAAACATCAAGCGCTTGTCTGCGGTGAGGCGATAATAGTCGAGCACAAAGCGGCAGTCGTACACGGCCAGATCTTTCGGGTTGATGGCGTTGGCCACCTCGTCTCCCAGGGGCTTGGTGACCAGGTTGCCCAAGGATGCCGGGAAGATCGTGCCCATCAGTTGTTGGCGGGCCAGCTTGTGGTAGGCATTGCCGGCCAGCAAGACTGAATTGGCGGTGACCCGACCCTTGGCGGTGACCACTGCCGGGGTGTCGCCGTGAATGATGTCCTCCACCGGTGAATTTTCAAAGATCACCGCTCCCAGGGATTCAGCCGCCCGGGCCTCACCAATGCACAGGTTGAGCGAATGCAGGTGCATGTTGCGCATGTTCAGCAGGCCGCCATGGTAAATGGGGCTCTCGAGATACTCCGGGATGTCGGCCTTGGTCAGCAGGCTGACTGAGTCACCCATGCCGCGACGGCAGGCTTCCTCGTGCATCGCCTCCAGTTCTGTCATGTGCGAGGGCTTGTAGGCGGCTTGCAGGTGGCCGTGCTTCAGGTCACAGTCGATGCCGTACTTTGCCACCCGTTTTTGAATGATGTCGTGCCCGCGCCAGCGCATGTTCCAGACGAACTCTTCGGCGTCGCCATGGTAGGTTTTGCGCAGTTGTTTGGTCATCGCCTGGTCGCCGGAAAGGCTGCCGGTGACCTGGCCGCCGTTGCGGCCGGTGGCGCCCCAGCCAATTTTATTGGCCTCGATAATGGCGACCTTGAGGCCTTTTTCGGCCAGTTCCACCGCAGTCGCGACCCCGGTAAAACCGCCACCAATAATCGCGACATCGACGCGCAGTTCCCCCTCTAATTCGGGGTAATCGGTTTCGTTGTTGATACTGGCGGTGTAGTAAGAATTGCAGCGCTGTGATGTCATGGGGCACCTGAACGTTGGCGGTGTGAATGTTAAAGTTGAACAATAGTTCGGTATTCTAGCGCCAGGCGGGGGGAGAAGTCTATGCTTTCACCTTCCGCCAAAGTATCAGCGGGTCCCAGCCGGGTCAATGCTGTGAAGGTCAAGCCGCGGCCAGACCGATGCCGGGGGCTAAAGTTAGCGGGGGCGCAGCGTGTCCTTTTACAGACGGGCGCTGCTCCTAATGACGTTATGGGGCGCCCCGGGCTGAGATGCGAGTAAAGTGCATTCGGGTGTATATATTTTCAGCGGTGCGGTTATAATGCGCGCTTTTTCTTCGCCGGCAGAGGGTCCTTAATATGTCCGAGAAGTATTACATCAGTGCCAATGAGTTGTTAAAGGACTCTTTTCGTTTAGCGCTGGAAATCCATAAAAGTGGATTTCAGCCAGATTTTATTGTCGGTGTTTGGCGTGGGGGCACCCCGGTGGGCATCGCGGTGCAGGAAATGCTGCACGTCTGTGGCGTCCACACTGACCACATTTCCATCCGAACCTCGTCCTACAGTGGCATTGCTTCCCGGGGAAAAGACGTACGAGTACACGGTCTGGATTACATCATCCACAACATTAATGCGGAAGACTCCTTGTTGATTGTCGATGACGTCTTCGACAGTGGGCTCAGCATCAAGGCCGTGCTGGACCGGTTGCGGGAAAAATCGCGCCGCAACACCCCGGAAGACATCCGCATTGCCACGCCCTGGTTCAAGCCGGAAAATAACCAGACCGACATCACCCCTGATTATTATCTGCACGTCTCGGACCAGTGGCTGGTGTTTCCTCACGAGCTGGACGGCTTGAGCCGCGACGAGATTATCAAGAACAAGCCGGAGGTGCTGGAGCTGTACGAGGAATACGGTTTGTAATTGCCGCTTTGCAGGGGGATCTTGAGGGGGCATGAGGCCGTTCGCTGGCTTCCGTTAAGAGAGTGATAAAAAAGCCAAAAAAGTGCGGGTAAACGATTGACAAGCCGGCCTCCGATCACTAATATGCGCGTCCTCAACAGGCGATGCCTGTTAAGAGCCCAGGTGGTGAAATTGGTAGACACGCTAGCTTCAGGTGCTAGTGCTCGCAAGGGCGTGGAGGTTCAAGTCCTCTCCTGGGCACCAATTTCAAGTGACTGTTTCAATAACAGTTGCTGATTGAAAAGGCCGATATTCCTTCAACGGAAATCGGCCTTTTTTATTGTCTGCGATTTCTGCCTGTACCTCTGTGAATGACGGTGCGCCTGATGCCGTATCTACCAATCCACAACCCCCACCTTGTGATAATCCAGCACCTCCCAGATTTCATCGCTCGCAAACAACGGCTCGGCGTGTGGGGAGTCTCGATAGGTCGGCTCCGAGACTTTATGCCTTGCGCGTTCAAATAACGCCACACCCATTAACTGCTCAGTGGTTTTGATTTTATAAATAATGCCATCTGGCATGGCCGGGTGGTCCATAAACACCTTGCTCCAGGCCTGGGAAACGGAGTGTTTGCAGCGGTAAATGGAGTCGTCTATTCCGTTCTTCTGCAGTCCATCGGCATGGAGCTTGACCAGCTTCAACGGGGATGAAACGGTGACTTCGGCGCAGGATCGTGTGGTGAGTTCGAGCCGGTCTATGGCGAAGCGGCAATCCAGGTTCTCGGGCAGATTGGGTAGCGGATCTTCCTGTTGGCCATCAATGAGGGTTTGGATCACGGCGCCTTCAACCGAAGTGGAAAAATAACAGACACCGTTTTCAGGCTTATTCCCTGCCAGCCTTTGAGTGATGGTTTTGATCCAGGTGAACAGACTTGAGTGTTGTCTGGGGCAATCAAAACGGTTCAGCCCTGAGGTCTCATAATCTATGGCGTCATGTTTCAGTAGATGAATCCGGTGCAGTGCGGTTCCGGGGCCCAGCAACTCTAAGTCCAGCTCAGCTGCATCCAGATCATCGGGTGGTATTTCAAGCATTAAGTTGCACCGTGGCTCAGATAGGTTTGGGCCGAATCGACCACCTCGTTAATGTAGCCAAATCGCAATGCCTCGACGGGGGTGATGGGGACTTCCAGGCCGAGGCTCATCCTCAGATAGGGGTTGGTCTCCACAAAGAATCTGAGCTTGGTCCAATCGCTATGGATATAAGGCGACCTGCGCAGAGTCACCAGCACTTCGGTCAATCCATCCACCGGATCCGCATGGTAACCGAGCTGCCACAAAGGATACCAAGAGGATCCCGTGCTATCACTCACCCTGAAAACTTTGTAAGTCTGGACTTTATTCGTCAGGCTGCCTTGACTGATTCGCAGATGGTTGGCCATGCTGGCGTGGTCCACTGAGCCGCCGAATTTTTCCAGCCAGTGTTCCGTGACACCTGTGGCTCTCCACATGGCCGTCAATAAGGATTCCTGTTGAGAGTGCATGGCCTACATCCCTTCAATTTAAAGCGTCAGGTCAATAATACCCTTTATGCGGCATTTACATGGTCGTTAACGGTGGGGAAGCGTCTTGCTAAAAGAGTAGACCTTATCGGGCGCCTTGGCATGTAAGGCCAGTGGTTGGGATTGAGGCGCCATGGTTAATGGCATGATTGAAAACGCGGGCAGCATTTGAGAGATAGTTTTTGGTTTCTTCGTTTTTATCGCCGTTGGCAGTGTCGTCGCTTTCATTAGTTCTTGTCGGCGATGAAAGTGCGTCGCCACTTTGCCAGAAACACTGGTGGATGGAAAAGTCGTTCTCGAACTGTGCGTTAAATGAATATTTTTTGATTAAGTCACCGCGCATGATCTCAGCTTCTATGCCGGGATGATTTTCTGTCAAGCGTTGCGAGGCGGCCTAAGTTGCCCTGAGAAAATTGTATTTTTCGACAGCGTTTTTCTTGAGCAGCTGCTGTGATTATGCCTGCTAAAAACTCGGCACAGCTATGCCTGCCCTCGCTACGAAATTCATGAGCGCCAAACCAGTTCACTGGAGACTTTTCGCTATTGAGAGGCATTGCTGAAGCGGGGTTTTATCTGGACCGAGCAAGCCTTGGATTAATGATTGCTGCAGTCTTCGGAGCTGGTCCCTGTTATGACCATGAATTTTTCAGGGGGCAGTGATCAAAACAGCCGCGGCGCCATCATTGCCTAATTGAAAGCGCTGCCGTAAGTGGCTGCTGCATTCATTGCTTCGGGAGCTGACCCATCGGGTATGCCTTCAAGTTGGCAGTTGGTGTCGCTGTTGCGTCACTAGGTCTTGACCAGCGTAACCACCTGTCCGCTTGCCGCAGATTGCTGCGCGGCCTCGACAATCGCCAGCATGCTGGCAGAGTCACGGGGATCCACCGGCGGTCGGGTGCCTTGTCGCAGGGCCTGGGCGACCTGTTCATAATAGGCCAGGTAATGGCCCGGATCGTTGGCAAACTCAGTACGGTCATCACCAATAATCAGGCTGCCACGGGTGCCGATGATATTGTCGTGCCAGCTGGGCTGATCGGGTCTCATGCCGGCTTTTAAACCCGCTTCCTGACCGTCCAGCCCCGTGCTGCAATAGGCCGCGCGGCTGCCCAACACCCGCAAGCGGTGACTGTCATGGGCGGCAACACTGCTCATCCACAGGTGACTGCGCACACCGTTGCGGTGCGTGAGAGCGACGAAGGAATCGTCATCGACGCAAGCGTTGGGGTAGTGTTGATCGAGTTCGGCGTAGACAGTGGTTACCGGGCCAAACAGCGTCAGCGCCTGATCAATCAGGTGGCTGCCGAGGTCATACAGCACCCCGCCGGCATCATCCGCGGACCCGGATTGGCGCCAGCCCGGTTTGGGTTCCGGCCGCCAGCGTTCAAAGCGCGATTCATAGCGGCGTACCTGTCCCAGCGTTCCCTCTGCAAGCAATCGCTGCAAGGTCAGAAAATCGCCGTCCCAGCGGCGGTTCTGATAGGCGCTCAGCAACAGCCCGTTCTGCTCGGCGAGCTCCGCAAGCTCTGTGGCATCCGCGGCAGACACGGCCAGCGGTTTATCCACCACAACCGCCAGTCTGGCATTCAGCGCCTCCAGCGCCAAGGGTTTGTGAGTGCGATTGGGGGACGCAATCACCACCAGATCCAGCTCGTCACGGTTCTGCCACAGGTCTTGTGCCTGAGCGTACACCGTCGCTTGTGGGTAGGTGGCCTGTGCCAGTGCCGCTCTTTCGGGGTTGGCGGTGACGATGGCCGTCAGCTGCAAGCCGCTGGCAGCGGCTATCAAGGGCGCGTGAAAAACCGAACCTGCCAGTCCGAAACCGATCAGCCCGACGCGCAGGGGAGTAGTCTGGGTGGGGTGGTCTGACGGCATGATGTCGTATCCTTAAACGTTTGCTCAAATGGGCCGCCCAATCGGTCGGGGCTGACCGGGCGTGTGGCTGTGACCGACATATTAACAGATGGTGTAGGCAAGCTCTGTCTATTTCAAATGCGACGGCGTTAGCCCACAGCCGAGCATGATGATTTCACACAACTGCTGACTGACGTGCTCGATATACTCTTCGTCGTACTCGGCCTTGTTGATGACGGTCAGTACCTGGCAGTCGAAATCGGCGTAATGTTGTGTCGCGCCCCAGATCAGGAATATCAGGTTGGCTGGATCAATGGGGCGCATTTTTCCGGCTTCGATCCAGGTGTGAATGACCTGGGTTCGGGTTTTGACCCATTCCCGCTGGTCGGTGCGAAGATGTTCCTTGAGCTGCGGTGCCCCCTGGATGATTTCTGTGGCAAATATTTTGGATGCCCTGGGGTGAGTGAAAGACAGTCGAGCTTTAAAGCGAATAAATTTTTCAATAACCTCCGCTGGATCGTCTGCGGCGGTTATATCCTGAAGGCCTGAATTCCACAGGTCGATGATGTTTTCCAGTACCGCGTTGTATAGTGTCAGTTTGTTTTTAAAGTAATAGTGCAGGTTGGCTTTTGGCAGGCCTGCGCGTTCGGCAATTGCCTGGGTGCTGGCACCCTTAAAGCCGTGCAGCACAAATTCCTGTTCAGCAGCGTTAAGGATCTGCTCAATATTGCGCTCCCGGATTTTTCCTGGCTGGTACTTCTTTCCCCGAGTCATAGCATCTTTTTTGGGTTAATTGCGTTTTATGATTTCTGCCACAACGAGTAGCAGGGTTTATGTGGCCCTATCAGAATGGTGTAAACCCAAGAGGAAACTTCGCAGAAACTGTGGATGTAACGCGTTGCTGCGAAACCAGGTTATTAAACCTCTATCTTGAAATCTAATCAGGCTGAATATTACTTAAGGTTAAAGGCATAGCGAATGACGAAAACCCCTGCAAGAAAATACGTGAAGGGTGTCACCTGTCTGTATTGGCCCGTGCCCAGCTTGATGCCGACATAGGTAATAAAACCCAGTGCAATACCTTCGCTGATACTGAAGGTTAGTGGCATGGCCAGCAGCGCGACCACGGCCGTGGAAAAATCGGCAAGGTCATCGAAGTTGATGTGACGGATCGAATCCATCATTAAGATGCCCACCATAATCAGGGCGGGTGTGGTGGCCATGAGCGGGATGACTTTCATGATCGGCGTCAGGAACAACGCCAGCAAAAAACAGATGCCGACGACGATCGCGGTTAAACCGGTTTTGCCCCCCGCTGAAGCCCCAGCGGCGGATTCTACGTAGGAGGTCACCGGCGATGTCCCGAGCATTGCGCCAACCACACTGGCACCGGCGTCGGCCGTCAGGGCCGGGCCCATTTTGGGAAGCTTGCCATCACGATCGAGTAAGTTGGCGCGGCGGGAGACCCCGATCAGCGTACCAATGGTGTCGAACATGTTGACAAAGATCATAGCGAAGACAATATCCCAAGTGTCTTTCAGATTGACGATGGGGTACATCAAGTCCATGGCCAGGAAGGTGTCGCCAATGCCTGCCGGCATGCCGATCAGAGAATCGGGGTGCTGGGTGAGGTAACCGTTTGCTGTCGGTATGATCAGCCCAATCAGTGAAATGATGATGACCGACAGCAAGATCGCACCGGTAACCTGGCGAATCACCAGCACCATGGTCAGTACGACACCCACCAGTGCGAGCAAGACCGGTGGCTGTGAAAAATCACCAATGGTGACGAAGGTGGCCGGGTGATCGACCACCAGTCCGGCATTCTTCAGCCCTAAAAAAGCAATGAACAAGCCAATGCCACATTGCACACCAATTTTGAGCGCCGGCGGAATGGCGTTCGCAATTTTGGTACGTACTCCGGTGACGGAGAGCAAAAGAAAGATAAGACCGTTCCAGAAAACCAATCCGAGGGCCGCGTCCCAGGGAATTTCCCGGGTAATGCAGATGGTGAACGCAAAGAACGCGTTCAGCCCCATACCTGGCGCGAGAGCAATGGGGTAATTGGTGAGGAGCGCCATCATCAGGGTGCCAAAAAAAGCCGCCAGGGCGGTGACCGTTATCAGCCCTTCGATGGGCATGCCACTGGCGCCGAGAATACTGGGGTTCACGACCAGCACGTAGGACATGGCGGCGAACGTGGTGAGGCCGGCAATCACTTCGGTGCGGATGGTCGTACCGTGGGCTTTCAGTTTGAACAGTTGATCTAGCATGGATTGTCTCATTCAGGGGCATGATCGGAGCGGAAGTTTATTTGAGGTCTGGGTCCAGAACGGGGCTAAACAGTCCCGGTTTTTGCATGACTATCATAGTGCCTTCTGAAAACCTGACCAAATGGTGCAATTTTCGAACCAATTTCTGGGCGTGTGCATGGTGTATTGACGCAGTGACCGAGCAGTGGGAAAGCCCCATTAGAGTGGGGGGCACTTAAAAGCTGTCCAGTTGGTTGAATAATTGACAGCGGGGGGTGGCCGCCGCGAGGGGGATTGAGGGTCGGGTAATGACGTGCCCTGGCTGTGTTTCTGGAGAGGCCCCAGTCGAGCCAATAAAGCAGCTCGACAGTTCAACACGGTTCCGTGCGTCAGCCAATTTGGCTTCGCAGGGGCTGTATATTGGTGCGCGGGTTTACCCTGAGAGACTTTATGCCCTGAGAGGGGGCGAAAACGGGTGTACGGTGGATTTAGGCCGGCAATATAGATTTGAGGGTTTTGAAAAAAGTATTTAAAAGCATAAGGTTACGAGAAAACCTGACTAAGTAGTTAACAAATGGCATGGCGCTTGCTTCGTCGCTAGCAGCTGCAATCCGGCCCATGAGACGTTCAGCCGCAAAGCCCATTTTTCCTTACTGGAGTCACTCGAATGAAACAGAAATATTTTCAACCAGCCTTGCTGTCGCTTGCGGCTGCGGTCGCCCCGGGGATACAGGCCGAAACCGTTCTGCTCGAAGAAATTATTGTGACGGCGCAGAAACGAGAGCAGAGCTTGCGCGACGTGCCCGCAGCGGTATCGGCCATCACCGCAGAAAACGTGGAAGACTTTCTCGACGCAGGTGAAAATATTCGCGCGCTGGCCGGGCGTGTACCCAGTCTGCAAATTGAGTCCTCCAATGGACGCCAGTCTCCGCGGTTTTATGTTCGCGGCTTGGGCAATTACGATTTTGATGTCAACGCGACCCAACCGGTTTCCATGATTTATGATGATGTGGCGCTGGAAAATTCGGTTCTGAAAAGTATTCCCCTCTTCGATGTCGCGCAAGTTGAGGTGCTTAAAGGTCCTCAAGGAACCTTGTTCGGCCGCAGTACCACCGCAGGGGCGATTAAAATTGATTCGGTCAAGCCCAGTGATGAGTTGGAAGGTTATGCCAAGTTGAGCTATGGCAGCCGCGACACCATCAGTACCGAGACGGCCATATCCGGAGGCCTGACGGATACGCTCGCCGCTCGATTATCGATTAAGTATCAGGAGCGCGATGCCTGGATCGACAATACCGCCAATGGTTCGGGAGATGATTTTGGTGGATTCGACGAGTTGGCATACCGGCTGCAGTTCTTGTACAAGCCCAGTGATGATTTGACGGCGCTGGTGAAAGTTCACGGTTTTAATCAGGACGGTGACCAACCCCAAGTGTTTTATGCCAATGCGTTTACACCGGGTGTGGAGGGCCTGAGGTCGGGCTTTGATGTGGAGCGTGCGGGGCACGATGCCCAGGGTGGGTACGAGATGGATCAGTTTGGCAGCAGTGCCAAGATCGAGTACCAGTTCAATGACGTGATGCTTACCTCCATTACCTCCTATGATACGGTGGAAAGCTTCTCCCTGGCGGATGTGGATGGTGGCATACAGGGTGGTCCCGAGGCCATTGGGGTACTGAATGCACAGGCGTTTTTCAGTTCCTCCTCGGGAGATGGTTTGTCGGATCACTACCAGTTTACCCAGGAATTTCGATTGTCCGGGGAGACGGATAAGTTCTTCTATATGGCCGGTCTCTACTATATGGATGAAGAAATAACCGTCGACAGCATCAACTACGATAACGCCGGAACGCTTCTGGATTTAACGCAACAAGAGCAACAGACCACGTCGGCGGCCATCTTTGGGCAGATCGAATATTTCGTGACCTCGCAGCTGGCGGTCACCGCAGGTCTGCGTTACACCGAGGATGATAAAGAGTTGGAAGTGATCCCCGGTCCAGGCTCAACGGCGCCGGCGGATACCATCGACGCCAGTGATGAATATGTCAGCTGGGAGCTGGCTGCCAATTACGATGTGACGGAGGATTTCACCGTGTACAGTCGCCTCGCGACCGCATCACGTGGGCCGGTAACTCTGGGGCGTTTTGGTTTTACCAGTCAGGCGGATACAGAAGAAAACACCTCGTTTGAAATCGGAACCAAAATGGATTTGTTTGATGGTCGTGCGCGCTGGAACGCCACGGTTTATACCTTCGAGGTGAAAGATCAGCAGCTGACCGCCACTGGGGGTGTCGGTAATACCAACGAATTACTCAATGCCGACAAAACCACGGGCTCAGGATTCGAGACGGATCTGGAAGCCTATGTGACGGACAATTTCAAATTGTCGTTCAACCTCAGTTACAATAAAACCGAAATTGAAGACTCCAATCTTAACGTCGAGTTGTGTTCTGCCACGCCACTGTGTACCTCTCTGGATCCCATAGTTGACACGTTTGCCGGATTTTATGGCCCGGTAAACCTGGTGTCTGTGGATGGCAATGCATTACCGCGGGCACCGGAGTGGATGTATAACATTATTTTGGATTACACCATTCCACTGCAATCCGGTGAGATCTACCTTCAGACCGATTGGAATTATCGCAGTGAGTCCAGTATTTTTCTCTATGAATCGGTGGAATTTGTGGCCGAAGAGCGCTGGATTGGCGGTGCCAAGGTGGGTTACACCTCGGCTGATGGAACTCTTGACGTTGCACTGGTGGGCCGCAACATTACCGACGAAATCGTGGCTGATGGTGCTCTCGACTTTCTCAACCTGACGGCGTTTACCAATGAACCGCGCTTTGTCGGTGTTGAGCTCAGCAAGCGTTTTTAAACGGACTATGTTGACAATTATTTACCGGGCGGTCGCATCAGTATTACTGGTGTTGCCGCTGTCGGTCAACGCCCTAACGGTGGATGACTGGTTTGAAGATTTTAAGCGCAGTGCAACCGATGAAGAGTTGTACTCGTTTTTGTACGCGCTGCCCAAAGGCGGTGACCTGCACAATCATCTGACCGGTTCCAACTTTAGCGAGTGGTGGTATGAGTTAGCCACGCATCCAGAGCAAAACGGTGGCTATCGTTATTACACCCGGGTGACGATCGAGAACTGTGCCCAGTACGGCTCAGACATGTTCGGCTTTTCTCCTTACTTAATGTACTTTCGAAATATTCAGGAGAGCGGTTTTAATCAACTCAGTGACTGTGAGAAGTCAGAATACAAGCGCCTTGAAGACCTCACCGAGCAAGAGAAAGACGGCTGGCTGAACAGTCTGCGGCTGGACAAATCCCATGAGAGCCGGGACGAGTTTTTCCAGACCCACTGGCAGCGCTTGAATGACCTCACGGCCAACCCGCATTTGGTGGCGCAAACGCTGTACCTGAATATGCAGGCCTTCGCCCGCGAGGGTGTGACCTACCTCGAATCTATTCAGGGTATGCGCGGTTTTAAAAAGCCCGATGGCAGTGAATATGATCCGGATACGGTGGCGGATATTTTTCGTGACCGGCTAAATCAGGCCGACGCCCGGCAAACCGGTGTCACGGTGCGATTGCAATATTACCTGCTGCGGTTTATTCCCAATGCGGAAGAGGATCTGGCATGGATTTACCATTTCGTCGATCGCCATCGGGATTTGTTCGTTGGCATTAATATGGTGGGTCGGGAAGACAACGATAAAGGCTACCCGTTGCGATTTTTGCCGGTGTTGCGCAGCTTAAGGCAGAAAATACCGACCATCCCCCTGGCCATCCATGCCGGTGAGGTGGACGAGCCCAATCACCATGTGCGCGATACGCTGTTGTTGGGCGCCTCGCGAATCGGTCATGGCGTCAACTTGATTTCGGACCCGGATACCCTGTTGATGATGCGCAACAGTGAGTATCTGGTAGAGATTAATCTGATCAGTAACTTGCTGCTGCAATACGTCAATGACTTCAGTGAACATCCGTTTCCGGAATATTTACGACTGGGCATTCCAGTGGCACTGAGTACCGATGACCGGGGCATGTGGGATTCGAACCTGACGGATGAATATTTTGTCGCGGTCAAAGAGTTTAATCTGTCCTGGCGAGAGTTGGTTTCCCTGGGACGAAATTCCCTGCGTTTCAGTTTTCTGGATGACGCGTCCAAAGCCGACTTGCTGGATGAGTATGAGCAGCGGGTAGGGAAGTTCAGCAAGGCGTTTCAACGCAAGGGGTTGCCAGCACTGCAGGGGACCACTCCGGTCAGTTACGGCTTTTCCTGCCGGTATTACAGCGTCTGTCTGCAACCCTGAGGAAGCACATCCCCTTTGCGGTATGAGTCTTTCAGGTATTAAGCCAGAGTGATTGCAAAGTGAGTTAAAAAGTTCGTTAAGAATTAATCAAGAGTAAAACAAAATGAACCGTCTTTTTATTGTGTCTTTGATCGTTTTCCTGGCTGCTTGCCGCGAATCCAGTGCGCCACACGTGGCAGGCCAGGAAGAGCTGCTGACGACAGCGGCGCCCATTGCGGTGAAGGTGGTGGTCGTCAATATGTTTGAGTTGGGTGAAGATGAGGGGGATGCGGCGGGTGAGTTTCAGTTGTGGAAAGAGCGTCAGCAGCTGAGCCAGCGCTTTGCCTTTCCGCAGTCGCATCATGACCTGTTTTTGAATCCGGATACCGGTGTGTTGGGCATGGTGACGGGCATGGGCACCAACCGCTCGTCTTCGGCCATCATGGCGCTGGGGTTGGACCCCCGATTTGATCTGAGCAAAGCCTATTGGCTGGTGGTGGGCATTGCCGGTTTTGACCCGGAAGACGCCTCTATCGGCTCGGCGGCTTGGGCGGAATGGGTCGTCGATGGTGACCTTGGGCATGAAATCGATGCGCGCGAGCTGCCGCAAGACTGGACCACCGGTATCTTCCCGCTGTTCAGTCAAGGGCCCTACCCGGAAAAAAGGCCGCCCAACCAGGGTGAAGTATTCCACCTCAATGGCAAGCTGACCGACTGGGCTTACGAGTTCACCAAAGACACCGAGTTACCCGACGATCCTGCCATTGCCGAAAGTCGCGCGCTCTTTACGCAATACCCCAAGGCGCAATTGCCACCGCAAATACTGAAAGGGGACAATTTGGCAGGGATGACGTTCTGGCACGGCCAGCACCTGAATCGCTGGGCGAATCAGTGGGTGGAGTACTGGACCGAGGGGCAGGGCCAGTTTGTCTCCTCGGCGATGGAAGACACCGGTACCGCCCAGTCTTTGTTTTATCTTGATCGCGCCGGCAAGGCCGATTACCAGCGCTTGATGGTGCTGCGCACCGCGAGTAATTTTACCGTGCCGGCGCCCGGCTTGAGTGCAGCAGAGAGTTTGTTGCATGAAGGGGAGAGCTATGCCGGTCTGGCGTTGGCTTTGGAGAGTGCTTATCGGGTTGGTGGTAAGGTGGTCGATGAATTGGTCAACAACTGGTCCGACTACCAGCATCGTCTGCCTTACGAGGAATGACTTGAGCGAGGAGTGACTTGAGGTTTTCCGTCGCTTCATTTTACCCATCCTGACGTTGTGTTTTTAAGGTCGGTGATCGGTCGCATTGGGGCTCCCTCTTCGGCCTTGGCGGCAAGTTCCACTCAGCGGGGGCTTGCCGGATGGGCCGGGTGGTTCGATCCCCGGTCCGTCAAACTCTTCTCTTCTCTTCTCTTCTCTTCTCTTCTGTTCGGTTGTGACTGAATTCTTCGAGGCTTTCGATGTCGTTGTCGTTGCCAAAGCCAAAGCCAAAGCCAAAGCCAATTCGCCGGCGCCAATCCGCGTGTTGATTTCTGCCGTCAGGCCCGGTCCCGAAAGGCGGGAAACGCGTGGGCTGTGTCGCGCGGCAGCACAGGTGTGAAAGGGGTCATCACCGGGCAATAAAAAACCTGCCAGGGACGGTGAATGCCTCACCGGTCTGACAGGTTCGGGACAGTACCAGCAAGCGTTTTAGAACTCGTAACGCACTTTGGCCATCAGCTGGCGGGGCGCAATCAATTCAACACCGGTCGCCGCCACACCGAACACATCGGTCATGCTTGAGTTGACCCCTTCCTCGTCGAACAGGTTCATGGCCATCAGATCAAAGCCCCAGCCGCTGCTGGTCAAATCGAGCGAGGCCACCAGATTGACCACGTCATACGAGCCCACGCGATCAACCTCGGCGTTGTTGAAAATGCGCTGACTGAAGCCGCCGCGGTAGGTGTATTGCAGGCTGCTGTTAAACAGCATGTTGTCACCCAGCAGGGTTTCATAGCTGAGGGTGACATCGGCGGTCAGGTTGGGGGCCTTGGCCAGTTCGTTACCCACCACATCTTCGCGCAAGTCATAGCGAATCAGCTCGTCGCCAAAGAAATAAGGCTGTGCCTTGACGTTGTCCAAAGCCTCATAGGACGAGGTGATCTCGGTGTCCATGGCGGACAGTTTTACATCCAGTGTCCACGCTTCACCCAACAGGGCGAGTAATTCCAGTTCCACGCCGGTGATTTCAGCGTCGGGAATGTTGGCAACCCCACCCTGGAAGACATCGGGGTCGGTGCCCTGGAACTGCATGTCGCTGTACTCGTAGAAAAAGGCGGCGAGGTTGGCGCGCATACGACCGTCAAACATTTCCGTTTTCAGGCCCATTTCGTAGGCATCGATGCTTTCGTCGGCGTAGATTTCATCCACCAGCGCCGGCGAGCCATCGCTGCTATTACCGTAGGTGAGGTTACTGCCGCCGGGTTTAAAGCCGCGGGTATAGGAGGCGTAGACCATGCTGTCTTCATTGACATCGTACTCCAGCGCCAGCCGACCGGTGACCGCGTCGGTTTCCGTCTGGATCAGGTCCGGTGTGGGAATAAAGAAATTGGAGACTTCACTTACCACGTCGTCTTCGGTGTAGCGCAGCCCCGTCACCAGACGCAGAGTTTCGGTGAGGTGAAAGGTGGTTTGACCGTAGAGTGACAGCGACTCCCGGCTGGGGTGTGCATCGGAGACAAAGCCCACATCGCCGCTGTAGACCTCCGGGAAGGTGGTGGGGTAGCCGTCCAGCACCCCGTTGCCGTTCACATCCAGTTCCTCGCGAATGGTGATGTCGATGTCCGTATCCAGATAGAAGGCACCGACAATCCAGTCGACGCTGCCAAACAGGGGTTCATTGGAAATTACATTGATTTCGTAGGTTTGGGTTTCCTGAACATTGATCTCGGGGTTGAACTCGCTGATGGTGATTTCCGGATTCTTGGCGTAGGAGTGACGGTCGTTATCGCGCACCACCAGAATGTCGTCTTTCTGCCAGCTGCCCAGCGCCTTGACGGTGGCCAGGCCGGTGTCCCATTCGAAAATAGCCCCATAGACCTGAGACTCCAGTTCATACTTGGCGGTTGTGTCCTGGTAGAGTTCCCGCGGGTCGCTGGCGGGGTCATAGATGCCCTTGATCGCCGCGCCATTGGAATCTTCTTTAAAGTACTGGCCGAACAGGCGCAAGCTGGTGCTTTCGCCCAGGTTAAACAGCCAGTCGGTGCGCGCGCTGAGGTTGTCGGCCTGATCCAGCTCCTGGCCGGTCAGTTTGTTTTCGGAAAAGCCGCTGTGACGGTACTGGGAGACCGAAGTGCGCATGGCCACATTGTCGCTCAGCGGTACGTTGATGGAACCGCGTAGCTTGGTGAGGTCGTAATTACCCACAGTGAGGTCGGTCTTGCCGCTGATGCCGTCAAAGTCGGGCTGTTTGCTGATCACATTAATTGCGCCGCCGGTAGAGTTCTGGCCGAACAGGGTGCCCTGGGGGCCGCGCAGCACTTCGATGCGATCCACATCAATGAAGTCGGCCTGAATGGCAAACGGCGAAGCCACATAAATGCCGTCCATGTGGTAAGACACGGAGGGGTTGGCGACCGCGTTCTGGTTGGCTTCGTTGCCGAGGCCGCGAATCGCGATGACGGTTTTAAAGCCTTCGTTCTTGGTGATGTTCACCCCGGGGGCCAGACCGCTCAGGTCGACAAAGGAGTTGATGTTCTTGGTGTCGAGGCTGTCTCCGGTCAGGGCGGTGACGGCCTGGGAGACCCCCTGCAGGCTCTCGCTGCGTTTTTGCGCCATCACCACCACTTCTTCCAGCTTATACGTCTCTTCTGACAGGGCTGTGGTAGCCGTGGACAATGACGCGAGGCCAATGGCGGCGCTCAACAGGGATTTACAGTTCATGCTCATGGCAAAATTTCCTTAAGTGACAATATATAAAGCTGCAGTAAAAACGGCGGTTAATAAGGCTGTGGTTATAGCGCTGCAGTTATAAAGCTTTAGCTGGCAAGTGGTTGTTCGTGGGTGAAATGCTTTTGCTGGCTTGCTGAAGGCCGCACCGCGGTAAAACTTGAAATCAATTTAGCAACAAATATGCCATTTCTTGACAGGGTCGTCAGTTTTTGGCGTTTGAGGGATTTTGCCGCTTATGGAGCTGTTTTTGCAGCGTATGGAACTCAAAAGCCGCCACCAGGACCTCGGTTGAACGTAACCGGGTGCGGCGTCAAGGCCGTGGGAGGGGCCCGCGAGGAGGCAGCAAAGAATGGGTGCACTTTAATCAGGCACCTGATTATTGGTGCACCTTTAGTGTGCTGTGCGGGAGTGTGTTATTTGGGGGTGTTGGGCAAACAGGGTTGAATGATGCGGTATAACTCCGGGCGATGGCGGGCAACCTCGTCGTGGGTCAGGCCCTCCAGCGAGTGGGGGTACTTCAGCCAGGCGTCGGTCTCGTGGATGTAGTAATCCGGGGCCACACCGGTCTGGTTGCGGGTCGGCTTGTAATACGGCACCGCGATGCGGATGTCCTGCGGCTGATTCAGGCGGGTGCGCTGACGCAGTTCGGCAATCACGGCCTGAATGGTGAGTCCGGTATCGTAGACATCATCGACAATGAGCAGCCGGTCCGTGTGGCGAATGTTCTTCACCAGATAGCTTAAGCCGTGCACCCGGACCTGTTTTGAGCGGCCATCAATTCCGCTGTAAGACGAGGTGCGGATGGCGATGTGATCGCCTTTGACCTGGTGGTAAGCGAGAAACTCCTGCACCGCCACCCCGATGGGGGTGCCACCCCGCCAGATCGCAATGATGTAGTCGGGGTAGAAGCCGTCGTTGAGTATGGCCGCTCCCAGGCGAAAGGAATCCTCGAGGAGGGTTTGCGGGTCCAGATAGAGTTTATGGGTCATGGTTTAATAAATATTTTGACAGTTGTGTCAATTATAGGAGAATCCTTCACACAGAGACAGCCCACAGTCGTTGGGGTTGTGGATTTTTAATCAGAACGGATGGGCGGCACGACGCTATGACGGACACCAAAAAGCGCTTTATTACCGAACATGAACTCATCCAGGACGCCTTTCGCCTGGCGGTAAAAATCTATCAGAGTGATTTTCAGCCCAATGTTGTCGTGGGTATCTGGCGGGGGGGCAGTACGGTGGGCATCTATGTGCAGGAGTGCCTGCAATACCTGGGCATCAAAACCGATCATATCGCCATTCGCACCTCTTACCAGGGGCTGCCGAGCTATCAGAGCATGATTGACAGTCAGGATGGCATCAAGGTCCATGGCCTCAAATATCTGCTGGAAAACCTGAACCGGGATGATCGCCTGCTGATCGTGGACGATGCCTACAGTTCGGGGGTCAGTATTCAGGCGGTGATTGATCAGCTGGCCGCGAAAACCAAGCGCAACATGCCGGAGCAGATCCGCATCGCCGCGCCCTGGTTTAAACCCGGCCGGGTGCGCACCGGGCGCAAGCCTGACTTCTATCTGCACGAAACCGATTGCTGGCTGGTGTTTCCCTACGAAATGGTCGGGCTCTCGGAAGAGGAAATTGCCCAGTATAAGCCCGGCTTAAAATCGATTCTGGACTCGGTCACGCTGCCTTCCGCAGCATCCGTTTCACCCGCGCCGCCTTCGTCAGAGCCACCTTCACCAGAGCCTTCTTCCGGAAGTTAGCAGCCCCAGGGCATGCGGGCGGCTCACTCGGTGACCGCGGTTGCCTGGGGTGAACAGCCGATGCCCTTGGTGATCACTGCGGTCAGGGTTTCGGCCGCAGAGCGATAATCCTCATTGGCCAATTCGGCCTTGCCCATTGCCGCGGCAACCTGGGCTTCAAAGTCGGCGTAGTGCTGGGTGGAGCTCCAGATCAGGAACATCAGGTGAGCGGGATCCACCGCATCGATCTTGCCGGAACGGCTCCAGCTCTCGAAGATTTCAAGTTTACGACCGAACCACTGTTGGTATTCTTGTTGGTAGTACTCTTTCAGGTGGGGCGCGCCGGAGATGATTTCACGGGCGAAAATGCGTGAAGACAAGGGATGGTTGCGGGAAAATTCGATTTTCTGGGTGATGTAGGTTCGCAGCGCCTCGTAGGGGTGGTCGTCGCAGCGGATGTCGTTCAGCGCGGTGTCCCAAAGCTCCAGGATGCTGGAGAGAATTTCGGCGTAAAGCTTGAGCTTGTTGTCGAAGTAATAGTGCACGTTGGGACGAGCAAGCCCGGCCCGCTTGGCAATGCTGTCCATGGTCGCACCTTCGTAGCCTTTTTCGGCGAATTCAAGTTCCGCCGCGTCAAAAATAATCTTTTCTTTTTTCTTCCGCACCCGACCGGCACGTTTCTTGGTGTCGGTTTTATGGGGGTGGTGAGAGGCTACCTCGACAATCATTGTGTTCCTGTCTCCATCTTTGACTCTGCTGCGTGTTGCTTTGCGGCCGTGGCTTCACCGGCCTGCTGGTTTGCAGCGGGGGGCTCGGGCAGCAGCAAGCTCAACACAATGGCGCTTAGCCCGGCTGCCGCCACCGGCGAACTGAAAATATTCTGCAATATCTGCGGTGTTTTTGCCAACAGCTCTGGTACCAGTGCGGTTCCAAAGCCGAATCCGAAGGCCACGGCAATGATCATCATCTTGCGCCGGTCGAGCTGTTCAGTGCTGATGATTTTGATGCCCGCTGCCGCGATCGTCCCAAACATCACCAGGGTGGCGCCGCCCAGCACGGGCTTGGGCACCTGTTGCAGGAGGCTGCCGATGGCGGGCAGTAATCCCAGCAGGACCAGGCCCGCCGCGACGTAACACCCCACATATCGACTGGCAATTCCCGTCAGCTGGATCACCCCGGAGTTTTGGCTGAAGGTGGTGTTGGGAAAGGAATTGCACAGCGCTGCGATCAGGGAGTTTACACCGTCGGCAAACACACCGCTCTTAATCCGTTGTAAATACCCGGGCCCGCTCACCGCCTGCCGCGAGATCACACAATTGGCGGTGAGGTCGCCGGCGGTCTCGATCGAGCTGATCACATAAATCAAGGCCATCACCACAAAGCTGGCGCCATCAAAACTGAAGCCGAATTGAAAGGGCACCGGCAGATGCACTGCGGTTTCAATCCGGGGCAGATTCATCTCCCAGTAGCCACAGAGCCAGGCCGCCAGAGATCCGACGAACAAGCCAATAATGATCGAGGACATGCGCAGCCAGTGATTGCGGGACACGCTTAAGGCCAGAATGACGGCAATAACCCCGAGCCCCAGCAACAGGTTTTCAGTGTTGCCAAAGTCGGGGTATTGGTAACCGCCGGCCAGGTCGGTCATGCCCACTTTAATGAGACTGAGGCCGATGGTGGTGATGACGATGCCCGTCACCAGGGGCGTGATCACCCGGGTCAGATAAGGAATGAACAGGCTGAGCCCCATTTGAACCAGCGAGCCCACCAGGCTCAGTGAGACAATCAGGCTGATCACCTGTTCATCGCTGCCCCCCTGGCTGCGGACCAAAAAGCCCGCGCCCAGAATGGCCCCGAGAAATGAGAAACTGGTGCCTTGCACGCACAGCATGCCCGCGCCAATGCCAAAGGGCCGGTACGACTGGATAAAGGTGCCAATCCCGGAAGCGATCAGGGCCATGCTGACCAGGTAGGGGATGTAGTTTTCCAGCCCCAGGACGCCGCCAATCACCAGTGAGGGGGTGACAATCCCGACAAACGATGCCAACAGATGTTGGCTGGCGGCAAAGATGGCTTTGAGCACCGGCGGGCGGTCCTCCAGCTGATAGATCAGCTCCGATGTTGATGTCTGTTCCATCACGATCCCCTTCTACTCTTGAGAGCTTGTCATCAGGGAATCGCTCCCACTCAAAAACTAGACACTTGTGTCAGGTTTTAAGCAGGAAGCGTGCCACGCCATTGGCTTTTAATATCCTGACACTTGTGTCAAGTTTGGCATACAATATGCAGAATGTAAGCGAGATGAGCGTGTCGCGTCCTATGCTTAAAAGAGGATGGCCATGCCCGAGCCCGCGCAACGCCTGACACAGACAGAGCCTATGATTGAATTCCTGTTAAACGGTGAACCCCTGCGGATCACTGATGAAGATCCCAACTGCACTCTTTTAGATTTCTTGAGGGATCGCCTGCACCACACCGGTTCCAAAGAGGGGTGTGCCTCCGGCGACTGTGGGGCCTGTACGGCTGCGCTTGGGGAGCTGGACGGTGAGACGATTCACTACAAAAGCATTAATACCTGCATTACTCCGTTGGGCAATGTTCACGGCAAACACCTGGTGACGGTTGAGGAGTTAAAGCAGGGGCAGCAGTTGCATCCGGCGCAGCAGGCAATGGTCGATTGTCACGGGTCACAGTGTGGTTTCTGTACCCCGGGGTTTGTGATGTCGCTGTTTGTGTTGGGACGGGATGAGATCAGTGCACCCGATAGACACCGCATCGAAGAGTCTCTGGGGGGGAATTTGTGCCGCTGTACCGGCTACCGCCCCATCATCGAGGCGGCGGTGCAGATGTTTGACCCGGCTCTGCAGGCGGAACGGGATCCCTTCACTGAGCGCGAAGCCGAGTGGGTTAAGGTCTTGCAGAGCATGAATCGCGACCAGGACGTAGAGCTCAGTGGCGGCGGTCACCACTATGTGGCCCCGGCGACGTCCGCACGGCTGGCGCAACTGCTGCAGCACTATCCCGCCGCGCGGTTGGTGGCCGGGGGCACCGATCTGGCGCTGGAGCTGACTCAGCAACTGTGCAGCATTGATACCCTGATTTATACCGGCCGCGTGCGGGAAATGATCGGGGTGAGCGAAACCGACACTCACCTGATCATTGGTGCAGCGGCCAGCTACAACCAGTTTGGTCCGGCACTGACGGCGCTCTACCCTGAGTGTCGCGAGCTGCTGGAGCGGCTCGGCTCGCGTCAGATCCGCAATCAAGGCACCCTCGGCGGCAACATCGGCAATGCCTCCCCCATTGGTGACATGCCGCCGCTGTTGCTGGCCCTCGGTGCCAGTCTGCGCCTGCGCGGTGCTGAACGGGTGCGCGAGCTGCCGCTGGAGCAGTTTTTCCTCGGTTACAAGCGCACGGCGCTGCAGGCCGGGGAATTCATTGAAGCCATTCTGGTACCCCGGCCGGCGCCGGGCGACAGCTTGCGGGTGTATAAAATCAGCAAGCGCTTTGAGGACGATATTTCCAGTAGCTGCGGCGCCTTCCTGTTAAGCCTGGATCAGCAGATTGTCACCCGGGTACGCGTGGCCTTTGGGGGGATGGATGCCATTCCCCGCCGCGCCCTTGAGTGTGAACAGGCCCTGCTGGGCAAGCCGCTGGACGACGTTGCCATCGCGGCGGCCATGGCCGCTCTGGCCCGGGACTTCACGCCGATCAGTGACTTTCGCGCCAGCAGTGACTATCGCCTGCAAGTCAGCCAGAACCTGCTGAAACGGTTGCAGCTGGAGCTCAACAGCCCCAGCGCCACGCTGCTGTCGAGGGTGAATCAACATGCGTAACTTACCTGAGACCTCAACCCCCACCGGCACCGACCAGCAGCCGATCAAGCGGGAGCAGATCAGCGGCGGCGTGCAACAGAGTGTGCGTCACGAAAGTGCTGAACGCCACGTCAGCGGCGAAGCCCTGTTTACCGACGACCGGGCGGTGCCTGCGGGCACGCTGTTCGCCTATGTGGGGCTGGCCAGCATCGCGCGCGGCAAAATTCTGTCCATGGACCTGAGTCGGGTGCTGGCGGCCGAGGGTGTGGTCAGCGTGGTGACGCTGGAGGACATTCCCGGTCATCGCGATATCGGTCCGGTGTTCCCGGGGGATCCGGTGTTTGCCGATGGCGAAGTGCTGTTCCACGGCCAGCCGCTGTTTGCGGTGGCGGCGACCAGCCAGACCCTGGCGCGCCGAGCGGCGCGGCTGGCGCAGGTGGACTATGAGCCCTGGCCCGCCGATCTGACCATCGAACAGGGCCTGGCCGCACAGAGCTTTGTGCGGCCCAGTCACACGCAACGGCGCGGTGACGCCGCCGCGGCCATTGCCGGGGCGCCACGCCGGCTTAGTGATCGCATGCACATCGGCGGTCAGGAGCAGATGTATCTGGAGGGCCAGGTGTCATTGGCCTGTCCGGACGAGGAAGGCGGCATTACGCTCTACACCTCCAACCAGAACCCCACCGAAGTGCAAAAGCTGATCGCCGAGGTGTTGGCGATTCCCATCAGTATGGTGACGGTGGACATGCGGCGGATGGGCGGCGGCTTTGGCGGCAAAGAGACTAACGCCAATCAGTGGGCGGTGATTGCCTCGCTGCTGGCGCGCAAGACCGGGCGGGCGGTCAAGGTACGTCTGGCCCGGGCCGACGATATGACCGCCACCGGCAAGCGACATCATTTTGTCAGTGATTACGACGTCGGTTTTGACGACCAGGGGCTCATCCAGGGGCTCGACATGTCCTTGAGTGCCGGTTGTGGCTATTCACCGGACCTGTCGGATGCGATTGTCGACCGCGCCATGTTTCACGCCGACAATGCCTACTTTTTGCCGACCGCCACCATCACCGGCCATCGGGTCAAAACCGATACCGTCTCCAACACCGCGTTTCGCGGCTTTGGCGGGCCGCAGGGGATGGTGGCCATTGAATGCGTGATGGACGACATCGCGCGTGCGGTGGGGCGCGACCCGCTGGATGTGCGCAAGGACAACCTCTACGGCCCCGAGGGCGGTCGGGATACCACCCACTATGGCCAGACGATCGAGCGGCATATTTTGCCGGGGCTGATCGAACAGCTGGAGCAGACCAGCGACTATCGCCAGCGCCGCCAGGATATCGCCGCCTTCAACCGCTCGCAGCCGATCCTGCGCAAGGGGCTGGCCCTGACACCGGTGAAGTTTGGCATTTCCTTTACCGCCCAGCATTTGAACCAGGCCGGGGCGCTGCTTCATGTCTACACCGACGGCAGTATCCAGCTCAATCACGGTGGGACCGAAATGGGCCAGGGCTTGTTTACCAAGGTCGCGCAGATTGTCGCCACGGTGTTGCAGGTGGATATGGCGCGCATTCTGCCGACCGCCACCCGCACCGACAAGGTGCCCAACACCTCGCCGACGGCCGCGTCTTCCGGCACCGACCTGAATGGCATGGCGGCCCGCAATGCCGCCGAAACCATCAAGCAGCGGTTGACCGACTTTGCCGCCGAACATTTTCAGACCACGTCCGAGCGGGTGCGCTTCCACAACAATCGGGTCTACATCGCCGAGGACCAAGTGCTCAGTTTTGGCGAGCTGGCGCAGCTGGCGTACCTGCATCGCATCTCCCTGTCGGCGACCGGTTATTACCGCACCCCGAAAATTTACTACGACCGCGAGCAGGCCCAGGGGCATCCGTTTTTTTACTACGCCAATGGCGCCGCCGTGTCCGAAGTGTTGGTGGACACGCTCACCGGTGAGTATCGGGTCACCCGGGTGGACATTCTGCAGGATGTGGGGCAGTCACTGAACCCGGCGCTGGACATTGGCCAGATCGAGGGGGCCTACATTCAGGGCATGGGCTGGCTCACCACCGAAGAGCTGGTGTGGGGGGGCGATGGCCGCCTGCAAACCAACTCGCCGGCCAGTTACAAGATCCCGGCCATTGGCGACACGCCGGCCGAATTCAATGTGGCGCTGTTGGCCGACAGTCCCAATGTCGAAGCGACCATCTTTCATTCCAAAGCGGTGGGCGAGCCACCGTTAATGCTGAGCATTTCGGTGTGGTCGGCGCTGCGCGATGCGATCGCCAGTCTGGCCGATTATCAGCTCAGCCCGCGGCTTGATACGCCCGCCACGCCGGAGCGCGTGCTCAACGCCATCAACTCCATCAAGGCCATCACCACTCTGCAGCAGCAGAATCGAGGTGCTTCATGAAGCCAAACACGCCTATTCTCAAGAGTGGCCACTGGTCCCGGGCCGTGGCCGAACTGGACGCTGCAGGGCGGGCCTATGTGCTGGTCACCATCATCGGCGCCCGCGGTTCCACCCCCCGTGACCAGGGCAGCAAGATGGTGGTCAGCGCCGATGATCAGGGTGACCTGCAGTGCATCGGCAGTATCGGTGGCGGCCACCTGGAGTATCTGGTCATAGCCCGCGCCGGCGAGCTGCTCAGTCAGGGCCGCGCCAGCCAGCAGTTGGAAGACTTTCCGCTGGGCGCCAAACTGGGTCAGTGTTGTGGCGGTTCGGCGTCGGTGCTGCTGGAAAGTTTTGTGCCGCGGCCGGTGAACCTGATGCTGTTTGGGGCCGGTCATGTGGGCCGGGCCCTGATCAAGGTGCTGGCGGAGTTACCCTGCCGGGTGTGGTGGGTGGACGAACGCGAGTCGCTGTTGCAGCAAGACGTTGAGATGGCGGCCTTGCCGGATAACGTGACGGCGGTGTGTGATACCGACGCGGTGGACGCGGTGGCGCGCATGCCCGGCAACAGTTATTACCTGGTCATGACGCACAACCATCAGCTGGATTACGACCTGTGCCGGACCATCCTGCAGCGCGACGATGCCCGCTACATCGGCCTGATTGGGTCAGCGACCAAATGGCAGCGTTTCAAACTGCGCTTTGATCACCGCGGCATCGACGCCCAGCAGTATCAACACATTCACTGCCCGGTAGGGCTGTCGGCCGTGAGC
This sequence comes from Pseudomaricurvus hydrocarbonicus, assembly GCF_011602365.1. Taxonomy (GTDB): domain Bacteria; phylum Pseudomonadota; class Gammaproteobacteria; order Pseudomonadales; family Cellvibrionaceae; genus Pseudomaricurvus; species Pseudomaricurvus hydrocarbonicus. Next base: position 49,505 of record NZ_JAAONZ010000008.1, read on the forward strand.
GGCAAGTTGCCCATGGAGGTGGCGGTCAGCATTGCCGCCGAGATCATTCACACCTATCAGCAACAGCAAGCGAAACAACCGCGGCCAACCCGTCGCGGTGTGGCGTGGCCAGAGGTGCAGGCGGCGCTGAACCGTGACGCATCCCCGAGCCCAGACATTCGAGAAGAGCCTCATGAGCAACCTTGATATTGGCAACCCAGATATTGACAGCCCTGATACTGGCAGCTCTGCGAGCTTTGCCCTGCACAGCCAGCGGGTGGTGGTCGATACGCAACTGCTGGCGGCCCGGGTGTACGTGCAGGATGAAAAAATTGTGGCGGTCATTGCCGATGGGGACGCGATTCCCGTGGCGCTGCAAAACGTTCCCGTCGAAGAGCTGGGCAGCCAGGTGTTGATGCCCGGTCTGGTGGATACGCACGTGCACGTCAATGAGCCCGGTCGCACGGAATGGGAAGGCTTTAACACCGCCACCAGCGCCGCCGCCGCGGGCGGGATCACCACGGTGGTGGACATGCCGCTCAATTGCAGCCCGGTCACCACCACCGCCGCCGCGCTGCAGGCAAAACTCGACAGCTTGCAGGGCAAGCTGTGGATCGATACCGGCTTTTGGGGCGGTGTGGTGCCCGCTCACATTGATCAGTTGCCGGCCTTACTGGAGGCGGGGGTGCTCGGCGTCAAGTCGTTCACCATCCACTCGGGCATCGACGAATTCCCCCAGGTGACGGCCGCTGACATGCGCCGGGTGATACCGGTGCTGGCGCAGTACGAAGTACCTTACTTGATTCACGCCGAACTGGAGCAGCCGCCGCAACAGCCGGTCAGGATTGGCCACAGCTATCAATCTTTTTTGGCGTCGCGGCCTCGCAGCTGGGAAAACAATGCCGTTGCCATGATGGTGGAGCTGCTTGAGGAGGCCAAATCCCGGGGCGTGAACGGTCACTTGCACGTGGTGCACCTGTCTTCGGCCGATGCCATCCCGACCATTGTCCAGGCGCGAGCGCAGGGCTTGCGCCTCACCAGCGAGAGTTGTCCCCACTACTTAACGCTGTTTGCCGAAACCATTCCCGACGGCAAAACCCTGTACAAATGCTGTCCGCCGATTCGCGAAGATGAAAATCGCCAGCGCCTGTGGCAGGGGCTGGCCGAAGGTCACATTGATTTTATTGTCTCTGACCATTCACCGTGCACGCCGGAGTTAAAACACATCGACAGTGGCAACATCGAGAAGGCCTGGGGCGGCATCTCGTCGCTGCAGTTTGGCCTGGCCCTGATCTGGACCGAAGCTCACCAGCGCGGCTACAGCCTGCCCCAGGTGGTGGACTGGATGGCGCGCCGACCGGCAGAGTTTGCCGGACTTGGGCAGAGTAAGGGGCGGATTGCGGCCGGGTATGACGCCGACCTGGTGGTGTTTGACGATGCTCATCACTACACCGTGCGGGCCGAAGATATTTTGTACCGCAATAAAATCACCCCTTACGAGGGCAAGGCGGTGCAAGGTCGCGTCGAGCGCACCTACGTGCGTGGACACCAAGTGTTCGCCGAGGGCGCCATGGTGGGGGCACCGCTGGGACAGCCCATATTGCACCGCCGTGCTCCCGGCCAAGCTTTTGACGAATCGCGGTAATGCAGAACGCTTTTAATGAACACCGCCTTTAACGAGGCAAGGTGTAAACGCACACAGGTTTAAACCAACAAAGATTTAAACGAGCAAGACTTTAAATAAAGAACACCGAGACTGACCGAGACCGTTATGCAAAACGAACAACAACCCCACGACGACCGCCTGAGCGCACACTACATCGATCTGCTCAGCGAGCGCGTGGGTGGCAAGGCACTGGCCTGCAGCGACGAATGGTTTGCGCCCTGCAGCAATCTGGTGAAACCCGGGCGGGGTATTTTTAAAGCGGGCCACTTTGTCGACACCGGGCAGTGGATGGACGGCTGGGAATCGCGGCGCAGTTACGGCCGTCAACGTCCCAGCGGCCTCGATCACGACTGGTGCATTTTGAAACTGGGCATCCCCGGTGTCATTCGCGGGCTGGACGTGGACACCAATCATTTTCGCGGTAACGCCCCGCAGTCGGTGTCGGTAGACGTTGCCTGTGTCGCCGGTGACGTGGACGCAACAACGGTATGGCACGAATTGTTGCCGAACAGCGCGACTCAACCGCACGCACAACATCTGTTTGATGTGCACAGCGAGCCGGTGTGGACGCACGTGCGCTTGAACATCTTTCCCGATGGTGGCGTGGCGCGGTTGCGGGTGTACGGGGAGCCCTGGGCGAACCCGGCGAACTACGTCGAGGGTGAGCTGGTGGATCTGGCCTGTGTCATCAACGGCGGTCGCGGACTGGCCTGCAGCGATCGCTTTTACAGTTCGCCCAGTAATTTGTTGATGCCCAATCGCGGCATCAACATGGGCGACGGCTGGGAAACGAAACGCCGCCGCGACGACAATAACGACTGGGCGATCGTCAAACTGGGGCTCATTGGCAGCATACGAAAAGTGGTATTGGACACCGCTCATTTTAAAGGCAACTACCCGGATCGTTTTTCCCTGTGGGCCACCGCTTCCACACGCGAGGATATTGAGGCTGACGACATCGCCTGGACCGAGGTGATCGCGGAAACAAAGCTCTATGCCGACCAGGAGCATGTGTTCATTCAGCCGATACAGGTGCCGGCCGAGGCGGAATTTACTCACGTGAAGGTCAACATTTTTCCCGATGGCGGTATCAGTCGTTTGCGCGTCTGGGGGACACCCAACTGGTCGGCCTCGAACACGATCCTTTCCGGTTCGAACGGCAGCTCGGAGGTTAACGGTAGCTCGGAGGTTAACGATAGCTCTGAAGTTAACGCCAGCTCAGACCCCGAACGAGGATAACGCCGTGACCTTACAGCAACTTAACCAGCTGTCTGACGAGGACGCCGGGCAACAATTCAGGCAGTGCTGCAGCAGTGAGCGCTGGGTAGAACGTATGGTGGAGTCGCGCCCCTATCACAGTGCTGCCGACTTGCACGCCGCCGCCGATGTGCACTGGCGCAATCTGAATGAACATGACTTTCTGCAGGCGTTTGACGGCCACCCGAAAATTGGTGATGTCGATTCGCTCAAGGAAAAGTATCGCAACACCAAAGCACTGGCCGCGGGCGAGCAGTCCAGTGTGGCGGTTGCCAGCGATGACGTAATTCAGGCCCTGGCGCAAGGCAACCGCGAGTACGAAGACAAATTTGGGTTTATTTTTATTGTCTGTGCCACCGGCAAAAGTGCTGCCCAAATGTCGGAGCTGTTGCAAGCGCGTCTGCCCAATGAGCGTGCGGTGGAATTGAACAACGCCGCCGAAGAACAGCGCAAAATTTTTCATCTGCGGCTGGAGAAACTGTTATGAGTCAAATCACCACCCACGTTTTGGATACGTCCCTGGGCACACCTGCGGAAGGTATCGACATTACGCTGGCACAACTCCGCGGTGACGACTGGTTCACTCTGGGTACGGGCACGACCAACAGCGATGGTCGCCTGCCGGGGCTCTGCCCGGAGGGACCGCTGCCGGCCGGAACCTACCGTATGCATTTTGCCACCGCAGTGTATTTTCAACGCCAGGGGTGTGCGGTGTTTTACCCCTACGTTGACGTCGTGTTTTGTCTCGACGACAGTGGCCAGCACTATCACGTTCCACTGTTGCTCTCGCCGTTTGGCTACTCCACCTATCGAGGCAGCTGATGCACACTGTGACCTTGAAACTGCAACCGCTCACGGCAGCAGCCTTTGCCCCCTATGGCGATGTGCTGGAGGTGAGTGAGCGCAACCAGCACTACCCCATCAACGCCGGGCTTACCGAGCGTCACCATCAGCTGGCGCGAGTGGATGTCAGTGATGCGGGCGGCTACCCCATCATCAATATTTTTCGTTCGCAACCGGTGACCTTGCCGTTTCGAGTGCGACAAATGGAGCGTCATCCCCTGGGCAGTCAGTCGCTCACCATGCTCAGTGGCAATCCTTATGTGGTGGTGGTGGGGCGCGCCGGTGAACTGAAGCCCCTGCAGTTGCAGGCGTTTTTTGCCCTGCCTCACCAGGGCGTCAATTATCACAAGGGTACCTGGCACCATTACTGTTTGTGTCTGCAACGTACGTGCGACTTCCTGGTGGTGGATCGCGGTGGTCCCGGTCACAACTGTGATGAAGTGACCATTGACCCTGAACTTAACATTTATATTGAAGCGGGAATAACGCCATGACTCTCTCCGTTTATCGGGCCGCGATTTTGCATTTTCTGGACGATCCGGCCCGGCAGCTGGACTCGTCCTATGAGTATTTTGAAGACGGCTTGCTGCTGGTGGCAGACGGCAAGATCCAGGCGGTGGGTCACGCCAGCGAACTGCTGCCGACCTTGCCCCGGGACACGGCCATTACGCATTATCCCCAAGGCTTGCTGACGCCCGGGTTTGTCGATACGCACATCCACTATCCGCAAACCGAAATGATTGCCGCCTATGGCGAACAGTTGCTGGAATGGCTGGATACCTACACCTTTCCCACCGAGCAAAAGTTTGCCGATAAAGACTATGCCCGCGGTGTGGCGGAGCGTTTTCTGGATGAATTGCTGCGCGCGGGGACCACCACCGCGCTGGTGTTCGGTACTGTGCACAAACAGTCGGTCGACGCGTTTTTCGAAGCCAGTGCTGAGCGCAATCTGCGCATGATCTGCGGCAAGGTGATGATGGATCGCAACGCCCCGGACGCTCTCACCGATACTCCTGACAGTGCCTATCGTGACAGTCGTGAGCTGATCGAAAAATGGCACAATTGCGGCCGTCAGCGCTACGCGGTCACGCCGCGGTTTGCGCCGACCTCAAGCCCGCAACAGTTGCAAAAAGCCGGTGACTTGTTGCGCGAGTTTCCCGATGTTTACATGCACACCCATTTGTCCGAGAACGCCAATGAAGTGGTCTGGGTGAGTGAGCTGTTTCCCGAGTCCGAGCATTATCTGGACACCTATGATCAGGCCAGCCTGCTGGGTAAACGCAGCGTCTTCGCCCACTGCATTCACCTGCAGGACCGTGAGTGGCAAGCACTGAGTGACAGCCGTAGCAAGATTGCGTTCTGCCCGACGTCGAATCTGTTTCTCGGCAGCGGCCTGTTTAATTTAACCCGTGCCGAGGCCGAGGGGATCGAGGTGGGCGTGGGCACAGACGTGGGTGCCGGCACCAGCTTTTCGATTTTGCAAACGCTTAACGAAGCTTACAAGGTGGCGCAACTGCGCGGCGATAAATTGTCACCGTTCAAGAGTTTTTACCTGGCCACGCTGGGCGGTGCCCGCGCACTGGATATGGACGACCTGATCGGCAATTTCACGCCGGGCAAAGAGGCGGATTTTATCGTGCTGGACAAAGCCTGCACGCCATTGATGGAGTTTCGTTTGCAGCAGTGCCGGAATTTATTTGAAACCCTGTTCGTGTTCACCATGCTGGGCGACGATCGGGCGGTGCAAGAAACCTACGCGGCCGGGCAGTTGCGCCATCGCCGTGATTCAAACGCCGTGCCCCAAACGCCGTAAGTTAAAACGTTGCCGTGATTACCGCGATTAACCCTTCAAGTTGATTAAGAGATTTTTTGATGGAAGCCTATATTGTCGATTGGTTGCAGCTGGTTCTGCGCTGGACCCACATGATTACTGGCATTGCCTGGATCGGCGCCTCGTTTTATTTTGTCTGGCTGGACAATCATTTACAAACGGCCCCTCAGTGGCAGCAGGCGCGCGGGATTGGCGGTGAGTTGTGGGCCATTCACGGCGGTGGGGTTTATGAAGTCGGCAAATACCGGAAAGGGCCAGAACAGATGCCCGACACGCTGCACTGGTTTAAGTGGGAGGCCTACACCACCTGGATCAGCGGCATGCTGTTGCTGGCGGCGGTCTACTATTTAGGCGCCGATGCTTACCTGATTGATCGGCGCGTGGCCGACCTGTCCGCGCCGGCGGCCATTGGCCTTGGTTTGGCGTTTATTGTGCTGGGCTGGTTTATCTACGATGTCCTTTGTAACAGTCGGGTGGCGAATCACACGGCATTGCTCAGCTCGCTGCTGCTGCTCATGCTGGTGGCCAGCAGTTACGCGCTGACGCATTTGTTCAGCGGGCGCGGGGCCTATATTCATATTGGTGCCATGATTGGCACCATGATGGTGGGCAACGTGTTCGCGGTCATCATGCCTTCCCAGAGAGCGTTGGTGAGTGCCATTGAGCAGGGCGGCGAGGTGGATCCCAGCTGGGGTGCCAAGGCCAAACTGCGCTCCACTCACAACACCTACCTGACCCTGCCACTGCTGTTTATCATGATCAGCAATCACTACCCCATGACCTATGGGCATGAATACAACTGGTTAATCCTGTTGGCGATCACCGCGATCACCGCCTGTGTGCGGCAGTTTTTTGTGTTGCGCCACAAAGGCATCGTCAAGCCGGCGCTGTTGGTCGGTTCCGTCGTGGCCACCCTGGTGCTGGCCGCTCTGATCACGCCGCCGTCGCTAAGATCATCCCAGGCGGCCTCAGCTATTCCGACCCTGTCAGAGATGCACACGATTGTGAGCCATCGCTGTGGCAGCTGCCACAGCGCCGAGCCAACGGATGATGTGTTTACGGTGGCGCCGGCCGGAGTGATACTGGATACCGAGAGCCAGGTTCGCCAATGGGCGCCGCGCATTCTGGCGCGCTCGGTACACACTCAGGACATGCCGTTCATGAACAAAACCGGCATGACCGACGCCGAACGCCAACAGCTGGGGGTGGGCCTGATTCAGCTTGAGGATTGACGGGACGTAAATTATTGGCCGCGTTAATTCCGGCTGGTGCACACAACGTGGGCCGCCTGCGGGTTGAAGGCCTGAGCCCTGGCGCAGCGCCTGCCGTGTAGGGCGGTCTTTATGGGGCCGGGAGCATAGGGCGTGGATTGGTTCGCTCATCGGTATGGTAAGTGAGGAGCTACTTGCGTGGTTCTGGGGGGGCATTATCTGGAAAAGTGTGTTACCCGCGCGGTAGCCAGAAGGAATGCCGCCGGGAGGACAGCTCCAAACGTTGTAATTCTATAACCCGGCAGCGACGGTGCGCTTAAAGCTGCTTAGGGAAATTTGATGTTCGCGGCGGCCATCTGCTGGTGAATGTAAGTGGCGCGCTCTGCGTGACTCATCGAGGATGGGTCTGTGAGGTTGGTGCTGGCCATTTTATAGGGCCCCGCCGAACTGCCAGCTTGAACGAGTGCGACAGCAAGGGAGCCGGTCAACAGGGCGACAGCTGCGATACCCAGTGATGCTTGAATGTAAGTTTTTTTCATGATTTCAGCTTCAACTATTATGACTTTATTGGGTTGTTAGCTAATGCTTTTATAATTTTGGGGGAGGGCACTCTCTCTGAGCTTTTCGCCCTCGGGTGCCTTTATCACACAGGGCGCTGTGGAGAGTCAAGCAAGCCGTTAAAAACCCATTTAGAGTGTCACCATCCGCTAAAAAGTGTTACCAAATGCACGCCAATACGTGCATTTGGTAATAACTTGTCGTCTAAATACCGGTAAGTGCGTGTGATGGCTTCCGGGGAAAATCCGGTGGCTGTTGCTCTTTTTTTGCGGTCTTTCGGTATCGGCACTGCATTGGCACGTGGATTTGGGGGTACCCCCTCCGGGGGCTGATAATGCACACAATTCCTGCCGGGGCTGGCAGGAAAACCTCTGCAGCGATTGAGTGGCTCTGAGCTTCGAAAATGCTGCAAACAGTGTTAAGCCGTCCGGGTTCGCCTTACAATGGGGGCTGGCGCCATATGCATGGTGTGGAATCTCTTCGGTGTACTCTGGCGTGGCGGCTCAGTCGTTATTCGCCGGGGCAGAGGGGCAATGAATCAGTCTGGTGTATGGGTCAATGGCGAAAGATATCAATGTCATCACGCTTTCCAATAACGATGAGAAGGCTCCCGAAGTCTTTTATTCCATTCAGGGCGAGGGACCGCACACCGGCCGCCCCAGCACGTTTATCCGCACCTCTGGTTGCAACCTCTACTGCTACTGGTGCGACACCCCCTATACCTGGAATTGGCAGGCCACCCCTTACGCGCATGAACTGGACCGCAAATACGTCAAAAGTGAAGAGCGTTCACGGGTGGCCAAAGAGGCTTTGGTTAACACAGTTGAGGGGTTTGGCTGCAAGAACCTGGTGCTCACGGGCGGGGAGCCGCTGGCGCAGATGGGGCCGTTGGCGACTTTTCTGGAAGCCTTGACCGCCGTGGCCGATTACCAGGTCGACATTGAAACCAACGCCACCATTGTGCCCACAGAGGCCTTTGACGGTTATGTGACGACCTATGTGTGCTCGCCCAAACTGGTCAATTCCCAAGTGCCCGAGCCGCTGAGAATCAAAGACGATGCCATGCAATGGTTTGCCCGTTCACCGAAGTCCTATTTTAAATTTGTGGTTGAAACGGACCAGGATATGGACGAGGTGCTGTCCTTGATTGACCGTTACCGCATTGAGGCCGAGCGGGTGTATTTGATGCCCAGGGCTCTGGACGCCAATGAGCTGCGAGGGAATGAGATTGAGGTTGCGAAAAAATGCCTGCAGTACGGCTTCAAGTACGGTGATCGCTTGCACTTGCGGCTCTATGGCGATGGCCGGGGCGTGTGACGCTGGATCGCGCCCGAGACAACGCGAGGGGCGGCGTTACTGGAGGTTGATCCACGTCGTTTGTGGCGAAGGGTTTTTAACCAAAAGAAGTGTGAGCGTGACCGGTTTGACCGTTGGCGTCAGTGCGCCGACCGTGCGGTGTACAACACTGTGCCGTTCAACAGGTCAGCCATGCAAAAAAGCGCGACCAGTCAGGCCGCGCTTTTTTGCATGGGTTATGGATTGAGCCTGACAGGCCGGTACCGCGCAGGCTTAAGCTTCGGCGGCCTCGCTCTCTTTGGTTGTTTCGTGCTGCAGCGTTGCGCCGCTGCGGCTCACCGCATTCAGCACGGCTTGCAGTGAGGCGCCGACAATGTCTTCACTCTTGCCCGCCGCGCAGAAGCGCTGGCCGTCGACGCTGAGTTGGACGTAGGTCATGGCTTCGGCCTGCTCGTCGTGCCCCAGGGTGTGCTCACTGTAGTCAATCAGCACCATGTCGCAACCGGTGTTGGCGGACAGCGCACTGACAAAGGCGTCCAGCACACCTTTGCCGGCCCCCGCAATGTCCAGCTCGCCGCCGTCGGTGGCGACCGTCGCGCTGAGTTGATCGGCGTCTTTGGAGCGGTTCAGCGAATAGCTGTCGATGCGACTCTGGTTCACCAGGTAGGTGCTGGTGAAGGTGTCGAAAATATCCGCAGACGAGACTTCGGTTTCGCTGTCTTCGGCGCGCTTTTGAATGTAACCACTGAAATCCACCTGCAACCAGCGCGGCATCTGCACGCCGTAATCCTGTTCCATCACGTAGGCCACGCCGCCTTTACCCGACTGGCTGTTGATGCGAATCACCTGCTGGTAGCTGCGGCCCAGATCGCGGGGATTGATGGGCAGGTAAGCCACTTGCCAGTGACTTTCGGGGTCCTCGGCGCGCTGGGCGGCGTCAATGGCCATGCACTTGTTGATGGCGTCCTGGTGGCTGCCCGAGAAGGCGGCAAACACCAGCTCGCCGGCGTAGGCGTGACGTGGATGCACGGCCAATTGGGTGCAGCGCTCGACGGTGCTGATGATGCGGTCCATGTTGGACAAGTCCAGTTCGGGGTCAATGCCCTGGCTGTAGAGGTTCATGGCCGCGGTGACGATGTCCATATTGCCGGTGCGCTCACCGTTGCCCAGCAAGGTGCCTTCCAGGCGATCGGCGCCAGCCAGCAAGCCCAGCTCGGCAGCAGCGACACCGCAGCCGCGGTCGTTGTGGGTGTGCAGGCTGATGATCAGGGCATCGCGGCGGGCGATGGTGTCGCACACGGTTTCAATCTGGTCGGCGTACACATTGGGGGTGGAGACTTCCACCGTGGCCGGCAGGTTGATGATCACCTTGTGCTCCGGCGTCGGCTGCCAGATGTCCGTCACGGCATCGCAGACTTCTACGGCATAGTCGATTTCGGTGCCGGTGAAGCTCTCGGGCGAGTACTGAAACTGCCACTGGGTTTCCGGTTGCTGGGCGGCATAGGTTTTGACCCACTCGGCACCCTGTACCGCAATGGCTTTAATCTCTTCGCGGCTCAGTTTAAAGACCTGCTCGCGCTGCACCACCGAGGTGGAGTTGTACAGGTGCATGATGGCACGGCGTGCGCCTTTTAACGCGTCAAAGCTGCGCGCAATCAGGTGTTCGCGCGCCTGGGTGAGCACCTGAATGGTGACGTCGTCCGGAATCAGATCTTCCTCGATCAACTGGCGGACAAAATCGAAATCAGTTTGCGAGGCGGCGGGGAAGCCCACTTCAATTTCCTTAAAGCCCACATCCACTAACAGCTTGAACATCTCCAGCTTTTGGCTGGGGGTCATGGGTTCCATCAGCGCCTGGTTACCATCACGCAGGTCGACACTGCACCAGTGCGGAGCGGTTTCGATGATGTTACCGGGCCAGCGGCGATCGGCTTTCTGAACCGGTGCAAATGGGCGGTACTTCTGGTGATTGAAGTTGGCGTTGAAGGGTTTCATATCCTTGACTCTGAGCGGAAGTGTTGGGGGCCGAATTCGAGCGTGTTGGGGTTGAATTCGATGCAGTGTTGAAATCAAGAGCGGGCGGGTGATAGGCGCTGGTGGCGCCCTTGATGGTCCGCAGAGGACTCGGGTCTGGTGGACCCTGTTACCTGGCCGCGATTCGGCCAGTGGCTGCGAGTCTGCCTTGTGGGTGACTCGCCCCGCGCGTTGAAGCTCTTTGATGATGGTTACTATACGGCGGTGCGCGTAGGGAATGTCTGCAAAGTTGCTCTTTATTTTGCGTCCTCATGCATCTATTCTCTAATATTTGGTCTATTCTGAGTGATATTAACTTTTAAGGGGTTGTCGGGTGACAGAAGTCGTTAGTCTGGACCGAATTGATAGGCGAATTCTGCAGGAAATGCAGCGCAATGGGCGCATCAGCAACCTGGAGCTGGCGGATAAGGTGGGGTTGTCGCCCACGCCCTGCTCGCGGCGGGTCAAGCGGCTGGAGGAGAGTGGGCTGATTGATCGCCATGTGACCCTGCTCAACCCCAAGGCCCTGGGGCTGAAATTGACGGCCATGGTGGGCATCTCCATGGACCGGCATACCCCGGATCGCTTTGAGGCGTTTGAGCAGGCAGTCGGGCAGATGCCCGAAGTGCTGGAGTGCCTGATTGTCACAGGCCAGTCGGCGGATTTTCTGTTGAAGGTGGTGGTCAGGGATATGGAACACTATGAGCAGTTTTTATTGGGGCAGCTGACCAAGCTCGAAGGCGTCACCGGCGTGCATTCCAGCTTTGTACTGCGGGAGGTGGTTAAGAAGACCGAATTGCCGTTGGGTGGTTGAGGTGGCTGAAATGCGTTGTTATTTGAGTCTTAGTCAAAAAATGAACGTTTGATGTTTTTTGAATCTCATTCATAATTGTCTCTTCGTTAATAGATGTTCGAGAGATTGGAGCAGTGTGAGTGAGTGTTCGCGAACGAAAAAAGCGGCAGTTGGCGGAGCGGGAGCAGTCTTTTCTGGATCAGGCCTGGGCAATGATCCAGGCCGATGGGGTCTTGAATCTGCAAATGGCGCGCTTGGCCAGTGCCTGTGAGTATTCGGTCGGCACGCTGTACCAGCACTTTTCCTCCAAAGAAGATCTGCTAGTGGCTCTGGCTACGCGCAGTGTGGGGGAACGCCTGGAGCTCTATCAGCGAGCCTCGCAATGGCAGGCCCCCAGTCGCCACCGGATGCTGGCCATTTTGCTGGCCGATGTGTTGATTGCCCAAAAGGCGCCTGAATATTTTCGCCTGGCGCAGTACGTCTCAACCCACACCATCTGGATGGCGGCTTCGGGTCCCCGTCGCGAAGCGGCGCTGGAAGCTTCACAGCCTTTGGGTGCCGCGGTTGAAAATATTGTCAAAGATGCGGTGCAGAGCGGGGATGTCCGACTGTATGGCCTGTCGGCGCGTGAACTTTCCGCCGGTTTGTGGGCCATGTGTGAAGGCATGCACTCGCTGGTGAGTGCCGCCGGTTTGTTGGAGGCCCATTCCGTACCTCGCCCTTTTCAATTATTAATGGCAAGCGCTAATGCCTGGCTGAATGGCCAGCAGTGGCGGCCCGAGGTGGCTCTGGATGATGTGGCGCAGCAAAATGCCGTGCTGTTGCAGATTATGGACGAAGTGTTTGTTGATTTTCCGAAGACCGCCTGTCCGGTGGTTGCCTTAAAAGACTCTGACTAATGATGCTGGAAGTAATGACATGAGTAAAAGGATGATGGTGCTGCTGGCGGCAGCGGTGGTGGTGTTTGGTGGTGTGCTGGGGGCAAAGGCCTACATCAATCGCATGATGAATGAGTTTTTTGACGACATGCCCACACCGGCGGTGGCGATATCGGCGACACAGGTGTCGTCAGATCACTGGATCAGCGAAGTGAAGGCGGTGGGGACTCTGGTGGCGGTACAAGGTGCCGAACTGGCGACTCAGGTCAGTGGCATTGTGGAAACCATTCATTTTGACAACGGCAGTGAGGTCAAGGCGGGCGATGTGGTGATGACGCTGGACAGCGCTACCGATTTGGCTGAGCTGAAGACCTTGCAGGCGGCAACGCGACTGGCGGAGCTGGAGCGCAACCGAATTAAGGAGCTGTTGCAGCGCAAGAGTGTGTCCCAGTCGGAATACGATCAGCGTCAGAGCCAGTTGGAGCAGGCCGAGGCTCGAGTGGTGGCTCAACGGGCCCGGATCGAACAAAAAGTGCTGCGTGCCCCTTACTCCGGGCGCTTGGGGATTCGTCAGGTGAATGTGGGGGAATTTGTCAGTGCCGGTGATCCAATGATTGGCTTGCAGGCACTGGATCCGATCTTTGTGGACTTTACTCTGCCGGAACAGCGTTATGGCGATGTGCACGAAGGCATGATCGTAACTGCTCATCTGGATGCGCTGGGTAAGGAAGCTTTTACCGGGGTGGTGACGGCGATTGAGCCGGTGATTGACGCGGACACCCGCAACTTTAAATTGCAGGCGACGTTTAAGAATCCGCAGCAGCGTTTGCGCCCGGGGATGTTTGCCCGGATTGCGCTGAATGTGGGTGAGGAGCGCAATGTTCTGATCGTGCCTCGCACGGCCATCAGTTACAAGCCGTATGGCAATTCCGTCTACATACTCACGCCCAGCGATGAACAGGGTGAGGACGGCAAGCCGCTGTTTCAGGTCAAACAACGATTTGTGACAACCGGCGAAGCGCGCGGCAGCCTGGTGGCGATTGATGAGGGTGTGGTTCTGGGTGAGCGGGTAGTGACCAGTGGTCTGCTGAAATTAAGCAGTGGTGATATGGTGACGATTAATAACAGCGTTCAGCCTGAAGCTGAGGCAGCACCGGTACCGGAAAACGGTTGAGGTAACAGCAGTGAAATTTACGGATCTCTTTATTAGCAAGCCGGTGCTGGCCACGGTGGTAAGTTTGGTCATCCTGCTGATGGGGTTGCGGGCCGGTACCGAGTTGAATGTCCGGCAATACCCCGAACTGCAAAACGCCGTGGTGAATATCAGCACGGCTTACGTCGGCGCGGATGCCGATCTGGTGCAGGGCTTTATCACCACCCCGGTGGAGCGCCAGGTGGCGACCGTGGACGGCATTGAATACATGACCTCGTCCAGCGTGGCGGGTTTGTCGACGGTCAGCGCTCAGGTGAAGCTGGATGCGGACCCCGACAAGGTCCTCACCAAGGTCATTGCCAAGGTCAATAAGCTGCGCGGTGAATTGCCGGCGTCGGCGGAAAACTCGGTGATTGATCTGCGTGTGGGTGATCCTGCTGCCCACGCTTATCTGTCGTTTTACAGTGACAGTTTGAGCACCAATCAAATTACCGATTATCTGATCCGCGAAGTGGAGCCGCGGCTGGCCACGGTCGCCGGTATTCAGCGTGCCGATATCAACGGTGGCCGCACCTTTGCCGTGCGGGCCTGGTTGAAGCCCGAGCGCATGCGCGCGTTTGATCTGACGGCCTCGGACATCAATGCCGCCCTGAGAACCAACAATGTGCTGTCGGCGGTGGGGGCCACGAAAGGCTCGATGACCTCCATTGACCTTAAAGCCGATACCGACCTGCGGGATATTGAGCAGTTTAAAAATTTGATTGTGCGGGCGGAACGAGGCTCGATCATTCGTCTGGAAGATGTGGCCGACGTAGAACTGGGAGCTGAGAGCTACAACAGCTCTGCCCGCTTTAACGGCCAGGCGGCAACCTTTTTTGCGATCTACCTGACCCCGGATGCGAACGCCATTGAGGCGCTGGACCGGTTGCGCGACGTGTGGGACAACGACGTGGTGCCCCAGTTGCCGGAAGGGTTAAACGCCAATTTCAGCTACGACAGCTCGATCTACATTCGCGATGCCATTGGCGAAGTGAAGCAGACCATTGCCGAGGCGATCGTCATTGTCATCGTGGTGATCTTTCTGTTTCTGGGGTCCCTGCGCTCGGTGCTGATTCCGGCCATTGCGGTGCCGTTATCGCTGGTTGGCGCGCTGTTTTTGATGTTGCTGTTTGGCTTCTCGCTGAATTTGCTCACCCTGCTGGCCATGGTGTTGGCGATTGGTATTGTGGTTGATGATGCCATTATTGTGCTGGAAAACATTCACCGCCACATTGAAGAGGGCATGAATCCACACCAGGCCGCGATCAAGGGCGCTCGCGAGCTGGCCTGGCCGGTGGTGGCCATGACCACCACACTGGTGGCGGTCTATCTGCCGATTGGTTTTTTGAGCGGCATCACCGGCGTGCTGTTTGTGGAGTTTGCCTTTACCCTCGCCGGCGCCGTGCTGATTTCCGGTGTGGTGGCGTTGACGCTGTCGCCCATGATGTGTGCCAAGATGTTGCGCTCGCATAAAGGCGAGGACACTAAAGATGGCGACAATAAGGGCCTGGAGCAATGGCTTGATCGTCAATTTGAAAAGCTGCAACACCGTTATCAACGGGATCTGCACACCGTACTGGATGAGCGTGTGGGTTTGACCCTGTTCGGGGTGATTGTGTTGCTGTCCTGTTACTTCCTGTTTGTGATGTCACCGTCCGAGCTGGCACCCGCCGAGGATACCGGGTTTGCGTTTTACCTGGCCGAAGCGGATCCTGGCGTGACGCTGGAATATGTGGAGCGCTTTTCCAGTGAGGCTTGGGCGATCA
The DNA here is from genome assembly GCF_011602365.1 of Pseudomaricurvus hydrocarbonicus. Classification (GTDB taxonomy): domain Bacteria; phylum Pseudomonadota; class Gammaproteobacteria; order Pseudomonadales; family Cellvibrionaceae; genus Pseudomaricurvus; species Pseudomaricurvus hydrocarbonicus. The sequence continues at coordinate 64,788 of NZ_JAAONZ010000008.1, forward strand.
ACCAGGCCAGTGATGCCATTGCCGGGGATTTTCAATTTAACGGCATCAGTTTGACCGCACCGGGTTCCAATAATGGCGCCTTTGGCGGGTTGATTTTAGCCCCCTGGAGTGAGCGCGAAGAGACCCTGGCGGAAGTGATGAAGGACCTGGTAACACCGAGGTTTGAGCAGGTCGCCGGCTTGAAGGTGGCGGCGATCATTCCCGCGGCGCTGCCCACCGGCGGTACCGGCATGCCGATTGAATTCGTCATACTCTCTACCGCGCCGGCAGCCGTGGTGAAAGAGTTTGCCGATCAGGTGTTGGCCAAGGCCAAGGCGAGTAAGAAATTCATTTTCCTCAATACCGATGTGAAAATTGACAAGCCCAGAACGGAAATCATGATCGATCGGGACAAGGCTTCACAGCTGGGTATCGATATGTCTCAATTGTCCGCGGACCTGTCGGCCATGTTGTCGGGGGGCTATGTGAACCGTTTTTCACTGGAGAACCGTTCCTACAAAGTGATTCCCCAGGTGATGCGCTCTGATCGGCTGACGCCGGAGCAGCTGCAGTCCTATTACACTCGCACCCAGTCGGGAGAACTGGTGCCCCTGTCCACGGTGGTGACGCTCAAGGATTCGGTGCAGCCGCAGGTGTTGAGCCGTTTTCAGCAGCTCAACAGTGTCACCATCGGTGCCATGCAGCGACCGGGCATTGCCCTGGGTGAAGCCCTGGCGATACTGGAAGAGGCGGCCGGCGAAATTTTGCCCAAGGGCTATACGGTGGATTATGCCGGTGAAGCCCGGCAGTTTAAAACCGAAGGCTCGGCGCTGGTGGCGACCTTCTTTTTTGCCCTGGTGGTTATTTATCTGGTGCTGTCGGCGCAGTTTGAGTCCTTTCGGGATCCGTTCATTATGTTAATGACGGTGCCCATGTCGATCAGTGGCGCACTGCTGGTGCTGAATGTGCTGGGGATTTTTCAGGTGCCGGGCACGACGCTGAACATCTACACGCAAATTGGTTTGTTGACGCTGATCGGGGTGATTTCCAAGCACGGTATATTGATCGTTGAGTTTGCCAACAAGCTGCAGCAGGAGGGGCACACCAAGCGCGAGGCGATCGAAATGGCGGCGTCGGTGCGCCTGCGTCCGGTACTGATGACCACGGCGGCTTTGGTGTTGGCGATGGTGCCATTGCTGTTGGCAACCGGGCCGGGGGCGGTGTCCCGTTTTTCCATGGGGGTGGTGATTGCGGCCGGGATGACCATCGGTACGGCTTTTACCCTGTATCTGCTGCCAGCGGTGTATCTGTTGATTGGGCGCGATTACGCCAAAGCGCCGGTCATTGCGCACGAACCGGCCGTCTGAGTGGATCACCGTCCCCAGGTGGGGTCTGGCAGCCCTGCGTTCACAGGGCTTTGACTCGCGTATCTTACGATTCGTCCTGGCCCAGGATTTTGTCCTGGGTTTTTAGGTCAAAATCGCTGGCGTCGTGACGTTCGTGCAGTTGGGTTTCGGGTTCGCCCCAGGTGCGGTTCACCATGCGTCCGCGTTTCACGGCGGGGCGCCGGGCGATGTCATCGGCCCAGCGGATGACATTTTTATAGGTCTGTACGGACAGAAATTCACCGGCGTCATAAGCCCGGTTTTTCACCAGCGCGCCGTACCAGGGCCAGCAGGCGATGTCGGCAATGGTGTAGTCCTCGCCTGACAGGTAAGGCTTCTCGGCCAGATCGCGGTCCAGTACGTCAAGCTGGCGCTTAACTTCCATGGTGTAGCGGTTAATGGGGTATTCGTATTTTTCCGGCGCGTAAGCATAGAAGTGGCCGAAGCCCCCGCCGACAAAGGGCCCACTGCCCATCTGCCAGAATAGCCAGGACAAGCATTCCGTGCGCTTGGCCAGGTCCGTGGGCAGGAAAGCATTAAATTTCTCGGCCAGATAGAGCAGGATTGAACCGGATTCAAACACCCGAATGGCCGGTTTGCAGCTGTAATCCAGCAGGGCCGGAATTTTAGAGTTTGGATTGATGCCAACAAAATCGCTGCCAAACTGATCGCCGGCATCGATTTGGATCAAATGGGCGTCATATTCTGCACCCTCAAAGCCCAGCGCCAGCAATTCCTCCAGTAACACCGTGACCTTCACCCCATTGGGGGTGCCCAGCGAATAGAGCTGTAACGGGTGTTTGCCCCTTGGCAGTGTCTTGTCGTGAGTCGCTCCGGCCACGGGGCGGTTAATGTGGGCAAACGCACCGCCGTTTTCCTGGTCCCAGGTCCAGACGGCAGGGGGCGTGTAGGTGGGATCACTCATAGGGGACTCCTGAAAGTGGTGCGGTCTTGATCGAGCTACGCACCGCGTCAAATTCGGCGTGCTAGGACCTAGAGTAGTCAGAAGCTTTGGCAGGCGCAATGGCGGTGCGGCAACTTACCAAAACGAGTCCGCATCAATTGGGTATTGCGCGCTGACGTAGGTGTCGTATGCCCGTTTTTGAGACACTCTTTGAAGACTTCATGGATGAGGATGACAGCGCGCGTCACGGCCCGTGCGGTCAGTAGTGACATGCCGAGATAAAAGGGTTTCACTGTCATAAGGGATGTCTTTTGGGGGCGGGTTATGGACGCTCAACCATCAAGTCTGTGGACGAGATTTATTGTCAGGCTATTCTCGAAGGGTGCCCTGACGTTGTCTATGCTCCCGCCGGTCAAGCGTGTAGCATTTTAGGACGGCTGGCATTTTAGGGTCGCCACTGGTGATGGCGGGCCGGCCCGGAGGGAAATAAAAACGAGGGCGCGGGTGTCAAAAGGGGGTTGGCGATGTCCAAGTCTGCAGTCCGGGCTGAAACTGTTGGCCGGAGAACTGACTAGACGACAAATTATTGCGAATACAGCGTCTATACTGGCTGTAATCCCCGGAAACTGGGTGTGTGCGACGATTATACCGGCGCAACCAGCGGTTTTCCGGTATAGTCAACGAGCAATTACCGCATTTAAGCGATTTATTACAGGAAATACTACTTGAGTAAACAAAAAGGGGTACCCGTTGACCCCAATCTGGCCAAAGAGGCCGAGAAGTACGAGAATCCCATCCCCAGCCGGGAATACATCATCGAAACCCTGGAACACGCCAAAGGCCCCATGACCCATGAGGCTTTATGTGACGAGTTGGGTTTGGTGGACGAAGACTCTATTGAGGCCCTGCGCCGCCGGCTGATTGCCATGTCCCGTGATGGACAGCTGCTCAGCAACCGCAAGCAGGGTTATGGCGTCATCAACAAGCTTGACCTGATCCGGGGCAGAGTGCAGGGCCATAAAGATGGCTTTGGCTTTGTGATTCCCGCAGAAGGGGGCGATGACCTCTACCTCAGCTACAAAGAGATGCGACGCATTTTTGATGGCGACGAAGTGCTGGTGCGTGAAACCGGCCAGGATGTCAAAGGCCGTCGTGAAGGCAGCATTGTGGAAGTGCTGGCGCATCATACCCACCAGGTGGTGGGGCGTTTCTTCAGTGAGAACGGCATCCATTTTGTCTGCCCGGACAACCCCCGCTTATCCCACGATCTGCTGATTGCCCCGGACGATGTGGGCAAGGCCAAACGCGGTCAGTTTGTGGTGGTCGAAGTGACTCAGCAGCCGGGCCGCAAAAACCCGCCCGCGGGCCGGATTCTGGAAGTGCTGGGCGACCATATGGCTCCAGGCATGGAGATCGACGTGGCGATTCGCTCCCACGGTATCCCGCATTTATGGCCCACTGATGTTCAGGCCGCGGCGCGGCAATTACCCGTTGACGTGGATGAAGCGGACAAAGCCCATCGTGTCGATTTGCGCCAGCTGCCGTTCGTGACCATCGACGGCGAAGACGCCCGCGATTTTGATGACGCGGTCTATTGCGAAACGAAAAAATCCGGCGGTTGGCGCCTGTACGTTGCCATCGCGGATGTCTCCCACTACGTGAAAATTGGCAGTCCCCTGGATCGCGAAGCTCAGGAGCGGGGGACCTCGGTCTACTTCCCGGACTTTGTGGTGCCGATGCTGCCCGAAGCGCTGTCCAACGGACTCTGCTCGCTGAATCCCCATGTGGATCGCCTGGCCATGGTCTGTGAAATGACCGTGGCGGAAAGCGGCCGTGTCAGTGGCTATCAGTTTTACGAAGCGGTGATCCACTCGCATGCACGATTGACGTACACCCAGGTGGGTGAAGCGCTGGCCATACTGGCCCCTGAAAAAATCGGGGTCGGCCGCAAGATACTGAACAAGCTGGGGCTGGGTAAGAAAAGCGAATTGCCTAAAGGACATCCGGTGTTGCCGGTGACGCAAGAAATTCTCAGTTTGCACCGTTTGTACCAGACCTTTCGGGTAGCCAGAACCGCTCGTGGCGCCATTGACTTTGAAACGGTCGAAACCCGCATCCTGTTCGATGAAAATCGTAAAATCGATCAAATTGTACCGGTGGTGCGCAACGACGCTCACAAGTTAATTGAAGAATGCATGCTGGCCGCCAACGTTTGTGCGGCCCGTTTTCTGGAAAAGCATGAGTTGCCCGGCCTCTACCGTGTGCACGAAGGGCCGCGGGAAGAAAAACTGGCCAACCTGCGCGAGTTTCTGGGCGAGCTGGGGCTGAGTATGCCCGGTCAGGATGAACCCAAGCCGGAAAACTATCAGGCTTTGTTGCAGTCCGTTGAGGGGCGTAGCGATTCCAACTTGATTCAAACGGTGATGTTGCGCAGCCTGAGTCAGGCCATGTACCAGCCGGACAACAAGGGTCACTTTGGCTTGGCGTACACGGCCTATGCACACTTTACCTCGCCGATTCGCCGCTATCCGGATCTGCTGGTGCACCGCGCGTTGCGACACATCATTCGCTCCAACGTCGACACCAAGCAGGTGAAGCGCGTGGAGGGGGCTGAGCCCATCGCCAAAGCCAAAATTTACCCCTACAAAATGGCCGACATGCTGGCCATGGGCGAGCGCAGTTCGTTAACGGAACGCCGTGCGGATGAAGCCACCCGAGAGGTCACCAGCTGGTTGAAATGCGAATACCTGCAAGATCACGTCGGTGATGAGTTTGACGGTGTGGTGGTGGGGGTCACAGGCTTTGGCCTGTTCGTGGAATTGAAGGACCTGTACGTCGAAGGGCTGGTGCACATCACCAATCTGCCGCACGACTATTACCACTTTGAAGCCGCCCAACACCGTTTGGTGGGTGAGCGTACCCGGCAGGTGTTCCGCCTGGGGGATGAGCTGTCGGTGAAGGTGGCCTCGGTCAATCTCGATGACCGCAAAGTGGATCTGGAAATGGTGGCGTTTAAATCCAGTTCGCGCAAAAAGCCAGCGGCCAAAGGCGGCAAAAATGCGCCCCGTCCGGTCGACACCAAGGGCAATATGCGCAAGCTGGCCCAAAGTGACGATGGATCAGGCAGGGCAAAGTCGGGCAAGAGTCGGTCCGGCAGTGGCCGTGGTAAAAACGCCGGTGCATCGGCGAAATCCCGCTCCGGCAGCAAAACGTCTACCGGATCGGGTCGCAATAAGTCGTCGGGCTCTTCGTCCCCCAAGACGACTGCGAACAAAAATCCGGCCAAAAAGTCGGCGAAGCCCAGTAAAGGTAATTTGGTGCGCAAGGCCAAGTCCACCAAGGCGGCACCGCAAAAGCCGGGCGCTAAAAAGCGCTGACCAGGTCTGTGTCGTCATTGCAGCCTGGCGCGGAAATCTCTCCAGAATGGCATCAGGCCCTGGAGATTACCGCGCTGCGCTGGCACTGACGATCAAGCACTTGTGATGAACCTGAAAACCACTTCCCTGAAGTGGTTTTTTTTCCTTTTACGAATCCGGGTCAGTCTTTCTGCAGGCTCTGGATCCAACGTTCGAGAACCACCGTGGCAAAGTTAGAAACCGTTTATGGCTTGCACGCCGTACAAGCTCTCCTCAAAAGTGCGCCTCACCGTGTGAATGAAATTCTGGTGTTGCAGGGCCGTCAGGACCAGCGTTTACAAAAACTCCTGGCTGCCGCGCAAGCCGCTGACATCAAGGTGCGCCAGGCCAGCCGGAAAGAACTGGATAAATTGGTCGACGGCAATCATCAAGGGGTGGTTGCCATGAGTTTCCCGGGTGAGTTGCACGATGAAAAATTTCTCTACCGGCTGCTTGATGAGCTGAAAGAAGATGCTTTTCTGCTGGTGCTGGATGGGGTGACCGATCCGCACAACCTGGGGGCTTGCCTGCGCACTGCAGAAGCGGCCGGTGTGCACGCGGTCATTGCCCCCAAGGACAATTCCGCCAGCCTGACGCCCACCGCTCGCAAGGTGTCCTGCGGCGCGGCGGAAGTGCTGCCCTACATTCCTGTGACCAATCTGGCTCGCTGCCTGCGCCAGTTGCAGGAAAAGGGGGTGTGGATCATCGGCACGGCCGGCGAAGCCGAGCAGTCGGTGTATCAGCAGGATCTGAAAGGCCCTATGGCTCTGGTGATGGGCGCCGAAGGGCCGGGCATGCGCCGCTTGACGCGCGAGTGTTGCGATGGCCTGATCAATATTCCGATGGCCGGGGAGATCAGCAGCCTCAACGTGTCGGTGGCTACGGGTGTGTGTTTGTTTGAAGCGGTCAGGCAGCGCCGTTGAGTGGCTGCCATACTGGTGTTGAGGTGAGCCTTTCGCCGTAGCCGGACCTCAGTAAGAGCATCGGCAGAAAAAGAAAAATTAGGGAGACAAGCCATGAGTGACATTATGGAAAACCTAAAAAGCGATGAGTTTATCAATAGCTTTTTGGAGTTGTTCATGACCTACGGGGTGAAGTTGCTGACCGCTGCGATGGTGTTGGCCATAGGCTGGTGGCTGATTGGTCGCCTGATCAGCGTTATGGAAAAAGCCATGGACAAGGCTTACGTAGAGCCCACGCTGGCGCGCTTTCTTCACAGCATCCTGTCGATCTTCTTAAAAGCCATTATGTTGGTTATCTTCGCCTCCATGGTGGGGGTGGAGACAACGTCCTTGATTGCGCTGCTGGGCGCGGCCGGTCTGGCCGTCGGGTTGGCACTGCAAGGCAGTTTGGCCAACTTTGCCGGTGGTGTGCTGATTCTGTTCTTCAAGCCGTTTAAGGCCGGTGATGAAATTGAAGCTCAGGGGTATCAGGGGGTGGTTCGGGAAATACAAATCTTCAACACCATTCTGATTACCCGGGATAACCAGAAGATCATCATTCCCAACGGTACTCTGTCCAATGGGTGCGTTAAAAATATTTTTTGTGAGCCGCTGCGACGCGTTGATATGACGTTTGGCATCAGTTATGAAGATGATATTTTGCGGGCCAAAGAGATCATCCGCACCGAGTTGGCAAAGGATCAAAAGATTCTGGATACCCCCAAACCGGATGTCTTTATCAGCGCCCATGCGGACAGTTCGATTAATATTCTGGTGCGGCCCTGGTGTGAATCAGCCCACTACTGGGACGTTTATTTTGGCACCCATGAGCGGTTGAAACTGGCGTTTGACCAGGCTGGCATTACCATTCCCTTTCCCCAGCGCGATGTTCACATCAAGCAGGCGGGTTAGCTAGGGCCGGAAAGCGGCCACTCGCCCTGACCCGCCGACAATAGGGTTGCCGGGTGTTCACTTTGTTAATCCCGGTGCAGGGCGGGAGCGACTAGACTAATTTAGAGGTGAACGTTGGGAATAATGTTGAGATGAAAGTCGGAAATAATATTGAGATAAAAGTTGGCGATATCACCACCGCCGATGTTGATGTTATTGTGAATGCGGCGAATGAAAAGATGTTGGGCGGTGGTGGTGTTGATGGTGCCATTCACCGGGCCGCGGGGCCAGAGTTGCTGGCGGCATGCCGAAAGGTAACGCCGGTAGACGGCGTTCGCTGTCCCACCGGGCAAGCCAGGATAACCCCGGCGGGGCAGCTGAAAGCAAAGTTTGTCATTCATACGGTGGGTCCACAGTACCATTATCACCGCCACCCTGAAGCGCTGCTGGCGTCCTGTTATCGCCACAGCCTGGACCTGGCGCTGGAGCACGATTGTTCCACGATCGCGTTTCCGGCCATATCCTGTGGAGTCTATGGTTATCCGCTAAAGGAGGCCGCCGACATTGCCTGCAAAGTGTGTCATGCTGAAAAGTATCAAGGGCTCGAGATCGTTTTCTACTTGTTCGATCAGCAGATCGCCTCTGTCTGGCAATCTGTCTTTGGCGCACAGCCGGGTTGAAACCGTGCGTCGTTCAATGCGAACCTCCGTGCCGTGATGGCCCGGTTGAGTGCTGCTGCCGGGGATTTCCAGCCTCACCGGCTTGACGCTGTTTTCTGACAATGCCATGTTGAGCCGGTCAACGGATGTCAGAAAGCCATCAAGTGAGAAGCTGTTAACACTGTCGCGACAAAATGCTGCCAGATTCTGTGCAACGATCATCCACTCATCTGGAACAAGATAAGAGACATTCATGAACAACTTCAATGCAACGGCCTTTGAAATGCCGCCCCGGCAGAATACTGAGGGCGGAAAGCCCAGACGTGTTGGCTTCGAGCTGGAGTTTTCGGGGATCGATTTGGCGCAAACGGTTGATTGCGTGCGAGCTGTGCTGGGGGGCGAGGTCACTGCCCAGACGGAAGCCGAAGTCGAACTGAAGGTGGAGGGGCTGGGCACGTTTAATTTGGAAATTGACTGGGCCTACCTCAAACACATGGCAGCTGAGCCCCCCGTCACTGAGCTGGGGCAGGATTGGCTCGAACTGTTGAAGCAGGCCGCCGAGCTGGTGGTGCCTATTGAAGTGGTTTGTCCGCCGATAGCGGTGTCCCGCCTGGTCGAACTCTCTCCGATGGTCAACGCGCTAAAAGAGGCGGGTGCTATGGGTACCGAGGAGTCCTTGATATCAGCCTACGGTGTGCACATCAACACGGAGATTCCCGCCCTTGATGCCGCAACCTTGCAGACGTACATCCAGGCCTATGCCCTGTTGCAATGGTGGTTAGTGGACACGCATAAAGTGGATGTGGCACGTCGTATCAGCCCGTACATCAATTTGTATCCCGAGGCGTACCTTAAGCAGGTCTTGTTGCAGACGGAGGTGACCATGGATCAGATTTTTGACGCCTACCTGCAACATAACCCCAGCCGCAACCGGGCGCTGGACTTGCTTCCCTTACTCGCTGAAATTGACGAGCAGCGTGTCAGGCGGGCCGTGGACGATCCCCGCATTAAAGCCCGCCCGGCGTTTCATTATCGCCTGCCCGATTGTCATATTGAGCAAACTGACTGGTCATTGCAGGTGCCCTGGAGTAGCTGGCTGGTGGTGGAAAAGCTGGCCAGCCGCCCACAAGATCTGAAAAAACTGGCTACACATTTTTTAAACAGTGAACGCCCGCTGCTCGATGTAAGTCGAAGTGACTGGGTTGAGTTTATGGATCAATGGCTTCAAGACCACGAGTTGGTGTAACCGGCAACAGCCGGCGCTGGGCGCCGAGTTGGTGGTGTGCAGCGCTGGCGTTGAGGCTGGTGGGGGCTGTGCCTGAGCGTATTACGGTGCGCCACCCTCCCAGTGGCAAACCGTTGCATGCCCTCATCATCAGCGGCGGGAATGATATTGGGCCGGAACATTATGGCGGTGATATCAATGCCAAAATCAAAGTGGATCCAGCCCGGGATAAGCTGGAAATGCGTTGGATACAGCAGGCACTTGCCGACGGTCTGCCGCTGCTGGGAATTTGCCGCGGGGCCCAGCTAATCAATGTCGTCATGGGGGGGACGCTGCATCAGGATATACGCTCCATTCGTGTCCACACCCACAATCATCCGGGGCTATTGCCCACCAAACGGGTCTACCTGAAAAGTCATTCACTGGTGGCTCGCATCTGTAAGCATACCAAACTGAGGGTGAACAGTTTGCACCACCAGGCGGTCAAACAGGCCGGTGACGGATTGCAGGAGGTCGGACTGGACCGGGATGCGATTGTCCAGGCGATAGAGAGTACCTCGGAGCGACGGGTTATTGGCGTGCAGTGGCACCCCGAATATTTGTTTTATCTGCCCAGTCAGCTGGCGTTGTTTCGCTGGTTGTTGTCCCCGAACACAGCGGACGATGAACAATGATGATCTTCAATGCTGTGATGTGAAAAGTGATGTCGTGCAAGAACGGCGATGCTTAAACGTTACGAGTTTAACAGGCTAAGTTGTCAACCACGGAATGATGAAACCTTCATAAGGCTGAACACTTTCTGATGTCGTATTTGATTTTATTTGGGGCCTCATTCCTCGCGGCCACCGTATTGCCGTTTTATTCAGAGGTGTTTTTGTATGCCTTGTTGCGCGAAGGTGGTGATCCGATCGTGCTGGTCGTGGTGGCCACTCTCGGCAATACTCTCGGGGCTGTGGTCAACTGGTTCCTCGGTCTGTACCTGTTGAAATTCCAGGATCGGCGCTGGTTTTATTTTTCCCGCAAACAAATTGAAACAGCGCAGGCGTGGTATCAGCGTTTTGGCTTCTGGTCTTTGCTGCTCGCCTGGATGCCGATCGGCGGCGACGCTCTGACGCTGATCGCCGGCGTCATGAAAGTGCGGTTGTGGCTGTTTATCCTTTTGGTGGGGTTCGGCAAAGCCTTGCGCTATGTGTCGGTCGTCTATCTGACCGATTGGGCTCACTCCTGATAACGGCTTTTTTGATGCGCATGACAGGTCCGTTTTTGATGAGATAAATCAAAAGGTCCGCGGCGTGAATGTGTCACTATTGATCGGGTTAAGCGTCATGGGCTGCACCTAGGAAGAGACAGCATGTTATCGATATTTACCGACCTGGCGAGTTTGCTGGTGTATACCCTGGCCGGGCTTTCTGCTGAATCCCGGTTGGGGCAATCTCTGCATTTTTTTGTGGAAGATACGACCAAGATCTTTTTTCTGTTGGTGGTCATGATCTACTCGATTGCGTTATTGCGGGCATCGCTGAATGTTGAGAAGGTTCGGGACTTCCTTGCCAACCGGCACAAATTCGTTGGCTATGTGTCTGGGTCCCTGTTCGGGGCCATAACGCCCTTTTGCTCGTGTTCCAGCATTCCCGTGTTTCTGGGCTTTACTTCTGCCGGCATTCCCGTGGGCATCACCATGGCATTTCTGCTGACCTCGCCGCTCATTAATGAAGTGGCGGTGTTGTTGCTGTTCAGTCTGGTGGGCTGGAAGGTAACCGTACTGTACGTCGCGGTGGGGCTCGTGGTGGGCATAGTGTGTGGCTTGATTCTCGATTTGCTTCACGCTGAACGCTTGTTGCAACCGTTTGCTTACAAAGCCTATCAAAACGCCGGGCGCATGGATCCTCAACGCGGGACGCCTGCCGCGCTGTCTTTACAGCAACGGCACGCGTTTGCGAGGCAGGAGCTCATGGACATTCTGAGTCGGGTTTGGAAGTGGGTGTTTATTGGCGTGGGCCTGGGCGCTGCCTTACACGGCTTTGTCCCCGAGGCCTGGTTTGAACAGTATCTGGGCAGTGGTCAATGGTGGTCGGTACCGATGGCGGTGTTGGTGGGGGTACCGCTGTATTCCAATGCCACCGGGGTGATCCCGGTGATGGAAAGCCTGTTGTTGAAAGGTTTGCCCCTCGGTACCACCATGGCCTTTTGCATGAGTACCGTGGCCGCCAGTTTTCCCGAATTTATTCTGCTGAAACAAGTTATGCAGTGGAAATTGCTGGCGATTATTTTTCTGATGCTGTTATTGGCGTTCACGCTGGTGGGCTGGGCGTTGAATGTGATCTATCTGTTTTAAGGAGGTCATGATGATACAAGTAAAAGTGTTGGGCAGTGGTTGCAGTAAATGCGTTAAGACCGCCGCACTGATCGAGTCCGTGGCGAGCAGTTGCGGTATCCCCGTACAGGTGGAGAAAGAAGCCAGCCCGCAAGTGATGATGCAATTTGGTGTCATGCGTACGCCGGCGGTCGTGGTTGATGGCACGCTGGTGCATGCCGGGTCTATACCGGAGACGGCTGCGGTGAAAGCGTGGTTAGGGGGGCGTTAACCGCGCCCGGTTTGTCGGCGAGGGCTTTGTACGGCCCTCACGGGTGTCTTTAAACGGCGCTCATCTGATGCCATCGCGACGAGGTCATTTCAGGGGCGCCACATTTTTGGGTCAGCGTGCTTTCGGAAAAACCTGGCGCCAATCCTTTTTCATGTTCACCACGGCCCAGTTGTGTTGGCGGGACTCGTCCAGGGCTTTGTCCAGCTTGCCGATGTCAGACTGGCGATCGTAGGCCCACTCCCGCTTGGCATCCGTGTGGTGAATGATGAGACCCAAACGGGGTGTTTGATCGTCGCTGCCGTGTGGCAGGGTGGTGTACTCCAGCATTTGTTTGTCGCCGTCGGAATTGCCTGCGGCAAAGATAGGCCGGCGGCCAATGTGGCGATAAATACCCACGGGCTTACCGTCTTTGTCATCGACGAGGATGATGTTAGGGGTCTTCACAATGGTTGGGATGCCATTGATCACTTCGTATTTGGCCTCTGATGTGGTGCCAATCACCTGTTCGGGAGGGATGCCGTAAGTGTCTTCAGAAAACACGCGGATAAAGTCGATGCCCCCGCCGGAGACAATGAAGGTTTTAAAGTCATGGGCGCGCAGGTACTGTAACAATTCCAGCATCGGTTGGTAGATGAGATCGGTGAATAAGGTGTCGGTCTGAGGGTGCCTGGCGCTGGCCAACCAGTGGCGGACTGAGGTCCGAAATTCGTCGGCAGTCAGGTTTGCGTGACTTGCGGCTATGATTTTTCCCAGGCCTTCCATGCCGGTGGCCATGATGCCGGCAATGTCGCCGGTGATGGCACTTTTAAACGGCTCTTCCTGACGCCATTGCGGGTGATCTGCCGCCTTCTCATTGACTTGGTCAATGGCAAAGATGGCCTGAAAGTAGAGCGGCTGTTCGGCCCAAAGTGTGCCGTCGTTGTCGAAGGTGGCAATGCGCTCCGCGGCGGGCACAAAGTAGGGTGACCCCTCGGTACTGACCTGTTGGACAAACTTGATGATGGTGGACTTTACCGTGCCCTCGTTCCAGGAGGGAAGTGGGTCCTGTCTGTTTGATTGCGCCGAGGCAAGAGCCGCACAAAGCCCGAAGATCAGCAGGAGGGCGAATTGTCTGAGGGGCAGCTGTCGTAAGGGCATGAGGTCTTCCTTTAAGTGATTGCGGCAAGGTAAACGGGCTCTGCATCAAGGTCATCGATGGTCCGTCGATAAGCATGCTCGTGACATGCCGTTGAACGAGGGTAAGTATAGACAGAAATGCGCAGGTGGCCTTGCAGGGGACGGCGGCCTTGCAAACTATGGCCGTCAGGCCGGGAGTGTTTTAAGCGGATAAGGCGCAGTCAGGGCGGCGTCAAGCTGGCACGAGAAGGCGCAGAGCACCGGTCAAATGAAACTCCCGTCAGCGATGACGCCATCTGCTAATCGCGTTTTTCGCCTCGCCGATCATCGTCGGTTGGCAGGTTGTGCTTTTTTGACGCGTCATCCTTATTTGGCAAGTGGGAATCGCTGGAAACTGCCTGCGTACTGTCACTGACATTCTTGCTCTCACTCGCACTGGGCACCAGGCTGAACAGTTGCCACTGACTCTGGGGGGCTAATTCGGCCTGGGCGGTGAACCAAAACAGGCTGCCCTTGGGGTCGATGACAAACAGCGGAATGCTGTTGGCGTTGTGGTGGTGTTGCTGCCAGTCTGCGAAATGGAAACTGTCGGTCAGGGTCGTGCTTTTAATTTTGGCGCCCTTGGCAATTAAACTGGCGAGCTTGCTGAAGGTGATGTCTTCGCCAAACAGGGTCTGACCGCGGTGCTTGTCGCTGATCTTGCGCTTGCCGTTGGGGGCATGGTCCTGGCTGCTGGCCAGGCTCAGCACCTTCTGTTGAGGGAATTCATTGCGGTACTTCATGACGCCGAGATGGTTGCGCTCGGCGTGATGAGACAGTCCGAGAAAGCCGCCAATACCCACCAGGTCGAGGTGTTTGTCGGCATGATCCGACAGCAGGGTGCCGTAAAACGTCGGCAAATCCTGCATGCGGGCGCTGGCGATATTGTCCCAATAGGTGTCGGACAGCAGCACCCGATAGTCCGCCGAACGCAACGCCACCGCAATTGCCCGGGCCACGGGATTGGCGCCCATGATGAGGTAACCGCGGGCGTCGGGTTCGGCCACGCCCAGGGCCAGAGCCAGGGGGCGGGCGGTCATGCTTTGGATCACCACCGTGCCCATGATGACGGTAAACGCCAGCGGCACCAGTAAATAAGCCTCTTCGTAACCCATTTGCTCGAGCTTGAGGGCGAACAGCGCGGTCACGGCGGCGGCCACAATGCCGCGCGGCCCGACCCAGGCGAGCAGTAGCTTTTCCTTGAAGGTAAAGACCGAGCCCAGACTGCTGAAAAAGACCTTGATCGGCCGACTCAGCAGTTGCATGACGGCCAGTACGCCCAAACTGCCCCAGCCCAGTAATTTCACGTCGGCGAAATCAATCCGGGCAGCCAGCACAATAAACAAACTGGAGACCAGCAACAGGGTCAGGTTTTCTTTAAAATCGAGAATGTCTTCGGTGTGCACGTCGCGCATATTGGCCAGCCAGATGCCCATCACCGTGACCGTCAGCAGGCCGGATTCGTGGCGCAGGTTTTCAGCCAGGGCAAAGACCCCGGCGACGACCGCCAGCGTGGCAAAGTTCTGCAGATACTCGGGCAGCCAGCGGTGACGCAGCAGCAACCCGAACAGATACCCGGCCACCGCCCCCACCAGACTGCCCACCACAATGGTTTCTGCAAAGATGACGGTGGCCTCTACCCAGGAGCCATGGCCCTGTTGTGCGCTGATCCACTCAAACACCAGTACGGCAAACAGCGCGCCCAGCGGGTCGATGACAATGCCCTCCCAGCGCAACGTGTTGGTGATGCGGGCATTGGGTTTCACAGTGCGCAACAGGGGCACAATCACCGTGGGTCCCGTGACCACCATGATGGCGCCGAACAGCGCCGCCAGCGGCCAGCTGATGCCGACCAGGTAATGCACGGCGACGGTGGTCAGGGTGGCGTTAATCAGCGCGCCGTAAGACACCATGTTGCGCACGACAGGACCAATATCCTGCAATTGACGCAATTGCAGTGTCAGGCTGCCTTCAAACAAAATGATGGCGACGGACAGCGAAATAAACGGAAACAGCAGGTCGCCAAATAATTCGTCGGGCTGCACCATGCCCAGCACCGGTCCCAGGGTAATGCCGGAAATCAGCAAAAACAGGATGGCGGGCAGGCGCACTCGCCAGGCCAGCCATTGACAGGCCAAGCCAGCGACACCGATTAAAGCGAAAGTCGTCAGGGGGTTCAGCACAGGTGGGGCCTCTTCCATGTTGGGCGTTTTTATGAGCCCCCATTATTACGTTACCCCGGCAAGAATGATACCCGGCTGAAAAGAGCGGCAAGGCGGTCCGGTAAAAAGCGGTGGCTTGGCGTGGGCTTAAGGCTGCGAATCCTGTTGTTCCTATTGTTCCTGTTGTTCATCTTGTTTCTTGGCCACCTTGTGCTGGCTCTCACTGCTGCCGATTTTCCAGTAACTGGAGATGTAGAGGTGGCTTTTCGGAATCTGCCGTTGTTGCTTAAAGTACTTGCGCATCGCGCGCATGCTGTTGAATTCACACGCGGCCCAGACGGCGGGGTTACCGTCCAGCCAGCGCAGCGCTTTAATGCTGTCGAGCAGTGGGTGGACGCCGGCGTTGGCCTGCGGGTTCACCACCCAAACCAGTTCCAGGTTTTCCGGGTGCGCCAACGGCTGGATGTCTGCGGCATCGACCACTTCAATGACGGCGTAACCGCGGGCATCGGCGGGCAGTAAGGCCAGGTTGACGCTGATGGCGGGCAGGGCCGTCATATCGCCCGCGATCAGGAACCAGTCGCCCTCCGGGTTCACCAGTTTCCTGGGTCCTGGGCCGCCCACCAAAATGCGGTCGCCGGGTTGGGCGTTGGCGGCCCAGCTGGAGGCGGGGCCTTGGGTTTGCGGAGAAAAGGCATCGTGCAGGGCAAAATCCACATCGATGCTGTCCGGCCCTTGCTGGCGCACGGTGTAGGTTCGGACCAGCGGACGCTCCTCTCCAGGTTGGGGGAACATCAGTTTGATGTAGGCACTTTCCTGGCCGGCGGGAAAGTCCGCCAGGGCGCTGCCACCTAACGTAATGCGCAACATATGGGGGGTGACGTGAGTGGAGTGAAGCACTTCCAGTTCTCGGGGGGTGGGTCTGGCCATGAGGTGTTTTTCCTGCTTGAAAGGACTGCTCGTCCGTTGCATTAAGAGCGGTTGACGCTGTCAGACATGGTGTTGGCGATGCGGATAAAGGTCGTGAGGTCGTCGCTCTGCAGCTGTCGGGTCATGTGCTCGGCGGTTTGCTGCTCAATGGTGTTGATCTGCGCCATGATTTTTTCGCCCTCGGGCGTGGGTCGCAATAACTGGCTGCGCCGGTCATTGGGGTTGTCGATCTTGATGATCAGCTGGGCCTGAAGCAGTTCGTTCACGACCCGGGTGATCTGTGCCTTGTCGCGCTGCATCCGCTGGGCGATGGATTGGGCCGTGCATTCCGGGTTGCGGCAGATACCTTTTAAAGCCCGTATGTGGGTTACCGGCAGGGCAATCCGGTGCGCTTTGATGGTCTCACGCAACTGCTTTTTATAGGCGTGAGTGAGCTGATGTAAGGTTTCACTGAGTGACGATGAGGACATGTGTTTAAAGCCCATTTAGTTGATGGTGTCAACTATAGGGGTTGTGGTTGACAGTGTCAACCAAATGAGGGCAAGGTGGGGAACCTTGTCGATGTGGTAAAACCTGAGTTATCTTTTCTAGTTTCTAGTTTCTAGTTTCTAGTTTCTCGCTATACGAGTACACATTTGGGGCAGCCCTACAGTTTAAAGGCTGTCCTGCTATGTAAGGACAGCCGTTCCCCGTTAAGGAGGCCCAAAAGGGCGTGACATGATTGAACCCGTTTCCTCTGAAAATTTACACGAAGTGCTGCCGTTGATCCGGCAGTATCAGGCGTTTTATGGCGTAACCGAGATCACGGATGCGCGCAATGCCGCTTTTTTCGCCCAGTTTGGTGTCTCCAATCCGGCAGGGTGTCAGTTTGCGTACCGATCATCCGGCAAGGTGGTTGGCTTTGCGACCGTCTATTTGACCTTCAATTCCACCATCGCCGCTAAGGTCGCGGTGATGAATGACCTGTTCACACTTGCGGACTGTCGAGGGCAAGGGGTGGGGCGACAGTTGATCGAACGTTGTCGTGAATACGCGGCAGAGTGCGGTGCCGCCCGGTTGCAATGGGTAACCGCCCCGGACAATGAGCCAGCGCAACGGTTGTATGATGCGCTGGACACGAACCAGAGGGAGTGGAAGTTTTATACCTGCCCGGTAGCCACGCAGATCTGAGTGATGGGTTCATCTGTGCCGAGTATTTATACCCGCGCACAGCGGGGCTGTGTCGTTTATGGCTCGGTTAAGGGTTCTAAAGAGCGTTTACATAATGCCTCCTTTGTCTGGTGTGAGAACCAGAATACCGAAGGCAACCGTTGGGGTTAAATGGGGCTTCCTTCACCGTGCATAGGTTGGGCCTGTTCATTAGCGCGATTCATCGACCCTGTCAGTGGCTCCAATCTGTACTCCGGAGCGCGGCCAGGGGTAGAATGCCGGCGCTGCTGATTGCAGCCGAATTTGACAGTGAGAGGGGCCATGACAGAGCAGCGACAATACGGTGACGGCGATGCGTCCTATCGGGCGGCCGGGCAATACGAGGGCTTGCAACAGCTGGCCGAGCGTTTTTATTTTTATATGGAGACTCTGCCGCAAGCGCAAACCATTCGCGCCATGCATCGGGATGACCTGACGGAATCTAAAGAAAAACTGGCGCGCTTTCTCAGTGGCTGGTTGGGTGGGCCCAAGCTGTACCGTGAAAAGTACGGCCCAATTGCGATTCCCCGTGCCCACTCGCACCTGTCCATCGGTGTGGCAGAGCGGGATGCGTGGTTACTGTGTATGGAAAAAGCGCTGGCCGAACAGCCTTACGCCCCCGCATTCAAAGAGTATATGTTGACGCAATTGTTCGTGCCGGCGGAGCGCAGCCGCACTCAAGAGTAACGACACCCCAGCCCGAGCAGTGCACTGCGCCTTGCAATGACGCGATGATATCGTTCAGCATGTATGGGGCTAGTGGGTTCTACAGCGCCAAGGTGACCGCGTTTTCAGGGACTGATGCGGGCTTGCTCGTCAATGACGAGGCCTTTTGGTTCGTCAATGGCGAGGCCTTCCAGCTTCAATAAACACGTTTTGATCGGCAGGCCGCCACGGTAGCCGGTGAGGGTGCGGTTGGCGCCCACCACCCGGTGGCAGGGCAAGACGATGGCCAGCGGGTTGCGGCCGTTGGCCATGCCCACCGCACGTGACGCCGAGGGCTGGTTTAATTGCTGTGCCATCTCGCCATAGGTCATGGTGGTGCCGTAAGGCACTTGCGCCAGCACCCGCCACACGCGCTGCTGAAATGCCGTACCGATGGGCGCCAGTGGCAACTCAAAGCGCAGCAGCTCGCTGGCAAAGTACGCCAGCAGTTGCTCCCGCGCCGCCTGACAAAAGTGCGTATCCCGCTGCCAGCTGTCCATGGGGGTTAACGGGTTCGGGCCGTCCTGAAAATCGATATACCGCAGCCCCTGCTCATCCTGCACCACAATCAGGGTGCCCACCGGTGTGGTGAACGTATCGAAACACATGCGCCGGCTTTCAGCCTTGATGGTCGCCATGTTACTGCTCTCCTGACAGTGATTGCCACAACCCAAGCACCGCGTAGGAGCGCCACGGGGCGCAATCATCCGCAATCGTTCTCAGGCTCTGCTTGTTCAGTTGTGGGTCGCGCTGCTTCAGCGCATGGATGATGCCGAGGTCCGTATCCAGCCAGATGTCCGGCTGATAAAAGCCGCGCATGAGTAAATAATCCGCCGTCCAGGGACCAATCCCTTTGATCGCCAGCAACGCGTGCCGCAGCGCGGCAAGCGCATCTGCGGGGTGCAAGCCGCTGTGCGTGATGTTCAGCTCGATATCGCCATTCAGCTGTGCGCGGGCGACGTTTTGCAGGGTGTCGATGCGACTGCGCGGCATGCCCATGTTGCTCAGGTCTGCGCTCGCCAACACGCCTGCGGTGGGAAACAGATACCAGCTCTGCTCGCCGAAGGTGACCTTTTCGCCACAGCGCTCCAACAGCCGGCGGGTGAGGGTTCTTGCCGCCTTGACGGAAACCTGTTGCCCCACAATCGCGCGAATCAGATATTCAAACGCATCCCAGGCACCGGGCAGCGCGATCGGACCGCTTATTGTTCGCCGGGAGGCGAGCCAGCGGCTGTGGCTTAAATGCTCTGCTATCGCCAGGTGGTTGCTGTTCAGGTCCAGCGCTTTGCGAGCCAGGGCGATAAGGCGGCTCAGTTGTGCCGGCCGGGCTCCGGTGACGGTCAGTCGCAGCGCGGCGCGATGCGGGAGCTTTTCGCAGGATAACAACAGTGGCTGTTGGTCCAGGACGATCACCCGCTGAAAAAAATCGTCACCGGCACGCTCCAGGTGTTCAATGGCGCGCTGCTGATAAAAGCGGAACACTTGTTGCCAGGGGTAGTGGGGCGAGTGCGGAAGGTCCACCACCCACGTGTTCTCCATCGGGGTGAGCGCATGCCGTCTGGCCTTGCGGATGTCGGTCGGGGTCTGCTGATAGAACGATTGTATTTTGCTGTTAAAGCGCCGCACGCTGTTAAATCCGGCGGCCAGTGCCACCTCGGTAATGGGCAGGTTGGACTCGCACAGCAATTGTTTGGCCAGCAGCAGGCGCCGGGTCTCACCGGCATGGGCGGGCGTGATGCCGAGGTTGTGTTGAAACAAACGGCGCAGCTGGCGGTCGCTAAGGTCTACCGTCCGGGCCAGGCTCGGAACGTCATAGTGATCGAGAAAGCCGTTTTCGATCGCTTGCAGGGCGGCGTCCAGGCGCTCATCCGGCCATTGCTGTGCCGCCGTGGGGGAGTATTCCGGACGGCAGCGCCGACAGGGCCGAAAGCCTTGTTGTGTGGCCTCGGCCGGGCTGCGCAAATAACGCACGTTGTCTTCTTTGGGCAGGCGAGCGGGGCAAATGGGGCGGCAGAAAATTCCCGTGGTTAAGACGCCGATGTAAAACACGCCGTCAAAGCGGGCATCGCGGGAGAGGCGTGCCTGCTGCCATTCGGTGGGTAAATGAGCGCTGCTGCAAGGAGTGTTCATGTCTGCAATTTACTCCACTTGGGCTGAACCGACTAGCCAGATCCGGACATTCATACACAATGACCGCCCCGGCTGTGCGCCTCGCACGGGAGCAAAACATTGCAGCGGCGATGAGCCGGGCAGTAGGCGCCAGCCGTGGCGGAGGAATCGCTCAGAATTGGGATAAGCCGATGAAGACGGCCACACCGGCGACCACGGTGACCAGCGGTTTGCGCACCAGGGCACTGATGGCGACAGTGATCAGGCCCGCCAGGAAATAAGGGTTGTCGAGGTCCAGGTTAAGCGCTTTGCTTTCAGCATGCGGGGCATCGCGTACGAAAACAATGGGCACCCACAGCGCGGTTAACACCGCCGGCGCGGTGTAACTCAGCAGTGATTGCAGTCGCGGACCGATGGAAAATTTCAGGTGGGGCGAGAAAAACGCGTAGCGGTTGTAGAACGTCACCGCAGCCATCAGACCAATCATGATCCAGGTCATCATGAGGACGCTCGCTGTCTTAAGTTCTGCAGCTGCTCGGTGGTGAACCCGGCTGTCATGCCAACCAGGCCGGCGATCAAAATGCCGTTTGGCAGGCTGTGCAGTTCGGCGATGACCATCATCACGCCGCTGGCCGTAACGGTCACCAGAATGGCCAGCGAGCGTACTGCGGGCACCACCATGGCAATAAAAATGGCGGCCACGGCAAACTCAAACCCCCAGGCTTGCATGTCCCCCAGTACCTGGCCGAGGACGATGCCCGCCAGCGAGGCCAGATTCCACACCAGCCAAAACGTGAAGCCAGCCGTCACGGCGTAAGGGTAATGAAAGCGCCCGTGTTGCTTGCGGTACTCCTCCACGACCGCAAACATCTCATCGGTGAGCACAAACGCCAGTAAATAGCGTTGGTGCCGTTTCAGTTGCAGCGCAAAGTTGCGATACACCGCCGAGTACAGCAAGTGCCGGGAACTGATCACAAACGTGGTACTGAGGATCGCCGCCAGAGGGCTGCCGATCTGGACCATATTCAAGCTCGCCAGTTGCGCAGCGCCGGCAAAGACCAGCAGCGACATGCACTGAGCTTGCCAGGGGCTGAGCCCGGCCTCAATGGCCAGAGAGCCTGTCAGCAAGCCCCAGGGGATCACTGCCAGGGACAATGGCGCGATATCGACAATGGCTTGATAACGCGGGCTGACGCGATCGCTGTCTGGCTTCCGAGCAGTAGGCATGAGAAGAATAGGGCTCCGCTAGAGATGATGGGTCTTTTCAGCTGGGTGTCAGGGGCTTGCGTCACCCTCCTGAGCCAGGGGCCTGATGCAATCGGGCAGGGCCGATTCTCACGATATCTGCCCGCTTTGGCAAGTTGTTGGGGGCTGGGGTGGGAATGTGCTTTTACTTTTAACCCGATCCTCCCTATAATTCGCCGATTATTGAGAATACATATCATTTAGTTTGCTTTTTAAGCTTCCGCGTCAGCAGTGGCTCAGGCTGTTTTTTGCGGCCTCTCTGCGGCGCATGGCTTTTCACATTGTGGGGAATTTGGAAATGGTTATGAGAGAGTTTTTTTGCCGTCATCCGCTCGGCCTGGCGGTTCTGGCTGCCGGTTTAACTCTGGGGCACAGCGCTTTGGCTGCGGATACTGACGTTCAGGTTGCCAAGAACAAAAGGGCGGCCATCAGTGAAGAAGTGGTCGTGACCGCAAGCCGGGTTGAGCGCCCGCTGAGCACCATTCCGAATACAGTGACGCTGATTGATCAGGTGGACCTGACGCAACAGCTGAGCATCAGCAATGATTTGTCCTCGGTGCTCGGCAACCTGATCCCAAGCTTTTCCCCCAGCCGCCAAAAGATGAGCAATGCGGGCGAAAGCCTGCGTGGCCGCAAGCCCCTCTACCTGATTGACGGTGTTCCGCAATCCAATCCGCTGCGCAATGGCGGGCGCGACGGGCACACCATAGACCCCTTAATGCTGGAGCGCGTCGAGGTGATTCACGGGGCCAACGCGATTCATGGGATGGGCGCTTCCGGCGGCATCATCAACCTGATCACCAAAGAACCGACGGAAGACCTGCAGCAGGCGGTGCGTTTTGAAACCAACCTGCAGCCGGAAGACGCCAGTGACAGTCTCGGGTATGGCGCCAGCTACAGTGTCTCGGGCCAGGCGGCGGAGATCGACTTTCTCGGCAGCGTCAGCTATCGCTCCACCGGGGTCAGCTACGATGCCGATGGTGAGGTGGTCGGCTTTGACAATACCCAGGGCGACACCATGGACAGCGATGCCATTAACGCCTTCATCAAGGTGGGTCACAGCTGGGGAGAACAGCGCGTGCAGCTGACGGTCAATCACTACAACATTGAAGGCAACAATAATTGGCTGCAGGTTGATGGGGATCAGGACGCCGGTATTCCCACGTCCTCGATTGAGGCCGACGTGCCGGGTAAAGAGCCTTCCAATGAGGTGACCACGATCAACCTGCAGTACAGTCACGAGGCTTGGCTGGGACACAAGTTGCGCCTGCAGGCATTCAGCCAGGACTTTGAAGGCACCTACGGCGGCACGCCCAGCGGTACTTTTCAGGACGCGTCGATCGCGCCGGTAGGCACCCTGTTCGATCAGTCGCAGAATAATTCCGAAAAATACGGCGTAAAACTGACGTTGATTAAAGACGATGTGGCCGGGTTGCCGGTGAATCTGGTCTACGGGGTGGATGCCTATGAGGATGAAACCTGGCAGGCGTTGATCCTCACCGGTCGCAGCTGGGTACCGCCGACGTTGTATAAAAACGTCGCTCCCTATGTGCAGGGTGAATTCACCGGAGTGGAAAAGCTGAGTGTGACGGCCGGTCTGCGTCGTGAAATCTCCACCCTCGAAGTGGATGACTTTACCACGCTGGCTTCCTACGGCAGTCAATTTGTGCAGGGTGGCGATATCGACTTCAGTGAAACGCTGGGTAATATTGGCGCCACCTACCAGGTCACGGAGCGCTGGCGGGTGTATGCCAACTATTCTGAAGGCTTCTCCATGCCGGATGTGGGCCGTGTGTTGCGGGGCATTAATGTCGCGAATCAGAGCGTGGAAACCTTCCTCGATCTGGAGCCCATTCTCACGGAAAATCAGGAGCTGGGTGTTGAGTTTCACGGCGAACGCTTTAACGCGCAACTGGCCTACTATGCGTCGGATTCGGATTTCGGTCAGCGCCTCAATCGGGGCGCGGATGGTATTTACACCGTTAACCGCGAGCAAACGGAAATTGATGGTGTTGAGTTCAGCAGTCAATGGTTTGCCACCGAGTCTGACACCCTCGGCTTGCGGGTAGCCTACACCAAAGGGCGCTACGACTCGGATGATGATGGCCGTGTCGACACTGACCTCGATGGTGCCAACATTGCACCCAACCGAGTAAACCTGAGCTGGGAGCGCAGCTGGGGGGATCGCCTGAGCACGCGGGTGCAGGCCAATGTGATGCTGGATCGCAACTTTGACGCCGCCAGCGGCGTCAAATACGCAGAGTTCGATGGCTACACCACCTTCGATGTGAGTGCGCAGTTACTGGCGCTGGGTGGGCAGTTTGTGTTGGGGATTCAGAACCTGACCAACGAAGACTACTTTACTTATTACTCGCAAACGGTTGGCAATGACGCGCGTAATTTTAAAGGCATCGGTCGCAGTATGAGCCTGAGTTACAACTATCAGTTTTAATCCTACAACGATCAGTTTTGATCCTACAGTTATCAGTTTTAACCTTGGGGCTTAGCGGTCGGGAGCTGTTTACGTGCGTCGCGCGCTTTTTACTCTTCACAAATACGCTGGCCTGACAGTGGGTCTGCTGCTGGCCGTCATCGGCCTGACGGGCAGCCTGCTGGTGTTCGACCACGCCCTCGATGAACGGCTGGCGCCGCACACCGTGGCGTTCGAGCCGGTGGCGCAAGGGGCGCCGCTCAGTCGGGTGCTGGCCAATGCGCAGGCGGCCGTGCCCGGGCAGCCAGCGCTGCAGCGCATCAATCTTCAGCGCGGCAGCCACAGTCCTCACGTGGTGCGCTTTGCGGCGCCTGCCGGTGCCGCCGGCCCGCTGGAAGTGAGTGTGTCTCCCGCCGACGGCACGGTGCTGGCGGTTCGCACCTGGGGCGAATACCCCATGTCCTGGCTGTACCGTTTGCACTACACCTTATTGTCCGGTGACACCGGCAAAACGGTCGTTGGCTTGATGGGCATTGCGCTGTTGTTGTTTGCCGTGTCTGGCCTGGTGATCTGGTGGCCGCGCAAAGGTCGTTGGCGCAACGCCCTGACCCTACGCCGCAACGGCAACCGCTTTCGCTTTTATTTTGACCTGCACAAAGTGGTCGGTGTGTATTTGGCGCCGGTGTTGCTGGTGGTGGCCTTTTCCGGTGTCAGTCTGGTTTTTCCCCGCCAGGTAGCGGCCCTGGTGGGCAGTATCTGGCCGGTTGAGGCGGCCAGCGCTGTTGCCTCTGCCGTCACCGCCTTTGACGGGCAGGAGGCCTTGCCGGCACCTTTGGGGATTGATGCTGCCACCGACCTGGCCCGGCAGGTGTTTCCGCAGGGCAAGTTAACCCGCATTGATTTGCCCAAATCCGACAAAGGCTATTACCGCTTTTCCTTTAATTTACCCGAGGAACCCTGGCGTACGTATGGCGCCAGCCGGCTGAAGCTGGATCAATACACGGGCGAGGTGCTTGAGCGTCGTGCGCTGGGCACACTGGCGCCGGGTAGCCAGTTTTTACTGTGGCAATTCCCGTTGCACAACGGCGATGTGTTGGGGCTGCCGGGGCGCAACTTACTGCTGCTGACGGGATTGGCGCCCGCGCTGCTGTTCGGCAGTGGCGTTTATCTGTGGTGGCGCAAGCGTCAGTTGCGGAGTCAAAAGCGCTGATCTGCGGATGTTTTTGACGGTGTAACTTCGTCCCGCGCGGTTGCCATCGCATGGCAATCGCCTGCGCTCTAGGGCTTTCCCGGCTTAATATCTGTCTGTGCCTGCGGCCCTGACGCTGGCCTGGCGACATTGTCCTTTCAATCTGCGCCAGCTATACATAAGACGATAAACACGAAACAAGCCAGATCTCACGGCGGTGTTGTCCGTTGCGGTCACGGCGGCAGCACCCATATCCAGAAACAGTCCAGACGCGGGCTGTGGCTCATGGAGGAACCTTCCTTGTCTGCTTTTGGGGCGGCGTCCCGGACCGATCGGCAACCATGGCAACTCCCGCTGCGAGCGATGGTCGTTATTATTTTCGTGGTGGCGACCTTGATGACGGCAGCGGCGGCCGTCGGTCTGCAATATCATTTCACCAGGGTGCAGGCGAGCGAGGCGGCAGTGTCCCGCTTCAGTGCCCTGGCGTCTGCCAGCAGCCAGTTTTTAAGGTCGGTCGATCGCGACATCGTACACACGGTCAAGATCCTGTCCACTTACCCAAACCTGGTCGAGGGGCTGCGGGCGAGCGAGGCTGCCCGCACCGTCTTCGCGGAGGCGATGCACAACAAGCCGATGTTCTATGCCATGTATGTGGGGCTGGAAAATGGCAGTTTTTATGAGGTCATCAACCTCAACAGTGAACCCGGGGTCAGAAAACAGCTGCGGGCGGCCGCTGCCGATCGCTGGGTCACGGTGACGGTACCTGCCGGGGCAGGGCCGCGCCAACGCCACTACCGCTATTACGACACGGATTTTCAACTGCGAGCAGAGCGACGTGAAGCCACCGATTTTAACGTCAGTCAGCGGCCGTGGTATCGCCAGGCGCTGCCGGATCGGGTGAATAAAACCGAGCCCTACCTGTTGCGCAGCTTGTCGGCGCCGGGACAAACTTACTCGATGCGCCTCACCGGCACAGCGGCCGTGATCGGTGTCGATATAACGCTGTCGACGTTAGACCGCTATCTGCACCGCAACCGCTTCAGTGACCGCACCGACATGATCGTGTTTGAAAAAAACGGCACAGTGATTTCCCGCGGACGCCCTGGTCTGTCTTTGGGGGCCTTGCCGGTGTCTCAATCTCTGGCCGCAACCGCTGCCGACCCTCAGTTGGTGGCCATCGCGCAATCGCGCGGGCGTCAGGGGCGATTGCATGAGGTGGAGGTGCAGGGGGAGCCGCATTTCATGTTTGTCACCCCGTTTGGTGGCAACAGCCGCACCGGCGAATTTTTTTCGGTGACGATTCCGGTGCAGGATGTGCTGGCGCCAGTGCTGGCAAAGCTCAAATGGTCGGTGCTGCTGACCGCCGGCTGGTTGCTTCTGCTAATGCCCTTGCCCTGGGTGTGCGCCTTGCCGATGGTGAAGCCGATTCAAAAGCTGGCCGTCGAAAATGCCAAAGTTCAACAGCGTGCCTATGATCAGTTGGCGGTCCCGCGCAGCCATATCCAGGAAATTGATGCTCTGGGGTGCTCCATGACGACAATGGCTGAAGCTATTGAGGCGCATGAGGCGAGGCAGGTGGCGTTGATGGATGCTTTCATTGAGGTCATTGCTCAGGCCATTGATGACAAGTCTCCCTACACCGCCGGGCACTGCGAGCGGGTACCGGAACTGGCGTTCATGCTGGCTCGTGAGGCTGAAGCTGCCACCACGGGTTGCTTTAAGGGGTTTAAGTTTCACTCTGAGGATGAGTGGCGGGAGTTTCGGGTGGCGGCCTGGCTGCACGATTGCGGCAAGATCACAACGCCGGAGCATATTGTCGACAAGGGTTCAAAGCTGGAGGCAATTTACAATCGCATCCACGAAGTCCGGATGCGCTTTGAAGTGTTGTGGCGGGACGCTGAAATCGAATACTGGCAACAGTGTCTGCGCAATCCCAGCCAGGCGGCTGAGTATCAGCAGCAATGGCTCGACCGCCAGCAACAGTTACAAGACGATTTTGCGTTTGTGGCGGCGATGAATGTCGGCGGTGAAGTTTTGAGTGACGACAAAAAACGGCGCCTGCAACAGCTGGCGACCACCACTTGGGTGCGACATTTTGACGATCGGCTGGGGTTGTCCCCCGTTGAGCAGGCTCGCATCGCGTCGCTGCCGGATCGTCATTCTGGCCCCGGTTCTGCCACACTGCCCTGCGAAGAACCGTTGCTGGCTGACAAGCCTGAACACATCGTTGAGCGCCAACATGACGTGGACTACGATCCGCGCCTGGGGATTAACATGGCGGTGCCGACCCATCTTTATGACCTGGGGGAGTTGCACAACCTGTGTGTTGAGCGCGGCACCTTAACCGCCGAAGACCGCTTTAAAATTAATGAGCATGTCATCAGCACCATCCGTATGCTGGATAAGCTGCCCTTTCCTCCGGAGCTGGCAAGAGTACCCCGCTATGCCTCCACACATCATGAGACCATGAACGGCACCGGCTACCCGCGACAACTTACCGGGGACCAGCTGTCGGTGCCGGAGCGCATTATGGTGCTGGCGGATATTTTTGAGGCGTTGACCGCCGCTGACCGGCCCTATAAACAAGCCAAACCGGTCAGCGTCGCCATCGACATCCTGGCGCAGATGGTGACCAATGGGCATGTGGATGCGCAGGTGTTTGATTTGTTTTTGCGCCGTGGTGTGTATCTGAAATACGCGCAACGCTATTTGCCGCAGGCGCAGATTGATGAAGTTGACCTGAGTCAGTATCTGGTCGCCGGGGTTTCCGGGTAATGCTGTCGGATGTTCATTCGCGCACAAAAAACGGCCGCAGTAGCGGCCGTTTTTTGTGTTCACCCTGGAGTCAATCCCGGTGGGGATTAACCCGTAGGGGGAGCTAGTCGCGAGGTGGACGACTGCCGCGGTGACCGCCAGGCTTCTGGCCGCCGCGCGGGGGGCCTTTCTTAAACGGACGCTTACTGTGACCGCGTGAAGTGTCTTCTTCGACCACACCCTCAAAGCGGGACAGATTGATCTGCTGGCCGCGCACGCGCACTTTTTTCAGACTCTGCAGCAATTCATTGGGCATGCCCTTCGGCAGGTCCACGTAAGTGTGGGACTCGCGAATTTTAATGTGTCCAATGTAGTTGCTGTCAATGTCGGCTTCGTTGGCAATGGCGCCCACAATATCGCCCGGCTTGACGTGGAAATTGTGGCCGACTTCAAGGCGGAAGGTCTCCAGATCGGCGTCGTTGGCGCGTTCGCGACGCTTGCGGTCTGGGCGTTCACCTCGTTCACCGCGGTCATCGCGCTCGCGACGAACCGGCTTGTCTTCCACAATGTCCTTGGGCTGCAGCAGAGGCTTTTCAAGCTGTGCCAGGTACGCCAGTGCGGCGGCAATGTCCAAAGGCTCTGCCTGAGTTTCTTCGCTGTAGTTCATGATGACTTCGCGGAAAAAGGACAGGTCTTGCTCCTCGACCGCGGCACTGATTTGTTGTTTAAACTGGGTGATGCGCTTGTCAGCCACCTGGGCTTTGCTCGGCAGCTGCAGTTCAGCGATAACAGATTTGGTGGTGCGCTCAATGGTGGAGAGCATGCGTTTTTCACGCGGGGCCACAAACAGAATCGCCTTGCCGGTGCGACCAGCACGACCGGTGCGGCCAATGCGGTGTACATAGGCTTCGGCATCGTAAGGGATGTCGTAGTTGATCACGTGGCTGACACGGGAAACGTCAATGCCGCGAGCGGCAACGTCGGTGGCGATGATGATGTCCAGTTTGCCGTTCTTCAGGCGTTCAATGGCGCGCTCGCGCAATTGCTGGCTCATGTCGCCGTTCAGTGCCGCCGCAGAATAGCCGCGCGCTTCCAGTTTCTCGGCCAGCTCCGCGGTGGCATTTTTGGTGCGCACAAACATGATGATGGCGTCGAACTCTTCGACTTCCAGAATCCGGGTCAGTGCGTCCAGCTTGTTGACGCCGCGCACCAGCCAGTAGAGTTGTTCAATCTTTTCAACGGTCTGGGTTTGCGCTTCAATCTTGATGATTTCCGGGTTGCTCAGATAGGTGTCGGCAACCTTGCGGATTTCACGCGGCATGGTGGCAGAGAACAGGGCAACCTGGCGCTTGGCCGGGGTCTGATCCAAAATCCAGGTGACGTCATCAATAAAGCCCATGCGCAGCATTTCGTCGGCTTCATCCAGAACCACGCTTTGCAGGTTGTCCAGTTTCAGGGTGCCGCGACGCAGGTGATCCATCACGCGACCGGGCGTGCCCACAACCACTTGTGCGCCGCGCTGCAGGCCACGAATCTGTCCGCGGTAATCGGAACCGCCGTAGATGGGCAGGACGTGAAAACCCTTCATTTGGGCGGCGTAGCTTTGGAAGGCTTCGGCCACCTGAATGGCCAGCTCGCGAGTCGGAGCCAGTACCAGGACTTGAGTGTTGTTGGAGCGCGGATCGATGCGCGTCAGCAGGGGCAGGGCAAAGGCGGCGGTTTTACCGGTACCGGTTTGCGCCATGCCGAGAATATCCTTACCTTCCAGAATGTGCGGGATGGCCTGGGCCTGAATGGGGGAGGGTGTTTCATAGCCGACGGCTTCGACAGCTTTTAATACAGGTTCCGCCAGGCCGAGATCGGCAAAGCGTATAGAGTCATTAGACATGGGTAGACCTTAGGTTAGAGGGGGCAGTGACTGTTAGCCTTAGTGAATCGCCGCCGTACACCTATATAAGTCAACTACCTATATAAAAAAGCACAGTAACGATGTGGGAGTCTCTGCGCCGGCTTGTTCACAATGACAAGTTCCGGTACATCTCCCCTCATTCCATAGTCGTGGGCATGTCTTTAAATCCAACCGCCTGGAAGGCAGCTTTCGATAACGAGTTAGAGCTTAACGAGTGGTTAAGGTTTAACTGACGGTATCGATGCAAAAGATGCAAAAAGCAATATGATGCAATAACAATAAAGAGTCGCGGTTTGCGTCCATCCGCCAAGGATGTCGCGAACGGCCCAGAGTAAGGCGCTTAGCCAATGATCCCGATTACAAGAGGGCGCGAATTATACGCAGATTTTGCCAGAATTGGCAGGTTTATTTGGTGTTAACTCAAAATCATTGTTAAGCCGTTGATTTTGTTAGCTGTATACAGGTTAGACGTTGGGAGGTGGGTTGCGGTATTGCGGGCGTTGCATGTATTTGGCTTGGCGAATATAGTTCGCCGATGGATATTTCTGATTACGCCAATGTGTTTAAGGCTTTGTCTGAGCCGGTGCGCTTGCGCATTGTCTGCCTGCTGCTGGAGAGCGGGGAATTGTGTGTGTGCGACATTGTGGCGGTCTTGGGGGTGTCGCAGAGCGTCGTGTCACGCCATCTGGCTTATTTGCGCAACAGTGGTTTGGTGGTGACGCGCCGTGAAGGCGTCTGGGTCTACTATCAGTTGCTGCAAACGGCCGGGTTTGTGGCCGGGTTGTTGGCGCTGATTCAGACGGAGGCGGCCAGCGCGCCGGCAGTCAGGGGTGACCTGCGCACGCTGGCGGAAAAAGAAGGTGCGGGTTGCTGCTGATTAAACAGTGAAAAGTGACTGCAATATTGGGTGTGTATATTTGTTTATACGCATATGCAGTTTGATGAAGGCGCTGATTCTACGAAGGGGTAAGCATGACGGTTCGAGTAGCAATTAATGGGTTTGGTCGGATGGGGCGCCTGGCCCTGAGAGCGGCCTGGGGCTGGGAAGGCTTCCAGGTCGTGCACATTAATGAAAAGGCGGGGGGTGTCGATGCGGCCGCCCACCTGCTGGAGTTTGATTCCGTGCACGGTCGCTGGGATCGCGATGTCGCGGTCGTTGACGGCTCGCTGAGCATTGACGGTGAGCGGCTGTCTTATTCCCAGCATGGCGATCTGCAATCCGTGCCTTGGCGTGATTTGGGCATTGATCTGGTGGTGGAGTGCACTGGCAAGTTTAAGAGTCAGGCGGCGCTGGTGCCGTACTTTGACGCCGGGGTGAAAAAGGTGGTGGTCTCTGCCCCGATCAAGGACGGCACCCTGAACGTCGTCATGGGCGTCAATGATCACCTTTACGACGGTTCGCAGAACATTGTCACGGCGGCGTCGTGTACCACCAACTGTCTGGCGCCGGTGGTCGAGGTGATGCACCGGCAGTTTGGCATCCGGCACGGTTCGATCACCACCATTCACGACATCACCAACACTCAGAGCATCCTGGATGAATATCACTCGGATTTGCGTCGCGCGCGCGCCTGTGGACAATCGTTGATTCCCACCTCGACCGGGTCGGCGACCGCGATTACGGAAATCTTTCCGGAACTGAAAGGCCGTCTCAATGGCCTTGCCGTGCGAGTGCCGCTGGCCAATGCGTCCCTCACCGATTGTGTCTTCGAGCTGGAGCAGCCCGTCACTGCAGAGGCCGTCAATCAGGCGCTGAAGGCGGCGTCAGAAGGCGCGCTGGCGGGTGTGCTGGGCTATGAAGAGCGGCCGCTGGTGTCGGTGGATTACACCAACGACAAGCGCTCCAGCATCGTCGACGCCGCATCCACCATGGTTATTAATGGCACGCAAGTGAAAATACTGGCCTGGTACGACAACGAAGTGGGCTACGTCAATCGCATGATGGAGCTGGTGCAGAAGGTGGCGGCTTCGCTGTGAATGCCCGTTTGAGCAAGCTCGCTGAATTGCCGCGGGAAGTGGCTCAGTATCTGGTGGTGACCGTCAGTTACTGGGCGTTTACCTTGACCGATGGCGCGTTGCGCATGCTGGTGGTGTTGTACTTTCACGGTTTGGGCTACAGCCCGCTGGAAGTCGCCATGCTGTTTCTGTTGTACGAGTTCTTTGGTGTGGTCACCAATCTGGTGGGGGGCTGGCTGGCGGCAAGCGTCGGCCTCAACATCACCATGCACATTGGGTTGGGGCTGCAGGTGCTGGCGTTGGGAATGCTGCTGGTGGATGCCTCGTGGTTGAGTGTGGCCTACGTGATGGTGGCTCAGGCGCTGTCCGGTATTGCCAAGGACCTCAACAAGATGAGCGCCAAAAGCAGCATCAAAATGCTTATCCCTTCGGGGGCCGATGGCCATCCTCAGAGTGAAAAGCTCTATCGCTGGGTGGCGCTGTTGACGGGGTCCAAGAACAGCCTCAAGGGCGTGGGGTTTTTTCTGGGGGCCCTGTTGATGGCGTGGCTGGGCTTTCGCGGGGCGATTGCGGTTATGGCGGCGGGGTTGCTGGGGGTGTTGGTGTTCAGTGTGGCGCTGCTGGACCGTGAGTTGGGTAAGGCCCGCTTTAAGCCCAGGTTCCGCGACCTGTTCTCCAAAAGCGCGGCCGTCAACAAGCTGTCCGCCGCCCGTTTCTTTTTGTTTGGCGCCCGGGATGTGTGGTTTGTGGTGGCTCTGCCGGTGTTTTTGCAATCGCAGCTGGGCTGGTCGCACGTGTCCGTCGGTGCGATGTTGGCGGGCTGGATTATTGTCTACGGCCTGGTTCAGGCACAGGCGCCTGCGCTTACCGGCATTCGCTCGGGCAACGCGCCCGACGGTAAAACCGCACTGGAGTGGGCGCTGCTGTTGTCCGGTCTGCCGCTGACGATTGCTGTGGCGATGTGGTTGCAGTGGTCACCCGAGGTCGTGGTGGTGGCGGGGTTGCTGGTCTTCGGGGTGGTGTTTGCGATCAATTCGGCCGTGCATTCTTACCTGATCGTGGCCTACGCCAAGGAAGAGGGCGTGTCATTGGATGTGGGGTTCTACTACATGGCGAATGCGGCCGGGCGCTTGGTTGGCACGCTGCTGTCCGGTGTGGTCTATCAGGTGTGGGGGCTGGAGGCGTGCCTGCTGGTGTCGTCGTTGATGGTGGGGCTGGCGGCGGCTTGTTCGCTGGCGCTGCCGCGTATTGAGCACGCTTGATGGCCGTGCGCGTGCGCAGCTCCTCGCAGCGCGCCAGGTCTGGAACTGGATGGCCGTTATCGCTTCGCCAGCAGCCGGTCCAGGGTGTTGGCAAACGCTTGCCGGTCTTGCTGGTTGTAGGTCTTGGGGCCGTCGGTCACCTGCCCTGAAGAGCGCATTTCCTCCATAAAGTCGCGCATGGCCAGGCGCTGCCGGATATTTTCCGGGGTGTATTTCTCGCCGCGAGGGTTGATGGCCAGTGCGCCTTTTTCCACCACTTCGGCGGCCAGGGGGATGTCGGCGGTGATCACCAGGTCACCGCTCTCACACTGCTGGACAATGTAGTTGTCGGCGACATCAAAGCCGCTGGGTACCTGCACGGTTTTGAGGAAGGGGGAGTTGGGCACGCTGAGGCTCTGATTGGCCACCAGGGTGGTGGTTACTCCGGCCCGCTGGGCGGCGCGGAACAGAATCTCTTTCACCGGTTTGGGGGTGGCGTCGGCATCGACCCAGATTTTCATGCGTGTCTCCAGTGTTCTTGTGCGTGCGGTTGCGCAACCGGTCGCGGGCGCGCCAGGTGAGGCGAGTGTACTGTAATCTCTGACGTTGTGGGTACGGCGGCGGGGGTAAATGGGTGTCTATCGACCATAAAATGCACAAATCCTTGCATTCCCTCATTCCCGCCCCTAGAATACGCGGCCCTAATTATGGCTGAAGAGTTTGTTTCAGAACGCTTGAAACAGTCTGTTTAACTTCAGTCCTCCTTGCCTTACCGATCTTGTGATGGGGAGGCTTAAACCCGTAAGGAGCTAAAATGCGTCATTACGAAATTGTGTTCCTGGTTCATCCGGATCAGAGCGAGCAAGTAGCAGGCATGATCGAGCGTTACTCTGCATCTATCAACGATGCAGGTGGTGCAGTTCACCGTCTGGAAGACTGGGGCCGCCGTCAAATGGCTTACCCAATCAACAAGATTCACAAAGCTCACTACATTCTGATGAATGTTGAGTGTACTGAAGAAGTGCTGGAAGAGTTGACTACCAACTTCCGTTACAACGATGCTGTTCTGCGTAACCTTGTGGTTCGCATGGACGAGGCTGTAACTGAAGAGTCTCCGATCATGAAAGCGGAAAAAGAGAGTCGCGAGCGCAAGGCTAACCGTCAGGACCGTCAGGACCGTCGTGAAGAGTCTACTGATACTGCTTCTACTGAAACCGCTTCTACTGAAGCTGCTTCAGCCGACGAATCTGCCGCTGATGAAGCTGGCGAAGAATAAGGAGTTTACCCATGGCACGTTTTTTCCGTCGTCGTAAGTTCTGCCGTTTCACCGCTGAAGGTGTTAAGCAGATTGACTATAAAGACCTGGAAACTCTGAAAGCTTACATCTCAGAGACTGGCAAAATTGTACCTAGCCGTATCACGGGCACCAAAGCTAAATATCAGCGTCAGCTGGCTACCGCTATCAAGCGCGCCCGCTACCTGGCATTGCTGCCGTACACGGATAGCCACGATTAATCAGTAATACAAGAGAACAATTATTGTGCGCGCACTGGCTGAATTTATTATGCGTGGACGCGCGCAGGCTTCAGTGGTGGCTCTCGTCGGGAGCTGGTTTCCACTGATTAGCCCGGCTGCGGTGGCCTTGGTGACATTGCGACGCGGCCCCTTCGACGGACTGATGGTCCTGTTGTGGGCGGTACTGCCGGCGCTGGTGACATTTGTTATCAGTGATATGGGACCACTGATGCCAGTGGTGACCATAGCGGGATTGCTGGCGACGATGGCGTTCGCCCTGCTGCTGAGAAGCAGCAGCTCCTGGGGCTCAACCCTGATGGGGTTGGTTGCATTCAGTGCCCTGGCGGCACTGTCTCTGACCCAGTTGATCCCGGACCCGGTCGCGGGGATGACAGAAGCGTTGGGTAAAATGCTTGAGCAGATGCAGGCTCAGGCGCCGGATGGCACGACTATTGTGACGCCTTCCGAGACCTTCGTGGTTGGCTTGATTGCCTATGTCATGG
Source organism: Pseudomaricurvus hydrocarbonicus (assembly GCF_011602365.1). Classification (GTDB taxonomy): domain Bacteria; phylum Pseudomonadota; class Gammaproteobacteria; order Pseudomonadales; family Cellvibrionaceae; genus Pseudomaricurvus; species Pseudomaricurvus hydrocarbonicus. The sequence goes on from NZ_JAAONZ010000008.1 coordinate 99,744, forward strand.
CGGTAAGTTCATTTATGAGCCTGCTGTTGGCGCGTTGGTGGCAGGCTCTGCTGTACAACCCGGGGGGTTTGCAGCAGGAGTTTCATCAGCTGCGGCTGAAGCCGCTGGCGACGTTGACCTGCTTTGCTGCCGTCTTTTACTGCTGGCAGCGGGGGTTGGATTACCAGCATTGGGCGGGCCTGTTTGGCTTCCCGTTGCTGGTGGTCGGTGCCGCCATCGCTCACCATGTGGTGAAAACCCTGAAGTTGGGTGGCCAATGGTTGATCTTGTTTTATTTGGTTCTGGTATTTGCAAGTCCCCTGGTTTTGGTGATTGCAGTACTGGATACGTGGACAGACTTTCGTTCGCGCATCGAAGCCAAGTCGGGCCGTCGCCAAGAGCGTGACAGGGACGATTCGGACGATTAAGCGCGATGCGTGAACTATGAAATTAACTTAGAGGATTAACGAAATGAACGTTATTCTGCTCGAAAAAGTGGGAAAGCTGGGCAACATCGGTGACCAGGTTTCTGTGAAGTCAGGCTTTGGCCGCAACTTCCTGATCCCGCAAGGAAAAGCAATTCCCGCAACTGCAGCCAACGTTGCTGACTTCGAAGCACGCCGTGCTGAGCTGGAAGCTGCCGCTGCTGAAAAGAAAACTGCTGCTGAAGCTCGCGCTGAGAAGCTGGCTGAACTTACAGTAACCATCACCGCCAATGCTGGCGACGAAGGCAAGCTGTTTGGTTCACTGGGTACCCGTGACCTGGCTCTGGCGATCTCCGAAGCTGGTGTCGCAGTAACCAAGTCTGAAGTGAAATTGCCAGAAGGCACTCTGCGTGAGGTGGGCGAGTACGACGTCGACGTACAGTTGCACGCTGAAGTGACTCAGGCGGTTAAGCTGATCGTAGTTGCTGAGTAATACCATTACTGAGCACTATTGGCCGCTGAGTAATGTCAGTGGCTGACTGATGACGGTTGCGCATGACGGGCTACTGAATAAGTGGTTGGGAGTGGTGACTGTTATTTGAGTGGCGTTGAGGGCCCAGGCTCTGAGCGCGGCTTGTCAATTCGGGCGTTGTTCCGCCCGCTGTCTGAGGATAGCGGTGCCGGAGCAGCGCCCGAGTTGTTTGTGGCGACGGTGTTTGTTCGGTGTGGATGCTGTTCGGGTCGGTGTTGTCGCTCTCGCCGCTGAAAGGCATGGCGCGAGCAGGCGGGCCGGTTTCGAACGCAAAGGCCTTAAGCTTCTGGGCGGGTTCGGCGATCGCCGCTGAGGTGTGTTGCCATCCCGCGTACGGTTGCAATATCTCCGGGCAGAAGTCTTGCTAATCTCCCCCGTGCTATGCAAACTAGCCCATTAAGTCTTGGGTCAATACACGCTTGCCCCTGGGCTAACTAACCCGCGCGCCTGTTCATAGGCGTCTTCCTACAATTTAGTCGTACCTCATACTATGACCGATCCGCAGTCTTATTCATCCGACTATTCGTCTGATTACCCATCCGACTACTCTGCCAGCCGGGATCGGGAGGAGGACTTTGGCCGTTCTCCGGGAGGGGTGTCGCGCGATCCCATGCCGCATTCCATTGAAGCGGAGCAGGCGGTGCTGGGCGGGCTGATGCTCGAGAACCACCGTTTTGATAACGTCGCGGAAGTGATTTCTGAGGAAGACTTTTACCGCGACAGCCATCGCCAGATTTATCAGATGATGGCCAAGCTGAATGATGCCGGTCAGCCGCTGGACATCATTACCCTGTCGGAAGAGCTGAATCGCCATGACCTGCTCTCCCACGTGGGGGGGTTGGGTTACCTGTCCGAAATGGCGACCCATACGCCCAGTGCGGCCAATATTGCGGCTTATGCTCAAATTGTTCGCGAGCGTGCCACGCTGCGGCAGTTGATTCATGCGGCCAACGAAATCAGCCGTTCCAGTCAGAACCCGTCTGGTCTGGATTCGGATGACTTGTTGCAAATGGCGGAGAAGCGGGTCGCTGAAATTGCTGAGGATCGACCCAAAGAAGGTGGTTTTCAGGACGTCAATTCGCTGTTGAAGGTGTCGGTAGAGAAGATTGATGAGCGCTTTCGCTCGGACGCCACGATCACGGGCCTGTCGACGGGCCTGACGGCACTGGATGAGCGCACCTCCGGGTGGCAGCCCGGGGAAATGATTATTCTGGCCGCCCGCCCCTCTATGGGGAAGACGGCGCTGGCACTTAACTTTGTTGAGGCGGCACTGATGACCCAGGACAAGCCGTCACTGGTGTTCAGCATGGAGATGCCGGCCGATTCGCTGGTCATGCGGATGTTGTCGTCGGTCGGTCGGATTGATGCCGGCAAGTTGCGCGACGGCTCTCTCACCGAGGAGGACTGGCCCAAGCTGTCGGCGGCGGTGGCCAAAATGAAGAACAAGCCGTTGTTCATTGATGATACCCCGGGGTTAACGCCGCAGGAGGTGCGGGCTCGGGTCAAGCGTGTTACGCGCTCCTACCTGGTGGAGCTGCAGCAAAAGCAGCCGGGGTTGACGCAGGAAGAGCTGGAGGAGAAAAGCCGGCCAGCCATGATCATGCTCGATTACCTGCAGCTGATGCAGGTGGCGGGCAAGAGTGAGGGCCGGACTCAGGAAATTTCAGAGATCTCCCGCTCCCTCAAGGCGCTGGCGAAAGAGTATTCCTGTCCGGTGATTGCGTTGTCGCAGCTGAATCGCGGGGTGGAACAGCGCCCGAACAAGCGGCCGATGAACTCGGATCTGCGGGAATCCGGTGCAATTGAGCAGGACGCCGATGTTATTTTGTTTATCTACCGCGATGAATACTACAACGAAGAGAGCCCGGATAAAGGGGTGGCTGAATTGATTGTGGGTAAACAGCGCAACGGTGAGGTGGGAACCAGTAAGGCGGCCTTTGTGGGCAAGTTCACACGCTTTGAAAACCTTGCGCCTGAGTATTTCAGTCAGGCTGACGACTTCTGATTTTACCTTCTTGCCTGACTCTGGCGCTGGGGTGTGCGCCGCGGGATCCTCAAATCGCCCGACCCTGAAACCTGTTTAACTTGCTGGAATTGCCAAAGAGAGAGCTGATCATGCAAATTTTCCATCACATTGCTTCGCTGCGCGACGCCTTGAAAAAAGAGCGCATGGCAGGCAAGCGCATTGGTTTTGTGCCGACCATGGGGAATCTTCATGATGCCCACATCCAACTCATTGAGCGCGCTCGCGAGACTAACGATATTGTGGTGTGCTCGATCTTTGTCAACGGTCTTCAGTTTGGCCTGAATGAGGATTGGGACAAATACCCGCGCACGTTTGAAAACGATTGCCAGCGCTTGCGGGACGCGAGCTGTGATTACCTGTTTCACCCCGACGACATTGAGATGTACCCCAATGGCATGGATACCCAGACCCGCGTCATCTGCCCAACCATGACCGATGTGTTGTGTGGTGCCAGTCGCCCTGGGCACTTTGAGGGCGTGACGACGGTGGTGACCAAATTGTTCAACATCGTGCAACCGGATGAGGCGGTCTTTGGCTTGAAAGACTACCAGCAGCTGGCGGTGATTCGTCGCATGGTGGAAGACCTGTGTATGCCGGTGCAGATCACCGCCGGTGAGATCCACCGCGAAGCCGATGGTTTGGCGATGAGCTCCCGCAACGGCTTTATCACCGACGAAGAGCGTCCCCGGGTCAGTCAGTTGAACAAGAGTCTCAACTGGGTTGCCGATCAAATTGTCAGCGGGCGTCGCGATTTTGAAGTGCTCGAGGCCGAGGCCAGGCAGCAGATCGAAGAGGCCGGTTTCAAGGTGGATTACTTCACCATCTCCGACAGCAAAACCCTCGAAGCCGCCGCCGTCGACGATTCCGAGCTCACCATTCTGGGGGCCATGTTCACCAGCGGCGCGCGCCTGATCGACAACGTCTCCGTGGTTTTGAACTGATTCCGCCTACAGCCTTGCAGGAGGTCTCAACCTCCTGCAAGGCTGTACTCGCTACTATTTTCCCATTGCCACAGACCACTTTTTAGACTATTTTAATTGTGCACAATTTAATTTTGCATTTATATGTTACTAAGAGGGTATTGTAATGAGTTTGTTAACGGAATTTTCGGCTGCAACTTTGTCCGGCGAAGAGCGTTCGCTGGCCGATTATGAGGGCAAGGTGGTGCTGGTGGTGAATACCGCCAGCAAATGTGGCTTTACTCCCCAGTACAAGGGGTTGGAAGCGTTGTACAAAAAATACAAAGATCGTGGTCTGGAGATTCTGGGGTTTCCCTGCAATCAGTTTGGCAAGCAGGAGCCAGGCGACAGTGCGGAGATTGACAGTTTTTGCGAGCGCAACTTCGGGGTGACTTTCCCGCTGTTTGCGAAAGTGGAGGTGAACGGTGACAATGCCCATCCCTTGTTCCGTCAGTTGAAATCTCAGGCGCCAGGGCTGCTGGGGACCGAATCCATCAAATGGAACTTCACCAAGTTTCTGGTTGGGCGTGATGGGTCGGTTAAGCGTTTTGCGCCCAAGGATAAGCCTGAAAGCCTGGAGTCGGCCATTGAGGCCTTGTTGTAATTGACTGTGTTTGATGGGGGTGAGTGCGCCTGGGCTTGTCGCAGGTACTGCTGGTCTCTGCATTGGGCATTGGGCATTGGGCATTGGGCGCTGGGCGCTGGGCGCCGTGGCTGGGTTGATGCCCGGGCGGTGGGGTGACGATGATTGAGTGTATGAGAGATAAGGTGGGCAGTCCCTGTGGGAAATAATGATTTGATTCGCCTGGATGAGCAGCTTTGCTTTATGTTGTACGCCGGTTCCCGGGCGATGACAAAAGCCTACCAGCCCATGCTCAAGGAGCTTGGTTTAACCTACCCCCAATATCTGGTCATGATGGTGTTGTGGGAGTGGGCTCAGTCTCAGCCGCAGGAGCCGACTGTGAAGATGCTGGGGGCTCGCTTGCGGCTGGACTCCGGAACCTTGACGCCATTGTTGAAGCGGCTGGAGCAGCAGGGGCTGGTGACCCGGCGGCGCGACGATGAAGATGAGCGTCGGGTGTTGGTGGCTGCGACGGAGCAGGGCTGTGCGCTGGAGGCGACGGCGGCCAGTTGGGTGAGTCAGGCGGCCGGCTCGCTGGGGTCACTGGGGCTTGATGTCGGGGCTTTGCGTCAGGATTTGAAAGGGTTGTTGGATGTTTTGTCGCAAGGGGCAAAAGACTGAGTTATGAATTTACAGGCGATTTTGACATTAATGGCCGACGGTGAGTTTCATTCCGGCAAGGTGCTGGGTGAGTTGCTGGGGGTGAGCCGTACGGCGGTGTGGAAGCATTTGCAAAAGCTGGAGGCCTATGGGATCCCGCTGGAATCGGTGAAGGGCAAGGGCTATCGTTTGCCGGGCGGGATTGAATTGCTGGACCCGGAGCGGATTGAGTCGGGTTTGGCCGGGGCGGCGAAAAGCTTTTTGTCCGAGTTGGATGTGCGCCAGAGCGTGGATTCGACCAATGTGCAGGCGATGGCGCGCGCCGGTGTTGGCGGCGGGCATGGCTATGTGTGCCTGGCGGAGCACCAGACCGCCGGTCGCGGTCGCCGCGGGCGCACTTGGGTCAGCCCTTTTGGGCAGAGTTTGTACTGCTCGGTCGTTGCAGAGTTTGATGGCGGCGCGGCCGCGCTGGAGGGCTTGAGTCTGGCGGTGGGGGTGGCTCTGGTGAGAGCCCTGAGGCGTCTGGGGGCTGAGGGTGTCGGTCTCAAGTGGCCCAACGATGTGCTCTGGCAGGGGCGCAAGCTGGCGGGCGTGTTACTGGAAATGACCGGAGATCCGGCGGGTGTCTGCCAGGTGGTTGTGGGGTTGGGGCTGAATGTCCGCATGGCGGCTCAATCCGCAGAGGGGATCGATCAGCCGTGGGCAGACATGAGTCAGATTCTGCCGCAATTGTCCCGCAATGAGCTGGCGACGGCGGTGCTGGATGAGTTACTGCCACTGTTGGCCGGTTACCATGTGGCCGGGTTCACCGCTTGTCGGGATGAGTGGGAGGCGGTGCATGTGTTTGCCGGTCGGGAGGTGACCTTAATGATCGGCAATGAGGTCGTTAGTGGCGTGGCTCTGGGTGTGACCAATTCGGGCGCATTGCGGCTGGCGATTGGTGATACTGTTGAGGAGTTTAACGGCGGTGAAGTGTCTTTGAGGGCAGCGGATTGATGTCGGATTTGGCATTGTGTCGTGCACAGTTGCAAATTGATGTGGGTAATACCCGCCTGAAATGGCGCTTGTGTTCACAAAATGAGGTGAAGGCGCGAGGCTTTTTGGTCTGGTCTGACTTCTCCGGGCCACCCGAGCTGCTTGCGCAATTGGCGGTCGCACTGGCCGGAGCGGCCGTGGAGTCGGTTCTGGTGTCGTCGGTGGCGGCTGCGGAAGTGGCGGTGGCCATTGATCAGTGGGCGCGGCAGTGTTTCGACGTTGAGGCCCGGTTTGCCGTAGTGTCACCGCGGGCTGCGGGGGTGGACGTTGGCTATGACAACCCAGCAGTGCTCGGCGTCGATCGCTGGCTGGCCGTGCTGGCGGCGTCTGCCTACCAGGCCGACGGGGTTGTGGTCGTGGACTGCGGCAGCGCGGTAACCGTCGATGTGTTGTGTGGCAGCCAGCACCGGGGAGGCTATATTGTTCCGGGGTTGCGATTAATGAATGCCGCGTTGTTTCAGGATACGGCGCGGGTGCGGGTGGTACCGGATTGGCAGGTGTCGGGTTTGCCGGGGCGCGATACGGTGTCGGCCGTCAGTTCGGGGTTACCGCTTATGGTGGCGGGGCTGGTGAACGAAGTTTGGTCGCGCCAGTTGGCGCAAGGGGGAGGCGGCCAGCACTGGAAAGTCCTCTTGACGGGAGGGGATGCCCCTCTGCTGGTTGCTTTGCTGGCGGACAAAATGGAGGTTCTGGTGGTGGAGGATTTGGTGCTTGACGGCTTGTCGCTGGCTGAATCCCGTCCGCTGGATCGTGGTCAAGGGTTGATTTGAAGGCAGGTGCCGGTTCGGTGGCGGGCGGTTTTTGGGAAATGTTATGCGTGCAATATTTTTAACGTTGGTGGTTGTGAATTTGGGGTTGTTTGGTGTGCTGTGGTTTCGGCCGGCGGCGGTTGATCTGGCCCCGCCCAAGTCAGCGGTGCCGGTAGAGTCTGGTGTGCAGCGGTTGGTGTTGCTTGGCGAGTTGGAGCCGGAAGATATTTTGCCGCGCGAGCGGATCGATGTCTCTCAGGCGTCTGGGGCCGAGGCGGGGGCAGGCGTCGCTGCGGAGTCTGCTGCAGGGCAGCCTGGTGATGGGCTGGCTGTCGACTCCCGGCCCCTCTGTACTTACGTTGGCCCCTTTCAGGATATGTTGCCCGCTGAATATCTGGTGGAAAACCTGCAGGCGCTGGAGGTGTCGGCTCAGGTGCGCAAGGTGGAGGTGCCTGGCGACCCCAATTTTTGGGTGTACCAAAGCCCTGAACCTTCCCGCAAGGCGGCTTTGCGGCGCTTGCATGAAATGCAGGCGAAAAATATCGACAGTTACGTTATCCCCAAGGGGGAGCTGGAAAATGGTATCTCATTTGGTGTTTTCAGCAGTCGCGCCAGGGCGGAAGAGCGCTTGGCGGTGATTTTATCGCTCGGGTATGAGGCGGCTGTCCGGCCAATTCCCCGGACTTTTGAAGAGATCTGGGTGTCTTTGGGGGTGGGAGAGGCCGAAAAAGTGGCTGATGAGCGCTGGTTTGAGCTGTTGAATCGGGAAGACGGCCTGGAGAAACGACAAAATTTCTGTTCACCTGTTGCGTCCGGGGAAAAGTTTCACTAGAATCGCGCCCTCACTTAAAGCGAGTCCCAACTTTGGGGTCGTGATTCGGTGATTTGGGCTGGCGTAGCTCAGTTGGTAGAGCAGCTGACTTGTAATCAGCCGGTCGGGGGTTCGACTCCTCTCGCCAGCTCCAAATTTTTTTATCTTGTTGCTGTAACCGTGTGAATTCTCTGGAATTATCGGTTGACAGTTGCCGGAAACAGGCGGAAAATAACGCCTCTTTTTTTGGCAGGGGTTCCCGAGTGGCCAAAGGGATCAGACTGTAAATCTGACGCGAAAGCTTCGGTGGTTCGAATCCACCCCCCTGCACCATATTTTCTGTCGATGCATAAGCTCTAAAGAGTAGGTGTTTCGACAGTGGCGCGCAAGGCCTAGCTCTGTAGGGCTAAAAAGGTAAGTTTAGCGGGTATGGTACAATGGTAGAACCTCAGCCTTCCAAGCTGATGATGCGGGTTCGATTCCCGCTACCCGCTCCAGGTTCTGCTATAAGCAAGAATTAAGCTCTTGTAGCTCAGTTGGTAGAGCACACCCTTGGTAAGGGTGAGGTCAGCGGTTCAAATCCGCTCAAGAGCTCCAGTATTTGCGTCGTGAAAGATAAGGTATCTTTACGGCGTTTTTGTGTGTTTGGGTGTATTGCTTGTCCTGTTTTGGGCGGCTGCGCTCAGCGAGTGTGTAATTTGAGGAGGCCCTCGTAATGGCTAAAGAAGCATTTGAACGTTCAAAACCACACGTAAACGTGGGCACCATCGGTCACGTTGACCACGGTAAAACTACTCTGACTGCAGCTCTGACTCGCGTATGTGCGGAAGTATGGGGCGGTTCAGCCGTTGCTTTTGACGGTATCGATAACGCTCCTGAAGAGCGTGAGCGCGGTATCACCATCGCAACGTCTCACGTTGAGTACGATTCTCCGGTTCGTCACTACGCGCACGTAGATTGCCCGGGACACGCCGATTACGTTAAGAACATGATCACCGGTGCTGCTCAAATGGACGGCGCTATCCTGGTTTGTGGTGCGACTGACGGCCCAATGCCTCAGACTCGTGAGCACATCCTGCTGTCTCGTCAGGTTGGTGTACCTTACATCGTAGTTTTCCTGAACAAAGCTGACCTGCTGGCTGAAGACTGTGGCGGTTTCGGTACTGAAGAGTACAACGAAATGCTGGAGCTGGTAGAAATGGAGCTGCGTGAGCTGCTGGACCAGTACGAATTCCCAGGTGACGACACTCCAATCATCGCCGGTTCTGCCCTGATGGCTCTGAACGGTGAAGACACCGATGGTCTGGGTACCACTGCGGTTAAAACTTTGGTTGAGACTCTGGATTCTTACATTCCTGAGCCTGAGCGTGCGATCGATGGTGCTTTCATTATGCCAATCGAAGACGTTTTCTCCATCCAGGGTCGTGGTACTGTTGTTACCGGTCGTGTTGAGCGCGGTATCATCAAAGTCGGCGAAGAAATTGAAATCGTGGGCATCAAAGACACCACCAAGACCGTTTGTACGGGTGTAGAGATGTTCCGCAAGCTGCTGGACGAAGGTCGTGCGGGCGAGAACTGTGGTGTTCTGCTGCGTGGTACCAAGCGTGAAGAAGTTCAGCGTGGTCAGGTACTGGCCAAGCCGGGTTCAATCACTCCACACACCAAGTTCGAAGGCGAAGTTTACGTGCTGGGTAAAGATGAAGGTGGTCGTCACACTCCATTCTTCAAAGGTTACCGTCCACAGTTTTACTTCCGTACCACTGACGTAACTGGTGCTTGTGAGTTGCCAGAAGGCGTTGAAATGGTAATGCCAGGTGATAACATTCAGATGACTGTTACCCTGATTCACCCAATCGCCATGGACGAAGGTCTGCGTTTCGCTATCCGCGAAGGTGGCCGTACCGTTGGTGCTGGTGTTGTAGCTAAAATCATCGAGTAATCGGTGATTTAAAGGCCGGGTGCCGGGGCTGGAGCGGTTTGCTCTGATCTCGGGTTCGGCTTTTATTTTCTAGGCCAGTAGTTCAATTGGTAGAGCACCGGTCTCCAAAACCGGGTGTTGGGGGTTCGAGTCCCTCCTGGCCTGCCATATTTATTTCAGAGTAATAATGAAGGTTGCTGCAAGAGTATGAGCGCAAATGTTGAAGCCAAAGAATACCGCCTCGATGGTCTTAAGTGGCTGCTGGTGGTGCTGTTGGTTGCTGCAGGCGTAGTTGGCAACTCCTATTACTCCGAAGTGGCTGTTCTTTACCGTGTGCTGGCTTTGGTTGCTGGTGGTGCGGCGGCGATGTTTGTTGCGATAAACACCGCCAAGGGCAGTACTTTCTGGAATTTGTTGCTTGAGGCGCGCGCAGAGTTTCGCCGCGTGGTCTGGCCGACTCGTCAGGAAGTGAATCAAACTACGTTGATCGTGGTTGCTGTTGTTATCGTGATGTCGATCGTTCTTTGGTTGCTGGACACCTTTTTGGGTTGGCTGGCATCCCTCATTATTGGTTAGAGGCGGACATGGCTAAACGCTGGTATGTAGTTCATGCGTATTCGGGCTACGAGAAGAAAGTAGCTGCGGCATTAAAAGAGCGCGTAGAGCTGACAGGTATGCAAGACCAGTTTGGCGATATTCTTGTTCCGACTGAAGAAGTGGTTGAAATGCGCGGCGGTCAAAAGCGCAAGTCAGAGCGTAAGTTCTTCCCCGGCTATGTGCTGGTGCAGATGGAACTTACTGATGACAGTTGGCACTTGGTTAAAGAAACCCCGCGTGTGATGGGGTTTATTGGTGGCAAGGCGGATAAGCCGGCCCCAATTACTGAAAAAGAAGCCAATGCAATCTTGCAGCGTGTGGATGATTCAGTTGATAAGCCCAAGCCCAAGACTATCTTTGAGCCGGGCGAAATGGTTCGTGTTATTGACGGACCTTTCAATGACTTTAATGGGGTTGTTGAAGAGGTTAATTACGAGAAGAGTCGCCTGCACGTTGCAGTGTTGATCTTCGGACGCTCAACTCCGGTTGAGTTGGAATTTGGTCAGGTCGAAAAGGCCTAATCAGTTCAAAAGGAAATTTTGGCCCTCTTCTGCCGCTGGTAGAGGAGGGCTTTCGCGTCTCCGAAAATCTATTATGGGTTTCGGAGGTAGGGGAGCCTAAGACAATTGTCTGAGCCACAGGCAGTTCGAGGCGCTAACACCCAACTTTGGGAGTATTAACAATGGCTAAGAAAGTTGAAGCTTATATTAAGCTGCAAGTGCCTGCTGGTCAGGCCAACCCAAGTCCACCCGTTGGCCCTGCACTGGGTCAGAAAGGTGTGAACATCATGGAGTTCTGTAAAGCGTTTAACGCCCAGACTCAAAACCTGGAGAACGGTGCTCCGGTACCTGTTGTGATCAGTGTTTACGGCGATCGCAGCTTTACCTTCACCATGAAGACTCCTCCTGCTTCTTTCCTGTTGAAAAAAGCAGCGGGTATCAAGAGCGGCTCCAGCCGTCCAAACACTCAGAAAGTGGGCAAGATTACTCGCGCTCAGCTGGAAGAGATTGCAACCGCCAAGAAGCCGGATTTGACTGCTGCTGACATGGACGCTGCAGTACGTACTATTGCGGGTTCAGCCCGTGCGATGGGTCTGGAAACTGAGGGTGTGGTTTAATGGCTAAGTTATCTAAGCGCCAACGCGCTATCCGCGAAAAGCTGGACGCAACCAAACAGTACGGTATCGATGAAGCTGTAGCACTGTTGAAAGAAGTGTCTGCTGTTAAATTTGGTGAAACTGTTGATGTCGCCATCAACCTGGGTATTGATCCGCGTAAATCCGATCAATCCGTACGTGGTGCGACCACTTTGCCAAATGGTTCTGGTAAGGAAGTCCGCGTAGCGGTATTCACTCAGGGTGCCAATGCTGAGCTCGCTAAAGAAGCGGGTGCTGACATTGTTGGTATGGACGAACTGGCTGCTGACGTTAAAGCGGGCAACATGGATTTTGACGTAGTCATCGCCGATCCTGCTGCCATGCGCGTTGTCGGTCAGTTGGGTCAGATTTTGGGCCCACGTGGCCTGATGCCTAACCCTAAGACCGGTACCGTGACTCCAGACGTTGCAACTGCGGTTAAAAACGCAAAAGCAGGTCAGGTTCGCTACCGTGCAGACAAGGGTGGTATCGTTCACGGTGCTATCGGCAAGTTGACTTTTGATGTGAAAGCGTTGAAAGAAAACCTGGAAGCACTGCTGTTAGATTTGAAAAAAGCAAAACCTGCCTCTGCCAAGGGTGTTTACCTGAAAAAGGTTTCCTTGAGCACCACTATGGGGCCAGGTGTTGTTTTGGATCAGTCGACTCTGGATATCTAAGTAACGGATATTTGAGCAGACTGGTTAACGTACTTTGGGGTCTGGCCGGACCTTCACTTTCCGCTCTCTGAGTGGATGGCGAGGAGCGGCCAGGCCGTCAAAGACCGCAGGTGAGACTCAGCGGCGCGTCGTGAAACACTGGCGGCGAACAACTGGGGCTCTTAATGTCCTGCGCAGACGGTGAGACCCAATTCAGTTTTTAGGGGTTTGATCTATTTGAGTCTAGCAGAGCCGCTTGGTTTTGCTGGAGGTTGAAGAGATCAGGCTTCGCTGGATTTGATCACCGAAACGTCTCGGCTTTGAAGTTTAAGGTTGGGATTGAAATAACGATTGGCGCTCCTCGCCTGACCTTATGTGGGTTGAGTTGAGCTAATCAAATCCAGGAGTAATCTTGTGGCATTAGGACTCGAAGACAAAAAAGCGATTGTCGCTGAGGTCCAGGAAGCTGCTAAGGGCGCTTTGTCAGCGGTTGTTGCCGATGCACGTGGTGTATCTGTGACGGCTATGACCGCCCTGCGTAAAGAGGCTCGTGAGAACGGCGTTTGGGTTAAAGTCGTTCGTAACACTCTGGCGCGTCGCGCAGTAGAAGGTACTGATTACGAGTGTCTGACCGACACTTTTATCGGCCCGACCCTGATCGCTTTCTCTAACGAACACCCAGGCGCCGGTGCGCGCATTTTTGGTGAGTTCGCGAAAGGAAACGACAAGTTGGAGCTGAAAGCAGCCGCCTTTGAAGGTTCTGTAGTTGATATCAAAATGCTGGCAACTTTGCCAACATACGACGAAGCAATTGCAAAACTGATGAGCGTGATGAAAGAAGCAGCAGCTGGCAAATTGGTTCGTACCATTGCAGCCATCCGCGACCAAAAAGAAGAGCAAGCAGCTTAAGTTACGGTTTGGAATTATCCACCGGTTACAAAGTGCTTGTTTGTTTAAACGATTTATCGAGCTTGGTTCTATCTGTTAGACCGTAATTGCTCTACAAACTGTAGGAATAGACTTATGTCTCTGACTAAAGACGATATCATCAATGCAGTTGCTGAGATGTCTGTTAAAGACGTTGTTGAACTGATCGAAGCAATGGAAGAGAAATTCGGCGTAACCGCGGCTGCTGCTGCTGTTGCTGTTGCTGGCGGTGACGCTGGTGGTGCTGCTGAAGAGAAAACTGACTTTGACGTAGTGCTGACTGGCGCTGGCGAAAAGAAAGTTAACGTTATTAAAGCTGTTCGTGCAATCACCGGTTTGGGCCTGAAAGAAGCCAAAGCTATGGTTGAATCTGCACCTGCTACTGTATTGGAAGGCGCTGGTAAAGATGCGGCTGAAGATGCACAGAAGCAGCTGGAAGAAGCAGGCGCTTCTGTAGAGCTGAAGTAATTCAGTTGCAGACAACGCTAAGGTCTAACGGACTTTTGAAAATAAAGGCTGTGTGACTTTAAGGCTGGTGGGCCGTTGCCCGCCGGCCTTTTTGCCGTCCGTGACTGGCGGTGGATGTTTTAAATTGATGATGTAGTGGTGAAGTGGCGCAATACCTGTCTAGGTGTAGGGCGTGGCTTGTACGATTCAGTTTTCAGCGTCTGAACGGTCATAGTAGAGAGTGGGATTGTCCGTGCATTGTAGGGTCAGTTGCTATCAGGGTATACCGGTAGGCAGCAGGATTTACAGCGGGTTCGGTCCGGGAATGCTCTTCTGCGAAGATAAATACCACGCGAGTGTGTTGACTGATCTTGAGTCGAATCGTTGTGGCGAGATGAAGCCTTATCCGTGAACAAGCTGGGGAATACTGATGGCTTACTCATATACTGAGAAAAAACGTATCCGCAAGGAATTCGGCAAGCTGCCGCACGTCATGGATGTACCGTTCCTCCTGGCGATACAGTTGGATTCATACCGGAAGTTTACTCAGGCAGACTTGTCGCCTGAGGCGCGTTTGGACGTTGGTCTGCACGCTGCATTTAAATCTGTGTTCCCGATAGTGAGTTATTCGGGAAGTGCTGCCCTGGAATACGTAAGTTACGTGTTGGGCAAGCCGGCATTCGATGTTACTGAATGTCAATCACGCGGCATCACCTATGCTGTGCCTCTGCGCGTGAAAGTTCGTTTGATCATCTACGATAAAGAATCATCGAACAAAACGATTAAAGATATCAAAGAGCAAGAAGTCTACATGGGCGAAATTCCGCTTATGACAGACAACGGTACATTTGTCATCAATGGTACCGAGCGAGTAATCGTTTCCCAGCTTCACCGCTCACCCGGTGTGTTCTTTGATCACGATAAAGGCAAAACCCACTCTTCGGGTAAATTGCTCTACTCTGCGCGAGTAATTCCTTACCGTGGTTCATGGTTGGATTTTGAATTCGATCCCAAGGATCTGGTGTACGTTCGTATCGATCGTCGCCGTAAATTACCTGCTTCCATTTTGCTTCGCGCTCTGGGTTATACCTCTGAGCAGATGCTGGAGATGTTCTACGACACCAGTAAATTTGCGATCAAAGATGGTGACTACAGCTTTGAGCTGGTGCCTGCCCGTCTGCGTGGTGATGTAGCTACGTTTGACATTAAAGATGGTAAAGGCAACCTGATTGTTGAAGAAGGCCGTCGTATTACCGCCCGTCATATTCGCCAGCTTGAGAAGGCGGGTGTGGATGAGATGCAGGTGCCGCGTGAATACCTGTTGGGTCGTAGCCTGGCGCGCGACCTGGCGGATACCAACACCGGCGAGTTGCTGTTTGAATGTAACAGCGAAATTACTGAAGAAGTTCTGGCAAAAGTTGAAGAGCTTGGCCTGGATACTCTGGAAACGCTGTACACCAACGAACTGGATTGTGGCCCGTTCATTTCAGACACCCTGCGCGTAGATCCTACCCGCAGCGAGCTGGAAGCCCTGGTCGAAATCTATCGTATGATGCGTCCTGGCGAGCCGCCAACCAAAGAGTCTGCAGAAGCCCTGTTCCAGAACCTGTTCTTTGCCCAGGAGCGCTACGACCTGTCCAGCGTTGGACGGATGAAGTTCAACCGTCGTCTGGCGCGTGAAGAAGACACCGGTGAAGGCACTCTGTCTAACGACGACATCGTCGACGTTCTGAAAACGTTGGTGGACATCCGTAACGGTAAAGGCGTTGTGGATGATATCGATCACCTGGGTAACCGTCGTGTGCGTTCCGTGGGCGAAATGGCGGAAAACCAGTTCCGCGTTGGCCTGGTGCGTGTCGAGCGTGCAGTGAAAGAGCGTCTGTCCATGGCGGAATCCGAAGGCCTGATGCCTCAGGATCTGATTAACGCCAAGCCTGTGGCTGCGGCTGTGAAAGAGTTCTTTGGCTCTTCCCAGTTGTCCCAGTTTATGGACCAGAACAACCCGTTGTCCGAAGTGACTCACAAGCGTCGTGTTTCCGCGTTAGGCCCCGGTGGTCTGACCCGTGAGCGTGCCGGTTTTGAGGTGCGCGATGTGCATCCGACGCACTACGGTCGTGTTTGTCCTATCGAAACGCCTGAAGGTCCGAACATTGGTCTGATTAACTCTCTGGCCACATATTCGCGTACTAACAGCTACGGGTTTCTGGAAGCACCTTACCGCAAGGTCAATAATGGTGTCGCCACCGATGAAATTGAGTACCTGTCGGCGATTAACGAAGCCGGTTATGTTATTGCTCAGGCATCTTCCCCGCTGGACAGCGATAACAAGCTGACTGAAGAGCTGGTTTCTGTGCGTCACATGGGTGACTTTACCCTGAAGCCTGCGGCCGAAGTTGAGTACATGGATGTATCACCGCGTCAGGTGGTCTCTGTGGCAGCTTCCCTGATTCCATTCCTGGAACACGATGATGCAAACCGGGCCTTGATGGGATCGAACATGCAGCGTCAGGCAGTTCCGACCCTGAGGGCTCAAAAGCCTCTGGTTGGTACCGGTATGGAGCGCAACGTTGCCTCTGACTCCGGCGTGTGTGTGGTTGCCAAACGTGGCGGTGTGATTGAGCGCGTTGATGCAGCTCGTATCGTGGTCAAAGCGCACGATGACGAAACTGAATCCGGTGACGCAGGTGTGGATATCTACAACCTGACCAAGTACACCCGTTCAAACCAGAACACCTGTATTAACCAGCGTCCGATTGTTAGAACCGGTGATACCGTTTCACGCGGGGATATCCTGGCCGATGGTCCATCTGTGGACCTGGGTGAGTTGGCACTGGGGCAGAACATGCGTATCGCATTCATGCCCTGGAATGGTTACAACTTTGAGGATTCCATTTTGGTTTCCGAGCGGGTTGTGCAGGAAGACCGTTTTACCACCATCCACATTCAGGAACTGACTTGTATTGCCCGCGACACCAAGTTGGGCAGTGAAGAGATCTCTGCGGACATTCCCAATGTCGGTGAAGGCGCACTGTCGAAGCTGGATGAGTCCGGAATTGTCTACATCGGTGCCGAAGTTGGCCCGGGCGACATTCTGGTGGGTAAGGTGACGCCGAAAGGCGAAACTCAGTTAACACCGGAAGAAAAGCTGCTGCGTGCGATCTTTGGTGAGAAGGCCTCAGACGTAAAAGATACGTCTCTGCGTGTTCCTACCAGCACCAAAGGCACCGTGATCGACGTACAGGTCTTTACCCGCGACGGTTTGGAAAAAGACCATCGTTCGCTGGAGATCGAAAAGTCTCAGCTGAACGACATTCGCAAGGACCTCAACGAAGAGTTCCGTATCGTACAAACCGCGACTTTTGAGCGTCTGCGCAGTGCTCTGGTTGGCCAGAAGGCAGCCAGTGGTAAAGGCGTCAAAAAAGGTGAGGTGGTTACGGATGAAACGCTGGACGCCCTGGAGCAGGAACAGTGGTTCAAGATCCGCATGGCCGAAGACGCTCTCAACGAGCAGCTTGACCGTGCAGAAGAGCAACTGATTGAGCGTCGCAAGATTCTGGACGAGCGTTTTGAAGATAAGAAACGCAAGCTGGAAACCGGTGATGACCTGGCGCCTGGCGTGCTGAAGATTGTTAAGGTTTATCTGGCGATTAAACGTCGTATCCAGCCTGGCGATAAGATGGCTGGACGTCACGGTAACAAGGGTGTTATCTCGGTCATTATGCCGGTTGAAGATATGCCACACGACGCCAATGGCGAGCCGGTGGACATTGTTCTCAACCCGCTGGGTGTTCCGTCCCGGATGAACGTGGGGCAGGTGCTGGAAATGCACCTGGGTATGGCGGCTAAAGGCCTGGGCGTGAAGATTGACAACATGATTCGCGAACAGAAAGCCGTTGCTGAAGTACGCAGCTTCCTGGAAGACGTGTACAACAAGACCGGTGAAGCTGCCAACAAGGAGGATTTGAACTCCTTCTCTGACGCAGAAATCCTGGAAATGGCTGCGAACCTGCGTGAAGGTGTGCCTATGGCAACAGCGGTTTTTGATGGCGCGAAAGAAAGCGAAATCAAAGATCTGCTGCGTCTGGCGGACCTGTCTGATACCGGTCAGGTGCAGTTGTACGACGGCCGTACTGGTGATGAATTCCAGCGTGAGACCACGGTCGGTTACATGTACATGCTCAAACTGAACCACCTGGTCGACGACAAGATGCACGCCCGTTCTACCGGCTCTTACAGCTTGGTTACTCAGCAGCCGCTGGGTGGTAAAGCGCAGTTCGGTGGACAGCGTTTCGGTGAGATGGAAGTGTGGGCACTGGAAGCATACGGTGCCGCTTACACCTTGCAGGAAATGCTGACTGTGAAGTCGGATGACGTGGCTGGTCGGACCAAGATGTATAAAAACATCGTTGACGGCGATCACCGCATGGAGCCTGGCATGCCAGAGTCCTTTAACGTACTGGTTAAAGAGATTCGCTCCCTCGGTATCAATATCGAGTTGGAAGCTGACAACAGTTAAGCGTCAGCTACTGATGGGGGCTTGCCCCCCATTTGTGCCGGAACCTCCTGTGGTGACCGGGTGCTGGGTAACAGATGTTTGTAGAAACAGATCGAACCCGCGCCCTGAGTTAGAAACAGGAACTGTAGATAACAAGGGCTTTACCCCAAGTGGTGAAGCTCATTTTCGAGACAACTGGAGACAGTCCCTTGAAAGACTTACTTAATCTGCTGAAGTCCCAAGGTCAAACTGAAGAGTTTGATGCGATCCGTATTGCACTGGCGTCGCCAGAAATGATTCGTTCGTGGTCTTTCGGTGAAGTAAAGAAGCCGGAAACCATCAACTATCGTACCTTCAAGCCTGAGCGTGAAGGTTTGTTCTGTGCCAAAATTTTTGGTCCGGTCAAAGATTACGAGTGCTTGTGTGGTAAATACAAGCGCATGAAGCACCGCGGTATTATTTGTGAGAAGTGTGGCGTAGAAGTCACCTTGTCCAAGGTCCGCCGTGAGCGCATGGGTCATATTGAGCTGGCCTGTCCGACGGCTCACATCTGGTTCCTGAAGTCCCTGCCAAGCCGCATGGGTCTGTTGCTGGATATGACGCTGCGTAACATCGAGCGCGTACTGTACTTTGAATCCTACGTAGTGACCGATCCCGGTATGACTACACTGGAAAGAGCTCAGTTGCTGACCGATGAGCAGTACTTTGAGGCGATGGAAGAATTTGGTGACGAATTCGAAGCCAAGATGGGCGCTGAAGCGATTCAGGAGTTGATGCGTGACATCGACCTGGAAGCAGAAATTCAGTCTCTGCGTGAAGAGATTCCGAATACCAATTCCGAAACCAAAATCAAGAAGCTGTCCAAGCGCCTGAAGCTGCTGGAAGCCTTCTTTAACTCTGGCAACAAGCCTGAGTGGATGGTAATGGAAGTCTTGCCAGTACTGCCACCGGACCTGCGTCCTTTGGTTCCTCTGGACGGTGGTCGTTTTGCGACCTCGGATCTGAACGATTTATATCGTCGTGTGATCAACCGTAACAACCGTCTGAAGCGTCTGCTGGATCTGAACGCACCGGACATCATCGTGCGCAACGAAAAGCGTATGCTGCAGGAATCTGTGGATGCGTTGCTGGATAACGGTCGTCGTGGCCGTGCCATTACCGGTTCCAACAAGCGCCCGCTGAAATCTTTGGCTGACATGATCAAAGGTAAGCAGGGTCGCTTCCGTCAGAACCTGCTCGGTAAGCGTGTTGACTACTCCGGTCGTTCGGTGATCGTGGTGGGCCCAACCCTGCGTCTGCATCAGTGTGGTCTGCCGAAGAAGATGGCGTTGGAATTGTTCAAGCCATTCATTTTCAGCAAGCTGGAATTGCGTGGTCTGGCGACCACCATCAAAGCGGCCAAGAAAATGGTTGAGCGCGAAGAAGCCGTGGTCTGGGATATCCTCGATGAAGTGATTCGCGAGCACCCGGTCATGCTCAACCGTGCACCAACCCTTCACCGTTTGGGTATCCAGGCGTTTGAACCGGTTCTGATTGAAGGTAAAGCCATTCAGTTGCACCCATTGGTGTGTGCGGCCTATAACGCTGACTTCGATGGTGACCAGATGGCAGTACACGTACCTTTGACGCTGGAAGCCCAGCTCGAAGCCCGTGCACTGATGATGTCCACCAACAACATTCTGTCCCCCGCTTCCGGTGAGCCGATCATCGTACCGTCCCAGGACGTGGTGTTGGGCTTGTACTGGATGACCCGTGAGCGTATCAATGCACCGGGCGAAGGCATGGTGTTTGCGGATACTCAGGAAGTATCACGCGCTTACCACTCCAAGCAGGTCGGTCTGCAGGCTCGTATTAAGGTTCGTATTACCGAAACCATCACTCGTGAAGACGGTGAGCTGGAAACCAATACCGCCATCATGGACACCACCGTTGGTCGTGTTCTGTTGTGGGAGATTGTGCCTAAAGGTATGCCGTTCGAGCAGGTGAACCGTCCGATGGTGAAGAAAGCCATCTCCGGCGTGATTAACTACTGCTACCGTATTGTGGGCTTGAAGGCGACGGTTATCTTCGCTGATCAGCTGATGTACATGGGGTATGAGTATTCCACCAAATCGGGTTCCTCCATTGGTGTGAACGATTTCGAAATCCCTGAAGCCAAGCACAAATTGGTGGCTGCAGCGGACCAGGAAGTGAAAGAAATTGAAGCACAGTACGCTTCCGGTCTGGTTACCCAGGGTGAGAAGTACAACAAAGTGATCGACATCTGGTCCCGTGCCAACGACCTGGTTGCCAAGTCGATGATGGAAGGTATCAGTAAGGAATTCGTCACCAACCGCGACGGCGAAGAGGAAGAACAGGATTCTTTCAACTCGGTGTTTATGTACGCGGACTCCGGTGCACGGGGTTCCCCCGCTCAGATCCGTCAGTTGGCCGGTATGCGTGGTCTGATGGCGAAGCCGGATGGCTCCATCATCGAAACGCCCATTACGGCGAACTTCCGTGAAGGTCTGAACGTAGGTCAGTACTTCATCTCGACGCACGGTGCTCGTAAAGGTTTGGCCGATACCGCACTGAAAACCGCTAACTCCGGTTATCTGACCCGTCGTCTGGTTGACGTGGCGCAGGACGTGGTTGTGACTGAAACCGACTGTGGAACCGATAATGGCCTGACCATGGCGCCGGTGATCGAAGGTGGTGACATCATTGAATCACTGGGTGATCGTATTCTGGGCCGGGTTGTTGCTCGCGACGTGATTCGTACCGACAGCGATGAAATTCTGGTGCCTGCCGGTACCATGATTGACGAGAAGTGGGTTGAGCGCATCGAAGAGATGGGCATTGACGAAGTACAGGTTCGCTCGCCGATCTCCTGTGAAACCCGTCACGGTATCTGTGCCCAGTGTTACGGTCGCGATCTGGCTCGTGGGCATCGTGCCAACGCCGGTGAAGCCGTGGGTGTTATTGCCGCTCAGTCCATTGGTGAGCCGGGTACCCAGCTGACCATGCGTACGTTCCACATTGGTGGTGCGGCTTCTCGTGCTTCTGCGGTAGATAGCGTACAGATCAAGCAGGATGGTGTGGTTCGCCTGATCAACGTCAAAGTGGTCGAAAACGTTGCTGGTAACCTGGTGGCGGTATCGCGTTCCGGTGAGTTGGCCGTAGCCGATGCCAACGGTCGTGAGCGCGAGCGCTACAAGGTGCCTTACGGCGCCGAGATTACCGTGAAAGACGGTGAGTCCGTGGAAGGTGGTCAGTTTATCGCCAAGTGGGATCCACACACACACCCCATCGTGACAGAAGTTGCGGGTAAGGTTGTGTTTGCCGGTATGGAAGATGGTCTGTCGATTCGCCGTCAGACGGATGACCTCACTGGCTTGAGCTCCATCGAGGTTCTGGACCCGACCGAGCGTCCCGCTGCGGGTAAAGACCTGAAGCCTGCCGTGACTCTGGTGGATGAGACTGGCACTGAATTGTGCCTGGCCAACACCAACGTACCGGCGCACTACATGCTGCCTGCAAAAGCGATCTTGAGCATCTCCAATGGTGATCAGATCAACGTGGGTGACATCATTGCGCGTATTCCGCAAGAGAGCTCGAAAACCCGCGATATTACCGGTGGTCTGCCGCGTGTTGCTGACTTGTTTGAAGCGCGTCGTCCGAAAGAGCCGTCTATCCTGGCGGAAATTTCCGGCACCATCTCCTTCGGTAAGGAAACCAAAGGCAAGCGTCGTCTGGTGATTACCCCGAACGATGGCCAGCCGCTGCCGGATGGCTCGACTCACTACGAAGTGCTGATTCCCAAGCATCGCGTAATGACCGTGTTCGAAGGTGAGAAGGTTGAGAAGGGTGAAGTTGTTTCCGACGGTCCGAGCAATCCGCACGATATCCTGCGTCTGCAGGGTGTAGAAGCACTGGCGCGTTACATCACCAACGAAATCCAGGACGTTTACCGTCTGCAGGGTGTAAAAATTAACGATAAGCACATTGAGGTGATCATTCGCCAGATGCTGCGCAAAGTTGAAATTTACTCCATGGGTGATTCCAGCTTCGTTAAAGGTGAGCAAGCTGAGTACAACCGTGTACTGGAAGAAAACGAGAAGCTGCGTGCCGACGATCGTCAGCCCGCAACTTACGAGCGTCAGCTGCTGGGTATTACCAAGGCATCTCTGGCGACCGAGTCGTTCATTTCAGCGGCCTCCTTCCAGGAGACCACACGGGTTCTGACCGAAGCGGCGGTTACCGGTAAGGTTGATAACCTGCGCGGGCTGAAAGAGAACGTCGTCGTGGGTCGTCTGATTCCGGCGGGTACTGGTTTGGCTTACCACACCGAGCGACGTCGTCAACGCAGTGCTGACAGAGCCATTGAGTCTGATGGTCCTACCGCAGCTGAAGTTGAAGCCGCTCTGACCGAAGCATTGAAGTCCAGCGCCAGCTAATCGGCTGCTGTGAAGGGGCGGCCCTGCGGGCCGTGTCCTTCAGATGGTTTGGTCTGAAAAAGCCTCCGCTTGTGGAGGCTTTTTCGTATGTCTGGCGTGGATATTGGCCAGCCCGGGTGTGCTATTTTGCCCTGGCCTGTCGAATTTGGCGTCAGCTACAGGGAAATGTGTCGGGATTCAGAGGAATCCATAGTCTGCGGGTTGACCAGATTCCTCAAGCCCCGTACAATGCGCGACCCCTAGAAATTGGGGTGGGTGTGTTGTTTGAAGGCGCACTTATTAATTTTTAACTGGCCTTATCCGTAAGGCATTAATGTTTTTGGAGTTATTTTTCATGGCAACGATTAACCAATTGGTTCGTAAGCCTAGAAAACGTAAAGTTCAGAAGAGCGACGTTCCTGCTCTGCAAGCTTGTCCTCAACGTCGTGGTGTTTGCACCCGCGTTTACACCACTACTCCTAAGAAGCCAAACTCAGCTCTGCGTAAGGTTTGCCGTGTGCGCCTGACCAGTGGCTTTGAAGTCACTTCTTACATCGGTGGTGAAGGTCACAACTTGCAAGAACACAGCGTGGTACTGATTCGTGGCGGTCGTGTAAAAGATCTGCCAGGTGTTCGTTATCACACTGTTCGCGGTAGCCTCGACACCTCTGGCGTGAGTGACCGTAGACAAGGTCGTTCTAAATACGGTGCCAAGCGTCCTAAGTAATAGATGCTTGAGACTGAACGTTTGATGGGGCTGTTAGCCTCGGTCATTGTCAGTCGTGTACTGTTTAACGTTTTCGGTTGAACCGAGTAAGGCTAAGCGCGCTCATAGTTAGATCAGCAGAAGCAGTAAGGTCAGCAAAAGCCGACAGTGTTGTGAATGTGGAATAAGTTGTGAGAGCGTTGTCTTAGACAAACCCTGAAGAGAAGGCGAAGTAAAATGCCAAGAAGACGCGTTGTCGCTAAACGTGAAGTATTACCCGATCCTAAGTACGGGAATATCACCTTAGCGAAATTTATGAATATGGTAATGGTCAGCGGTAAGAAAGCCGTTGCAGAGCGCATCGTTTACGGTGCACTGGATATCGTTACTGAAAAAACCAGCCAGGACTGCATTGAAGTATTTGATGATGCCCTGGAAAAAATTGCACCGCTGGTCGAGGTTAAATCTCGTCGTGTTGGTGGTGCAACCTACCAAGTGCCGGTTGAAGTTCGCCCTGCACGTCGTCAAGCGCTGGCTATGCGTTGGTTGGTAGAGTTTTCCCGCAAGCGCGGTGAGAAGTCTATGGCTCAACGTCTTGCGGGCGAGCTGATGGACGCATCCCAAAGCAAAGGTGGTGCAGTCAAGAAGCGTGAAGACGTTCACCGCATGGCTGAAGCCAACAAAGCGTTCTCGCACTACCGCTTCTAAGTTTGTTCTTAGTCTGTGTGTAGCGTGGCTGAAAGGCTGGGCCGTAAGGCCCAAACGCAATAAAGGCGCAATAAAAGGCAGCTATCATCGCTGCCTTTTGGCGTTTGAACGAAACGATTATTGGAGATTGTTTCTGTGGCACGAAGTACTCCTATCGCGCGTTACCGTAACATTGGTATCTGTGCGCACGTAGATGCTGGAAAAACCACGACGACTGAGCGTGTGCTTTTCTATACCGGCTTGTCTCACAAAATTGGTGAGGTTCATGACGGTGCTGCCACCATGGACTGGATGGAGCAGGAGCAGGAGCGTGGTATTACCATCACCTCTGCAGCTACCACCTGTTTTTGGTCGGGTATGCAGCAGCAATTCGACAAGCATCGCATCAACATCATTGATACCCCGGGACACGTTGACTTTACCATTGAGGTGGAGCGCTCCCTGCGCGTATTGGATGGTGCCGTTGTGGTCCTGTGTGGTTCCTCCGGTGTCCAGCCCCAGACAGAAACGGTCTGGCGTCAGGCCAACAAATACGAAGTACCCCGCATGGTGTTCGTCAACAAGATGGACCGTGCCGGCGCTGACTTCGAGATGGTGGTCAAACAGCTGAAAACCCGCCTCAATGCGAATCCGGTTCCTCTGCAAATGACCATTGGTTCTGAGGAGAACTTCAAGGGTGTCGTTGACCTTCTCAAGATGAAAGCCATCTTGTGGAACGAAGGGGATATGGGCATGACCTTTGAGTACGGCGACGTACCTGAAGACATGCTGGAAAAATGCGAAAGCATGCGCGAATACCTGATCGAGGCCGCGGCTGAAGCATCTGACGAATTGATGGAACGCTACCTCGAGGGCGAAGAGCTGTCGGAAGAGGAAATCAAGGCTGCTCTGCGCAAGCGTACGCTGGCCAACGAAATTATTCCGGTAATTGGCGGTTCGGCCTTTAAAAACAAGGGCGTACAGGCGATGCTGGATGCGGTGGTGGAATACCTGCCATCGCCCGAAGAAGTCAAGGCCATCGAAGGCACGCTGGAAGACGGGGAAACCGTGGATACCCGCGAGGCCAACGATGAGGCGCCGTTTGCGGCCCTGGCGTTTAAAATTGCTACTGACCCCTTCGTGGGGACGTTAACTTTCTTCCGGGTCTACTCCGGTAAGCTCGAGAGCGGCACCGCAGTGTACAACTCGGTGAAAATGAAGAAAGAGCGTGTCGGGCGGATGGTGCAGATGCACTCCAATTCCCGTGAAGAAATCAAAGAAGTGTTGGCCGGCGACATTGCCGCCGCCATCGGCCTGAAAGATACCACCACGGGCGATACGCTTTGCTCCGAAAGCGCTAAAATTGTTCTTGAGCGCATGGAGTTCCCCGAGCCGGTGATTTCTGTGGCGGTAGAGCCCAGAACTCAAGCGGATCAGGAGAAAATGGGTATCGCTCTGGGCAAACTGGCTCAGGAAGATCCGTCTTTCCGGGTTAAGACCGACGAAGAAACCGGGCAGACGATCATTTCCGGTATGGGTGAGCTGCACCTGGACATCATCGTCGACCGTATGCGTCGCGAGTTCAGTGTTGAGGCCAACATTGGTAAGCCGCAAGTGGCATACCGCGAGCGTATTACCCGAACTTCCGAGATTGAAGGCAAATTTGTGCGTCAATCCGGCGGTCGCGGTCAGTACGGTCACGTGTGGGTTAAGTTTGAACCTGCCGAAGATACAAACGCTGAAGGTCTGGAATTTGTGAATGAAATTGTCGGGGGGACTGTTCCGCGTGAATACATCCCGGCGATTGAAAAAGGCATTGCAGACCAGATGAAAAATGGCGTGTTAGCCGGCTTCCCGCTGTTGGGGTTGAAGGCAACGCTGTTTGATGGCTCTTTCCACGATGTTGACTCTAACGAGATGGCGTTTAAGATTGCAGCCTCAATGGCCACCAAGAAATTGGCTCAGGAAGGCGGAGCAGTCCTGTTAGAACCAATGATGAAAGTTGAGGTGGTAACCCCTGAAGAGAACATGGGTGACGTGGTCGGTGATTTGAACCGTCGCCGTGGCTTGATTCAGGGCATGGATGAAAGTCCGTCTGGTAAGGTTGTTAACGCTGAGGTGCCGCTGGCCGAAATGTTCGGTTACGCCACTGACCTGCGTTCGGCAACTCAGGGTCGTGCGACCTTTACCATGGAGTTTAAGCATTACGCAGAAGCTCCAAAAAATATCGCTGATGAGGTGATAGTCAAAAACAAGGGCGGCGAATAACTCGTCGTTTTATCATTCGTTACTGAATATTTTTAGAGGAATAACACAGTGGCAAAAGAAGCATTTGAGCGGTCAAAACCGCACGTAAACGTTGGTACCATCGGTCACGTTGACCACGGTAAAACTACTCTGACTGCAGCTCTGACTCGCGTATGTGCGGAAGTATGGGGCGGTTCAGCCGTTGCTTTTGACGGTATCGATAACGCTCCTGAAGAACGTGAGCGCGGTATCACCATCGCAACGTCTCACGTTGAGTACGATTCTCCGGATCGTCACTACGCGCACGTAGATTGCCCGGGACACGCCGATTACGTTAAGAACATGATCACCGGTGCTGCTCAAATGGACGGCGCTATCCTGGTTTGTGGTGCGACTGACGGCCCAATGCCTCAGACTCGTGAGCACATCCTGCTGTCTCGTCAGGTTGGTGTACCTTACATCGTAGTTTTCCTGAACAAGGCTGACCTGCTGGCTGAAGACTGTGGCGGTTTCGGTACTGAAGAGTACAACGAAATGCTGGAGCTGGTAGAAATGGAGCTGCGTGAGCTGCTGGACCAGTACGAATTCCCAGGTGACGACACTCCAATCATCGCCGGTTCTGCCCTGATGGCTCTGAACGGTGAAGACACCGACGGTCTGGGTACCACTGCGGTTAAAACTTTGGTTGAGACTCTGGATTCTTACATTCCTGAGCCTGAGCGTGCGATCGATGGTGCTTTCATTATGCCAATCGAAGACGTTTTCTCCATCCAGGGTCGTGGTACTGTTGTTACCGGTCGTGTTGAGCGCGGTATCATCAAAGTCGGCGAAGAAATTGAAATCGTGGGCATCAAAGACACCACCAAGACCGTTTGTACGGGTGTAGAGATGTTCCGCAAGCTGCTGGACGAAGGTCGTGCGGGCGAGAACTGTGGTGTTCTGCTGCGTGGTACCAAGCGTGAAGAAGTTCAGCGTGGTCAGGTACTGGCCAAGCCGGGTTCAATCACTCCACACACCAAGTTCGAAGGTGAAGTTTACGTGCTGGGTAAAGATGAAGGTGGTCGTCACACTCCATTCTTCAAAGGTTACCGTCCACAGTTTTACTTCCGTACCACTGACGTAACTGGTGCTTGTGAGCTGCCAGAAGGCGTTGAAATGGTAATGCCAGGTGATAACATTCAGATGACTGTTACCCTGATTCACCCAATCGCCATGGACGAAGGTCTGCGT
This sequence comes from Pseudomaricurvus hydrocarbonicus, assembly GCF_011602365.1. Lineage (GTDB taxonomy): Bacteria > Pseudomonadota > Gammaproteobacteria > Pseudomonadales > Cellvibrionaceae > Pseudomaricurvus > Pseudomaricurvus hydrocarbonicus. The sequence goes on from NZ_JAAONZ010000008.1 coordinate 126,942, forward strand.
TTCGCTATCCGCGAAGGTGGCCGTACCGTTGGTGCTGGTGTTGTAGCTAAAATCATCGAGTAATCGATAGCAGATTTTAGATACCGAAAAGGCCGCATTATGCGGCCTTTTTTTTGCCTGCGGTAAGCCCTGCTCCCTGTTACCATACCGGGAGCTTACAGTGCTTCTTGTCTTGTTCTGCTCGGCAGAACCGTGACAGCCAACGGTTGTTGCATGCCCTTGGATAAGATATTAAATTTGGAAGTGAAAACCTAATCGGCAGGGTCATGGTGGATAAAACTCTCATCTCAACCGCAATTCGCGAGAATGTCTGGTTTCAGGGTATGCCTGAAGACATGCTGGACCGGCTGGTTGCCATGGCCAGTATTAAGACTCTGGCCGATGGTGCTTACCTATACGCTAAAAATGAAGAGGCTGACGGCATCTACGCGGTGTTGGCCGGGGCCATCGTGGCGGGTGGCTGTTCCGAAAATGGCAAGCGAGCGGTGTATGCGGTTCTGGAGCCTGGCAGTTGGGTCGGGGAAGCGTCGATGTTCGATCGGCGCCCACGGGTGAGTGATGCCATTGCCAAGGGCGAGACCAAAATACTGTTTATTCCCAGGGTCAAATTTCAGCAGTTGTTGGATGAGAGGCCGCAACTCTACAAGTATTTTATTGGTATTTTGTGTGAACATTACCGGCAGGCCAGTCGCTTGGTGGAGGCCAGTATGATGCGCTCGGTGACGGAACGACTGGCGTTGCGGTTGCTGGACCTGACTGCCAGGTATGATTTTTCCTGCCAGGATGGCAAGCCTGCTTCGGTGAAAGTGTCTCAGGAAGAATTGAGCCTGATGGCGGGCACCACCCGCCAGCGGATCAATCAGGAACTCAAAAGCTGGGAAAAACACGGTTGGATTGAGGTGAGTTATGGGTATGTAACTATTCTCGACCGTGCAGCGCTGGAAGGCCTGTTGACGTTGATCTGAAACGGCAATTCCCCTTCGCCTTGAACCCTCATGAGCTTGGTTCCCGGGCAGCAGCGATGTGCCTGCTGCGTCATAGATCGCTGCATTTGTGTCCACACTCTCCTTGCTGCCTGATTCTTGCAGGCCTTGTCTTAACTCCCTCCTCTTGTTTCATGCCCCCGCAACGGTGCCTTTAATCACGGTTTAAGACAGTGCCGCTAACTGGGCGTCTTTACGCCGTGCTTTTGAGGCGGCATTGCGCAATGTCTTAAACCGGACAGTCCTGCGTGTGCCCGCCGGTATAGTATTTTGCCTTCCCGCTAGAGAGACGAGTTTGATAACGCGGATCTAACTATAAAAAAAGAGGATTGGCTTGTGAGTTCAAGAATAACTTCTAAACACACCGTTCACCCAGTGAAGGACACCCGAAAAAAAACCCAAGTGCTGCCGAATTTGCTGGCTCTGGCCATCGGCGGTTCGACGCTGCTGTCAGCTACTGCCGGTTTTGCCGCGCAGACTTTTTCCCTGGAAGAGGTGGTCGTAACCGCCCAGAAGCGCGAAGAGCGCGCGCTGGAAGTGCCCATTTCCATGGCGGCTCTGGGAGCGGAAGCCCTGGAGCAAAGCGGCATCAAGGAAGTGAAAGACCTTGGCGAGATGGCACCTAACGTGCAAATGAGCCAGGACAGTGATTTCAGTTCCCGGGTGACCATTCGTGGCGTCGGTGCCAACAGCCGTAACATTGGTTTCGATACCCGTGTGGGCGTCTATCTGGACGGGGTCTACCTGGGGCAGTCCCCGGCGGTTAACCAGGGGCTGGTCGACCTGGAGCGGGTGGAAGTGCTGCGCGGCCCGCAGGGCACCCTGTTTGGCAAGAATACGGTAGCCGGAGCCGTCAACCTGATTTCTCGCAAGCCCGGCGATGAGGTTGAACTGGAATTGGGCGTCAATGTGGGTAACTACAACAGCCGCGAATACCAGCTGCGGGGCAATTTACCGTTGACCGACACGACCGCCATGTCCGTGAGTCTCAACCAGACCGAGCGCGATGGCTACATTAAGAATCTCTACAACGGCGATAAGGTGAACGGTCGCGATTCGACTTCCGGGCGGGTCATGCTGCGTTCGGATCTGGCCGACAATCTGACGTTGAGCCTTGCCGGTGACTACATGAGCCAGGACCGCTGGGGTTTCAACGGTGAGCCTCTGACCTCCATCTTTGCCAGCGGTTACCCCACTGCGGGCAACGATAAGTATGAGATGAACCAGAACCGCACCGTACCCGAAGACAAGGAAATCTGGGGCACGTCCGCCACCGTTGACTACGACATGGACAACGGTTTTTCCTTCAAGTCGATCACCTCCTATCGCTATACCGAGATGATCTATGGCACCGATGTGGACTTCACCGAGCTGGATCTGGTGAACACCGCCTATGAAGATAGCTACAAGCAAATGACGCAGGAATTCCAGCTGACCTCGCCGGCCGATTCGGCGTTATCCTATGTGCTTGGTTTGTACTACTACGCTCAGGACAGCGAAACGGAACGCTTCGCACTGGCGGGAGAGCATATTGGTCTGTTCCCGTTTGGTATTGCGCCAAACTCCACCGCCGTAGCCTATGGCGGCACGGTGGATACGGAAAGCTTCTCCATCTACGCCAATGGTAACTACGACATTACCGACCGCCTCAGTTTGGGGTTTGGTTTTCGTTACTCGGAAGAGACCAAGGACGTGGACTGGACCATCGATGGCAGCAATTCTGGCGGCTTTAATATCGCTACCGGTTCGGTAAAAGATTCGCGCACCGATCGTGACTTGTCGCCGACATTGAGCGTAAATTTCGCTCTGACTGACAACAGCTTTGTCTACGCGCGCACCTCTACCGGGGTTAAGAGCGGTGGTTACAACCTGGACTTTGTCAATGCCGACCAGTTTACCGGCAGCCCGGAGGATATCGAGTTTGATACCGAATCCGTGATCAGCCACGAGTTGGGTTACAAGGCCGAATTGCTGGATCGCCGGTTGCGACTCAGCAGCGCCGTCTTCTATTCCAAGTATGACGACTATCAGGTCAATCAGTACATTGAACTGGGTGGTGGTGGCACCGCACTGACCATCACCAATGCCGCCGAAGTGGTCAGTAAAGGGGTGGAGCTGGAAGCGACCTATGTCCCCACCGACAACCTGCAGATCACAGCCGCGCTGGGTTTGCTGGACACCACTTTCAAGAGTTTCCCCGGTGGCGGCGATGGCGGTGCGGATGCCTCAGGCAATGACCTGCCTTACGCACCGGATACCACCGCGTCACTGGGCGTGCAGTACTATGTGCCCATGCCTTCGCTGGCGGCAACACTGCTGTTGCGTGCGGACTACAGTTACACCTCGGAGCGTTACCTCACGCCGAGCAATAACGACGGCTTCAGTAATGGGCTGGTGGATGTGGCTTACGACCGCCTGGAAAGCTACGACCTGGTCAACGCCCGCCTGGGCCTTATTGACGATGCCGAGCATTGGGAGGTGTACCTGTGGGGCCGCAACTTGGCCGACAGCGACCACATGAACTACAGCTTCCGGGATTTCCTGGGGACTTACGTGGCTGGCTATGCGATGCCCAGAACCTATGGCATCGAGGGCAAGTACCGCTTTTGATCCGGACAGCGGTTACGCTCAGATCGCGACTGTAAAGTCGGTTCTGGGCGCACTGGTGATGAGGCTGCTGAAAGACGCAATGTGTCGGTCAGCAGCCTTTTTGGGTTAAACCGGGGTGAATTCAGAGAGCCTGTTTTCGCCCGAATGACGTTAAACGCAGACCGCTAGGGTGGGCGTGAGGAGGTTGTGGATGATGTGGCACGGGAGGGTGTGTATGAAAAGTTGGGCAAGCGCCGGTTTGGCGTTGTGTTTGATGGTTGGGTCGCTGGGTGCGGGGGCCGAGTCCGCAAATGGTTCTTTATCTAAACCCGCGAATGGCTTTTTGCGGGATGCGGCCGGGGGCTACAGCGCGGAAGCGGCATATCAGCTGCAGGAAAACTGGACGCTGCCTCGATTTCTGACGGTAACGCCGGAGGGGGCATACTCCTATCTGCATCTGGCGACGCAGTTGCCCCACGCCACCATCTATCGTCAGGGACCGGTGGTGCCGCTGGTGTCAGAGCTCGATCCCCGGCTGGGTCAATTGCCGGTCGAATGGCAGGGTAAGCAGCAAACGCTGGACGAGGTGATCCTGTCGCCGCAGTCACCCCTGCAGGGAGTGATAGTCATGCACCGTGGCAAAGTGGTCTATGAACAGTATCCCGGCATGCGGCCTTTTGATAATCACGTGTGGATGTCAAATGCCAAGCCGGTGGCCAGTTATCTTATCGCCCAGCTGGAGGGCGAAGGGCGGCTGGATGTTGAACAGCCGGTGGTGCGTTACCTGCCAGCGGCGGCGGGCACCCACTGGGAAAACATCAAGGTGATTGATGTCCTCAACATGCAGACCGGGTTGGATCTGGTGGAAAATGCGGCCGCGCGGGCCAACCCGATGTCCGGCTTTAGCCGTTTTATGGTGGCGGAAGTGGGTTACCCCAATCGGGAGGGTGAGGTACTGACGCACAATGAGGCGCTGCTGTCGGTCGGCTACCTGGGCGAGCCGGGGCAGAAATTTGAATACTCGTCGGCGAATACCCAGCTGCTGGGTCTGATCATTGAGTCGATCACCGGGCAGCGGTTGGCGGATGTCATCTCGGAACGTGTGTGGCGCCCCATTGGGGCAGAAGGCGATGCGCAACTGGCGCTGAGTCCTCAGGGCAACGGCATCATTCACGGCTTGATTTCATCGCGACTGGTCGACATGGCCAGGTTTGCCATGTTGTACACACCCAGTTGGCACAAGGTGTCAGAGCAGCGTCTGGTGTCGGCCGCGAGCCTGGAGAAAATTCGCACAGCGGGCAACCCCGCAGCCTATTATCAGGGCGAGATGGGGCCAAGACTGGCGCGCCTGTTTGGTGAGCGCCCGGTATCCAACGCCTATCAGTGGGATGCCATTTTTGCGGATGGGGATATGTATAAGGGAGGCATGAACGGGCAGGGGCTGTATGTGTCGCCGGATAAGGATCTGGTGGTGGCCTGGTTTGGTACCGGCTTTGCTGAGGTGCCGATGGAGCGCTTGGCCCGCACCGTTGCGTTGACTCGGCCTACTTTGTGACGCTCGCGGATGAAGTTGTGACTGTGATCACCAAATAAGGGTATTTAGACGCCAACGTCGGGACATTATAAGAAGCTGGGGGCTGACATCCTCCGGCTTTTTTTATTTTTATGATTTATATGGGTATCTTTTTTAGAACATTTAGTTATTTGTGGTTGTCGCTTGAGGACGAATTTTCGTCAGCATCATCCCTGTGTTGGTGCTTGAGGCGCAGTTTCAAGGTTTAATGCCCGATTGTGGTCCACTTCTAGAGAAATTAAACCCATTAACCAGTTAACTTTTGAGAATTAGTCGCCTTATCCCTTATAACCTGAAATTTTTAAAAAAAGCGTCAATAGTGTGATTGCTTTGGCAAAACGTATGATTAGCAATGCGAGGTTGTTATGATAACTGGCGCTAAATTCCACTCTTTCTCATCATGGATGATTTTATTTGGTGAATTTTATCTGTGTCGGCTAGGGGTGGCTAACAGAATAATCTCATAACAACGACTGACAACCAGATTAGAACGGTCGTTGGCTGTGTGCCCTTTGGCAGGGGCTGTGGTCGCAGGATTGGGGATCTCAAGGAATGGGTGTTAATGAAAAATTATATAACCGGGGCCGGTGTAGCCTTATTGTGGCTCGCGAGCGTGCCGTCACTCGCCAGCGAAGGCTTGCTGGATATTCTCAGTCAGGCGAAAACCGCGGATCCCAGCTTTCGCGGAGCCGCCTTTGAACGGGCTGCCGAGCAAGAGGCTGTCAAACAGGCGCGAGCCCGCCTGTTGCCGTCGCTGTCGTTCAACGCCGAGCGGACCGACAACAGCGATGCCATTGTCGAATCGGAAAACCAGGTGGCGAACGCCTCCTCTGCCGATTACGAGACCACCACCTACGCCCTGACGCTCAATCAATCCATTTATAACCACGAATACTGGGTGCGCTACAGCCAGTCCAAGGTGGTCCGCGATCGCGCGGATGTCGAGTTTGACAGGGCGCGCCAGGATCTTCTGATCAACGTGGCCGAGCGCTATTTCACGGTGCTGAAAACCGAAGAACAGTTGAGTGCCATCAGTGCCGAAAAGGAGGCGCTGCAGCGCCATGTGGAATACGCCAGCAAAAGTCGCAACGCGGGTCTGGGCCGGCGAGCGGAAGTGGTGGATGCCGAAGCCCGCTACTACACCGCGTTAGCGGAAGAGGCCCAGTTCAGCAAGGGGCTGGACGATGCTCTCTTTTCGCTGATGCAACTGACCGGTCAGTTGCATGAAGAGTTGCGCCCGATGCAGGAAAAACTGCCGTTGGAACTGCCGGATCCGGCCATGCCGCAACCCTGGATTGAGCGTGGGGTGACAGGCAATCCCGACATCTTGTCCCAGCAGTTCACCCTGCAAGAGGCGCGTATGGAGGTCAAGGCGCAGACCGCCGGTCACTATCCCACCTTAAGTTTGGTTTACCGCAATTTTGATGAGGACCAGGGCGGCTCTCTGTTTGGCGGCACCAGTCGCATAGAAGGCGATGAAATCGCCCTGCAGCTGGAGGTCCCGATCTATCAGGGGGGCGCTGTCTCTTCCCGCCGTCGTGAAGCTATAGAGCGCATGCACAAGAGTCAGGAAGATTTGACGCGGGTGTTGCGTGAAGTCAAAACCGATGTCAATTCCGCGTTTCAGGGGGTGATGGCCAATATCGCCCAGGTAAAAGCGTTGCAAAAAACGGTGAGTTCACAGCGGGAAGTGCTGCGCAACAAAGAGAAGGGGCTGCAAGCGGGTCTCTACACCATGCTGGTGGTTCTCGATGCGCAACGCGATCTGGCGGACGCCCAAAAGAATTATATTGAAGCGCGCTACGACTACGCCATCAACAGCTTGAAGTTAAAGCGGGCGGCGGGCGTACTGGTGGAAGGCGATCTGGTGGCGATCAACAACTGGCTGCGCTAGCGCCGGTAGCATGAACGTTACAGTTTCCTCCGGGAACCATGGCATCGATTCCGGTGCCATTTCACGATCAAACATTGTTACAGGGAAGGCCACAGTGTTGTGGCAATAACTATTCAGCTCAAGGGCTAGGGCTATGAAATATATCTTCGCGCGGTTACTGCAATCCAAATACATTCGTGGCACAGAACTGAGAAAGTTCTTTTGGAACACTCAGTCGGTGAAAGCCAAACGAAAAAACCGTTATCTGGCGGAACAAATGGAGGCCCGCTATCTGCTGTCAGCAGATCTGGCTCCGTTTGCCGGTGACCAGGCGCTGCGCGAACAAATCGATCATCAGCAGGTGATCCGGCAGGTGATTGAAAATGGCCACTTTGAAGCCGACCTGAATAATGAAAAACCCCGTTTGCAGCGTGAAGTTTTGCCCGACTTTTTTGCAGCGAGCAATGATGCTGATGAGGATGGCTCTCAGCAAGGTGGTTATGTCGCCCCTGATGACGAAGGTATTTATTACGTTCAACAATTGAATGGTCATCAGGTCGTACTGGTGGATACCGCGGTTGATGATTATCAGTTGCTGCTGGACCGGTTCATGGGGCCTGCGGCCCAAGCGCTGGAGTTTGAATCCATTCAGGACGGCGATGCCCAGCTGGCAGAATGGCAAGAAGGGGAGACTCGCGTTTCCGTGGTGTTGCTGGAGAAAGACAGCAAACGCGATTCCATTGAGCTGATCAGCGATCTGCTATCAAATTATCAGGACGTCTCGGCCCTGCATGTGCTCAGTCACGCTCAAACCGGCGAATTGCAGTTGGGCAATGCCTTGCTCAACAATGACAACCTTGAAACTTATGATGCAGCCTTGCGCGGTTGGGGCGAGTCTCTGACAGACAATGGCGACATTCTTTTCTACGGCTGTAACCTTTCCGCAGGGGAGGTGGGTTTTGAATTTATCGAGCGTCTGGCTGGTGTCACTGCGGCGGATATTGCTGCCTCGGACAACCTGACCGGTAACAGCCGCATTGGTGGCGACTGGATTTTGGAAACCGAATTTGGCGTGGTGGAAGTGGCCAGTGCCTTTTCCCAAAATGATCCGCGTTATGAAGGCGTATTGGCCACCCCAATCCTGCAAACCACTTCGGCAGTGAATGCTTCCTATGTGGGTGTGCAGGATGTGGTGAATCTTAAAGGCTCCATAGATCTACTGGACTTCAGTGCGGTGCAGTCGGGCTTGAAACTGGTGCTGGCAGAGGATGGCCGTTCACTGACCGCCCAAAAGTTGAGCCTGAGTGGGGTAGAGGAAGGTAAGGTTACCAAGTTTCAATTTGAAGCGGATGCCGGTACCAGCAAAAAAATTGACAGCCTGAAAATTGGTGCAACCAACGCTACCGGTAATTATCAGTATCAGGTGGAGTTACTGGCGGAACTGAAGAGTTTGGATGCGAGTAATCTGGCCAAGACGACCGCCGATGAAGTCAACATTGCCTACAGTGCGCTCAGTTACGGCTCGTTTATTTTCAGCGACAAGAACAACGCCAACAAGTGGATTGCTGACACCAATGCGGCGAGTCTGGCGGCCAATGAGGCGATCAAATCGAGCCTGGCGGTGGTGACCAGCAAACAGGGGCGATTGCTCTCCCTGACGGCGGGTATGAGTAGCAGTGCCGCTACTACCCATTTGCACTTGGATGCCAAGGGCCAAACGCTGGAGTTGAAGCAGGGAGCCAGCTACACCGGCAAGCTGGATATTACTTACCAGCGAGACGGCGATAATACTCAGCTGGAAACCTGGTTGGATAACACCTCGACCCCCGCGCCTGTGGTGGCGGGCTTGACCTTCAGTGGCTTTGATAAAACCGATGTTATTGCAGTGACTTCGGATTTCGGTCAGCAAAAACTGGTGACCGGCAATCAGGGTGGGGTGGTGTTGGACACCGGTCGCGGCAGCGATCTGTTGGTGGGTGGTCAGGGCAACCAGGAGTTGATCGGTGGTGCCGGTTCCGACACCTATCGCTTCAGCGATAACTGGGGCAAGGATATTATCACCGAACTGGCAGACTACAAGGATGGCAAACTGATTAAGGGGGGCGATGGCGACCGTCTCGATTTCAGCGGTGAGCCAGGCTCCGGTGTCGGAGCGGTTACCAAGGATCTGCAGGTCACCTTCCGGCCTTCAGTGGAGACCAGCGGTACTTATGTGGGCAAGTTGCCTCTGGTGAATGGCAACCCCATCGATCTGCACGCTGCCACCACGCAGAATAAGTACGGTGTGACTGTATCACAGAAAACCGGGACCACTCTGGACACCGCCAACACCTTGAAGAACGTAGTGAATGTGGAAGAGGTGGCCGGTGGTAAAGGCAAGAACACTTATGCCTTTGAGGACAACTGGGGCATGGTGGATCTCTCCAAGCTGGGCACTTCCACCCCCTCCTCCAAGACCGTTAACTTCAAAATCGATGACTCTGCCTCCGGCAACAAAAACGGCACGCTCGACTTCTCCGCCGTTACCCACGACCTGATTTTTATTCTGGAAAGCACCAACGTCAACTCCACCGCGTCACGAGTGACGGTTAAAGCGGTGTCAGATGTGAATGTCGGGACGGGTGGTGTCACTCAAGTTGTCACCTACACCTACAATCTGGTGGCGGAAGACATTGCTCACATTATTGGCGGCCAAGGTACCAATACCTACATCATTAAGGATGATGGGGCGCTGCAGGGTACCATCACCACACCCAAGCGGGTTGACGACAACACCAAACGCGGCATCAATATCTTTGACTACTCCCAGTTTGAAGACCGTGATGGTAGTGGTGCGGTTGTGGAGAAGACCCATAACAACAGCACCAATCTCGATGAATTTCTCGCATCGGGTGTCCTGTTGAGCGTCAATCCCGACGGCACGGCCAACCCAGCTGTGACTGGAGTGCAAAAAGAGGTGCAGCAACTGCTGGTTCCCAAGTCCACCACCAGCACCGCAGCCACCGGCATCACCCCGGCCAAGAAGGGATTGGCTTCTTTTAAATTGTCACTGGGTGGGGTGGAGACGGAGGTCATCTCCAACACCCCAACCCAGGTCGAGACCCTGCGCGTTGCCATTGAGAACACGCTCAACAAGTTTTTCCAGCAGCCCACCACCACCGGTACCGGTGCTACCAATAAATTTTTCACGGTGACCACCGAAGGTGGCGATGCCAGCAACAACGGTTTTAAGATCACCTTCCTGACACCACTCGATTTTCCCGAGCTGCAGCTGGTGGAGGAGAAGGTCGCAGACAAGGCGCCCAAAGTAGACTTGGTGAGTCAGCGCCCTCAGGACTCGGTTACCCGTGCCCGGACAGAAGTGCTCACCTACAGCAATGGCAACACGGTGACGCGCACCTACACCTATAACGACACTACGGGCAACTGGAGCATGTCTTCCATCGCCGGAACTCAGCCAGCGCCAGGTACGGCGACTCTGACGAAGACGGTGATCACCACCACCACTACGTCGGTGACCTATCGTGTCTCGCTGACCGACGCGAACAAGTTTGACAAGGTGACCTCGGTCTCCACCACCACCTGGTCTTCCACGGCACTGGTCGAATTCCAGAAAGGGGTGAGCAGTCTGCACAAAAAGGCCATCGATTACATTGACGAAGTGATCCCTGTAGATGGCACCGGAGCCACCATTGGCGGCAAACTGATGGTCGTGCTTGGGCAGTTTGGCAACGCCGCCACTACCAATATCCAGATGCACAACGGTCTCGATGGTTTCTTTGCCGGCACCTCGGGTGACGATAACATTCTGGCTGGCGTTGGCGACGACGTGGTGGGCGGTTTTCAGGGGGATGATGCGCTGCGTGGTGGCGCGGGTAATGATCGTCTCAGTGGCGGTGATGGCAACGACTCTCTACAGGGCAATGCCGGCAATGACATCCTCAGCGGTGGTACCGGCAATGACTCCCTGCTGGGGGGCACCGGTCACGATGTTCTCTACGGAGATCTGGGCAACGATACTCTGGTGGGTGGGAGTGGTTACGATCGCTACGTCTTCAGTGGTGCCTGGGGGCAGGATCAGGTTTTTGAGAGCACCAGTGGCAGTGATGGTCGCACCAACGACGAGCTGCTGAAAGCGATCAAAGACACGCTCGATTTCGCCACGGTCGAAGAGACCATGACCTTCCTGTTCAACTCCAATCAGCTGCAGGCGGGTACCGGTCAGTTTACGCTGAAAGAGTCACTGGCACAGCGTATCACCGGCTTTGGCGGTGTCTCTGGTCGTTTCTCCGCCTCTGCCAACACCGTGTTGGTGAGTGACGAAGGCAATACCTATGAAATTCAGCGCCTGTTTCTGGCCGGCGCCAAGGGTGGCTCCACCTTTACCCTAAAACTGGATAAGTTTCCGCTCAGTGATGGCACCCTGTCAGGCCCGTTTAATGTGGGCCCCATCAACGTTGGCGCCACCGATGCGGCCACCGCAACCAACATACAGACAGCCCTGAATTTGGCACTGCAGAACAAATTCAGCAGTGTAGCGCCGGCAGGGACCGAGTTTGTTAAGGTGACTCGTACCGGCAGTACTTTCAGCAAGGTAGAGAGTACCTTCGATATTGAGTTTCGCTACCCGAAATACACCAATGTGCCAGAGATGACTCTGGTTTCTACCAGTCTCCAATACCCCGATATTGCTCAGCCCACCGTGGTCAGTGGTACCATCGCCAATGGCAACCGGCCGGCGATGAACATCGATCTGGGCTGGTTGAGCAGCGGTAAACTGGCACTCAGCTTTACCTTTAAGGATAACCTGGGTAACAGCGTGCCGGTCAGCCGCAGTATCACCATTCCTGCCACCGCCTTGACTGCCGACGACGTGGCGCGCGCGATTCAGACCGGGCTCAACAGCAACGCCAACAGTGATATCGCCTTTATGGTGAGCCAGAGTGGTGCCGGCAACAGTTATCGCATTGAGGTTTCTGAATACCAGGTTTTGAACAGTACCACAGGCGAGTATGAATCGCGCTTAACTGGTGCGACCATCTCCTCGGCCAGCCTCTCGGTCAGCCAGCAGAAATACACTCCAGAGCTGTGGACCGTGCAGAACGGTAACTCGTTGCAGGAAGTAAAACAGCTGACCTTGAGCAATGTGAAGGTGGGCAGTACCTTTAAGTTAAATGCTGGCGGCTTAGTGGTGACCGACGAGTTTGGGGTAGAGTCCATTAAGGGGGGTAAGCTCAGTAACTTGATCACCGTCGGAGCCACAGCCACGGACACTGTCGTCAGTATCAAGGCGGCGTTGGATGCGCTGTCGCGTGACGGCTTTTTCAATTTTGGCAAATACGGTGTTGAGGTCAAGGCGCTCACCACCACCGTTTCAGGACAGCAGGCGTTTGAGATTGTCTTTACCAAACCCGCCACCGGCAATGTGCCCGATCTGATTGTGACCGAAAAAAGCCTGACCGCCATCAACGGCTCGGTGGAGGCCAGCGTCACCACCAAAACTCTGGACGAGGGGATCAAGAAGAGCTCTCTCAATGCCATCGAGACGATAATCGCCCCCAATGCGGACTCTCGTTTTATCTTTGGCAGCACCTCGGTCGCAGATATCCTCAAGGCCGTGGCATTGCCGGATATCCTGCGTAAGGTCCCCAGCACCACCATTGATACCAGTACCTTGGTGGCCAATGGCCACGCGCTGGATATTGATTTCAGCCATGTCTCCAATAAGCTGAATTTCAAATTTGTACAGCAGAATGCCAAAAAAGAGGTGGCAGCATTTGATATCGACAGTAGCGCGGTCGGTACCTTTGCCTTTGACTATCTGGAAAAAGAACAGCAGCGCCTCAGTTTCAATGGTGCAATCAAGCCCGCCAGCTTTACCCTCAAGGTGCCCAATGGCAACAGTCTGGTGAACACGGCGGCTATCACCATAGCCACCTACCCCGCGACTCATGCCAACGCGGGCCAGTACGATGCCGCGACCACACGTCTTAATATCGAGAACGCCATTCGCGCCAAGTTGACCGGTGGAGTGACAGTGAGTGTCGATCCGGTTGGGGTAAACGGTGCTCAAGTGCGCGATAAGAGTGGGCAGCTGATTACCGGGGTCGCCTACAAGCCCTACAGCTGGGATATTACCTTCAGTGCTCCAGCCACGGCCGCGTACACCACCACGACGGCCAACCCACACGACTTCCTGCAGATGGAAGTGTTGGGGGCGACCGATGCCTCGGTAGTGACCCTGCAGAATGGCCGCAAGCTGGTGACCCAGCCTATTACTTTTGATGCAACGGATACCAAGGTCGATAAGATGGCGAAGATAGAGTTCGCCCTCAATTCGCTGTTGGGTAAGGGCGAAGTGAGTGTCAAATCGCCGCTCTTTTCCGGCACTGCTACGGCGGGCTCAAAAACTGTCAATATCACGTTTAATACTCCGGGTGATGTCACCCTGAGTCTTACCTCATCGGCCAACCTGGATACTGTTGCGACCACTCCGGTGGCTAACAAGCTGACCGCCAGTGATGTGAAAACCAACACCACCAAGAGTGTGCAGGGCAATCGCGGACAGACCAATCTGACGGTGGAGAAGGTGGCCGACAGCCAGTTGGGTTTCCTGGCTGGCACCGGCACAGAAGTGGCTAATCTGTTCAAAACCTTCCTTGCCGGTGGTGCGGTGATCGAGACCTACACCTTCACCGATGTGGGCGCCAATACCATCGTGCGCGGCGGTATTAATGAGAATACCTTCTCCATCAACGGCAAGACCACATTCCAGGGCACCATTATCGGTGGTACCGGCCTAAAGCCGTTGTCGGCTCATATCAGTACCTCTACCGTGCTCAGCAATGTGGATTTCACCCAGATAACACCCACGTCACTGGCGGTGATCAACACTGTGGATGTGACTGGGGGTGGCTTCAAGGACTTTGTGCAGCCGGTTAAAGCGTCGCTGGCTCCTTCGGCCATTAACGATACCGTCACCGTCAGTACCATCAACGATGGTCACGGCGTGGGCGACCGCTACCGTCTCTCTATTCCGCAAGCCAAAGAGGGCAGTGTCTACCTGGATCTGGATGGCACCCCAACGGCACCGGTTCAGCTCAGTGCCGCCATGCAGCAGGTGCTCTACATCGCCGATGTGGAAAACAGCAGCGGTAACTTGACGCTGCAGTATCAGAAATCCGGTGGTACCGCACCGCAATTCGCGACCACCGCCACTATTCAGATTACCCCCAGTGGCGGCGCCCAGGCGATCGCCAACGCCCTCAATACTCTGTTCAAGAGTGAATTGGGTATCACCACTAATGTGGTGAGCGTTACCAAAGAGGCTGGCATCGGCTACCGCATCACTTTCCTCGATGCGCAGTACGCGGTGCCCCTGTCGCTGGGCAGCACTGGCACTCTGGCCGCCAATGCGGCGCTCTATACGGCGGTCAATCAGCCTAAAACGGAAGCGGAGATTGCGATCTCTATTCGCTCGGCGTTGAACGCCGCGCTGGGCGCTGCTTTCGGTGACAACCTGGTGAATGTGGCAAGCCTGGGTGGCGGTCAGTGGGACATCACCTTTGTGGAAGATGCCACCGCCAACATCGCCGTCACCAATAAGTTGCTGACGGTACAGGGGATCTCGCTGAAAGGGGAGCGTGTTACCCCGGTGCTAAACACCACCGGTACTGATACTCCCACCGTGTTCGAATCCATACCGGTACAGAATTCAACCTACAACATCAAGCTCGATGGCCTCTACCGCACCGCCGATCTGTCGGCTGGCGCCACCAGTGAGGAGGTGCTGGCGGCGGTGAAAGCCTTGATCGCCAAAACAGCCACGCTCAACTACACAGTGACCATCAGCGGCAAGAGTTTGTCGTTTACCAACGGTACGCCCAAGTCGGTGGATGTGGAGGTCAAAGCCAGCGCGGCTAACCCGGTGCCTAGCGTAACTCAGCTGATGTTGCTGACCAACGGTACCACCGCGGCCAGTACCCAGGAGATTGCCCTTAACGGTGCTGATCAGGGGGCTCTGGTGGTGCACTATGACATCACTGATATCACCACCGCAGTGGCACAGACGGTCAGTGCTGTCATCGATCTGGACAAGGTGGTGGCTGGAGTCAAAACCCTCAAGCAGGTGGCCGAAGAGGCGCTTAACGCAGCACTGACAGCGGCGGGCGGCAAGGGCTCGGTGGTGGCCACGGTGACCGGTACCGGTGCCAGTCAGGTGCTGGAGCTTGTCTACACGGCGCCAGCCTTGAGCTCTCTGCAGTTGACTGCGGCGCGACTCGACAGCTTTGGGGTCTATCAATCCATTGCACCCGCCAGCGGCAACTCTACCCCTATCTTTGTGGGCGATCTGCCGGTGCTGATGGAACGCGACGCCACGGGCGTCTCTGTGGACGCCTCGGTGCTCGGTAACCCGGTCTACAAGTTTGCTATTCCCTCGGACACCAGCGGTCAGATTGTCCTCTCCTACGGCGGACTGAAAACAGTAGCGCTCAACCACACCGCTCCAGTGGCGGAGATCCAGACGGCCTTGAAAGGGTTGACCAATGTGGTGGACGCGCGGGTTACTGAAATAGCGGCCACAGCATCGGCGCCGCGCCAGTTGTCCATTGAGCTGATACTGCCGGTGGGTGCTGCGGAGCAGACCTTTGTGGTGGATGGCAGCGCCCTGCAGGTAATCGATCCGAACAACACGGCTCAGGCACCCAACGCGGTGGCGGTGAAACTCAATGCGCCGGTGACGGTGGCGCTCAACGAACGCCAGCTAATTCGTGTTAAAGACACCGCCACGCTGACCTCCTTCCGCCTCAATGTGAACGGTGTGCAGACCCGCGACATTCTGACCGGCAGCGGCGCCGATACCACCGCCTTTAATATCGCCAATGCCATTAATCGCCTGCTGGGCGCCGGCAAGGTGAACGTGGAGAAGGGGACGCAGGCCAACACCTGGTTTGTGGAGTTCATCGACACCACGCCACTTAGTATCACTGATACTGCGCTGGCGGCGACTGACCAGTCGCTGATGTCAGCCTTTGATAAAGACGCCTACACCCAAAGCATTTTGCGCGGATGGGGCGGCAAGTACGGTTTTACCGGCAGCCTGCAACACATCCACAACGTCAAGTACGGTGCCGGGCTCAATCTGATTACCGATCTGAGCTGGAATCCACGCACCGAGTTTGAAGCGACGCTGGGGGCTAACACCTTTGAGGTGGGCGGCAACCTGCTGACCGACGACCTCAACAGTCTACTTGGCGGCAAGGGACTGGCGGGCAAAATCGGCGCCACTTTGGTCTCTGCTGGCGCCAACGCGCTGACCACACAGGGCAAGGCAAGCCTCACTTCAAGCTCCACCTTTGCGCCCGGCGTGCATTTACTGGCCGGCGGTTTCGGAGCCGATACCTACAAGTTCAGTGGTTCATGGGGTATCGGTGTGGTGGCCGAAGGGCCTAATGTGGAAGTGATGGGAGTCTCTCCCGGTTTCCTCGATACTCTCGATCTCTCCGGTGCCGGCCAGGGCAAGAAGGGGCAGGTAGAAGAGCGCCAGGTTAAGAACACGATCTACTTCGATATCTTCGAGGTGACCACCGATAACATTGCGTCATGGGGCAACTGGTTCGACAGTCGCAATATTCCCACCGCGGTGAGCATCGGGCAGACCTTTGTGATTGCCCAGGATGAAACTGTTGGTGGCTATCTCGGTGATCTGACGGATAACTGGACCATCCCCGGTACCGATCTCACCTACCGTGGCGGCAATATGGTGGTGGCCATGGGGATCGAGAATCTTGTCGGCGGTGGCGGTGAGAATATCTTCACCTTCCACGGCAACGCCAAGCTTAATGGTGTGCTCTCGGCTGCCGGTGATATCACTCTCAACTACGCCGGTTACGACAACGGTGCGGCGGGCATCTCCGGTATTACCGTCGATGGTAGCGTTGGTCTCTCCTACCCTGCTAAGCCGGTCTATATCGAGCTTCCGGTGTGGGGCAAGGTGAATATTATTCCCACCGTTAACTACGGCAGTGCTACTGGTGTCGAAGGTAATCGTTACAGCGGTCTCACTGAAGGGCTGGATTTCTTCGCGGGGTCACCGCTGGAGAGCAACGCCGTGGCCGGCTTTGTGAAAGTCTATGGCTCCGACGGCGACGATACCCTTAAGGGCAACGAGAAAAACAATATTTTTGTGTTGGGCCAGGGCGGCGAAGATAACGTCGATGGCTTCAAGGGTACTAATACCGTTAGCTTTTATGACACGGTGAATGACAACATCTCTTTCTCCTCCCCCGGCAGTGTCGGTTTTAAGGTCGATTTGGGGGCGGGCGAAGCCTGGGATCTCTCTGATCCCAACGCCCCGGTCAGGGTCGCCACGCTGAACAATATTCAGGACATTGAAAGTGGTAAAGGGGACGATATTCTGCTCGACGACGGTGCGGATATTGCCGTGACCACGGTGCAGGCAGGGGACGACAGCCACAATGCCGAATTTGAATTTGAGCTGCCGAGCACGTTGAACGACGGCGATCTATTTCAGATCTCGTTTGCCAACCCCTACTTTAGCCCCAATTTCAAAGACCCGATCAGCGGCGAGGCGTTGAAGGTCACCTGGGGCGTTGGTGGCACCTCGGGGGCCGAGACAGTCCTGACCAACCCCGCCAGCTTCAGTGTCGACGTGGAGGTTGGAGCCACCGCTGACGAGACGCGCCAGAATATTCAGGACGCCATTGCCAAGTTCGACGGTCTGGTGACTGGCGACGGGCAGGTAACGGCGGCGGTGAGCGTGAGCGGTTCTACCTTTAACGTACTCTTTAGCTCGCCGGCTAATAAAGCCATCGAGAGCTTCCTGGTGACCACCTCCAAGACCACCTTCTTTTTCAACAGCGAATTTGGCCACGATGAGGTGAGGGCTGCCGGTGGTGGCGATGTGCTCGACTTTACCGCGGTTAAGGGCGTCAAAAACCTGGGGCAGCAGGTCGACAGCCAGGGCGAGACCTACACCCTCTTCGGCTTTGACGATCTATCTCACACTGTCTCCGCCTACGGCAATTTTGAGGTAAAAGGGCTGGAGACTGGCGGTCAGAGTGTTGGGGAGGCGATTTTCTCCTCATTTCTGGGAGCGCAGGGCTTTACCGGCGCGCTCAACGCCGATACCACCGCCGGCAGCAGTCAGATCGGAGACGACCTGCTGGCTGATGGCAGCTCCCAGGCGCTGTTGGATGACATGGCGGCTAAGGCTGCGGCGCTGTGGGAAGAGGCGCTGGCGCTGCCAGAGGAGAACGGCACCCCCCATGAACTGATCCAGTTGATTCAGGACGCCACCATTGTGCCCGGTAACCTTGAGGACGGTGTGCTGGCCGCATCCGAAGTGGTCAACGACAAGTTACAGATCACAGTGGATCTGGATGCGGCCGGAATCGGTTGGTATCTGGATACCGACCTGGCGAGCTTGGATGACACCATTGTCGGTATCGATCTGCTCACCACTCTGCTGCATGAGATGGGACATCAGCTGGGCATGGAGCACAGTGATAACGGCGACTTTACGTTGCTGGATGATACTCTGGGTGCAAACACTCGCATCCTCCCCGACGCCGGATATTTCAATCTGCTGTCGGATCAATCCAAGCTGAGCCTGGGGCTGAACCAGTTTTCACAGTGGGCCGCAAACCTGGGTGATCGCATTAACGTCTACCTGGACTCGGCTACTGAAATTCCTTTCACCGGTGTCTCTCTGACCGATTTTATCGACCTCGATGTGGACCAGTTTTCGCTGGAGATCTCCGAACGCATTAGTGGTTTTAATACGCTGGTGGATGGCTACATCCGTGACATTGGAGACGACGCCTCCACCTCGGGATTGCTGGATAGCCTACAGGGCATAAAAGGCCTGGACATATCAGCGGCGGACTCTAGCAACATCAAAGAGTTTGAGGTCTCCATGTCGCTGACCACATTCGATCAGCTGGTGGATCTCAACTTTGATGGCCTGGAGATTGATCTGGGCGATCTGGAGTTTGATCTGGGTATTGGTATCGACCAGTCCAGTCCGCTCAGCATCAACGGCGGGGTGGATCTGGCATTCAGCTTCGGTATCGATAGCGACGGCGTCTTCTACGTTCGCAATCCCGGCCTCGAGGCGAGCTTTAATTTTGGCGAACAGTATCTGGATCTGCTCAACCGGGATGCCGGTGACAACGATAATCCCGCCAGTTTCACCATTGCCGGTGATCACGAAGGGGTGGTGGGTGCGCCTAACGTAGGCAAGTTTGTCAAAGGGGATCAGTTCCATCTGGTGGGGTCTGGCAACGCCGATACCCTTTACACGGTTAAAGATGTCACCTTCGATGGCACCAACACCATTATCACCGTCGAAGATGACGTGCTCTACGGTATTCCCGCAGGTGAGGAGGTCTCGGGCGCGATCATCAAGACCGTCGATTTCGACCTCAATATCGGCCCTGTGGGGCTGAAAGCCGAGAATGCCGTTATCTCTCTCGGTGCGTCGGTGGGTTTCGGTTTTGATGGGACGCTGGACTACGATCTACTCAAGTCCGACAGTTCCGGCTCTCTGATCAGCACACCGTCATTAGGCGGCGATGCGTACTACGAAGTGATTCTGCCGGTCTCTCTTTCCGGTGCACTGGATGGTTTCAGCAACGAAGAGGGTTATATATCGGCCAGCAGCGCGTATCTGCCGGAAGATGCGTCGCTGGGGCAATTCTTCTCCAGCATTCCCAGCTCGTTGCAGTTCACCAATCTGGATCAGTTTTTCAAGTTCAATGGCCTGTCGCTGGACATGATCATTGGTGGCGTCGATATGCTGATCAAGGATGTAGTCGGTACCGATCGCGATTTCTGGGGTGAAACCGATGCCGACGGCAATGTGCTGATCTACGGTGAACGCTGGGCGCAAGCCACGACCTTTACAGAGGGAGATTACTCGGCAGACCCGACTGAACCCAGCAGCCGTTACGAAGTGCAGGAAGACGGCAAGGGCATTACTCTCAGTCGCTGGATCGACAACAGCAATGCTGATCCCGAGACCAATGTCCTGTGGGGCAAAGAGAGCTATGTGAATGGTCAAAAAGTGCTGCTGACCTACACGCTGTCATCCTGGGCCGTGGAAGACACCTACAAAGCCAGTGACGTGCTGTTGACGGATCTGGGCGAGACACTGGTCGTCAATGGCGGCGGTAAAACCCTCACTCGCTACAACCTGCGGGAAGGCTCACTGTACGAAGACATTCCGCTGGTGGGTAAAAGCATTGCCGATATTCTGGGCAACGGTGCGGTGAGTTTTGCGCAGGGTCTGAGTGAGGCGGTGTCGTTTGTGCGCGACGCGGCGAAAAATGTGCAGCAGCTCGACACCATGTTGAATGAGGAGCTGCACAAGTTATTGGATGGTTTCGGTTACGGTCCCGAGCTGAAGCCGGTCAACTTGTCCTATTCCAACTCGGCGCTGGATTTTGATCTGGACCTTGATTTTATCGTCCAGGATAACTTTGCTCTGAATCTCGACCTGGAAGACTTGAACTTGCAGCAGTGGTTGGGGTTTGATCCTGATGCGCTGCTCAATTTAAGCACCGATGCGCAGATTGAACTGACGGCTCAAGCGGGCCTGGATCTGGGTTTTGGTTTCGACATGAGTGACATTCGCGAGCCGATTTTCTACGTGGATCAGGAAACTGGTATCAGTGCCTCGGTGTCCGGTGATGCCAGCGATATCGATTTTGAGCTGGGCTTTGATGTTGGCGGCAGTACCCTTGGGCTGTTGGCCAAGGACGGCAGCGCCAGCATTGACCTGGGCTTCTATGCGAATTTGGGCAACCCCATTGCCGATGTCGATGGTGATGGTTATCTGGAATTCAATGAGCTGAGTAACGCCTTCCAGGCCAAAGCCTATGGCTCTGCACTGGCGGATATTCCTCTGTATTTCCCTATCGAGGCCCTGCCCTTGGGGGGGACAACCAAAGATCGTAATGCCGATGGCATTGCCGATAACGTGCTGCACGCGAAAGCTGCCTTTTCGGTCGATCAGACCGCAAAACTGCAGCATCAGCTGGATTACAGCCTGCCCAAGTTTGATCTCAACTTCGATGCGGCCGTGGCACTGCTGGGGTTGTTGAATGACCCCAATTCCATGCTCTCCGGTTTGGAAGGCTTTTTCTCGGCGGTAAATGGCGTCGCCGATGGCATTGATGCGATTGAACTGCCCTTGATTGGGGGTGAGGCGTTTGACGATCTGGCTGACAGTCTGCGCTCCATTCAGGCAGAAGTATTGGGTGAGAAGGTGGGCTCCGACTACACTGAAAGTGGCAGCCTGGGTGCCTGGCTGCAGGAGCAGGCGCAGAAAGATGAAAAAGTATTTGAGGTGCTGCTGGACAAGGTGCGCCAAGCTCTGTTCGATGGTCTCAGTCCGCTCAACGAGGGTTCCTATGCCGACCTGTTTGGCTTTGTGGTGCCGATCAAGGATGCCGATGGTGCATTGCAGTACGACAGTGCGGGCAAACTGAAAACCAAATTCCCCGCCTCGGCCGATGATATCGAACTGGTGCTCTCCCCCAATGGGCTGCTTACTTTCAATATTAAGTTTGGTGGTCTGCTGTTGGGCAGCTATGAGAAAGACCCGATTACCGGTGCACGCACCGGTAATATCATTGAGGTGATGCAAGACCTCGACTTCGCCGGCACCATGCCCGGTGTCGGTCTGGAAGTAGACGCTCAACTGAAGGCCAAGATCGACTACCTGATGGGCATTGGACTGGGGATCGGTAACGTTGCCCTACCGAATGCTGCCGCACCGGAAATGGGTATTTTCCTCGACACCAAAGGTGTGAATACAAAAGGTGAAGAAATTGTCCTGGATATTCAGGCCGGTCTGGCTCAAGGCTCGGAGTTGAAAGGCACCCTGGGCTTCCTGCAGATGAACTTTGTCGACCTGGCCACCAATGGCAGTGGCCTGTTCGGTCATTTCGGCGTGGACCTGAAAGATGCCAATGGCGATGGTCGCCTGATGGTCACTCAAGGTGAAAAACTGGACGTGATTTTAAACGCGTCCGCGTCCGCGAATACCTATCTAGAGGCATCGGTATCGACCACAGCGGGCGAAGTGTTGCCGTCGGTCGCCACCAATATTCGTTACGATCAAACCATTTCCGGTAGCTATTCACTTACTTCCGGCTCCAAGTTCTCCATTGGTGATCCCGAAGTTATCTTCGAAGATGTTACCCTGGATGTAGGCTCGGTGATGGATTCGTTCCTGTCCGATGCCCTGTCCGTGATTACAGATATCGTCACGCCGCTGAAGCCAGTGGTGGATTTGTTAACCTTTTCGATTGACACCGGTGTCGCTCAATTCACATTGTTGGATTTGGCTCGCATTCGCCTGCCTAGTGATGTTGTGGACACGGCCAAGAAGGTACTGGCTGCACTCGATTCAACCCTTGAGTTTATTGTTGCGCTGGAACAGTTTGAAAACGGCGGTGTGATTGAGTTCGGTACCTTCAATCTGACTTCCGGTACTGTGTCTGGTGGTGCGGTAGGTGCTGCCGATGTGGCAACGGCTAAAACCAACCCCGCTAACACGGTCAATGCCAGCACGGCATTGACGAATCTGCTGGGTGGCCCGGCCAATACCACCAGCAATCCGACCGGCACCGGTCCGGCGGGCGCCAGCCCGACGACACAAGGCAAAGCCTTCAGTATTCCGCTACTGGAAGATCCCATGTCGATGCTGGGCTTCCTCACCGGTCGCAATGTGGATTTGTTCTACTACAACCTGCCCGACCTGAACCTGAAGTTCCTGGCCGAACTGGCATTCCCGATTGTGGGACCTCTGGAAGGTTTCCTCTACGGTGAAATCGGGGCTATCACCAACTTTGACTTTGGTTTTGATACCCGCGGTTTCAACAACTGGAAAGACAGCGATTTCCTGGCGGAAGACAGCTGGAAAATTTTCCAGGGCTTTTACCTGGATGATCACGGCTACGAAAACGTCTCGGACAGAACCGATCCCAAATACGATTACCCGGAAATGATTTTAACGGCTGAGGTTGGCGCCGGTGCCCGGGTGAATCTCGGCGCGGCCAAGTTTGGTGTGAAAGGTGGCCTGGATGCGACCATTAACTTTGACCTCAACGATTATGAACGCGTCACCAGCAGTGGTTATTTTATCGGCGATGGTAAGTTTTACGGCGATGAGCTGCTCGGCCGTCTGGGGCATGGCCCCGAGTGTTTGTTCGATGTATCCGGTGCTTTAAAGGTTTTCCTGGAGGCTTTTCTGACCATCGGTGTTGGGGATCTGGTGGTCTTTGACTGGAGCCAGCGACTGGTCAACGAAGTGATCGCTACCTTTGAGTGGACATGTGATCACACGCCTTCAGATACCATTGCG
Source organism: Pseudomaricurvus hydrocarbonicus (assembly GCF_011602365.1). Lineage (GTDB taxonomy): Bacteria > Pseudomonadota > Gammaproteobacteria > Pseudomonadales > Cellvibrionaceae > Pseudomaricurvus > Pseudomaricurvus hydrocarbonicus. Next base: position 150,353 of record NZ_JAAONZ010000008.1, read on the forward strand.
CATCTGGAACATACAGATAGTACCCCGACCCTGACGTTTGATGCCGGCGGCAATTACAAAGTCAGTCGTGTGACTAACCTCAATCGCGAACAATTACTGGAAATGACCGATACCGAGGTGCTGCAATACAGCACAGATGCCTCGGGCAAAGTCCTGGATGAATACAAGGATGGCCTGGCCAACCAGGGCAGTGTGGGTCTGTTGATTTCGGACTCCAACGGCCGCGACCTGACCAAACTGGATGACGAAGAAGACTTCATTATTGTCCAGGCCAAGGGCATGGTGGCGGTGTACCTGGCTAGCGAGATCGACAAGATTGATGTTCAGGGTACTGATGCTGTCGATGACTTCCAGTTTATGGGGGTTGGCGATAAGACCCTGTATGTCGACACTGGACTGGGTGCAGACCGGATCATTGTGAGCGGCAAAAGCGGTCTGGTACTGTCCGGTGCCGTGGCCACCATTCGCGGTGGCAACGATGACGATACCATCCTGGTGCATGACGATGCCTATCAGCATATCGTCGTGGAAGGGAATGAGGGTAATGACTCCATCTCCATCGTCAGTGAAGAAGGACGTCAGCCTCAATACCTGTCAGCGCATCTGTTGGGCGGTGCTGGCGATGACCGTATCGCTGGCGGCGCCGGCGGCGACCTGATCGAAGGTGGCGCCGGGCGCGATGGCTTGTACGGTATGGCCGGCAGCGATGAGATTTACGGTTACAGCAAAGACCCAGCGACCGCGGAAGTTTTCGCGGACCTGCCGGAAGAGTACTACGACGATGCTGGCGCCGGTGAGGACAGTGCCGGGCTGGATGCCAAAGAGGGCTTCTACGACAGTATTGTCGGTGGTATGGATAACGATACAATTTACGGCTCGGATTTTGCCGACTTGATCAGCGGTAATGAAGGCGACGATACCATCTACGCCGGTGCCGGTGATGACAGCATCAAAGGCGATACCGGCTCCGATACGCTGTATGGTGAAGCGGGCAACGACCTGTTCCAGTGGTTGATTGGTGATGACCAGGACGGCGTCTGGGATGGGGGTACTGGTGAGGATCAGGCCAACGTCAATGGCTTCAACTACGAGCGTGAAGAAGCGGAAGAGGAAGGTGAAATCAGCTTCATGCGCATCGCCAATGCCAGCGAGGATGACATTGTCAATCTGGCTGTGAGTGACAGCGACAGCAGTATTGCGGATTTGAGCTGGGTTCGTGGCAGTGATGAATGGGGCTTCAGTCTGTTTGAGGTTGAAGGCCTGAATATAGATACCGCCGGTGGCGCGGATCTGGTGGACATTTACGATGTGGCGACCACGGCCTTGCGTACCATCAACACCAATGTCAGCCGCGATTATTTCTATGAAGACATCATCACCACCAGTGAGTGGCAGCGCAACATTGATACCAGCGTCTGGCAAAACCAGCCGGAAGTGAGCGAATGGCAACAACTGGTTAATACCACCGTCTGGGAGCGGGATCTCACCGCTGAGGTGGAAAATACCTTTGTTCTGGTCAGCGTCAATGGCGAGCAGCTGCCTGCAGGTTCGCCGGTGTCGTCCATGGTGCGTGACGCCAGTGGGCTCAATATCGATGCGACCACGGGTAAACCGGCTGGCAGCGACGATGAAGTTTGGAGTGCCGATCTCAATACCATTACTTTCACCCAGGCTGAAATTGAACAGCGCACATCCACTTGGGAACGTGATGGGGAAACCAATACCTATGTGCTGGTTTCCGTCGATGGTCAACCGGTCGATGCCAGTGAGCCAGCCGTTACTATAGAGCGGGATGTCTCAACCCTGGTCATTAATGACGATGGCACGGTGGATGGAAGCCCGGGTGAGGTCTGGAGTGGCGACCGTGAGCAGATGATCCTGACAGAAGAACTCAGTTTGTTCACTCTGGTCAGTGTTGATGGTGAGGCGCCCGACGAGAAGCAGACCCAAGCGATTAATGTGTCCGCCTTCACGGTTGGCTCTGGCGGTGTCGTCAGTGGTCGTGCTGACGAAGTCTGGAGTGCGGACAAGCAGTCTTTCTCCGCTACAGACGACAGTGTTTTCCAGTTGGTCAGTGTTAATGGCGAGCCCGTTAGCGGATCACCGACGAAAATTCACCGTGATCTTGATGCCATTGTGATTCAGCCGGATGGCACTGTACTGGATGCCGAAGGAGAAGTCTGGAGCGCTGACCGCAGTCAGTTAACCATTACCGAAGAGCATGACACCTTCACCCTGGTGGCCATCGACGGTGAGCCAGTGACCGCGGAAGACGGTGTACAGACCATTACTCTGAACACGTCGGATGAAGGGGTACCTGAAGACACGGACACCGAGACCTGGATCGATCGCAACACGGTTACCGTCACCAATAAACTGGGTGAAAACCTACGTGAACTGGACGATAACTTGCTGGACATCGTCAATGTCTATGGCCGCGAGGAAGATGATCGCTATCAGCTGACGTCCCTGCGTTCGCCCTTGGTCTCACCCATTGATGACGGTCAGACAGAAACGACCCAACTGCTGCGTACCCAGCGTCTTGCTGCCGACGACAGTGTTGCTATGGAAATGTCGTTCGCCGGCCTGGAATTGAACTACGATCGTTTCACCCTGCAAGGGCTGGGAGGCAATGACGAAATTCTGGCTTCATCGATTGGCAGAGAACCGGGTGACGGTAACGCTGATCAAGTTGTGAAAGATCTTCGCCTGCTGGGTAATGACGGCGATGATGTCATTGAAGGTACCCTGTATGGCGAAATCATTGTTGGTGGCGCCGGCTCGGATCGCATTTCGGGTAATGCCGGGATAGACCAGTTTTACGAAGTGGCAATCGGCAGTGATGAAAACCTTGAGGGTGATAAAGATACCCTGGTCGAATCGCGCGATGCAGATTTCGTGTTAACCAACACCTCCCTGCTGATTGATGATTCCAATTTGTCCAACCAGTATGGCCCTGAGCAGGAAACCTTTGCCGACATCTTTGAAGATGTCGAGTTGCGGGCGTTCGATTCCGCCAACCGCTTTGAGATCACCAACTGGTCTGACAGCGGGGTGGTTGACGGCGGCAAAGGCGGCGATACCTACGTCATGGAACTGGCCGCCACCAGTCAGGGACAGCAATTCCTCAACATCAATGACACGGGTGCCAGTGGTATCGACACACTGACATTCAAAGGCAGCGAAGGTAATGACACCATTCAGCTGGATACCGTCTATGACGCCAGCCTGGACCCGGAGAAGAAGTTCAAAGAGGACCGCTGGCTGGAGTACGGCAACTACAACCCGGATCTCAAGCTGGGCGATGGTTTGATCATTGGTCACTTCGATTCGGAAAGCAGCTACGGCGCAACCGATACCGAGAACGAAGACGCACTGTTGGAGGTGAATGAATCCACCTTGCAGGTCGGCCAAAATTTCCAGGTGGTCAACTACGGCTCAGTCGAGCAGGTCGTGTTACTGGCCGGCGATGGTAACGACACCATCATTTCCGACAGTACCTCCGCCCAGATCGATGTGTTTGCCGGTGACGGTGACGATCAGATCTTTGTTGGTTCCGTGCTGGAAACCGAAGAGGTACTGGTGGATGGCCAGATCGTCACAGTGGTGACGGAAATCACCGATGGTGCCCTGTTCAACAACACCAATTTCTTTGGCGGTGAAGGTGACGACTATTTCGAGGTCAACCACAATGTGGCCGAAATCAATCTGTTTGGCGATAACGGCGACGATACCTTCTTTGTGAAGGCACTGTTGACGCTGGATGAAGAAGGCGAAATCGCCGAGGTTGAATCCAGCACCGCCAATGTCAGTGCAGTACTGAACCCGAAAGAATCGAAAGACACAGAAGATACTCGCGAAGTGGACATAGACTCCCTGGTCTATGTGCAAAATGCCAATATTAATATCGATGGCGGCGCTGGCTTCGATGCCGTGTCCCTGGTCGGTACCGTACTCAGCGATACCTTCTACGTTTATACAGAAATTGATGATAACGGCGATACACAGCAGCGCATTTACGGGGCTGGTGTCAAACTGCAGAAATTACTCAATATTGAGCGGCTGCAGATCCTGTCGGGTGGTGGCGATGACACCATCTATCTGTACGGGGTGGACCTGGGTACGATCGGCGATATGGTTATCAAAACCGGCACTGGCAGTGACAAGGTGTATGTGGGGGGCGATGAGCAAACCTTCAACCTGAGTTACCCCGCCAGTCGCAACCAGTACTATTCCTATGTGGAAGGCTTCTATGTCCGGCGTGACGCGAATGGCGACTATGTGGCCGTGAGCGAAGTGGATGGATTGCCATTTTACGGGGTAGAGAGCACTGATCGTATCGTACCGTTTGTGGTCGAAGAGCCTGCCAAAACTGTGGCGGTGACCATGAAAGCGTCTTACGATCTGTCCGCCTTTGTCTCTCCAGTGGTGATTGATGGCGGTGAGGGTGTGCACGACGAAATCATTGTCAACGACACCATGGCTGGAGGTGCCCTGCAGTTTGCCAACGCCACTCTGACCAAGAAAGAAGTGACCTTTAACTCGGACGCCATTGCCCTCGACAGCCAGGGCACGGGTGATCTGGTCAGCTGGATACTGAGCAGTTCCTCGGTCCAGGCGCAGACAATGAAGGAGACTCTGGATGCGGAGGTTCACAGCTACCTGCGGTTTGTCGATCGTTATTATGACAATGAGCTGTTCACTGAATTGTCCGCCTTAACCGGTTCGGCCACCAAAACCCTGACCATGGGCAATGGCATCAGTTATCACTCCATTCAGAAGAAACTCAATGCCGACGATTCCGTTTCCAGTGCCAGGGATCAACTGATTGAATTTGCCAGCCAGGTGGGACTGACCCTGCAATGGAAAGAGGTCCTGCACCCGGATCCGTCCCGCGCTGCCAACGGTGAATACCTGTATGAACTCTTGTCGGTGAAAGACAGTGGTGGGCGTGATATTCGCTTTGATGCGCAGCACAATGAAATTGCCTATATTGCCGCCGACAACTCCAAGCAGTTTGTCCGGGATCTGCTGGCTATTTCTTTTGAAACCGCAGCGGATATCGCCATCACCGTATCCGCCAATGCGGTTGAGCAGGTAAACCTGTTGCGTGAAGACGCGATGAGCGCTGTACACCGCGAAGGGCAGAACGGCCAGTTGCACTTTACAGGCATGGATAAGGCTACTTTAAAGCTCAGTGCGGCCGATGGACAGGAAGTTACCCTGGACAATGACAACTTTACCGGGCTGTTGAATGTCGAAGGCGGAGCTGCCGATGACGTGATTAATATCGAACGCATCGCGGCTGAAACTGTCGTTCATGCCGGTGCCGGCGATGACACCATCAATGTCGGCAGCGCCCAACTGCTGGAGCAGATCGGTGCCTCCCTGTATCTGTTCGGTGAAGAAGGCAACGATCAGATCATTGTCGATGACTCGGCCAATGCCACTGACCAGCAGCTCACCATCGATCAGAACTGGCTACAGCACACCACCAGCTTTGAACAGCTCAACAGCTTGTCCAATATCCTGTCGCTGACCGGGATTACCGATGCAGAGAACGATGCGCTGAGTGAAAAGCTGGAAGTGAGCTCGGTGGGCGTAGGTCAGGCTGCCATGAACATGAATCTTGACAGCCTTAACAACGTCGCCGCGGAAATGGCCAACAGCCTGCTGGGACGTTTGCAAACGGTGGTGTCCGGTCTCGACGACACGCTGGAACAATCCATTGCAGATACTGAAGCGTTGTTGAAAGAGCGCGACAAAGAGCTGTTGGAAAACCAGATTAAGCTATACGTGCGTACCCATTTGTATGAAACCGGGGAAGGGCTCGATAATCCGATGTCGATTGGTGACCGTATTCTTACCGAATTGAGTGAGCTGGGGCTTAAGTCGGAGCAGGATTACACTGAGTACGATGTGCTGCTCACCTATGAAAGCAAAAAGGTTCGTAAAGTTACCGGCTGGAGCAGTTTCTGGGGTGCCGTGTTTGATGTAGTGACTGTCTGGATCCCCAATTACGAAGTCATGGTGGATAATGCCACCAGTAATCAGGGGGACAAAATCTACAGCCTGGTTGACGGTATTACCCAGGTTCGTAACTTTTTTAACAACACCAGTACCTGGAGCAGCTGGTACAACAACAACATCAATAATGTGGGCGAAGGGACCAACGATGGCCTGCAGTCATTCCTGGCTTTCTTTGGCATTACCCCCAGTGGCTCTGAGCTGCAACAGGTGGCCGATGGCATTGAAGACTTTATTGATGGCTCACTGTATGAGCTGGTGAGAGACTCCTTTGTCAACAAACGCCAGTACATCAACGGCGGCAAACTGACCGCGGAAGATAAAATTGAGTTGTACCTGGTGAATGAGGCCAGCAGCTCCAAATACAACAATATCCTGGCTTTGGGTAAGTTGTATGATGAAGCCAAGGCGGATTATACCGGTGCGCGATCGGTGTTTGAGACTCTGCTCGAGGATCGTGGCATCGATGGAGATATGAGGAAAGAGCTCTATGAGAAATATCGCAATGATTCGCACATCCTGGGCTTTGATTTTAGTGCCACCAATCATACTGCCGACAAACTGATTGAGTCGGTCTCGGCCTTCTCTATTGATATGTCGGAGGCCGGTATCGATCCGGAGGCGCATCTGTCATCCGGTATCGAGAGCAAGTTGAATACCTTGAACGGTAGTTTCGCGGCTCACTATGAAAGCCTGATTGCTGGCACCCTGACGGAAGTCAGTGACGCCCTCAGCGATGGTGTCACCATCGCTGAGCTGAGTGGTGTCATTAATCGACTGGAGGGTTTGATTCAGGCTCTGGATCCGGAGCGAGCCTCGGCCGAGGACAACAGCCTGGGGGCCGAGGCCGCGTTTGTGAAATCGCCGGTCTATGCTGAGCTGGCTGCCGCCACGCAAAACGGTTTGTCGTCCCTGTTGGTCGAGTTGCAAGACCTGATGCAGGATATCAACAGCACCTCAACGGTGATGGGAAGCATCAGTACTGATCTGGATTCCTATCAGGACTTGAAAACCCAGTATCAGGACACGGCCTATCAACAGGCCCTGGAAACCTACAAATCCGCCAAGACCGTTACTGAGGATTTCACCCAGTACAGTGAGCGTTATCTGTCCGGTGGTGTCTCCGAGTCAACCCAGTCCACCATGACAGAGGTTAACCAGGTGACCCGCAGCGCTGATCGTTTTGGGGCCTTTGTCGATGCCATTGAAGGGGGCTTTGACCTGGAGGCGTTCAGTGCCGACTTTGTCAGTGCACAAAATGAGTTAGCCACCTTTGTGGACAACAATCCTGAATACATCGACTCCCTGACGGTGGAGCAACGTTTCACCGCCATGGTGAAATCGCTGCAGCAGGATGGCATCGATATCGCTACACCGCTGATCATCAATGTGATTCAGGAAGGGTTGTTCGAGGACGCCTACAACAAGGCAGTGGCGGACTTCAATGCGCTCATACCTGCGTTAAAGGCAGAGTACACAAAAGCGGTTGGCTACTGGTGGTATACAGAGACTGTCCAGCTGGACTACACCAATGACTCGCGTTATGTGCAGGCATTAACTCTGAAAAATACCCTCAAGCAGAAATGGAACCAGGCGCAGGCTTATGTGAATGCGGCATCCATAGATCAGGACCTGCTAAATCAGTTGAAGCAAACCTACAGCCAGGTGGCCAGCGATGCCGGTGCTGTGATTGCCGCCGCAAAAAGTGAGTACGATGAACTTTCCGCCGTGATTAATGCCAAGTTCTATGTGCTGAAAGCGCTGGGTGGTTTTACCGTCGAGGTGTTGGTTGACAGTCGTGGCGATCAGGCGGCGGCCAGCTTTGTCGAGGGTAATGGCATGACCACTAACCTCACCAGCTTCATGGAAACCTACGAGGTGCTCGACAGCGAAACACTTGACTCATCCACCAATGAGTTCTTGCCGGGAGCCTCATCACGTTCCGTGGTGGTGGCCAGAACCAACGTAACCTCAGAGCAGGTTACCTCTTTGAACTGGTCGAATGGTCTCAACATTCACGTCGGTTACGACGATTTGGAAAGCCTCACCGTCAACCTGGGCAGTGGCGCCGATCAAGTGGATGTGGCTGCGACCCTGGGTCAGGTTGATGCCAGTGTGATCATTAATGCCGGTTCCGGTAACGATGACATTACAGCGGGTAATGAATTTGGGGATACCGCGGGTATCGTGGCTTCGCTGATTGTGGATGGCGATGCTGGTGATAATCATCTGCTGATTGATGACTCCGGTAGCCTTGCTGCCGATATGGTGACCATTGATGCCGTGGATGTGGATGGCAAACGCTACGAGCGTGTCCGTGGTGTCACGACGGGAGATATCCTGTTTGCCGTGGCCGATGGGGCCAATAGCCTCGATCTGCAATTGGGCAGTGGCGACGACCAGGTCACCGTCAATGACCTGATTGCCAATACCGATACGCGTATTTTTGCCGGCAACGGTGAGGATCACATGGTCGTGAATGGCTTTGGTCCTCACACCGCCGCGTCTCTGTTGTTGGATGGTCAAGTCGATGACGATGTGATTGATGCGGGCAATGCGGCGTTCGGTATTACCGCTGAAGGTGGCGCTGGCAATGATCAAATCCAGGGCTCAGCCTACGCCGATATTATTGCTGGGGGTGACGGTAACGACCAGGTTCTGGCCGGCGCCGGGGATGACTGGGTCGAGGGCGGTGACGGCTCCGACACCCTCCGTGGTGAAGCGGGCGACGACACCATTGTCGGCGACCAAGGCAATGACCTGATTCTGGGCAACGGCGGCAACGATAGCCTGCAGGGTGGTTTGGGTGACGATGTTATCTTTGGCGATGACGGCCAGGTGCTCGACGCTGCCAACAACTCCTTACTGGCCGCACAACTGTCGTTGATGGCGAAAATCGAAACCACCGAATCCGCCGATGCCGGTAATGATGTTATCGACGGCAATGACGGTGATGATCGCTTGTTAGCGGGCGCCGGTGATGACGTCATCAGTGAAGCCCTGGGCGATAACCTGATCGTCGCTGACCATGGTGTGATCTACTACGCGGGGAATTTGTTGACTCGTTTTGAGTCCACCGCGGACAGCGATGGTGGTGACGATCAGATTACCCTGGCCGGTGACGGCATCAACAGCATCATCGCCGGTTATGGCAGCGATCAGTTGACGTTGATGGGTGAGGTTAACCTGATTGCCGATAATGGTTTTATCGAATTTGCCGAAGACGGTTCCGTGACACGGCTGCAGGGGAACAACCTGACGCCCGTTGTCGCGGGTATTGCCGATGATGTGATTACGCAAACGGGCGGTCGTAGCAGAATCATTGCCGGTCTGGGCGATGATTCTGTCAGTGTCACGGACGCCGAAGCCTATGTGCTGGCTGATAGCGGTGAAATCAACGTCACTCTGCAGCAAGTGAGCCATATGATGGCCAGCGGTTTCACCAGTGGTGGCAATGATAGCTTGCAACTGATGAACTCGCAGACTTATGTGGTGGCGGGCCTGGGTGCCGATAGCATCAGCGGCAGTGGCGGTTCCAGCTACCTGCTGGCGGATGCCGGTGAAATTCTGTGGCGCAGCAGCGGCACACTGCAACGAATCCGAACAACAGACTCGTCGCTCGGCGCCGACGATGACATTAACTTTGCCGATGGCAATCACACGATTCTGGCCGGCTACGGCAACGATGTGGTGACCACCGGCATTGGTGACGACGACATCATTGGCGACAACGGCCAGATTGATTACGACAGCAGCGGCAACGTCAGTCTGATGCAGACCACCGACGTGGACGCATCGACCGCCGGCAACGACACCCTGGATGCCGACGACGGCTTCAACCGTGTGCTCGCTGGTTTGGGTCAGGATGCGGTCAGCACCGGCAGCGGTGTCGATCATATCTTCGGCGACAGTGGTGAGCTGGTGTACGTCGACAACGTCCTGGTGCGAGCGACCTCCACGGTCACCGCCGCAGGGGGCGACGATCAGATCACTGACAGCGGTAACGATGGCGTGGTTTTGGCGGGTCAGGGGGCCGACACGGTCACCACCGGTGACGGCAACCACTGGATCCTGGGCGACAACGGCGAGCTGCTTTGGACGCTGGCGGGTGTGCCGGTACAGGTGCGCACCACGGCGCTGGATCAGGGCGGTGACGACACGATCCGCACCGGCCTGTTGGGCAACAACACGGTGCTGGCCGGCTACGGCAACGATGTGGTGACCACCGGCATTGGTGACGACGACATCATTGGCGACAACGGCCAGATCGATTACGACAGCAACGGCAACGTCAGTCTGATGCAGGCCACCGACGTGGACGCATCGACCGCCGGCAACGACACCCTGGATGCCGACGACGGCTTCAACCGTGTGCTCGCCGGTCTGGGTCAGGATGCGGTTGCAACTGGCGATGGCATCGCTCATATCCTCGGGGATAACGGTGAGCTGTTGTATCTGGACTCGGTCCTGGTGCGTGCCTCCAGTACCATCCCGGGTGCCGGTGATAACGACCGCGTTAGTCTGGGGGATGGTAATGCGGTGGTCTTGCTGGGTGACGGAGATGACCAGCTGCAGGCCGGCTCTGGCGACAAGCAGGTGCTCGGTGATAATGGTGACATCCTGTGGACCACCGCAGGCGTGTTGCAGCAAATTCGCACGACTCAGCCTGAGTTGGGCGGCGACGATCAGATTGCTTTGGCCGACGGCAACAACACGGTGCTGGCAGGCAAGGGCAACGATGTGGTGACCACCGGCATTGGTGACGACGACATCATTGGCGACAACGGTCAGATCGATTACGACAGCAATGGCCTGGTGAGCCTGCTGCAGAGCACGGATACGGGCAGCGGCACGGCTGGCAACGACCAGCTCAGCGCGGGTGATGGCAGCAACCGTCTGTTGGGTGGTCTGGGTGCCGATAATCTCAGCTCCGGCAACGGCTCCGCCCAGGTACTGGGCGATAATGGAGAGCTTGAGTACCTCGACGGCGTACTGGTGCGTCTCTCTTCCCGCCAGCCGGGACAGGGTGATAGCGATCAGATTGCACTTGGCAATGGTCCGGCGGCGGTGATTGCCGGAGACGGAGATGACCAAATCACGGGAGGGGATGGCGACAAGATCCTGCTGACCGACAGCGGTGAAATTCTCTGGCGCGCCGACGGCACCCTGTTGCAGGTGCGCACCACCGAGGCCGCGTTAGGTGGTGCTGACCGGGTCACCATGACTGGGGGTGACAACACCGTACTGGCCGGTCAAGGCGACGATCAGATACAAACCGCCGCTGGTAACGACGATATCATTGGTGACAATGGCCAGATCGATTACGACAGCAACGGCAACCTGGTGCTGATGCAGACCACCGATGTGGACGCCTCGACCGCGGGTAATGACACCATCCTTTCCGGCGCTGGCAATGATCGGGTGATGGCGGGTTTCGGCCAGGACCAGGTCGACAGCGGTGCCGGTGATGATTGGGTGATGGCGGATCAGGGCATCTTTGAGTTTTTCAACAATGCCTTCCTGTCAGCCACCACCATGTCCGAACCGCTGGGCGGCAATGATACCGTGTGGCTGGGCAGCGGTGATGACCGCGTCTTTGGTGGTGGTGGCGACGACCGCCTTTACGGTGAGTCTGGCAACGATATTCTGGTGGGTGACTTCGCCGACATGGGCTACAACAATGCGGGCAAGTTCTTTGTCGATACCTCGCATCTGGGCATGGGCGGTAATGACCTGCTGAATGGCGGCGATGACTATGACTGGATGTTGGGCGGTGCCGGCCGGGATGTGTTTGAGGGGCTGTTTACCACGGACCTGATTCTGGGCAACTACGGCCGCATCACGCTGGATTCGGAGCTCAACGGGGCTCGGGTTTCAGGGCTGCCGGGTCAGCTCGATTTGATTGGTGGCAAGCAGGCGGGTTTGTACAACGGTGAACAGCTGGAGCCTGAGTTCTCCTGGGATTCGTTGCTGCTGGTGTATCTGGAGAATACCAGTAACATCAAGTCCGATACCGCTTTGACGCTGGTACCGGTTTCCCACAACGCCGAAGAACTGGCCAAGTTGAGTGACGAGCAGCTGCAGCAGTTCCTGCAAAGTCTGCCCGTTCCGAGCCACGCGGATTGTCAAACCGGATCGGCTCAACCGCAAGATTGTCCCGCGGAAATCGAGGGCGACCAAGCGCTGCCGTCATCGACTCAACCTGACGCCGGCCAGCCGACTTATCCAGAATCGCGGACTCAACCAGAATCGCCGCTGTCCGATGAGCAGGGCAGTGCGGTGATTTCGCCTGCACTGGTCAACGTCGCCCTGTTGGCTGCCGTGCAACGGCGTGGTTGGCATTTCGGTACCGCTAAAGGGCACGAGGATCAGTCCGCCTGGCAGCAGCGCCAGCGACGATCCCTGGATGCTTCGAAATTGTTGATCTGGGAAAAAGGCAAGCAGGACAACGAAGACCCGGATAAGGTACATTAAGTCCGGGTGCCACAACAAAATGAAACATAAGTAATAACTACTGACCATTGGGGAAAAACATGAGTGACAACGAAAAGAATACAGCCAGTAATAATGCCGTTAACAACGCCGGCGCCGCTGGGGGGCCCAAACTGAGATGGGACGACAGTAAAATGCGCAGTACTTACGCCAATGTCTGTAACGTTTCCAGTACCCGGGAAGAAGTGACGCTGCTGTTTGGCACCAACTCCACCTGGCACACCGGCCAAAAAGAAGTGGCCATCACCCTGTCAGATCGCATCATCCTCAACCCTCACGCCGCCAAGCGTTTGAGCGCCCTGTTGGGCAAGGTGGTGGAAGAATACGAGACCCGCTTTGGTGCGGTCGGTGATGTCTAACGCCGGTGACTGCTGAAACCTCTATACCTTCGCCAGAGGCGCTGGCAAAGCAAGATAATACTCCGGCCCGTTTGACCCTGGATGAACTGAACCAGTTTGCCGAGCGTGGCCAGGGTTACGATGCCTGGTTGCACAATCTGATGGCGGACATTCCGGCGTTCAATGCCGCCTTACTGGCGGTGCAAACGGACCGGGGTGTGATGCAACCGGTCACGCTGTGGCCACGGCAACAGGCTCAGCTGGATCGCTTGGGCGACCTGGTGGATGCCTGCGGTGAGCGGCAGAGGCCCTTGATTCTGTCGCCGACAACCGGTGAGGAGTATGGCCTGGCCTATCCGCTGTTTGTGGATGGCTTTATGGTGGCGGTGTTTGCCGGTTATGTGTCTTTGTCTACGCACGACCCCGACGTGGTCATGGCCGATGTGGAGAAGCACAGTCTCTGGATCGAAAGCCGTTTTCATCGCGACGCCTATCAACAGCAACGGGAAGCCTTCCAGCGCCAGCAGGCCGTTATTGATGGCTATGTGGCCGTGAGCAAGGGCAAGGCCATCAAGCAAGCGGCGCTGCAATGGGTCGATTCACTGGCGCGGGGCTTCGATTGCGATCGTGTCTCCATGGGCGTGGTCAAGCAAGGGCTGGTAACGCTGGATGTGATTTCCGGCAGCAGTGATTTTGCCCTCAACAACGTCACCGCCAAGCAAATTACCCAGGCGATGCAAGAGGCCTGCGATCAGCGCCGTGCCATCGTCTGGCCAGTAGCCGATGCCGAGACTGATGAGGCAGACACGGCTATTGATGGCGGAGGTATCCGCCTGCAAGCGGAAAAACTGTCGCTGGCGCAGCGCAACGCCGCCGTGCTGACTGTGCCGGTCTATTACCAGGATGAAATCGATCTGGTGTTGACGTTTGAACGCCCGGCCAAAGCACCGTTTACGCAGCTGGACGTTGATCGGCTCGAAGCCAATGTGGCTCTCGTCGGGGTGGCGTTTCACCACCGCCAGCAAGCCGAGCTGTCCTTTTGGGGAGGCTGCCGACGTCATGTCCGTTTGCAATTGGAGCGCTTGCTGGCACCGGGATACGTCAAGCGCAAGTTGTTCTTTATCGGCCTGACCGCACTGGTGGTGTTTTTTTCACTGGCTCGGGGCGAGTATCAGATTAATGCTGACGCGGTGTTGGAACCGCTTCAGATTCGGGTAGTGTCGGCGCCGTTTAACGGCTACCTCAAGTCTGCTGGCTTCCGGGCGGGCGACCGGGTAGAGAAGGGCCAATTGCTCGCCTCCATGGAAGACAATGAGCTGCGGCTGGAAAAAATCAAGTCCATCAGTCTGTTGTCGCAGAACAACAAGCAGTATACCGAAGCTCTGGCCGGACGCGACCGGGCGCAGGCCCAGATTTACGCTGCGCAAATGGATCAGGCCAAGGCGCAATTGGCTTCGGCGGAACGCAAGCTGGAGCGCTCAGAGCTGAGGGCAGCTTTTGATGCGTTGGTGGTCAGTGGTGATTTGAGTCAGCGCATTGGTGGTTCTGTGTCTCAGGGCGAAGAGCTGTTTCGACTTTCTCCCATGACCGATTATCGTTTGATTCTCTACGTCAACGAATATCGCGTTGGCGATGTGCTCTCGGGGCAACGCGGACGTGTGGTGTTGTCGTCCATGCCTGATAAAGGCTTCGACTTCGAGGTGAAGATGCTCACGCCAGTGACGGAAGTGCGGGATGGCTCCACGGTTTTTCGGGTGGAAGCGCGTTTGTCCGCGACTCATGCGTTGTTTCGGCCGGGGCTGGTAGGAATCGCCAAGGTCTCTGCCGGCCGGCGTCACCTGATAGATATCTGGACACTCGATCTGCGCAAGTGGCTGGCGCTAAAGCTTTGGTCTTTTTGGGGCTGATGCCCGGGTTTTTCAGAAATTAGGCAGGGAAACACAGGGCAATGTCACTGTTCAGCAAAAACTGGTATCTGGTTGAAAGCCTCAAGCCGCGCTTAAAACCCCAGGTCGAAATTACACCTCAACAGCAGCGTGGCGAGCGGGCCTATGCCCTGCGCGATCCGGTGTCGGGCTCCATTCAGCTTTATACCGAGCAAGCCTACACCGTCGTCGGGCTGATGAATGGCGAGCGCAGCCTGAACGATATCTGGCTGCTGGCCGGCGACTCCCTGCAGGATGCGCTGCCGACTCAGCAAGATGTTATTTCCCTGGTGGCTTCACTGTACCAGTTGGACATGCTCTATCTGGACGCGCCTGGTAACGCGTTGGATTTATTCCAGCGTCGGGACAAAAAGCAGGAGAAAAAGCGCCTGCAGAAACTCTATTCGCCGCTGTCTGTTCAAATCCCTTTGTGGGATCCGACCCGTTTCCTCGATCGCTTTTGTCCGCTGGTGGATCGATTGATGGGCAAGTGGCTGCTGGCTTTGTACCTGCTGGTGACGCTGACCGGACTGGTGGTCGCGGCGCAGCATTTCGAGGCACTGACGGCAAACGCGGCCGATCGTATTCTGGCCGCAGAAAATTTGTTCTTGCTGTGGTTCCTCTACCCGCTGGTGAAAATTATTCACGAGCTGGGGCATGCCGTTATCGTACGCCGATACGGTGGCCAGGTGCATGAAGTCGGGGTGATGTTCCTGGTGTTTTTCCCCATGCCCTACGTCAATGCCTCCGAGTCGGCGGCCTTTTCCAGCAAGTACCAGCGTATGACGGTGGCCGCAGCCGGGTTAATTGTGGAATTGTTTATCGCCGCTGTGGCGGTGATTCTGTGGAGCATGGCCAGTGAGGGCATGGTCAAATCCATGCTCTATAACGTGGCGTTTATGGCGGGTGTGTCGACGCTGCTGTTTAATGGCAACCCGCTGCTCAAGTTCGACGCCTACTATGTCTTGTCCGACTACCTGGAAATCCCCAATTTGGCGAAAAAATCGGTCAGTTATTGGGGCTATCTGGTCAAACGCTACGTTTTCCGTTTTCGAGAACTGGAGGATCCGGCCCAGGATCTTCGCGAGCGCTACTGGCTGTTTTTCTACAACCTGTTTTCCTTCGTGTACCGGGTCGTGATTTCCATCTCCATCATCTTGTTTATCGGCAGTCAGTACTTTGTGGTGGGGGTTATGCTGGGTATCTGGACCCTGGTCAGCAGTTGGGTTATCCCGTTTGTTAAAACCGTCAGCAAGCCGTTTACCGAGCCGCAATTTGCCTATCAGGGCCTCAACCCGAAGTGGGTGATGGCGGTGTTGGCACTGATGTGTTGGGGGCTGCTGTTTAAATTGCCGCTGCCCTACAGTTACACCGCCGCCGGTGTCTCCTGGACCGAACCCCACGAGCGGCTTTACGCCGGCGAGTCGGGGTTTGTCGAGCGCATACAGCTGCCGGCCGACGGTCAGGTGCTCGCGGGTCAGGAGCTTATCATCCTCACCAATTACGAACTGCTCGACCGCCTGGCGTCCGTCAAGGCGCAGTTGCAGGAGGCGCGCTCGCGGGTGCGTTCGGCCTACCAGGATCGGGCTCGCTCTAGCCTGGGGCAGGCTGAAGTCACGCGTTTTCAGGATGAACTGGCGGACATTGAATCGGCCTTGCTGCAAACCTCGGTACAGGCCCGCACCAACGGTCGCATGGTAGTACAAGACCCGCAAACGCTGCCGCATCGCTATCTGAAGCGCGGTGAAATCATCGGTTATGTGTTGCATCCCGAGCGTCCACTGACGGTGCGGGTGGCGGTCGCGGAAACCGCGGCTGAGCGTGTGCTGGGGCAGGTTCAGGGGGTGAGCTTACGGCCGGCTTCGGATCGCAGTGAGGAAATTCCGGCAACACTGGCCGCAGTGGTACCGCGGGTCAGTAAAGAGATTCCCAGTCCGGTGCTGTCGACCCAAGGGGGAGGCGAGATTATTCTGGACCCCTCCAGCGACCAGGCCCTGCAGTCTCTGGAAAATTATGTCCTGATTGAGGTGGAAGCCGCAGGCCTGCCCATGACGCGTGTGTTCGAGCGCTTCTATGTGCGTTTTGACCTGCCGTCAGAGCCGCTGGCCAAGCGTCTTTACCGCCAGCTGCGGCAGGTGTTTATCGAGGAGTTCGATGTCTAGCGCCTCCCGTTCGGGCCGGTCGCCATGGCCGGCACGTCATGCCGTCTCGGTTGCCCTTCGGCCTGAGCGCGATTACTACACTCTGTCCTGGCTGGATCGATACTGGCGTGCGCTCTACAGTCGATGTTTGTGGCCGCTGCCGCGGCTGTGGTTTTCTCCCGGGCGCCTGGCGCGAAAGATCATCACCGCCTCTGACGTTTTACAGCCTCTGGATGAGGCCGAATTTCAGCAGCATTTACTGGCTGTGCGGCAGCGTCTGGTGCGCGAGGGCATTCAGTTGTCGACACTGGTGATGGCCTTTGCCGCGGTGCGTGAAGCCGCTGGCCGCAGCCTGGGGATGCGCCATCACCATACCCAGATTCGGGCGTCGCTGATCATGTTGCGCGGCATGGTGGCGGAAATGGCCACGGGTGAAGGCAAGACGCTCGCCTGTACCCTGGCGTCCTGCACCGCGGCAATGGCGGGCATTAAAGTGCATGTGGTGACCACCAACGATTACCTGGCGGAACGGGACTGTGAGGAAATGCTGCCGCTGTTCCATTATCTGGGGCTGTCGGCGGGAGCTCTCAACAGTGACACGGAGCTGCCACAGCGGCAGAAAATTTATCACAGCGATATCCTCTACAGCGCCAACAATGAATTGGTGTTTGACTATCTTAAGGATCTGCTGGTGCTTGGCGAGCGCCGGCAAACCGTGGATGTCTATCGCGACAGCCTGACCACCGGCGCGGCCTCGATTACCGGACAGCTGATGCATCAGGGGTTGGTGTTTGCGATTGTCGATGAAGCCGACAGTGTGTTCATTGACGAGTCGCGTACACCGCTGGTGATCTCCGGCGGGGATTTACCGCAGGCCGATAGCGAGGATTTTCTGCGGCAGATTATGTCGCTGGCGCAAACCCTGGAAGAGGGACGACAGTACGAGATTGCCTGGCAGCAGCGGCGCATTATCCTGTTGCCGGCCGGTCGGCAAGGCATAGAGACTCTGGCGGAATCCGCAGAGGCTGGGATGAGCTGGCTGCAGCGTGCCCGCAGCGAGGAGCTGCTGGTCCAGGCCTTAACGGCGTTGCACCTCTTTCAACGCGACAAGCACTACATTGTTGGCGTCGAACCCGGGTCCGACGACGATGAGTCTGCGGCCAAGGTGATGATTGTCGATGACTATACCGGTCGCCTGGCGGCAGATCGTTCCTGGGAGGGCGGGCTGCACCAGTTGATCGAAATTAAGGAAGACTGTGAGCTGACCCAGCCGCAAAAAACGCTGGCCAAAATCAGTTATCAGCAATTTTTCCGTAAATACTTTTATCTGTCCGGCATGACCGGTACCGCCAGAGAGGTCAAGGACGAGTTCTACAGCGTCTATGGGCTGCTGGTGTACAAGGTGCCGCTGTTGCGCAAAAGCCGCCGCCGGTTGCTGCGCTATCGGGTCTACCCCACCATGGCGGCCAAGGAGCAGGCCATCATCGCTGCGGTGCAGAAAAAAATTGCCGCCGGGCAGGCGGTGCTGGTCGGCACCGCCACCGTGGACCAGTCAGAACGTCTGGCGCAGCAGCTGCAGGCGGCAGAGATTGAGTTCGAGCTTCTCACCGCCAAGCAGGATGCCGATGAGGCTGGCGTGGTGGCGCGGGCGGGTCAGAGCGGACGGGTAACCCTGGCCACCTCCATGGCCGGGCGCGGTACGGACATCAAGCTCACAGCGCAAACGCGCGAGGCCGGTGGCCTGCACGTCATCATTTGCGAATTGCAGGATGCCAGTCGTATCGACCGGCAACTGGAAGGTCGCGGAGCCCGTCAGGGCGACCCCGGCAGCGTGGAGTACCTGTTGTCTTTCGACGACCCGCTGGTGCAGGTGTATGGACGCAAGCTGTATCGTTTGCTCCAGCCGCTGTTCTTCCTGCCTTATATAGGTCACTGGTGTGGGCGACGCCTGCAGCGGTATTGCCAGTGGCAGCTGGAGCGCAAGCACGCCCGTGAGCGCCGAATGACCCAAAAAAACGATGAGCAGGAAAAGAAAACGCTGGCGTTCCTGGGGGATGGCAAGTGGGGATAGAAGCAGAGATAATGATTTTGAAGACAGTGACAGTAATTGAGGGGAAGGGATGAAAGGGCGACAGAGACTTGCGACGCGGTCGATCGCGGCGACGTTGACGCTGGCCATGTCGGCCATGTCGGTGATGGCCGCTGAACCGGCCGAGACACCGTCCTATCTGCCCTCCGTGGGGTGTATTATCGAGCCCAGCGTGCGGATTGAAGTGTCCAGCCCGGTAGAGGGCGTGCTGGAGCAGCGGCCGATCAAGCTGGGTGAGGACGTGAAAAAAGGCCAGTTGCTGTTTTCCCTGCGCTCGGACGTGGAAAAAGCCTCGGTCGAGTTGGCTCGGATACGGGCAGAATTTGCCCTGCGCCACTATCAGCGCAACGACGACCTTTATCAGGATGAGTTGATCTCGGTGCACGAGCGCGATGAGTTCCAGACCGATTATCAGGTCACTCTGAAAGAGCTGCAGCAGTCTGAGGCGATCCTCGGGTTGCGTTCCGTGGTCAGCACCATCGATGGGGTGGTGGTGGATTATTTTGTTGAATCCGGTGAGTTTGTCACCACCGAGCCGGTCATGGCTTTGGCCACCCTCGACCCGCTGGAGGTGGAGGTGGTGATGCCCTACAGTTCGCTGGGCAGTGTGGGGCCAACAGATGTACTGACCGTGTTTCCGGTGGAGCCTGTTGGCGGCGAATACCGCGCCGCAGTGACGTTGATTGACCCGGTCATTGACGCCGCCAGTGGCACATACCGTATTCGAGCGCTGATTGATAACCCCAGGCGCCGGTTGCCGGCCGGGGTCGAATGCAAGGTCGGGAAAGGCTGATGGTCGGGGGGAGGGCTGGTTAATTCTGGCTAAAGTCTGTAGCCTGTTCGGCCAGGCAGCGGCAGGCTTCTCGTCTTAGATCCTTAGTAGATTCTTAGTAGATCCATGGTAGATCCTTATGGACCCTTAGTGGGTCCTTACCGGGGGGCAGCCATAAGAAACATATATATAAAGAAGAAAGAACGGTTGGCTGCCAATGCTCAAAATATATGCAAAATAGGTGTTGACTCACCAATCTCCCGTCTATAGAATTCGGCTTCCTTTTTTGACTCTGTCTAAAAGAGGAAAGTGTGTGGAATCGCCATCAAACGCGGTTCTTGTTCTTTATAGATTTTTGGAGTTTGGTTCACATGCAGAATCAACGCATTCGGATTCGCCTTAAGGCTTTCGATCACAAATTAATCGATACTTCTACCCAGGAGATCGTTGAGACCGCTAAGCGTACAGGTGCCCAGGTGCGCGGCCCAATTCCGCTGCCGACTCGCAAAGAGCGTTTCACCGTTCTGGTTTCTCCGCACGTCAACAAAGATGCGCGTGACCAGTACGAAATCCGCACACATAAGCGTTTGCTTGATATCGTAGAGCCAACTGAAAAAACCGTTGATGCACTGATGAAGCTGGATTTGGCTGCAGGTGTTGAGGTTCAGATCAGTTTAGGCTGATCTGTGTAGGTAAAAGAAAAACTCAAGTTTAAATACAATTTGTGCCGATACCTGACATTCCGTCAGGTTGTGTAACGCTCTGAAATGGGCGGCCATAGCGGGTAAAAGCCCCGTACACTGAGAGGTTAATGTAATGACGATTGGAATAATCGGTCGTAAAAGCGGTATGACCCGCGTTTTCACCGAAGAAGGTGTTTCCCTTCCTGTATCTGTGATTGAGGTTGATCCCAATCGCATCACCCAGGTTAAGAGCGTAGATACCGACGGTTACAGTGCTGTACAAGTAACCTTAGGGTCTCGTCGTGCCTCCCGTGTGACCAAGTCTCAGGCAGGTCATTTTGCCAAAGCATCTCAAGAAGCCGGTCGCGGCGTTTTTGAATTGCGCAACGACGAAGGCGAAGCTTTCGAAGTTGGTGGTGAAATTACTGTTGCTGCATTCGAGGCTGGTCAGCTTGTAGATGTTACTGGTAACTCCAAAGGTAAAGGTTTTGCTGGTGGCGTTAAGCGTTGGAACTTCCATATGCAAGACGCGACTCACGGTAACTCTCTTTCTCACCGTGCTCCTGGTTCAATTGGCCAATGCCAAACGCCAGGTCGTGTTTTCAAAGGCAAGAAAATGGCCGGACATATGGGTGCTGAACGCGTAACCGTTCAAAACCTTGAAATTGTTCGTGTCGACGCTGAACGTAATCTGTTGCTGGTTAAAGGTGCGATCCCCGGTGCTCCCGGTGGTGATGTGATCGTGCGTCCGGCTGTCAAGCAGCGCAACGGCTAAGTTCCGAGGGTTTCGACGATGGATTTGAATATTGCTACTCCCGAAGGCGCCAAAGGTACAGTAACTGTATCTGAAGTTGCATTCGGTAAAGAGTTTAATCAAGACCTGGTTCACCAGGCGGTAACTGCTTACTTGGCAGGCGCCCGTCAGGGAACTAAGGCACAGAAGAACCGTTCTGCGGTATCTGGCGGTGGCAAAAAGCCATGGCGTCAGAAAGGTACTGGCCGTGCACGTGCTGGTACTATCCGTAGCCCACTGTGGCGTTCTGGTGGCGTAACTTTCGCTGCTCAGCCACGTGATCATGCTCAGAAGCTGAATAAGAAAATGTACCGCGCTGCTTTGCGCTGCATTCTTTCTGAGTTGAACCGCCAGGAGCGTTTGGTTGTTGTTGAGTCTTTCGATATCGATGCTCCCAAGACCAAGTCTCTGGTTCAGCAATTGGCTCAGTACGACCTGAAAGACGCACTGATTGTGTCTGAACAAGTTAGCGAGAATCTGTATCTGGCATCACGCAACCTGCACAAGGTTGACGTTCGCGATGTTCAGGGTGTGGATCCGGTTAGCCTGATTCGCTTTGACAAGGTTGTTATGACTGTTTCAGCTCTGAAAAAGTTTGAGGAGATCCTGGGATGAGTCAAGAACGCCTCTACAAAGTATTGCTGGGTCCTGTGATTTCTGAGAAAGCTGCAAATGCTGGCGATGCTAGCAACCAGGTAGTTTTCAAAGTACTTCGCACTGGCACCAAGCAGGAAGTAAAAGCCGCAGTTGAAAAACTGTTTGACGTTAAAGTTGAAGAGGTTCGTACTCTTCTGGTCAAGGG
Organism: Pseudomaricurvus hydrocarbonicus; assembly: GCF_011602365.1. Classification (GTDB taxonomy): domain Bacteria; phylum Pseudomonadota; class Gammaproteobacteria; order Pseudomonadales; family Cellvibrionaceae; genus Pseudomaricurvus; species Pseudomaricurvus hydrocarbonicus. The sequence goes on from NZ_JAAONZ010000008.1 coordinate 172,415, forward strand.
TAAAACCAAGCGCACCAAACACGGTTTGGGCAAGCGCAGTGACTGGAAAAAAGCGTACGTACGTCTGGCCGAAGGTCAAGAAATTGACTTCGCCGTAGCGGAATAAGGGGATAGTTGCGATGCCTATTGTAAAACGTAAACCAACATCTCCGGGTCGCCGCTTCGTTGTAAGTGTTGTCAATCCGGATCTTCATAAAGGTGCTCCTTACGCTCCTCTTCTGGAAAAGAAGAGCAAGAGCGGCGGTCGTAATAACAACGGTCGTATTACCACTCGTCACGTTGGCGGTGGTCATAAGCAGCATTATCGAGTAATCGATTTTAAACGTAATAAGGACGGTATTCCTGCAAAGGTTGAGCGTCTGGAATACGATCCAAACCGCAGCGCTAACATTGCTCTGGTTTGCTACTTGGACGGTGAGCGTCGCTACATTATTGCACCTAAAGGTGTAAAAGCTGGTGATATGGTCGAGTCTGGTGAAGCCGCTTCTATTAAGCCTGGTAACACCCTGCCGATCCGCAACATCCCTGTGGGTAGTGTGATTCACTGTATTGAACTGAAGCCAGGTAAAGGTGCTCAAGTAGCACGTTCCGCCGGTACTTCTGCTCAATTAGTGGCGCGTGATGGCCGTTATGCGACTTTGCGTCTGCGTAGTGGCGAGATGCGTAAAGTACTCAGTGAGTGTCGTGCGACCTTGGGCGAAGTGTCCAACAGTGAGCACAACCTGCGTTCTCTGGGTAAGGCTGGTGCTTCTCGTTGGCGCGGTGTGCGACCAACTGTTCGCGGTGTCGCGATGAACCCTGTAGATCACCCACATGGTGGTGGTGAAGGTCGTACCTCTGGTGGCCGTCATCCCGTTTCTCCATGGGGTACGCCTACTAAGGGTGCTAAGACCCGTAAGAACAAGCGCACCGATAAGATGATTGTACGCCGTCGCGGTAAGAAATAAGCGACTGGCTAAACACTAGCTGAAGAGGAAAGTGCAGTGCCACGTTCACTGAAAAAAGGTCCTTTCATCGATCTTCATTTGATTAAGAAGGTCGAAGCAGCGATCGAAAGTAATGACCGTCGTCCTATTAAGACTTGGTCTCGCCGTTCCATGATTATGCCAGAAATGGTCGGCTTGACTCTCGCTGTACACAACGGTCGTCAACATGTTCCCGTCTTGGTCAACGAAGAGATGGTTGGACATAAATTGGGCGAATTTGCTGCGACCCGCACATACCGCGGTCACATTGCAGACAAGAAAGCCAAGAAGCGCTAAGAGGTCTAACGATGGAAGTATCAGCAAAATTACGCGGTGCTCAATTGTCGGCACAAAAAGCGCGTCTAGTCGTCGATCAGATTCGTGGTAAACACGTTGAAGAGGCGCTGGACATCTTAGCTTTCAGTCCGAAGAAGGGTGCAGCGATTGTTAAGAAGGTGCTGGAGTCTGCGATTGCAAACGCCGAGCACAATGAAGGCGCTGATGTAGATGAGTTGACTGTGTCAACTGTATTCGTAGATGAGGGTCTGACGATGAAAAGAATCAGACCACGTGCTAAAGGTCGTGCAGATCGCATCCTTAAGCGCACTTGTCACATCACCGTTAAAGTAGCCGATCAGTAAGAGACAGACGTTATGGGTCAGAAAGTACATCCGACAGGTATTCGTCTGGGCATCGTCAAAAAGCATACCTCTACTTGGTATGCTGGCAGCGATGAATACGCAGACAAGCTCTACACCGACCTGAAAGTACGCGAGTACATTGAAAAGAAACTGGCGCACGCGTCAGTCAGTCGAGTAGAAATTGAGCGTCCGGCCAACACCGCACGCGTTACCATCCACACTGCCCGTCCAGGTATTGTGATTGGTAAAAAAGGTGAAGATGTGGAAAAACTGCGCGCTGAAATCAGCAAGCAGATGGGTGTTCCCGTTCACATTAACATCGAAGAAATCCGCAAACCTGATCTGGATGCGGCTCTGGTAGCACAAAGCGTTGCTCAGCAACTTGAGCGTCGTGTGATGTTCCGTCGCGCTATGAAGCGTGCGGTACAGAACGCTATGCGTCAGGGCGCAGAAGGGATCAAAATCCAGGTAAGCGGTCGTTTAGGTGGTGCAGAAATCGCACGCACCGAATGGTACCGCGAAGGCCGCGTGCCTCTGCACACTTTGCGTGCCGATATCGACTACGCCACAGCTGAAGGTGCAACCACCTACGGTATTATTGGCGTGAAAGTTTGGATCTTTAAAGGTGAAGTAATTGGCGGCATCCAAGCTGTTGAAGAAAAACCTAAGAAGAAAAAGAGCTCAAAGTAAGGGGTACGCAAGATGCTGCAACCGAAGCGTACAAAGTTTCGTAAGCAAATGAAAGGCCGCAACCGCGGTCTGGCCCATCGTGGCTCCAAGGTTAGCTTTGGTGAGTTTGGTTTGAAGTCTAACGCACGTGGTCGTATTACCGCTCGTCAAATCGAAGCGGCACGTCGTGCAATGACTCGTCACATTAAACGTGGTGGTAAAATCTGGATCCGCGTTTTTCCTGACAAGCCAATTACCAGCAAGCCTCTCGAGGTTCGTCAGGGTAAGGGTAAGGGTAATGTTGAATATTGGGTAGCCCAGATTCAACCTGGTAAAGTTCTTTATGAAATGGAAGGCGTTTCCGAAGAACTGGCTCGCGAAGCATTCGCACTGGCCGCTGCCAAGTTACCATTAAGTACAACTTTCGTGAAACGTTCGGTGATGTGATGAAAGCTCAAGAACTCCGCGAAAAATCTGTTGAAGAGCTAAATGCTGAGTTGCTGAAGCAGCTGGAAGATCAGTTCAAGCTGCGTATGCAAGCTTCTACTGGTCAGCTGAATCAGACCCATCTGCTCAAGCAGACACGTCGCGATATTGCTCGTATTAAAACAGTGCTGACGCAAAAGGCAGGTGCATAATATGACAGACAATTTAGTACGTCAGGTAACCGGTAAGGTAGTAAGTGACAAGATGGATAAAACCATCACTGTCCTGATCGAACGCCGTGTTAAGCACCCGATTTATGGTAAGTACGTCAGTAAATCATCCAAGCTGAAAGCTCATGATGAAAAGAATGAGTGTAAGGCAGGAGATGTGGTAACTATTAAGGAATCACGTCCGCTGTCTAAGTCTAAGTCTTGGGCTTTAGTTAAAATTGAAGAGCGCGCAACTGAGATTTAATCATCTCAGGCGTTTTTAAGAGTTTCGGAGACGGACGATGATCCAAACGCAATCATACTTGGATGTGGCAGACAACAGTGGTGCCCGCCGCGTTATGTGCATTAAAGTGCTCGGCGGTTCGCATCGTCGTTACGCTGCCGTAGGCGATATTATTAAGGTGACCGTTAAGGAAGCCATCCCACGCGGTAAAGTTAAAAAAGGTCAGGTGATGAAGGCCGTGGTTGTACGTACCAAAAAAGGTGTGCGTCGCCAGGACGGGTCTCTGATTAAGTTTGACGATAACGCTGCTGTACTGCTGAACCAACAGGATGCTCCTATTGGTACACGTATTTTCGGCCCTGTTACTCGTGAACTGCGTGGCGAGAAATTCATGAAGATCATCTCTTTGGCTCCAGAAGTTCTGTAAGCCAGGGCTTTTGTAATCTAAAGAGAGTTGAGGACAGGGTTATGCGTAAGATCAAACGTGATGACGAAGTGATTGTGATCGCTGGTCGCGATAAAGGTAAGCGCGGTAAAGTAGTTAGCGTACTTGCCGATGATCGCTTGCTCGTGTCTGGTGTGCACATGATCAAAAAACACCAAAAACCAAACCCGCAATTGGGTGTGGCCGGCGGAATCGTGGAGAAAGAAGCTCCGATTCAGCTTTCCAATGTTGCTATTTTTAATGGCGCAACGGGTAAAGCGGATCGTGTAGGTTTCAAAATCCTGGAAGACGGCACCAAAGTGCGAGTTTTCAAATCCAACGGCGAAGCCGTTGACGCGTAATTAGCAAAATCTAATTACGCCGAGTTAACGGCATAAGCAGACGGTAATTGAACATGGCTAAGTTGAAAGAACTTTACCAAAACGAAATCGCAGCCAAGTTGAAAGAAGAACTTGGTCTTGCGAACGTTATGGAAGTGCCCAAAATCACCAAAATCACCCTGAACATGGGTGTTGGTGAGGCAATCGGTGACAAGAAAGTCTTAGAAAATGCTGTCAGCGACCTGGAAAAGATCTCTGGTCAAAAAGTAGTTGTGACCAAAGCTCGCAAATCCATCGCTGGCTTTAAAGTACGTGAAGAGTGGCCGATCGGCTGTAAAGTAACTCTGCGCTCTGAGCGCATGTATGAGTTTCTTGAGCGCCTGGTTAGCATTGCGATCCCACGTATTCGTGACTTCCGTGGTATCAGCCCCAAGCAGTTTGACGGTCGTGGTAATTTCTCAATGGGTGTGACTGAACAAATCATCTTCCCAGAGATTGAGTACGATAAAGTTGATAAGCTGCGCGGTCTTGATATCTGTATCACCACCACAGCGCGTAATAACGTGGAAGGCCTTGCTTTGTTGAAAGCATTCAACTTCCCGTTTAAAGGCTAAGGAAACGGATCATGGCTAAGAAATCAATGATCGCACGTGAAACCAAGCGTGCCAATGCAGTGTCAAAGTTTGCCGCTAAGCGTCAAGCTCTGAAAGCTATCATTGCCGACCAGACTTCTTCTGAAGAAGAAGTTTGGGAAGCTCAGGTTAAGCTGCAGAAACTGCCACGTGATGCCAGCCCAGTACGTAAGCGTAACCGCTGTCGTATCACTGGTCGTCCACACGGTGTTTACAGCAAATTTGGTCTGTGCCGTAACAAGCTTCGCGAAGCTGCGATGCGCGGTGATGTCCCAGGTTTGGTTAAGGCCAGCTGGTAAGCTGAATTTAGGAGCAGAAACTTATGAGTATGCAAGATCCGTTGGCAGATATGCTGACTCGTATCCGCAACGCTCAACAAGTCGGCAAGGTTGATGTAACCATGCCTTCTTCAAAACTGAAAATTAACGTTGCACGCGTTCTTCAAGACGAAGGCTACGTAAACGGCTTTTCAGTGAGCGAAGATGCTCAGCCTCAACTGACCGTTGAGCTGAAATACTTCGACGGCAAGCCAGTTATTGCTGAGCTTGACCGTGTAAGCCGTCCAGGCTTGCGTAATTACTCTGGTAAAGATGGCTTGCCATCTGTTCGTGGTGGTCTGGGTATCGCTATCGTTTCTACCAGTAAAGGTGTTATGACTGACCGTGCTGCTCGCGCTCAAGGCGTTGGTGGTGAGGTTCTCTGCACCGTATTTTAACCCCGTTTAGCTGCTCTGCAGCTAACGGTAATAGTTGTTTTAACGGGAATTCGTTATGTCACGAGTTGCAAATAGTCCGGTTGAAGTGCCCGCTGGTGTAACTGTAACCCTGAGTGGTCAGGATCTTACAGTTAAAGGCAGCAATGGTACATTGGCCCATACCATCCACAGCAGTGTTGAAGTAGCTCAGAACGAAAACGTTCTGAACGTATCTGCTCGTGATGGCGCCAAGCAGTCTCGCGCATTGGCAGGCACTACACGTGCTCTGGTAAACAACATGGTAGTCGGCGCTTCTCAAGGTTTTGAGAAGAAGCTGTTACTGCAAGGTGTTGGTTATCGTGCTAAAGCCGCGGGCAGTTCTGTAGACCTGACTCTGGGTTTCTCCCACCCGGTTGTTTATGACCTTCCTGAAGGCGTAAAAGCTGAGACCCCAAGTCAGACTGAGATCGTACTGAAGAGCGCTGATAAACAGCTGCTCGGTCAGGTAGCCGCGGAAATCCGCGCATTTCGTCCACCAGAGCCTTATAAAGGCAAGGGTGTACGCTACGCTGACGAACATGTACGTCGTAAAGAAGCTAAGAAGAAGTAGGGCCTAGGTCATGAACGCTAAAAAACAATCTCGTTTGCGTCGCGCACGTCGTGCTCGCGCAAAGATGAGTGAGCTGGGCGCAATGCGCCTGTGCGTTAACCGCACTCCTCGCCACATCTATGCGCAAGTTATCGCTGCCGATGGTGCCAAGGTACTGGCTAGCGCCTCTACTTTGGATAAAGATTTACGTGCAGGAAAAACCAGCAACAAAGAAGCAGCCCAGGCTGTTGGTAAGTTGGTTGCCGAGCGTGCTAAAGCTGCTGGCGTTACTCAGGTAGCTTTCGATCGTAGTGGTTACAAATACCACGGTCGTGTGCAGGCTTTGGCTGACGCCGCCCGCGAAGCTGGTTTGGAATTCTAAAGGTTGAGATATGGCTTTTAACAAGAAAGAAGAACGTAACGATGAAGGCTTCCAGGAGAAGCTGGTTCAAGTTAACCGCGTTGCCAAAACCGTTAAAGGTGGTCGTATCTTTACCTTTACTGCACTGACTGTTGTTGGTGATGGTAATGGCAAGGTCGGCTTCGGTCGTGGTAAAGCACGCGAAGTACCTGCTGCTATCCAGAAGGCTATGGAAGCTGCTCGTCGCAACATGATCGAAGTTGATCTGAACGGCGACACACTGCAGTATGCTACCACTGGTCGTCACAGTGGCTCCAAGGTATACATGCAGCCTGCTTCGCAGGGTACTGGTGTAATTGCCGGTGGTGCAATGCGCTCTGTATTTGAAATGGCTGGCGTTCAGAACGTTCTGGCCAAGTGCTACGGTTCTACTAACCCGGTAAACGTGGTTCGTGCAACTTTCAAGGCACTGAAAGAGATGGCATCTCCGGATTCCGTAGCTGCCAAGCGTGGCAAAAGCGTTGAAGAGATTCTGAACTAATCTGGGTTTTCCCACGTTATTGTTCTGAATTGTCGGCTCTTGCTCATAGCAACTCTCAATCGAATGGTTTTGAGTTGTTGCGGTTGACAAGAGCCGTCGGCGTTTTGGATAAGCCTTCAGCCCATAGTTAAAGGGCTTTGCTCTCGCTAAGGGACTGAAGCTCTTAAAGAATAGTTGGATAGGACCATGGCTAAGAAAATGATTAAAGTGACTCAGGTGAAAAGCTCAGCTGGTCGCCTGAAGAACCACATAGCCTGCGTTGCTGGTTTAGGCCTGCGTCGCATCGGCCACTCTGTCGAAGTAGAAGATACTCCTTCAGTGCGTGGAATGATTAACAAAGTACATTACCTGGTAAAGGTAGAGGGAGAGTAAGATGCGTCTGAATACTCTAAGTCCTGCACCTGGCAGCACTCACAGCAAAAAGCGCGTAGGTCGTGGTATTGGTAGCGGTCTGGGTAAAACAGCTGGCCGCGGTCACAAAGGTCTGAAGGCTCGTTCCGGCGGCAGTGTTAAGCCCGGTTTCGAGGGTGGTCAGATGCCAATGCAGAAACGTCTGCCTAAATACGGTTTTACTTCCCGTATTGGTCGCGTTACCGCAGAGGTTCGTTTAGCTGAGCTGAACAGCATTGATGCCGAAGTTATTGATTTGGATGCACTTAAGCAAGCTGATGTTATCAACATCAACATGAAGCGTGCTAAGATCTTCCTTTCCGGCGAGCTGACTAAAGCAGTGACTGTAAAAGGTCTGGCCGTAACCAAGGGCGCTAAAGCTGCCATTGAAGCAGCTGGCGGTAAAGTCGAAGAATAAGACAGTCGAAGCTAACCGGTCACTATCTTTATAGCGGCCGGTGTCTAGTTACTGGATTCTGGTACTTGATTCTGGTTTTTGGACTGTCGACTACTGATTAGAGACTGATTTATGGCAACCCCTGGAAATCTGCCATTAGGGAACCAAAAAGGATTGGGCGAGCTTTGGGCTCGCCTTCGTTTTCTTTTTATAGCTATCGTTGTTTATCGTATTGGTACGCACATTCCAGTACCGGGTATTGATCCCGATCGATTGGCATCGTTGTTTAATCAGAACCAGGGTACCATCCTGGGTTTGTTTAACATGTTCTCGGGTGGTGCACTCGAGCGTATGAGTATTCTGGCTCTGGGCATCATGCCCTATATTTCGGCCTCGATTATCATGCAGCTGATGTCGGCGGTGACGCCTTCGTTGGAGCAGCTTAAGAAAGAAGGCGACGCAGGTCGTCGTAAGATTAACCAGTACACCCGTTATCTGACGGTGTTGTTGGCCCTGGTTCAGGGTTCTGGTATGGCTGTAGGTTTCTCCGGCCAGGCTTACATGACAGGCTTTAGTTTTTACTTCGTTGCAGTAACGTCGTTGGTGACCGGTGCGGTCTTCATGATGTGGCTGGGCGAACAAGTGACTGAGCGCGGTATTGGTAACGGCATCTCGATGCTGATTTTCGCCGGTATTGTGGCGGGTTTGCCGAGTGCGGTAGGCCAGGCGTTTGAAAGCTCTCGTCAAGGTGATTTGCACATCCTGTTGTTACTGGGTGTGACCTTCCTGGCGGTAGCGGTAGTGTGGTTGGTGGTACGTATGGAGCGCGGTCAGCGCCGTATTACGGTCAATTACGCCAAGCGTCAGCAGGGCCGTAAGGTGTTTGCAGCCCAGAGCAGTCACTTACCGTTAAAAGTGAATATGGCTGGGGTTATCCCGGCGATCTTTGCCAGCAGTATCCTGTTGTTCCCGGCGTCAGTGGCGCAGTGGTTCGGTCAGGGTGGCGAAGGTATGGGTAGTGAGATTTTACAGGAAGTCGCTTTGGCGATTGGCCCCGGCCAGCCACTGAACTTCATCTTGTTTGCTGCTCTGATCGTATTCTTCTGTTTCTTCTACACGGCGTTGATGTTTAACCCGAACGAAGTGGCAGATAACCTGAAAAAGTCCGGAGCGTATATCCCTGGTATTCGTCCCGGTGAGCAGTCGGCTAAATATATTGACAACGTTCTGACCCGGTTAACCGTGGTGGGCGCTGTTTATATTGCGGCAGTCTGTTTATTACCGCAGTTCCTGGTGGTGGCGACTAACATCCCATTTTACCTTGGCGGTACATCACTGCTGATCGTTGTGGTAGTGGTAATGGACTTTATGTCCCAGGTGCAATCGCACTTGATGTCTCATCAGTATGATTCACTGATGAAGAAAGCAAACCTTAAAGGCTATGGTTCAGCCCGATAATCGGGTAAGATGCTCGGCCGCTGAGTTAGAAGGTGTTTGAAACATGAAAGTTCGTGCTTCAGTAAAGAAAATTTGCCGTAACTGTAAAGTTGTTCGTCGTAAAGGTGTTCTGCGGGTTATCTGCAACACCGAGCCACGTCACAAGCAGCGTCAAGGCTAATACTTGGTTTCGTGTGACGACCGGTAACTTATCGAACCGGGAATCACAATAACGAATCTAAGGCCTGTGGCCAGATAAGTCCTATCTGGCCACAGGCAACTGATAAAAAGTCGCTCACAAAACCGTGATTTTTTATCAGCACAATGGGGGCGTTGACTGTCGCCAGGGGGGAAACTCTCTGGCTATTGCTTTTTGTGCGCTTTACCGCTATCCTTTTGCGCCTTTTTTATTAATGGTGTTGAGGGTGGTGGTCTGTCGCTGTCAACGCCGCAATTTGAGTTATACGTGGAGTAATCTGAATGGCCCGTATTGCTGGTGTCAATATACCAGATAACAAGCATGCCGTTATCTCCCTGACCTATGTCTTTGGGATCGGTCGCACTACTGCGAAACAAATTTGCGCCGCCACCGGCATCGCTGAATCCACCAAAATTGGTGAACTGAGCGAAGCTGAGATGGATGCCGTGCGTAGTGAAGTCGCTAAAGTCACTGTAGAAGGTGATTTGCGTCGTGAAGTTTCTATGAGCATCAAGCGTTTGATGGATCTGGGCTGCTACCGCGGTCTGCGTCATCGTCGCAGTTTGCCTGCTCGTGGACAGCGCTCAAAGACGAATGCTCGCACTCGCAAGGGTCCGCGCAAGCCGATCAAAAAGTAAGTCTTAAACGTCAGGTTTTAAAGGTTGTCGGCTTCTTCAGCGGACAGTTTTTTAAACACCCAGGTTTAATGTCTACAACAGGTTAAAGGTTAGGAAGAGTTGCTATGGCAAAGCCAAGTAATAAAACTACTAGAAAGAAGGTTAAAAAGACGGTTGTTGATGGGATCGCCCACATCCACGCCTCTTTTAACAACACGATCGTGACCATTACCGATCGTCAGGGTAACACCCTGAGCTGGGCTACCGCTGGTGGTTCCGGTTTCCGTGGCTCACGTAAGTCTACCCCGTTCGCAGCCCAGGTTGCTGCTGAGCGCGCTGGCGAAGCGGCAAAAGATTACGGCTTAAAGAATCTGGACGTTGAAGTTAAAGGTCCTGGTCCTGGTCGTGAGTCTGCAGTACGTGCTTTAAACAACGTTGGTTACAAAATTACCAACATTGTTGACGTCACGCCGATTCCACACAACGGCTGTCGTCCGCCGAAGAAACGTCGCGTATAAGGGGGCTTAGATAATGGCACGTTATATTGGACCAACTTGTAAGCTGTCTCGTCGCGAAGGAACTGATCTGTTCCTGAAAAGTGGCGCACGTCCGCTTGATTCCAAGTGTAAAGTTGAAAATGCTCCTGGCCAGCACGGCCTCCGTCGCGGACGTTTGTCTGACTACGGTGTGCAGCTGCGTGAGAAGCAAAAAGTTCGTCGTACTTACGGCGTACTGGAAAAGCAATTCCGTGGTTACTACAAAGAAGCCGCTCGTCGCAAAGGTGCGACCGGTGAGGTTCTGTTGCAACTGTTGGAGCAGCGTTTAGATAACGTTGTTTACCGTATGGGTTTCGGTTCTACCCGTGCTGAATCTCGCCAGCTGGTATCGCATAAGTCGATCAGCGTAAATGGCCAGACGGTAAACATTGCTTCTTACCAGGTTAAAGCTGGTGACGTTGTTGCTGTTCGCGAAAAAGCTAAAAATCAGCTGCGTATTGCGCAGGCTCTGAATTTGGCAGCTCAGCGCGCTGATGTAGAGTGGGTTGATGTTAACTCGGACAAAAAAGAAGGTACATTTAAGCGTGTACCAGATCGCGCCGACTTGCCAGCCGAGATCAACGAGAACTTGATCGTTGAACTTTACTCTAAGTAAGAAATTTCCACTAAAGGTGTGACTATGCAGAGTGCTGTAAACGAGTTTTTGACCCCGCGTCATATCGACGTTACTGAAAACGGCCCAACTCGCGCAAAGGTGGTTTTAGAGCCTCTGGAGCGTGGTTTTGGTCATACCCTTGGTAATGCGTTGCGTCGTATTCTCTTATCTTCCATGCCCGGCTGTGCCGTGACTGAAGTAGAGATCGACGGTGTGTTGCACGAGTACAGTGCCATTGAAGGTGTTCAGGAAGACGTTATCGAAATCCTGTTGAACCTCAAAGGTGTTGCTGTAGTTATGCACGGTAAAGATCAAGCCGTGTTGTCGCTCAGCAAGAAAGGCCCCGGCGTAGTTACCGCTGGCGACATTCAGGTTGATCACGAAGTTGAGATCAAAAACCCTGAGCATGTGATTGCCAACATCACTGGTGATGTTGAATTGAGCATGAAATTGACTGTTGCCCGTGGTCGCGGTTACCAGCCTGCTGATGCTCGTCATAACGACGAAGAAGAAACTCGTGCAATTGGCCGTCTGCAGCTGGATGCGTCTTACAGCCCGGTTAAGCGTCTGGCTTACCAAGTTGAAAGTGCACGTGTTGAGCAACGCACAGACCTGGACAAGTTAATCCTTGATCTGGAGACCAACGGTACTATCGATCCTGAAGAAGCGATCCGTCGCGCTGCTACTATTCTGCAGCAACAACTGGCGGTATTCGTAGACTTGGAAGGCGAAAAAGAAGTTGTGCCTGAAGAGAAAGAGGAAGAAATCGATCCTGTACTGCTGCGTCCAGTGGATGACTTGGAGTTGACTGTTCGTTCAGCCAACTGTCTGAAAGCAGAAAATATTTACTACATTGGTGATCTGATTCAGCGCACCGAAGTAGAACTGCTGAAGACTCCTAACCTGGGTAAGAAATCTCTTACTGAGATCAAGGACATTCTGGCTTCACGCGGCTTGTCTCTCGGTATGCGTTTGGAGAACTGGCCACCTGCCAGCCTCGCAAACGACGATAAATTAGCGTAAAAATAGGCCGCCGCTCTGGACTGTTTAGGTCCTAAACAGAGCTAGGCGGCGGTTGTTAACAAGATTTACTGTAGCTTAATCGCTGTAGAAATCAGTTTGTAAGGATTTAGAGTTATGCGTCATCGTCATAGTGGCCGTCAACTGAATCGCAACGCTTCGCACCGTAAGGCCATGTTCAAAAACATGACCATTTCACTGGTCGAGCACGAGTTGATCAGAACAACTTTGGCCAAAGCCAAAGAACTGCGTTCCGTGGCAGAGCCTTTGATTACTTTGTCGAAAGAAGACAGTGTGGCAAATCGCCGTCTGGCCTTCAGTCGTCTGGGTAGCAAAGCCGCTGTTGGTAAACTGTTCAGCGAACTGGGTCCTCGTTACGAGACCCGTCCAGGTGGTTATATTCGCATCTTGAAGTGTGGTCTCCGCACTGGCGATAAAGCCCCAATGGCGTACGTTGAGCTGGTTGACCGTCCGGTAGCAGCTGAGGCTGTTGAAGAAGATTAATTCGTTAATCTTCTGGTTCAAAAAAAGCGCTTTCGGGCGCTTTTTTTTCGTCTGTTGGTTTTATAGGGGCAGATGCGAGATAGGGGCAGATAAAGACAGATTCGAGATAGGGGCAGATAAGTGCAGATTCGAGATAAAAAGATTAATGCATGAGTAAGCCCCTTTTACTATTAAGTGGGTGGTAGCCTTTACTCGTCATCTCGTCATCTCGTTGTAGTGGTCTAATAATCCCGGACACCAACATAGGTGGTAAAATCACCGCCAGTGAGGTGTTCAATGAAAAGACCACGTCGATCCTTTTCGACAGAATTTAAACATGATGCAGCTGCCCTGGTTTTGGATCAGGGCTATTCGATCTCCGAAGCGTGCCGCTCCCTGGGTATTGGAGCAACAGCCCTTCGACGCTGGGTCGATCAACTTCGGGCTGAACGGGGAGGCGTCACACCAGCCAGCAAGGCGATGACCCCGGAGCAGAAGCGTATCCAGGAGCTGGAAAAGCGTATTCGAGACCTCGAGACAGAGAAGCGCATACTAAAAAAGGCTACAGCTCTCTTGATGTCGGACGAGTGGAATCGTACCAACTGATAGACCAATTGAGTGAGCAGGAGCCGATTGATAAGGTCTGTCGGGCGTTTGATGTGAAGCGGTCCAGCTATTACGACTATCGCCGCAGCAAGGCTCAGGTAAATCCTTGTAGGACTCACCTTAAAAACCAGGTGAATCAGGCGTTTCGGGAGAGCCGTAGTTCAGCGGGTACCCGCACCATCAAGCGCCTGCTGGCGGACAACGGTGTTCACGCTGGTCGTTTTCTCATTGGCTGCCTGATGAAGGAGTTGGGGCTGACCTGCAAACAACCCGGTCCGCATAAGTACAAGCAGGCCGCGGTAGAGCGTCTGGACATCCCCAACCACCTGAACCGGGAGTTTACCGTGGACAGCCCGGATCAGGTCTGGTGCGGTGATATCACTTATATCTGGGCCGGATCGCGATGGGTGTATCTGGCGGTGGTCATAGATCTCTACGCTCGCCGGGTGGTCGGTTGGGCGCTGTCGGACAGGGCGGATGCCAATTTGACGATTAAGGCCCTGGATGATGCGTACCACCGCCGAGGCAGGCCGGAGGGACTTATGTTCCACTCCGATCAGGGATCTCAGTACAGCAGCCTGAGGTTCAGGCAGCGGCTTTGGCGCTATCGCTTTGAACAGAGTATGAGTCGCCGGGGCAACTGCTGGGACAACGCTCCGATGGAAAGGCTGTTCCGAAGCCTGAAAACGGAGTGGGTACCCAATAGTGGCTATCGGTCAATTACAGAAGCAACCATGGATATTGGCTGGTATCTAATGACCTATTACAACCAGCGCAGGCCCCATGCAGCCAATGATGGGTTGCCCCCAGCTGTTAAAGAAGAAAACCTTAAATCACTGTCCGGAATTAGTTGACCACTACACGTCATCTCGTCATCTCGTCATCTCGCCTAAGGTGAATTGCGCAGCAAGAGAGGGCAGCCTGGGCTGACTCGCCACTCTGTCAAATCGACCACTCTGTTCGTACAAATGTAAATTATGGTGACTGCTTGGCTGTCATCGCCGACCGGCAACTTGTATCATCGTTTCTTTTTTAAGAATCTAGAAACAGATGCCACACACTCGCCAAGCCCCCGATCGTTTTATCTTTTTTAGCTTTCTCGCCCTCTTGGTCTGGATTCCGCTGCCGCTCGGCAGTAATCGCCCCTGGGCCTGGCATTTGATGGAGCTAATCAGTTTTGGGCTTGTCGCCTGGTGGGTTATGTCGTGGTCCCGTGAAAAACTCGTGGCGACACCGGCACTGCAGAGCAGCCGCAGTTTGTTGGGGTGTTTGTCGTTGTTTGCGGCGGTGATTGCCATTCAGCTGCTGCCGTTACCCTCCGCGGTGGTGGCGATGCTGCGGCCGCTCAATCCCGCGCTGGAACCGGGCAGTTGGGCGACGGTCTCCATCGACCCACAGATTACCTGGATTCACCTGCGCACCACTCTCTGTTTTATTGCCCTGGCGTTTCTCACTTTGGTGTTGGTGAACAGCAAAGAGCGATTGAAATGGCTGGCAATTACTCTGCTGGTGGTTGGGGTGTTTCAGGGCTTGTACGGCAGCCTGATGACCTTGTCGGGGGCAGAGTACGGTTTCTTTATCAAAAAGGGCGGTTTTCACGGCGTGGCCACCGGCACCTTTTGGAATCGAAACAACTACGCCAACTACCTGACCCTGTGCATTGCAGCGGGAACCGGTCTGTTACTGTCCGATCTGTATCAGAAGTCTTCGCAAGGCTGGCGTGAACGGGGCAGGCGAATGTTGACCACACTGCTGGGCTCCAAGGTACGGGTGCGTATCGGCCTGGCCATGATGGTGGTGGCGCTGGTGCTGACCAAGTCACGCATGGGCAACACCGCATTCTTCGTCAGTCTGTTGGTCACGGGTTTTTGCTGGTTGTGGCTGACCAAACGCATCACACGCGGCAGTATTATCCTGCTGGTCAGCCTGGTGCTGATAGACTCTTTGATTGTTGGAGCCTGGTTCGGTATCGATAAGGTCGCCGAGCGGTTGGAGACCACGGCCTTCACCAAAGAAACCCGTGACGAGGTCAACCGCGACACCTGGACCATGATCAAACAGCAGCCGTTGCTGGGTTCCGGTGCGGGCAGTTATTACACCGCCTTTCCACAATACCGCCAGCAGGATATACCGATCTACTACGATCACGCCCACAACGACTACTTCGAATTTCTGGCCGAACACGGCGTGCTGGGCTGCTTGCCGTTATTGACCTTGATCATACTGACATTGATGACCGCCGCGCAAACCATGCGGCAGCGCAAAACCCTGTTGTTCCAGGCCATGGCCTTCGCCCCGATGATGGCCGTTATCGCCTTGTTACTGCACAGCACCGTGGATTTTAATTTACAAATACCGGCCAACGCCGCGACCTTCGTGGTGCTGATTTCGCTGGCCTGGGTGGTGCGGTATATGCCGTCAAAAAGAAGTAGGGAGAAAGCAGTAGCTAGAGGCTAGTAACTAGACGCTAGGAAAAGATAGGAAAAGCAGTAGCTAGTAGCTAGTTTCTAGGACAGGACAGGAAAAGAAGAGCCTGGAAGGTTGTGCGAATAGACAGAAAAGGGCACGGAGAAGGAGGGCTTGGTTTTGTTGTTTGTGTTTTCCTAGCCACTAGCCACTAGAAACTAGCCACTAACAAGGTGAATAACGCAGCAAGACTAGGCACCCTGGGGTGGCCACTAGCCGCTTTTATTTTTCCAAGGATTGGATTATGAATTTTTTTAACATCAAACATCACGGCGCCGTTAACGGTGTCACTGGCTCGTGTCACGAGCTGTCATTGTCTTCACGTCTCGGTGGCCAGGAAGGTCCAGGCATTCTGATTGACTGCGGTCTGTTTCAGGGAGCCGAGACCTCCGGCAAGGGGGCGTCGGCCAATCAGCTGGAAATCGATTTTCCCATTGAGCATATCCAGGCGTTGGTTGTGACCCATGTGCACATTGACCATGTGGGGCGCATTCCCTACCTGCTGGCCGCAGGTTTTAAAGGGCCCATCTATTGCTCCATTCCCTCCGCAAAATTGTTGCCGCTGGTGTTGGAAGACGCCATCAAGATTGGTTTCACCCGCAATGGGGCGCTGGTCGAAAAATTTCTGCGGGTGATTGAGCAGCGCTTAAAGCCTTTGCCGTATCAGCAATGGCAATCGGTCATTGAAGGGCCCGATGGCAGTATTGCCATCAAGTTACAGCCTGCGGGACACATTCTGGGTTCGGCTTATGTCGAGTGTGAGGTGCAAAAGCGGAGTGACCAAAGCCTCTCTGTTGCCAGTGGTGATGCTCAACAGAAAGCCCGTCAGGGACAGGGTTCAGCAGCCGGTGACGAGTTGTTAAACAAGCATCGGGTGGTATTTTCCGGTGATCTGGGCGCGCCCTATGCACCGTTGTTGCCACCACCCAAATCCCCGTATCGGGCCGACACGCTGGTGATCGAAAGCACTTACGGGGATCGTTTGCATCAGGGGCGCAAGGAACGGCGCCTGGCGTTAAAGGCCGTGATTGAGCGTGCCTATCAGGATCGCGGCGCGGTATTGATTCCGGCGTTCAGTATTGGGCGCACACAAGAGATCCTCTATGAGTTGGAAAGCCTTGTGCATGATCTGTCCACCCACAAACTCTACAAGGATACCTGGGCCAACTTGCAGGTGATTGTGGATTCACCCCTGGCCAGTCGCTTCACAAAAACCTACCGCCAGCTCAAACCCTACTGGGATGAAGAAGCGCTTAAGCGGGTGCGCACGGGGCGCCACCCGTTAAACTTCGAGCAACTGTATACCGTAGACAGCCACGACCAGCATGAAACCGCCGTCAACCTGGTGCGCAGTACCGCAGAGCCCTGCATTGTCATCGCCGCCAGCGGCATGTGCGCCGGCGGCCGGATCGTGAATTACCTCAAGGCGCTGATCGAAGATCCCAGAACCGACATCGTTTTCATTGGTTATCAAGCCCAGGGCACCCCGGGCCAAACCATACAAAAATACGGCCCGCGCGGTGGCTATGTGGAGCTCGACGGCGAGCGCTACGATATCCGTGCCCACGTTCACTCCCTCAGCGGCTACTCTGCCCACGCCGATCAAAAAGACCTGCTCAACTTCGCCCGCCGCATAAAACACCCGCCGGGCCAGATACGCATCATTCACGGAGACGACCAGGCCAAGCGCGAATTGCAGCAAAAAATGCAGGCGATCTTGCCGGCGGCAGAGGTGATGATTCCGGGGCAGGGTGAGAGTGGCTAGGAAAAGACAGTAGCTAGTAGCTAGAGGCTAGGAAAAGACAGTAGCTAGTAACTAGTTGCTAGGAAAAGACAGGTAAAGACAATAACTAGAGACTAGAGACTAGAGACTAGAGACTAGAGACTAGAGACTAGAGACTAGAGACTAGTAACTCGCAACTAGCCACTTGAAGCTATGCGCAGCAAGAGAAGGCACGCGAGGGGAGAGTGTCCTGATAACTGTGTAAACGTCCCGTGACGCGTCAAAGATGAGCCGTTACCCGCTCACCAAATTCGATAGTAAACCGGTTTAGCGCGGGCTTCCAGTTCCTGATCGGCATAGTC
>NZ_JAAONZ010000009.1 GCF_011602365.1 Pseudomaricurvus hydrocarbonicus
CGAGACCGATGCAGGTCCGTTCAACGTGACCATCACGGCGACGGATGACGGCGAAGGCACGCTGACCGATACGCAGAACATCCAGGTGGGTGTGAACAACGTGATCGAAAACACCGCGCCGGTGTTGGGTGCGGACGTTGTGACGGCGATCGATGAAAACACGACGGTGGTGGGCACCTACGCGGCGACCGATGTCGATGGAGACAACATCAGCTACAGCCTGAGCGGTGCCGATGCGGCGCTGTTCAACATCAGCGCGACGGGCGAGTTGAGCTTCAAGGTTGCGCCGGACTACGAGACCGATGCAGGTCCGTTCAACGTGACCATCACGGCGACGGATGACGGCGAAGGCACGCTGACCGATACGCAGAACATCCAGGTGGGTGTGAACAACGTGATCGAAAACACCGCGCCGGCACTAACCATAACCCTCATAAACAACTTTATCGAAGACAGCGGTGCGGCCGTGGGCGATGTGGTGGCGAGCTATACCACCAGCGATGAGGATGGTGACACGGTCACCGTGAATCTGAGTGACACCATTCATTACGCGCTAGATGGCGCGGGTAATGTGACCCTGACCGTGGCTGGTTTGGCGCTAGTGAACAGTGGTGCAGATTTACCGGCGTTTACGCTGACGCCAAACGATGGCACGGTGGATGGTGCCCCGGCGACGGCGGATCCTTCGGTGACCGCAGTCAACGATGCCCCGGTAAACACCGTTCCCGGTTCTCAAACTGTCACCGAAGCGACGCAGCTGTTCATTACCGGTTTAAGCACTTCTGATGTAGATGCAGGCAGTAAGGATATCCAATATACCCTGTCCGTAGGCGATGGCACCTTAACGGTTGGGGCTGTAGGAGCAGCCACTGTCGTTGGCAGTGGTACAGGTACGGTGGTAATTGCCGGTACCGTGTCTGAAATTAATGCTGTGTTATCAGCGACTGACAACGTGTCTTACACCAGCAATGATGATTTTGTGGGCGATGAGACGCTGACCGTAACGACCAGCGATTTGGGAAATACTGGTTCGGGTGGTACCAAGACAGATGTGGACACGGTAACCATTACCGTTGAAGAAGATGTGCCGATTGCCAATGATGATCGTCACGGAGATGACCTGAACACGAATGTTGCGACAAGTGGCAACGTGATTGACGGTACCGCCGGAGGTTCAGACGCTGCGGATACGACCCACACTGACGGTCCTTTGGCGATTCAGAAATTTACTTACACAGACAGTGTGGGCAACCAGCAAACCATACAGTTTGGCGTAGACGCAGTCTCAGGGACGGATGCGACACACGGGGATTATTTTGCGGTTCAGACGGAGTGGGGCGCTCTCACTTTTTATGCAGACGGCGAGTATAGTTACGAAGCTTACCAGAAAACGAATTATACCTTTGGGGTAGCTGATACGGACGACGCCGACGTTTATGCCTACTCATCCTTTGATTACACTGCAGGCTTGAGCCTGACCAATGGCATTCCCGATGCAGCGGATACTTTGGCTGCGACGGCTGCTGGTTTGGGCGTCAGCGGAGGCTCCGATGGTGACAGCATCGGCAGTGATGGCACGAGCAATGAATTTATTGTCTTTAATTTAGGCGTTTCAACCACCAGTGCGGTGCTCACCACGTCAAAGCTCGACGGTAATGATAATATCCGGGTCTCGGCTTACGCCGAAGACGGTACTTACCTGGGCTCTGTGTTAGACCCCACAGGCTTTGCTGTCAGTGCCAGTGACTTTACGGCAACGAATGCCAGCGGTTCTGATTTCTATTATCTGGCGATTGGTGCTGCCGACAGCTCGGACGTTTTCTTCGTAACCGGTTTGACGATCACGCCAACCAACATTAACCCCGGCGATATTGTTGATACCGTGAATTACACTGTGATTGATAACGATGGCGATACCGCCTCGGCCGATTTGAATTTGTTGCCTTATACCTCGCCGAATGCGGTGCCGGTAGCGAATGACGATACGGCAACCGTCGATGAAGGCACCACCCAAACGATTGATCTGGTGGGTAATGACACGGATGCGGACGATGCGGTCGATCCGGGTAGTATCGTGATTGTTTCCGGGCCCAGCAATGGCACCATCACGGTCAATAGCGATGGCACGGTGGCTTACAGCCACGACGGCAGTGAAACCACAGCCGACAGCTTTACCTACACTGTCCGAGATCAGTTAGGGCAATTGTCGAACACCGCTACGGTCAATCTGACAATCGCGCCACAAAACGATGCTCCGGTTTTGACCGATCTGGCCAGTACCCTGACTTATGATGAAGGTGATGTGGCCCAGCTGCTCGATAGCACCATCACTCTCAGTGATATTGATGATACGTATCTGGAAAGCGCAACCGTAAAAATCACCGGGAATTATATCAGCGGTCAAGATGTCCTGAGTATCAGTGGCGGCGATCTGGTGACTGGGGTAACCGCAACCTGGGATGCGGTGAGTGGCACACTCACACTGACGGCCGATGCAGCGGATACCATAACAGTTGCGCAGTTTGAGGCAATGCTGGAAGCGATCCTCTACGAAAATACCGCAGTGTCTCCTGAACTGGATAGCAGTGACCGGACGATCAGCTGGACGGTCAATGATGGCGACACCGACAGTAATGTCGGTACCTCTATCATAGAGATTACGGCCTCCACGGAACAACAGATTACGGCAGGGGATGACACGGGATCCGTGGTTGAAGACGTGGACACCGATGCTGTTACCGCCGGTGTTCAGCTGGAGCAGAGCGGTACGCTGAGTACCAATTTCGGTGATTTCAATACGGCAGTAAATTTCACCAATTCAACCCATACCAGTGGTGTTCAACTGGGCAATCTGGTCATCGATGCCTCGGGTAACTGGTCTTTTGATATTGACAATGACGCGGTGCAGTTCCTTGACGAGGGCGAAACCATCGTTGAAACCTATACCGTGCAAACCGCAGACGGGCAAGATACGCAAGACATCACCATCACCATCACCGGTGCCGACGATGTACCTCAAGTCAGCGTCCCTGACAACCAAATCAACATCGCACCGGACAGTACTCATACCTTAAGCGTGGGTGACTTTGGTTTCAGTGATGTGGATGGCAGTGATAAATTGATAAGCATTACCGTGACCAGTCTCGAAACAGATGGTCAGTTAATGCATTTCGATGGCAGTGACTGGGTCGCCGTAACTTTAAATCAGGTCATCAGTGCCGCGGATATTGAAAGCGGCTACCTGGTCTTTTTGCCGGATGCGGGGGAAAACAACAGTACTGCTGGCGATCCAGATTCCTACGCCTCTTTTGGCTTTAGCGTGTATGACGGTACCAGCAGCAGTGACCCGGCAACGATTACCTACAGCGTAAAAAACGTACTCTCGGTGTCAGATCCGCTACCTGTTGATGAAGGGGCATCGGCCGTATTCGTGCTTGAGCTAAGCAGTGTCCGTGGGGCGGATACGATCCTGGACCTCAGTGTCGGTGGTGATGTGACAGCAGATGACTACGAGACGCCTTTACAGTACCGGCTGCAGAATGCGGACGGCTCCTACACAGACTGGGCTGATGTGAGCAGTGATCAAATTACCGTGGGGGCTGGACTGACTAAAGCCGAGGTCAAAGTAAAATCCGTCAGTGATGCAATCGCTGGTGAGTTAGAGGGCTTATCGCTCACGGCCAGTATCAATGGTTCTGCTACGGATATGGCCAATACCTCGGCTACGGGTTCAACCACCATCAACGACAATCCCTCGTTGATCATCAATGAATCTTCCTACATCAGCGAAGGCCAAGTGGGTGTTTTCGAAATCGGTCTGACCGATGTGAAGGCCTCGGCCACCCTGGTGACGATTAGCTTCAGTGGTGCGGCAGAGCTTGGAGTGGATTTTGATTACAGTATTGATGGTGGTACGACCTGGATTACCGCCAGCAGCAGTGTCATTGCGATACCTGCCGATGCGGATTTCATTCCGTCGTTTGACGTCTATGTCCGTACCACGTCGGATGGCCTTGCCGAGCTGGATGAAAAGCTAATCATCAACGCTACAAGCAATGATAACGGCATTGCCAATCAGGGTGAGTCTGTTGTTGCTGTCACCACCATTGTTGATGGTGTTGTGCTCTCCATGGATGAAGACGGTGGCAGTGTGACCACTCCGGCTGACAGCCTTTACGACTATGAATTGTTAGGTTCGGCGAACAACGGCACTGTTGTGGTGAATGCCGATGGCACATTGACCTACACTCCCAACCCTGACTTTTCAGGGACAGACAGCTTTACCTACACCAAAACCAATGCGGTCGGGCAGACCACCACGGCGGTGGCAACGGTTAATGTCACTGCTGTAGCCGATGTACCCACGGTCACTATGAGTATCAGTGAGGCAATACAGGGAGAAGAGTTTACCGACCAAACCAACTATATCGTCAATGGCAGCTTTGAAAATTACAGCGGCACGCCATCGGCTTTGGACGATGGCGATGAAACGGTAGGCCTATTGGACTGGACAACCACGTCTAACGGTAACAATGCCAGCGAATTGGTGAACGGATTTTCCGGGGCGACGGGCAGTTATGTGTTCGATACCGGGGCGGGATCGAACAAAAATGTGACGCTGAGTCAATCCATAAACGGCCTGACGGCAGGGGAAACCTATGTGCTGAGCTTTGATTATGGTATTCCTGCAGGTATAGATGGTGGTTTAAAAGTGATCATGAACGATGGCGTCAGCGATATTGATATCACTGATCTCATTTTTGATGGCACTCAAACTGCTGATGTTGCTATGAGCGGGGTGTCCTTTAGCTTTGTAGCCGGAGCTACCAACAGTATTCGTTTCGAAGCCTATGGCAACAATAACCCAGCAGATGACGCCGGCATATACATTGATAATGTATCGCTTACGACTCAGGATCCGGTACAAACTTACGATTACGCCATTAACATTGATGTTGAACTGAACGATACCGATGGCAGTGAGTTTTTGCAGGATATTTTGATTACGTCAACCGATGTACCGGCGGATGCTGTACTGAAACTTGCCGATGGAACGGCAGTCTCCAAAGTTCTGAATGCGGACGGTATCACTTTTGAATGGCTGGTTGCAGCCGCCGACCTGTCGGGTTTGATTTTAACCCTCAACCAACCGAGTACCGCTGGAAGTTTCAACCTGACGGCAACGGCCATCGCCGAAGAGTTGAGCAACGGAGATGCGGCAGAGGCAAGCGCCACCGTCTCGGCAACGATGCCTCTGGCTGCCGCCAATGACGCCCCCAGAATTGGCGACGGTGAAATCCTGATTTCCAATGAAGCCAGTTTCAGTGGCACGGCCACCAATACGATTCCGACCTACTTTTCAGAAGATGAACCCAATGTCTTCTCCTGGAATGTGGATGATTCCATTCTGCCGAATATGGTCGCCGGTGGTGAGCCGGTGCAGCTCACCTACAGTGTCGACAGCACTGGACTGATAGGCACAGTTACGGGTGAGACCTCAGCCGGTACGGTCTTCACCCTGGTGATCACCCTCGATCCGGTGACGGGTGAGACCTCGGTGAGCTACACCCAGGATGCCGATCTGATCGGAGTGGAAACCGCTGTTGATGGCGGCTTGGTACTGCCGGGTGGTGGCAACAGCAGCGATCTGGTGCTGGGGCTGGAGGACGCCGATGGCAATGTGGTGATGGATGCGGTGCTGACCTCTGAAAACACCATTGAAGGCACCACCAATCATTCGGTGAATACCAACAGTTACTATGCCGGCGTCGACAGTAACAACATGAACCCTGGCGATAAGCTCACTCTGGATTTTGCGGCTGCGGGAATTGCCTACCCCGATGGCAGTGGGAATACCTCACAGGCCAATTATGTGGGTGTTATGAAGATCAAACTGTTTAACTTTGACAGTGCATCCAGCAGCAATCCCGATGAGCTGCTGATTACGGTCACTGAACTGGATGGCGATGTTTACAGCTTTTACATCAGTAATGCCGATCTGGATGCAGAAGGCTTTTATACGATCCAGTCGCCAACCGGTGAGCCCATTACCAAACTGGAATTCCTGGCGGGCAGCTCCAGTTCTTTCAAGCTGGGTGTTGAGTCGGTTACGCAGATCAGCTACGACGTTGATTTCGATATGCAGCTGTCCTATGCCGTGACCGACGGTAACGGCGATACTGATTCTGGGAGAGTTACCGTGACTCTGGATGGGGACGATGCCTTTATCTATGACAGTAATGACCGGTTAATCGATGGCGGCAACGGCGAAGACACCTTGATGTTGATGACTTCGGAATCGATCAATTTTGGTGCTGTGGATGACGACCGTATCCGCAACATGGAGGTGATTGATCTCAATACCGACGCTGATGGTAGCAACAGTGCTCATACTCTCGGAGGACTGACGTTAGCGGATGTCAGCGGTATGACGGATGCGGATAATGAGCTGACAATCCTGGGTGACAGTGGTGACACGGTCGCGTTAGCCGACGATGGTGCGAGTGAGTGGTACCTGGCTGGTACAGAAACTTCCGGGGGTATTAGCTATGATATTTACCTGCACCCTGAGGACAGCAGCGTACCGCTTAAAATTCAGCAGGGTATCGTTGTCACCAATGACAGCCTGGAACTGACAGGCACAGCGGCAAGTGACACTCTGGTGGGAGGCGCGTCTGATGATGTGCTGATCGGTAGCCAGGGAGATGACAGTTTGACCGGAGGCAGTGGCTCGGATATTTTCAAATGGCAGCTGAGTGATCAGGGGGCCGTGGGGACTCCTGCTGTTGATCAGGTGGCCGATCTAATCGAAGGGGTCGATGTGCTGGACATCAGTGATCTGCTGGTCGGTGAAAACACCGACAATCTGACGGATTATTTACACTTTGAGCAGGATGGTCCGGATACCTTGGTGCACATTAGCTCTGAGGGCGGTTTTGCGGGCGATTATGCCACCAACAGTGGTCAAGAGGATCAAACCATTCGGTTGCAGGGCGTTGATTTGTCGGGGTACGGCAGTGATCAGCAGATCCTTGATGCACTGAAGCTGTCCGAGACACTTATTACTGACTAAATGGGGAAACCCAGCTTGGGGCCGGGAGTGGATGTCCTGATTGGTTTAGGGCACCCACGACCAAGCTCGGGGTATGTGGTCCGCGGTTAAATATGAAGCTACTTTCGCTGGCCAAGCGGCCTGTTGGTTGGTGGCTGAGTGAATGGGCTTGTTGAGCTTTCCGTAATGCACCGGTTACGGCTTCAGTGGCAGAACGCGGCCATTAGCGTGTCCTGGAAAACAGGTCTACCAACCGATCATCAATCCAGCTCTGCATTTTAAAATTCTTCAGGAACGCGCAATGTGACCCATAACGTGTCACTTCCAGGGACAAGTTATCAGTGAGCGGTTGCCGCGGCAGCATTTTGACCCGGACGATGGGGTCGTCCTCGCTGGTGATGATGGTGGTGGGAACCGGAAGCTCTTTTAAGCGGTTTTCCCTAAGGTGATAGGCATCGAAATAGCTGCTGGTGTCACTGTATGGGGTGTAGCCGGGAATAAAAAACTCATTCATGTCTTTTAGGGTTTTGACCAGTTTCAACTGGTTTTGGTAGGTATACTCCGGAAAATGGGTGGTCTTCTTGAGCAGCGATTGTTTCCACTTCTTCACAAAATATCGTTCGTAAAAACCTTTACTCAGGGCCTCCATCGTGTCGCTGGGACAGATGACAGGACATACTGCCACGGCCCTGTCAATTCGGTATGCGTTGTTTGTTTGTGCCATGGTGGTACGCAGTGCAAAATTCCCGCCCAGTGAAAAACCTGCCAATGAATAGTGCGTGTGGGGCAGTTGTTGCTGTAAGTCGGTGAGGGCGCCGGTGATGTCACTCAATCGGGTGGAATTAAAGAGTTCCTGGTTCAAGTGGTGGCTGTCGCCGTGATCGCGAAAATTTAACCGAAAAATCGCATGCCCCTGGTCAAACAAGGCTTGTGTTGCGGACAATATGTAAGCGGAATCACTGCTGCCTTCCCAGCCGTGTAGCAGGATGACCAGCGAATCGGTATTTTTTTGCGGCAGATAAAACCCCTGCAGCCGGGCGCTGTCCGGTCCCTGCAAAATGATTTCTTGCGATTGGCTTAACAGCGACTGGGTGCGTTGCTTAACCAGCCATTTGCGCAATCCCACACTGGAAACAATGTTTTGCACATGGGGGTTTCGAAGTCCGCGGGGAGGGAGAAAGGGTTCGACTGCTGTTTTGAGTGGGGATAAATCTGTCATAGGCTTCTGTGAGCGTGTGATTTTTCAGGGAGCTCTGTGCTAGGCTTCACCTATTCAATGCGGGCTCATCGGGAGCCTTGTGTAAAGTATAGAGCACAAGAGCCCACAAGGGTTAATCGCCCGTATGGGGTATTCGCGATTGGGGGTTTATAGAAAGCAAGGGGTTATGGAAGCAGCATTATAACCTGACGGATTGAGCCGACAAACGTTGAGCGGTGAGCTCAGAATACAGCGGTAACGGGCCAGGATCCAGTTTTTAGCTGAACCTGTCAATCACAGAGAGTGTCAAAAACCCTGAGTAGAGAATGGTCTCAAATACAGTTGGTAACAAGCGGAGAGAGGTATGTCGTTGAAAATGTTAAGCCGCCTGATGAGTGTGTTGTTTTTATTGGGTTCCGGGACGTCTGCAGTTGCGGTGGCAGACATTGCCCGCCCCTCCGTCGACAGCGATTGGCAGCAGGGGGCGGTATTGCGTGGCCAGTTGGCCAAAGGGGAGAAACTCTATTTTTTGGAGCGTGAAGTGCCAGTCAGTGAGGACGGTCACTTCGTGCTGGGATTAGGGCGGGATTTCCCTGAAACCGCTCGTCTAAAGGTCGTCGATGAAACAGGTCAGTCGGTGGTGTTTACTTATCCGGTCAAACAGCGGAAATACAACATACAAAAGGTAGAAGGTGTTCCGGCCAGGACTGTCAATCCGGACCCGAAAGATTTGCAGCGTATTCGCCGGGAGTCGGCGCAAACCGCCGCAGCTCGCAAGGTCATCAGTGAACGACAGGATTTCCGTCAATCGTTTCAGTGGCCACTGTTGGGGCGCATTTCAGGCGTATATGGCAGTCAGCGCTACTATAATGGCGAGCCGCGCCGGCCCCATTTTGGGGTGGATGTCGCCAGACCCACCGGTACTCCGGTGGCTGCCCCCGTTGATGGTATTGTGAGATTGGCGCACAAGGATATGTTTTATTCTGGCGGTACATTGATTTTGGATCATGGCCAGGGGTTGTCTTCTACTTTTCTGCACCTCAGTAAAGTTCTGGTGGAAGAGGGGCAGGAGGTAAAGCAGGGTGAGCTGATTGCCGAAGTCGGGGCGACGGGCCGGGCGACAGGTCCGCACCTGGACTGGCGAATGAACTGGTTTGATCAGCGGGTGGACCCGCAATTACTGGTGCCGCCAATGTCAGAAGCGGAATCTCAGGCCAAAACTGCAGGTCAGTGATGTTCTTGTTGACGTGTCTGGTGGGGCAGATAAAGACGCAGACAAGCCTTTGCCGGTTGAGTAAGATAAGCGCCAATAAGCTATTGGTCGCGAATTTAGGTAAAAAAGATGATTGATAAGAAGTTGTTAAGTTTGTTGGTGTGCCCGGTCAGTAAAGCCCCTGTGGAGTATGACAAAGAGAAACAGGAGTTGGTGTGTTGGGCGAGTGGACTGGCGTATCCTGTACGCGACGGTATTCCCGTCATGCTGGAAGGCGAGGCGCGCCAACTGACACTTGAGGAAAAAGAGGCACATCAAGCCAAATCCTAGTTTGTATGGCTCACTCTGAACCGCTTATTTAAGCTGCGAAAGCCTTTCCTGAGCCCCCCTTCGAGCCAAGTTAAGTTACCAAGCTTGCCCGGGGCCAGGTGAGGCAGTAAACATTGATTGATGAGGGATTAAAAAATGACGGATGTCTCCATATTTACACGTATCATGAACGGTGAAATACCCTCTGATAAAGTTTATGAGGACGATGATTGCATCTGCATCAAAGATATTTCCCCCAAAGCTCCGGTCCACCTGTTGTTGATTCCGCGCAAACAAATCCCTCGACTGGTCGATGCCACGGCCGAAGACCAGGCTTTGTTGGGGCAGTTGATGATCAAGGCGGGAGATATCGCACGTGAAAATGGTGTGGGCGACGCCTTCCGACTGATCGTGAATAATGGAGAGGAAGCCGGACAGACCGTTTTCCATCTGCATTTACACATTTTGGGGGGTAAGCAGTTCACCGAATCTCAGCTGGGCTTTTAATCGAGACTCAGATGGATTTTAATTGAGATTAAGCATTATCGGCCCCGGGGATAACCAGGCCGCTATCGGAAAAAGGGGAAATGCGATACTTTCATATTGCTACCCCTTTACCGTTCTCCTCCAGCAGGTTGCACCTTCTCCACGCCATTAGGCCCGATTGTGCCCATCTCTGTGCATAATCGTCGATAGCCTGACAGATGTGGGTAATTCCAGTGTAAAGGACCTTCTTATCATTTTAACGACTTCGTGCAGATTGTTGAATAATGTGCCAACTGGTTATCAATCTCGAAAAGTCGTTGATTGCAGTGCCTGACTAATCGTACCCAGTCACATAAACGTCATTATTCATCTCATATACTCGGGATGCAATTACAATAACGGATGCAGTAAATGAGTACAGTGACACTTAGTCGCTGGCAAAGGACAGCCTGGCAAGCAAAACGGCTATTGATGGCCTCTTACAACAGATTTCAGCTGGACACCTTAACTGTTAATCAGAAGTCTTTAATTCTTCTTATCTCGGTAGCTTTCACCGCTGCAGCCTGGCTGTCGATGGCCTGGTGGCAGGAGGCGGTGAATAAAGCGAGCTCTCAAACCCCCTCGGTGGGATTGGGTGGCTACAGCTTGGTCGGTCCTCCGGTTGAGCTGACGCAAATGAGTTATAACGCCTCGGGAATTACCTATAGCCCGGAAACGGACTCTTTGTTTGCAATTGCCAATAACCCGACTTACATCGTTGAACTGAACAAGCAGGGGAGCGAATTACGCAAGATTCCTTTGCACGGGTACGATGATACCGAAGGTCTGGTGTTTCTCGGTGGGGGGCGTTTTGCGATCCTCGAAGAGGATACCCGCAGTGTGGTATTGGTGGATATCGACCCATCTACGGAGAGTCTAAGCCGTGAGCACGGTAAAATTGTGTCATTCCCGATAACGTATAAGCGCAATAAAGGTTTTGAAGGGGTTGCCTTTAACCCACAGGATCAGAGCTTGTTTGTGGTTAATGAAAGGCAGCCAAGAGCGCTCTACCACATTCAGGGAGCTGTGAATCCGGAGGCGGTCAATTTCTCCATCAGCAGCCCTTGGTCCCTGGAAGAGAACTCGCTCAACAAAAGCGATTTGTCCGGCTTGCATTTTGATCAACGTACCGGCCATTTGCTGATTCTGAGCGACGAGTCGAAATCCCTGACCGAGGCCAACCTCAATGGTGAGTGGGTTTCTCGCCTGTCCCTTTCGAGCTCCAAAGCGGGGTTTGAGCGCGGGGTGCCCCAGGCAGAGGGGGTGACGATGGATGATGATGGAATGCTTTACATTCTCAGTGAGCCAAATCTTCTTTATCGTTTGGCGCCTCCCAGTGCACCGGTTCGCGCCCAAGGTACCTGAAAAACAATGGGTGACGAGCCAAATTCAAGCAAAATCCGGTTAAAACCTCGTTAAAAGTCTCGCAGGGGTCTCGGTGTTTGGGCTGGGTTCTTATATACTTAGGCCCTTTTTAAATCGGGCAAGCTCAGCCATGTACTGTCTTGCTCAATGGCCAGCCATCGGATCGAGACTTTATGAAGAGCGCAGAAATACGCGACGCCTATTTGCAGTTTTTCCAGAGCAAAGGACATGAGATTGTCCCCAGCAGTTCGCTAATCCCCGGAAATGATCCCACCCTGCTGTTTACCAACGCCGGTATGGTGCAGTTTAAAGACGTTTTCCTTGGCGATGATGTGCGCAGCTATTCTCGTGCGACCAGCTCCCAGCGCTGTGTACGTGCTGGCGGTAAGCACAACGATCTGGAAAATGTAGGCTATACCGCTCGCCATCACACTTTCTTCGAAATGCTGGGCAATTTCAGCTTTGGCGACTACTTCAAGCAGGACGCCATACATTATGCCTGGGAGTTTTTGACCTCTCCCGAGTGGCTTAATATCTCGGCCGACAAGCTCACGGTCACCGTATACCAGGAAGACGATGAGGCCTACGCTATCTGGAAAGACCAGGTGGGTGTGCCCGCAGATCGTATTATCCGTATTGGAGATAAAGGCGGCCGTTACCAGTCTGATAATTTCTGGGCCATGGGTGATACGGGCCCTTGCGGCCCCTGTACGGAAATTTTTTACGATCATGGCGAAGACATCTGGGGCGGCCCCCCTGGCTCGCCAGAAGAAGACGGCGACCGGTTTATTGAAATCTGGAACGTGGTCTTCATGCAGTATAACCGCAGTGCCGATGGCCAAATGGCACAGCTGCCTAAGCCATCCGTCGATACCGGGATGGGGCTGGAACGGATTGCGGCAGTCATGCAGGACGTTCATTCCAACTACGAAATAGACATGTTTCAGGCGCTTTTGAAAGACGCCGCGGAAAAAACCGGTACCACGGATCTGGAGAACAAGTCTCTGCGCGTGATTGCTGATCATATCCGTTCGTGTTCGTTCCTGATTGCGGATGGTGTCTTGCCTTCCAACGAGGGGCGAGGCTATGTCCTGCGCCGAATTATTCGTCGTGCGGTTCGTCATGGTCACAAGCTGGGGCAGAAAGCAGCCTTCTTTCACAAGTTGGTTGCCGGCCTGGCAGGCCAGATGGGTGAGGCCTACCCGGAGCTTTACAGCCTGCAAGCGCAGATTGAAAAAGTTTTGCTGGCTGAAGAGCAGCAGTTCGAAAAGACCCTGGACAAAGGCATGTCCGTGCTGGAAGACGCATTGAAAAACCTGAAGGGTGCCGTTGTACCCGGTGACGTGTTATTTACGCTCTATGATACCTATGGTTTTCCGCTGGATTTAACCGCGGATATTGCCCGCGAGCGCGAGCTGTCAGTGGATGAAGCCGGGTACGAAGCCGCCATGGCTGAGCAGCGCGCTCGAGCGCGCGCCGCCGGAGCCTTCAAGGTCGATTACACGGCGGGCCTGAAGTTGCAGGGTGAGACGGCTTTTACCGGCTACAACGCCCTGGTGGGTGAAAGTCGTATTACAGCTCTCTATAAAGACGGTGATGAAGTCAGTGTTTTGGCGGAAGGCGATGAAGGGGTGATTTTGTTGGATAGCACACCTTTTTATGCGGAGTCTGGTGGTCAGGTGGGAGATGCGGGTTATCTGTCATCGGCGGCTGGTCGGTTTGAGGTGCGCGACTGCACCAAACAAAGCAATAATCATTTGCACGTAGGTGTTGTTTTACAGGGGACCTTGAAGAAGGGCGATGTCGTTGCAACCCAGGTGGATCCGGACGTCCGCCAGGCCACAGCCCTGAATCACTCAGCCACACATTTGCTGCACGCGGCCTTGCGGGAAATTCTGGGCGACCATGTCACCCAAAAAGGCTCGTTGGTAGACTCCGAGCGATTGCGCTTTGATTTCTCTCATTTTGAAGCCGTAAAGCCGGACGAGTTGAAAGCCATCGAAGCCCGGGTCAATCAACAGATCCTGGCGAACAGTGCCGTTGAGACCGAGCTGTGCAATATGGAGCGGGCCCAGGAGAAGGGGGCAATGGCTCTGTTTGGTGAGAAGTACGGTGATGAAGTCCGGGTGCTTTCCATGGGGGATGGCTTCTCCGTGGAGCTGTGTGGTGGTACTCATGTACAGCGAACCGGCGATATTGGTCAAATCCGCATTGTCTCCGAATCCGGGGTGGCCTCGGGCGTGCGCCGTATTGAAGCAATTACTGGCAGCAAGGCGCTGGCGTTGTTTGACGAGACAGAAGCTCTTGTGGCCCAGGTCAGTCAGCTGGTCAAGGCGCGTCCCGATACTTTGACTGACAAGGTGACTCAGCTGGTGAGTCACAACCGTCAATTGGAAAAAGAGCTCGAGCAGTTGAAAGCCAAGCTGGCATCCGCTGCCAGTGGCGACATCCTGTCACAGGCCGTGGACGTTAACGGTGTGAAAGTATTGGCCAGCCAGCTTGAGGGTGCAGATATGAAGGCGCTGGACAGCAGTGTGGCGCAACTGAAAGACAAATTGGGCAGTTCGGTGGTGCTATTGGCCAGTCCGAGCGATGAAAAGATCAACCTGATTGCCGGTGTCTCGGCAGACTTGCAGGGTAAGATCTCGGCTGGAAACCTGATCAAGTACTTTGCCCCGCTGGTTGGCGGTAAAGGTGGTGGTAAGCCTGACAAGGCGAAAGGGGCCGGTACCGATGTGGCTGCACTGCCTGAGGCGCTAAAGACTGTAGAGGCGTGGGTTAAAGAGCAGTTAGCCTGATTTACACCTGTTAATACTTCTGGATGGGCATGTCGTTGGTGTCGCTGGGACTTTTTTACTTGGAAAGGTCTCCAGACCATTCATTCTGTTTAACTTTTAGGCCAATTTAGTGTTTAATTGGCGCCCATTTTTTATGTCTCTTACTCGTAAGAGCCCCTGTTAGATTGATGCAGGTCGACAATGAGTTTATTTGTACAAAAATACGGCGGTACCTCGGTGGGTACGGTTGAGCGAATTGAGTCTGTTGCTGAAAAAGTAGCCGGATTTCGTGAGCAGGGCCATGATATGGTTGTGGTCGTGTCGGCGATGAGTGGCGAAACCAACCGGTTAATCGGTATGGCCAACCAGATTCAGGAGACCCCGGACCCCCGAGAAATGGACGTTCTGGTTTCAACGGGCGAACAGGTAACCATTGCTTTGCTGTGTATGGCACTGAAAAAGCGTGGTTGGGATGCTCGCTCCTATACCGGCACCCAGGTGAAAATACTAACCGACAACGCCCACACCAAGGCACGAATCCAGGATATTGATGTCTCAAACATGAGAGATGATCTGGACGCCGGGCGGGTGGTTGTCGTGGCTGGCTTCCAGGGTGTGGACGAGAACGGCAATATTACGACTTTGGGTCGTGGTGGTTCAGACACCACCGGTGTTGCCCTGGCTGCAGCGTTAAAGGCTGATGAGTGCCAGATTTATACTGATGTGGACGGTGTATATACGACCGACCCCCGTGTTTGTGAAGGTGCTCGCCGACTAGAGAAGATCACCTTCGAAGAAATGCTGGAAATGGCCAGTCAGGGCTCAAAAGTCTTACAGATTCGAGCCGTAGAATTCGCGGGCAAATACAATGTGCCGCTGCGTGTATTGCACAGTTTCCAGGATGGACCTGGAACCTTGATCACTCTCGATGAGGATTTTTCCGATATGGAGCAACCAGTCGTATCCGGTATTGCGTTCAACCGTGATGAAGCAAAAGTAACTGTTGTAGGCGTTCCTGATACCCCAGGGGTTGCCGCGCGGATTTTGGCCCCGATAGGGGCTGCTAACATCGAAATCGATGTGATTGTGCAAAACGTGTCAGCAGATGGCACAACCGATATGACCTTTACCGTTCACCGGAATGATGTGGCGAAGGCCAGGGAAGTCTTGGGGAAAGTATGCGCCGATGTGAAGGCACGTGAAGTCATCACCGACGATAAGATTGCTAAAGTGTCAATTGTCGGTGTTGGCATGCGTTCCCATGCTGGCGTAGCATCAAAGATGTTTGATGCATTGGCAGAAGACAATATTAATATTCAGATGATTACTACGTCCGAAATTAAAATTGCTGTCATTATCGACGAGCGCTATTTAGAACTGGCTGTGCGCAGTTTGCACAAAGCTTTTGGGCTGGATGCGATCGAAAGTTAAGCCTCAGAGAAAAAGGATTCATAGTGCTTGGATGGCGTTTTGAGCCAATTTAGACTCATGAATCGCACATTATTGTGATGATTTGTGGTCTAAGGTGCCATTGAGGTCTTTCTTTTCTGAAAAGCTGGACAATACTTACATGAATACTGGTGACTCGTTTATATAAAAAGCCAGGAGTGGTAAGGACTAGGGTAAGAAACCGACAACGGTACCGCCGCTGGTATTGTCCGTTGTACTCACAGGATGCTTGAAGGAGATTTGTAATGTTGATTTTGACCCGCCGTATTGGCGAGACCCTTATGGTCGGCGATGAGGTTACCGTGACAGTATTAGGCGTTAAAGGTAATCAGGTCCGTATCGGGGTTAATGCTCCGAAAGAGATCGCTGTCCACCGTGAAGAGATTTACCAGCGTATTCAGCGAGAGAAAGAAGACCAGGATCAGCAGGATTAATAGGTTTTTCCTGCTGTGAAGCCAAAAGGCCCGCCCTCGCTGCGGGCTTTTTTGTGTCAGTGTTTTGCAGTTTCAACGGGAGGATTTGGGTAACATTTGCCCAAGCCGGGCAGGGTTTGCCCATTCATCAGTGGCGTAGGAATTAATTTCATTCCAAGCCTTTGATTCTCTGAAGAATATGGTATTATGCCGCCCGTTGCTGACGTAGCCGCGAGGTAAAACGTTGTGTAACCTGGAGAAGTGGCCGAGTGGCTGAAGGCGTGCCCCTGCTAAGGGTATATATGGGAAACTGTATCGAGGGTTCGAATCCCTCCTTCTCCGCCATTTAATAAAAAAGGGCTTACCCGCAAGGGTAGGCCCTTTTTTATTAACCGAAGGAAAGAGAGATTTAACAAATTCCTCCGGTTCGACAAATCGCACCGCGATTTAGACTCCGCAGGAGCCCGCAGGGGGATTTACAGCCCACAGGCTGAAAATCA
The DNA here is from genome assembly GCF_011602365.1 of Pseudomaricurvus hydrocarbonicus. GTDB lineage: Bacteria > Pseudomonadota > Gammaproteobacteria > Pseudomonadales > Cellvibrionaceae > Pseudomaricurvus > Pseudomaricurvus hydrocarbonicus. The sequence continues at coordinate 16,801 of NZ_JAAONZ010000009.1, forward strand.
TCAATCCCGACGGCTGCGTAGGTGCGGAAGTATTCCTCTGCAAGGGTAGGCCCTTTTTTATTAACCGAAGGAAAGGAAGATTTAACAAATTCCTCCGGTTCGACAAATCGCACCGCGATTTAGACTCCGCAGGGGGATTTACAGCCCACAGGCTGAAAATCATCAATCCCGACGAGTGGTTCAGGCCGGGTGTCCCCTCCTGCAAGACCAAGCCTTTTTCCTTCTCCTGTCGTCCGATCATGACTTCCAGAAGCCGACCTTTTAGTTAGTAGCTCTGCAAACTATGCTCAAATGGGTGTTAGTTCAATGGCTTGAACACTTATGCCTCTATCCGATATTCCAATACCGCAAGTCCAGCCTCTGAACCCGAAGCATTACCGCAACTGCTGAAAACACTTCAGGACGCCAATATCAGGCGAATTACCCGGTATCTCCTTCAGTGGGCAGCTTCATACGATGACACGGCCTGGTGAAGCCTGTGGTGCTCGCTGGGAGGAAATAGATCTGGAACAGGGGACTTGGGCGATCCCGGCCGAGCGAATCAAAAAGCAACGTGAACACCTTGTACCACTTATCCCTCAAGTTCACGAGACCCTGAAAATGCTGGAGCCCTCAGTGGCAAAAGCCCGTTTTTATTCCCCAGTGACATAGATCCACGTAAACACACCAATGCGTCAACGGCTAATGTGCTTTAAAGCGCATGGGTTTCCATGGGCGACTGACCGCTCATGGACTGCGATCTTTAGCCAGTAAAACCTTAAATGAAGAGGGCCTTGATCCTGACGTCATCGAGGCGGCTTTGGTTCATGTCGACAAAAACGCGGTTCGTGCCGCGTATAACCGCGCCGACTACCTAAAACGTGGGCGTACGCTGATGGAGTGGTGGGGCGCCCATATTGAGAGATCAGCGGTGGCTCGTCTGATTCGATCCGAGCCTGAAGTGGGGATTTTCAGTGTTAGTGACAGCGCCCTAAGGGGGCGGTCACCCTTGGGGTGGTGAGCGGCTAAAGTGAATCGCCAGAATGTTGTGGCAAGATCCAATGTATTCTATGGCATTGTAGATCGTCAATTTGGCAGCAAAGATTCCAAGACCGTCTCGTCAGCGATGAGCTGCTGGTCAAAGTGTCATCCGACAAGCCTTGAGTTACAAGGGGCGTTTGGTTTGCGCCGGGAAGAAGCGATCAAGTTCGTTCCCGCATACGCTGACCAAGATAATCGTAGAGGGTTGAAGGCGTCGTGGACCAAAGGCGGTAAAGCCCGCGAGATCCCGGTTCTCACACCTGAGCAACGGTCTGTGCTTGACCGAGCGCATCGCCTGGCCGGATTCGCTGATCCCGGCACAGAACACGTACATACAACAGCTTCGACTGTACGAACGGCACACGGCCATGGCGGGGTTGTCCAAATTGAACGGATTGCGGCATGCCTATACCCAATAGCGCGACCAGCAATTGACGGGCTGGGCTTGTCCGGCTTTGGGCGGTCCTGTGGCGAGCCGTCGGGCACAGGATCATCAGGCAAGGCTCACCGTCAGCTTTGAGCTCGGTCACGCCCACAAGCAGATCAGTACCGTATATCTCGGTCGATAATTACCCTCAAAAACACGACACAGCGACTAGAGATTTACCGTTCTTGCGCAGAAGCCCTTCGGTAATGATGATCGGATTCATCATTACCGAAGGGCCGAATCGTGTGTATCCATCGTTTATTCACAGCGCGGCTGGCCGTCTTGCTCGGCAGTCTGACGGTTGTGGCTGCGAATATGGCAGCCCTTGGCGTCACGCCAACCCTCCCGACGTTCACCCGTGAGATTCAGATCAGTTGTTACACGTCTGCCGCGACGACCCTCGGGCAACGTGACCTGCTGACCGTCGCGGCCACCATTACCCTCCCGAAGGTTGTAGGCAATCTCGGTGAGGTGCTGCACCGGTTTTTACGGGGATCCGGGTATCGCTTGGCCGCCAGCGCCTTCCTGTATGAAGAGGCTCGCGCCATGCTCAGTCTGCCGGGAAAGTTTGTTTGTATATCACTGCCCCCAAGAAAGCCGCCATGCAGTTGATCATCATGGCTTGGGTATTTTATCTGGCGTTGCCGTTCAGTGGGTACCTGTCATGGATCATCTTAGCTTTCGTCGTCGCCTTCTGTGTTGCGATTACCATTACGGTCAGTATTTTCAAAAAGTATCTCTGATCCAAGATGAGATAGATTTGGTGGCCAGTTGATCATTAAGGGTTGATTGTAGAGTTGTTACCGCATAACCGGGTGCCTGCTGACAGGGTGTGAAGGCAGGACGCTTACGCTCAAATTGGTTGTGGAGCTGGGTAATTTGTCTAAAGCCTGTAAAGCAATGGGCGTATATCCCTGATTATTTCATTGTTTGAATAAGAGCTAGTCAGAATAGGACCTTTTTCGGATGTGTGGCTGCGTTGTACCATTCATAAAAGGTATCGAAGTAGTGAGTATGGCGTTCCGTAATATAAACAATGATTTATATTAACTTCCTAAAGCAGAGAATAAATGCCGTAAAACTGGCATTTATTCAGTGTGGAGTGTGGTTCTAGTAATTTATGTTTTAGAGCATGCAGCAACTATATAATTTTAATAATGTAATGAGATAGGGTAAATAATCTATGTTTATAAAAAAAATTACACCTAAAGCGGTGATTTCCACCAGTCTGATTCATATGATGTATTTCGGTATGAATTCGGCGACTGCGCAGACTTCTCAGCTTTCGAAAATTCAATTAGAAGAAATAGTGGTGACAGCTCAGAGAAGGGCTGAAAACTTAAGCGATGTGCCCGTTGCAATTTCGGCATTTACAGAAGATTCTCTCAGCCGGTTGGGTATTGATAATGTGCTGGATATTTCTGCTTCTATACCAAATACCCAAGTATCGGCATCACTTGGAGTTACATCGATCTTTTTACGTGGTATTGGTTCCAATGTGTTAGGAGTTGGAGCTGATTCAAGCATCGCATACCATTTGAATGGTGTTTACGTGGCTAGAGCTCGCGCTCAAACCGGTGGTTTTTTTGATGTAGAACGTATCGAAATTGTACGTGGCCCTCAAGGTGATCTATACGGCCGAAATGCGACTGGTGGATCCGTAAACGTTATTACGCGTAAGCCGACCGAAGAATTGACGGGAGGCTTATCGATATCCTACGGCAATTATAATGCTAGACGCCTTGAGGGCGTTGTCAGTGGCCCCATCGTAGAAAATACTGTACTGGCACGGTTCGCAGGTTTTTCCAGTCAGCGAGATGGTTATGGGGAGAACATCATCACTGGGAGTGAGGTCGATAATCTAGATGAATATGGTGGGCGTTTTAGTTTAGATATCACACCTACTTCAGAGCTTTCAATTGGCCTGGTTGGGGATTATTACAGTGCTGATGACAGTAATGGTATATCACATTATCTTGGCTCGGGTAGGCCTGATGTACAGCTTACGGCGTTGAAGTTCGGTGGAGTTGTACCCGACGATATCCGTGATATAGCTGCTGAAGAAGATGTGGGTCGTGATCTGACAGTCCAAGGTTTATCGGCAACTGTCTCCTATGATATCTCCGATAATTTGACGTTGAAATCGATTACTGGATATCGAGACTCAAAGAGCACAATGAGGAGCAGCATTCCAGGAGGAAGCGTACTAAATGCGATCATAACTCAGTATGAGGAGCAGGATCAAATTAGTCAGGAGTTCCAATTGCTTCTAAATGGCAATAACTGGGACATGGTGTTGGGGGGATACTATTTCAGGGAGAAGGTCATTGGTGATGTTTATTTCCCGCTCTACTTCGCACCAGGTGCAAAGTTCCATCAGGAAGGGGTTGGTGAGACCCGCTCTTACGCAGCATTTGCACATGTTAATTATGAGTTGAGCGATCGCTTTACGTTGATTGGCGGCCTGCGTTACAGCAAGGAAACACGCGAAGCGGATGGTGAATTCACTGATCCGTTTGTGCCGGTTCCAACTGGTGGAGAAAAAGACTGGGATGCGGTTACCCCAAAAGTTGGTATCCAATTTCACCCTAACAAAGACTTGATGCTCTACGCAAGCGCATCAAAAGGTTTTAAAAGTGGCTCCTTTATAATCGGTGCGGATGCTCCTCCGACCGATCCTGAATATCTGTGGAGTTATGAAGTGGGGTTGAAGGCTACATTATTGCAAGACAGGTTGCAGATGAACTTGGCTGCTTTTTATTATGACTATGAGGACCTTGTAGTAACACTGGTGAAAGGAACTCCTGGCGGTGGGACTGTTGTTTCTAACGAGAATGCGGCAGCGGCAACGATTCAGGGTTTTGAAGCAGAAGTGTCTCTGCAGGCTACCGAAGGGTTACGCCTAGATCTTTCATTAGGTTATCTCGATGCGGAATATGATGAATATTCTACCGCGGATCCTGTATATCCCGAGCGTGGTGAGCTTGATCTCTCAGGTAATCGTCTCACCAATTCTCCCAAGCTTACTGCGAGAATTGGTGCTGAGTATCGTGTCGGTAATTTAAGTGTCAGTGGCGATGTGGTTTTTTCTGATGAAGTATACTTTACACCTTTTAATGACAAGTCAAATGCTTATCGACCAAGCTACCAAATGGTGAATTCCCAAATAAAATACGATTTTGAGAGTGGTCTGAGTTTATCGATATTTGGTCACAATTTGACTGACGAAGAGGTTGTTGGAATACAAGCAATATCATCCAGTACATTTGGGTACCCAAAGCTTGGTCCGCTTTATGCCCCTAGAACTTTTGGTGTTAAAACAGAATGGATTTTTTGACTTGTAGTTCGCTGTAATAAGCGGTCTAAGGTTGAATTAGTAGGTCATCAAGCCTCTGTAGTGGTGGTGCTAGAGGCTGATGAGGCTAGGGCGAAAATAGGCTGTTGAAAGCCTGTGATGTACTTTAGCTCCAGCTGGTGAAGACTGATAAACAAATCCAGAACAAAATACAGGCTTGGAATATGGCTGTTCAATTTTTAAAACATGTTGCCCTCGCTATTCCAGAGGCGGATTGTGATAAAGCGGAAGAGTTTTACACAAACTTTGGTCTGGAATTACGGCGGCGGGGGGATCTGATGGCCTTTGCTTGCAAAGGTAGCCGGTATGATGCCGTAATTTTGGTTCCGGGGGCTAATCGCAAGCAGTTGCATCACGTTGCAATGGGCACGGATGAGGGCGGGTTGGCATGGATAAAGCAACGTTTAGCTCTAGAAGAAATCCCATTACTTGATGCGCCTGAGTGTATTGATGCACACGAGATTAGTGAAAATCGAATTTGGTTTCGCGATCCACACGGGGTTTTATTTCAAGTTGCGGTCTGTCCTCCAGAAAAAGCACCGGCACCGGAACCACAATTTCTCATTAATTCGCCGGGACATTTCAATCGTGTAGACGTCGGTGCGTTACCACCAAAATCAGACATTGCCGATGTTTGTCCACGAAAGCTTGGTCATGCGTTGTTATTTACTCCTAGTATTAGTGGTTCTATTCGCTTTCTGACAGATGTTCTTGGCATGCGATTATCTGACCGCTCAGAAGATGCCGTGGCGTTTTTACACTGCCAGGGCGGCAGTGATCACCATGTTTTGGCACTGGGGAGTTCGCATGACATTGGTTTTCATCATGCGAGTTTTATGGTGGGCTCCCCAGACGATGTTGGTGTAGGTGGCCAGCGGATGGTGGATAAAGGCTATGGGCCCAGCTGGGGGTTTGGTCGGCATGCCATCGGCTCGAATTTTTTCCATTATATACGCGATCCCTGGGGGAGTTATGCAGAGTACTACGCGGATATAGATTATATTGCGAACAGTGATACATGGGAGGCCCAAAACTGGCCAATCGAAGATTCACTTCACACCTGGGGGCCTAACCCGCCAGAGGATTTTGTGCACAATTACGAAGCTGGATAATCGTATATTAATGGCCGCTGGTGTAAGGTATTTGGAAAACCAACAAGCAAGCATCGTTCAACGTTTGTTATAAATAGGTAATAAAATGAAGTTAGTACGATTTGAATCAGAATCAGGGCCACGTACTGGTGTGGTTGTTGGTGATGGGATTATTGATTTAACGAAAATTAATGCCCCCTACACTGAGATGATGGAAATAATTGTGGCCGGACAACTGGCTTTGGCTGCGATCGAGGAAGCCATTATTGATGTTGAGCCCCACCGCCAGCTATCTTCCACACGATTATTGGCACCTATACATAGACCCGGAAAATTCCTTGCCATTGGCATGAACTACAAGAAACATCAGGAGGAAGCTGCCAGACTGGGAGTGGCGGAACAGGCCAAACAGGTCTGGTTCAATAAACAAACGTCTTGTATTTCCGGGCCTTATGATGAGATTGATCCGGGTGTTACTGAAAAGCTCGATTACGAAGTCGAACTGGGTTTGGTGATTGGCAAGCCTGCTAAAGGTGTGACGAAAGAGAATGCCCGTGATCATATATTCGGTTATATTGTGGTCAACGATGTCTCTGCGCGTGACTGGCAGTTTCATACACCTACGTTTACCATGGGAAAATCATTTGATACTCATGGCCCCATTGGCCCCTGGATTGTAACGGCTGACGAAGTGGCCGATCCACAAAACCTGAATTTATACTGCCGTGTAAATGGTGATATACGCCAATCCAATAACACTTCGCAAATGGTTCACGACATCGATTCACAAATCGAATATCTGTCGACTGCTTTCACCCTAGAGTCAGGTGATTTGATTGCCACGGGTACACCGGAAGGTGTTGGTGTTGCCATGGTCCCATCTGTTTTTCTACAGCCAGGTGATATTGTTAACTGTGAAATTGACTGTATAGGAAGTATTGAGAATAGAGTAAAAGGTTAGCTCTGATAGAGGGCTTAGCGAATTTATTACGGTAATATATTTTTACTTGTTGAATGGAGAAGTGTTCATAAATAAATGGAATAAATACCGTTTTCTGAATGTTTTTTGTATTTTTATTTATATAAAATATTTGAATAATAAGCTTTATTTCAAGGTTGGAATCCACGTTGTTGGGTCGCCTAATAAAGGACCGGTTATTACGCCACACATAAAAATATCATGTCAAATATAAGGGGTAGATGTTAGGTGGTCTGCCAGAAGGTGAGGTCATGTAATGTCGATCTCTTCGTTAATTTATCACTAAGAATGTCATTTTAATTGTTGGTGATTATGAGTAAGACTAAAGTTGGAAATTGTTGGTCATTTAGTTTTGTAACTAAAGTGAAGTCCGTATTCTCGTAATAAATTATTTTTAAAGACTATATTTGTAAGTTTTTAACGGAGAATCGGCGGTGGTAGAGTTTACAAAAATAACGAAATCTCAAAGGCTTTTAACGAAGGGGGCCGTGTAGTATCAGCTGAAATAAATAGGCTTGAAGTGCATAAAGGATTAAGAGGGGAAATATTCCAATAGCAAATTAATTTGGTGGGGCACTGGCAGTAGGTACTGCCGAGGCTTTCGTAATACCAACCGTTCTATGGGTGGTATATGTCAGAAAATACTGGGCAATTATTTTCTATTTAAAAAAATTGACGCCGGTTTAAGAGGGAAAAAGTTTCGTGAAAAATAAACTAACTCTTGTGAAGGGCGGTTGGATAATAAGCATGGATAAGGCTGTTGGAGATCTCCGTGGCGGTGATATTCTTATTCAGAATGGAAAAATCATTGATATAGGGCATAACATTGAAGCACCGGATGCAGACTGTATTGATGCTAAAGAAATGATTGTGTTGCCAGGCTTTGTAGATACCCATCGCCATACTTGGCAGAGTTGTATTCGTCACAGATATGCCGATATAGATCCTCTAGTCTACTTTCAAGAGGTGCTAGGAGAGATGGGGGGGGGGTTCACAGAAGAAGATGTTTATATCGGAACACTTCTAGGAGCTGTTTCAGCGTTGGAAACCGGTATTACTACAATGCTGGATTGGTCTCATATTCAGAACAGCCCAATACATTCTGATGCAGCCATTGCAGGTTTACGTGATTCAGGCATCCGTGGTGTCTTTGCTCACGGATGGCCGATGACTGAATGTTCGTCTTGGGTTTCCAATAGTCAACGAGGACATCCTGTTGATATACGTCGTTTGCGCGAGCGTTATTTTTCATCTGACGATCAGCTGCTGACACTCGCAATGGCAGCACGTGGGCCGGAGATGGCTGCGCCTGAGGTTTGGATGAGTGATTTACGGATGGCTAGAGAGCTAGGAATACGGTCATCTATTCATATGGGGGCTTATGCTCACAATGCAGTACGTGGTATTGAGAAAATGCACAAAGCTGGTGTATTGGATAATGACATGACATTTATTCATTGTTGCTTTAGTGATGCTGACGAAATTTCCATGATGGCTGATTCGGGAGTAAGCGCGTCCCTGGGGGTACATTGTGAGCTGAACGCTCAAGGTATTGGTGATATTCCCCTTGATCGAATGCTGGCAGTCGGTATAAGACCTAGCCTTAGTGGCGATACTGAAACGAAATGTTCCGGTGACATGTTTACGCAAATGCGTCATACCTTCGCTTATTATCGTTCATGGATGGGAGGGAAGCATTCTCAAATCAAAAATGCGCCTTCAACCATTTCGTTGCGTGACGTATTAGAATTCGCCACGGTTTCTGGCGCGAAGGCCAATGGACTTGAATCAAAGATTGGTTCACTTACACCTGGTAAGCAGGCTGATTTCATTATGATTCGTAGTACGGACCTCAATCTCACTCCTGTATCGGATGCCGTAGGCGCGGTAGTTTTAGCTGCACACCCTGGTAATGTCGACAGTGTCTTTGTCGCAGGTAAGCCACTAAAGCGTCATGGTTGTTTGCTGGATATTAACATTGAAGCTTTGAGAGCACGGGCTAGTCAGTCGCAACAACGAATTCTCTCAATGAAATCCAATATGAGGTAGTGTTATGGTTGGAACTGCACTGGATCCAGAATTAGAGGCAATTGTAAAGATGATGTCTCAGCTCAATGTGCCCCCCCCCTTTTCGGGAACAGCCGAAGATGCGAGGAGGCGGTTTGAAGTGGCGATTATGAGGGCGAGAGACGGGGTTGAATTACCGCAAGTCGGCTCCGCTGAGAATGGTATCGCAGAATACGATAATCAAAAAGTACCCATACGAGTTTATCGGCCTGTTGGCGAGCAAAGGATACTGCCCACGATTATTTTTTTTCATGGAGGGGGTTTTGTTTTAGGTAGCGTTGAACTGATGGATGACATAGCACGTAAGCTTTGCCGAGATGTTGATGCAGTGGTTGTCTCAGTAGATTTTCGATTGGCACCGGAGAATCGCTTTCCGGCCGCTCATGATGATGCGTTAACAGCTACTAATTGGGCTCTAGAGAATGCGTCTATACTTGGTGGCGACCCTAGCTGTGTAGCTGTGGCTGGTGAAAGTGCGGGTGCGAACCTTGCTGCCTCTACCGCAATATCACTAAGTGAGAAGGGCATAACTCTTGCCGCCCAGTTACTGATTGTACCGGGCGTTGATATGGCGCGCGACATTGAAGATCTTGAAGCGGATGGTCGACACTATCCAATGTTGCAACCTTCAGATCTAAAATTGATCACTCAGTTTTACCTTGGAAGTGGATGTTGCCGTGCCGATATTTTTCCGCCGTCGCCTTTGCGTGCAAAAGATTTTGTTGGCTTACCACCTGCTGTAATCGCCGTTGCTGGTCATGATCCTTTATACCAAGAAGGGTTGGCCTATGCTGAACGACTTGTTAAGGCCGGGGTGACCGTAGACCTTCACTGTTTTGAAGATATGTTTCATCCTTTTTTCGGATTTTATGAGGCTTCGAGTTCAGCCCGTAGAGCGAATGATAAAATTTGCCAAGCGTTTTCTGAATTGCTTCGAAAAGTGATTGGGCCATTAGTTTTATGATGAAACGATTATTCTAGGCCTCAAGTTAATCATTAAAAATCAACTCCAATGAGTTCCACGTTGAAATAAAAAAATCATAGGACAAATAATGAAGTGTAGACTACCAGAGTTTGACCAGAAAAACGCAACTGATGAACAAGAAGCTGTCCTTAAGAAAATTTTAAATGGACCTCGTGGTAATTTAGATGGGCCATTTTTGACCTGGATTCACAGTCCAGAGTTGGCGCAACAGGCTCAGGAGCTTGGGGCGTTTTGCAGGTATCAAACCGGACTTTCTATTAAACAGTCAGAATTAGCAATTTTATGTACTGCTGCACAGTGGCGATCACAGGCAGAGTGGTATATTCATTACCCTATCGCACTTCAAGCAGGGCTTGATGCCGATCTTTTGGAGCAAATTCGGATAGGAGAAAAACCTTCTTTCAAGCAGGAGGGGGAGGCGATTATCTGGCGAATTGTCAATGAAATTTATCATCAGAAAAGATTGTCAGATAGCACTTATCATAAAGCCAAATCGCTCTTTGGGACAAAGGTTTTGGTTAATTTGGTTGGCCTTCTGGGATACTACTCGATGGTGGCGATAACGCTAAATTTTTTCAATGTTAGAGCGCAAGGGCAAAATATTCTGCCTTTCTCAGAGTAGTTTATCTTTTGGTGAAATTGTTAATTCTATAATGATTAGTTATGAGAATCGTTAAGATATGGCTAAATTTAAAAGTCATTAAGATGTAATTGTCGACATCTTGATTATAAGAATTTTCTAGGTATGTGTCTTTCGTGTGATTTTTCATGGCTTAATAAAAATTATTAGAATTACCTAGTCTGCCTTTGAATGGGTGCCATTTTTTTAGAGTGCCGATGGCGTAATGATGCCTATTTTTTCTTCGGCGGCTCTCCCCTGTTTTGTGCCCCTTTTTACCTGCAATCTGCATTTCTGAAAGACGCGGGCAGAGCTAGCTCCCGTACGCGAGCATGAATTTCAATGCGCGTAGCAAATTGATGAAGCCTGCAATTAGAAACCTAACCTCCACGGATCGATCAGTTTGTAAATGAGTTGCTTTAAGTGAATCCGCAACATGACGCTCAGAATATACGTCTTGTACCAGATAGTCTCTTTTGAATATATTTTTCCAGATAGTGTTAAAACTACTGCCAAGGAATAATTTCCCGCAATCCTTTCAATGAATAGTTCTTTAGGTGTTTTCCGCTTTTTAACGGCGTATTCGGCTTAGGCAAGGGTCAGATGACTCATGATTTGGTGCCGGGAGGATGGTCGGGTTATTTTGAAATATTTTGGCTATTTATCAAAGGTACCTTAGGTTTAGCTAGGTGTTTATAAGCATAAATCCTATTGGTTCTTATTAGTTCAATATTCTCATAGGCTTTAGTCAGAATTAGATATTTTTCTTAGTATTTTTTCATGTGATACTCGTTTTATCCGATCAAGATGCATTATTAATTTAAAGGAATAGCCTATTTTTTAATACTGTCATGAAATCAATTATTCCAAAATGCTAATTGCTCAATGATAAACGAGATAAATATTTTCGAGGATAGATCCACATGAATGCAGATTTAATTGTAGTTGGTGCAGGCCCATCAGGACTTACGGTCGCTGCTGAGGTTGCGAAGCTGGGACTGAATGTGATCGTATTAGAGCGGCGAGAAGGCGGGCATTCGGAATCTCGAGCTGCTGGACTTGTTCCGCGTGTAACTGAACTGTTAGCCTCTAGAGGTGTTGCTGATCGTTTTTTTAAGGAGTCTAGTGAACAACAAGAGTGGCCCTTTCACCCTGGTCATATTTATGGCGGTGAGAGCGGGATAAAGTGGCGGGATAGTGAGTCTCGTTTTGATTTCTCACTTCGTATTCAGCAATGGCGAACAGAAAAGGTTCTTCTTGGCTGGTGTCTTGATGTCGGTGTGGATGTTCGTTTTGGTCATATTGTTGAAGATTTTGGTGAAGAGGGTGATGGTTACGCAGTGATGGCGCGTACTTCTTCCGGTGAGGAGGTCAGTCTTACAGCGAAGTACTTAGTTGGTGCTGATGGGGGACGCAGTTTTGTTCGGACGAAACTGGGTATACCTTTCATAGGGAAAGATGAGAGCTTTTTGGCAGTTGTTGCTGATGTGGTATCTGATTATCCAATAAAAACCAATACCGTTCATTATTCCGAAAATGGCTGGATTAGTGCTTATCCCATCGACGAAAGTAAGTTTCGGTTTATAGGCGTTCACGCAAAACTAGGTTCTATTGATGTTTCACCGGCCAAGGGTAGTCCGGTTACTGTTGATGAAGTAAAACGCTATTTATGTGACTTACTCCCTGACATCGTTAATGTCGATGATATGAATATTAAGGGCTTATCTTGGTCAAATCGTTTTGGTGATGCATTGCGTAGCGTATCGACTTTTCGCTCTGGGCGCGCGTTTCTAGTTGGTGAGGCTTGTCGGATTCATTATCCAGCAAGTGGTGTTGGTATGAACTTCTGTTTGCAAGATGCTTTCAACTTAGGCTGGAAATTGGCCTATGTGTTGAAAGGCTACTCAGATCCGTCATTGCTGGACAGTTTTGAGTCGGAACGTAAACCTGTTATGGACAGATTTTTGCAGAGTATAGACTCACAATGTACGTTACAGTTTACCTTTACCGAGGGCGGAAAGGCGCATAGAGACCATTTTCGGGAGTATCTACTACCATTACCAGAAGTTAAGAAACATTTTGTGCGAGAGCTCAGCGGCCTGACCCATCCTTATGACTCAGAAAAGGGCTCCCATTTACTCAGTGGCGAACGTCTTCCCGATTTTGATCTCATTTTAAGAGATGGAAGATGCAGCTGGGTGGGTAACGAGTTGCATGATTCAGAATTTGTTCTTTTGGATCTAAGCGGTGAAAATGTATTTCAATCTTTGAATGTTGAGGCAGTAGCTCCCGTCAGAGTTGTCTGCGGGCATGGCAGTATGCTACCTGAAGTGATGATTGGGGTTAAGGCATTACTGATACGCCCTGATTCTTATGTTGCCTGGGCTACGGATACTACCCCGTCGTTAACTGAAGTTGAGGAAGTTTTGTCCAAATGGATTCGATTACCCTAACTATAATACTTATTGAATAATATAGACGCAATTGAGCGTGCTTAAATTATAGGGGCGGAATCACCAGAGTAAATATCTACGCAGTATCTGTGAATGTTGAACATGGTAGGCGATTTATATCTGAGCTAATAGGGTTGTTGCTTCAATTATTTGGAAGGTTGCGTGTCGTCTATAATCTGTCCAGTATGTACTTTAATCAACAATCGAGAAATCCCTTGGGCAACAACAGAACTGGAATACACTCAGTTGACCATTATTGCGGTAACAGAAGTGTGTGGTTAAGTCTATGTTGAAACCTTAGACTTTTGACATTCAAGAATTTGCACACTTGTATTTTTCTCAAATTATATGACTAAAGGAACAGAAAGTTGACAAATCAGAAAATAGCTGAATTTCGGCGAGGTTGGCCGATGCTGATGGCTTCGACTGTAGGTATCGGGCTGGGTGTGTCCAGCCTGGCCATCTACTCTGCCGGCCTATTCGTCCACGATCTTGGCAACGACATTGGCTTGACTACCGCTATGTTTGGTCTTGCATTCTCACTACTTGCTTTTGGCACAGCGCTAGCGATACCCGTCGTTGGATATGCTATCGACAAATTCGGAGTCAAGAAACCAACGATTGTCGGAGCGCTGGGTTTGGCTGTCGGATTTTTCGCGATGGGAACTGTCGTTCATACCGTGCCGGCCTACCTCGCCACCATGGGACTGATTGGCTTTTTCGGCGCGAGCTCTGGTCCTATTGCGTTTGCACGTGCTGTAAGTAGCTGGTTCGATCAGGCTCGCGGGCTAGCTCTTGGCATCGCGATGATGGGTATGGGGCTTGGTGGTGCAATCATTCCAATAACAATAGGCCGAGTTATCGATATTTATGGCTGGCAGAATGGTTACCTTGTTCTAGCTGCCATGGCGGCATTAGGTATTCTTCCTACTCTGCTTTTCGTTAGTGAAGCGCCTCCTCCTAAAAATGAATCACTTGTCGACAGTGTTTTAATTGAGGATAAAAAATCCTTTATTCCTCTACGGGGAAATATTTTATTCTGGCAATTAGTGGTTACCTACGGGGTGTTGGCAGTAGCATTCACCGGATTGATTCCCCACTTTGTACCCATGCTTCGCGATTCCGGTATGAGTGCAGCTGATGCCGCGTCTATTTTTTCTCTGGTTGGAATTTCTGTCATTGTCAGTAGGCTGGCGATTGGTTTCCTCTTGGATATAATCGAGCCCACACGGTTGGCAGCTTTCTTATGTATATTGTGCGCGATTGGAGTTGCTGCTTTGTCTGTCGGGGGGGTTGTTTATGCTCCTGTAGCTGCAATTTCAACGGGATTCATGCTGGGGGCTGAATTGGATATATTGGGCTATATCATTTCCCGCTACTTCGGCCTCGCTGCATTTGGGCGAGCGTATGCTGGCCCATTTACAGCGTTCCTCATAGGCGGTGGCCTCGCACCAATTTGGGTTGGGACTGTAGCCGAACAAGCCGGTAGCTATACTCCTGCGCTCACTATTATCACAGCGCTGACGCTGCTGTGTGGGGTTGGATTCCTTTTCCTTCCCTCTGCGCGTAAAACGAAGACCCAGCTACCTGGAGGTAATTGTGTCAAACCGGGGACCTCGCCAAAAGCCAGCTGTGAGTCGGACCTTTAGCCGCTCGGCATCTTAAATATCCAACAGGGCGGTCGGATAACCAGGCTTAGCCTGATCGCACCTGAGATCCATACTCTCGAGCGAGATGGGTGGGAACTTAATGGATTTATATGGGCGCTAGAGCCCACTCAATTGCTATGTTCTTATTAAGCCAGAGTGGTACGGATGATAGGAGGGGGAATGTTTATGAAGCACCAATCTGCTACTTTTCGAACCCCGATCTACTGGCACTTTAATGTCAGGACGCATCAGAGAGAATGACACCTAGCATTACGTCATTGGAAATGGCATAACTTCAACCGAGCCCGAGCAAGCAAAAAGCTCGTGTAGCTGTGGTTTGGAGCGAATTGCAATTGTTTTTGGCTGTCGGCACCTCTACACGGATTAAGGTTGTACTGGCTCGACATGGCGCTGCAGAAAATCGATCAGCAGCCTTGTGCGATTGAGGACGTGCCGATTCGGATACAGCAACCACAAGCACGGTCTACCTTCGTTTGAGTATACGCATCTATACTCGGGCATTAGTTCCACTAGACGACCAGCAGCAATGTCATCTTTCACCAGTGGCTTACCCAGGCGTGCAATGCCCATCGATTCTCGTGCCATATTGAGTAATACAGCGTAGCTGTTTGCTTCGACAAAGGGCTCGATTGATTGCCCCACTAGTTCTTTTCCGAATAGGAAGTTCCAGCTGCGAGGTTCGTCGGAAAAATGCACCAAACAATCATGTTTCTCTAATGCTTCAGGGCTCAAAGGATAGCCTCGTCGTTTCAAGTATGCTGGCGTTGCGCACAGAACCCGCTCGAAAGGCTGTAGGGGCTTTGCGATTAGGCTGCAGTCTGGGATGCGCCCTGCATGAACTGCTAAGTCGTAATCATCTTCGATTAGGTTGACCAAAGTGTCTGTCGTGGTGATCGAAAGTCGAATCAGTGGGTACTCTGCGCAAAAGCGTGCTAGAAAAAACGGCAAAAATTCGCTAGCAGCGTATTGAGTGGCGACAAGGCGGATCAACCCCGATGGTTTTTTTTGAAGTACTGCGATCTCATCCAACATCTTAGATTGTGCCTCTTGAGACCGACGCGCCCATTCCAACGCAATGCTTCCTGCTTCGGTGATCTTCATGTTTCGCGTAGTGCGTTCGAATAACCGCGTACTTAATGCCGATTCTAATTTCGCGATTTTTCGGGTGGCGAGTGAAGGAGACATATTTAATACCCGTGCAGCTGAAGCGATGCTGCCATGTTGCGCTATCATTACGAACAGTTCGAGAAGTTCAGGGGATATTGATGAACCTTTTCTTGTCATGAGAGTATTACTTTTATAATGAGTTGTTGAAAGTTCTAAACTATTTCAGATTAGGAATTGAATTCTTTAAATGATGACGCACGTATTTTTGACGTGGCGTCTACATCTTGATTACTTTCGAGTATACTTAAACATGCTCACATGTAAAGCGTTCATGGATTTGTCAAAACTAAGTCGTATGTCACCATTATTAGAGGTTGGAAAATCTAGATTAACGTTAGAAGATATTTTTCCAAATATAAATATTGTATTTTTATCGAAGTGTCGGAAGGTATTGATTTTTGGGGATTTTATGAAAAATATAGGTGAAATTTACGAGATTTTTTTTTCAGACTGGAGGTGGGTTGGTTAAGGGGTTTTCAATCAAAGATCATATTCACAAGCTACTGGTTATTCCTTGAAATTCAGTGTGTGAATATGTAGGTGTTCTTAAAGGAAAATCGGGATGCGGATATTTAGGAAATATTCTCAGGTATAACGAGATTTTAATGGTCGTCATTTTTGGGAAAGATGGAGCAGTATGAGTACTGTCGGATTTAATGAGTAGATGATCCTGAGTATATTAAGAGAAAAAGCTGAATGAGAAAAGACAAGGAGATATTCTTCACCACAGGGAAAGGATTTTTATTAATCGAAGGAAAGAGAGTTTTAACGAATTCCTCCCGTTCGACAAATCGAACCGCGATTTAGACAACCGCTGGTGACCCGAATTCGAATGCCTCATTTTTATGGTGGGTTGGCGTGCGCGTCAGCAGTATGGCAGCGTGGCAGTCAGGCGATGGACGAGTACTTTCAATTGATCAGTGAGCGTCTGACACATCAGGCGTGGTGGTACGGTGATGACTGGTCGGTGATGGATGCTACCTCTACTGGTGTTTTTGGCGCGTGGAAGGCGCACATTATGACGTCAGTCGTTATCCGGCGTTTGTCGATCACGCCCGACGTATGTCCGAACGCCCCTCAGTGAAGCGTGCTTTGGCTCGTGAACAAGCCGCAGAAGAGACTCTGAAGTGGGAAGGCCTGCTGTTCACGCCGCCGCCAAGCCCTGTGACGCGTTAAACAAACCACGGTTTGACATTTTGGCCTTAGCCGTTGTGTGTTGATGAATGGCCAACGGTTCGCAATGATGGACAGTTCACCGTGAATGATCGTCAGCAATAGCGAGTGACGAACAAATAACCACTAATAATAGCCTTATCGGAAAGGTAGTCATGAATAAATGTATCTGGATAGTCAATGTCATTCTTTCTCTGTTTCTAACCTCAGCCTTTGCAGAGTCACGGCGTCCCAATGTCCTGCTGGTGGTAGCCGATGACCTGGGTTATACCGATCTGGGCAGCTTCGGTGGCGAAATTGAAACCCCCAACCTCGACGTGTTGGCAAAATCTGGCCTGCGTTTGAGTCAATTTTACACTGCGGCTACCTGCTCCCCGACCCGGGCCATGTTGATGACCGGTGTGGATCACCACAAGGTTGGTCTCGGTACTATGGCTGAAGCCTTAGCGCCTAATCAACGGGGTAAACTGGGTTATGAGGGTCATCTGAATGACCGAGCAGCCTTTCTCCCGAATGTTTTTGCTGACGCAGGTTACCGCACATTGATGAGTGGTAAGTGGCATCTGGGGCACGACGAAGCCCACAGCCCCACGGCGAGGGGGTTCCACAAGTCCTTCGCATTGTTGGATGGTGGTGCGGGTCACTTTTCCGATCTCGGCATCGCTTCCATGCACGCCGCATACCGGGAAAATGGTGAGCCGGTAACGCTGCCGGACGATTTTTATTCGTCGCGTTTTTACACTGACAAGATGATTGAATACATCGAAACGGAGCGAGAGAGCGGCAAGCCTTTTTTTGGTTATCTGGCCTATACCGCTCCGCACTGGCCTCTGCAAGCGCCAGACGCCTCTATTGCCAAGTACAAAAACCGTTACGCTCAGGGGTATGACCAACTCCATCGTCAGCGCGTGAAAAATGCCAAAGCTCTGGGGCTCACCTCCGATGCCGCGGCGACGGCGCCTCGCCAGCCGGGTCAAAAGCCCTGGCAAGAGCTGACTCAGGAAGAACAAAAGATTGAGCAGCGAACAATGGAAATCTACGCTGCCATGGTCGATGACATGGATCGACACTTTGGCCGACTCATCAATTACTTAAAGGATATCGGCGAACTGGATAGTACGATCATTTTCTTTATGTCGGACAATGGTGCAGAAGGGGCCAATCTGGATAAAAAGTACAAACGGTTCCGCCAGCATGTCGAGACTTGTTGTGATAACCGCTACGAGAACATGGGCAAGGCCAATTCCTATCTGTTTCAGGGGCCCAATTGGGCGCGCGCTTCTGTGGGGCCCGCTCGTGATTACAAAGGTTCGGTCTCGGAAGGTGGGATACATGCCCCCGCGTTTGTCTGGTATTCCGGCATGCAAAACGCGCACAGCATTTCGGATCAATTCGTGACGGTTAAAGACGTGCTGCCAACTTTGCTTGACCTGGCCAGCATTCCACTGCCTTCTGGCAAAGAATTGTCGGTGGAAGGGCGTTTATTTTTGACATCGTCTCAAAATGTCAGTGCCGATATGGGCTGGGAATTGTTTGGCGGTAAAGCCTACCGTCAGGGACACTGGAAGTTGGTACACCGCTCGCCAATGCAAGGTGGCAAAGGTTGGCAATTATACAACTTGAAGAACGATCCGCTTGAACAGTCTGATCTGTCTGAACAACACCCACAGAAATTACAAAACATGATGCAGCTCTGGCAGGATTACGAAAAACGCAATCAACTTATATACCCAACATTCAAACATTAACTTGAGGTAAACAGATGTGACTTTCCGCTATACATCGTGTGGTAACTGGCCACGATCAAGACGGTAATGCCTACGCTGTATTCAACGGCGATTTACCCCATGTGGAAGAAATTACAGCAATTCCCGGCACCGTCTTTCACGAAGTCTGGAGTACCGAGGGGACTCCGGCCAGGGTTGATAGCGGCGCAGATCTCACGAAAGGCCCCCTGGTGCTGCCTCCGCACGCTTCGGGAACTCGAATTCATTCCACCTGATAGCCAGGAGTTTTAGGATCACGGGGCCGAGAGGATGGCAGCGGCGTTCTCACAAATTGGCGACGAGGCTGCCTCTACCGTCAAAACCGATTCACCGCATCCCTTAATGCACCGCACTGAGTCCGTCGATTACGGCGTGGTGATTGAAGGCGAAATCACTCTGGTGCTCGATAAGGAAGAGGTGTTGTTGAAACCTGGCAGTGTCGTGGTTCAGCGAGGTACCAATCATGCCTGGGCCAATCGCACGGACAAGACCGGTCGCATGATGTTTGTGTTGATTGACGGTCGTTACGATCCTGGCATTGCACAATTACTGGTCAAAAAGACTTAAAGTGCTGCCGGCTTATCTGAATTGATCAATAACAGCGCGTTTTGCGCGGCCGTCATTCTTCAAATGTCGCTACTGATCAATGCAGCGCCAGAGTCAATGAGTGTAGGTTCCATGCATGATTAGGCCCGGGCCCCTCGCGATATTCAATATCAAGGCTGTGGCGTGTTTATTAAAACACTGGTGTCATTGCTTTGTCATTTGACCAACCAGTGGGCTACAGCATTTTATCATTACGCTTAGGCCTCATTTCGTTCATACACAGTTACAGGTGATCATCGCAAAGTCATCAGACAGCGAGTCAACTCGTTCGCTGCCTGATGACTCATTTTTGGGGGCCATCGGAGGGTTTATTGGCAATTCAGGTGGATTTAACCGTGACAGGATGACGTCTTTGACTGACTCGGGTTGCTCCATCGTGGTCAAATGGCCGGAGTTTTGGATACTGAATACCGGCGGCGCGCCCGGGGCCAATTTGGCCATGTCGTGATGACGCTCCAGTGGACTCCAGGTGTCCTGATTACCGCATATAGAACACGTCGGGCAGGTGAGGGCACTCGCTGGCATCGGTCGGTGGATTAAGGCGTGTTGCTGGTGGGCAAACTGCTCTTGTGTCTTGCGCTCAATCATATCGAGAATCGCGTCGCACAGTTTCTGATCCTGCAAGTGTTTCGGCAAAACCATACCCGTATCCATGGCTCGCATGCCATCATGTTTGCCTGCTCCACCAGCGTTATGCGCCCGGCAACTTCTTGCTGTCCTTGTTGATTCTTGGGCCAAGGGCAATTCATCCGTATCCATTAATATAAGTGCTGTAACGCGCTCAGCGGCCTGCCTGACCACTTCAAGGGCGACTCGCCCGCTCATCGAGTGTCCGATAACAATGAATTCTTCTGGCGCCTGGCTGAGGACAACCCCGGCCATTTGGGCAATACTGTCGACATTGCCGTAATCCATAATCAGGGTTTTGTAGCCTGCAGCCAGCAACGCCTCTTGCTGCCCCCGCCCAATTGACGTGATCACAAATAAGACCGGTTAATACTGAATAAGGCATGCCGTTCAGTCAGCAACCATTGATCGGACGTGCGCTGCCAGGCATCGTGGTATTCCTCCCTGAACAGCACGTTGTACTGACCAGCCGGTTAGCGTTGTTTCCTGGCCGCTTTCCGTTGCGGAATACAAGGTGACATAACTGACAGAGTGGGCGACACCTGCCTCCAGCGGGGTAATATGGACATTGGAAACCAGGTGGCGACTTAACCGATCTCTGGGGTTGTTCTGGTAGGCGGCAATGATGGTTTCCCGCCCGCAGACCGGATCACGGTGATAATTGAACACAAAAAAGCTGATAAATTACAATGAGTTATAGGTATCAATCCAGCATCGCAGAACCTGACAGGGCTTGTCACCATGGTGTTTTTGCCGCTGGCGAAGTGGAGGAGGTCGACAGGCTGGCGTTTGGCGGTGTGAACGCCAGCCAGGGCATGGGATTCCACAAATTCATGTTAGAGGGTGAGTTCTCAGTATTTGCGATGAAGTTGCCCTTGGTACGGCTAGTCTCGGTCGTTCAGTCTGTCTAGCCCCTGGCGGCCACTCTGTTGGCATGACTCACCCCATAGTTAGTAGTTAGTAGTTAGTAGCTAGTAGATATGAAGGTAATAGGTATGAAGGGCAGCACAAACGTAACCAGAGTGACGGTCTTGATGGTCAAATTCCAGCAATATTTGCAGTCACTTGCTCAGGTTGATGGGCCGTGCCGTGAATTGTTCCTGTAAGGATTGGATCGGGGAGGCGATTACAGGTTCCCGGCCAGAGCGCCGTTGGGGAACCGCATAGTTTGGGATGAAGCCCTGCCTCAAGTTGCGATATTCGGATTCGATATCAATAGTGAGGGGGAATGCGTGCGGCGGATCGACGGTCTCCTTGGCATGCACCATACTTTGACAAGTTTATGAATTCTGCAGGGCTTTCGGCAACGTCCGGAACCTGCCATTGAGAGAGGTGATAGATGAACAGTGTCGTCGACGCGTTGATAGAGCGCTTGGGTGAAAATGAAATTGTGATGGGTGATAAGCTGCACGAGCGAGCCACCAGTTACTGGAATCCGGCGCCCACCCAGGCCCTGCTGCTGCTGCGTCCCCGTTCTACGGAAGAGATCAGTGACATTCTCAAAATTTGTCATGCACACGACCAGCATGTCGTGGTGCAGGGCGGTTTGACCGGCATGGTGGAAGGGCAGGTGTCCGGTGAGCAGGACGTTATTATTTCATTGGAGCGTATGAACGCCATTGAGGCCATTGATCCCATTGGTGGTACGGCCACCGTGCAATCCGGTGCGGTGCTGCAAACGTTTCAGGAAACCCTGGAGCAAGATGGTCTGCTGTTTCCCCTGGACCTCGGCGCCCGGGGCTCCTGCACCATCGGCGGTAACATTGCCACCAACGCCGGTGGTATCAATGTATTGCGCTACGGCATGATGCGCGATCTGGTACTGGGGCTTGAGGCGGTAATGGCCGACGGCACCATCATCTCTTCCATGAATCGGATGCTGAAAAACAACGCCGGCTACGACCTGAAACAACTGTTCATTGGGACTGAGGGTACTTTGGGGGTGGTGACCAAGGCGGTGGTGAAAGTGTTTCCACAGCCACGCAGTCGTCATTCGGCCATGGTGGCCATGGAGAACTTTGACCAATTGACCGGTTTTTTGAACCGGCTGCGTGTTGAGCTGGCGGGCGAGCTGAGTGCCTTTGAGGTCATGTGGGGTAATTACTTCCACGCGGTGACGGCCCCGGGCTGGCACCGCGCGCCCATGAGTCGCGATTACCCGTACTACGTGATGCTTGAGGCCGAGGGTACCCAGGTCGAAGAGGATGCAGCGAAATTCAACCGGGTTATGGAGGGGGCGTTTGAAGAGGGGCTGATTGTCGATGCGGTAATTCCCAAGTCCGAGACTGAACGCCGGGCTCTGTGGGACATTCGTGAAAACTTTGAAGCCCTGCTCGAGCGTCCTCCGTTCTACCTCTACGATGTCAGTCTGGTCATTCCCGACATGCAGGCGTATGTGGATCGACTGACTGCGAATCTGAAAGCGCGCTGGCCGAACAGCGAGTGCATTGTATTGGGCCACATCGCCGACGGTAACCTGCACTTGTTTGTGTGCCCCGGTGAGCCGGGTGACTGGCACTATGAAAGTGACAGCATTGTCTATCCGCTGTTGCAGGAGTATGGCGGTTCTGTGTCGGCCGAGCATGGTATCGGTATCGAAAAACTCGATTGGCTGGGGTACAGCCGCACAGAGGCTGAGATTACTCTCATGAAACAACTCAAAAACAGCCTGGATCCGAAAGGTATCTTAAACAACGGGCGGGTTGTTCGCGCTTAATTAGCGTTTAAGCCGCTTTTCATAAATGGTCACGGCCTGTAAACCGTGACCCTGTACCGACCACATTCCATGTTGCTATCTACGGCATGCTCGGTTGCTTAACGGTAATCGGCGATCGCGTAGATCAGTTGCTGATCTTCATCGATAGAGGCATTAGGGAGAGGTTTACTCGTGATCGGGGGCTTTGTCGTAGGGCCCCGTCTCAGTACGCCCGTTGAGGTTGTCATCCTCTGCTTCCTGCTCTTTGCGCTGCGCTTTTTGCCACTCCCGGGGGGACACGCCTAGCCAGCGTTTAAAATGCCGGCTGAACACGGCCACTTCTGAATAACCCAATTGCAGTGCCAGGTCGGTGATGTTGACAGATCGGTAGCGCAAGTGCTGCTCGGCCAGGCCCTGGCGGGTGTCTTGTAAAATTTCACGGTAGGAGGTGCCTTGCTGTTTGAGTTTCGTTTGCAGGGTCCGGGGGTGCATGCCCAGTGAGGCGGCCACCTGTTCAACGGTACAGTCACCGCTGGGTAACAGCCGGCCAATGATGTCTTGTATTTGATTTTCGAGGTTGTCCGGGTAGCGGTTTTGTAAGTGATGGAGATACTCCAGAAAGTGTTTGTTGAGGGCGGTCTGGTCCTGATGGTTTTTGGTGTCCAGTT
The DNA here is from genome assembly GCF_011602365.1 of Pseudomaricurvus hydrocarbonicus. GTDB lineage: Bacteria > Pseudomonadota > Gammaproteobacteria > Pseudomonadales > Cellvibrionaceae > Pseudomaricurvus > Pseudomaricurvus hydrocarbonicus. The sequence continues at coordinate 40,169 of NZ_JAAONZ010000009.1, forward strand.
TGTTTTTAGGAATAAGCAGGCCGTTAAAGGCCTGGCCAAACTTGATGTTCTGAAACAGTGACTGCTGAGCCGTGGACAGGGTCTCTGGTGCCGGTTGCATGAAGTGCAAGGTAAAGGCAAAGCGATCACTGTTGAGCATATCGGCGACAAACGTAACCAAATGCCCCACGCTCATTTGAATCAATTGGTGGATGCCTCTAGGACTGTGGAGATTCAGAGCCAGGGCGAGTCTGACCAGGTCTCCCTGCGGTTCTGTTTCCATTCGAACGCCGGAAGCGTGCAGGTAGAGGTACTGGTTCGCGCTGCTAAGCGCTTCCCCAACCGTAACCGCCCGGGATACAAGCACTGGCAGATCTCCCAGCACGTTGGAATTTTGCCGTTGAGCCAGCTGTAGGCCAAACAGCGGTGAGTTGCATCGATCACTACAGAGCTCCATGAGTTCTGCTACTTTGTGGTAGGCAATGTAGGTGTTTGGATTTCTGAATTGCGATTGCCGTAAACCCAGGCTTTGGATCAGTTCAATCGGGTTTGCCCCCATGTCGTGAATCAGCTTCTCGATACCATCAACGGCTCCGCTTCTTACCAAATACATGCGTTAATCCTGGTGGGCTGTGGTTTACTCGTAAAATATCAATTTTTTATCGTAAAAAGTCAAGTTTTTAGGGGCGGGGCTGATTATAGTTTGAACAAGCTAAACAAGCTAAACAAGCTAAACAAGCTAAACAAGCTATCAAGATAATAAGATAATAATAGTCATCAGAGAGGTTATAATGCGTCTAACCAATAAAGTCGCAGTTCTTACCGGCGCCTGTGGCGGCATCGGTCTCGCCATTGTCAAAAAACTGGTATCTGAAGGTGCCAAGGTCCTCGCAGCCGATATGTCGGCAGAAGGTCTGTCCGCCATTGAGCAGGAATATGGGGACTCTGTTGCAACTCTTTCCGTTAACGTAACTGACTACGATCAGGTTGCAGGCATGATTGATCACGCCTGCGAACATTTCGGACGTGTTGATATCGTCATTAATAACGCAGGTATTGGCAACGCCAAAATGCTGCTCGATCACGACCCTGTGGCCGACTTTGAAGGCGTGACGGCTGTTAACCAGAAAGGTGTCTATTACGGCATTCTGGCTGCCGGCAAAAAATTCAAACAGCAGGGCACAGCAGGGGTTATCCTTAATACCTCGTCTGTCTACGCCACCATGGCGGCCGAGATGACCTTTACTTATAACGTCAGTAAGGCGGCGGTGGATATGATGACCAAAGCGGCCGCGTTGGAATTGGCGCCGCTGAATGTGCGTGTGTGCGCGGTGGCGCCGGGTCGCGTTGACACCCCGATGTTGCGCCAATATGAGGCTCTGGGTCTTTGGGACCACATTCGCAAAGAGCAGATGCGCGCTACCTTTACCCAGCCCGAAGAAATTGCCAATGTCGTGGCCTTTTTGGTCAGCGACGAAGCCAATTGCATTAATGGGTGTACGGTTGATGCCAGTGATGGCTTTAACAGTTTTAAGTACCCTTTGCTGAACGCCTGAAGTTTCCTGAATTCCTGATTATTGAAAAATTGCTAAGGTTTTCAGGGCTGCCTGTGCCTGAATACATTAGTTCTTCAAATAAAAAGCCCGTTAAAAAGAGAGAATCGATTATGGCCTTACCTGACGTAATTAATCATCAAGATCTGTTGTTAACTCTGAATACAAATGAAGAGAAAGCCGTTATTAATGCACTGCCTGGCGTGGACGTTTGGCCACTGTTCCTGGATGTCGAAAACGGTACCTGGGTGATTCGCGCAAAATTTAAACCCGGTACCACCTTGCCCAAGCACTTTCACACCGGCGTTGTGCATTTTTACACCACGGCAGGTCGCTGGCATTACCTTGAGTACCCCGATCAACCACAGACGGCCGGTTCTTACCTGTACGAGCCAGGCGGCTCCATTCACACCTTCCATTGCCCGGCAGACTCTGAAGAAGGTGCCGACGGTTTTTTTGTCATCACCGGTTGTAATGTGAACTTTGATGAAGACGGGAATTTCATGAACATCATGGATGCCGGCTGGATCGAAAAGGTGGTTGTGGAAGTGGCAAAAGCGCAGGGTATTGACAAGCTTCGCTACATCAAACCCAAGGCCGGGGCAGGCTTTTCAGACGAGTAAATCTCGTTTCAAGAAAATTTTCTCGCGTTCTTTCCGCCTGATATAAATGCTAAAGAGAGCGACACGGCTCAGGGGTCTGGGCTGTGTCGAAGGTAAATTATAATGACACAGATGAATTCTTTGGTGATGAGAGATGGTGCTATTCATCTCGAAACTACGGATGTTCCTGTACCTGCATCCGGTCAAGTGTTGGTCAAAAGTCTGGCTTGTGGAATCTGTGGGTCCGATCTACACCTTACCCGACACTACAAAGAAATTTTCGAGTTTTACAAATTGCTCGGGATGATGAGCGATCAGCAGGATGAACATACCAGCATTATGCTGGGGCATGAGTACTGCGCTGAAATCGTGAGTTATGGGCCAGAGACTCAGCAAACTTTACCGCTGGGCAGCAAGGTCACCTCGGTGCCATTTCTGATGACGCAGAATAATGCCGCTATTGGTGTGACACCCGGCCTGTCAGGTGCTTATTCTGAATACTTTATTATGGATGAGGTGCTGTTGTTACCAGTACCTGATCACGTACCGGCGGCAGCGGCAGCTCTGACTGAACCTTTGGCTGTGGGTCTGCATTCGGTTAATCGAAGCGGAATTGAGGCTGATGATGTTGCTCTGGTGACGGGGTGTGGTCCCATCGGTTTGGCGGTTATTTCAGCGCTGCATCAACGTGGGATTAAAAATATTATTGCGTCAGACATGCAGGCTGAAAAATTGGCGATGGCTGAATCTTTTGGTGCGCAGCATGTCGTTAATCCGAAAGATCAGGATGAGATGCAGCTGGCTGCAAGCGTGGCCGGAGATCGCAAGGTTGTCATTTTTGAATGCATCGGTATCCCGCGTATCATCAAAGACTTTATTGAGCGTTGCCCCCCTAAATCAACTTTAGTGGTGACAGGTATTCATACCTCAGAGTCATCAGTGAATTACGCCTACGCCACGGTCAAAGAGCTGGACTTGAAGTTTTCCTATTACTACACGCCGGAAGAGTTTGCTGAGTGCCTGTCCGCTATTGCTGATGGCAAAGTCCACTGGCAATCGTTATTGACCGCCAAAGTGGGTATTGATGGCGTTAACGAAGCCTTCGAAGTGTTGTCAGGTGGTAGCGATCAAATCAAGGTAATCATTGAGCCTTGGCGAACAGGGAAATTAGAAGCCCAGTAGTCGACTGGTTGGAAGCTTCACCCTAACAACGATTCCATATTTAAGCATTACCGAATTGAAACTGTGAAAATGGTTTCAAGAGGTTCGCTCGTTCTGAGAGCGGGCCTCTGATTAAAGCTGGCAGTTAAACTGCCATAAATAATAATGTTAAAAAACCACAATAAAAGCAGGAGAGATTGATGAAGCCCTTACAGGTATCCGCATTAAGTGTTGTCATTGCTGGCTTAACCAGTGGTTCTGGTTTGGCGATGGCTCAGAGTTTAGCGTTAGAAGAAGTGGTAGTAACAGCGCAAAAACGCGCCGAAAGCCTGCAGGACGTCCCTATTTCAGTCAGTGCCATGTCCGCTGAAAAAATGGCTAATTCTGGTGTTCAGGACTTCGCAGATGTGTCTGCCTATGTGCCTAATTTTTCCGTTTCCAAAGACCCCATCGGTGACAAGATCAGTATTCGTGGTATTGCCTCCGGTAACCAGGCGGGCTTTGAGCAGTCCGTGGGAACGTTTGTGGATGGCGTCTACCGTGGCCGTGGTGTACAAATCCGTAACGCATTTATGGATGTGGAAATGGTCGAGGTCCTGCGTGGCCCGCAGGGGACCCTGTTCGGTAAAAATACCATTGCCGGTGCCTTGAATATTCGCTCTGGCCGACCCACAGAAGAGTTTCAAGCTGAATTGTCAGCGGCTTATAACGCCGACTTTGGTGAAACCGATCTTCAGGGGTACGTGTCCGGCGCCTTGGCGGATACTGTTCGCGCGCGTCTGGCGGTGATGGACAGCCAAATGGACAAAGGCTGGGTCAACAATGGTTACTACGATAAAGACGGTCCGGCGACGGACGAACAAGCGGCACGTTTGACCGTTGAGTGGGATGTCAGTGACTCAACCATGATGACCTTCCGCTACGAAGACTATCAATTCGATAATGACGCTATGGGCTTCACCATGATGGAGTCAGGTAATTTGGCTGCGTTTGGCTCGGTCAACAGCCGTTCGGACTCCTCCATTGGCAATTCTGGTCCGGTCATGAACTTTGGTTCCGACAGTGCTATCGAAGGTGACAGTCAGGAAGCTTCAATCACGTTGGAAAGTGATTTTGATAAGGGTACTTTGACTGCTATTTTGGCCCATTCTCAATATCAGTTTGATCGTTATCTGGATGCTGACTTCTCGGCGCTGAATGGCCTTCGTTTCGATGATACCGAAGATTTTAAACAGGATAGCCTGGAAGTTCGTTTTGCTTCTGAAACAGGTGGTGATTTTGATTACATCGGTGGCTTCTTTTACCAGCAACAGGATATGACCGTTGATGGGTTGTCATACTTTAACCTGCCTACCTTGCAAGCCGTATTGAATGGTGGCTGCGCTGCGAACCTGGGACCCGCTTACTCCGGGACTTATGTCGCGGGTGACGCATTTGCAACGGCAACTAATACCGCTGCTTTTGGCAATGCTGCATTGGCTAATGTGTGTGCTCAGGCGGCAGCTTTTGATGGTGTGACCAACGGCGTAAATCGCTACGCCAAATTGGAGCAAGACACTGAAACCCTGGCTGTTTTTGCGCAGGGAACCTGGACGCTTACTGAGGCGGTTCGCCTGACTCTCGGACTTCGCTATACGGAGGAGAGCAAAGAGGCGGATCAATCAGTGAATGCGGCTGATTTTGGTAACCGTAACACCTCAGCAACGTCTGATCCTTTTTCAGTCGCCCTGGCTCAGACGGTAGGTGAATTTACCACTCACAGTTTCTCTGCTGATGATCCTGGCATGACTCGCGACGAAGAAAGCCTGACCTGGTCGGCCAATCTGCAGTGGGATGTCAGTGGCAACACCATGGCGTACGCGAGTGCCTCTACCGGCTATAAGGCGGGTGGTTTCAACTCATTTTACATGGGCCAAACTCGAGGCGCGGGTGCTGATTCCAGAGATGTGGGTTTTGATGAAGAGGAAGTGCTGACTTTTGAAGTCGGTGCCAAGATGACGCTGCTGGACGGTGCCGCTGAAGTGAACATTGCCGCGTTCAAAACACAATATGATGGTTTGCAAGCGTCTATCTTCAGTGGCGGTACTACCTTTGAAGTTCAAAATGCTGCCCAGGCCACTTCACAGGGTGTCGAGATTGATGGTCGCTGGCGTGCCACTGAAAAGCTGACTTTACAGGGGTCATTGGGCTGGATTGATTTCGAGTATGACGATTTTGTGAATCAGGCTTGTACCAATGACCAGTTCATCGCTGCGCGGCAGGGCGCGTTTGATGCGGCGGCTTCGGATGCCGAGAAGGCGTTGATTGCACTGGGTTACAACAACGGCAGTTGCGCGGCGCAGGGCGTGAACGACCTGAGTGGCAAGACATCGGCTCATACTCCGGAATTCTCTGCCACCATGGCCTTTAACTACATGGACCAGATTGGCGATTATGAATACGTGGCCAACCTTGATTTCAATTACATGGATGAAGCCTATCGCCAGGACGATCTGGATCCTCTCGGTCTGGATGACGCGAACCTGAAAGTGAATGCGTCTATTACGTTCGGTCCGCAATCGGGCAGCTGGGATGTATCACTGATCGGCAAGAACCTGACCGACGAAGAAACCTTCACTTACATCAACGATGTGCCATTGTTCAATGGTTCACACGATATGAGCCCTAACGCGCCTCGCTCTGTTGCGGTAAGAGGTCGTCTACGCTTTTAACCGTGAGTAAGTTCATCTCCTATCTTTAGGGGCCTTCGGGCCCCTTTTTTTATGGTTTTTTTACTGAACACGTCTCAACCCGGCCCTTACACGGGGATGAATCTCTTCTAGTGTCTTGCAAAAATAGCCACACCACCGACGTAGGTCTGCTCCACCTCGATATCCTTTATGCTTTCTGGATTAACCAGCGGGCTTCGATTCAGCACCACCAGATCGGCCAGTTTGCCCACTTCCAAAGAGCCCACTTTATCTTCCTGAAAAATCTGCCAGGCGGCATCGATGGTGACGGCGCGCAGGGCACTCATAGGGTCAATGCGCTGCTCTTCACCAATGACCTGACCGCTGCTGGACAGGCGATTGACGGTGGCCCAAACCATCAGCATGGGGTCCATGGGGACCACCGGGGTGTCCAGGTGTACACTGAATGTCAGATTGCGTTGCTGGGCCGAATGTGTCGGGCTCATGCGCATGGCGCGCTCGGGGCCCATAAAAATGTCCCGATGGCGATCGCCCCAGTAGTAGGTGTGGGCAGAAAAGAAGGAGGGGGTAATGCCCAGGCGCTTCATCGCATCCAGCTGGTCGTCGCGGGCCATCTGCGAGTGAATCAGGATCATGCGCGGGTCGTCTACCGGATGCTTTTTCTGGGCCTGGTCGAAGGCGTAGATGATGTCGTCAATGGAGGCATCGCCATTGCCATGAATGGCCAGCTGGTAGCCAGCGCTGTGAAAACGCTCCACCCAATCGGTGAGTTTTTCCCGGCTCAGGTTGGGGTAGCCGCGGTACTCTTCATTGCCGCGGAAGGGTTCGTGATAGGGGTGACTCAAGTAACCGGTGAAGCCCTGGATACTACCGTCGTCGACGATTTTGATGGTGCGAGCGTGAACACGATCGCTGTTGTAGTCATCGAGATTCAGCTCGCCGGAGAGAATCTGTTCGCCCAACTTGTCGTAGAAGGGCCACAGCTCCAACCGGAAGGGAATCAACCCCAGTTGGCTGGCGCCATATATGCCTTTCAGCATCATGCCATCGACGCCGCCGCTCTGGGCGGTGGTGACCCCCTTGCTGGCGTAATCGTCTACCGCCGTGGTCAGCAGCTCGTAGAATTCCATGGCCGAGATGTCCAGGGTCCTGAAGGCCAGGGCTTGGGCTGCGGTTTCCTCTAACAGACCGGTCAGTTCACCGCTGTCATCTTTCACAATCACGCCGCCGTCCGGGTTGGGTGTGTCGCGGTTGTAGCCCGACATTTCGAGGGCCAGGCTGTTACCCACACCCATATGACCAGAGACGTGGGTGATATAAATCGGGTGCTCGGTAGAAACCGCGTCCAGTTCCTGGCGGGTAGGGTGGCGGTGTTCGGCCAACAGGGTATCGTCGTAGCCAAAGCCGGTGACCCACTGGCCGGCTTCTTTTCTGGCCAGACGTTGGCGCAAGCGATCCTGCAGCTCGGGGATGGTGGTGATGTTACCGACCGGTGGGCTGCTGAGATCGGCGCTGATGACGGTGACACCAGAGCCTGGGAAATGTCCGTGGGCATCGATGATACCGGGCATCAGGGTCTTGCCCTCAAGGTCATGCACCAGAGTATCCTTGTTGATAAACGCTTTGATGTCTTCATTGCTGCCGACAGCAACAATTTTATTGTCGGCCACGGCGATGGCCTGCGAGATGGTATTGTCTGCATTCATGGTTAATACCTGACCGTTCAGAAACACCTGGCTGGATGGTGGAGACGGCGGACGACTGAGTAAATACAGGCTAAGGGCCGCGGCAGCTACCAGTATGAGGGCAGTAGCGAACAGATATTTCAGGGTTTTTATCATCACAGTTCCTTATGGTTCAGAAAAGACATCGAAGAATAATTCAGCAAAGGCTTTAAAAAGACTTTCACATTTTCTATCTTATAGTGCGCTGTGGCTATGAATACTGCCAGATGGGGGTGACCGAGCAGACCAGTTAAAAAGCCACCAATAGCCGGCGTGAAAGAAGCGATTACAGAAAGGGGATGCCCAAAACCAAAAAAGGCCTTTCAAAGGAAAGGCCAAAGATTCTCCCAAAGGGAGTGTAGAACGAGAGTTCTTTTATGCTTACTGCATTAGAAGTTTGACCAGGTAACCGTCACCCCGTAAGTGCGTGGCATGGCCGGGACATGAATAAAGCCAAAGGGTGGTGCCTGATAATTATGACCGTAATATTCCTCGCCCATGAGGTTGTTGACCCAGCCAGCAACTTCCCACGTTTCATCCGCAGAGGTGTAAGCCAAACGGGTATTGAACACCCGATACTCTGGAATGGCCGCCAACTCATAATTGGCGGTATCCTGGAAGGCTTTTTCCTTATGAATGTATTCCAGTCGGGCATCCATAAAACCACCAAAGGGCAGTTCTTTTTCGTAAGACGTTACCAGAGTGTAAGCATTGCGGGGCGCGTTGCGCAGTGCATTTCCTTCATCCTGCTTCAGGTTGCCTTCCAGTTCAATATACTCTGTATCGAGGAAGGCGTAGGTACCGGCCACTTGCAGGTTCTCAGTTAACGCAAAGGTGGCTTCCAGTTCGATCCCTTCAGAGAGAGCTTTACCGGCGTTTTTGGTCACCAGCGGAGGAAAAGCGCAGCCACCACAATCAAATTGCTGCAGGACTTGCAGATCTTCGTAATCAGTTCTGAAAATTGCACCGTTCAAACGCAGGCGGTTGTCCATCAGCATGGATTTGAAGCCCAGTTCCATGTTCAGAGCGTTTTCTTCGTTGAAGGCTTCATCCAGCGGTGATCCCAGGGCGGATGCGTAGTTAAAACCACCACTTTTGAAGCCGGTAGCGGCGCTGGCATAGACCATTGTGTTGTCACCCAGGCTGTAGTTTGCCACCACTTTGTACGTGGGAGCGCGCCAGGTTTTCTTCTGGTTTCCCGTGGTTAAATCGCTGGAAATTGGGGGGGCGGCGGGGTTATCCAGGGCAATCATGGTGCCGATGTTGGTGTAGTCTTTCGATTCCTCCGTGTAACGCAGGCCCAGGGTCAGATCCAGTTTTTCCGTAACCGAATAGGTGGCCTGGCCAAAGATGGCCACACTGTCGGTGTCGTTGTACTGATCCGCCAGGTCGTTGGCGGGGTTGTAGGCCAGCGCTTGATCACCAACCACGTTAGCCAAAAAGGCGGGGGCATCAATCAGGGTACCTTCGCCGCGGTGGACGCTTTCCTGGTTGTAATAAACGCCGGCCTGCCAGACCAGGTTGTCGGTATCGCCACTTAAGCGAAATTCCTGACTCATCAAGCGCGAGTTTTCATCGGCGTAAGAGATAAACCCCAAACCGGCAAAGGGGCCGAGCGATGCGGTGGACATGGGGCCATAGGTTTTGAAAATGTCGGAGCCAATGCCCCCCATGCCCACATTGTAAAACGCTGACTTGGATTCCTGATAGGCCGTCAGGGAGGTCAGTGTTGCCCAGGACAGATCCCAGTCCAGTTGCAATGAGGCACCCTGCGAATCCATCTCCGTGGAGCCTGCATCGCTGGCATAGTTTTCGTAGAAGTCGGCGTACGGCAAGCCGTCGGCGTGGGCCGCAGCCAGAGTAGCCCCAATAATGGCAAAACCGGCTTCGATTTCTTCAGCGGCGACCGATGCCGCGCCAGAGCGGCGGTCGGTTCCATAGTTCAAGGTCAGCAGTGCTTCCAGGGAGTCGGTAGGCGTCCACAGCAGTTGACCGCGCAGGCTGGTACTGTCCAAATCGCCCTGCTCAACACTGGAATCGACCACGCTCTCTACGTAGCCGTCGCGCTGCTTGTCGTTAACGCTGATTTTACCGGCCAGAGTATCGGTCAGGCCGCCGGCAACCATCCCTCGATAGTTTTTCAAGCCGTAGTTACCCGCTTTCATTTCCAAACCGGCTTCAAATTCATTCGAGGGTCTTTTGGTGGTGATGTTGATGGCACCGGCAATGGCATTTTTACCCCAAAGCGTACCCTGTGGTCCGCGCAAAACTTCAATGCTTTGAATGTCATACAGTTCAGTGGCGCTGCCAGCACTGCGGTTAACGTAAACACCGTCAATGAACATGGCCACGGACTGCTCGCCGCTGGCGGCACCATCACCGTTGGAGCCAATGCCGCGGATGTAAAGTTGGGGCTGGGTGGGATTGAATTCACCCATGCTGAAGCCTGGCGTGCGAGCTGCAATACCGTCAACGCCGCTGATGCCCGCTTTTTTGATCATGTCTGCGCTCATGGCCGTGACTGCAATGGGCACATCCTGCATGTCCTGAGCGCGCTTCTGTGCGGTGACGACAACTTCTTCCAGTGCCATGCCTTTGCCTTCGGCAAAAGATTGAACCGGCACTGCGACAGATGCCAGAACGATGGCCGTAGCCAGTGGGTTGGTATTCAGTCTCTTTTTCATGGTGGCGACCCTTGCTGTTGTTTAAAGATGTTTAAAACATGTCTCTGAGCTTGGGTACCGATCTCTTTGGATCGCTATAACTAAGGTGTTTCTTTTTCTGTTGTGCCTAAACTATTGGATTTTTCCAGTTAATCCAAAGACCAGTTTTAACCCTCTGAGCAGACCAGTGAACGGGCGCACCATAATGGTCTGGTTGTGGTGCAAAAGCTGGTCTCCCTGCCTCATTTTGAGGCTTTTTTTTGAGGGGGCTAGATTAATGGGTTGATGCGTGTTTAACGTTTGTCTTGGTTTAGGCGGCAGGCGCTAATAAAACCCGCAGTAGAAAGAGTTTCTTAAAAATGAATTTTGAAAAATGATTTCCCGCGTGTACTATCGCCCCCTGTTTTCGTCAGGGCTGACCCGTGTTTATTTTCATAGTCGGTGCGCCAGATGAAAAGACCCGCCTTATTTCAGACAAGCTTGACTTCATAAAGATAATGGTTGAGATCATCGTCTTTAACATTGCTCGACACAGCCTAAAGCTGGAGTGATTCATTTGGGTAATCTGGACGTTTCTTAGCATGTTGTTTTTATATATAAATTGATTTGGTGTAATGACTGTATGGTCGCTGGGGGTTATTGTGAAGCGGGTTAATGATTATTTAAAATCGTCAAACAAGGTGGTCCTAAGTAAAAAGGTCGCACCTGTTCTGGTGTTAATGGCATCGAGTATGTTGGCTTTTGGTTTGATGGCAACCGGGCCTGAATTGGAAGTCAAACCCGTCAAAAAAATTCTTCCCGTGGTGAGGATTAAAACCGTAGAGCCTAGTCGAGAAACGCTTCTGGTCTACTCTGAAGGCGTTTTATCCCCCAGTGCTGAATCAACTCTCGTGCCTGAGGTGGATGGTCGCGTTGTTTGGGTGAACCCAAACTTCAAGGCGGGTGGATATTTTTCGGAAGGGGAAGAATTGTTTCGGATTGATGGCCTCGATTACCGTTCAGAATATGAAAATGCCAGGGCTAGACTGGATAAAGCGCTGGTGGAATTTGAATTTTCTGAATCCGAATTTAATCGCAGCAAGGTGCTGAACAAAAAAAACCTGATCAGCGCATCCAGTTTTGATGACATTTTTCGGCGCTTTCACATGTCTTCCGCAGAAGCCAAATTAGCTCGTTTGACGCTCGAACAGGCAGAGCGCAACTTAAGTCGAACTATCATTAAAGCGCCATACTCGGGCAGGGTTCGCAGTGAGAAAGTGGAATTTGGTCAATTTGTACGTCGTGGCGATATGGTTGCTGAAATCTATGCTGACCAGGTGATAAAAGTTCGGCTTCCGGTTCCAAATCGCCAAATGGCATTTTTGGGCGATCCGGGGGTGGCTGGCGGCTTTACTGAAAGCAAAAGTCTCTCAGACCCAAAAAGTAAGCAGGCTAAAGGTTTGCCGGTGGTCAATTTTTCAGTGGAGTACGCAGGACGCCTTTATCAATGGCAGGGGCGGTTGGTGCGCCATGAGGCCGAACTGGATGAACAGTCAAGAATGATTTACGGCATTGCTGAAATGACTCGCAATGAGTTGCCCGCTAACCTGCCGATGGGGTTGTTCGTCAAGGCAGAAATTGAGGGGCGTTCAATGGAAAACCTGGTGCGTTTACATCGTGGTGCGATTCGCCACGGCTCAGAGGTGGTCGTGGTGGATAAAAATAGCCGCCTCAGAGTTCGCCCCGTTACCGTGCTCCGTCATCAGGGAGATGAGTCCATAATATCTTCAGGCTTGAATAAAGGCGATAAGGTTTGTGTGTCCCCGGTGACGATAGTCGTGGAGGGGATGCAAGTGGAAACATTGGACGATGGTGAGAACCCCTTGGAAATGGTGTCAGACGTTATTTCTGAACGGGAAGCTTCTGAACCCAGAATGTCTGAACGGAAGGTTTCTGTGGCCAGCGAGGATCTGATGTGAGTGGGATAATCGCCTGGTTTGTCGATAATCGAGTGGCTGCCAACCTGTTGATGTGGGTTATGGTTGCCGGTGGTCTGTTGGTGGCTCCCATGTTGCACCGGGAAGAGTTTCCCAATATGGATATGGACATCATCAACGTTGAAGTGATTTATCCGATGGCAAGCGCCGAAGAAGTCGAGAAGAGTATTTGCATTAAGTTAGAGGAAGCGGTATCGGGGACTGAGGGTGTAAAAAAAATACGCACAACCGCCGCTCAGGGACAGTGTACGCTCAGTGCAGAATTACTGACGGGTGCAGATAAATCGCAGGTGTTACGCGATTTTAAAAACGATATTGATAAGCTGGATAGTCTCCCGGAGGACGCAGAGCTGCCCGTAGTATCAGAGCATAAAATGGTCATGGCTGTTTTGCAGGTTGTCATATCGGGTGATACCGATGAGCATTCCATGAAAGCCATTGGTGACCAAATTAAAGACGATATATCGGATTTATCGGAAGTCAGTCAGGTCAGTTTGATCTATCAAAATCCTGAAGAAATCTCTTTGGAGATCTCGGAAATCAATTTGCGTCGACATGGGCTGACGTTACATCAGGTGGCAGAGAGTATTCGGGAAAATTCTATAAATTTGCCCGGTGGGATGGTGAAAACTCACGACGGGCATGTGCTTTTAAAAACACAAGCGCAGGCGTATTGGGAAAATGACTTTGCTGACCTTGTGATTCTGGCAAAAAGGGATGGTACTCAGGTTCGTCTCGGGGATATTGCTCATATTGTTGATGGCTTTGAAGACAGGGAGGTGGCCGCTCGTTTTGATGGTGCTCGGGCGATGATTGTCGATGTTCGACGGATCGGAAAAGAAGACATTATTGATGTTTCTGACGCAGTTAAGCGGTATCTGGATGAGGCACAAAGTTGGTTGCCGGAAGGAATAGACATCACCGTGTGGCAAGATGAGTCAGAAGATTTACGAGGCCGCATGCAAGCGCTGAGTGACAATGCCATAAGCGGTATGATGCTGGTCTTTATTGTCTTGATTCTGTTTATGCGGTTGAATTTGGCCGTGTGGGTCTGTGCGGGTATACCCATTGCGTTATTGGGCGCCCTGTTGATGTTTCCCGTTTTCGATATCTCCATTTCCACTGTGTCGACGCTGGCAATTATTCTGGTCTTGGGGATTGTGGTGGATGATGCCGTGGTAGTGGGCGAAAGGGTGTACGCCTATCAGCAACTGGGAGCTTCACCAAGAGATGCCGCCATTGCGGGTACACAAGAAGTCTCGATACCAGTGATCTTTGGTGTGCTAACCACCATCGTTACCTTTATTCCGATGCTGAGTGTTACTGGCCCCTTGGGGGGCATGATCGCTCCCATTGGACTGGTGGCCATACTGGCGTTGATTTTCTCTTTGATTGAGTCTCAGTTGGTGCTCCCGTCGCATTTGGCGAGCCACCCCGCTAACAAAGACAGCCGCTTTGCCTGGGTGAATAAATGCCAGACAAAAATTGATCAGTTGATTGCCGCTAATTTGATGAAATTCGTGGAGCAGCGGTATAAACCTTTTCTGCAGAATGTCATTGCCTGGCGTTATACCACCTTGAGCGCAGCTGTCGGCATCGGCATTGTGACAGTCGGCATGTTGGCGGGCGGGCACATTTCAGCTCAATTTTTTCCGCCTATGCCCGGTGAGCGTTTGTATGCCTCGGTGACCTTGCCGCAAGGCATTGCGGTGGAAGAAACCCAAAAAGCGATTGATCAACTGGAGGTTGCGGCTCAACAATTGACCCAAGAGTTGGATGCAGCACGCGGGGAGGGTGAGCCGGAGTCCCGGGTTAAACACATTCTGGTGTCGATGGGGCAGGAAGTCGGTAAGGGCAGTACTTCTCAAGCTAAATGGGTGGGTGGTCACTACATCGATATGGCTATTGAGTTGAACCTGCCGGAGGATTATGCCGGAGTCTCGCCTTCTGAATTTGCCAGCCGCTGGCGTGAGCTGACCGGGGCAATCCCAAATGCCGTCAAGCAGACCTTTGATGCCAACGCTCTGGAAGCCGGCAACGCCATTGAAGTTCAGGTTCGGGGCAAAGATCTTGAGCATATGAAAGCGGCTGCAGCCGAAATAAAAGAGTATCTCTACGCCACGGCGGGTGTCTTCGATATTTACGACAGCTTTGAGGGCGGTAAACAGGAAGTGTCTTTGGCGCTGTTACCCCAGGCCAGAAATTTAGGCTTAACCACCCGGGATCTGGCTCGACAGGTGCGCCAGGCGTTTTACGGGGAAGAGGTTCAGCGCATTCAACGGGGCGAGGATGAGATCAAAGTTTTCGTGCGTTACCCGGAAGCTGAACGTCGCAGCCTGGGGAATCTTGAGCAGATGCGCATTCGTACCAGTGACGGAGTGGAGGTGCCGTTCAGCAGCGTGGCACAGGTGGTTTCCCAGCGAGGCATCTCCAGGATTAATCGCGTGGATGGCCGGCGGGTCGTATCGGTGGTTGCGGATGTCGATCGCTCCCAGGTGACACCGGATTACGTTTTAACCGCCCTGACGAGTTCGTTATTTCCGGAGTTGGAGCGCCGCTGGCCGGGCATCGACATCAGTTTGGCTGGTGAGGCTGAAAGTCAGGGCGACGCGTTTGCCAGCCTGGGCTTGATGTGTTTGATTTCCTTGTTTGCCGTATACGCTCTGTTGGCCATTCCCCTTAAGTCTTACCTTCAACCGTTGGTGGTGATGTCGGTGGTACCTTTTGGTGTGGTGGGAGCAATTTGGGGTCACGTGCTGATGGGAGAAGCCTTTGTTTTCTTTTCCATCATTGGCGTAGTGGCATTAGCCGGTGTGGTGGTGAACGCTTCCCTGGTGTTGGTCGATAAGGCCAACCGGTTACGTAAGGAGGGGATGGCTTTGGAGGAAGCCTTGGTCGAAGCGGCGTGCGAGCGTTTCAAACCGATTATTCTCACCTCGTCGACAACATTTATAGGTCTGCTACCGCTGATGTCATCCTCTGAGTGGTCCACTAAAATCTTTGTGCCGATCTCAATTTCCCTGGGGTGCGGGGTTCTGTTCAGTACTTTGATTTCTCTGCTACTGGTACCTGCGCTCTACCGGATGCTCGAAGATCGCTTTGTGGTGTCACATTGGTGGGGCTTACAGTTGCAGCGTCTGGCTAATGTCAGGGCTCACGAAAACATCTGAATTGTCAGGGTTGAATTGCGGTCAGGGCGCCCATGTGTATGATGCTGGGCGCTGATGATTGACATACCTGGGTTGCGTGGATTATGAGGTTCGCGATCGGCATTGAATCAATTGTTGTTCAATCGAGTCCCAGTTAACCGATTCAGTATGGATCATTTCCAAACGGCTGCCTTCGGCCGAGGGGATTTCCTCTGCAGAGACGGTGGTGCGCATGCGGTTGAGTAACAGCCACCGCGAGGTACAGCGCATCACGCCTTTTACACGGGGAATATCTAACGACTCTACCCAGCTGAGCAGCTTCGTTTCATCAAAGCTCCAGTCGTCCGGAAATTGCCAGCCACAGCTGAAACCAAATTCGGCCGAATTTTCTTTTCTGGTGAGATCAGTGACAGCCGCAGGGGGGGCGTCACCTGCGTGTGCTGCCGGGGTGATGTGTTTGGGGTTCAGTGCGGCCGAGTGCTGTCGAACCGCGGGCACACTTTTACTGCTCTGGTGGGGGACGGTTAGCCATGTCCAGTCCACGTGACCGTTTTCCACAGTGGCAAAGTCAATGCTGCGCCCCTGACGTTGACGAGAGGCTTGTAACGCCTGGCAAAAGCGCTCAAAACCCTGCAGCTGTTCCGGCGTTGCCACATCCGCCTTGGTGAGAATGATCCGGTCTGCCAAATCAATTTGGCTTTGAAAGGCGGGCAGGCGGGTGAATTTTTCGTCGCAGATACTCCAGGGGTCCACCATGCAGACAATGGCCTGCATATTGAGCAGGGTTTGGTACTCAGGCCCGGAAAATTGTTTGACCACTTGCTGGGGATGCGCCAGGCCGGTGGGTTCAATCAGGATACGATCCGGTTGATGGTCGCGGATTAACTGATTTAACGCGACCTTGGAGGGCAGGCCAACCGCGCAGCACATGCAACCTCCCGGTACTTCTTTAACGGCAATGCCATCAGCGGCCAGGAGTGCGCCATCAATTCCCACTTCGCCAAATTCGTTGACCAGTACGGCCCACTTTTGATCGGCGGGTTTGGTTTTTAGCAGATGACGGATGGCGGTGGTTTTGCCGGCACCAAGAAAGCCGGTGATGATGTTAGTGGGTATGTTGCTGAGTATTTTTTTCATGGCTTACAAGTATTTGATATCGCGAAAGTGATTGACCAAGTGTTCCACGAACAAGCGAACTTTGGGTGAGAGATGCCGGTTGCTGGGGTACACGGCCCAGACGGCGGTATCGGTTGGCTGGAAATCCACCATCACTGGAATCAGACGGCCGGCCTCAATGTCTTCGTGGACGTAAAACTCTGGCAGTTGGGTTAATCCCAGCCCTGCTCGCGCGGCGGCCAGCAGAGCGTGGCCATTGTTGCTGTGCCAGCTGCCGTCCACTTTCATGTCGATATGGTGACCATCTTGTTGCCGAAAGCGCCAGGTGGGTACCGAGCCGACCAGGCAATTGTGCTTCTTCAGGCTCGACAGGTTTTCGGGGTGCCCATAGCGGTCAAGGTAGTCGCGACTGCCACAGATAATCAGCTGGCGGCTTGCTATCCGCCGCGCGATCAGGGAAGAGTCTTTCAACACACCGGCGCGTATGGCCAGGTCATAGCCTTCATCGATCAGGTCTACCTGGCGAC
This sequence comes from Pseudomaricurvus hydrocarbonicus, assembly GCF_011602365.1. Classification (GTDB taxonomy): domain Bacteria; phylum Pseudomonadota; class Gammaproteobacteria; order Pseudomonadales; family Cellvibrionaceae; genus Pseudomaricurvus; species Pseudomaricurvus hydrocarbonicus. Next base: position 57,309 of record NZ_JAAONZ010000009.1, read on the forward strand.
TGGTGAAGTCCAGGTGACACTGCACGTGCGGATGGAGCTTCATGAATTCCGCCGCGGCAGGGGCGATGTACTGCTCACCAAAAGCCCCGGCGACGGTCAGGCGCAGTGTTCCGCGGGGTTTTTCCTGCAAGTCGAGCACCGCTTGTTCGGCTTCTTCCAGTTGTGACAGCACATTTTTGCAGCGCTCATAATAAGCCTGGCCAGTTTCCGTCAGGGACAGACGGCGGGTCGTGCGGTTGAGCAGCTGTACGCCGAGGCGGTTTTCCAGCTGACCAATCTGACGGCTGACGTGAGACTTGGACAGCCCCAAAGCCAGTGCTGCCGCCGAAAAGCTGCCACCGTCTACTACGTTGACTAAAATTTCTGTCGTTGCCCATCGATTCATGGTGCCAGTATAAGGGATTTATTGTTGCTGTGTGTAAACAATGCTTTGATATTTGGGGGGCTAATCATTGGTAGGGAAACAATATATAGTTGCCATCATCTGAGTAAAGCCGATGATAGGCTCTCTCATTTTTCGCTATTCTTCGTTTTGACGATGATTCAGATTTGGAGTTCTCACCATGAAAACACGCGCAGCCGTGGCCTTTGGGGCCGGTAAGCCACTTGAAGTTGTAGACGTCGACCTGCAAGGCCCAAAAGCCGGTGAGGTCATGATTGAGCTGAAAGCCACCGGCATTTGTCATACCGATGCCTTTACCTTGTCCGGGGATGATCCCGAAGGTGAGTTTCCTGCCATTCTGGGGCATGAGGGGGCCGGTATCGTGGTCGAAGTTGGGGCTGGCGTAACGTCTGTTAAGCCCGGCGATACGGTCATTCCCCTGTATACCCCGGAGTGTCGGGGCTGCGAGTATTGCCTGAACCCGAAAACCAATCTGTGTCAGGCCATTCGGACAACTCAGGGGCAGGGGTTGATGCCGGACGGCACCAGCCGCTTTTCACTGGACGGTCAGCCGCTGAAGCATTACATGGGCTGCTCGACCTTTGCCAACCACACGGTATTGCCCGAAATCGCCGTGGCCAAGATCCGCGACGATGCGCCTTTTGATAAGGTCTGCTACATCGGTTGTGGTGTCACCACGGGGGTTGGCGCTGTAATTTTTGACGCCAAAGTGGAGCCGGGCTCCAATGTCGTGGTGTTTGGTCTGGGGGGAATCGGCCTGAACGTTATTCAGGGCGCACGTATTGCCGGGGCCAATCAAATCATCGGTGTCGACATCAACCCTTCCAAAGTGGAGTTGGCACGAAAATTCGGTATGACCGGCTTCATCAATCCCAAAGAAGTGCCGGATGTGGTTGAGGCGATCGTGGAAATGACCAAGGGTGGGGCTGATTACAGCTTTGAATGCATTGGCAACGTCAACACCATGCGCCAGGCGCTGGAGTGTTGTCACAAAGGCTGGGGTGAGTCCATCATCATCGGTGTCGCCGGTGCGGGTCAGGAAATCTCCACGCGGCCATTTCAGTTGGTTACCGGTCGGGTCTGGCGCGGGTCCGCGTTTGGCGGCGCCCGAGGACGTACCGATGTGCCGAAGATTGTGGATTGGTATATGGACGGCAAGATCAACATTGATGATCTGATCACCCATACCATGCCACTGGATGACATCAACAAGGGTTTTGATTTGATGCATGCGGGCGAGAGTATTCGCTCGGTGGTTTTGTATTAGCAGTCAGTGTCGAGATGCTAGTCACTAGTAGCGAGTAGCGAGATCCTGGAAACTAGAAACTAGAAACTAGAAACTAGAAACTAGCAAAAGCAGATGAGAATGGGGTGTGATTTTGGAAATAGTTGCTGAGAACAAGTGCTTTGGGGGACGGCAGTTGCAGTTCACTCATGAGTCTTCGGCTCTGAATTGTACGATGCGTTGTTCCATTTTTGTGCCGCCGCAGGCTGATACGAGCAAGGTACCCGTTTTGTACTGGCTGTCGGGGCTGACCTGCACCGATGAAAATTTTGTGCAAAAAGCCGGTGCGCAACGCATTGCCGCCGAGCTGGGGGTGGCCATTGTGGCACCCGATACCAGCCCGAGGGGCGAGGGGGTGGCGGATGATCCAGAGGGCGCCTACGACTTTGGCCTGGGGGCGGGGTTTTATCTCAACGCCACCCAGCCGCCCTGGAACCAGCATTACCGCATGTACGATTACATCAGTGCCGAACTTCCGGATTTGATTGCGTCGTCGTTTGCGGTGGATGCCGAGCGGGCGGGTATTTTTGGACACTCCATGGGCGGGCACGGCGCCTTGACCATTGGTCTTAAGAATCCGCAGCGGTTCAAGTCGATCTCCGCCTTTGCCCCGATTGTCGCTCCGACCCAGTGCCCCTGGGGCGAGAAGGCTCTGAGCGGCTATCTGGGCGATGATCGCGAGCGGTGGAACGCTTACGACGCCTGTGAGCTGTTGCAAAGCGTTCAGCAGAAGCCCGCGGCGTTACTGGTTGACCAGGGCGACGCGGATAACTTTTTGGTGGAGCAACTGAAGCCGGAGCTGTTGCAACAAGCCTGTGATGCCGCCGGGGTGCCGCTTACCCTGCGTTTGCAGCCGGGTTACGACCACAGTTATTTCTTCATTGCCAGTTTCATCGAGGATCACCTTCGTTTCCACGCAGACCAGTTGTAAGCCCCAGACAGAAAGACAACCCACCCTTGGGCTGTCTTTCTGTCTCCAGGCGTTAGCCTAACTTCGTCACTCGTCACTCGTCACTCGTCACTCGTCACTAGCCTTGCCAGAGTTGCGATCAATCACCCAGCCTCCTATTATGCATGCCCCTGAAAAGGAGTAGTGCCCAATGACTGAAGGCGACAACCCCAAGACTGTGCCACCCCGTTCTGTACTTAACATCGGTTTGGATGGTATTGCTGAAGCCAATCTGGAAAGCTTACAGCGTATTTTTACCATTCCTGAAAGCGGTGACTCCACCCTGGCACAAATTGATGCCGCCATTTCCAGTAATTTGGATGGTTTTCTCCACGAACACATCGTGGCCATCGAAAAGCCTCTGTCAGAGATTGAAACAGCGTTTGCCTCGGCAGAGATACCGCAGCAGCCGTTTTATGTCTCGACCTATACCGACTTTATTCTCAAGCAGCTGGTGTCTCAGTCCGTGCACACCTCTGCACCGGGTTTTGTGGGGCATATGACTTCGGCACTGCCGTATTTTATGTTGCCGCTGGCAAAAATTGTTACGGCGTTGAATCAAAATCTGGTGAAAGTCGAAACGTCCAAGGCCTTTACTCCGATGGAGCGTCAGGTATTGGGCATGCTGCACCGCTTGGTCTATGGGGAAAGCGAGACGTTTTACGATCAATGGCTGCACAATGCCCGCCACGCTCTGGGGGCGTTCTGTTCCGGCGGCACTGTGGCGAATATCACCGCGCTGTGGGCTGCCCGCAATCATCGATTGGGCGAACAGCAGATCGCTCGCAAAGGGCTTTACGGTGCGCTGCAGGCTGCGGGGCTGAAAGGTCTGGCGATTCTGGTGTCGAAGCGGGGGCATTACTCGTTGGCCAAGGCGGTGGACTTGTTGGGCATTGGGCGGGATCAATTGATCGCCATTGACACGGATGAATACTATCGCGTCGATATTGAAGCCATGCGCGCCAAAGCCCATGACTTAAAATGTGACGGTATCGCGGTACTCGGCATTGTGGGGCTGGCAGGGGCTACGGAAACCGGCAGTATTGATGATTTGGACGCGCTGGCAGACTTGGCGCAAGAGCTGGGTTGTCATTTTCATGTGGATGCCGCCTGGGGGGGCGCCACGTTATTTTCCCAAACTTATCGATCGCTGTTACGGGGAATAGAGCGAGCGGATTCCGTGACTATCGATGCTCACAAACAGTTCTATGTGCCGATGGGGGCGGGGATGGTGTTGTTTAAAGATCCGGAACGCCTGTCCAGCATTGAGCATCACGCGGAGTACATCATCCGCCAGGGTTCCAAGGACCTGGGAAGCCACACACTGGAGGGGTCCCGGCCGGGCATGGCGCTGCTGGTTCACGCCGGACTCAATATTATTGGCGCTAAGGGCTACGAGCTGTTGATTGACCAGGGGCTTGAAAAAGCCCGGTATTTTGCCGCTCAGGTCCAGCAGCATCCGGATTTTGAATTGGTGGTAGCCCCGGTGTTGAATATTCTGGGTTATCGCTATGTGCCCGGCTGGCTGCAATCGCTCCTGCCCACATTGCCTGTGGAGTCTGTGTCCAACATTAATCTGTTGCTGGACCAGATCACGCAGTGGATTCAAAAGTCCCAGCGTGCTGCGGGCAAGACGTTTGTGTCCCGCACGCGGGTTAATGCTCCACGACATCAGCAGCAGGTCGTCACCGTTTTCCGGGTGGTGTTGGCGAACCCGCTGACGACGCACGATGTGCTTGACTCGGTACTGGCGGAGCAGCTGGAGCTGATCAACGCGCCGGAAGTGGGCCTCTGGATGGATCAAATTCGGGACCTCGCCGAATCCTAGGACTTGTGTCTAGCCTGTGCCGTCATCCCGCCGGCCGTCCTGGTTGGCTACAGATCTCCGTTCTGAATACTCGCTGACCTGGGCCGTTTCATCTGCCAGGGAGGCTGTCACGGCCCGTTCTACAGCTGCACATTTATTTAATTTAATTAAATTTATGGTTGTAATCGTAGGGTTTTATACTTTATTATTTAACTCAATTAAATAAAAGAGCCGAACGCAATTGCGCTATTTTCGGTAAACGAATGGGAATTGGTAGTGTATGTTTGATCCTCTAGAGTCGCTTTCGCAAGCTGACTTGCCCGCAGTCTGGGAACGGTTGGCGCAAATCGCTGAGGCACAGGGTGAGCTGAATATTCGTGCGCAATTTGACCGTGACCCTGAAAGGATATCCCGTTTTACCCGGGAAGCCGTTGGGCTTAAGCTGGATTTTTCACGCCACGCCATCACCCCCGAATCCTGGACTGCCCTGATTGACCTGGCGAGCACCGCCGAAGTGCCTCAGGCGGTGACGCAAATGCTGTCCGGCGCGGCCATTAATCATACGGAAGGGCGTAAGGTCCTGCATTGCGCCCTGCGTGGGGGCACAAACAAGTCCCTTGAAGAGAGTGTACTGGTTGCTGAAGTGCGTGAACGCCTGGCGGCGCTGGTAAACAGCGTATTACGCGGTGAGCGCACGGGCTTTTCCGGTGAGGCCTTTACCGATGTGGTGAACATTGGTATCGGTGGCTCCGATTTGGGGCCGGCAATGGTTAGCGAGGCTCTTACGCCTTATCACCAGCACCTAAAGGTGCATTTTGTGTCCAACGTTGATCCATCGCATATGGTCAATACGCTGGCCCAGCTTAATCCGGCCACAACGCTTTTTATCATTGCGTCCAAGACCTTCACGACGCTGGAAACCTTGGCCAACGCAAAGGCCGCCCAAGGTTGGTTGCAGGCAGCGGCAGGCAGTGAGCAGTCATTGTCTGATCACTTTGTGGCGGTCTCTTCGAATGTGGCTAAGGCCGAAGAGTTTGGTGTCGATGTGGACTCAATTTATCCCATGTGGGATTGGGTCGGAGGTCGTTATTCGCTCTGGTCTGCCATTGGGTTGCCGATTGCGATAGCGGTGGGTTGGGAGAACTTTAACCAGCTGTGTGAAGGTGCCGGGGCGATGGACGAGCATTTTGCGTCGGCGCCGTTGAGCGACAACCTGCCGGTGATTCTGTCGCTATTGGAAATCTGGTCGGTGAATATGTTGGGCGCGCAATCCCACGCCGTTTTGCCTTATGACCAAAATCTATGTCAACTGCCGGCATTCCTTCAGCAGTTGACGATGGAAAGCAACGGCAAGCAGGTGGATCGGTCCGGAAAGCCGCTGGGTCGGGCGTCGTGTCCGGTTGTCTGGGGGGCGGCGGGCACCAACGGACAGCATTCTTTTCATCAGCTGTTGCATCAGGGGACACAGCCCGTGCCGGCCGATTTTATTGTTCCGATGCAAAGCCATAATCCTTTGGCAGATCAGCATACGCATCTGGTGACCAACTGCATGGCCCAGGCGCGAGCGCTGCTGTTTGGAAAGTCTTTGCAGCAGGCTGCCCAGGAGTTGAGCGATGCAGGGTATTCTGACGAAGCAGTCCAGGCTCTGGCTCCGCACAAAGTGCTGCCCGGGAATCGCCCCAGTCTGACCATTTCTTATGACAAAACATCACCTTACCGTTTGGGGGCATTAATCGCGCTGTATGAACACAAGGTATTTGTGTCCAGTGTTATTTGGGGATTGAATGCCTTTGACCAGTGGGGGGTTGAGCTGGGCAAACAGATTGGTGTGGAAATTTACAATGAGATTGAAAAACGGCGCTCAGGAATTCCGGGCGACGCGGCATTCGATCCGTCAACTGAGGCATTGTTGAATCAGTTGTTGGCGTCGGAGCAGATTGAAAACGCCTTGTGAAGGCATTGAATGTAATTGGTTTGAACCGCTGTTAAAGATTTTTTTGAGTACTGTGTTCTTGTCTCTGCACTTTTACAGTTTGTAAAAATGTGGCTTATGGCGCTTCGTTTGAAGCGCCTTTTTTTACCCGTTACTTTTGAATTCTGGATTTTTTCCTGCAGTCCCGCTGCTTCATGGGGCGTGATCTTATTGTTGGTTTTAGGGACTGCTGAGTTTAAACTGTTGTCTCAATAATAACTAAGCTCATTGAGCCAGCCGGATTCACAAGAGGCTGTAGTGTGGGAGGTCTATACATGAAGACAGAGGGTGAAGGGGATTGTCCGTTTGCGTTTAACTTTGAAGCGGACACCTTTAAGGTCGGAGATACGGTCAGTTACCGGGTGCCGGAAGGCTTTGACGAGATGCCGTTTGTGGGGATTCTGTTGGAAGTGGCTGAGGATTATGTCGTCATCTCGCCGAATGATCCGTCTGATCCGGATCGAAGAATGCGGGGTACTCGGGAAAGCCGTCCTGTGGTCAGTATGAAAGAGGCGACAGGCTGACGGAGATTGCCATCGGGGGCCGAGGAGTCTATCGGTACCCGATGCGATCTTGGGGCGGCGCTGTATTGATGCGCGCTTTTTAAGCAACAGGCTTATTTCTGGCAGAGACTATTTTCGCTCCGCCTTGGTGTTGTCTAAGCTTTCTTTGATTTTCTTCAGGTGTTCATCAATGCCTGGGCTGCGCTTTAGCGCCAGGCCCGTCGCCAGAATATCGATAATCGTCAGGATCATGATTCGAGTCGTCATCGGAACATAAATGGTGGTGTCTTCCAGCTCACTGCCAGAGGTGATGACAATATCACTGGCGGCCGCGAGGGGAGAGTTGGGCTCGGTGATGGCAATGACCTTGGCACCGCTGAGCTTGGCGGTGTGCGCGGTTTCAATGGTGGCGTGGGTGCGACCGGTAAAAGAGATAAACAGAATCACGCTGTGTTCATCGGCGGCGGCCGCCGCCATCCGTTGTTTCAGGTTGTCTTCGTAGGCAATGGTGGGGGTGCCCAGCCTAAACAGCTTGTGCTGTGCATCCTGAGCGATAGAAGAACAGCCTCCCATGCCGAAGATCTCAATTCGCTTGGCTTTGTCCAGGGCTTCGACGGCAGCTTCGATGGTGCTGATATCCAGCTCCTTGCGCAAATACTCCAGTGCCCCCTGGTTGGCGCTGATCAGCTTGTTGACGTAAGTGTCGGCATTGTCATTTACGGATACAGAGCGGGTAACGTAAGAAGTATTTTTGGCCAGGTTCTGAGCTAACTGAACCTTGAATTCCGGAAAGCCTTTACAGCCCAGCCCACGGCACAGACGGGATATCATGGGATCGCTGACTTCAGCTTTTCGGGCAATTTCGGCCGTAGTGGCGTGTACCGCAGCTTCCGGGTCGGCAAGAATGACTTCGGCAATGCGCCGTTCGGATTTGCTCAGGTTGTCAAGCTCGTGTCTGAGGCGGGTCAATATCATCTTTATCCCTGCAGATATTCTATTAGGCTATTAATAGCCCTTCGTTAAAGGTGCAACTGTAACAGTAACCGAATTTCAGGCGAACAATTTGTTTTCTGTGATTTAACTTAGTTAAACAAAAGTCATTGTTAAGTGCCTTTTCGATGGGTATAATTTAACTCAATTAAATGGTTTCAGCCAGACCGAAGTGCATTTTTTTGCGTAATTTAAGGTCAGCTGGTGTCTTTGAGGCTAGTGGTCCAAGGTTTGAACAGGCTTTTGGGAGTTTTCCAACTAGAACTCTGTCGCAATAGAATCTTCAGTTTGGTTTGAAAGCATAAGACTATATTACAAATAGTGAATAATAGTTTATAGAAACCGTGATTCGATCCGAAAATGGGTGGTTGTCGATGAAGCGGAAAGCTGGTTCACACATTGCATTGATAAAGTATCAGCTTCGGGCCGGGCCACTCATGACCGGCTGCGAGCCTGGGTGCGGTCTGTAGCACTTAAACACATAAAAACGTTAGAACGTTGGGAGAAAGATGCATGACGCACGACTTTGATATGGTCATTTTCGGTGGTTTGGGTGATTTGTCGTTGCGCAAATTATTGCCTGCTTTATACCGCTCTGAAGTGGCTGGGCACCTTCCCCGCAACGGACGTATCTTTTTGATTTCCCGCGCTCTGGGTGAGCGGGAAGAGGAATTGACGCGTATCCAGGAGTGGCTGACCAACCAGCTGAAATCCGGTGAATCTCCCACCTCACACTGGCCCGAATTTGAGCAGCGCCTGCACCTGTGTGCTTTCGATGTGACGGAGGATGGCGAGGGCTGGGCTGACCTGGAGCAACCTCTGCTAGAAGTGGACGCCGCCGAGGGCAAGCGTGATCGAGTGTTCTATCTGGCTATGCCTCCCAGCCTGTATGGCACCATTTGTGAACAGTTAAGTGGCAGGGGGTTGATTAATGAGACGTCGCGTGTCGTGCTGGAAAAACCTTTAGGTTACGATCGCACCACCGCGAATGAAATTAATGCTCAGGTCGCTAAATATTTCCCCGAAAACAGCATCTTCCGAATTGATCATTATCTGGGTAAAGAAACCGTTCAAAATCTGTTGGCACTGCGTTTTGCCAATATCATGTTTGAACCGCTGTGGAATGGCAACTACATCGATCATGTACAAATCAGCTTGTCGGAAGAGGTAGGCCTGGAGGGACGCACTGCCTTTTATGACCAAGCCGGCGCCATGCGTGACATGATCCAGAATCACTTGCTGCAGCTCTTGTGTCTGGTGGCTATGGAGCCGCCGCATAAATTACAGGCTGACAATATTCGTACCGAAAAGCTTAAGGTGTTGCAGGCGCTGCGGCCGCTGCAGGGCTATGAGGTTCAAAGCCATACCGTCAGAGGCCAATATGTGGATGGCATGATGCACGGTAAAGCTGTACCGGGTTACCTGGATGAGCTGGGTAAAGACAGCCAGACGGAAACCTTTGTAGCCATCAAGGCACACATTGATAACTGGCGCTGGAGCGGGGTGCCATTTTATTTTCGCACCGGTAAACGGCTGCGTCAGCGCTGTGCTGAAATCGTCATCCAATTTAAGTCGCTGACTCACAATGTCTTTGATGGCGCATCCACACAACTTTCGGCCAACCGTTTGGTGATCCGTTTGCAGCCCGATGAGGGCATCGAAATGACGGTCATGGCAAAAGAGTTAAATCAGCTTGATATGCGCTTGCAGGAAGTGCCCCTCAATCTGAACTTTGCGGAAACCTTCCAAAATATACACAGTGATTCGTACCAGCGTTTGCTGCTGAATGTCATCGATAACGATTTAAGTTTGTTTGCCCATCGCGACGAGGCCGATCTTGCCTGGGCCTGGGTTGACCCGATCATTAACGCCTGGAATAAGTGTGGGACACCTGTGCAAGCGTACGAGGCCGGTAGTTGGGGCCCCGACGCTTCGGCTGCACTGCTGCACAGCGATAAGCGGGCATGGCACAACAATGGCGGCAGCAAGCGAGGCAAACGATGATCAATGAATTTCGTTTTGATTCCAAAGAAGCCTTGTTGAACTGTTTGTATGACGATGCACTGGAGTGCATTGGCGCCGATCTTGAGCACAGTGGCAAGGCGACCATCTTGTTGTCGGGTGGTTCGACGCCAGGGCCCTTGTACGAACGTTTGTCCAAAGCCGAGCTGGACTGGGCAAATGTTCATGTTGCGCTGGTGGATGAGCGTTGGGTAGAGCCGGATCATACCGCCAGTAACGAGCGTTTAATCAAGCAGACCTTGCAGCAAAATAATGCGGCAGCCAGTAGTTTTATCGGTATGAAAAATGCCTCAAAAACCCCCTTTGAGGGTCAGCTTGAGTGCAATGCGCAGTATCAATTATTGCCGCAGCCATACAGTTTCTGTTTGTTGGGCATGGGGGGAGATGGTCATACGGCGTCACTGTTTCCACACGCGCAAGGGCTAACCGAGGCGTTAGCGTCTCAACAACTGTGTGCTGGAATATTGGCGAAGCCTTCTGATGTGACGGGGGTGAATTTAGAGCGCATGACTATGACTCCCCAGGCCATCTTGCAATCGAAGAAGGTCGTGCTGTTAATCACCGGCGACGATAAATGGGCGGTCTACGAACAAGCTCGAGTGAATAGTCAGGTTGAAGACACGCCAGTGAGTGTATTTCTGCAACAACATCACGTGGACATTGATGTCTACTGGGCACCGTAACACGGCATGGCAGGGTTAAGCCGTCCCAAAGTTAACCATTGATGTGCCCGAATCTATACGGACGCCCGTGAAAGAACGAATTTAAGAGGTGAAAACAAATGAGCAAATTGCACGAAACACTGCAACAGGTCACGGACACGATTATTGAGCGGAGTCGCACGAGTCGCAACGCGTACCTGAAGCGTGTGGATGCCGCCGTACAAAAAGGACCCCATCGAGGCGAGTTGGCGTGTGGGAATTTAGCTCACGGTTTTGCCGCCTGCAGCCCGGGTGAAAAAGCGGATCTGACCGCCGATGTAAAATCGAACATTGCCATTGTGTCGTCTTACAACGATATGTTGTCAGCCCATCAGCCATTTAAAGATGCCCCGGATCTGATTAAGGCCGCCATCAGTGAAGCGGGTGGCGTTGCGCAATTTGCCGGCGGTGTTCCCGCCATGTGTGATGGCGTCACACAAGGGCAGCCGGGGATGGAGTTGTCGCTGTTTAGCCGCGATGTGATTGCCATGTCGACGGCGGTTTCACTCAGCCACAACATGTTCGATGGAGCATTGTATCTGGGCGTTTGTGACAAGATTGTTCCAGGGCTTTTAATCGGTGCGCTGACGTTTGGTCATCTGCCGGCGGTATTTGTGCCAGCCGGCCCAATGACCACGGGTATGTCGAACAAAGAGAAGGTGCGTATCCGCCAGTTGTACGCGGAAGGGAAAATTGGCCGCAAGGAGCTGCTGGAAGCCGAATCCAAGTCATACCACGGTCCGGGCACCTGTACTTTTTACGGGACCGCCAACAGCAACCAGATGATGGTTGAAATCATGGGGTTGCACCTGCCCGGCAGTTCATTTATTAATCCCTACACCCCACTGCGTGATGAGTTAACCAAAGCGGCCGCCAGGCAAGTGCTTAAATTTACGGCGCAGGGCCAGGACTTCCGTCCTATCGGCCATGTGATTGACGAGAAGGCGATCGTTAATGCGATTGTGGGATTACTGGCGACCGGCGGCTCTACCAACCACACCATTCACTTGATTGCCATTGCCCGGGCAGCGGGTATCAAAATTAACTGGGATGACTTTGATGCGTTGTCCAAAGTTGTACCGTTGGTAACTCGTATCTATCCAAACGGTCAGGCGGACATCAATCACTTCCAGGCAGCGGGTGGCATGGGGGTTTTGATCGACAAATTACTGCAGGCGGGCTTGTTGCACGCTGACATTATTACCATAGGCGACGATCGAGGCCTGCAATATTACAACCGTGAGCCGGTTTTGCGTGAAGGTTCTCTGGTTTGGCAGGCCTCGCCTGCAGAGTCGCTGGACCGGGATGTGCTGCGTGGCAGTGATGAGCCTTTTGACAACACCGGTGGCCTGCACCTGTTGCAGGGGAATTTGGGGCGCGGGGTGATTAAAGTCTCTGCGGTTCAGCCAGAGCATCGCGTGGTCGAAGCCCCGGCGATTGTGTTTGATGACCAGAATGACATTGTGGCGGCATTTAAAGCCGGCAAATTGGAAAAAGATTTTGTCGCGGTGCTGCGTTACCAGGGCCCGCAAGCGAACGGTATGCCTGAGCTGCATAAGCTGACGCCGCCACTGGGAGTGTTGCAGGATCGCGGATTTAAAGTGGCACTGGTTACGGATGGACGTATGTCAGGGGCCTCCGGGAAGGTGCCTGCGGCGATTCACCTGACGCCGGAATGTGCGGCCGGAGGCCCTTTGGCAAAAGTTCAAACTGGCGACCTGATTCGTCTGGATGCGAATACTGGCCGCCTGGAAGTGGTGCTGGATCAGCAGGTCCTGGATTCCCGTATTGTACTGGCTTCATCAGAAGGCAGTCATCGATTTGGTATGGGGCGTGAGCTGTTTGGAGGCTTCCGCCGTCAGGCTTCTTCCTCCGAGTTGGGCGCGTGTACCTTATTTTCAGAATTTGATCTGGAAGATTAACCCTGGCGCCGGAGGCTTGTCCGGACTGTTCAGTTGATTTTGCAATAAAACATTCGACCCAGTTGAATGAAACGAGAGAACGAAAGACTATGGCTATTGCTATCAAAGATATTATGGAAACATCACCGGTGGTCCCTGTGATGGTGATTGAAAACCTGGAAGACGCGGTGCCGCTGGCAAAAGCTTTGGTAGAAGGCGGGCTGAAAGTTTTGGAAATTACCTTGCGTACGGCGCCGGCACTTGAAGCCATTGCGGCGATCAAGGAATCAGTACCCGATGCTATCGTTGGCGCGGGAACAATTATCAATGTTGAAACCCTGCAGGCTTCTCTGGATGCCGGTGCTGAGTTCATTGTGACCCCTGGATCCACGCCAGCCATCATTGATGCGGCGCAAAAAGCCGGCGTTTCCATTCTGCCGGGCGTGAATTCCCCCAGTGAAGCGATGGTCTTGCTGGAGAAAGGTATCACGGCGATGAAGTTCTTCCCAGCGGAAGCGGCGGGCGGCATACCGATGTTGAAATCCATTGCTGGACCGTTACCGCAGATCTCTTTTTGCCCCACGGGTGGTATCGGTCCAAAGAACGCCAAGGACTATCTGGCACTGCCTAATGTTGCCTGTGTTGGCGGTTCATGGATGGCGCCGACAGATTTGGTGAAAGCGAAAAACTGGGTTGAGATTAAACGTCTGGCGGCAGAAGCTGCAGCTCTTAAACCTTAAATTTTGATACTGGGTGGAATGACTGTTGTTGAATGTGTTTTTCTTGGCAATCAGCCGCTCAGAGGTTGCAGTTTGAGTTGCGTAGCCCAATTGAATACTAGTTTTGAACCCGTCTTAGCGGGGTAGAAAATCAAGATGAGCGAGGGAGTTCACCCTCGCCAACCATACAAAACCAGAAATGGTATAAGAGCCGGTACAACGGCTCACCCTAAGTTGTGTGCAGTGAGTTTTCAGGACTGCAGGCAAGCTCCAAGGTGCAAGAGACAGGTACTTTTAACTGGAATAGGGTGATTATTATGACAATTCGCGTAGCAATTAATGGATATGGCCGAATTGGCCGAAATGTTTTACGAGCACTGTACGAATCTGGTTATCGAGAGCAGATTCAAATTATAGCGATTAACGACCTGGGTGATACCGAGTTTAACGCACACCTGACAAAGTATGATTCGGTGCATGGGCGTTTTCCGGGTGAAGTGAGTGTGGATAATGATGCGCTGGTGGTGAATGGCGATATCATTAAAATATTCAGCGAGCGTGACCCGCATAACTTGCCCTGGGGCGATCTGGCGGTAGACGTGGTCTATGAATGTACGGGTTTTTTCACCAGTCGTGAGAAATCACAGGCGCACATTGAGGCCGGTGCAAAAAAAGTCATTATTTCAGCGCCGGCATCCGGAGTGGACGCGACCGTGGTCTATGGCGTTAACGACAATGTCTTGACCGCGTCCAGCCAGATTATCTCTAACGCGTCCTGTACCACCAACTGTCTGGCACCGGTGGCCAAGGTTCTGAACGATGTTATCGGCATTGAGCAGGGATCCATGACGACCATTCATTCATACACCAATGATCAAAAACTGCACGATGTGTATCACTCTGATATCTATCGCGCACGCTCGGCGACCCAGTCGATGATTCCCACCAAAACCGGTGCGGCACAAGCGGTCGGTCTGGTGTTGCCAGAGTTGGACGGTAAGTTGGATGGTATGGCGGTGCGGATCCCTACCGCCAACGTGTCTCTGGTGGATCTTCATTTTATTGCCAAACGTGATACTTCAATTGAAGAAGTTAACGCCGCGATAGCTGAGGCCGCCGGCTCTGCGCCATTACAGGGTGTCCTGCAGTATAATGTTGAGCCTTTGGTGTCGATTGACTTTAACCATAACCCGGCTTCTTCCAGCTTCGATGCCACCCAAACGCGGGTTAATGGGAAAATGGTCAAAGTCATGGCCTGGTACGACAATGAGTGGGGTTTTTCCAATCGAATGTTGGACAATACACTGGCGTTAATGCAGGCTGAATAACTGAGCATGTGGTTGTAAGTTAGGTGTGTTTTGAAAACACTTCAGGCACAGAGCAACGGGTGTTGGTTTAAAACCAATTAGCCTCTTTTGAGTTAAGGATTGATTTTGATCAGACGTACTAAAATAGTTGCAACGCTGGGGCCGGCAACGGATTCACCGGAAGTACTTGAAAGCTTGATTCACGCCGGTGTGAATGTTGTACGCTTGAATTTTTCTCATGGGTCTCCTGAAGATCACATGGAGCGTGCCGCTCTGGTTCGAGAACTGGCGGCCAAGCATCATCGAACGGTGGCGATCCTTGGTGATCTGCAGGGTCCGAAAATCCGCGTGTCGCGCTTTTCGGAAGGGCCAATACAATTGTCCGTTGGCGATGAGTTTTATCTGGATGCTTCGTTGGACCGGGATGCCGGCAACCATATTGAAGTGGGGATCGACTATCCCCAGTTGCCGGATGATGTCACGGCCGGTGATCGTTTGTTGCTGGATGATGGTCGAGTAGTACTGGAAGTCACCGGTGTTGAAGGCCCCCGGATTGCCACTAAAGTGGTGGTGGCGGGTAAGCTGTCTAACAACAAAGGCATTAACCGGGAAGGCGGTGGCTTGTCTGCCGACGCCTTAACGGAAAAAGATTTTCGCGATATTGAGTTGGCGGCAAAGCTGGAAGTGGACTATCTGGCGGTGTCCTTTGTTCGCAGTGGTGCGGATCTGAATAAAGCCCGGGAGCTGCTGCATAAAGCCGGAGGTGATGCCGGTTTGGTGGCCAAAGTGGAGCGGGCCGAAGCCGTCCTTCCCGAGGTGCTGGATGATATCATTCGGGCGTCGGATGCCGTGATGGTGGCGCGGGGTGATTTGGGGGTAGAGATCGGCGATGCTGCTCTGGTCGCTGTGCAGAAGCGCATGATTGACCGCGCACAATCCCTGAATAAACCCGTGATTACAGCGACTCAAATGATGGAGTCCATGATTGAAAGCCCGCTGCCTACGCGCGCGGAGGTGTTTGATGTGGCCAACGCCGTTTTGGATGGCACGGATGCGGTTATGCTGAGTGCCGAGACCGCAGCCGGCAGTTTTCCGATAGAAGCAGTGGAGGCGATGCATCGGGTTATCGTTGGTGCAGAACTGCAGCCTTCGGCGATGATTTCCAAGCACCGGCTGCATGAAAGCTTTGGCAGTATTGATGAAGCTATCGCCCTGGCGGCCATGTACACGGCAAACCACCTGGAGGGAGTGAAAGCGATCATCAGCTTTACCGAGACCGGACGCACCCCTCTGTATATGACCCGAATTGACTCTGGGCTGTCGGTTTTCGCTTTTACAGACCATAAGCGCACGGAAAACCGTTTGGCGTTATACCGCAGTGTGGTCCCCGTGACCTTTGATACCTCAAGTTTTGCCCCTGAGCAATTGAACCAGGCTGTGGTTGATGAGCTGTTGCGCCGTGAGGTTGTGGAAAAAGGCGACTTGGTGATTATCTCCAAAGGTGACTTCCTCAACGTCCATGGTGGCACAAATACCATGAAAGTGGTTCGGGTTGGGGATGCGATTCGCTAGGTATTTGGACGCCAGTAGCACGAACGCGCTGCTGGTTTAAAAGCGTACAATCTGATGGATATTTGAATTGTGCGCCAGATGCTGTATTATGCCGCCAGCTGAACATGCGGCTTGAGGACAGTTGATTGATTTACTTGCCGTGAATCGCTCGACCAGCTCCTTAAGCCAGTAAAAGCTCACCCATTGGATGAGCTTTTTTTATGCTTGCTGTTTGCCCCTGTTGCGGGGGCGCTCCAACAAGTTCTCTGTGAGATTCGATGTGGCTCAGGCCGTGTGCATTGAGGAGAGCCTTGGGATGGGCGATAAAGCCGTGTGTGAAACCTAGATGTGCTTATACGCGTTTGCGGTGGGCAGTTTTTACCTGAAGAAGTAACAGGAGCTCTGATGCGTCCATTGATTAAGTTGGTGGTATTGAATCACCGTGTCATCGCCAAAGGAAAACTTGGTGGCCTGATGATGGTTGAGGGGCAGAGAAACGGCGGATTTTGGTTTTAATCCCCCGGCTGGCTCTAATACCGGGGTAGTACTTGGCCAGACTGGCCGGCAATGCACGGAGTGAGGGCTAATGACCTCGGGTGACTTCGTGCATTGTGTTCTGGCTCAATACTTCTTTTCAACTGTGTTGCCCGGGGCGTGAGTTAAAACGTATAAGACGCACCGACCGAGTAAAAATCGGTTTCAAACTTATCCATATCGAAATATTCATATTCTGCACGGATGGCAAACGAACCAATCTGGAATCTTGCTCCAATTCCGTACACCGGGTCTGTGCCAGAGTCAGAATCGCTACCGCCAAAATCCAGATCAACATCAGTGTCCCAGTTGATGACACCACCTTTGGCAAACAGGCCAAACGGCCCAAATTTTAGACCTACCAGGCCAGTGGCAGTCCAGCCTGTGATATCCACGTCGGCCCGTAGAGCATTATTGATATCACCCTTTTGAGAACCGAAATCCACGTATGATCCTTCAATCGCAAGGTCAATCAGGGGAATGATGCCGAAGTTGAAGCCGCCAAATGCCTTGTAGGCGGTGTCGTCCTCGTTAAATTCAACCTTTCCAAAGTTGGGGACTCTGTCGGAATAATCCACTTCGGCGTTACCAACGGAGCCGCCAATATAAAAGCCGCTATCTGCGCCAGCCCAGGCCATTCCGGCGGTAAACATAAGAACAGATGCGGATAAAAGGGATGTTAGACGTTTCATGGTGAACCTCTTCTCAGTCGTATCTCGGACTGTAATAGATGGTTGGTGTTACTGTTTAATGAATGGTTCTTCTTTGGCCGTAGGTGTCACTTCAATCAGCTTGACGCTTAAAATGTATAAGTTTTATTGAGTCACCTGTTTAAAGCTTTGGGTGAGTTATGCAGCGCTTTTTTCATTTTTTTACCGTTACGGTTTGATCTCCTCATAACCTACTAATGAATAGTAGAACATCTTACCGAAACAACAATTCGGTGGCTCAGACGCTGTGGCATTCGCCACGGATATTGGCGTGTAACCCTACTGTCGGGCGAAAGCGGCGTTTATTCCTTGGTGTTGTGAGCTAAAGCGTGAGCGGTGTCATGAACCTTTGTTGTGACAAGGGGGCGAAGGCTGTAAAAAAGTAGACGCCGTAACGTGATGGTGTGTCAAAAGTGTTGCGGACGGGTGTAGAGCAGAGGATGCTCCGGTATGTCTGTTTCAGCGAATCCTTCCCACTGCTGTCTTGTTGCGGTATTCAGCGGGAGAAAGGCGTGTAATTGCAATTCGCCCACAGAGGCGTTGCGTTCCGGTTCTACCCCGGTAATCATGGTGCGACTGGCGAAGATTTCCTCGTTGACCGGTGTTTTATAATAGACATCATAAAAAGAAACCTGCCGGGCTCCTTTAGCGCGCTGCGCCCAATTTTCCGGTAATCCCGGGTAAGCCTGCAGCCAGGTGCTGAGTTCTTTCAGTTTAGAGTCGCCTGTGAGCAGGTGTTGCTCTTTGATTTTCAGTAACAGAAAACAGGCGAGCTCTTCCCAGTTAACAATATGTTGTCGCAGGCCAGCCTCTGAAAAATAAAAATCCAGAAGGTTTGCCGCCGGTTGTTCAAATTGCTCCAACGAGTTGGTGCTCCTGATCATTGCCAGCCAGGCGCGATTACACAGCACAATGTCACCAATTGGATTGATAACCAGAGCAGGGAAGGGCTCGTGTTTAGCCAATATCATGCTGAGACTGTCTTTCAGGGCTCTGTTTTTCGCGTCAGTCAGGTCAAGAGGGGCTGGATCGTGAGTAAATCCGGCAGCCAGTAACAGGGTTCCCAGGTTCCGTTCTCCCAGCGTCAAGGCCTGAGCCAGTCGCAACACCATTTCGCGGGTGGGCTTGGAGCGTCCCGTTTCAAGGAAGCTGATATGGCGCGGTGCAGCTTCGACACTGGCGGCCAGCTGGGCCTGGGAAAGTTGCAGGGTATTGCGCCAGAAACGAATTAGCTGACCAAAGGCATTTTCACTAGAGGGTGGCCGGGCTGGGGGGGTGCCAGGTGAAGCGTGGTGGTTAACAGTAGTGTTTGAAGACATTGAGTCCGAGTGCTTCCCTGTCAGGTAATTGCTGCTGATTATAGGCTGTGTCAGACTGGGGCTCAATCGTCATCAGATCGATATAGGGAGTGGGTCGTAACCCCATGACAGCACAAGAAAAAATACCTGAATCACTGTCAATAAAAACCACCCGGCCCTTGCGGATTTGCCTCCTGGGCTACCGCAGTCACCCTTTTGTTGGTGGGCAAGGGATATACCTCAATTACCTGAGCAAGGCATTGGTGGACATCGGACACCGGGTGGATGTAATGTCCGGGCCGCCTTACCCTCAGCTTGACCCACGGGTCACACTAATCAAGGTGCCCAGTCTGGATTTGTTTGAAGCCCCCAGTCATGTTACCGCGCTGCGCCTAAAACATCTGAAATCGTGGTCGGATTTCTTTGAATGGTGGTCGATGCTCACCGGTGGTTTTGCTGAACCGTATACTTTTGGCCGGCGCGTGGCCAAATTAATGAAAAGTGTCGGTCACCACTATGACATCGTGCATGACAATCAATCTCTGGGCTATGGCTTGTTGGCCCTCCAAGAACAGGGAATCCCCACGGTAGCCACTGTCCATCACCCGATTACCCGGGATTTGAAGCTGGCATTGAATGCGGCACCGAATTGGCGGCATCGACTGCTGGTGAGACGCTGGCACTCGTTCCTTGGCATGCAGAAAAAGGTGGTGCAACAGCTCCGGCACATTGTGACGGTTTCGGAGTGCTCCAAACGAGATATTGCCGAAGCGTTTTCCCGACCGATAGATACCATTAGCCTGATTCATAACGGCATTGACACGGAAACCTTTCAACCCCGGGCTCACATTGCAACGATTCCTTTTCGTGTCATGACCACCGCCTCTGCGGATCAGCCTTTAAAAGGCTTGCGATTTTTGCTCGAAGCCATTGCCGAATTAACCCCACGTTACCCGGACATCGAGTTGCTGGTCGTCGGGAAATTGAAACAGGGTGGGCAGACCGAAGCATTACTGAAAACTTTGGGTTTAAAAGACCAGGTCCGGTTTGTGTCAGGTATTTCGACGGAAGCGTTGGTGGATTATTATTCTGCCGCCAGTGTGGTGGTCTCACCGTCGCTCTATGAAGGATTTGGATTGCCGGCGGGTGAGGCAATGGCCTGTGGCTGTGCGGTGATTTCGTCGGACGGTGGCGCCTTGCCTGAGGTGGTCGGCGATGCTGGCATCATCGTCCCTGCTGGAGACAGTTCCGCATTGTCAGAAGCTCTGGGCCGAGTCCTTTCGGATGAGGTGTTGCGCAAATCCATGCAGCTCAAGGGCCGGCAGAGGATTCTCGAAAAATTCTGCTGGAAGGTTGCCGCTCGTGAATTTACCGATTATTACCATCAGATTTTGGGGCCGGTGTCATCTCCTGATCCGCAGCAGGGTGGAGTCTTAAAACATGCAAACCATTGATTACGATCGCCTCCACTTGCGCGATGGCGATCGCGTTCTTGATGTGGGGTGTGGGGAGGGGCGCCACACCATCGGGGCTTATTTGTTCGCCAATATTGACGCAGTGGGAGTGGATCTTAGTGAAAAAGATTTGCAGACAGCGCGACAGCGATTTTCCGATTTTGAGGTGCAAGACACCCCTGGTAAAAGTTTGGTATTCCAGCAGGCTGATGCGCTGCATCTGCCATTTGCCGATAATAGCTTTGATAAAGTCATTTGCTCCGAAGTGCTTGAGCACATTCCTGATTATCAGGGGGTACTGGCTGAAATAAACCGGGTATTAAAGCCTGAAGGGCTTCTGGCTGTGAGTGTCCCGCGCGCCTGGCCAGAAGAAATTTGCTGGAAACTGAGTAAGCCCTATCGTCAGGTAGAAGGTGGGCATATCCGGATTTTTAACGCCACTCAGCTCCGTCATGATGTTGAAGACCTGGGGTGGAATCGCTATGCACGCCACTGGGCCCACGCGTTACATTCGCCTTTTTGGTGGTTGAAGTGTTGGTTCTGGGGTAGGGATGACGTGAAAGTGGTGCATTGGTATCACCAGCTGTTGGTCTGGGATCTGATGGAGCGCCCCTGGCTAACGCGCAATCTGGAAAGACTGTTGAACCCGCTCATGGGCAAAAGTGTGGTGATGTACTTCAAACGGGGTACAGACGTTGATTAAACTGCAAGGGAGGGACGTCGACAATGGATAGTCTTTTGCTCAGCAAAGGAATTTTTCCTGAAACTTTTCTGCGCAAGACCGTTGATTATATCCTGTCGGTACAACAGGACAATGGCTGTATTCCGTGGTTTGTCGGTGGTAAAGCCGATCCCTGGGACCATACCGAAGCCGCTATGGGGCTCAGTATCGCCGGTGAATGCGAGGCGGCCGAAAAGGCTTACCAGTGGTTACAGCAAGCACAATTGGCCGACGGCAGCTGGTACGCAAATTATCAGGATGGCGAGCCGCTGTATTGTGAGAAGCGTGAAACCAATTTTGTGGCCTATGTCGCGACTGGGGTCTGGCATCACTATTTGATCAGCCAAAACAGAGGCTTTTTGCTACGTGTTTGGCCCATGGTAGAAAAAGCCATGGAGTTTGTGTTGCGCAATCAAGCGCCGACCGGTGAAGTCTATTGGGCGGTCAGTGAAGAGGGCGCGCCGCTGCGAGACGCCTTAATTACAGGCTGTTCTTCTGTCTATAAAAGTCTGGAGTGTGCCGTCAATATAGCGACGGTACTGGATCAGGATAAGGCTGCGTGGCGAACCGGTTATCACCGGTTGGGCAAAACCCTGCGTCACCACCCGGAGTGTTTTGATCGCACTTGGGAAAGCAAAGAACGCTATTCCATGGATTGGTTTTATCCCATTCTTGCCGGGGTATACCGCGGAAGTGAAGCGAAATCCCGAATTCAGGAGCGCTGGGAAACCTTTGTCAAAAAAGACATGGGATGCCTGTGTGTCAGCGACGAACCCTGGGTGACGGTGGCGGAGTCTTGCGAGCTGACGATGGCGTTGCTGGCAGCGGGAGAGCGGACCAAGGCCATCAGCCTGTATGGCTGGTTGCATCAGTGGCGCGATGGCGATGATGGTGGCTACTGGACGGGCTACCAGTATGTGGAAAATATTATTTGGCCAGAAGAGAAAACCACCTGGACGGCAGGCGCCATTTTATTGGCGGCTGACGCCATCACTGAGCACACTCCGGCGGCCAGATTGTTTTTGGAAAACAATCTGTTGCCCGAAGCTCAAGTGGCGCAGGCGGCAAGGGAAGTGAGGGCTTGAAGGCAGGTTCCAGTATCCAGTGGCGAGCTGCGAGCAAGAGGGGCTGAAAAATTTAAGACGAGCGGTGTTGATATTAGCCGCTCACCTTGTATCCCAGTTAGGGTTGAGCGTTATTTTCTGCGAAACAGGCCGAGGGTGTTGACGGTTGGAAGCTCTTCGAAAAGACCCGACGCTTTTGCCAGTTTCCAGATGTTGTAGGGCGCTTGGCCGCCGTCCTCGGGGTTGGGGAAGATGTCATGAATGGCGAGAATGCCGCCGGGTTTGATGTGGGTCGACCAGCAGCGGTAATCGGTTTGAGCCGCTTCTTCACTGTGACCGCCATCAATGAATACCATGCCCAGTGGTGTTGCCCAGTGGCGGGATGCTACTGCAGAAGAGGAGACAATCGGTACTACGGTGTCTTCCAGTTGTGCTTCTCGCATGGTGATACGAAAGGTGCGAAAGCTGTCCATCAATTCGATGCCGGCATCATACAGGTCGGGGTCATGGTATTCCTCACCTAGCTGGTGCTCTTCTGAGCCGCGGTGATGATCCAGTGCGTAAAGTATGCTGTTGTTTTGTTGGCAGGCTGTTGCAAAGTAGATAGTGGATTTTCCACAATAGCTGCCGATTTCCAGGCAGGGCCCTAACTTGGACGCGGCCAGTGCGTATTGGTATAACGCGAGGCCTTCATCTGCGGCAAGAAAACCTTTTACGCTATTGATGTCAATGGGAAGATTTAAGTCAGCGGGCATATTGATTCTCGGGTTTGTATTGCTTTATGAAAGAGCAGTAGTGATTTTGAATGTAAATATTAACGCAATATTTAAGCGCCGACATTAACCAGAGCGTCACAGAATAACAAGTTCTATTGGTGAGAATAGAAAGGTTATACATTATATGAACGCGATTTAAGAAAGGGATATCAGTTTGCGACGTAATCACAGTCCGTACTTTATTAAAAAAATGTCAGGTCTATGGAATGACTTTCTGGTCAGTCATTTTTTTGTGAAACACTTTGATTGTTTGGGAAAGCACCCGATGGTGGTTGCACCGATGTCCGCCGAAATATTTGGGCGTAACATTGAGGTGGGAGATTACCTGCATTTGATCAGTTCGAAAGATAATCCCGTGCGATTAACCACCTGGAGTGGTAAAGGCATGGATGGAAAAATTACCGTGGGCAGCTATTGCTTAATGTCTCCTGGCACAACGATCACGGCGGCAGACAGTATTCACATCGGTGACAATTGTATGTTCGCGGCCGGCTGTTATATTGCCGACAGCGACTGGCACGGGATCTATAACCGGTTGCGTCCTTTTCGCTGTACCAAACCGATTGTGTTGAAAGATAACGTTTGGATAGGACATGGGGCCAAGGTTTGTAAGGGTGTTACCATTGGTGAAAACAGTGTGGTGGCAGCGGGATCTGTTGTTGTCAAAGATGTCCCGGATAATGTGGTAGTGGGCGGCAATCCGGCCAAGGTGATAAAGACGATTAACCCGAAACGCCGGATGTTGAAACGGCAGCGATTGTTTGAACGGGGAGAGTTCTATGCGCAAAACCAAAAAGCTCTGGATCGCTATGTGCTGAGCGGTAATACGTGGTGGGATTGGTTGCGCTCTATGGTCTTTCCTACACGCCAGGATTGAGGCTGCCTCTGCGTTTAACGCCCCAGTTGTATTCGAAAGGCCTCTTCAATATCGTCTGCCAGACGCAACTGCTTAATGCGCTCGAAAAAATCGTTGGCCGCAGGGTATTGCAGTCGTAAATAGGCCAGCCACTGTTTGATGCGATTGCCCAGAAATTTGTGCGGGTATAGGGCTTTGGTGGTTTGATAGTACTGATACAGCATGCTGACAACCTGCGCCCAGCTCATTGCCGGATTGATTGTCGCGCTGTGGCTGCCTTGCCCCAAACAAGTGTGTGCCTGTTCGGCGAGGTATTCGGCGTGGATGGCCAGGGCCAGATCCGGACGAGCCAGTAGCCCACGCCCCAGCATAAAGTCTTCACAGCCCGATTGTTCGCGACAGCGACGCCAATCGTCAACACTCCAGATTTCTCCGTTGGCGATCACGGGAATGCTGATCTGTTCTTTTATCCGGCCAATGTACTCCCAATAGGCGGGCGGCTTATAACCGTCGGCTTTGGAGCGAGCATGGACGGCCAGTTCGTTGGCGCCAGCTTCATAAATGGCGCAGGCGTTATCCAGATACAGGCTTCGATCCTCAAACCCCAGGCGGATTTTCGCACTGACTGGGACATTGGCAGGAACTTCTGCCCTGACAGCCTTGACGATCTCAAAGACTCTCTGCGGCTCTCGCAGGAGGCTGGCGCCACCGTCACTGTTATTGACGGTTTTGGCTGGGCAGCCAAAATTCAGGTCTATGGCGGTGGCACCGACTTGTACCGCTTTGGCGGCATTTCGGGCCAGTGCCTCCGGATCACCCCCCAATAACTGCAGGCGCACGGGAGTGCCAGAGGGGGTTCGGCAGCCGTGCGCGAGCTCTGGGCAGAGCTTATGAAAGACCCTGTCGGGCAGTTGCTGGGAGCCACTGACCCTGACAAACTCGGTGACACAGACATCAATGCCGCCAATTGCGGTTAACAGTTCGCGGACATGGTGGTCAACAACACCTTCCATTGGGGCTAAGAACAGTCGCATAGGTGATTCTGTAACGTTAAAGGAGGAATAAGCCTGCCGAAATATTGGTCTGATTGGCTATGAGTTGATGAGTATGTCTGCCGTGAGAGGCCATTGTAACCATGCGCTGAGTGAAGAACCACCGGTAAGAACCAATACTCGAAGAGCTCGTCCCTGAAGTTTGGCGTAGTCCCCTGAGTCGCTATCGATTCATGGCGCCATTGCCTGGGGGGATTGGCGGCAATATATACCTTAATGGGGTTAGATTTGGCCATTCAGGCTTGAATACTGGCCGTGCCGTGATAGTCTGAGTAGTTATTAAATGGGTGGGAATGGCATTTTGTAGTAATTAAGAAAATTTGCCTACAAAGCGACTTCAGGCTACATTCCTGCTCCCCTACAAAGGGGATGCGTAAAACGCCCGCAATTGAGTATGATATAGCCGTATTGTGCATGTATCGGTCAATTTTGAGAGGCGCTGAGCTTATCCGGCTCAAAAACGTAACACTAATGAGACCAGGCAGGTGTCCAAGAGACACATTGCTATCCCCAGTGCCATGGATCTGACCCCATGGTTTGGGACTTAAGAGGCTGAACTTACCCATGCAACAAGAAATCATGCAACAGGGCGTCGATCTGATGCTCTTCGGAATGGGATCTGTTTTTGTATTCCTGACCGTTCTGGTGATCGCCACCATGATCATGTCTTCCCTCGTTCAACGCTTTTTCCCGGAACCCGTGCCCCTGCCGGTTCCTGCTGCCAAAGCACCTGTTCCGGCAGGCGTTAACGATCCAAAACTTTTGGCCATTATTAAAGCCGCCGTAGACAAGCACCGCGCAAAAAAATAACCACTGTTTCGAGTTGGTTTTGCGTATTGCCTTTTTGAAGGCTGCGGGCGGGGTGTTGGAAGCATTCTGAAAAATGTCATGCCGCATTGAATGCAATGGGCGATATTGGCGGCTTTGAGGCCGTTTGCTTTCGACACACGTTCCGAACTACGGCTCCTTTGGATGGTATGGCTGGTGACTTAGCTAACGATAGCCAAGATCGTTAAAAAGCCAAACCAAAGAGCAAACACTATTTTGATTGATAAAAAACTAAGGGCTTTCTCATGACTGAGAACAAAAAACCATTAGGGATTACCGACGTTGTGTTGCGTGATGCACACCAATCGCTGTTTGCGACGCGTATGCGTTTGGACGACATGTTGCCAATTGCTGCAAAGCTGGATGATATTGGCTTTTGGTCATTGGAAACCTGGGGTGGGGCTACCTTTGATGCCTGTATCCGTTACCTGGGCGAAGACCCCTGGGATCGTATTCGTGAACTGAAAAAAGCCATGCCCAAGACCCCGATGCAAATGCTGTTTCGCGGGCAGAATATTCTGGGTTACCGCCATTACGCCGATGACGTGGTGGAAAAATTTGTAGAGCGTTGCGCTACCAATGGTGTGGATGTGTTCCGTGTGTTTGATGCGATGAACGACATGCGCAACATCGAAACCGCACTGAAAGCGGTCAAGAAACAAGGCAAGCACGCTCAAGGAACCATTTCGTATACCCTGAGCCCGGTTCACACTGTGGATATGTGGGTCGAGCAGGGTAAGAAGATTGAAGACATGGGCGCAGACTCAATTGCCATCAAAGACATGGCCGGTCTGTTAAAGCCTTATGTGGGTTATGAGTTGGTCAGCCGCTTGAAGGCCTCCTGTGATATTCCCGTTCACATGCAGTGTCATGCGACTACGGGCTTGTCGACGGCTACCGCCCTGAAGTGCGTTGAGGCCGGCATTGACAATATTGACACCGCTATTTCCTCTATGTCCATGACTTATGGCCATAGCCCCACCGAGTCGGTCGTGGCCATTCTGGAAGGGACTGAGCGTGATACCGGCCTGGATCTTGAAAAGCTGGAAGAAATCGCCAATTACTTCCGTGAAGTCCGCAAGAAGTACGCCAAGTTTGAAGGTTCGCTGCGGGGTATCGATGGTCGTATCCTAACCGCTCAGGTGCCGGGTGGCATGCTGACCAACATGGAAAGCCAGCTCAAAGATCAGGGCGCCGAGGACAAGTTTGGCGAGGTTCTGGCTGAAATCCCACGAGTCCGTGAAGACCTGGGTTTCATTCCTTTGGTGACTCCAACCTCTCAAATTGTTGGGACCCAGGCGGTTCTGAACGTATTGACTGGCGAGCGTTACAAGTCCATCTCAAAAGAGACGCAAGGCATCTTGAAGGGTGAATACGGCGCGGCGCCGGCACCTTACAACAAAGAGTTGCAAGCTCGGGTGTTGGATGGTGCTGAGCCAATCACTTGTCGTCCAGCGGATCTTTTGTCCCCTGAAATGGATAAGCTGGCCGCTGAACTGAAAGCCGTTGCCGCTGAAAAGGGCATCAAACTGGCTGCGGGCGATCAGGAAATAGATGATGTACTGACCTACGCGCTGTTCCCGCAGATTGGTCTGAAGTTCCTGGCAAACCGCGGCAATCCCGACGCGTTTGAACCGGCGCCGACGGGTAAAGAAAGCGCCGTGGTCACTAATGACGCGGGTGAAGAAGTTTATACCGTTGAGGTGGAAGGTGCTTCGTACACCGTGACGGTGTCCAATGGCGGCGATTTGACTGGCATTGTTCCTGTGGGTGGTGCATCGCTAGCGGCACCGGCACCGGCGGGCGCACCGGCAACCGCTGGCGAACCTCTGCTTGCGCCACTGGCGGGTAATATCTTCAAGGTCCACGCGACTCCGGGGCAAGCGGTACAGGAAGGTGACCTGGTGATAGTTTTGGAGGCCATGAAAATGGAAACCGAAATTCGTGCCTTCAAGACCGGTACCATCGGTAGTGTGAATGTTAAGGAAGGTGACGCTGTCGTTGTTGGCGATGCGCTGCTAACCATTGCTTAAGTCCTGGGAGATGATTTGATGGATAATTTGATAGGACTTTGGCAAGACTCGGGGCTGTATTTGATGGCCCCGGGGCAGGTTGTCATGATCTTGGTGGGTTTGCTGCTGTTGTTTTTGGCCATCAGCAAGAACTTCGAGCCCTTACTGCTGGTGCCCATTGGCTTTGGTGGTATTTTGGCGAACATTCCCGGTGCCGAGCTGGCCTCATCTGCGGTTGATGCGGCCTTACACGCTGCCAACCCGGATGTAATGGCTGCCTTTGCGCACTCGTTGGGATTGGATGGCCTGGCGTCAGTGAAAGAAATTAAGCACGCCTTTGAGCTGTCTACGCTAGCACAGCACACGGCTATAGAGCAGCTGGCGGGAGATTTCGGTTACAGCAATGGCATGTTGTATAACTTCTATTCTGTAGCGATTGCATCGGGGGTCGCCCCGCTGGTTATTTTTATGGGTGTGGGGGCCATGACGGACTTTGGTCCGCTGCTGGCGAACCCTAAAACCCTGTTTCTCGGCGCGGCTGCTCAGTTCGGTATTTTTGCCACCGTTTTGGGCGCGGTGGGGATGTCATATTTAGGTTGGATGGATTTTACCATTGCTGACGCGGCCGCGATTGGCATCATCGGGGGGGCCGATGGCCCGACTGCAATCTATGTCTCCTCCTTATTGGCGCCGGAGCTGCTGGGGGCCATTGCGGTCGCTGCCTACTCCTATATGGCGTTGGTGCCGTTGATTCAGCCGCCTATCATGCGTGCCCTGACCACCGTCGAAGAGCGCAAGATCACCATGACCCAGCTTCGTGTGGTGTCCAAGCGTGAGAAAATTGTTTTCCCGATTGTGGTGTTGATTCTGGTGGCTCTGTTTTTACCTTCAGCAGCACCTCTGCTCGGCATGTTCTGCTTTGGTAACCTGATGAAGGAATGTGGTGTTGTTGATCGTTTGAGCGACACAGCCCAGCATGCCCTGATTAACATTACGACCATCTTCCTCGGCTTGTCCGTGGGCTCAAAGCTGGCTGCCGACAAGTTCCTGGACCCCAAAACCATGGGGATCCTGGCGTTGGGGATCGTTGCCTTTGGTATTGGTACCGCCATGGGCGTTTTGATGGCCAAGCTGATGAATAAATTCAGCACCCAGAAGATTAACCCACTTATTGGTTCGGCAGGTGTTTCGGCCGTTCCTATGGCGGCCAGAGTATCAAATAAGATTGGTTTAGAGGCCAACCCTCAAAACTTCCTGTTGATGCATGCGATGGGGCCGAACGTGGCCGGTGTTATTGGCTCGGCGGTGGCTGCTGGGGTGATGATTTCCATGGTTCAAGCGATGGGCAACTAATATCACTGCCCAACCGGAACCAAATCACAGTAATCAAAGTTGAAAGCCCTGTCGGAAACGACGGGGTTTTTTCGTATGCCCGAGACATTATTATGATCGGTGCAATACTATATTGAACATAATATAGTGTGTCGCGGCACAAACCTGTTAAAAAATAATAAGGAGTTAAAATGGCTTACAAGGTCCTGAGTGCAGGAATAGGACTTTTGCTCTTGGCTGGTTGTATACCCTTGACGCCGCCGCCGGATCAGAAGCCGGTCGAGGCACCCATGGAGTGTCCCGTCGTTGAGCCCGTCGTGTGCCCTGAGCCTCCGAAAGTGGTGGAAACCAAACCTACTACTAAAATTGAGCCAAAACCTGTTACAGTAGAAAGCTGTCCTAAGGTAGGCTCCGGGAAAGGTAAAATGAACCCGTTGGGGCAGGTAGAATATGTTGATATCCTACCGCTGGGGTTTCGGCAAAAGGCCAGAATAGACACCGGAATTGAGATTACCTCGGTTGAGGTGTTTGAGCTGGTTGAGTTCGAGCGGGACGGCAAACCCTGGGTTAAGTTTTCCCTGGTAGATCGTAGCAATGGCGAAGGCATTACCATGAAAGAGCCAATCAAACGAACGGTTCTGGTCAAGCAAAAGGGGCAAGGCGACATTCGCCGGCACGTGGTTTTGCTGACGCTGGCCATAGGTGACCTCAAGGATGAAGTGGAAGTTACACTGGCGGGTAATGAGAGTTTTGAGTACCCGATTTTGATCGGCCGTAACTTTTTGCAAGGCAGGGCGATGGTCGATGTCAGTCGGAAATTTTTAGCATTAGAGAAGTAATATCGCGGAGTAAAGGCATGCTTTCATCGGCCAGACAAGTTCAATTGTTAGTTGGACTGCTTTTTGTAGTTGGGTTTGGCGCTGCGGCCTATAAGCATTTTTTCCTGGGCTTCCCGCTGTTGGCATCGGAGACAGAAACCGTTTGGCAGCTCGAAGGTCGAATTGTATTCGAACCCGGAGAGGGGCCTGTTGAGGTTCGCCTGAACTTGCCTGACGGTAATGCCGCACGTCGGGTGGTGTCTTCAGACTTTGCCTCTCCGGGTTTTGATTATGAGGAGATTGTCGAAGACGGTGTTTGGTTGGGGCGCTGGAAGGCTGAGCGGGCCAGCGGAACACAGGTCATCTACATTCGTTCACAGAGCTATTTTGCGGATACCGCCGAAGAGGCCGAGAGACCTCTGTCAAAACCGATGACGGTCAATCTGGACGATGCACTGAAAGTATCAGCAGAGGCGTTACTGAAAGATCTGGATCAGACCGTCAGTCAGGAAAATGCGTTAAAAATACTGCGCAAGTTAAACCGCCCTGGCGACTCGCGGGTGGCTACCCTGTTAAGAGACAATTCCAGTCCAGCCAAACGCACACAAATTGCCGGTCAACTGTTGACCATGGCGGGGTATTCGGTACAGCATGTTCGCGGTATCTTTCTGGACGATAAGGCCCGCAGCCAATCCATTTACAATTTTCTCGAGGTGTCGCTGGGGGACAAAAAAATCCTGCTGGATGCGCGAGAAAACGCCAGCATTCCCTGGGACCGCGTTATCCTGTTACAGCGGGGCGACGAGCCCTTGCTGGAAGTGTTTGGTGGCAATAATTCCCGCACGACTTTTGCGACCACTAAAGTGCAGCGGGCAGCCTTTACTTCGGCGGTAGAGGCGGCAGGGCATGCAAAAAATCCGTTGATCGATTTTTCCATTTACAGCTTGCCACTGTCGGAACAAAACACTTTTAAACTGCTTTTGGTGATGCCGCTGGGTGCTTTGGTGGTGGTGATTTTGCGTAACCTGGTGGGGATCAGAACCTCCGGGACCTTTATGCCGGTGTTGATCGCGCTGACTTTTCTTCAAACCTCACTGATCACCGGGTTGATGCTCTTCATCATCGTTGTCGGTGTTGGCCTGGTCATGCGCTCCTACCTGAGTTCTTTGAATCTATTGCTGGTTCCGCGAATTGCCTCTGTGCTGGTGTTTGTCATTATTATTTATGGCGCTATTGGGGTCATGAGTACCAAAATGGGCTGGCAGGGCGGTTTGAAAGTGACATTTTTCCCGATGATCATTTTATCGTGGACTATCGAGCGGATGTCGATTCTTTGGGACGAAAGTGGCCCTCATGAGGTCATGATTGAAGGCTTTGGCAGTCTGTTGACGGCGTCTTTGGCTTATCTGCTAATGAGTAATTCATTTGTGGCTGATACGGTGTTTTTGTATCCGGAATTGCTGTTGGTTTTACTCGGAGTGATTATTGCGATAGGGACCTACAGCGGTTACCGACTGTCAGACTTGCGCCGTTTTGAACCGATGGAGCGCCACTGATGTTTTTGGGGTCTTTATTGGGGTTGGCCTCGCCGAAAGCGCTGCGGGAAAGCGGCATAGTGGGTATGAATCAACGCAACGTTCGTTACATTGCCCGCAATAACCCCCGCCGTTTATACCCCAAAGTCGATAACAAATACCTCACCAAGTTATTGTGTGCTGAGCATGGCATCGCCGTGCCTAAATTGCTGGGGGCCTGTCGCTTGCAGGGGCATATCAAGGAGCTGAAAGAATTCCTGAGCCCGCTGCCCTGCTTTGTGATTAAACCGGCTCAGGGAAGTGGCGGCAAAGGTATTCTGGTGATTGCCGGGCGCGATGGAGAGGATTACCTCAAGCCGAACGGCAAGCGAGTGACACACGATGAACTCTGCCGGCATGTTTCAAACATTCTGAGCGGGTTGTTCAGTTTGGGCGGCAAACCGGATATTGCCCTGATTGAAGATATGGTGAAATTCACCGACGATTTCCAGGGCTTTTCCTTTGAGGGGGTGCCGGATATTCGGGTGATTGTTTACAAGGGGTTCCCGGTGATGGCGATGACCCGTTTATCCACCAGCGATTCCGATGGCAAAGCCAACCTGCACCAGGGGGCTGTCGGGGTGGGTATCGACATGCTCAAAGGCGTGGCACTACGGGGGGTTCAACATGGCCGCCCGATTGAAAAACACCCGGACACGGGTAAGTTGCTGTCTACGTTAAAAGTTCCGCACTGGCGGGATTTGCTGATGTTGGCGGCCAGAGGCTACGAGGTGAGCCAAATGGGCTATTTGGGGGTCGATATCGTCCTTGACCGGCATGAGGGGCCTTTGCTGTTGGAGCTCAATGCGCGACCGGGGCTGGCGATTCAAGTGGCCAATGGCCGGGGGTTGAGGCCACGACTGGATTTCATCGATAAAGCCCCGGCAAACCTCTCCTACAAAGACCGCGTTAATTTTGTGCTGGAGCACTGGGATCAATAATGAGTGACGTCACGGTCCAATTGGCCGACTTTTCCAACCGCCAAGACCGGCAAGCGCTGCAGGATTTAATGCAGGAGTACGCCACCGATCCGATGGGAGGGGGGGAGCCGCTGAGCCCGATCGTGCTGGAGACGCTAGCTGATAAATTACTGGCTTACCCGGGCGCCTTCAGTGTCATCGCCTGGCGGGGCGATACCCCCCTGGGATTGATCAATACCTTCGAAACCTTGTCGACGTTTAAAGCCAAACCGCTGATTAATATCCACGATGTGATCGTCACTCGTGATTGTCGGGGCATGGGGTTGGCTCACAAAATGTTGGTGGCTGTTGAACAGCGGGCAAGAGAAAAAGGCTGCTGTAAGCTTACCCTGGAGGTGTTAGAAGGAAACGAACGCGCCAGGCACGTTTACCGGGAGTTTGGTTTTTCGGGGTACGAGTTGGATGAACGTTTTGGCAAAGCCATGTTTTGGGAAAAGCCACTCCTTTAACGTTGCGGTACTTACCGTACGGTCGCTATTTTCTGTCTCTTAAACCTTTCTGGTACTGCCCTGGCGACATGCCGGTCCAGCTTTTAAACGCGCGTATAAACGAAGCGGTTTCGGTGTAGCCAACTTTTTCCCCCGCCTCGGCGATCGAGGCGCTGTCCTGACTCAGCCAGTAGATGGCCTGATCCCGGCGTAAATCATCTTTCATTTGTTGAAATCGACTGCCTTCGGCGGTGAGTTTGCGGCGCAAGGTTCTCGAGGTCATGTGCAATTGTTCAGCAATGTCCTCCAGAGTGGTTTGATGGGGGCTGCTGGACTGTTCCAGAAGTTGCATGACACGTTCAGTTTGAAAATCGGCAAAGCGCTGCTTGCGAAACCACTGCAGGGGAATCTGGGCAAGGTAGCGTTTCAGTTGTTCCATGTTGCGATGAACGGGAAGCTCCATGACATGCTTGGGCCAAACCAGTGTGTTGTGCGGCTGGTTGAATTCCCGCTGGGTGGGAAACAGCAATCGATACTCTTCGGCGTGCTGCGGTGCAGGGTAGGCCAGTTGAACGCGGGTCAATGGAATCACCTGGCCGATCAGCCAGGAGGGAAAGCGATGCCAGATCAGCAATAACAGTTCTATCAGGACATGTTCAGGGTCCAGTTCTGGCTTATCCAGCCTGAGACTTACCCGGACCTCGGTATGGCTTTCTTCTATTTCAAATCGAATGGCGCGCGTAATCAGTCCGTAAAAACGCCGGGTTTCATAAATGGCTTCACCCAGTGTGCGGGTGTGAATCAAGTGTTCGCAGAGCAGCGGGAATACGCCAAAGCGACAGGGTTCTGACGCCAGCCCCAAAAACTCATCGTCGGCCTCCGTCATGATTTTGATCAACAGGCGTGCCAATTGTCGGGGTGCCAGGCGGGAGCCTTGTTGCTGCAGGAGCGAAGGGGAGAGCGCAGCAAATTCCAGCAGCGCCTGCTCATCCAACCCCAGCCGCAGGCCATTTTGCAGGTGCGCACGGGCAAAGTAGCTGGAAACAGTATGGCGTATGTCGTGGGCTTCTATCATGTTTGTCGTGCGACCTTGAAGGGGGAGTGTTGTGTCCGTATTTGATAGTGTAATCGCTTAATTTGACCAATATTAGCACTACTCCTGTGTTTTATAGAATTTTATTGTCCGTTTATGCTAACTGAATGACAGTATTGAACATTGTCGCCTGGGGGATGGCGGCGCACAATGTGGCTAAGATACCGAGTGCGCTTGTTATCTCGAATGGATAGTAAGCGTGATAACTGGCTTGATACACACGAGGCACCCCTAATGACCGACCCGGCAGTGAGCAATGAAGAATTAGAGTTATTCCGCGACATGGTTTTGCGCTTTTTCGAACAGGAAGTTCACCCCCACTACGAGCAGTGGGAAAAGGATTGTATGGTGCCGCGCCAGCTGTGGAATACCATGGGACAAGCTGGCCTGTTGTGTGTGGATATGCCGGAAGAGTACGGTGCCGCTGGTGCATCGTTTGAAATCAATCAAATGATTGAGTGGGAAATGTCGCGTCTGGGGTATGGCGGTCTTGGCAGTGGCTATAACATCCACTCCAATATTGTGGCGCCATACATTTTTAACCTCGGCACCGAAGAGCAGAAAAACGAGTGGCTGCCAAAGCTGGTGACCGGGGAGGCCGTGGGCGCGATTGCCATGACTGAGCCAGGCGCTGGCAGCGATCTTGCGGGTATGCGCACGACCGCAGTTCGGGACGGTGACGAATTTGTTATTAACGGGTCTAAGGTGTTTATCACTAATGGCATCCATACGGACCTCGTGATTGTTTGCGCCAAGACAGATCCGGGAGCGGGTTCTAAAGGGGTTTCCCTGTTTCTGGTGGATGCCTCCTTGCCCGGATTTTCCAAAGGTCAAAAAATTGAGAAAATCGGCCAGCACGCCAGTGACACGGCGGAGCTGTTCTTTGACAACCTCAGAGTTCCGGCTTCGGCTTTGCTGGGGGGCGAAAATCAGGGCTTTATTCACCTGATGGAAGAGCTGCCTCGTGAACGTTTGGGGTGTGCGACTCAGGCGGTTGCACAGGCACAGGGTGCCTTTGACCTGGCCGTTGCTTACGTTCAGGAGCGCCAGGCGTTTGGTCAGCCCATTGCCCGTTTTCAAAATACCCGATTTAAACTGGCGGATGTCAAAGCGGACATCGCGCTGAGTAAAGCGTTGCTTGATCAGAACATGGCAAAATTTAAAGCCGGCACCATGACGGTTGATGATGCCGCGATATTAAAGCTGACAACCACCGAAATGCAGTTGCGTGCGGTGAATGAGTGTCTACAATTGTTTGGAGGCTATGGTTACACAACGGAATACCCCATTTCACGCTTCTATGTTGATGCGCGTATCCAGACCATATATGCAGGAACCTCAGAAATTATGAAAGAAGTGATTTCTCGTGGTATCCTTGGCCGCTGATTTTTTGAACACTGGGTTATGGGCATTTCAGTAGAGTCCATAACCATCAGAATGAGATTGCTAAGGGCGTCAAGCTCGGAGAGATTAGCAAGATCTATAGCCCGCCTCGTGCGGGTTTTTTTTTGCCTTTTGCTAATACCAACCGCCTCCGAATGGTTGTTGTTTCGCGACTTGGGGCTTTTGTCAGTAAGTTGGCCGATTTGGGCAATGTGTACTGACCGCTCCCTGGTCAATAATGGCGATAAGCAAGAGCGATAACATTAACAGTCAAAGGCAGTATTCAGTACTGCCTTATAAAGAATTGGACAACAAGCAGGAGAGCCTTATGAGTGACTTGGTGAAATACGAAATCGACGGCAATATTGCCACCATTACTTTTCAAAATGGCAAGGTCAACGCCATGTCGCCAGACCATCTGACGGCTATCGATGCCGCTTTGGATAAGGCTGAAGCCGCAGGTGCCGTGGTTATGCTGGTGGGGCAGCCGGGTATTTTTTCAGCCGGATTTGATTTGAAAGTATTCCAAAAAGACCCCAAAGAAGGGGTTGAGATGGTTACCCAGGGGTCTAAACTTTGTCGCCGGTTGCAGTCATTTCCTACTCCGGTGGTGGGTGTCTGCACCGGCCATGCGATTGCTCAGGGTTGCTTTACTCTGTTGTCCTGCGATTATCGAATTGGCGTCGCCGGTCCGTTTCAGTTGGGGCTGAATGAAGTTCAGATTGGTATGACCATGCACCACGCCGGTATCGAAATGGCAAGATTCCGTCTGACACCTTCCTTCTTCCAGCGTTCTGTGATTAATGCCGAGATGTACGATCCGGCTATGGCCGTGACCGCCGGCTTCCTGGATAAAATAGTGCCTGAGGAGGATCTGATGGTGGCCGCCAAGGCGGAAGCCACACGGTTGGCGGGTCTGAATTTACCTGCTCACAAGGCCTCTAAGCTCAAAGCCCGCGCCGCGCAACTGGATGCTCTGGATCAAGCCATCGCCACGGATCACAAAGATCAAATGGCGTTGTTGGGGGGCTAAAATCGTCATTGACGCAAGCCCGGTAAGCGATGCGAGACAGTTGAATTCGCCGCTGTTTCGCCGCTCAACTCAAGTGAGTGGCACCCATCACCCCAGCGTATTTCCGCCCGCGGGAAGAGGCTGGCTGACGCGCCTCTCTATTTCTCTGGGTGATACCCTCGCATTAGGCAAATAAACTTATCAGCCTCCGGTGGGTGTGCTTAGATGATGCCATTAGAACAACAAAAATTAGCCTGTTGCTGCGGAGAGAGCCATGTCTGACGAAATTATCACGCATTATCGTGCCTGCCATTTATGCGAGGCCATTTGTGGCCTGGAAATCAAAACTCAGGGTGCGCAGGTCCTGTCGATCAAAGGGGATAAAGAAGACCCATTCAGCCGGGGCCATATCTGTCCAAAAGCCACCGCGCTGCAGGATCTGCACTTCGATCCAGACCGCCTGAAGCATCCGGTAAAACGTGTGGGTGACGGCTGGCAACAGATCAGTTGGGAAGAAGCGTTCGACACGGTTGCCGAGAACCTGGTTCGCGTCCAGCAGGCCGGCGGTAACAATGCCGTGGCGCTGTATTCCGGCAACCCAAACGTCCACAACTATGGCAGCCTGACCCATGGCGGTATCCTGCGCAAGGTGCTGCAGACCCAGAATAACTACTCCGCGACGTCACTGGATCAGTTGCCGCATCAACTCATTTCTTATGCGATGTACGGTCACCAGTCACTGATACCCATCCCGGATATTGATCGCACGCAATATATGCTGATCATTGGCGGCAATCCGCTGGCTTCCAACGGCAGTATTATGACTGTACCGGATGTCAGCAAACGCTTGAAAGCGATTCAGGCTCGAGGCGGCAAGTTTGTGGTGATCGATCCGCGTCGTACTGAAACCGCGGCGATTGCCGATGAGCATCATTTTATCCGCCCTGGCAGTGATGCCTTTTTGTTAATGGCCGTCATCCACACACTGTTTGAAGAAAACCTGGTACAGCCAGGGCATTTGGCTCCGGTTCTGGATGGTCTTGATGAGGTCAAACAGGCAGCGGCAGGCTTTACCGCCGAGATGGCGGCTGAGCAAACCGGTATTGATGCCTCGGCGATTCGACAAATGGCCCGGGACATGGCCGCCGCGGAAGGCGCCGTGTGTTATGGCCGCATGGGGGTATCGGTACAGCTGTATGGTTCGCTGTGCCAATGGGCCATCCAGGTGATAAATATTCTGACCGGTTCGCTGGACGTTCCAGGCGGCGCCCTGGTGACGTCCCCCGCGTTTGGCTACATCAAGCCAGGGGAGTCCGGAGCGGGCAGTTTTGGGCGCCGACACAGTCGAGTGAAGGGGCTGCCGGAATTCAGTGGTGAGTTTCCCAGTTCGGTCCTGGCAGAAGAAATCTTAACCCCGGGCGAAGGCCAAGTGCGGGCTCTGGTGACGCGGGCGGGCAATCCGGTGCTGTCAGCGCCCAACGGCAATGAAATGGATCGGGCACTGGAAAGCCTCGATTATATGGTGGCGGTGGACCTGTACATCAACGAAACCACTCGGCATGCGGATATTATTCTTCCGCCCACAGGGCCGCTGGAGCACGATCACTACGACATTGCTTTCCACCGTTTGGCGGTGCGCAACACCACCCGTTATAACGAGCCGGTGTTTGAGCCTGAGCCAGACAGTCGCCACGACTGGGAAATCTTCAACGAATTGTCCGCGCGAATTGCCGCGCTGAAAAATATAGAGTTCAAGCCTTTGCCAGCCCCTGACCAGTTGCTCGATTTGGCTCTGCAGTATGGCCACTATGGCAAAGCCACAGGCGCTCAGGAAGCCCTGACGTTAGAAAAACTGAAGGAATATCCGCACGGTCTGGATTTGGGCCCCCTGCAGACGGGCTTGGCGGAACGTTTGTGCACGCAAGACGGTCGCATTCACATGAATGTGGAGTATTTGTTGGCAGACGTTGAGCGCTTGCGTCACAACCAGACAGAGTGGAATGCGGATGAATTGTTGTTGATTGGTCGCCGTCACGTGCGCAGTAACAACTCCTGGATGCACAATTATCAGCGGTTGGTGAAGGGGAAGCCTCGCTGGCAGCTGTTGATGCACCCGGACGACCTCGCCCGGCACCACTTGAGTGACAACAGTGAGGTGACCATTGAATCCCGTGTGGGTAAGGTCACCACTACGGTAGTGGCCAGCAACGAAGTCATGCCGGGCGTGGTGAGCCTGCCGCACGGCTGGGGTCACAAGCGCAAAGGGGTGCAAATGGGAATCGCCGCTGAACAGCAAGGCGTGAGTTGTAACGACTTGACCGATGAGCAGCGGTTTGATCCGGTGAGCGGGAATGCCGTCCTGAACGGAGTCCCGGTTAAGGTTTTTGCGGCCGATCAGTAGGGAGTCTGGCGCCAGCCCCAGCCTTGAATTTGTCCTGCAGATGTTTCACGCTCTGGGCGTAGTGGTGGTCGGTGCGGATGGCGCTGACCACCGCTGCGGAGCCGACACCGCACCTCAGTACTTCTTCAAGGTTGTTGTGGGTGATGCCGCCAATGGCGACCAGCGGGAACGTTGAAGCCAATACCTGGCACCAGGCTGTTAAATTTGCCAGTCCGATGGTTCGGACGGTTTTAGTTCCTGTCGGGAACACCGAGCCCATGGCAATGTAGCTCGGGTTGAAGTTTGCCGCTCGCAGCCATTCGTACTCGCTGTGGGAGCTCAGCCCCAGCCGCAAGCCACTTGCTTGAATCGTTTTCAGCGGCGCTGTATCCATGTCTTCCTGGCCGAGATGCACTCCATAGGCTTGATGTTTGATGGCCAGCTGCCAGTGGTCGTTGATGAATACACGGGCGTTGTACTGCCTGCCCAGTGCCACAGCTCTGCCAATTACTGTATCCAGATAACCCTGATCCAGACTTTTCACCCGCAGTTGCAGGGTGGTGATGCCCAGTGCCAACAAGCGATCTAACCATTCCACCGAGTTGACGATGGGGTACAACCCCAGGAGGTGAGTATTGCAGCTGGCGAAGGCTGGCTGGTCAAAGCCCTGTGGGGTGTTTGAAACTGCAGGGTAGTGGCAATAGTCTTGTGGCCAGCCGGTATTCGCGAGTCGGCCATGTTTTTGGCCGATCGCAAAGCCGCGGCTGATCCCCTGATGAACGTAAGCACTGGCCAGTACCACGGCATCGGGCAGGCGTTTTCCCTGTGCCACAAAGCTGGCAATGGCGGAGGCCAGAGTACAACCCGTGCCCCGGGTATGCTCGGATATCAGGCGAGGTTGCCGCAGCCAAACTTGATGGGTGCCATCGTCGAAATAATCCAGAACGTGGTCCGAGACACCGACGCATTCATCGCGGTGGCCTCCTTTCAGCAGTACCGCTTGAGCCCCCATCTGACGTAACTGGGCGGCGGCAGCGATCATGTCATCATCGGTTTGTATCTGCCGGTTGAGCAGCCGCTGAGCTTCAGGAATGTTGGGAGTGATCAGGTCTGCGGCAGCGATCAGCGTCGAGTAAGCTTGCAGTTGCGCCTGAGAACTGAAATCGGTTCCGGTGGTGGATGACAACACCGGGTCAACGATCACGGCACAATCAACCTGGCGGGCGAATTGAGCCGCCTGCACAACCTGATCGGCCGATAGCAACAGGCCTATTTTGATGGCCTGGACAGAGAGGTCCTGTCGGATCGCGTCCAGCTGGGCGGCAAAGCTTTGCTTGGACGCTGGTTCAATGTGTGAAACCGCTTGCGAGTTTTGTGCAGTGAGTCCACTGATGACGCTGGCACCGTGGACCCCCAGATCCTGCATCACCCGCAAATCACATTGAACACCGGCATGGCCACTGCAGTCCGAGGCGGCAATGGCACAGGCTACGGGGAGAGCGAGGTTAAGCGCTGCGTCAGGTTTTTTCATGGTGGATTACGACTGGTGCCAAAAGGGTTGCCCGAGAGTCGGGGTGGAAGGGGAGGCGGTCTGGCTCTTGTGGATCAAACCGGCCAAATGGGCGTCGCGGCCGGCTTCAATGGCTTGCGCAAACGCGTGTGCCATGCGCACCGGATCACTGGCTTTCGCCACCGCGGTGTTTAACAGTATGCCGTCAAATCCCATTTCCATGGCCTCGGCTGCCTGCGACGGCGCACCCAGACCGGCGTCAATAATGAGGGGGGTGTTGGGAAGACGTTCACGCAATGTGCGCAGGTTATAGCGGTTCATTAACCCCTGACCCGTGCCGATCGGGGCACCCCAGGGCATTAATACTTCGCAGCCAACATCCAGCAGTTTTTGTCCCAACACAAGATCGTCCGTGGTGTAGGGCAAGACCTTAAAACCGCGTTTAACCAGCTCGGCGGCGGCTTCCACCAGACCAAAGGGGCAGGGTTGCAGATTGTAATCGTCCCCGACCACTTCCAGTTTTAGCCAGTTGGTGTTGAAAATTTCACGACTCATTTCAGCCAGGTTGATGGCTTCTTTGGGGGTTTTGCAGCCGGCCGTATTCGGCAGTAATCGACAGCCGGAGTCGCGGATGTACTGCCAAAACGTCTCGCCGTCCTGTTGGCTTTGATCTTGCTGAGGGCTTTGCCCTTGCAGTTGGCCGCTCCCGGTTGTTGGGTTCTGCCGGCGTAACGATAATGTAACCATGCCGGTGCGGGCTGCGCTGATGCTGTCACGCATCGTTTGCGGGGAGGGGTACAGCGCTGTCCCCAAAATAAAGCGGCTACTTAAGCTCTCACCGTAGAGGGTGAATGGAGTATCGGAAAATGCCGGCTGAGTTTCTGGGTTAAGTGAAGGCTTACGAGACATGCCTAGCCACCTCCTACGGGTTTCACAATATCAATTTGGTCGCCTGCGGACAGTGTCACCTGGTGGTATTGGCTGCGAGGAATGAACTCCCCATTGATGGCTGCCGCTGCCAGCGTGTCACTCAGTTGCCAGTGCGCCAGAGCCTCGGTCAGGCTCATGGTTCCGGGCAAAGTATGAGGTTCGTTATTCAGACTAACCGTTAACATAGTGAATGTTCTCTATTCGATGGCGAAGGCTTTTGGTTCGATGGCGAACGCTTTAACGATGTCGATATTCCCCGGGTTATGTGCGAAGTAAACACACTGGCCTCAAGTTCTAACACTTCGGCCAGTATGCACTCCACCACCGCCGGGGCCAGCAGGTAGCCGTGGCGGTACAATCCGTTGGCTCTGACTAAACCGGGCTGACGTTCAAGCCGGGGCCGGTTGTCCATCAGTGATGGACGTAAATTCACATCGGTCATAACGACGCGAGCTTCGGCAAAGGCCGGGTTTAACGCATAGAGCGCACTGGACAGTTCCAGATGGGAGCGCAAGCTGATCGGTGATCGATCCTCCGATTCAATTTCGGTTGCGCCAATAATGAACTGCTGGTTGGGCTTGGGTACGACGTAAAGCTTGTAACGGGGGTGCATAAATCGCACCGGGCGTTGCAACTCAAGCTCCGGGGTTTGCACCCATAAAACTTCCCCGCGGACACCGCGCAAATCCTTGATGTCAGGTTTAGCCCCAACACCGCGACAATCAATCACTTCATCAAAGCTGAGGCTTTGATGCTGGGTGTCGACCCGGTGGGCTTGCAGGCTCTGCACCGGGGTGTGCTCAAGCGTGCGCCCCCCCAGCGCCTGAATGTCGGCCAGCAGTTGATCGAGCAGCGCGTGATTGTCGAGGTGGGCTTCCGTGCGCAAATACAGGGCGCGATGAAAGTGGCTCAGATCACTTTCCAGTCGGGCAATTTGTGACTGCTCCAGCCATTCATAGTCGCTGCCGCACTGATCGCCGAGATGATGCTGCAGTTTGGCGGCGAATTGGGTGAGCTGAGAGGCATCCTGGGTGTGGGCGAGTACCAACGAGCCGCGTTCAGAGTAGCTGATCGGTCGTTGCAGTTGCCGGTTCCAGGCAGGCCAGAGTGCTAAACCGGCCATGCCCATGTCGTAAATCAGACGCTCACTGTCGACCACTTCCGACAGCGGTGAAATCATCGCGGCGGCGGTGCGCGCAGCGCCGGGACAGACACTCAAAGAGCCTGCCTCAAACAGTGTCACGTCACAGCCAGCCTGCAATAAACGCCAGCTGGTGAGGCGACCTAACAGGCCGCCGCCCACAACTCCAATGTTTTTCATGCGCGTTTACCCATTGATTGTGCTCAGACTTCTTTGTAGAGCTCGCTGCCCTGCGCTTTAAACTGTTGAGACATGGTGGCCATGCCTTCAACGGCTTCCCGACTTTCAGCGTCAAGCTTTAAAGAGCCCTCAGCGTTTATTAAAGAGCCCTCAGCGTTCAGCTTCGCCGAATAGTCACGGACTTCCTGAGTGATCTTCATGGAGCAAAACTTCGGTCCACACATGGAGCAGAAGTGCGCTACCTTGGCCGAGTCTTTGGGTAAGGTTTCATCGTGATAGGCGCGGGCGGTGTCCGGATCAAGACTCAGGTTGAACTGATCTTCCCAGCGGAATTCGAAGCGGGCTTTTGACAGCGCGTTGTCACGAATCTGCGCACCGGGCATGCCCTTGGCCAGGTCACCGGCGTGTGCCGCAATTTTATAGGTGATGATCCCTTGTTTAACGTCTTCACGGTTGGGCAAGCCCAGGTGTTCCTTGGGGGTCACATAGCAGAGCATGGCGCAACCGAACCAGCCGATCATGGCGGCACCGATGCCGGAGGAGAAGTGGTCGTAACCGGGGCTGATGTCAGTAATCAGGGGGCCCAGGGTATAGAACGGGGCCTCGTGGCAATGCTTCAGCTGTTCGTCCATGTTTTCTTTCACCATGTGCATGGGGACGTGGCCCGGACCTTCGATCATTACTTGCACATCGTGCTTCCAGGCAATCTGGGTCAACTCACCCAGGGTGCGCAATTCGGAGAACTGGGCTTCGTCATTGGCATCCTGTAAGCAGCCCGGGCGCAGGCCATCACCCAGGGAGAAGGAGACGTCGTACGCCTTCATGATTTCGCAGATGTCCTCAAAGTGTGTGTAGAGAAAACTCTCTTTATGGTGGGCAAGACACCACTTGGCCATGATGGAACCGCCGCGGGAAACAATACCGGTTAAGCGTTTGGCGGTCATCGGTACGTAGCGCAGCAGGACGCCGGCGTGAATGGTGAAATAATCCACGCCCTGTTCGGCTTGTTCGATCAAGGTGTCACGGAAAATTTCCCAGGTCAGGTCTTCAGCCACGCCGTCCACTTTTTCGAGGGCCTGATAAATGGGTACCGTGCCAATGGGGACCGAGGCGTTGCGCAGAATCCATTCCCGAGTTTCGTGAATGTGTTTGCCGGTGGACAAGTCCATCACGGTGTCGGCGCCCCAGCGAGTACCCCAGACCAGTTTTTCGACTTCTTCTTCGATGGACGAGGTGACGGCCGAATTACCAATGTTGCCATTGATTTTGATGTGGAAGTTGCGGCCGATGATCATGGGTTCCAGCTCAGGATGGTTGATGTTGGCTGGAATGATGGCACGGCCTTCGGCCACTTCTTTGCGAACAAACTCCGCGGTGATTTCCTGGGTGACGTTTGCGCCCCAGGTCTGCCCCGGGTGTTGATGGTTGATCACGTCGTCCTGGCTTAACTGGGCACGGACAATGTTTTCACGGATGGCAATGTATTCCATCTCAGGAGTGATGATGCCCTGGCGGGCGTAGTGCATCTGGCTCACGTTGTGACCGGCTTTGGCAATACGGGGCTCGTGTTTACCATTAAAGCGCAGGTTTTCCAGCGCAATGTTTTGCTCGCGAATCTGGGTGTATTTGGAGCTGGGATTGGTCAGGACTTCAGTGTCGTTGCGTTCCAGAATCCAGTTCTGACGCATTTTGGGCAAGCCTTTACGGACATCGACATCTACATTGGGATCGGTGTAAGGGCCGGACGTATCATAGATGCGGATGGCCGGATTAATTTCCAGAGAGCCATCTGCCAGGTGCGTGGGAGCCAGTTCGATCTCACGCATGGGGACCTGAATGTCCGGGCGTGAACCTTCAATGTAAATCTTTTTCGAGGCGGGAAACGGGGCGGTGGTGAGCTCCTGAACGCTGGCGGTTTCGCTCAGTCTGGGAATGCCGGATTTGGTTTCGGAGCTGTTGGTGTTCTTGGTGGTGGCGTTGTCGATAGTGGCGCTGGTCATGGCAATGATTCCCTGAGTGATGCAATGATCGTCGGGGGCTGCCTGACCTTGGCTTTTGAAGAAACCGAGGTCTCACTATTGGCTGATGCTCAACGTATTAAGCGTTTAATGCCGCTTGGTCTGTTGCTCAGTTGAAACTCTTTTACATCAACCGAGGCTGACGCTGAGGGTCATAGTGAACTACTTGATTCCTACGCAGGTGCTAACCTGATCAGGTGCAGCGGGTTTCTTTTGATCTCAGCCAGGCCGTTTGTAGCAACGGTCCGGCACCCCGACAAGTGGGATGAAGCCTAGCGATTTTTTTGATTGGCCGCAAGCACCCCGAGTGATTTTTTTATTGCTCGGTGTGGTGTGGAC
This sequence comes from Pseudomaricurvus hydrocarbonicus, assembly GCF_011602365.1. Classification (GTDB taxonomy): domain Bacteria; phylum Pseudomonadota; class Gammaproteobacteria; order Pseudomonadales; family Cellvibrionaceae; genus Pseudomaricurvus; species Pseudomaricurvus hydrocarbonicus. The sequence goes on from NZ_JAAONZ010000009.1 coordinate 101,842, forward strand.
GATTTTTTGTGAGACGAGAGAGCGTTTTTGTACGAAGGATTTTTAATCTTGAAGGGCGTTTAATAAGTTTTTGAGACGTTTTTCACACTTGTCCACGTACTCAGGCTGCTTCAGTGTCAGCCACAACCATTCCGTGAAACGTACGACAAAGCGAAACAATTTCAGTGAGTTATGATGACTGGTTTCGCTTTTGGTTTTCAAGGATTTAAGTCCGCTGTTGCTCCAGTAGGTGTTTGAAAGCAGTTGGGTTTGTTTTTCCGAAAGGTTAAAAAACTCCGCAAGGCTGGCGAGCTCAAAGTAGGGGGAGTTGTAACAGGCATATTCCCAGTCGAGGAAATAAAATGTCGAGTTCCGGTACAAAATATTGTCCGGGTTCAAGTCGTTGTGGCACAAACACTGATCGGGATGTTCATCAAGGATCTTCACCAGTGCGTGTCTGGCTTGAGCAAAAAGACGGATGGAGTCCGGTGGCAGCTGTTTGCCCGAAGATTGAATGACGCTGTCCCAATAGCGATCACAGTGTCGCAGTAAATCAAAACTGGGCAGCTCGCAGTTTTGGCTGTGCAGCTGGTGCAGTGATTGACACAGGACATCGAGATTCTGAATGGGTTGCCAGGGTTCGCCCTCAATGTATGCCGTTACCAGAGAGGCTGAATCCGCCCAGACAATGCCGGGGGCGAGATTGTCGACCAAACCCATTAAGAAAATTTCTTGCTCCCTGGTCATGGCCAGGGCACGACTTCCATGGTTTTCGATGCGTACGGCAAACAGCGTCTCATCGTTGCCGACGAGGTACGTCTGATGACTCAACCCGCTGTTGAGGGAACCTTTCAGGTGTGGCTCACTTTGCAGTTTCGAGGACCACTGGGGCCATCGTCGAAGTGTCTCTCTCAGCGGCTTGGACACCGGTATTGGCACTGACGGGTTACCGTGTTCAGCCATTGGAAGCAACCAGCTTTGTGTCTTTTTGCGTGAGCTCGTCCTTTAGCTGGCGCTGCCAATTGAAAAAGCCAAACACACAAATGACCAGATAAGCGACAAACAGCACAGCAGTTAAATGCAGGCCGCGATCCAGATACATAAAAATAGAGATGCCATCAATGACCAGCCAGTAAAGCCAGTTTTCCAGCACTTTGCGAGTCACCATATAGGTGGTCAGTATACTGCCCCAGGTGGTGAACGAATCCACATAAGGCCAGGCAGCCGTCGTGTTTTCATGCAGTAAATAGCCACTGCAAGCGGCAACAAGGAGGACCGCGGAGATGGCCGACAAGTGGTGTTTGCCGCTCCAGGTGTGGATGCGGATGCCGTGATGATCGGTGGCCCCAAACTTCCATTGATACCAGCCGTAAACCGCCATTACCAGGTAATAGATTTGCAGAGCCGATTCCATCAGCAGGCTGGCGTCCCAGAACAGGGCAATAAAGATCAAGGTACTGAAGAAGGCTGCGTACCAACACCAGAGGCTTTCTTTCATGGCCAGCAGTAGGTACAGCACGGCGAGGATGACCGCGACAGCTTCCCAGCCTGACATGGCGTGTAAGGCCGACACAATGGATTCTGGCCAACCGGTCATCCAGTCGCTCATCTAAAGGGCCTCATAGGCCGGCAAAAATTTGGTGACGAACACACCCATACCGTGTTTTTCCCGGTGGGCCTTCATCTCGACTTTTAGGATGTCCATCACCCGGTCAAAGTCACCCATGACAACCGTCGCGGTGGGAAAGGTTTGCACCTCAACGTCGTTGTATGTGTTGAGTCGATCAATGAAATCCTGAATGGGTGGAATAAAATCTTCCTGATTCGGGTAGAGGCTGATATCAACGCTGACTTTCATAATAAACACTCACTCTTTCACTGCTGTTAACCATTGTAGACCCCTTAATGATACGTCATTGCGAGCGGAGCGCGGCAGCGAGGTAAATTGCCCGGCGAGCCGCGCATCGCACTAACCACGCATCTTTCTGAATACCATTACCGTGCTTGGCCCGCAATGGCCTATATCTGTATTTTAGGGGGTCTGATCTACATTGTACGTTTAAAAACTGTAGCTGCCCCTGACACCGACGATACGCGGTTCACCGTATTGGTAGTAAGGTTCGGTGGCGTAGAATTTCCGAGGGTCATTGCCAAAGCCGCCAAAGCCGCGCACCTGGTAATCCTCATCGGTCAGGTTGCGGCCCCAGAGTGCCAGCTGCCAGTCTTTTGCGTCATAAGTGATGTTGGCATTCCACAGTTCATAAGCGTCAGATTGTTCGTCGTGGTTGTCGGAAAAATAGAACTTGTCTTTGCCTTCCACCTCCAGTCGAGCGCTTAGACGTTCGGTGAAAAAGTATTGACCGCCCAGGCTGAATTGATAAGCCGGGGCGTGAGCCTGCTCGCGGCCATCCAGGTCTTTGCCGTCGGCGTTGACGAAATCTTTCAGCTCCGTATTCAATAAACCGAGACTGCCATCAAGCTGCCAATTGGTTGAGACCTGCCATAAAAGCTCCAGCTCCAGTCCGTAGTTATTCCCTTGCGCCGCGTTGGCCTGATAATCAATAAATTCGCAAGGGCAACTGCTGCCTGCATTGGGCACCAGCGTAGACTGCTTTACTTGAACATCATCGCGCTGTTGGTAAAACAGGGCTATCTGCGCATGCAGGCTGTTGTCGCGCAGGCTGAATTTGGATCCGACTTCGTAATTGAGCATGTGCTCGGTATCGTAATCGCGCAACTCGTTAGGTAGGCTGGGGTTGTTGTTGACGCCGCCGGTTTTGTAACCGCGGGACACCAATCCATAGACCATGGTGTCAGCGTCGAGTAAATATTCCAGGGCGAGTCGACCGCCCCACAGGTCTTCATCCCGATCGAACGTGATCAGGTTGTTGTCGCTGAAGTCGGATTCGTGTTGCTCCAGGCGCAAGCCCGCCGTGAGCGTAAGCTGGTCAGTCAAATGCGTTTCCAGCTGAGAGAAGACGCTCATATTGGAGGTTTCGTAATCGCTGAGATAATCCTGGCTGGCGTAGGTGTATTCGCGCTCTAGGTCTTCATCCTGATGGCGATAGTAAATTCCTGCAACCCAATCCGTTGTGCCATTGAACAGTTTACCGTCCTCGGTTGATACCAGTCGCACCTCGGCAGTTTGCACGCTTCGGTTACGGATGTAATTGTCCTTGCTGTTGTACTCCCAGCCGTCACAGGCCTGGCCGGCGCAGATGGCGGGGTAGGCCCAGTCTTCATCGTAACCGTATTCCATGTTGGTGTTGGACGCGCTGGCCAGGACCTGGGTCTCAAACGCTTGGGCACCGCTGTAGGTGGCTTTTACGCCTGCTGCCACGCTTTCCTGGTGATCGTGCCCGGGTTCGTCCGATAACGTGTGACGGGTATTGTCCAGTGAAAAACCGTCGTAGCCATTGTCGACATCCACATAAAACAGATTGGTGTCGACGGTGAGTACGTCAGAGGCCAGCCAGCGAAGTTTGCCGCGCAGCGTTTGTTCATCACGGTTATTGGTGTCGTCACGATTCAGGTAATCGTTCTCGATATAGCCGTCGCTGAGGTTTTGCTGAGCGGAAAAGCGGTACAGCAGGGCGTCTGTTAACGGGCCGCTGACGACGGCGCCGAGGGAGTAGGAGTCATACTCGCTAAGGCTGGATTCAACCCGCCCTTCAAAATTTTCACTGGGATCGGCGGTTTTCAAATTGATCAGCCCGGCGAGTGCGCTGGCGCCAAAGCGTGTTCCCTGGGGACCGCGTAATATTTCCACCTGTTTGACATCCAGCAGGGTTCCGGCCGTGCCTAAACCGCTGAAATCCATGTCGTCAATGATGACACCAACCGACGGATTCAGCGGCTCAACAAATTGGCTGCGCTCGCCAATACCCCGTATCTGGTAAAAACGGGCTCGGGACGCACCACTGGCGTAATTGACGTTCGGCGCCAGGTTTAAAATCTCTTCGAGATGCAAAGCGCTGCGCTGTTCGATCACTTGTTCACTGATCACCGTTAGGCTGGAGGGGATTTCGGTGACTTTGGCGTCGCGGAAATCCGCTGTAACGTTAACGATGGGCAGGTCATTGCTCGTCGCAGACAGCACCTGAGTGCTGGCAAAACTGGCGCTCAGCAGTATGAAGGGCAGGGCTAAAGGGGGAAATTTGGGGTGTTTCACGGCGGTCTCCACTACAGTTATAGAGACCCGGATGAGATGCGTATTATTAAGGTGAGTGGCGGCCTGTGGGTGTATTCTTCACTCGTGCTCGAGTGTCGTGACAGGCTGCCTCCTATCCCTACGCCGGCATGATCCGGATCAGGTTCAAAGGGTCAGCAGCGTGACTGCTTCTCAGGTCCAGGACCTCCCCTTAGGAATGCCGCCATTGTATGCCTTAGTCGAGGGTGTCACAAGCGGTCTGCACGCCGTAACCTGTGCCTCGTGCGAGCAATGGGAGAATCAGCAAGAACGAGTACGTCCTGAGGCTAATATGTTGAGTCTAATGCGGTGGTGTCCATGTCGGTGGCCGCAAGCGGTATCCCGCCGCTAGCGTTGGCCGACACGGCGTTGCGCCAGGTCTGGGAGGTCCAGGGCCTGGTGCTTTTTCAGCAACCCGTCAATTTGGGTTTTGATCGTGGGTGGGAATGGCTGTGTTCGCCCTGAGTCCGTATCGACATACAGCACCAACAGTTCGGTAAACGCGAGCTCTTGTTGGCTGTCACTGTGAATCATTCGATGACAAAAACGCAGCTTTTTATCACCGCTTTCCAGCAGTTGCGTGATCACAATGAGGGGCTCACCCAGGCTGACTTCCTGCAAATAATTGATGTGGGCCTCAACGGTATAGGCTGAGCAGTGATTCTGCTGGCGGTATTCGCTGCCGATGCCAAGCTGTTCATAGAGGTTATCCGTGGCATACCCAAACACCAGTACATAATAGGCCTCACTCATGTGGCCGTTGTAATCAATCCACTCCGCAAGCACGGGTCCCTGATAGGTTATGGGGCGTGAATCCGTCGGCTGGAGAGGGGCTTGGTGTTGTTCGGACGATGAGTTGAGGGACATAGGGGCAGTTCGCGTATTAGACAGTCGGGTTGTTATGGTAATCTTGCCGGGTCTAGACTGTTGATTGTAATCGACACAAAATTGTTCATTTCCGACAGGTGTTAGCCGTGTTTGCCGATCGTACCCCACAGTTGCCGTTGCGTATTACGTTTCTCCTGATTCCGGGGTATTCCATGATCGGGGTGTCCGCCATGATTGACCCCTTGCGCTGGGCAAACCGAATCAAGGAGAAAGATGTTTACGAGTGGGAGATTGTCTCGCTGGAAGGTCAGTCGGTGTGTGCCAGTAATGGTCTGATGCTTGAGTCCGTGCGTCGGTTTGCCGATGTCGAAAGCACGGACATGCTGGTGGTGTGTGCCGGGTTTGATCCGCAAAGCCATGAAAGCTCTGCGGTCTTTGGCCCTCTGCGGCGACTGGCACAGATGGGAACCTTACTGGGGGGGCAGGATACCGGCAGCCACCTGTTGGCTGCTGCAGGCTTGCTGGACGGCTATCGAGCGGCCATGCACTGGGAGCATCTCAACAGTTTTACCGAGGATTTTCCGGACGTTGAGGCCGTCGACGACATCTACGAGGTCGACCGGGACCGTTTTTCCTGTTCCGGGGGCTTGTCAGGGCTGGATCTGATGCTGTACCTGATAGAGACTATGTACGGCAACGAACTGGCTCTGGCGGTGTCCGATGAGCTGATTTACACCCATCGCCGTCAAGCGGACCACCCGCAGCGCATGACGATTCAGGCCCGTTTTGGTATCAACAACGCCAAGCTCATCTCGGCGATTAAATTAATGCAGCGCAAGCTGGAAGACCCTTTGAGTATCGGGACCCTGGCCAACCAGGTGCATGTCTCCGAACGCGAGCTAGAAAGGCTGTTCCGTAAGTTTCTGGACACTACGCCGGCAACATTTTACCGGGATTTACGCCTGGAACAGGCGCGCCTGCTGCTGCATCAAACCGCCCGTAACATCACCAGTGTCGCGGTGGCCTGCGGCTTTACTTCAGTATCCCACTTTTCCCGCTGTTACAAGGCCCGCTATGGCCGCACACCCAGCAAAGACCGGGTGGCGGAAAGTTACAGTGCCTCTTGATCCAGCGTTTTGTCGGTTTTTTGACAAAATACGTCGGCTGCGTGCCGGGGCGGGAATATAAACCCGGTATATTAGCTCACTGTTTTGCCTGGTGTTGGCTAGAGGCACTATGTCCACCGCACCCAGGTGCCCTAAATACAAACAGTGAGGCCTCCTATGAATCATGAAGTCATTATTACCTGCGCCGTGACCGGCTCCGGGGATACCGTAGGAAAGCACCCGGCCATCCCGGTCACCCCGAAAGAAATTGCCGACGCCGCCATTGAATCTGCCAGCGCCGGCGCAGCGGTGGCACACATCCACGTCCGCAATCCGGAAACCGGGCAGTTTACCCGAGAAGTTGCCTATTACCGCGAGGTAGTGGAGCGTATCCGGGAGAGCAGCAGTGATGTGATTATTAATCTGACGGCCGGCATGGGCGGGGACCTGGTTCTGGACCCGCAAAACCCTTCGCAGTTCATTGCCGGTACCGATCTGGCCAACGCCACGGAACGCCTGGTACATATCGAAGAGTTAAAGCCTGAGATCTGCACGCTGGATTGCGGCAGCCTGAACTTTGGTGAATCCATTTACATCAGTACCCCCGATATGTTGCGGCAAATGGCGGCTCGCGTGAAAGCGTTGGGGGTTAAGCCCGAGCTGGAAATCTTTGACACGGGTAACCTGATGTTTGCCCTGCAGATGATGAAAGAGGGCTTGCTGGATGAGAAGCCGCTGTTTCAATTGTGTCTGGGTATCCCTTGGGGGGCGCCGGCCGATACGGCGACCATGAAGTTGATGGCTGATTTGCTGCCAGAACACGCGAACTGGGCTGGCTTCGGTATTTCCCGTATGCAAATGCCCATGGTGGCCCAGGCAATGTTGCTGGGCGGCAATGTTCGGGTGGGGTTGGAAGATAACCTGTTTTTGAAAAAAGGTGTTTACGCCAGCAACGGTCAACTGGTCGAGCGCGCCGTGAGCATCATTGACAATCTGGGAGGGGCTGTGGTCACACCAGCCAGGGCCAGGGAAATACTCGGCTTGCGAGGTACCCAGTAATGCAGGATATGAACGTGAATGGGGGACAGTCAGAACGTCCAGCTCCGGCAGACGTCACCGCCGTCGGCATTTTGGGTACCGGTGTTATTGGCGGCAGCTGGGCCTGTCATTTTTTGCGGTATGGCCTGGACGTCGTGGCTTTTGATCTGGCACCGGGAGCAGAGGAGCGGTTGCGTAAGCGGGTACTAGACGTTTGGCCACAGCTGGAAGAGCTGGGGTTAAAAGGTGATGCCAGCCCGGGTAAGCTGCGTTTCGTTGACAGCCTGAAAGAATTGGGTCAATCGGTTTCCATCATTCAGGAAAGTACCCCGGAAGATTTGGCAGCCAAACAAACCCTGTTTGCCGAAATTGATGCGGCAGTACCGGGCCATGTTGTGATCTCGTCCAGCACTTCCGGTTTTCCCATGACTCAAATTCAGGCGCTGTGTGCCAATCCTGCGCGCACCGTTGTCTGCCACCCATTTACGCCGCCGCACATTGTGCCGTTTTGCGAAGTCGTGGGTGGTGAAAAAACCGCTGTAGAAATCGTCGATTGGGCAGCGGATTTTTTTCAACACTTTGGTAAACAAGTCGCGAAAATGGACCAAGAGCTTTATGGCTTTATTGGCAATCGCTTGCAGGATGCCATTTGGCGTGAAGCCCTGCACATGGTTGCGAATAACGAATGTTCCGTGAGTGATATTGATAAGTCCATTGCCTATGGTCCCGGACTGCGCTGGGCGATTTTTGGCCCCTGCATGAATATGGCGATGTGCGGTGGTGAGGGCGGTATGGCACGAATGCTGGATCACTTTGGTCCATCATTGAAAGAACCCTGGACACGACTGGAATCCCCGGAACTCACCGATCAGCTCTACGCTGATATGGTGGCGGGTGCGGATGAAGTCCTGGCCGGTCGCTCCATGACTGAGTTGATGCAGGAGCGGGATGAATTGCTGATTCGTATTCGTAAAACCATCGAAGACTACCGGGCTGAAAAGCAAAAGCAGTAGCAAATTAAAGCTATTCGTCTGTGGTGTAGTGATTTTGGGGTGGATGTAGCCAATTTTACGTGCGTACTGGACGTGTTGGTTGCCCGCCTTGAAAGGCATTACTCGCTGTGCGAGTATTCACCGGTTGGGTATTCCATTGGTGGTGCAGGAGCCCCGCCAATGGAATACCCAACCCGCATTTAACGCCGAGGAAAACGGTTGGTTAAATGCGTTCGACGTACAAGGTAACGTAAGGTTTGTCAGAAGCGTACGACTGGAAGTTATGATCGACACGCTGTGACGATGTGCTGTGAGAAAATAGTCATATCAAAGGTCGGTGTAGTTATCCACTTACTGACCCTTTGAGTGTTAAATTGCAAGCTTTACCTTGTTTGTCCTTTTTATCTCAGAGCCACTGCCCGTTGGTGTCCTGATGATTTCTTAAAGTGCTCCTGTTGATCGTCAAAAGTTTAATATTAAGGTTGATTACAACGTGGAAGCTCAAGCGGACTCTGATACGGGCCTGTCCAACCCGACAAAAAACTCTTCACTGGATTTTTCTGTTTTCATCCCGTCCTTGATAGTGACATTCGCTGCTGTTTTTTTTCTGCTCAGTGATCGAGAGCTGGCGGCTTCTGTCGCGAGTGGTGCTATGGCGGCGGTGACGGGAAATTGGGGATGGGTATTTTATTTTTTTTGCTTTAGCACTTTCGTTTTTTCCATATGGCTGGCTTTTGGCCGTTTTGCTCATGTGAAGTTAGGCCGGGCCGAAGAGGGCAAAGAGTTTTCTGAGCTCAGCTGGGCTGCGATGATGTTTTCCTCGGGTATCGGTATTGGCCTGGTGAGTTGGTCCTTTGTAGAACCTATTTATTATTTGCAAAGTGCGCCCATGAATATTGCTGCACACTCTTCGAAAGCGGCTGAGTGGGGGCATATGTATGCCTTGTTTCACTGGAGTTTTGTGCCCTGGGCATTATACGCCTTGCCCGCTGTCGCAGTGGCTTATGGACTCTATGTTGAGCGCAAACCATCGTTACGCATCAGTTCTGCCTGCAGTCGTGTTCTTACAGGTCGTACAGCAAAGCCATTAAACTCGCTCATCGACACTCTGGTCATTCTGGGTTTGGTGGGTGGAGCCAGTACCTCACTGGGGCTGGGGGTACCTTTAGTGTCCGCCTTTGTGGCCAACATATTTGATGTTCCGGATACTTTCTGGACCCAGATGGGGGTCCTGCTGGTCTGGACAATAATTTTTGGTACAAGCGTGTACAAGGGATTAAAAGCCGGTATTCGAATTCTGAGTGATATCAATATTTTTCTGGCGATTGCGATTGTCCTGTTTATTTTGTGTGTGGGGCCAACCGTTTTTATTCTCTCGATGACTTCCAACAGCTTTGGGTTGATGCTGAATAATTTTACCCGCATGAGCTTTTGGTCAGACCCTATCGAGCACTCGGGTTTTCCTGAGAGCTGGACGTTGTTTTATTGGGCCTGGTGGGTGGCCTATGCCCCTATGATGGGGTTGTTCTTTGGACGAATATCGAGAGGCAGAACCATTCGTCAGCTGATTTTAGGGGTGGTCGGTTGGGGCAGCCTGGGCTGTGTTTCTTTTCTCTCGGTCTGTGGCGCCTATGCTATTGATCTGGAGCTAACAGGGAAATTGCCCGTGTCAGATCTTCTGTCCGCCAATGGAATTCCCCAAACGGTCGTGGCTATTGTCAATACCCTGCCTTACAGCGGCATTATTTCCACCTTGTTCACATTGTTGAGTTTTGTCTTTTTGGCCACCACGCTGGATTCTGCGGCCTACGTGTTGGCCAGTATCAGCACCAAGAATTTGAAGGGCAATGAAGAGCCGGCTAAATACAATCGCCTGACCTGGGCATTTGCTCTGGCTGCAGTGGCGGTGGGGCTGCTGCATGTGCAGGGGCTGAAAATCGTTCAGTCATCGACCATTGTCACGGCATTGCCGCTGATCCCGGTGTTAGGTCTGTTGCTCTGGTCCATCACCCGATCCCTGAATGAAGACTTCGGTCAACGGTTAGGCCACAAAGCAGTCTCAATCGACGATAAACGGAAAGAATGATCGGTTCTCGGCGGATTTAGACGGGTTTTGAGCGGATTTAGTCATAAATCCAGAACGCTATCACTCTACAGTTTACGGCTTAAGTTTAGAGTTCTAAGCTTTGAGACCCGAAGGCAGGATGGGCGAGTCTCAAACCTCAGGTACTCCGGACGTTATTGGTGTGTAACTCAGGAGAAATTAATGAAAAGATCCATTTTGGGCGGTGCCGTTGCCGCTGTGGCTCTATCCGCAACTGCTGGCGCTGACAACTTCGCTATTGAAGAAGTCGTCGTCACGGCACAAAAGCGTGCAGAAAGCCTGCAGGATGTGCCGATCGCCATTACGGCTTTCAACAGTCAAATGATGGCCGAAGCGGGCATTGACGGCATCGATAATGTGGCACAGTTCACTCCTGGCTTCGCCATGACCTCTTACAACAAGTCCACCCCGCAACCGTACATTCGCGGGATTGGCACCAACACTTCGGGAGCCGGTGACGACGCCTCGGTTGCCATGTTCATCGACGATGTCTATATCAGCCGAGCGGGTGCCTATGACAGCAACCTGTTTGATCTGGAGCGTGTCGAAGTGCTGCGTGGCCCACAGGGCACTTTGTACGGTAAAAATGTGGTGGGCGGTGCGCTGAACATCACAACTCGCAAGCCAAATATGCAGGAGTTTGAAGGCCGCCTTCGAGTCGACCTGGGCAACTACAACAAGCGTGATTTTCAGGCTTATTTCTCTGGCCCACTGACAGACTCGCTGGCCGGTAAGATCTCACTGGCCGATGCCAAACGCGATGGCTACATTGAAAACACCCATACCGGTAATGATGTACAGGACGAAGACTCACAGGCCGTTCGCGCAGGATTGCTGTGGGATGCGGCCAGTAACATTACGGTGAACTGGGGTGTTGATGCCTCTAAAGTTCGGGAATCCGGCGTGGGGCGCGTGTTGAACGGCGATCCCATATTTGGCATCTCGGCCACATCGCCAAACATTAACGATCGTGACAAAACCTTCAGCCCCCATGATGGTTTCACCGATCGTGATGTGGCGGGCACTTCCCTCAAAGTCGATTGGGAAACTGACTACGGCACCGTAACGTCGGTCACAGGCTACCGCACGTCCGATTATCAATTCTATGATGACCTGGTACCCGCGGTGGATTTGAGTGGTCGAAACTTGAGTTATGCCAGCAACTATACCGACGAAAATGAGAAACAGTTTTCGCAAGAAGTCCGACTGGTGAACCCGCTCAGCGACAGCCCCTGGGAGTGGACCGTGGGTTTGTATTACTTCCATGATGACATAGACCGCCTGGAACAGTGGGGCACAGAAGCTCTGGGCGGCGGCACTGCAGATTTTGATGCCACCAATACCACAGAAAGCAAGGCGGTGTTTGGTCAGCTTAGCTACAACCTGAATGACTGGCGTTTTACCGCCGGTGGCCGTTACACCAATGAACGCAAGGACTTTACCCTGGATACATCCGGTTACGAGCCCTATTTTACCGCGATGTACAGCCCGTTTAGTGTAGACGCCGATAAAAGCTGGGATAACTTTTCCGGTAAGTTCAGCATCGATTACATGGGGATTGAAAATGTCCTCATCTACGCCTCCATGAGTGAAGGCTTCAAATCCGGTTCGTTTAATTCCCTGGCGCCAGCCACTGATGTGGCGGTTCAGGCTTTGGATCCTGAATTGGCCAGACAGTATGAGTTAGGCCTGAAGTCCCAGTGGTGGGATGACCGTGTGCGCTTCAATGCGGTGGCGTTTAATATCGATTATCAGGATTTACAATCGTTCCTAACTGACAGTAGCGGACAAATTATTGTAGAAAACGCGGGTAAAGCAACGTCACAGGGGATTGAGCTTGAACTGACCGTTCTGCCTCTTGAAGGACTGGAATTGAATGCTACCTACTCTTACCTGGATGCCACCTATGATGAGTATGTCTCTGGCGGTGCGGATTACTCCGGCAATCGCCTGACCCGTGCGCCCAAAAACACCTATACGCTGTCCGGCAGTTACACTTTTGCGATTGGTGAGAGTGGGGATCTGAGCTTGCGTCTAGATTACCTGAATCAGGGGGATATATTCCGCACCGCTGACAATGATGACAACAGCAAGATCGACGGTTACGGGTTGTTGAATGCCCGGGTAGGGTTTACCTCCTACGACGGCTCTTGGGAAGTTGCGCTCTGGGGTAAAAATCTGACCGACAAGGAGTACGCAGTTTTTCGCAATGACTTCTCGGTACTGAATTCTTTCTACAGCAACGATGGTGTGACCACTTCGGATATTTTGGGGGCTCCCCGTACTTACGGCCTGACCCTTACTTACAATATGTAACAGGGGAGGGAGTGACATAATACCGTCGCGTAAAACGAACGCCTCCTGTTGGGGGCGTTTTTTGTACCAATTTCTGGAACGCTGTTCCTATCATCAGGAGAAAACTATGCGCTGGACTCAAACAGCACTGGGCCTATTGAGTGTTTTGGCGATGATGAGCCTGCTGGGCTGCCAGAAAGCCGCCGTTGAGCAAGAGTCGGCCGGACTTAAGGCTACGGACTCGCTTTACAGTGTGGGTAATACCACCGTGTTTATTCACGATAAGTCACGAGCATATGATTCCGTTGCCGGTGTGAATACGGGCGTTCGTACCTTGATTACTGAAATCTGGTACCCCGCAGATAGCGTTGAGGGCGTCCGCCGGGCGACCTACGGTGACTATGTATTTGGCAGCCGCGAAGCACACAAACGCATGATGACGGAAACCACATTTTTTCATTTAACGCCGGAAACTGTTCGTGAAGGTGTAACCGCGCAGCAGATGAATGCGGCCATGGACGAGCTTTTTGAACGTGAGCGTGCTAGCTATGTGGATGCCACGCCGGCGTCTGCGGGCGAGCCATTTCCCGTGGTGGTGATGACCCACGGTGATGCCGGCAGCCGATACAACATGCAGGGTGTATGCGAACTGCTCGCAGCACACGGTTATATTGTCATAGCGCCTGAGCATACCGGTAATACCCCATACAGCATGACCGGTGAGGATCCGGCTCTGTGGGAAGAAGGGGGCGATCCCGAGTTCAAAGCTGAAATGGCAACAGTACTGCCGCTGTTGGATGAAATGGGCATGTACAATCACAACGCCCAGTGGGGACAGACCTACGCGCCGGGCAAAGATTTGATGACGCCTGCGGGTCTGCAAGCTTTCGACGCCGAATTGCTGGAGCGGGTCAACGATTTACGTGCGGTGATTCAGCAGTTGGACGTCATGAATCAGGGGGGACGCTTCGAAGGTAAAATTGATCTCGACAAACTGGGTCTGATGGGACGCTCATTTGGAGGGGCCACGACCCTGGCTGGACTGGCATTGGTAGACCAGTTCAAAGCGGGTATGGCGGTGGTGCCCCCGGTGTTGCCGGATTTTCGAGGTATGTTCCCGAGCGACATGCTCAAGCCGCAAGGCGTTGAATCGACGATCCTGGCCAGCCGCGGCGAGACGATATTTGACCGCCTGCACAAGCCCACCCTGTTGCTGTCCGGGGCAGAGGATAAAACCATCATTGGGATTGAAGTGATGCTGGCGTCCGCCCTGGAAGCGCCAAAGCCGACACCCAAACAGCCACTGCCCATGCTGTATCAGTTGTTTAAAAATTCTGAGCAGCCTGCGTATTGGGGGCTGCTGGCGAATACCAATCATGGCTCTTTTGCCGAGTCCAGCCCCTATTGGTGGCCAGACATCAAACCGGACACATTCCCCCGAGTGTTGACCGAGGGTGAAGACTATACCTTACTGGACGCCAGCAAAGCGCACCAAATTCAGCAACAAAAAGCACTGCAGTTTTTCGATGTGTATGTAAAACGGGACGTTGCTGAAACGCCCAAACTGATCGCCAATCCTTTTGCCGCTGATGGGTTGGAATGGGAGGTCAAAACACGTTAAAGCACCAGCGATCATGGCGCATTGCATGGTGTCAACCAGGCACAAAAAAAGGGGCTGTCAATGGCCCCTTTTTTAATTGTCGGTTTTGAATGGTCAACGCTGCTATCGGCTGATATGAGATTGACACACGCAATCTTTGATAAAGCCGGTGATGTCATTGACGGTCATGTTGGCGGTATTCCTTCAAGGCGTTATACAGCCAGTCATGTGATGTCAGCTGCTTGCCGTCTGCGGTCACCACCGTATAGGGCTTGCGGGTGATTGAGCTTTTACTGGCCAGGTTGTCAATGAAGTCTTCGGCGGTCCTGGCGTAACGGGCCGCTCGACGGTATTTCATCGCGAGATGCTCTGCCGCATCTTTGGCGGTGTGGTCACTGCCATTGCGGGTGAAGGTCGCGTTACTCTCGGCAATGTAGCGAATTAAATAGTCTATTTCCTGCCTGGCGGCAATGTCTTCTTCAGTTTCACCGGCATAGGCCCTGGAAGGTGGAGCGGCCAGAAACAGGCTGCTCAGGAAAAGAGTCGCCAGCAGCATTGTCAGCCGGGTGCATCGGGTGAGAGGCTCAGTGCTCAATAACATTCAGAACATCCGGTAACGTTTCAGGCGTGACTGTGCCTATTTTAGCGAGGGCATTCTTAGCCAGGGCATTGCTGGCCAGGGTGGCTGGCGTGGGTTTATTCACAGGGCTCAGGTCAACGTTCACCAACAATGGGTTGTGGTCCGAACTGGAATAGGTCGGCACTTCAGTATCACTGATGTCTATGCCCCGGACCCAGACATGATCCAGGGGTTGTCCCCAAAAACGGGTGCGGTTATCGTGGTGAAAATCGGCCGAGACGAGACCCGCTGACTGCAAGCGTTCATCCAGTAATTTACCTCGGCGAAGGCTCCAGCTGTTTAAGTCACCCGCAAAGACGACGGGGCCCTGATGCTGCTGAATGATGGCAATTACGTCATCCAGTTGCTGCCGGTAATCTGCCAGCCCCAGAGAAAAATTGATCGCATGTAAATTGATGGCCAATAAACGCCGCCCATCACTGATCACATATTCGACCACATTGGTGGCTTTGGGGGTCCTGAGCCAAGGTTCCTGATGGACAAAGTGACAGTGCACCGTGGCAGGCCAGCGGCTCAGTGTTAATACGCCCGATTGAAGAGTGCCATCGCTATAGCCGGGCGCAAAGCGCCAATAGGGTTTGAGCCCCACCAGCTCATGATTGAGCAGTGCCTCTTGCAGCAAAACGATATCAGCCTGGCTGTTGAGCTGAGCCAGATCCCGTGTCAGGTTTTCACCTTGGGCCTTGTATATATTCCAGCTGACCAGGGCGATCTGATCAGGCAGTGCGTAATTGTCGGGGTAGGTATTGGCCTGGCTGGTCCGCAGCTTTTGAATGCAGTTGTCAGGTGCCAATACCAGATCTGTCCGCCCGGCGCGATCATCGGAGGTTAATGCACCCATAACGTCAAGCGTCGTCGTTATCGCGTTAGTCAATACCGCGTCTGCAGGTAGGGCAACAGAACCCGTGCCGGTGTTTGGGCTGGGTAGCCGTCCAGCGAATGCCGCCGGCACTGACTTGTTAGACGCTTGTGAGTTCTCCGTGACCGTGCACCCGGCTAATGTCAGGCTGAGCAGGGTGGCAATAGCTGAGAGTAACAGGTTAAATTTGGTCAATGGGTTCGCCCGACGTCAATAAGAAACCGTTAGAGTTTATTGCAGTACCTTTTGTTCCACTAGGAACAAATAATTCTACCTTCAAAAGTATCGCTCTGTGTACGGTATAAGGCAGCGCAGAACAGGGTTGTTGGCTACGCTTTAAGCTTAAACCGCTAAATTGACTGCTGAAATGGATAACTGCTCAGATGTATGAACGCTTTTGCTTCATTGTGAACCGGATTAAAGAACGCCTGTGGGTCAAGCCGTTGTTGATGTGTGGTTTATCCATTGTTGCAGCTTTTCTCGCCCAAATGGCGGATGACGTGAGTTTTATGAGTATTCATGCGCCAGATGTGGCGCCGGAATCGGTCGAAACCCTGCTCACGGTCATGTCTTCCAGCATGCTGGTGATCGCCACCTTTTCGGTGGGGTCCATGGTCACGGCATACGCCTCGGCGAGTAACACCGCCACACCTCGTTCCTTTCCTCTGGTGATCGCGGACGATGTTTCCCAGAATGCCTTGTCGGCGTTTGTCGGTGCTTTCATCTTCAGTATCGTCGCGCTGGTCTCGGTGCAAAACAGTGCTTACGACAAGGCCGGACGCTTTGCCCTGTTTGTGCTGACAATATTGGTCTTTGCTCTGGTCATTGTCATGTTTGTTCGTTGGGTTGATCGCATTGCCCGCTTGGGGCGCCTGGGGTCCACGGTCGACAAGGTCGAGGCGGCGACGGCCAGCGCCCTGACGTTGCGACGGCAGGCGCCAACCTTAGGCGCTTCTGCCGTTGTCGGACGCAGCGACCTGGCCGCTGATCCAGCAGCTGTGGCCATATACTCAGAATCCATTGGTTATATTGAGAGAATAGATGTACCGGCGTTACAAGAGTTGGCCCAAAAAATGAGTATCCGGGTTGAGGTGGCTGCGTTGCCGGGTACCTTCGTAGCACCGGGTCGAGCTTTAGCGTATGCGTGTGAGCAGCTGGATGGCGGGAACGGCAAAGACAAAGACAACCCCGAAGCGTTTGACTTGAGCAAGTTAGCCGCCCCCTTTTTGATTGGCCGCACCCGCACTTTTGATGAAGACCCCCGTTTTGGGCTGGTGGTGTTGTCGGAGATCGCCAGCCGAGCGTTATCCCCGGCCGTGAATGATCCCGGCACTGCCATTCAGGTGATTGGCAGTTTTGTGCGTTTGTTTTCGCTGTGGGGCGAGTCGGCGGACACAGGGCAACAGCCCGAGGTGAAGCACGATTTAGTCTCAATGCCGGAGCTGTCCGTTGATGACCTGTTTGAGGATGCCTTTGTGGCCATAGCTCGCGATGGCGCGCACAACATAGAAGTGGTCCTGCGTTTGCAAAAAGCGTTGCAGGCACTCGCGTTGATCGGTGACGAGCCGATGCGAAGCGCGGCCATCCAGCAGGGGCTGCTCACCTTGCAAAGGGCGGAGCTGGCACTGGATTGCGATCGGGATTTACGCCTGGCCAGAGAATCTGCGGGTTTTGCTCTCACGGGTGGCAGCAAAACCCCATAGCGGGATTATACGCATAGCTCGTGTAGATAAGGTGTCGTCAGTATTTGGCTCATGTTCGGGGGCACCGTCTGTAAAACGGCCCGTTGGCTGGATACGGTGAGGATCAGGGCTTGAAGGTGTTACAGCAATGTTATCTGAGGGGTGTAGAGGCGTACTTCGTCGCCCACTGCAATCTTCCCGCTTTGCAGGATTTTACAGCACAGACCCCCATAGCCGAACATGGCAGCCAGACCGCCCGGGCCCAGGGCGTGTTCCATTCTGATACAGGGGTGGCACAGCGCATTGGCCTCAAAGATCGCTTCCCCTATTTGAAACTTTTGGTGCCGCAAGGCATTCAGGTTAATGCCCTTAACGACCAGGTTGCGGCGTAACAACTTGGGGTCAATGGGACCGGTGTCGGGATCAGGATTGTTGCGCAGCTCCCGGTTGAGGTTCAAATAATGGGCGGTTAATTGAATGAATTCTTTGCTGATGAGGGTGACCTGGCGGGATGACCCCGGAGTTTTCTGCATGCGGTGGTCACCCTCCAGGCCTAAATCCATGACGGCATTGGCGGACTGGACAACCGTCATCTCCGCTTTTCGCTCCGGCCGCAGACCAATCCAGGTCAGTTGTCCCGGAGGTAATTTGCCAATGTAGCGTGACATGAGTTGTTGCTGAGAGTTCATGTATGCACCGGTTGATCGAACACAAATGATTGGCTTTTCTTTTTAAAGGATAGCTTATGACGCCGTGTCCAGCTGTTGCCAAAGGGTCTGGTAAATGGTCAGCACACGCCGGGCTTCCCGGGCGTTTTCTCCCAGAGTTCGTCGCTGGTAATGTCGGATCAGTTTGGACAGGTAGCGATGATGCACTGCGTCGTTTAAATCCCAGTGTTCACCGGTTTTGCTGACTGGCTGGGGATGTGGCTGTGGTGAGTTCCAGCGTGCACAGATGATTTCATAATCCCGGCCTTTCTCTGTCACCATGGTTTCATGCTGCAGTTCAAACGGCTTTTCCGCCAGATATTCGCGCAGATCAAACTGGGTTGTGGTCGGGCAAAAGAGGAAGTCCAGAGAGTGACCCTGATGATTGTGCAGAATTTGATGAATGATATCGATACTGAGCTCTCCGCCAATACCCGCAATGATGATCAGCGGACGTTTATCGGGGGCCAGTTGCAGCTGGCCGGCGTCGGCGGTAAACGCCTGGTAGCGGTCAGCAGGATACACTTTGAGTCGCTGTTGTAAGTCGTCAATAAGGTGCCGCGCCTGATCCACAAAGTAGACCTGTTCGCAGAGTTCCTGGGCCAGTATTTTGATGCCAAGATAGCCGTGGTCGCAGCAGCAGTCCCAAATTTCCTGGTAAGATTGAATGGCCTGAGCCGACTCTATCCATTCATAGATGGCTCTCAGACGTGCGCCCAGGTAGGGCATTTTAGGCTGGATAACAGCTGCTTGAGTGGGTGCGGACATCGACTTGGTATCTGGAGGGTGAAAAGGACGCTATTCGGAGCCGCCATCTTAAGGAATCTGCCATAGGATAGCTACCAGTGGATAGTCGCTGAAACAGGAGCTAAGGTCTTAATGGCCTCAGTTTAGCCGCCCAGGATTGGCTTGCTGAATGTGACACAAGCAGCGCTTTGGCGCGCCCGAAGGCGACTTTAAGCCTGTTTTAGCGTTACCACTGGTCTTGGGATGGTCAAATCGCAAGACCTGCAGTCGTGTAAAAAGACCATGACCGCTGTACACTTCTGAACGGATTGACGTTCACCTGGGGTATGGGGTGCAACTTGCCCATTATTGAGATGGTTTATCGAGAGTGTAGTGAATGAAAAATTGGGTCTTTTTGCTGTTTGCGATTGTGTCTGAGGTGGTGGCAACATCTGCCCTGAAGCAAAGCGAAGAATTCAGCAAAGTAGGCCCCACCATTGTGGTTGTGGTGGGGTATTTGATTTCCTTTTATTTTTTGTCTCTGACGTTGAGAACGATACCGGTTGGGATTGCTTACGCGGTCTGGTCGGGTGTCGGGGTGGCTCTGATCAGCCTGGTTGGCTGGGTGCTATTTGATCAAAAGCTGGACGCACCGGGAGCCTTCGGTATCGCGCTCATTGGCGCGGGGGTGATAGTCCTGAATGTGTTTTCAAAAACGGCTGTGCATTAGACCTGGTGGCCTTTGAGGCCGGGTAATGTTTGAGCAGGGAGGCAGGCACACAGGCCCGTCGTGCAGGCTGTCTGAAATGCAAGCAGTGTCTGAAATGTAAACAGTGTCTTTAATGAGAACAGTGTCTTTCATGTGAGCAGTGACTGTAACGTAAAGCGTAGCTGCCAGCAGTCGCAGTCAACATGGTTTTTTTTGAACAGGGTCACATGGCAATCATAGTTGCCGGTTAAGCTGACCGGCACCAGTATTTGACGGATTAGGGATAGGCAGATGGCAGGTACTAGTTTGCTGGCATTGCTGGATGATATTGCCAGTATGTTGGATGATATTTCCGCAATGACCAAAGTCACGGCCGGTAAAACCACGGGTTTACTGGGGGATGACTTGGCTTTAAACGCCAATCAATTGACGGGACTCAGGGCCGAGCGGGAGTTGCCGGTGGTGTGGGCGGTGGCTAAGGGGTCGTTCATCAACAAGGGGATCCTGCTGCCCTTGGCGTTCCTGATTTCTGCCTTCATTCCCTGGTTGATACAACCACTATTGATGTTGGGTGGCGCTTACCTGTGTTTTGAGGGCGCTGAGAAAGTCTGGCACTTTTTGGCTCGTGGTAAAAAACACACTACGCCGGCAGTGGTTGTTGCTGGAAACACCGCTCACGATGCAGCCGCTGCCCAGCTAACCGAAACCCGAAAACGCACAGAATCGACCCGTAATAAGTTGACTAAATCGCGCGAAGAGCTGCTGGTGTTCGAGAAAGATAAAATCAAAGGGGCCATTCGCACGGATTTTATCTTATCCGCTGAAATTATTGTCATTGCGTTGGGGACGGTTCAGCACATGGCGTTAATGGGGGCGATTGTTGTCGTCTCATTGATTGCTGTTCTCATGACAGTTGGGGTCTACAGTTTAGTTGCCGGGATCGTCAAACTGGACGATGTGGGACTGTATTTAATCACCAGAGCCGGTGACGATACGGGCGCGTTTTCGGCCAGGCTGGGACGTGGAATTTTAAGCATGTGCCCGGGTATGATGAAAACCTTATCCATTGTGGGGACACTGGCGATGTTCCTGGTGGGTGGCAGTATCCTCATGCATGGGGTTCCTGTTTTTGCGCATGGGGTGGAAGAGTGGTTTCATGCCCAGCATCTGGCAGCCTGGGTGAACTGGATCGGCATTTTGCTGGTCGAAATGCTGACGGGCCTGGTTCTCGGCAGTGTTTTGGTGGTTATCATTTCGGCCATCATGCCCGCCTTTCAAAAAGAAAAAGCTTAGAGGCGAGGGTGTTGATGTCTCTGGACTTCGATGCGCCCAAGGCTCAATGCAATCAACAGTTCAAGGCAGTCCACAGCTCAGTGAAATTCACAGCTCAGTAAAATCAGAATTTTAGCCAATGAGGGTAGGTGTTTATGCTATATAAGAAAAGTGTTCAAGGGCTCACTTGGCAGGCTGGTATTAACGCCTCAGCCGCAGTATTGCTCTGCGTATCCACGTTGAGTGTTATTGGCTGTACTTCTGAGGCGAATAAGGATCAGGCGCCTGGTGAATCGGTGCACGTGCCAGACCCACAGCAAGCGGCGTCCATTCAGCAGTTGTCGATTCAAAATTTGCACCACCCGGAATCAGGCGTCTACTCCAGTGGTCAGCCCACCAAAGACGACTTCATTAAACTCGCGGATGCCGGAGTCAAAAACATTATTAATTTGCGCCCAGATGATGAACTGGACTGGAATGAAGGCGAGTATGTAGAGCTGTTAGGGATGAACTACTATTCTCTGCCGATCACCACAGCTGATGATCTGACCGTCACCAACGCCACCGTGCTCGATGCCCTGTTGCGCAACCTTGACGGTGAAACGACCCTGGTGCACTGCTCGAGTGGTAATCGGGTGGGAGGTCTGATTGCCGTGCGTGAGGCAGCGATCTATGGGAAAGATACAGAAGCTGCGCTGGAAACGGGTGAGGCATGGGGGCTGACGCGCCTGAAGCCCATTGTTGAAAAAATCCTCAAGGCCGAAAACCCGGAATAAACACTTCGGGGATGGCGGCCTCGTTCACTCCTTTGTGTCACGCCGTAGTTCAAATCTATTGCCAATAGGGTTCAAGTCAGTGAATTGAACCCTGGCCCGAGTGCACTAAACCGACAGCGCAACGCCTATTCGGACTCTATGCTGGAGGGTGTCGTGGCCTTGCTGGTTGGGAGGTCCGCCGTACTGCCCGGTTCCTCGTTTAACACCTTATCGGCTTGCGACAGGTCAGCATCCAGAGGCTGGGAGGTTTCAGTATCATCGGCAGGCACGGCCTTGGTTTCATCTTTCGCAGCAATGCCGATATGGTAGGCCGCAAAACCCGGCAACATCACCTGGTTGAGGGCCATGCCTAAAATGCGGCCTTGGTGTGGAGACACCACATCGTGACTGACATTCGTAATGGGGTCAGTGACCGTGCCCAGGACATCACCGGCACTGATTTTTTCACCAAGCCGCGCCTTACTGAACAGGATGCCGCCATGATTGACCCGAATCCAGCTGGATTGGTAATACACCGGCTCGGGTTTGCCCCAAAAGCTGAACTTTTTGATCATACCCATGCTGTTGAGGAGAGTCTGAACCCCCGCAACGCCGTGACTGACAATGCTTTCCTGAAGTCGGTTGGGGCCTCCGGCCTCCAGAGTGACGGCGGGGATGCCATTTTCAGCGGCCGCACGGCGCAATGTGCCTTCCGCTCCCGTGCTGTGCAGTACGACGGTCGCACCAAAGTTATGGGTTAACTTGGCAATGTCCTTGTCCCGCAGGTCTGCTCGCAGTTGAGGTAAATTCGTTCGATCGAAAGAGCCGGTGTGTAAATCCACCAGAGCATCACAATGACTGATGACGCTGTTGAAAAAGGAATGTGCGATCCGGGATGCTGAACTGCCGGTATCATTGCCTGGAAAATAGCGATTGAGGTCACGGCGATCGGCCAGGTAACGGGAGTTTCGGCGGAAGCCTTGCAGGTTCACAATGGGGACACCAATGACTGCGCCGGACACTTCTTGCGGATCAAGACTATAAAGGACGCGACGTACAATCTCGATCCCGTTCAATTCATCCCCGTGGACTGCGGCGGTCAGGCACAGGGTCGGGCCGTTTTTTGCTCCGTTGACCACCAGTACAGGGGTGGGCATGGAAAGCCCTTCAAACGACAGACTGGGGGACCAGGCTAAACGAGTCGACGTCGAGGGCGGTACCTTGGTGCC
Source organism: Pseudomaricurvus hydrocarbonicus (assembly GCF_011602365.1). GTDB lineage: Bacteria > Pseudomonadota > Gammaproteobacteria > Pseudomonadales > Cellvibrionaceae > Pseudomaricurvus > Pseudomaricurvus hydrocarbonicus. Next base: position 124,552 of record NZ_JAAONZ010000009.1, read on the forward strand.
GAGGATTAGCAGCGTATCGGCTGCTGGAATGTTTGCACTCAGCTCGGTTTGTGGCGTTTGGTCTGCGGTAGGCTTGGGGGTTTGTTTTGGGGTTGCATCATCTGCTGGCACGCCAGCTTCAGCCGCAGTTTTGGTTGCGGCCGCACCTTCTCCGGCGCTCGGCCGTCCAATCGCAGGGGGTTCGGTATGGGGGGGCTCTTCAACCGCGTTCAAGTCTTCTGTGGAAATGGGTTCGGCAAGATCGACGCTTTTGGCTTCGGGGACTGCCTGATCCGTTTCGGGGGGAGACGCGGGGCCACTGTCAGCCAGAGAGAGCGCTGCGCCCTGGCTGACAGTGGCGGCGTTGGTTGTGCGCGTTGGATTGTCGATACCAATGTGGGTGTTGTCACGGGGTGCGGAGGTTTTGACAATCAGTGTTCTGGCTTCTTCAGCAATATTTCGGGCTTCGATTTCATTCGCTACCGCCGCGTGACTGAAAAAAGCGACCGTTGCGGCACATAGCAACAGGCGACGCAAAGAGAATGATAGGTCTTTTACGGACAAACCTGAAATTTGATTAACAGGAGAGTGAAAAGGATCTTCCCTTTTTTGAACTTGTTTTTGAAAAAACGTTGCGCGCTTAATGGTCATTAATTGATAAACCTGAGGCCATAGCCGTGTTAAGAATAGTCTCTCGCTGTTAACTTAAAAAGTGTTATATGCGGTTGCCCCAATTATATCTAAAAATTGATCAAAAGTGCGCTAAATAATAAAAAATGCTGTGAGTACGAGGCTTGTTATTAAAATGAAACAGACGACAAAAATTGAAACTATTAGGTCAAAAGTGGTCGGAAAGTTCCCTTTTGCTTTGTTGTTGTCTGCCCGGGCTTTGTGGAAGCCAGAGCTGAAATTTAGCTTTACGCAATAGTACTGCAGCATGGTTTGTTGCCACAGTTGCTGTGTAACTTAAATGCGCCAGCTCTCCGGTAGCGATATGTTGGAAATATCATTACCAGGAAGAAAAGCGCTCAGGGAAGTTAAGAGATATAGCGAGAAACCAGAATCAATAGGGAAGGGTTCACTTTAGCCGGAGGCGTGCTGGGATGAGTGGAAAAACGGGATGCTCGTTGAAAGTTTCGAGTGATTTTTTTGATGGCATGTTTGCAAAGATAAAGTTCGATGATGTGCCGTGACACCATTTTTAAAATGCTGCGGACGGAGTCGCGTTTTCGCTATTAGTAATGGAGCTTCCGCCTTCCACAACCTGTTCGTCAACAGGTTGTGGTTTGTCAGTCATCTTCAGTGTTTGGAGTGGGCCGCTCGGTGAAGGCGTGATTTCGATTTGCTTCCTCGATTGAATGTTACTTGCCGGGTCCAGTGACGTTCTCCGTGGCAGTCACACACGTTGTTGCAATTTGTGGCAATGACCCTTTTTGGGGTTTGCAGCCTTTCAGACCGTAGTGGGTAATGTAGATGTAACATATCAGTGGTAGGTAAAAGGCCAGTTGCAGGCCCACGGCATCAGCAAACATGCCATGAAGGACGGGAATAATGGCTCCGCCAACAATGGCGCAACACAGGATTCCGGAGCCATGACTGGTTGCCGATCCAAGTTGGTTTAGAGCGAGACTGAAAATCACAGGGTACATGATAGAGTTAAAGAACCCCACTGCGAGGATGCTCCACATCGCGGTTGAACCCTCGCTATTAATAGCAATGGCAATCAAGAGCGCCGCCATACAGCTGTTAAACGCCAACACCTTGCCCGCGGGAATTTGACGCATTAGGGCTGCACCGATAAAACGGCCCACCATGGCACCGCCCCAGTAGTAGGTTATGTATTTTGCCGCCTGGGGTTCAGGCAGTCCCGCGATATTGGCTTCGCCTAAAAAATTGACTAAAAAACTCCCAATAGAAACTTCGGCGCCAACATAAACGAAAATCCCCACAGCGCCTAACACCAGGTGACGATGAGACCATGCCGAGTCGCGTGAAGAGCCCGCATCTTCCCGGTAGGTGATTTTGGGGAGTCTCACGCAATAGAAAATGAGCGCGAGGCCGGCCAGAGTCAAACCTAAAAATACATAGGGCCCTTTTACGCTGGCGGCTTCATTGCCGGCGGTAGCCGCCGATAAGATCAGAACGGCGCCGAACCAGGGCGCGATGGTTGTGCCCAAGGAATTAAAAGCCTGCGTCAGAGTCAACCGACTGGAGGCGGTGCCAGCGGAACCTAATGCCGTTACATAAGGATTGGCGGACACCTGAAGGATAGTAATGCCTGAGGCCAGGACGAACAGCGCCATCAGAAACAGCGGGTAGGTGTGATACGAACCCGCAGGAATGAACAAAAAGCACCCGATGCTGGCAATGGCCAAGCCGATCACGATGCCGTGTTGGTAACCGATTTTTTTTATCAGTCGGCCGGCGGGGATTGAGACTACAAAATAGGCACCAAAAAAACAAAATTGAACCAGCATGGCCTGGGTGTAGCTCAGGTCGAAGGCCGTTTTCAGGTGGGGAATTAATATGTCATTTAAGCATGTGATGAACCCCCACATAAAAAACAGGCTGGTTAAGGTCACCAATGCAAAGGTGTAATTGGAAGAGGTGGGTTCGTCGATTTCTACGTTGGTGGCAATCACTTCAGCCATAGGGTTCTCCGGATCGTTTTTTATCGTGGGTGCATTTAAGGGGTATTTGGTGCTCTTTAAGTCCGTCGATTTTTCCGCGTACAGGATTAGGACGCATGGCGGTTTGAATTCCGCCCGCGCAATATTTTATCGCTAACCCGGGTGAGTTCAGACGGCCAGGCTGGTGCTATTGCCGGATGTTTTGTGAGTCGGGCCTGGGGGAGTCAGGTGCCGGGGCGGATTGCAGAGGACTGTGCGTCTTACAAGAAGCTGATACAAACAGATTACTGGGGGGCAAATGAACAAATACCAAAAGATAGGTCAAGCCACGTTGGCACTGTGTGTTGTGATGATGTGCCTGCAGGGGTGTGATAGCGACATCACCGATGAGGCAACGGCGTCAACGGTGCTGCATCCGCCAGGCCGTTCCCAGGCAACGGTCAACGCTGCAGTCTCGGGCGTGTCAGCAGTGTCGGGTGGGGCGCAAGCCGCCGAGTGGCCCAATGTGGTCTCGGCGGTTGACCGTGATGCGGCGGTAGAAAACCGGGTGACGATGTTACTGGACAAGCTCACGCTAGAGGAAAAGGTGGGGCAGATCATCCAGCCTGAAATTAAATTTATCACTCCGGAGCAAGTAAAAAAATACCACATTGGCTCGGTTCTTAATGGTGGTGGGACCGCGCCAAACAACAATAAATTTGCGCCGGTCTCAGAGTGGGTAGCGATGGCCGATGCGTACTACACGGCTTCTGTGGCCGGCAATGGCGCGGGAGTTCCGCTGATCTGGGGCAGTGATGCGGTTCATGGTCACAATAACGTAGTCGGTGCTACGCTGTTTCCTCACAACATTGGCCTCGGTGCAGCTCGGGATAAGGATTTAATTCATCGCATCGGCGAGGCAACGGCACAGGAAGTGGCGGTGACCGGCATTGACTGGACTTTTGCCCCTACCGTGGCCGTGGCGCGCGATGATCGTTGGGGGCGAACTTTTGAAAGCTATTCAGAAGATCCGGAAATCGTTCGGGGGTACGCCAGGGAAATGGTGCAGGGCTTGCAGGGCGTCGGTGATCAGCTGCTGAATGAAACTCATGTGGTGGCCACGGCCAAGCATTTTCTCGGGGACGGCGGTACCGACCGGGGCATTGATCGCGGGGATACCCAGGTGTCAGAGTCGGAATTATTGACGATTCATGCGGCCGGCTTTATTGCCGCTCTTGAAGCCGGTGTGCAAACCGTTATGGCCTCCTTTAACAGTTGGAACGGTGTGAAGATGCACGGCAGTCAGTATTTGTTGACCGATATTCTCAAGGGGAAGCTGGGTTTTGATGGGTTTGTGGTCGGTGATTGGAACGGTCATCGTCAGGTCCCGGGCTGCAGTGTCACCAGTTGTCCCCAGGCCATTAACGCCGGGCTGGATATGTTTATGGTGCCCAGCGACTGGCAGAAACTCTATGAGAACACGCTGCAGCAGGTGCGAACCGGCAAGATCAGCAGGGCGCGTCTCGACGATGCCGTCAGCCGTATTCTTCGAGTGAAGGTGCGCGCCGGGCTGATGGACAAGGGGCTGGTGTCCAGGCGATCGCTGTCAGCCAAGCCGGAGTTGATGGGAGGCTTCGGGCACCGCGCTCTGGCTCGTGAAGCGGTTAGAAAATCCCTGGTCTTACTCAAAAATAATGGCGCTCTGCTGCCCATCAATCCCGCACAAAAAATTCTTCTGGCCGGCAGTGGTGCGAATGACATTGGCAAGCAAAGCGGCGGCTGGACCCTGTCCTGGCAGGGGACGGGCAATACCCGTGAGGATTTTCCCGGCGCCACATCCATTTTTGACGGTTTCCGAAAAGTGATACTTGAGGCCGGAGGCAAGGTGGAGCTGAGTCTGAATGGCAGTTATTTGGAGCCACCGGATGTCGCTGTCGTCGTTATTGGTGAAAACCCATACGCCGAATGGCACGGGGATATAGCGTCTATTGAATATCAGTACGGTGTCAAAGAAGATCTGGCGCTGTTGAAAAGGCTCAAGCAGGCGGGGATTCCTGTCGTTACGGTGTTTCTTTCCGGCAGACCCCTGTGGGTGAATAAAGAGATCAACCTGTCGGATGCCTTTGTGGCGGCATGGTTGCCGGGCTCTGAAGGCGATGGCGTTGCGGATGTGCTGGTGGGGGACAAACAGGGTAAGGCGCGATATGACTTTGTGGGTAAATTGTCATTTTCCTGGCCGAAGTATGTTCACCAAACGCCACTCAATCATCGGGATCCGGATTATGACCCGCTGTTTGCCTATGGTTATGGCCTGAGCTATTCGGACTCCACAGTGATGGCCGCGGATTTACCGGAAGCAACGACACTGCCAAGCAGTGGTGAACTGGAGGATGCATGGTTGTTTGTGTCGAGAACCTTGTCACCCTGGGGGCTGTTCATCGCCAGCGGCTCAGGCGATCCGGTCGAAGCCACCGGAAACAGCCACCTCAGTGGTGACAATGAAAACCTCAGCGTACTCTCCGTCGATAAGGAATCACAGGAAGACGCGCGAAAAATTCGCTGGCTGGGGCTGGAGCAAGGGCGTGCCTACCTGGCCGCGAAAAACCCTCAGGATTTATCCGCCTTCGCCCAGCGCAATGGGTATTTACAGTTGGATTTGCAAGTCACAGAGGCCCCATCAAGCTCGGTGATGGCGGCCATCGGGTGCGGCGAAGGTTGTGAAGTCGCAACGTCGCTGGATTCGATATTGCGCGAATGGCCTCTGGGAACATGGCGTTCGGTGACAATTGATTTGCAGTGCTTCCACAATGACCGCATGGACTTCAGTCGCGTGAACGTGCCGTTCTCCCTGTCGACGGAGGGCAGCCTCACCGTATCGGTGGCCAATGTGAAAATCATCCCCCGAACCGCCGACCCGTCTTCTGCGACCCGGCTAGTGGGCTCCTCTGAGCAGGTTGCACTCAGTTGCAGTGGTAGCTGAGTGATGTCGGAAAATACGCAACGGCTCAGCGTGGTGTGTGACCGGTCTGCTTTCTCGATGTTTCGTTACTGGCTCAGGGTGACGGTGTGCATCGGCATGATCCAATGTGCGTCCGCGGACTCAGAGGCTCGGCAGGGTGAAGGTTCAGCGGTGTTACTGGGAACGTCACAACGCTCAATCACGGTTGAACCGGAAACGGGAGGACGAATCAGTTCTTTTAAGGTGGCCGGACGAGAGTTTTTGTACGGCAAATCTGCCGCAACAGCGGGGAGTAACAATTGGGGGTCTACCTTTTGGGTGAGCCCGCAGAGCCTTTGGAATTGGCCTCCCGTTCCAGAGCACGACAGTTTGCCGTATGGCATTCGACAGCTTCAGGCCCGGAGCCTGTCCCTGGTGGGTCGCCCGGGCTTGGGGGTTCAGCTCTCGAAAGAGATTGAATTGCCCTCCGGTGATCAACATCGGGTGAAATTAACCTATCGTCTGCAAGCGGCGAAACATTTCAGCGAAATTGCGGCATGGGAGGTCACAAGAGTCCGGCGAAGAGGCTTGGTGCTTTTCCCGGCTCGGGCATCCAGCCTGGCAATACCGATGGGAGACGTGTCGTATCAGGCTTCAGATAAAGTGGTATGGATTGATCTGGACAGTCAGGACAAGCCTCCAGAAGGTAAATTGACCGCCAATGGGGTGGAGGGGTGGCTGGCCTGGATTGATCGCGGCGTAGTTTTCATGAAACGCTACCCACGGGTTGACGCTGATCGTGTGGCCACCGGTGAAGGTGATGTGGAAGTGTATTTAAGTGGTCAGCAGGAGTACATGGAATTGGAGGTGCAAAGTGCGGCACAGACCCTGGCTGAGGGGGACAGTTTGTCCTGGGAGGTGCACTGGTTGGTGGCGGACGTGCCGGAAGGGCTTCGGGTTGAGGTGGGCAATGCCGAGTTAGTCAACTGGTTAAGGACGCTGAGGTAAACCGGGCCACAATCAGAAACAGTTGATGTCCCTTATGGGGATGAGTAGTATCTGATCTCTTAGGGAGTCATAGACGACTCAGGTACCTTATACCTTCCCCAATACATCAAGTCGTTGATGGAATGTAAGGGATAGTACCGAATGTAACGTATAGTACCTTTTTAAAACGTGCAGTCAGAATGTAAAGCATCAAGTGTTACACCGAAAACCCGCGCAGTGGCTTTTCGGTGTGCGGTTTAACACATCATAACAATAAGATAGGGCTGTCTGTATTGATGCTGGCGAACAGGCGGACCTTAAACAGAACTCGAGTTTTACGGTTTATGCCCGGACCCTCCGCAGTAGTGGTATTGCTTCTTACCCTGTCGACAACGCCGGCGAGTCAAGTGCTGGCTGCATCATCAGGAACGGATGCCGGGTCCAGCCCAGAATCTGCAGTCGAAGCGTCGCCCGTGCTGGCCGAACCAGCTGATCCCAAAATATCTTCACAACCCTCTTCCACGCCGCAAGTTCATCCCCCCATTGCTGTTCGCTCGGTTCAATTCAATATTCCTGCACAAAGGTTGTCAAAAGCCTTGCTGGTGTTTTCTCAGCAAAGTGGTGCCGCGGTTTTGATGCCATCCGAATTAGACCGGACATTACAAATAGAGGCGCCTGCCTTAAATGAACGTATGGCTATCGAAGCGGGGTTGCGGCGATTATTGTCCCAGTCTGAATTAACGTTCGAAATGGTGAGTGATCAGAGTTTCATTATTGTGCCTGTTGCGGAGGCGGGAGCGTCTGCTGTCGTTGGGGTTGGCCCGGGGCGCCAAAGAGCCACTATCGAAGAAATCACGGTGACGGCCACCAAGCGGGAGACACGATTGCAGGACACCCCGCTGGCAATTACCGCACTGGATCAGCACGTTCTGCACGAACATCGAGTATCGAGTCTGTTTGATTTTATGGCCTTGGTGCCAAGCTTGCAGGTTGCCCGCCGCGGTGATCATTCGGCATCCATGTTGTATTTGCGCGGGGTGGGCTCTGACAACCCGACCGAGGCCGGGGATTCCGGGGTGGCCACGCACGTGGACGGCATCTACAGCAGTCGCAGTCAGGGGGCTGCGGTTTTACTGTATGACCTTGCTCAAATTGAGGTGCTGCGTGGACCACAGGGAAGTCTGTTCGGTAGAAACTCAACCAGTGGCGTCGTCAATTACCACACGAACGCACCTGCGCAAGAGTTTGAAAGCAGATTGGAGTTGGCCATGGGCAACTATCAATATCAGTCTGCCCGGGGGGTGTTGAATGTTCCTGTGACCGACAGCTGGGCGATACGGCTTGCCGGGGCGCTTGAAAAGCAGGACGGGCAGCTGGACTTCGCCAGGGGGTCTGTTTCAAATCGCGAGGCGGATCAGTACAACAACCTCGATCACGACAGTGTACGACTTAGCTCAAGCTGGAAAATCAACGAGGCTGTTAATTGGTGGCTGAGCTACGAACGATTCAACGACCACAGCAGCGGTAATTTGCCGGCCGTTGATTACGACGAACCGGTGCTCATTGATTCTTTGGGGGTGACGGACCTGGAAATGACCAGCGTTCGAAGCCGACTGGACTTTCATGTCAATGAGGCTCTGCATGTGGCTTACATCGCGGGCTATACCAGTATGGATCGCACGCAAAACTGGGATGGTGATGGCGTCAGTCCCTTAGGCAGTGAGACCAATCCCCTGCAGTATCATCAAAATAACCAGACGGTTTGGTCCGATTACTACTCGCGGCAACATGAAATTCAATTTAAGGGGGGAGACGGGCAACGATTTCAGTGGCTGCTGGCCTATTTTTCTTTTGAAGAGGAAACCGATATACGCTTTGACCTGGAGCATCAGGATGCCACTGGCAGTGGCTGGGGAGGTGCAGCTTCGCACAGTTTTCAACAGCCGCATCGCGGGTCCAGGTTTGCCGCGGCTTATGGTCAGGTGAGCTATGACTTCACTGACCGTTGGGGTGCAGCGATGGGAGCGCGAACCGGGCGGGATCAACGTTATGACAAAGGCGGCAGAAATGTCGGTTGTCCCGACCTGATCAGGGCCGACCGGCATGGTGATTTAGGGGACATTGCGGTGAATCGGGAATCGGCTTCGGACGGTCAGTGTTTTGTCTCCAGCTACAACGATGTGGATCAGGCGTGGGGCAGTACCACCTACATGGCCAGGCTTGAATACCGGCCTACCGACGACATCTTGCTCTATTGGATGTACGCAGAAGGTTTTAAGCCCGGTATCGTTGAAGACGGCAACAGTCTGAAAGGACTTTTCAGTGGACCTGACGATCCCGGGTTTCAGACAGCGTTGATGGAAACCATTGCCATCAACAATGGCGATCAAGGCAATGCTGCGGCGTATATTGAGCCTGAGCAAAGCCGCAACCTCGAATTTGGCTTTAAACTCACCTTGTTGCAAAATGCGGTGACGTTAAACGGGGCGCTGTTTAAAACCGCCTACGATGATCTTCAGGTGTCCAGTGTGGCGATCGATGCCGTGGGCAGTGAGGTGTTTCGAAGTTCCAACGCCGCCTCCGCCACGATCAATGGCCTGGAGCTGGAGCTGAATTGGGCCACGTCGCTGCATGGCCAGCTGAGTGGGCAATTGTCGTTTTTGGATGCCCGCTACGACAAGTTTTTGGCCATCGACAGCAGCTTTCCCCAGTATGGACAGACCTGGAATCCCAGTGCCCATGACCCCAGCGTGCCCGACCTGGTGGATTACAGTGGTAACCAAATGAAACAGGCGCCTAGGTTTCGATTCAGTGTGGCCTACAAACATCACTTCCGCTTGAGTTCAGGGGCTCACCTGACGCCGTCGGTGCTGTTGACCTATTCTGACAAAGTGTACTTCAGTGAAGCCAACCGCGAGCATCGCAGTGGTCAGTTGCTGGATAATCGGACCGGTCAATGGGTCGCGGACCCCAGTGGCGCAGCCAGTCACATCGACGTTCAGCCTGCCTATTGGATGGTGAACGCGAGGTTTAAATTCGAACCACTGAAAGGCCCGTGGTGGCTTGAGGGGTACGTTGAAAACCTGACAGATGAACAAGTCGCCTATGATGTCTTTGGCATTGAGGCCGCTCAGCCCCGGTTTTATTTGGCAGCCCCCCGGACTTTGGGCGTAAGGGTTGGCTTTCGCTTTCACTGATTGGCTTCCATTGGCTTTGATTGACTTCGATCGGCTTCCATATTGCGCCGCACGGCCTGCTGATTTCAGCGTCGGGCTGTGGCTGATAGTTTTTGGCTATAAAATAGCAGCGTATCCAACAGCTATAATTCAGTGTGTTAGCGCCACGCATTTTTTTTCACTGCAGGGGGGCGGACCGAAGGGGCTCTTGCGTCTTATGGGTAAGACACCTTCAGCTTCCAATAAGAAAAAGCGTTTGAGCGGTGTTCATAGAGAGAGCCAGTGAGCATGTATTTTAATAACAGACATACAATGACCTTGATATGGTTGATAGCAGGTGCTGACCTTTGAACGCGTCCACCAGTATGGCAAGCGTGAATATCGGTAAAGATCTGGATTATTACTATGGTGAATATCGCCAGGAGCTGTGTCGCTATGCCGCTCAAAAATTCGGTATCGCGTACACTGAAGCCGAAGATGTCGTGCAGTCGGCGTTTGCACGATTGGCAACCATGTTGGGCACGAGCAAAATTGAAAATGTTCGTGCGTTTTTGTACCGCACGGTACATAACGCCTGTATTGATTTGATTCGACGCAGGCAGGTGCGGGAAAGTTACAGCCAGTCCAAGCAAGCCGACGACGCTGAATTGAACCACCTGGGGCCTGAGCGGACGGCGTTGAGTCAACAGTTTGTGCAATTGATCTCCCAGGCTCTGGGCCTTATGCCGGGAAAAAGAAGGAAATTGTTGTTAATGAATCGTATCGATGGTCTTTCGTATGCGGAAATTGCACGTCGTGAAGACCTGTCCGAAACTGTGGTCAGAAAGCATGTGTCAAAGGCCTTGGCGGATTGCCAGAAGGCATTACGGCCAGGTTCTGGAGACAGTCAATGAATCACAATCAGGTTGAGTATCCCGCAAACAACGGGGTCACGAACAGCGCCGACATCTCCGGACTTTCCAGCAGTGATTGGGAGCGGATTGAGGCGCAGGCAAGAACGTGGTTTTTGCTGCAGCAGGAGCGAACCCTGAGCGACGCAGAGCAAATTGAATTTGCCGCGTGGTTGAGGCTGCAGCCCGCACACCAATACGCCCATGAACAGCTGCAAGACATCTGGCAAGGGATGGCGGAGGCCGAGGCTGTGCGGCAAGTAACGGAAACCGCTTTGGCGTTTGAGTCAGAGCTGAGTTATGGAACGCCGGGAGTTGCCGAGCCCTCAGGCCTTACTCCGTCTTCACGTACCTCAGCGCCCACAAGTCTCCTTGAGACAGTTCAGCAAAAAGTGGAGGCATGGTGTTCAAAACTGGGCAGCGAGAGTTTGCACGCGAGATGGGCCGTTGCGAGTGCGGCGGTACTGGTCGTCGGCTCGTTGGTTTGGATGTATGGTGGTGAGAGTGGACCGGCCTTGCCCGAGCTCCAAACCTACCGTACCGCAATCAGCGAAATTAGAGAGCTGCCGTTAACAGACGGCAGCGTCGTAACCTTGGGGGCTGAATCAATCCTGACGGTGAAGTTTGAAGAGGGAAAACGCCAGGTTCAGCTGAAAAGAGGGCAGGCTTTCTTCAATGTCGCCAAGGACTTGAACCGACCTTTCTTTGTGGCAACCCGGCACGCAACGGTACGGGTTGTTGGAACACGATTTGAGGTGTACCAAAACCTGGACCAGGTAAAGGTTTCTGTGGAAGAAGGGGTTGTTGAGGTCATGCGAAATTCGGCGGCTTCGCCACCTCATGTTCAGAGCCGTCTATCAGATCCGCTTCAGGAGCAGACCTTGGTGGCCGGTCAGCAGGTCAAGGCATCGGCTGTCGGAATTGGCAGGGTCCAGCAGCTGGTTGGGTATAAAGTGGCTGGCTGGCGTGATGGGCGTTTGGAGTACCGGGATACCCGGCTGGCGGATGTGATTGCGGATGTAAACCGCTACCGCGATGGAAAGATTTCGCTCGGCACCGAGTCTCTGAAAAACACAAAAATCACCACGTCTTTTTCTGTCGATCAAGTGGATACTGTCGTGTCGATGCTGGAAAAATCCCTGCCCGTGACGGTTCATCAGGAGTCCGATGGTCGGGTTTTGATCTTGCCAAAGTCCACGGGTCAATAATGATGAAGGCACTAAGCGTTATGTTTTCTGGTCTCTGTCGTTTGTGGTGTCCCTGAAGTTTGCGGTGTCTCTAAAGTTTTTTGGTGTCTCTGAAGTGAGTAGTGCTTCGGTAGGTATGTTGTTTCTTTAGTTTGTATTACTTCTATCGTCGAGCTCGTTGTTGAACTTATTGCCAAGGCCTTTCAAAGGCCTTTTTTTTCGCCTGTCGCATATGCAGAGGTGTCAATCACTGAGAACAGGTCTTGTCGTTTTTAAATGCAGCATGACTGGACCGAAACAGTTGGAAAAATAGGTAATTAAATTTACAGGGGGAGCGGTTTGCTATTTTCATCCGTCTTATTTAATAGCGTTGAAGTGATGATAAAAGCGTAATTAAAATAATGTCGGAGGAGTTGTAATGCTCAGTAACTATAAATTGAATGCCTTGTCCGCAGTGATTTCTGCTGCGATCACCTTGCCTGCACTGGCGGCAGGCTCTTATGAACTGGAGGAAGTGGTTGTAACCGCAACCAAGCGAACAACCAGCTTGCAAGATACGCCGTTGGCGATTTCTGCCTTTGATGAAAGGGTATTAAAAGAAAATCACGTCACCAATATTTATGACTTGCGTGGTATGGCGCCAAGTTTACAAATTCGTTCCAATGGCGATCACGGGGTACCACTGATCTTCATACGCGGCCAGGGCACGATCGATCAGACTGAGGCGGGAGACCAGTCCGTTGCGTTTTATACCGACGGTGTCTTCTCTGCCCGCTCACAGGGTTCTACCGCCATGATGTATGACATGGAGCGGGTGGAAGTCTTGCGTGGGCCACAGGGTACACTGTTTGGTCGCAATTCGACGGCCGGGGCGGTCTCGTTAATCACCGCCAAACCGAAGGATGAATTTGAAGCGAATGTCAGTGTGTTATTGGGCAGTCGTGACCGGCATGAGCTGAGATTCATGTTGAACACACCGGTAACGGACAATTGGGCTTTACGGTTTGCCGGTGTGTCTGACGAGCAGGATGGCGAGACGGATATCGTTTCACCCAGCCCCTTTGCTGGCGAAGACAATTACGGTACCAAGGATATGTTGTCGTATCGCCTGGGCTCAATGTTCACGCCCAACGAAAACATTTCGTGGTTTTTGTCTTACGAAAAATTCAAGAATCAAGGCACGGGTGATGTGACTACACCTGACGGCGAGGATCGTGAAAACGTTGCAACGGCACCCGGCGAACTGGATCTGGATGTGGACAGCTTTCGTACACGGTTTGATTACACGTTTTCAAATGACATGATGTTCAGCTATATCGGTGGTTATACCGACATGTCACAAACCCAGCTCTACGGGAATGAGGCTCAGGGTGATACTCGTGAAACGGTTTCTTCGGGACATTCAGCGACGCAGCACGAAATCCAGTTAAAGAATTCGGATGACAAACGCTTCCGCTGGACGGCGGGTTTGTTCTGGTTTGAAGAAGAAAATGATATCCGCTTTGATATGCGACACAGCAGTTGGGGTTTTACTGCAGCCGATGGTCCGGTCACCCTGTCATCGTTTAATCAGCCCGATCGGACACTGGAGTCGAAAAGCGGCTATGTGCAGGGAACCTTTGACATCACTGAAAATTGGCGTGTTACCGCAGGCTGGAGGCGCACGGATGATACCCGCCAGGACCAGGGGGGGCGCAGTATCGATTGTAACTACGACCATGGTACAGGACCTATCAACATCGATTATCCTTCCCGGGCGGCGGCAGATGCCTCAGGTATGAGTGACATTTGCTTCTATCGCCAGGTGAATGATATGAAGGATTCCTGGAGCAATGATACCTACCTGGCGCGTTTGGAGTGGGATGTGAGTGACGACATCATGTTGTTCCTGTCCTATGCCACAGGTTGGAAGTCCGGAGTGTTGGTGGATGGTCGGGATGCCAATACGGATCCTTCAGCGGGACCGCTTAATACCAATGACAACCCTAACATTGCGGCGAACAACTCACTGATTCAACAACCGGAAGAAAATGACAGTTTTGAACTGGGGATGAAATCTTCGTTGCTCGATGGCCGGATGACGTTGAACGCCAACTTGTTCTACATGGACTATACGGATATGCAGGTGACCTCGGCGGTTATTGATCCGGTCACCACAGAATCGGTATTAACCAAAACCAATGCCGGTTCGGCGACGATTCAAGGTCTGGAGTTCACCATGAATTTTGCCATGACCGAAAACGGTGTGTTGACATTGACGGGGTCGCTGCTCGATGCCACGTATGACGAATACATCGGTTCTGAAACCAACTTTAACAGCGAAGCCGGTCTGCAGTGGAACGATTGTGGCACGGGGCGTGATCCTGCCGGTGGATGTGTGGACGGACTGTGGGATTTCTCCGGAAATACTTTACCTAACGCCCCCGAGGTTATGTTGAGCCTGGCGTACAAGCACGACTTTATACTCAGCAGTGGTGCAACGCTTACCCCCCGTGTTCGGTTAACCTATCAGGACGACACGTATTTGACCTACGAAAATCGGGGTGATCGACCCGCTGGCAGTTTCAGTGCGACTGATCCGGGCGAAACTGATATGGATGTTCAGGAGGCCTACACCAAGATTGACGCCAGTGTGGGTTACACCAATCAGGCCGGAACCTGGGATCTGGAGTTGTATGTCAATAACCTGACGGATGAACAGATCAAACAGGAACTTAATATTGGACCTGTTGAAACGTTTGTAGGTTGGGCACCTTCCCGGGAAGCCGGCGTCAGGTTTAGCTACAATTTTGATTAACCCTTTGGGTTTTCATACGATTCAAAGTCAGGTCTTGAATAGCTGACCTTTTGGCTCACCTCTCACGAGGTGGGCCCTTTTTGTTTATCCTACCTGAGGGTGCTGGATTATGGTCCATACACGCAACAACAATAACAGTATTCGCCAAATTGTGATTGTGGGCGGTGGTACGGCCGGGTGGATTACGGCCTGTTCTCTGTCCAAGGTGTTGTCCGCAGGCGATTACGCCATTACGCTGGTGGAGTCGGACGCTATAGGTATTATTGGTGTCGGCGAGGCTACGATTCCGACCATTCGTGATTTCCATAAAATGCTTGGTATTGATGAAGCTGAGTTTGTTCGCAAGACGCAAGCCAGTTTTAAACTCGGGATTGAATTTCACAACTGGCGCAATAAAGGTGAGTGCTATTTTCACCCCTTTGGTCAGCACGGCAGAGAGTTTGATTCTGTTTCCTTTCACCAATATTGGATGCGTGCCAACCAGGCCGTGGACTGCGGCGATTTGTCCGAGTTTTCGTTGTGCACCCTGGCGGCGGCGGCGGGTAAATTTGTGCCTTCAAACAATGACCCTCAGTCGGTCTTGTCCAACATGGGCTACGCCTATCACTTTGATGCGTCTCTCTATGCGAATTTTTTGCGAGAGATCGCTGAAAAGGCGGGTGTAAAGCGTGTCGAAGGCAAGGTGGTGGATGTCAGGCAAAACCCTGAAAATCGTCACATCGACAGTATCTTTCTGGAATCGAACCAACAAATTGATGGCGATTTGTTCATTGATTGCAGCGGCTTTGCGGGTCTGTTGATTGGTAAAACCTTAAACGCCGAGTTTGACGACTGGTCTCACCTATTGCCAGCCAACCGCGCTGTTGCGGTTCCGACCAAGAATGTCGGTGCTACCAAACCTTACACCATGTCCATTGCGCACCCTGCAGGCTGGCAGTGGCGCATCCCACTACAGCACCGCACGGGCAATGGCCTGGTCTACAGCTCAACGTTTATGTCTGATGACGAAGCCACGGCCACGTTGATGTCCAATCTCGAAGGTGAAGCCCTGGATGAGCCCAGATTGCTGCGTTTTCGCACCGGCCGACGTAAAAACGCCTGGGTTAACAATTGTGTCGCTATTGGCTTGGCGGCGGGTTTTCTCGAGCCTCTCGAATCCACCGCCATTCACCTGGTGCAATCGGCAGTGTCGCGGCTGTTACAGATTTTTCCCGGCCGGGAATTTAACGACGCCGATATCCGCGAATACAATCAGCAAACCGCTCGGGAGTACGATCTGGTGAGAGATTTTGTCGTGCTTCACTATCACGCGACTGAGCGAACCGAACCACTGTGGGAGTACACCCGAAATATGGCGGTGCCGGATTCCTTAACGCAGAAGATTGAACTGTTTAAAAACCGCGGCAGATTTTTTGACCGTCAGGATGATTTGTTCAAAAAAGCCAGCTGGCTGAGTGTCATGCAGGGGCAGGGCATCCACCCCGGAGCCTACGACCCTGTGGCGGATGCGAAGCCCCTGGATCGACTCATCGAAGTGATGCAGCAGATGCGTCATGTGTTCCGTGAAAGCGTCGACGCGATGCCGACACACGATGAATTCATCGCGGAGCACTGTAAAGCCAGGCCTTTTTAAGGCGGCCCATTGGGTGTTAATCCTTTCTGTTCTTGCAGAATTTTCTGTAGCCCGGTCAGACGTGTTAGCGCAGTCCGGAGCTTTAACGCTACCGGGGCTTTCCCTTAACCTGGCTCAAAACCCCAGCGTTGAGACTCGGGCACCAGGTCATTGATAAAAAACGCAACCGCAGGTTTTATAGCAGCTCAGCCATACAGGTGGAGTCGTCCTGTATCCGTTTGCGTTTTATCTGGCGATAGTCCCGTGAGGTCAATCAATGATTGCCTGTTGCAGAGACGACAGGTAGGGGCGTTTTCATTAATTCCAGCCCAGGCCAATTGCACGTTGTAGCGCCGCCTCATCTGATATCGTTTGTGTTGTTGACCTCTCCCGTAACGTGTACTTGAGTGGCGGTAATCGTTATTATTGCGCGAACGGCGATTGGCTGATCGCACCGGCCAAGGGGGCGCTTGCAGTAATGTTTTGCCAGAGCAGGCCTTTAGAGCCCTTATGTTTGTTGATATTGACGTCGGCAGTTGATCAAGCGGCTAGCTGAAAGAGCGCTTTTAAATCCACCTTTTGTGGCTGGCGGATCATTTGAATTAATGGGTAATTTTATGAGTATGAAACTGTGGCACTGCAAAGATACGCGGTCACTGCGGCCCTTATGGACGCTAGAAGAGTTGGGGCTGGATTGTGAGATAGAGGTTCTTCCTTTTCCCCCGCGCTTTCTGCAAAAGGAGTATCTGGACACGAATCCTCTTGGCACTGTTCCATACTTTCAGGATGGTAAGGCTACCATGACCGAGTCGACCGGTATCTGTCACTATCTGGTGGAAAAACACCCAGACACCAGCTTGCGTATAGCGCCGGATCATCCGGATTACGGCAGTTACATTAACTGGTTGTTTCACAGCGATGCGACTTTGACCTTCCCGCAGACACTGGTACTTCGCTACGGCCGATTCGAATCAGCAGAACGTCGCAATCCTCAGGTTGTGGAGGACTATCGACGCTGGTATTTGGCGCGCTTACAGAGGCTCAACCACCATCTGCTGGACAATGAGTTTCTGTGCGGCGGACGTTTTACCGTTGCCGACATCGCGGTTCACTACGCGTTGTTTTTAGGGGAGCTGGCGGGCTATGCCAACGAATATGAAGAGCAAACTTTTGAATACCTGCAACGCTTAAAAAAGCGACCTGCTTTTGAGCGAGCGCGGGCTTACAGTCATCCCGCTCAGCCTCAGCCGTTCTAGGAATTACCGGGATAATTTAGATTGTCGCGGCTTCCTTCTCACATGACCCCGTTACAAATGTGTAGCGGGGCCTTCGCACGCAGGTTCTAACCATACAGTGGTGGCAGGCCGGAATCGGTTTGCGCCTTATCGCGGGCAACACCGTGTCGACGTATATCAATAATCGCCTGCTGCAGCGGCTGTGCGTCAAAGCGCGAAGAGCCCTGCCCATACAGACTGGCTTCCAACTGATTCAGGGAGGCCGCCAGTGGCGGCCAGATATCACCGAGTTGATGCAGCGACGACAGGTTGGGGGCGTTTTCATAAACCCTGGCCCAGGCCAGTAACGCGGTGCGAATGGTCTGCGGCTCTGCACCTTGCAAGGCCTGCTTGAGCTTCCTGTAGGCCTGCTTCTCGGTGGCTTGTGTGTCCGTGGCAGCAGCGGGTGTGCTGGCGGTGGCCGTTGATGTTTTACGGGCGGTTCGCCACAGCATCGCGAAAAACAGGGTAGAGAACGCCAACAGCACGGTGGTGTAGAACCAAAGTCCCCGCTGCTGGAGTGACCCGGAAAAGGAGGCAGGAGCCAACGGGGAGGGTTGGGCGGCATCCTCGGCAGCGTATTGTTGGCTGGGGTCTTGTTGGGCTCCTGAGGCCGGGTTCGGGCTTGTTGCGGCGCGGCTCTCGGCGACCTGGATGGTTTGCACCGGCAAGCTGGCTTCCTGGATGCGATTATTGACGGTATCCCACCAGGTCAGGGTGACGGCGGGCAGGGTTATGGTGCCAGGCTGGCTGGGAACAATGGCATAGCTTTCGGTTTTAACGGTGTTTATGCCGGCTGCGGAGACGGTTTCATCGGCCTGGGGCTGATCCGGGTAATATTTAACGCCGCGGATGTCCTGTATGGACAGCGGTGGCAATTGTGACGCCATTAACCCTTTGGCGTGGATCGAGATGGTGCGGGTAATGGGCTCACCCACCTTGAAGTTATTCGGCTCCTGACTCCAGCTTTGGCTGAGCTCGATCTGCGAGGCGGGGAGCCATTGAGCTGCGGTGTAATTGCCGGGCTTGGGCAGCACATCAATGGTGTCGCCTTCGCTTCTCAACCGCAGTCGCTGGCCGCCGCGGCTGAGAAAGGGGTCATAGCGATAGCCCTGGTTATTTTGCACCGCAACCGTCCAGAGTACCGGTGGAATGGTGAGTACTCCGCTCTTTTGCGGGAAAATTGCGTACGAGGTTTCAACCACGCCATAGGGCCGGCCATTGATGTTTTTCTGGTATTGGTTTTCAGCGACTTGCTTGACCAATGCGTCGGGGACGGCGAAATCGCCGCGATCCAACCCGCTCAGGTCAACCGATGTGAACAGGCGAATGGTGTAGATCAGTTGTTCCTGTACAAAGGCTTTGTTCTTGCTGATGACGGTTTCGATAAAAACCGGTTTTTCACTGTCGATACCGGTGGTGCCGGAGGGTTTTTCGACACTAATCTCTATGGCATCGCTGTAACTGCCTTCGTACTCAAACGAGGGGATTAACAGTTTGCCTTCTTTTTTGGGGGCCAGTACCAGCGACCATTGTGTCCAGGATTCCGCTTTACCATTGATGCTGCGATACTGGTTGCCACGTTGCTGGCTGAGAATGTCGAAATTTTGCTCCAGCCCGGAAAAATCCGGTTCGCCAAACATTACCTGCTCGTTATAGCGCACGGTGAGCTTGAACGTTTCTTCGAGACTCAGTTGCGTGCGATCGACGCGTGAAGACAGTTGCCCCTGTGCCTGCACCATGCTGGTAAAGAACAGGGTAAACGCCAGCACCCATAAGGCTGGTAAAGACGTGGTATTGAGTGAAGATCGGGTATTCATAGTCTTTATCAATGTCGCTGTTGTATGGTCGTTCGGGGTTTGTTAAACAAACCGGTTTATTGAGCGTCTACACCGTCTGTGCCAGCCGGGCTTACCATCGCTTGTTGGCTTGATTGTCTGGCGGAAGCCAGGAACCCTGTTGGTACTCCAGGCGACGTTGGCGATATTGGTATTCAAACTTTTTGCGCATCAAACCACTGGGGTCATCGGGTATCTTGCGCAACCATTGCTCCATGGCCTGTTTTTCTTCATCACTGAGCTCGCCCTCCTGAGCCTGGGCTTGCACACTGTCGGCGTCGGACGCGTGCTCTGCGGCATCTTGTTGAGCCTCATCTTGCCCGGCAGCTTGCTGATCTTGATCCTTATCCGCTTGCTGTGTATCTGAATCCGGGTTCAGCCGGTCCTGACTGTTGGCCGGGTCAGAATTGCTGGAGTCCGCATCGTTCTGTTCTGACTGTTGTTGTTCAGAGCTCTGTTGTTCAGAACTCTGTTGTTCAGAATTGGGTTGATCAGAGCCCTGTTGCTCAGCGTTTTCCTGATTGGGATCCTGACTGTCTGAATCTTGCTGATCAGAGCTCTGTCCGTCGGAGCCTTGATCCTGATCTTGAGCGTTTTGGGGTTGTTGATTCTGGTCGTTGTCCTGTGACTCGGAATCATTGTTTTGGCTCTGTTGCTGATTTTGTTGCTGTTGCAGCAGTTGTTCTACCAGCTCTTTATTGGCTTTCGCATCGTCAAAATCGGGTTGTTGCTGCAGTGCTTCGTCATAAGCGTCAAGGGCTTCGGGGTATTTCCCTGCTTTTGCCAGGGCGTTGCCCCGGTTGTAGTGCCCCTGGGCGCTGTTGTCCTCAGCAAAGCCCTGTGCAGCGGCTTCAAAGTTCTGGGCTTTGTATTGAGCCGCAGCCTTCCAGTCCTGACGTTTGAACGTCTGCGCCGCTTCTGCCGCTTTATCTTCTTTCAACAAGGCCTGCGCTTGTTGGTCGGGCGTTTGCCAGAGGTCTTTCCAGCCAAAGGCGTAACTTGGTTCTGGCAGTATCAGCAAGAGGGGGATCAGCAGTAGCCAACCTCGACGAAAACCCAAGGCGACAAATGGAATCAACAACAAGGAGAGCCAGGCACCCCGGTCCACCCAGGTGTCAAACTCTCTTTCCAGTTGTCGCGTCTTTTGACTCAACAGTTCGGGCTGCGTCATGAGGGCGTTGATGTCCCGGTCATTGTGGCTCAGGGTGCGATATTTTCCGCCGCTGGCTTTGGCAAGCTTGGACAGTTCCGTGGCATTGAGCTTGGCCAGCACAATGCCGCCGTTGTTGTCTTTGGCAAAGCCACCGTGGCGTATTGGGACCGGAGCGCCGGCTTCCGTGCCGACACCGAGTATGGATAAACGGAAGCCCGCGGGTAAGGTTCTTCTCAGGTACTGCTGGGCCTCGGTAGCGACACCATCAGTGACCAGCAAAATATCGCCTTGCAGCAAGCCGCCATCTTTAAAGAGTTTCAAGGCCTGATCCATTGCCATTTCGGTATTACTGCCGCTCAGGGGCATTACCTGGGGTGAAAGGGCGGGCAATAAACTGATGACCGTATCACTGTCATCGGTCAGCGGGGTGACGGTATAGGCTTCGCCGGCGTAGGCGACGAGTGCCGTTAAGCCTTCTTTGCGCTGCTTGAGTAAATCGGTCAGCTTGAGACGGGCACGCACCAGCCGCGAGGGTTTGAGGTCTTCTGCCATCATCGACGGTGACATGTCCAGCAGGATAATCAGGGCATTTTCGGTTTTGTGGATGGGCTGGGGCATTTTTTCCCAGCTGGGGCCTGCTATTGCCAAGCAGGCGAGTATAAGTCCGCAGGTCATCATCCACACGGGCCAGCGCTGCTGTTTGCTGAGTGAGCCTTGCAACAGGTAAGGCAATAATTCCGGGTTAATCAGGGTTTTCCACTGATTGCTCTGGGATTGGCTGCGCAGCAGATACCAACCGGCGAGCAGGGCCATGGGAATACCCAGCAACCACAACGGGCGCTGCCAGTGAAATTGTTCGATCAGGGAGGAGACGACGGCATCAGGCATGGCGTTTCTCTCCCTTGGTTTGGGTCGGGCCATTGTTTTCGGACAAGGCCAGTTTGTGCCAGAGGTCTTGAGCCAATCGCTGTAAAAACATAAAGGCACAGAGCCCCAAGGCTAACGCCAGTGCCCAATAGAACAGGGATTGAGTGGGGCGGAAAACCTCGGCCTCCTGATCTATGGGTTCCAGTTTGTCCAGTTGTAAGTAGATGGTTTGCAAGTCCTCGGGGGAGCGGGCCCGAAAATAGATGCCGCCGGTTTGTTGGGCAATGGATTTGAGGGTGGACTCATCCAGATCGGCGGAAGGGTTGATTCGGCGAGCTCCAAAACTGCTGCCAAACAGACCCGGAGTAACCATTTCGTCGGCACCCACCCCGATGGTGTAAATTTTCACTTTGGCCTTGGCAGCCAGCTCCGCCGCTTTGAGGGGGGATATCTGACCGGAAGTGTTGGCGCCATCGGTGAGTAAAATCATGACGCGGCTGTCCTGGGGGCGTTCACGCAAGCGCTTAACGCCCAGACCGATGGCATCGCCGATGGCGGTTTTTTCACCGGCAAACCCCAGTTGGGCTTCCTGCAGTAACTGGTTGACCGTGGTGCGATCGAAGGTGAGTGGGGCCTGCAAGTAGGCGCGAGAGCCGAACAGGATCAGTCCCAGCCGATCGGCCTCACGTCGTTTGACGAAATCACCGACCACCATTTTCACGATACTCAGCCGGTCATAGCCTTCACCTTGCCATTGCATGTCGCGGGTTTCCATGCTGCCGGATATGTCGACGCTGAGCAGCAGATCCCTGCCACTGGCAGGCATGGAGATGGCATCACCGACCCACATGGGCCGGGCTGCGGCGGTGAGGGTAGCCAGCCATATCAGGGTCAGCATCAGGATGCGCAGCCAGAGAGTTTTTGATGGTCCGCTGACTGCCGTGCCGGTAGTGGGTAAGCGTTCAAAAAAAGGTACCAGCAGGGCGGCATCTTCTTGCTTGGCCGCAGGCCAAAAACGGTAAATGATCCACGGCAGTGGCAATAAAGCAAACACCCAGGGCCATTCAAGATGCAGCATTGATATTTCCCTGTTTGTGGGTTTCGGGGTCGCCAGCAGGCGAGCCGGGTGTAAGGCCCTCGACCGATTTTTGTTCTTGTGAGCCTCGATCCATTAACGCCAATCTGGATTCCTTAACGTGCTTTCGCAGCCAGTCTTTGGCGTAGTCGAGCAGGATTGCAAGGCTCTCGGTTTGGGCGGCAGGTGCGGCATAGAGTCCAGTGCTCAGCAGGTCCGGCACTTGTGCGGGTTGCACCAGGTCCGGGGCGGACTGGCGTAAAAACTGGCTCCAGGCTTCTCCGTAAAATCCGGCAATGTGGGTTTGGGGGTAGGCGACCAGAGCTGCTCGTTTCAACACGGCATTTATGGCTTGCAGCGATGCGGAGCTGTTCTCACCATTGACGTCGATTTGCTGCAGCAGCTGCAGCGCGGCTCTGCGGTATTGGTGGGCATCGCGGTGGCGACGCCATGCCGCATAGCCGACAACCAATGCGATGAGGATCAGGCCCGCCAACACCCACCAGCCAGGAGCTATCGGCAGTTGGGTCACTTCGGTCGGCAGGTGAATGTCCCGCAGACTGGCCAGAGGGTCTGCTGGCACGGGTTGGGAGCCGGGCAAGCCCGGTCCAGCGGCTGAAGTCAGGGGCAGTGGTGCCGAAGTCGAATCGGTTAGCGTCGGCATGACTGTTTTCCAAAGAGAGGTTGCAGTTGGGTTAAAGCGGCCTGGTCGGTACTGATGTTCAAGAGCGGTAACGCCAATTGCATGGCAAGTGTTTGCAGGTGCTCCAGGTGGCTACTGTATTCTTGCTGGTACAGGCGAGTAAAGGTGCGGTTACGGGTGTCCAGTGTGCGCCGCTGTTGACCGTTGCTGACGGTTAACCGCAGGTTGTCGGGTAGCCGCATTTCCAGTGGGTCCGACACATGCAGCAGGCTAATATCGCCATGGCGGGCCAACTGGTAGAGCTGTTCATCACAGGCGCTGTCGAGATCGTGAAAATCACTGATGATCAGGATGGCACTGCCGGGTTTGGCGATTCGGCGTAGATCACTCAGTCTTTCGGCCAGGGTGATTTTATTGGCCGGGGACAAAGGCGATTTCAGCTGCAGGTTAAAATTCTGGATGGCCTGTAAGATACTCAACAGGGTATGACGGCTGCGTTTCGGGCGGATATCTCGCTCTTCCTGATCACTGAACACGAGAGCCCCGATGCGGTCGTTGTTGTCCAGCGCGGCCCAGCCCATCAGAGCCGCAACGTGTGCGGCAAGGACAGATTTAAAACAGTGTTGACCACCAAAGAACATCGGTGCCCGTTGGTCCAGCATCAACATCACCGGACGCTCTCGCTCTTCACGAAATATCTTGGTGTGAGGCACTTGAGTGCGGGCTGTGACGCGCCAATCGATACTGCGGATGTCGTCGCCGGCCTGATAGTGGCGAACTTCTTCAAACTCCATGCCGCGGCCGCGAAACCGGGTCCGCACGCCGCCACTCATTTGAGACTGGCTTAACTGCCTGGGGGTTAACTGCAGCTCGCGAGAGGCAAAGCGCAATCCAAGCAGGTCATCGAGTCTGACATAAGCGCCTACCGAAGGCTGTCTGAAGTCCAGGTGTTTCATCAAGCAACGGGCACTCGCTGAAGAAGTTCGTCGATGATTTTGTCTGCGGTGATGCCAGAGGCTTCCGCTTCAAAACTGAGTAACAGCCGATGTCTGAACACATCCGGCAAGACGGCCTGGACATCATCCGGGCTGACGAAGTCGCGACCATTGAGCCAGGCGTGGGCACGGGCGCAGCGGTCCAGAGCAATGGTGCCGCGAGGGCTGACACCAAATTCGATCCATTTTGCCAGCTCTTCCCCATAGGGTGCAGGCCAGCGGCTGGCGATGGTCAAGTTGATGATGTAGTCCTCAACGGATTCGGCCATATGCAGGGCCAGTACTTCCCGGCGCATGGCAAAAAGGTCGTTTTGGGTGACCATGGCGGGTTGGGTAACGGTCGTGTGAGCCGCTTCGTTGCGGGCCAGACGCAAAATATCCCGCTCAGCGTCTGCCTGAGGATAGCTCACAGTCACGTGCATCAAAAAGCGGTCTAACTGGGCTTCTGGCAGGGGATAGGTGCCTTCTTGCTCAATGGGGTTTTGTGTTGCCATGACCAGAAACAACTCCGGCAGCGGGTACGACGACCGGCCGACACTGATCTGACGTTCGGCCATGGCTTCCAGCAGGGCTGATTGCACCTTGGCGGGGGCACGATTGATCTCATCCGCCAGTACCAGATTGTGGAAAATGGGGCCAGCCTGAAACTCAAAGCTGCCATTCTCTGGACGGTAGATGTCGGTGCCGGTCACATCCGAGGGCAGCAGGTCCGGAGTGAACTGAATGCGGTGAAAATCCCCTTCAATACCGTCCGCCAGAGTTTTGACAGCCTTGGTTTTGGCCAGGCCGGGAGCGCCTTCGACCAGCAAGTGACCGTCCGCCAAAATGGCAATGAGCAAACTGTCCACCAAGTGGCTTTGACCAATGATTTGTGATTGCAGCCATTGTTTCAGTGCGTAAAGCGAAGACTGTGTATTCATAGTGCTGTGGTGTATCCCCCGTGGGTAACTTCTCAGGCAAGCGCTTGTAAGCCGGTTTTGTTGCGGGCGGTTCAGCGATTCCCCAGTTAGTCCCTGTTTTTTTGATTAGGTCTCTTGGTCAATTTAAGAGAGTCTTTGGTCTTCAATTTAAGAAAGTCTTTGGTCTTCAATGAGCTCCCATCTGTGCGTTTGCCTCTGCTCTCGAGAAAAACCGCAGGCAGCTTCTTAAAATAAGCCTCTGAATTAGCATGAGATTCTACTGTTTGAGGCGTGTGAATCAAGCGCTCCGTGTGCCAGAGTTTGAGTAGACCACAGACTCTCAGGTCGGTTCCATCATTGTCGGTTCTCCACCATCATTCGTGCGACAAAACGGCTGTGCGTTACAAGGCCATAGTCTATGCTTTGTAAAGGCTCCATCCCCTATAAATCGTGCGCTAAAGTCGGCGTAAAATGGTTGTGTACAGCTTGCATTTCGGGTCTTTAACCGCAGGCCCCAACCGAGGAAATCACAATTAGAGCATGTTAAAGCGGTTGAAATACAACACTTAAAATGTTTTATACGATGGAACATTCAGGAAAGAGGTATAGCGTGGACATTAGTTTGGTTGCTGCAGATACGAAAGAGGTGTTTTTTGACCTGCTGGCGGATTGTATTGATGAAAAGTTAGCCAACCAGAAGACCGGGCAACTGAAGGCCTTTACCCATATCTATTATGGCCAGTCAGAATTGGATGAGCTTGAGGGAAGGCCGCTGAATGATGTGTTTGGCAGCGCCTTTGGCTGGTGGAATTTTATCCAGCAATGGGACTTCCCAGGGCCTAAAGTGCGGGTTTTCAATCCCAGCCTGGAAGAAGAGGGCTGGCTCTGCGCGCATACAGTTATCGCTGTTTTGCAGCGCGACATGCCTTTTTTGGTGGATTCGATACGCATAGAGGTAAACCGTCGCAATATCACCCTCCACGAGATCAAAAGCACCGTAATGTCTGTCAGTCGCGATAAAAACGGCAAGTTGATCGACGTGGTGGCGAAAGGTCAGCACCCGCAAGACAGTAAAAAACAACAATATCATCATGAAGCGATGGTGTATCTGGAGATCAATCTCCATACCAATGAATCAGCGATGCAGGAGTTGGCCGACAGTTTACGGTCTGTATTGAGAGACGTGGATGTAGTGGTATCGGATTACCCGCCATTACTGGACCAGCTTCAGCGCTCCTGCCAAAACCTGAAAAAAGCCCAAGGTAAAGCCTTAACAGAAAATATCAGCGAGGCCGTGGATTTTCTGCATTGGTTGGGCGATGCCCATTTCACCATATTGGGGTTTGTGGAGTATGAATTCACCGGCAGCGCCAAGAGCCGGAGGTTGCAGGAAAAAACCGATTCACGGTTAGGTTTGTTCCGTATGCACGGCAGCAAACCGGACAGCGTTAAGGTGACCGATTTTAATATGGGGATGAAGCAGTTTCACCTGGGGCCGCAGCTTATTTCATTCACAAAATCGTCTGTGCGGTCAAGAGTTCATCGGCAGTCATATTCCGACTATGTGGTGGTCAAGCAGTTTGATGATGCCGGTGAGGTTTGCGGTGAAAGTCGTTTTATGGGGCTTTATACGTCCCCGGTATACACGGCATCCCCCAGTAATATACCGCTGATTAAGCAGAAAATTACCCATGTCCTGGAGCGCTCCGGGTTGGATTTACAGTCCCACGACGGCAAGGCGCTGAAACAGGTTCTGGAGACATTTCCACGGGATGAATTGTTTCAGAGCAGTGAAGCTGAGTTGTATGAAACCGTGATGGGGGTTGCTCGGATCAAAGAGCGACACCGTGTAAAACTCTTCATTCGGCGCGACCCTTACGGCAAGTTTGTCAACTGTATTGTGTATGTGCCGCGTGATGATTTCAGTACTCAGATTCGCATCAAAATCCAGGACATCATTGGTGATGCCATCAATGCTCAGGAACATGAGTTTACCACGTATTTTTCTGAGTCAGTGTTGGCCCGTTCGCACATAGTTTTTAAAGTTGATCCCAGTGATGACCTTGATATCGATGTGAAACGCCTGGAGCGACAAATTGTTGATATCACACGCTCCTGGACGGATCGATTGTACGAATCCCTTTGCGATACTTATGGCGAGGAAAAGGGCGCACGGTTGTATGCCAATTTTGGGGAGGCGTTTTCATCCAGCTACAGAGAAACGTATGAAGCCAGAGCGGCGGTACAGGATTTGGAAACGATTGCCCAATTGGATAATGAAAACAGGCTGGCAATGAGTTTCTATCAACCCATCGGTGCTGACAAAAAAGACATGCGCTTTAAAATATTTCACCTGGATAAAGCGTTGGAGCTTTCTGAAGCCATCCCGGTATTGGAGAATTTGGGGTTGCGCGTGATCGGTGAGCACCCCTATCGAATTCAGGAAAAAAATGGCATTTGTGTGTGGATGCAGGATTTTGGGTTGCGCTTTGGCCTCAATACAGAAGTGGATGTTCACGCCGTGCGGCACAATTTTCAGGATGCGTTTGCGGCCATCTGGACCAAAAAAACCGACAGTGACCCCTTCAATCGACTGGTGTTGGGGGCTCGTTTGAATTGGCGTGAAGTGTCTATGCTCAGGGCCTATGCCAGTTATATGAAGCAGACCATGTTCAATTTCAGTCAGAGCTATATCGCCAACACCTTGTCGCGTCATCTGGACATTACCCGTAATCTGGTTGCCCTGTTTAAAAGTACTTTCGATCCCAGAGTCAATGAAAAGTTGTCAAAAGATAATAGTCGTATAGAGCGGTTATCGAAAAAAATCATCGACAGTCTTGAAAAGGTCGACAATCTCAGTGAAGACCGCATCATTCGCCGTTACCTGGAATTTATGCAAGGTACGCTGCGGACCAATTTTTATCAGCTGGACAGCAGCGGAAACCCAAAAACTTACATTTCCTTTAAATTCAATCCGCGCACCATTGCCAATATTCCTGAACCGCGTCCCATGTACGAAATTTTTGTGTACTCGCCCCGTATGGAAGGTGTGCATTTACGTGGCGGCGCGGTGGCGCGTGGCGGGTTGCGTTGGTCAGACCGTTTGCAGGATTACCGGACCGAAGTACTTGGCCTGGTGAAAGCTCAGCAGGTTAAGAATGCCGTCATTGTCCCCAGCGGTGCCAAGGGCGGTTTTGTGGCCAAGAAGCTGCCATCCAGTGGTGGCCGGGAGGCCTACCAGAAAGAGGGTATTGCCTGCTACCAAACCTTTATTCGAGGGCTGCTGGACATCACGGATAACATTGTGGATGGGGACATTCAGGTGCCCGAGCAGGTGGTCAGAAAAGATGGCGATGACCCTTATCTGGTGGTGGCGGCCGACAAGGGGACTGCGACCTTTTCAGACATCGCCAATGAAATTTCCAAGGAATATAATCACTGGTTAGGGGATGCCTTCGCATCTGGCGGGAGCCAGGGTTATGATCACAAAGGTATGGGAATTACGGCGCGCGGCGCCTGGGTGTCTGTGCAGCGTCATTTCAAAGAAAAAAACATCAATGTTCAGGAGCAGGATTTTTCAGTGATCGGCATCGGTGATATGGCCGGTGACGTATTTGGTAACGGTATGCTGATGTCTGAACACATTTGTTTGAAAGCGGCGTTTAACCACCTGCACATCTTTATTGACCCCGCGCCGAACGCCGCCAGCAGTTTTAAGGAGCGCCAACGCCTGTTCAATGCTCCTGCAGCGTCCTGGGCGGATTACAACAAAACGTTAATCTCCAAAGGCGGCGGTGTTTTTCCCCGCTCGGCTAAATCGGTCAGTATCACTGCAGAGATGAAGGCTGCGTTTGGCATTGAGGCGGATAAATTAACCCCCAACGAGCTGATTCACGGGTTGTTGAAGGCCCCGGTGGACTTGATCTGGAATGGGGGGATTGGCACTTATGTCAAAAGTGCTGATGAAAACCACGCGGATGTCGGCGACAAGGCCAACGATACCCTGCGAGTCGATGGCAACCAGCTGCGCTGCCAGGTGTTTGGTGAAGGTGGCAATCTGGGGATGACCCAGCTGGGGCGAATAGAGTATTGCTTGCAGGGCGGACGCTGTAATACCGACTTTATTGACAATGCCGCCGGGGTGGATTGCTCCGACCACGAAGTCAACATCAAGATTTTGCTGGATGGTGTCGTAACTAATGGTGATCTGACCGGGAAGCAACGCAACAAGTTACTGGAAGAAATGACCCCGACGGTCTCCGCGCTGGTACTGAACAATAACTACCTGCAGACCCAGGCCATTTCACTGGCGGAGTATGATGCGTTGACCCGGGTAGGGGAGTATCGGCGCTTCATCACCACGATGGTAGACAGTGGGCGACTGGATCGTGCTCTGGAATTCCTGCCCACCGACGAGCAGATTGTTGAGCGCCAGCAGCAGGGAAAGACCCTGACCCGCCCGGAATTGTCGGTGTTGATTTCGTACGCGAAGGTGGAATTAAAAGAATCCCTGGCGAATGAGCAATTAACCGATGATGCCTACATGGTGACAGCGATCGAGTCGGCCTTTCCTGCGCTACTGCAACGCAAATATCGGGATCAAATCTACAGTCATCGTCTGCGAAAAGAAATTGTGGCCACCCAGGTGGCCAATAACATGGTCAATTATATGGGGATTAATTTCTGCCATCGTTTGATTGAAGCCACCGGCGCAAGTGCTATTGATGTGGCCAAGGCCTATGTTGCTGCGCGGGATATTTATCGATTGCACGATTTCTTCAGCGCCGTTGAAGCGTTGGATTACAAGATCGATACTCAGTTGCAATTCAAAATGCAATCCAAAATGATGGGTAATATGCGTCGTGCGACCCGTTGGTTTTTGCGCAATCGCCGCGGGTATCTGTCGCCTGCCAATGAGGTAGAGGCGTTTGCGGCACCGGTACAGCGGTTGGTTGATCAATTGCCCAGTGTTATGTGCGGTACCCCCAAAGAGGATTGGGATCGCGACTCGAAACAGTTTGAGCAACAGGGAATAGACTCTGAGCTGGCATCGTGGGCAGCATTGCCTGCCAGCGTGTACTCGGCGCTCAATGTGGTTGAGGCGGCTCGCATGACAGAAGCGGATCCGGTGGATGTGGCCAGTGTCTATTTTGCGTTGGGAGACCGGCTTGGTTTGCATTGGTTTGCCATGCAGGTCTCGGACGTCAAGGTGGATACCTACTGGCACGCCATGGCGCGGGAAGCGTTTATGGACGATCTTGAGTCGCAAATGCGAACGCTGGCCACGTCCATCATACGTTTGAGTGGCGAGACGAGGGATGTGACCGAAACCCTGGACCGCTGGAGCGCTCAACACAGCGTCTTGATCGGACGCTGGCGCTCCATGATTACTGAGTTGCAGGGCAGTGCCGGGACGGATTTTGCGATGTTTTCCGTGGCCCTGAGGGAATTGTTGGATCTGGCCCAAGCCAGTCAACACTGTACCTCTCTGGATGACGACAGCAACGCTTGTAGGTTGGGGTTCTAGGGAAACGGGGCGCATTGAGAGGCATACGCCGGGGTGCTGATGGCGGCGGGGGCCCGAGGCCGGAGGGTTTACCCGCCGGGTGGCTGGTCGCCTCGCAATACGGCCTTCTTTCCAGTATCCTTGCGACCTATTGATTAACCTGTAGATTAACCTTCCCCGACGTGCTGTTTAGTCCTCTTACACACAAACCCCATTGGGATTCTTCACATGTATGATTTAGCTCGCAAACTCATGTTCCGGCTGGACCCGGAAACTGCTCATGAACTGACCATCGATATGTTGGGGGCCGGTGAGCGGCTGGGGCTGATTCGGCCTTTCATAAAGCCGGTGCCTAATAATCCGGTCGAGGTCATGGGGATTACGTTTCCAAACCCGGTGGGGTTGGCCGCAGGTCTGGATAAAAATGGCGATTGCTTTAACGCTCTAGGGCAGCTGGGGTTTGGGTTTGTGGAAATTGGCACTATTACCCCGCGACCACAACCGGGTAACCCTAGACCCCGCCTTTTCCGTCTGCCTGAGTTTCAGGGCATCATCAACCGGATGGGGTTCAATAACAAAGGGGTCGAACACCTGGTTGAACAGGTCAAGCGCCGCCGTTTCTCCGGCGTTCTGGGGATCAATATTGGCAAGAACTTCGACACTCCTGTCGAAAAGGCTGCCGATGATTATCGCCTGTGTATGCAGGCGGTCTATGAGTACGCGGATTACATCACGGTCAACATTTCTTCCCCCAATACTCCGGGGCTGCGCGATCTTCAATTTGGTGACAGTCTGAAGTCATTGTTGAGTGAGGTGAAAAAAGAGCAGTTGGGTTTGGAATCCCTACACGGCCGCTATGTGCCGATCGCCGTTAAAATCGCACCGGATATGGATACTGTGGCGATTCAGCAAGTGGCTGAAGTTCTGCTGGCCAGTGGGCTGGATGGTGTCATTGCGACCAATACCACCATCTCCCGTGACGGTGTGGAAGCGTCTCCCGTGGCTCAGGAAGCCGGGGGCTTGAGTGGCAAACCGGTCAGGGCTAAATCCACGGAAGTGATCAGAACGCTGGCGGAGGCGCTAGAGGGTAAGCTGCCAATCATTGGTGTCGGGGGAATACTCAGTGGTCGCGATGCCGCCGAAAAGATTGAAGCCGGTGCCAGTCTGGTGCAAATCTACAGTGGGTTTATTTACCGGGGACCGGAGTTGATCAGCGAATCTGCCCGAGCAATCGCTGCGCTTCAGCGACAAACGTCGACGTAACCTGTGAAAAATATGGGCAGTGATTTGACCCTGCGCCCCGAGAAGCTCTCGGTTGAGCTTCTTCGGGGAAGGGTGAAAGAATGGGGTTTTGTCTAAAGGTTGCTTAATTTTTGAGCCAGAGCGGCTTTGTTAAACCCGTCCCAATGATCCGTGCGTCCTTCTCGCCAGCCTGTTAACCAGTTTTGTCTTACGGTTTCATTTTCATGAGGGCAGAGACTGCGAGAACGCCCATCGATACCAGCTTGATAACCTTTGCTGTAGGCGCGTGAAGTTTGACTGCGTTTTTGGGTTTTCATATGAAAGGGTACCTCTCAGTGTTGATTTGTTGTCTACGCTATCTGAATCGGACGCTCTTTTGTGAGCGAATCGTCAGTGAACAAGTCGCAGAACTGTTGGTATGTCTGAGAAAAAGTACTGCACCGCGCCGGGCGACAAGAACCCTGGTCACGAACTTGCAGTACACCAAATTTATGTCGGGCTTGTGAATGATTTATTTCTTATATACCCGTCGCTGGTTAGGCCGATGTGTTCTAGTTTCCAGTATTGTTCTGTAATTCGTATTTCAACTACTTGAAATACATTGTTTTTCTGAAGGGCATGATGACCATACAACAATTTTTTGCCACCTGTCCGAAAGGACTGGAAGGCCTGCTGATGACCGAGCTGCAGTCTCTGGGTTTCGATGATTTGAGAGAAACTGTCGCAGGAGTCTACTTCTCAGCCAGTTTGAAGGGGGCGTATCGTGCCTGCCTCTGGTCCCGCATTGCGAACAAAATCTTCCTACCGTTGGGGCGATTTGAAGTGAATAGCGCAGAGGATCTGTACGATGCCGCCCGCAGCATTGATTGGCAGCAGCACATGCTGCCGACCGGAACGCTGCTGGTTGACTTTACCGGTTCCAGCAATGTGATCCGCAACACCCAATTTGGTGCGGTGAAGGTGAAGGATGCGGTAGTGGATGGCTTTCGCGAAAGTGCCGGAGCGCGTCCCAGTGTGACCAAACAGGATCCGGACTTGCGCATTAACGCGCGTCTGAACCGCGGGCATGTCACGTTGAGCATTGACCTCTGTGGCGACAGTTTGCACCGGCGTGGGTACCGCACCAAGCAGGGCGCCGCGCCCTTAAAAGAAAACCTCGCCGCGGCTTTGCTGATGCGCGCCGGCTGGCTGGAAATAGCCGGGCAGGGGGGCGCCTTGATCGACCCCATGTGTGGTTCGGGGACCATTTTGATTGAGGCGGCCATGATGGCACTGGATATCGCACCGGGCCTGGACCGCGCCGGTTTTGGTTTTGAGCGCTGGTTGAATCACGATGCAGAGGCCTGGGCCGAGCTTCGGCACGAGGCTCAGAGCCGCTACCGAGAAGGGTTAACGCGCGATATCCCTGAAATCCGTGGCTACGACGCCGATCGTAAGGTGTTGTTTGCGGCGGAATCCAACATCAGTCTGGCGGGCCTGGACGACTTCGTTCGCGTGGTCTGCAAGCCGTTGAGTGAGTGGGTCAGGCCCACCCATAAGGCGCTTGACTGTGGTCTGATCCTGACCAACCCTCCCTATGGTGAGCGGCTGGGGGAGCAGGAGGCCCTGAAGGGCTTGTACCGCCAATTGGGGGACAAGTGCCGGGAGCATTTCGAGGGTTGGAAGCTGGGGGTCTTTACCGGTAATCCCGACCTGGGCAAGAGCCTGGGGTTGCGTGCCAACAAACGCTACAAGTTATTCAATGGCTCCTTACCGAGTGAGCTGCTGCTCATCAATGTTGAGCCTTCCCAGTACGTCAATGCC
Source organism: Pseudomaricurvus hydrocarbonicus (assembly GCF_011602365.1). Classification (GTDB taxonomy): domain Bacteria; phylum Pseudomonadota; class Gammaproteobacteria; order Pseudomonadales; family Cellvibrionaceae; genus Pseudomaricurvus; species Pseudomaricurvus hydrocarbonicus. Next base: position 158,022 of record NZ_JAAONZ010000009.1, read on the forward strand.
CCACCGGCAGAACTGAATAAGCCCAAGCCCTTGTCGCCGGGGGCCGAAATGCTGGCCAATCGCTTGCGCAAGAACCTTAAGCAGTTGTCCAAATGGGTGAAAAACAACGAGATCAGTTGCTATCGGCTCTACGATGCCGATATGCCAGAGTATTCCGCCGCCATTGATATCTACGGCGATTATGTCCATGTACAGGAGTACGCTGCTCCAAAGAGCGTGGATGAAGAGAAGGCCATTGCCCGCTTTGAAGAGATTCAGGCGGCGGTGCCGGCTGCTTTGGGCGTTGATCACGAGCATATAAGCTTTAAGCAGCGCCGCCGCAATCGCGGTAAAGACCAATACCAGCGACAATCGGAGCAGCGGCATCCGCTCATTGCGGTGAAAGAAGGGCCGGCAACGCTGTTGGTGAACCTTTGGGAGTACCTGGATACGGGCCTGTTTCTGGACCACCGACCCGTGCGCCAGCGTATTGCTCAGATGGCCCGAGGGAAGCGCTTCCTGAATCTGTTTTGTTATACCGCGACGGCCACCGTTCACGCGGGTCTCGGGGGCGCCAGAGAGTCTGTCAGTGTCGATATGTCCAACACTTACCTGAAGTGGGCAGAAAAGAATTTTGAGGCCAATAATCTGTCGACCGCGAAGCATCAACTGGTACAGGGGGATTGTTTGCAGTGGCTGCAGGATTGTCGCGAAGGCTTTGACCTGATCATGCTGGATCCGCCCAGTTTCTCCAACTCCAAGCGGATGGAGGGAGTCCTGGATATTCAGCGCGATCATGTCGCCATGATTGATCGGTGTATGGAAATCCTGCTGCCCGGAGGTTGCCTGGTGTTTTCAAACAACCTGCGCAGCTTCAAGCTCGACGACGAGATTGGGGCTCGCTATGCGGTGGAAAACATCACCCAGCAGACACTGGACCCGGATTTCAAGCGCAACGCCAGGATTCATCAATGCTGGTTGATTCGGGCTGTCTGATGGGGTGCTTGCGGGGCGTGCCCCGGTCGCAACACGTCTTATGCCGGTCCGCCAGGGAGTGCCTTGTCGAGTCGCGGGTTTCCTGAGACCATAGGCGATTGTTTAACGCCTGTTTTTATTTGTCAGCATTAGTGATGTAGCCATGAGTAAGCCCTTTACCGTTTCCAGTCCATTCAAGCCTTCCGGAGATCAACCAGCGGCCATCAAGGGGCTGGTGACAGGAATTGAGGCCGGCTTGGCGCACCAAACATTGTTGGGAGTGACGGGCTCAGGCAAGACCTTCACCATTGCCAATGTGATTGAACAGGTGCAGCGGCCGACCATGATCATGGCGCCCAATAAAACCCTGGCGGCCCAGCTGTACGGTGAGTTCAAAGAATTCTTTCCCAACAACGCGGTGGAGTATTTTGTCTCCTACTACGATTACTACCAGCCCGAGGCGTACGTGCCCTCATCCGATACCTTCATCGAGAAGGATGCTTCGGTCAATGAGCACATTGAGCAGATGCGCTTGTCGGCGACCAAAGCCCTCATGGAGCGCAAAGACGCCATTGTAGTGGCCACGGTTTCAGCCATTTACGGCTTGGGAGACCCGGATTCCTATTTGAAAATGGTGCTGCATCTCGTGCGCGGTGATCACATTGACCAACGTGAAATCGTGAGACGTCTGGCGGAACTGCAGTACACTCGCAATGATGTGGATTTTCACCGAGCAACCTATCGGGTGCGCGGGGATGTGATTGACATCTTTCCCGCGGACTCGGATCACCTGGCGTTGCGGATAGAATTGTTTGATGACGAAATTGAGCAGCTGTCTCTATTTGATCCCTTGACCGGCGAAGTGACGCAACGCCTGTCGCGTTTCACGGTGTACCCCAAATCCCACTATGTGACCCCGCGGCAAACCATCGTGGATGCCATTGACGACATCAAGGAAGAACTGAAAGAGCGCCTGCAGCAGCTGCGTGATAACGACAAATTAGTCGAAGCGCAGCGGCTGGAACAGCGGGTCAAGTACGACGTTGAGATGATGCAGGAGCTGGGGTATTGCACCGGCATTGAAAACTACTCCCGCTACCTGTCCGGTCGACCGGCCGGTGAGGCGCCACCGACGTTATTTGATTACTTGCCCGAGGATGCTCTGCTGGTGATTGATGAGTCCCATGTAGGGGTTCCTCAGATCGGCGGTATGTACAAGGGGGATCGCTCCCGCAAAGAAACACTGGTGGAATACGGTTTTCGCCTGCCATCGGCGCTGGATAATCGCCCCATGCGTTTCGACGAGTGGGAGCGGCAGGCTCCGCAGATGATTTTTGTGTCAGCCACGCCCGGCAACTACGAAGCTGAGCACGCCGGACAGACGGTGGAGCAGGTGGTGCGACCGACCGGTTTGGTTGACCCGGAAGTCGAAGTGCGCCCTGCGGGTACCCAGGTGGATGATGCCCTGTCGGAGATTCACAAGCGAGTGACAAAGGATGAGCGGGTACTGATCACCGTGTTAACCAAACGCATGGCGGAGGACTTGACGGATTACCTGCAGGAACATGGTGTGCGGGTGCGTTATCTGCACTCGGATATTGATACGGTAGAGCGCGTCGAGATCATCCGGGATTTGCGTTTGGGGGAGTTCGATGTGCTGGTCGGCATTAACCTGTTGAGGGAAGGGCTGGACATGCCTGAAGTGTCGCTGGTGGCGATCTTTGATGCCGACAAAGAGGGGTTTCTGCGCTCTGATCGCTCATTGATTCAGACCATTGGCCGTGCGGCCCGCAACGTCAACGGTAAAGCCATACTCTACGCGGATAAGATCACCGGCTCCATGCGTCGCTCCATTGATGAGACGGAGCGACGTCGGGCCAAACAGGTGGCTCACAATGAGAAGCACGGTATAACCCCTCAGGGCATACGCAAAAACGTTACCGATATCATGGAAGGTACTTATGTGCCTGGCGCCAGAGCGCAACGCAACAGCCGCAAGGCGGCTGAAAAGCAGGGCAAATATGAAGCGGAACTGGCCACCGGGGATGTTTGGAAGCATGTGGCGACTCTGGAAGAAGCAATGTTCCAGGCCGCCAAAAACCTCGAGTTTGAAGAAGCGGCAAGATTGCGGGATCAAATCAGCCGCTTAAAAGCCTCGCAAGCCTGACGCAGACCTGGCAGGCCCCCCACGCTTGGAGCTTTAGCGCATTGCCTGAAGGCTAATACAGGTCCACCACAACCCGGAAGCCCACGTCGCTGTAACCGATGTCAGGGTTTCTTTTGTCGCGGATGAAATTGGCGGTGTCGGTGTCACTGCTTCGCATTGATCCTCCACGAACACTTCTCATGCTGCAATTGTTTTGCTCGACAGCGCTGCCATCTTTGGGGGCGCCGAGGTAGTGATCCTGGTAGCAGTCCTCTACCCATTCTGCGACATTTCCCGAGGTGTCAAAAATCTTGAAGGGGTTACTGGGAAAGGTGCCGACCGGGGCTGTTTTCGAGCGGAAGAAATTGCTGAAATCACTTTCACAGCCGCGCCGACAGTTGGCTTTTTTCGCGCTGCTGCCTTGCCACCAGAAATTGCCTTTGGTGCCAGCGCGAGCAAAGTATTCCCACTCGGCTTCGGTGGGTAAGCGGTATTTGCGGTCGGTGGTTTTACGCAGCCAGGCCACATAATCCTTGGCGTCCTGCCAGCTGACGTTGATCACGGGACGACTGCCTTTGCCCCAGCGGTTGCTGTCCGGTAACGGGCGCTTGGTGGCCTTGGCAAAGTGCTCAAAATCCGCAAAGGTTATTTCATACTGACTGACCGCAAACGGGTTTTTTAACCGCACCTGGTGGGTCGGGGAGGCGGTGCTGTTGCCGGCGTCGCCCATGGTGAAGCGACCGGCCGGCACGATCACCATGGAGGGGCCCTTGCGGCCTCCGGCCAGCTCGTTGTAAAAGGTGGCACCGGGTACCGGGATCTTGCGCAGGGACACCGTCAGCTCTGTGTCATCTTTATCCAGCTCAATCCATTCGCGGTAAGTGTCGTAACCATTGCTGGTGACCTCAATGTGATAGCGGCCGGGGAGCAGGGGAATGCCTGGATAGTAAGGCTCCCGAATGTTTAATATCCGCACTTTGGCGTCGATAGGGGAGGCATTAACCGACAGTTCACGGCGAGGCGGTGGCGGTGTCACCGGTGGGGTCATGGAGGGCGTGGTCGGGACAATGACTTCCTCCAGAACCGTCTCATCTCCAGCCGTGACCTCAATGGCTTCGGCAGCGTCATCGGCCAGCGCGGGTGTGTCGGCGACGCTGGTTTCTGGTTCGGGGGGCTGCGAGCTCTGGAGCACGGAGTTCACCAGGTCATTGGTAACATCAGACGCTTTGACAACCGCTTCTGGTATCGACGCTTTGAAGGGGACGTCAAAGCGACTGATGGCCATGCTCAGGGCAACCCAGATCAGACTCAGAATGACGGCGAGCGACAAGCCGCGCATGGCGGTGCCCAGCCGACGGCTTGGCAAGGTTTGATAATGAGCGGCTTTTTGTATTCTGGTCGAGACGATCGTGGCACGATTGTCTTCAGCAGTATCGGCGCTGGTTCGTATCTCGGTTACCGTCACTTTCGGGTGCCGGTAAATACCGCGCCTGGGGGTCCAGCGCCAACTGAATACCCAGTGCCCAAACGCTTGCACCTGACTGCTGATGGCGGCGAAACTGGTTAAGATCAACGCTTTCAACAGAGACAGGATCTGAATGGTGTTTGGATCCGTTTCGGTCAGATAACGAGGGTTGGTGTTATTGCGGGTCCCCTGCAAAGTCTGGATCGATTCGACCACTTCTCGCCCGCGCTGGAAGCGATCGTCCGGCTCCTTGGCGAGCAGCTTGTTCAGCAGCGGTTGGAACAGACTGTACTGACCTGGAAGCTTTGGTATCGGCGCCGTTAAATGCTTGATGGCAATGGCGATGGCTTCTTCCGCTTGATAGGGAACGCTGCCGGTCAGCATTTCGTAAAAAACCACACCCAGGCTGTACAGGTCAGACCGTCCATCAATCGGTTTGCCACGGGCTTGCTCGGGGCTCATATAGTGCGGGGTGCCCACCACGGTGCCGGCATTGGTCATGCGCGAAGCGGTGCTTACTGTTTTGGCCACACCAAAATCGGACAGGACCGCAGTGTCATCCTCCCGGAACAGAATGTTTTCGGGTTTGATGTCCCTGTGGATATAGCCTTTTTCGTGGGCGTGGTCCAGGGCGTTGGCAATTTCCTCGGTGATTCTCAAGGCTTCATTGGCACTCAGGCCCTGAGACATTTTGTCGTGCGCAGAGCCACCGGCCAGGTAGTCCATGGCAATGTAGTTGAGGTTTTTAAAGCGACCGATGTCGTAAATAGAAACGATGTTCGGGTGTGACAGCTGGCCAACAATATTGGCTTCGCGCTGAAATCGCTCACTGAACACCGGGTCTGCGTTGAGTGCCGGAGACATGACTTTCAAGGCGACTTCACGGCCCACACTGAGTTGAATGGCCAGGTAGACTGTGGACATGCCGCCTTGATTGATTTTCCGAATTATTCGGTAGCCGGGGATTTGCATTAACGTATTATCCTGACCTACCGTATTGTCCAGTAGCCAATGAGTAAGGCGCTAAACAACGCCAAACCATAGAGGCTGAAATCTAACCAGTCGTGGCCTGTGACCCGCGGTAACCAATCGCGCAACTTATACAGGGGGCTGCGGGCAAACAGCGGGGACTCAATCACCTGAATGGTGATGTTGTCGTGACCACCGTTGTCCAGCGCCTGATTAAGGAGAGCTTGCGAGGCCTCTTTAGGGGTGCGAGCCTGGCAGAGGATTTGAGCCATCGTGCTGTTGTCTACTTCATCGGTCAGGCCGTCACTGCAGAGAATGATCCACTGCTGTTTTTGCCATTGTCCGCGCACGGTATCGACTTTGATGTGGGGTGTTTCCAGTGAGCCAATACATTGGGTAATGATGTTTTTGTCCGGGTGGTGATCGACCTCTTCGGAGGAGATGGCTCCGGAAGCGAGCAGCATTTGTACGTAGGAGTGATCGACCGTGAGCTGCTCTAGGCGTCCGCCATCACGCTCTTCTGTCCACAGGTAAGCGCGGCTGTCCCCCACCCAGGACACCTGGTAATCGCTGTCATCAGTGTTCAGGGCAACCACGGTTGACCCCATTCCGGAGGCCCCTTCACCGGTGGTGGAGGCTTTGATGACCGCTTTGTGTGAACTGTGGATGGCATCTTCCAACGACCGTCCGCGAATAGAGGATTCCGCCAGTGTTCGCTTTACAATCGCACTGGCCACTTCACCGGCTTCATGGCCACCCATGCCGTCGGCCACTGCCCACAGGCCTTTTTCGGGATTACTGAGGTAGCAGTCCTCATTGTTATCCCGGTATAGTCCCTTATCTGTTACCGAGTGGGATTGTAATGGCGGCATAAAATCTCAGTCCGTAGGATCTTTCTGATTTTCTTCATTGTTGGTGGCGCAGTAACCCGATTTTGGAAACCCTGTTGCTCAGTCAACTCGATCGATAGCTGTTTTGTAACACTATAGCTGTCAAAACATTGTACATGAGGACGTTTTCAGTCACATCCGCTGTAGGGAACCCTGTTGCTTAACTGTGCTCTTTGTCATCCGCCTTCTGCAGAAGGATACTGGCTTAAGCGGCTAACTCTTCTCTGGTATACCCAGGCCGAGATCATCTTTACCTTCTTAAAACCTGCCTCAATTGTCAATTGCATCATGCAAAAGCTAATACTAATGCTAAATCCTATAGAATAAAGTGAAATATTTCACCTAAGCTATTGATCGGATAGAGGCTTTTATGCATTATCAAAGCAATTTTTCAGGACAGATGATTAGGGAATAAGCCGTTTATGCTCAAACTCCGCTTCACAAATAACAAGCAAAATGCGGTGTGGCTTGTTGAGCCTAAAGTCGTTATTGGCCGAAATACGGCCTGCGATCTGGTGGTTGATCACCCTGAGATTGATCCGAAACACGCAGAAATTCGCGTGAATCATGAACAACTGCACTTGGTGTTATTGGCCGAAAGCGGCAATACCTTGCTGAACGGAAGAGTTGTACCTGTGCGCAAACTGGTGCCGCTTAAAGCCAGGGATATTATACGCCTGGCGGATTCAGAACTGGAGGTCATCGATCCTAAGCAGGAGGCGAGGGCTGCTCCGACGATCCCGCGACAAGCGGAAAGTACCGGGTGGGCCTTAAAAGCCAACCATCCGTCGCTTTCCAGTCGAGTTTTTCCCCTGCTTGAGGTCAATCTGGTGGGGCGCTCAAGTGAATGTGACATCACCCTGGGCGCAGCACACTTGTCGCGCCGACATGCAGAATTGATTGTCAAAGACGGTTTGCTTTACGTCAAAGATCTGGGGTCTTCCAATGGCACCTTTGTCAATGGCAAGCAGGTGGATCATGCGAGGATCAAGCGCGGTGATGATTTGCGTTTTGATACTCTCAGTTTTGGCGTCATTGGTCCAACCGATGACTTGGACAAGACAACGCTGAGGGTTGTATCGCACAAAAACCCACCGGCGGCATCCTCAAAAACGCTGTCCAGCGCTGTTTCCGGTCATGACAGCATGCTCTCAGGCCGAGCCGGCGCCAAGCCTCAACAGGCTGAAGCGGGCAATTGTGCTCGTCGTCCGCGTCCGGTTTCCAGTGCTGGCGTAGAGTCGATAGAGCCAACACCTCAGGCAGCTGGACGTGGTAGCCTTATTGGTGCCGCGCTTCTTATCTTAATTGCCGGGGGCGGCTTCCTGGTTTGGCAAAGCGGCTTAATCTGATTTCCAGGCTGCTGATACAACGGTTAACGTGACGGCTTGCTGCAGACATGAAAACACTTTATTTGTACACCACCCTGGGGTGTCATCTTTGCGAGCAGGCAAAAGCACTTTCCTGGCCGGTATTGGAACATTATGGATACCGACTGCAGGAAGTCGAAATTGCTGATGATGATGATTTGATGGCTTGCTACGGGGTTCGCATTCCGGTCGTCCGGCGTGAAGGCCTCGAACAGGATTTGGGGTGGCCTTTTAGTCAGGAAGAGCTTGCGCTTTACCTGTCAGCTGGCAACGATTAGTTTTATCCGTTCAGGGTGGGTTTGCCCACCACAGCCAAGCTGGCTTATTGCTTCATCGACAACCTGTTACTTCGTTTACACCCTATTGCCTCATTGACAACCTACAGCAACAGAAGCCTGCATGTGCTGGTCTTCAGGCGGTGCATGCTTAAGGGCCCTCGACCGCTCCCTGTGGCCGCTCTGAGCCTTCTAAATTGTTATTCCCCGTTGCTGAGATCTCGCCCTACAGGGTTTCATGGCTTTCATGATTGCTGAGCATAGCCGGTGTTGTACCGGTTCTGTACCCATAAATAACCGAATAGGCCAGAACGTTCTGGACATATTTGCGGGTTTCATTGAAAGGAATGACTTCAATCCACACATCATAAGGCAGTTGATTGGCAGACCTTTCCTGCCATTTTTTGACCCGATGCGGGCCGGCGTTATACGCCGCCGCGGCTAAAATCCGATTGCCATTAAAGTGCTTGAGCAGTTCCGTGATATAGGCACTGCCCAGATTGATGTTCTTTTCGGGCTTAAATAAATCACTGGGCTGATACTTCAAGCCATTTTTATGGGCCGTTTGCCTGGCCGTGGCTGGCATTAATTGCATTAAGCCCATGGCGCCGGCCGGTGAGCGGGCTTTCGCTGAAAAGGCGCTTTCCTGGCGAGCGATGGCAAATACCAGCAGTGGCGATATTTGATTCTTTTGGGCAGCGTTAAAGACCTGCTGGTTGTAGGCCAGGGGAAAACGAAGTTGCAGGTCGTCCCAATATCGAGCGGACGCCATGGAAATGATGGCTTTCTGGTGCCAGCCCCATTGATGGGCAATTTTGGCCATGGCGATGTGCTCATCCGCGTGCGTAAAACTCTGGTTCAGGTAATACCATTCTCGTGTTGCGCTGAGATTATCGTTGACGGCCAGTAATTCTTTGGCGCGCCGTGTCGACGGGTTGCTGGCAACCGCTTGCAGAACTTCGTCCGGCGGGTTGGCCGGGATATCCCCCAGCTGGTACTGGTGCCCCAGGCGATCAGCCGCCAAAAAAGCGTAAAAACTGCGTTGGGTAGCCAATTGCTGATAGATCTGGGTGGGGGTGGTTTGTTCGGGAGAGCTGATGTTCAATTCTTCCATCGCTCGGGCCAGCCAATAGAGCCAGCGCTCTGATTGCTTCTCTTCATTCGGCAAGAGTTCGATGTAGCGGTAAGTTTTATCCCAGTCCTGTTCTTTCAAGGTCTCGCGGATCAATATGCCGGCAGTATAGGCGTCGTCCAGACGGGATATGCTGGATAAGAGTTCATCGGCTTCGGAGTGAAATTCTTTCAGGGCCAGCCGGGTGGCCAAATATTGTTGTGCTTCTATGCGCTGGTCTTCACTGAAGGTGAACTGCTCATCGTAGTATTGCCATTCCTGCATTGCGCGGATCGGGTTCAGGCGTGAATAGCGCTTAACGCCATGCAGAATGACACTCTGCATGGCCTCTGACTGTTGCTGGAACTTTTTGTGTTGACGAATTTTATTGGGGTTTCGGTCCACCTCAAGCGCCAGTTGTGCCAGTGAGGTATAAGGCGCCTGAAGCTTGCTGGATAGGTAACTGGCCAATGATCGGTTGCCGGCGGCCAATGCTTTGTTAAATCGATCCCAGGCGATCTGCTGGGTGAGGCCGCCATTTTTCGTCCATGTTGCAAAAATGTAATCACACTCGTCCGGCTGTGAGTTTGCCACGTTCCACAGCTCTGCCGTTTCACTCAATGCGTCTTTGTCTCCGGTGAGAAAACGGGCCTGTATATAGCGGCAGGTTAATGCGGTGGTGGCCACGTCAGGCCGGTAATATTTTACAAAGTCTTTCCAGCGTGACCTGGAAGCCAATGAGGATAGCCAGCTCTGGCGTATTCGACCGACCAGGTGGCCATTGTCACCGTTCAAAAATTCATCCAGTTTTTTGACCGGGTAGTTAGGGGCATAGCGCCTGAGGTTGTAGTAATCCAGATATACCGCCAACGGGTAATCATCCAGGCCTGACCGCAGCGTGCGAAATTCCTTTAAATCGCCTCGGCGCAGTGCTTTGCGGGCCAGCAGGTAGTTCTTACGCTGCTCTTTCAGTTTTTCATCATCGGCAGGAATCTGTTCCTGGCCTGGATGGCTATCAGCCGATGTGGTCCCCTTGGCAGAAGGGGGTAATGCTCTGTAGGCGGCTTGAGCGATGTGAGTGACGGGCGCGTCTGCTTGCAGGCGTTGCGTTTCGGTTGCCGCCAGCGATGACGTTAGGGCTGGCTGATCAGCTTCAGACGTCAGCCCCTGCGGTTCATTGATCGCTGGCTGAGGCTCGCTATTGATTGGCCGAAGCTCTCCATTAACTGGCTGAGGCTCTCCATTAGCTGGCTGAGGCTCTCTATTAATCGGCTGAAGCTCTAAATCAACCAGTTGAGGCTCTAGGTTAACCCGTTGAGGCTCTTGCGTTAGATGTGGAACTGCTGTCGAGGGTGACGCTTTGTGCTCATCGGACTCTGCAACTACAGTGGCCGGATGTGTAGAGCAGAGAAAGAAAAGCAGGGTGGTGAGTGAAAATACATTGATGTTCGTAGGTTGACGTCTAGGGGAAGGTGAACTTTTTCTCATGCAGCTACTTATAATGAGATGACGTATTTCTGGTGAAATCGCGTCGAGACCGATTTTGGAGTGTTGTTGAAGTTGAGTCACGTTAACGGATCTCACGTTTGACTGAAAGTGCCTATGCAACACAACCGTAAAATTTTATGCGTTAAGTTGGGGTTTAGTCGACTGTGCGTCGTTTGTGTCTTTTTTTTGATGACTGAAAGCGTCCTTGGTTTACAGTGTAGGGTAAAAATGCCGGAATGGCCTGCAGGGAACAGCTGGAATTATAAAATTCTCTCCGGTATTGCTTGTTGGTTTTTTGATCAGCCTGGTGGGCGTGCTTGAGGGCCGGGTTGCGACTCCCTGGCATTGTCGACGCCCGCCATGACGCAAGCCGGCAATGCCCAACTGGAAGCAGCAAGACCTTTTGGGAAGTGCCCAGCGGGTCTCGTTAAAAGGCCGTTACTCGGGGGCAATCCCTCGAACGGGTCGTATCGGGTGTATTCGGCAGGGCCAGATTCTATTGGGAGACGACGCCGATTACAGGTACTATGGCGGCCTTAATTGATCCCCGATCGAGCCCAGCCGATCCAAAGTCCCAGGTTTTACACATTATGTCCTTGATTGAATTAAAAAACGCCAGTTTGCACTACGGTACCCAAGTTCTTTTGGATGGCATTGATCTGTCCATTGAAAAAGGGCAGCGGGTCTGTCTGATCGGGCGCAATGGTGCGGGTAAGTCCAGCTTATTGAAGGTATTGACCGGGGATGTGGCGTTGGACGACGGCTCTGTCTGGCGTCAACCGACCTTGAAGATAGCCCGTCTGGAGCAGGACCTGCCTGAAGCCGACGAGCTCAGTGTCTACGACGTTGTCTCCAGTGGGTTAAATGAGGCCGGTGAGCTATTGGCCGAGTACCACCACATCCTGCTCCGTGTTGAGCAGGGAGACGAGAAAGCTTTGGTTGAGCTGTCCAGAGTCCAGCAAGCCATTGATAACCAGGATGCCTGGAGTCTTCAGCAGCGTGTAGAAACCGTGATCAGCCGTCTGGATTTGCCCATGGACAAGACCATGGCTGAGCTCTCGGGGGGGTGGCGTCGTCGCGTTGCGCTGGCCAAAGCCCTGGTCATTGACCCCGACCTCCTGTTACTGGATGAGCCGACAAACCACCTGGATGTACTGGCCATCGAATGGCTGGAAAAGCAGGTTCTGGATTTTCGGGGCGCGGTGGTTTTTATTACCCATGACCGTTCCTTGTTGCAAAGTCTGGCGACGGACATCGTGGAGCTCGACCGTGGCCATATCCGCAACTGGCATGGCGACTATGCCAGCTTTCTGGAGTTCAGGGAGCAGCAGTTATTGGAAGAAGAGCGCCATAATGCGCTGTTTGACAAGCGGTTGGCGGAAGAAGAGGTTTGGATTCGTCAGGGTATCAAGGCCCGGCGTACCCGCAATGAAGGTCGGGTGCGGGCCTTGAAGGCCATGCGTGATGAGCGGTCTGAGCGGCGTGAGAAACAAGGTACAGCTCGTATTGAGGTTAACGCGGGCGGGCTCTCAGGCAAGCTTGTGGCGCAGCTGGAGAATGTTAGTCAGCAATTTGCCAGTGGCGGCAAGGTGGTGGACCGTTTCACCACGACCATCATACGGGGGGATCGGATAGGGTTTATCGGTCCAAACGGCGCAGGCAAAAGTACCTTGCTGAAAATTATCCTGGGGCAGTTGACACCGACCGATGGCACGGTGAAATGCGGGACCAATCTGGAAGTCGCCTATTTTGATCAGTTGCGTGATCAATTGGACCTGGAGAAAAGTGCCGTTGATAACGTCTCGGAGGGCCGTGACAGCATTACCATTGGCGACCGCAGTCGCCATATCATCAGTTATCTCAGTGACTTTTTGTTTACCGGCGATCGAGCGAGAACCCCGGTGAAAGCCCTTTCGGGTGGCGAGCGAAATCGAGTGATGCTGGCCAAGCTGTTCAGCAAGCCCAGCAATCTGCTGGTGCTGGATGAGCCAACCAATGACCTGGACGTGGAGACGCTGGAGCTGTTGGAGGAAATACTGGGCAAATACGATGGCACAATTTTGCTGGTCAGTCACGACCGGGCCTTTCTGGATAATGTTGTCACCAGTACGATTGCCTTTGAAGGCAATGGCGCTGTTCGGGAGTATGTCGGCGGCTACGATGACTGGTTGCGCCAGGGTGGCAAGTGGGGAGCGGCATCAGCCCAAACAGGGCGGGAGCCCGATGCGGATGGCGGTGCTCAGGCTGAGGGGGCGTCAGCAAACACCGTCTCTGCTGACGCACTGCAAGAGCCTGCTTCAACAACACCGCAAGGTTCGGTCGAAAAAAAGACAAAGCTCAGCTATAAGCTTCAGCGTGAATTGAATACTTTGCCCGCTGAAATCGAAAGCCTTGAAGAAGCCGCTGGTGATCTTGAGGCCCAGATGTCGGCACCTGATTTCTTTGAACAGGACCGTGAGCAGGTAGAAAAAGTGGTCGCCCGACTGGGTGAAATTCAGGCAGAACTTGAGATTAAGTACGCGCGCTGGGATGAGCTGGAGGCAATGTGACCCTGTGTTTGCTGGGCGTTTTTGCTCCGCACCTGCGGGTAAGGGGCAGGTGCGGAGGAAAATAGGTTGCTGCCCCGGCAGCCAGTCTGTGGCGGCTGCCACAGTCGGGGAAGTCTCACGGATATTATGGCGGTCAATCTTTGACTCGTACCGCTAGCACATCCGTCAGCGCACCGTGGAGAACGCCGTTAGCGGTTGAACCCAGTAACAAAGCAAGTCCTTTGCGGCCATGGCTGCCGACAACGATGAGGTCTGCGGCCAACTCTTTGGCCAGATCGTGAATTTCAGCTACGGGTTGCCCCACGATGATATGACGGTCCTCGGTGGCAATGTTGTAAGGCGCGGCCAGGATTTTAAGTTGTTCGGTGGCCTGGGATTGCAGTTGGTCCTGTATTTCACTTAAGTCAACGGGGATGTCACCGCCGTAGGCGAAGGTCAGGGGTTCAACAATATGCACTAAAGAAAGCTTGGCGTTATTCGCTTTGGCTAGCGCCGCCGCTTTTTCGATCACCTGAGGCGATTCTTCGCTAAGGTCCAGACCTGTAAGAATATGCTTATAACAAGACATAGAGAGCTCCTTTTCCTAGGCTCATTGGTTATAGTTACATCGACCATCGTAACGATGATTACCGACTTATAATTGATCTCAGTCAACTGTATTGCGCAAACAGGCGAGGTTCAAATCAGTAACTAAATATCATAGTAGACCTTCTGTTCATAATTTCCTAGAGGCAGAGGGATGAGTGGTTGATGCTGGCTGAGTGTCTTAATTATTTCTCGCATGGGCTCTGGCGGCCGGTGAGTGAACAAACCTTTTACAACCAAGAGAAATTAACTCATGTGGTTACCGATATTGATTTGTTTGGCTGCGGTTGCTTTACTGCTGGGGCCTGTGTTGCTGATGCAGCCTACGGCTTCACAGCGAAGAGAGGCGGCTTTGCGCAATTTGGCGATGCAGAAAGGTTTGCGGGTCCACCTTCAGCCCGCTCCCGCTGGAGTTGATCTGCCGGCCCGGACTAAAACCGTGCCGATTTACTGTCGGCCCTGGACCGATAAAAAAAGTGCAAACCCGGCCTGGGTGCTGATTAAAAAGAAATACGACCATGGTTTACACGCGCATGGAAACTGGGATTGGAGTAAAAAGCCTGACGGTGCTTCGCTTGAGTTGCGCTTTGGCACTTTCTGGCCGCTGCTCGATCAGCTGCCTGAACGTGTCGTGGGTGTGGCTAATGGCCCGCAAGGGCTGTGTTGCTACTGGAATGAACTGGGGGGGGAAGAGGTTGTCAGTGAAATTCAGGAATGGCTTGAAAAGGCGTCATTGGCACTAAAACAAAATTAAAAAGTGGCCTGGCCTAATGGGATCAGTGTTGTGATACAAGCGCTGATTGAAGATGGGTTTCGACGAATCTTCGTTGATTTGAGTGAATAATGTCTTGAAATCTCAGGGCATAGCCCGCACTGATGGAACTGTGGTGCGGGCACTGAATCGGCACTGGGTCTTTCCTTTTAACGGGGAACTATCACCGAGTGGGGGTTTCCAATCCCGCTGAATGTGTGTTATCTGTAAAAAAAGAAAAAGTGATTTAGTGGTTGTTTTGTGCAAATTCAGGCTTTTTGCACTTAAATCCACAAGATGGCTTGACCCTTGACGGTCTAGCAATTATACATGCGCAACCTTACATGCCGAGGCGGTCGTTGCGACGGCCATTTGGAAATTAAGCTGTTTGAAGCTGTCGTATAAATAGAAGGAAGATATGGGTAAATCCTTAGTCATTGTTGAATCCCCCGCAAAAGCGAAGACTATCAACAAGTACCTCGGCAATGATTTCATTGTGAAATCCAGTGTGGGCCACATTCGTGATTTGCCTACCAGTGGAGGGGCAAAGAAACCTATCGATCCGAAAGAGCGGGCTCGCCAGGCAGCAATCACACGCAAGTTATCACCCGAAGACAAGGTGATACACAAACGCAAGAAAGCCAAAGAGCAGCTGATCAACCGCATGGGGATTGACCCCGAGAATGGTTGGGAGGCGCACTATGAAATCCTCCCGGGTAAAGAAAAAGTGGTGGATGAGTTGCGCAAGCTGGCTGAAAAAGCCGATACCATTTATCTCGCAACGGATTTGGATAGAGAGGGGGAGGCCATTGCCTGGCATCTCCAGCAAGCCATTGGCGGTGATGAATCGCGCTATCGCCGAGTGGTTTTCAACGAGATTACCAAAAGTGCTATCCAGGAAGCGTTCAAACACCCGGGCCCCATCGATCAGAATCGAGTGAATGCCCAGCAGGCCCGGCGTTTTCTTGACCGGGTGGTGGGGTACATGGTTTCTCCCTTGCTGTGGGAAAAAGTTGCCCGCGGCTTGTCTGCCGGTCGGGTGCAATCGGTAGCGGTGCGCCTGGTGGTTGAGCGCGAGCGTGAAATTCGCGCTTTTATCCCCGAAGAATACTGGGATGTATTCGCTGACTTGCTGTCAGGCGCCAACGACCAGGTTCGTTTTGAGGTGAAGCGGTTTAACGGTGAAGCCTTCAAGCCGCTGAATGAAGAGCAGGCGATGACGGCGGTTAATGCGCTGCGCAATGCCACGTACACCGTGTCGGCTCGCGAGGATAAGCCCACCAGTTCCAAGCCGGGTGCGCCCTACATTACTTCGACGTTGCAGCAGGCGGCCAGTACGCGCCTGGGCTTCAGCGTGAAAAAGACCATGATGTTGGCTCAACGCTTGTACGAAGCCGGTTACATCACGTATATGCGTACGGATTCCACAAATCTGAGTAAAGAGGCAGTGGAGTCCTGCCGTGATTTTATTCTTGAGCAATACGGTAAGCCGTACCTGCCTGAAGCAGCCAATAATTATTCCAGTAAAGAGGGCGCGCAAGAGGCTCACGAAGCCATTCGCCCTTCGTCGGTCACCACCAAACCGACTCAACTCACTGGCATGGAGCGTGATGCGGAACGACTCTACACCTTGATTTGGCAGCAATTTGTCGCCTGCCAAATGACACCGGCGGAATTCACCAGCACGACATTAACGGTGATGTCCGGCGATTACGAATTGAAAACTCGCGGCCGAGTCATTCGTTTTGACGGGTACACGAAAGTTCAGCCACCCGGTGGTAAAAAAGACGAAGACATTATTCTTCCGGAGCTTTCCAAAGGGGACGCTCTGATCCTCAAAGAGCTGGATCCTATTCAGCACTTTACCAAGCCGCCGGCACGGTATACAGAAGCGAGCCTGGTAAAAGAGCTGGAGAAGCGAGGTATCGGTCGACCCTCTACCTATGCATCGATCATTTCAACCATTCAGGACCGCGGTTATGCCCACGTAGACAAGCGTCGTTTTTACGCTGACAAAATGGGCGATATCGTGACTGAGCGGTTAACCGAAAGCTTTACCGACCTGATGAACTACAGCTTTACCGCCAACATGGAAGAGTCGTTGGATGATGTGGCTGATGGCAAGGTCGAATGGCACCAGTTGTTGGACAACTTTTACAGTAACTTTTCCAAAACACTGTTGAATGCTCAAAACGATGAAGGCGGTATGCGTCAGAATGAGCCCACAGAAACGGACATTCCGTGCGCTACCTGTGGTCGTCCGATGCAAATTCGGACCGGTACAACGGGCGTATTTTTAGGCTGCTCGGGCTACGCCTTACCTCCCAAGGAACGCTGTAAATCGACCATGAATCTGGTGTCCGGTGATGAAGCGGTTAACGCGGACGATGACGATGAGGCCGAGTCCAAGCAACTGCGCAACAAACGGCGCTGCAAACTCTGCAACACTGCCATGGACAGCTACCTTCTGGATGAAAGCCGTAAATTACACATCTGTGGTAATAACCCGGACTGTGCCGGTTTTGAAGTGGAGCAAGGTAGCTTTAAGCTGAAAGGGTATGACGGGCCTGTAATCGAGTGTGATAAGTGCGGCAAGGATATGCAGCTTAAAACCGGACGGTTCGGCAAGTACTTTGGCTGTACCGGCGAAGAGTGCAAAAACACTCGCAAGTTGCTGAAAAGCGGCGAGGCGGCACCACCAAAAATGGACCCTGTGCCGATGCCTGAGTTGGCTTGTCTCAAAGTGGAAGATCACTACATTTTGCGCGATGGGGCATCGGGACTGTTTCTGGCGGCCAGCCAGTTTCCTAAAAATCGGGAAACCCGGGCTCCCCTGGTTTCCGAGTTGTTGCCACACAAATCAGAGATCGATCCCAAGTACAGTTTTTTGTTTTCAGCGCCAACTGAAGATGATGAAGGAAACCCAACGCTGGTTCGCTTCAGTCGCAAGACCAAAGAGCAATACGTGCAGTCCGAAATTGACGGTAAAGCCACCGGCTGGAAGGCTTTTTACGAAAATGGCGGCTGGGTGGTGACCGAGAAGGGGAGCAAGGCGCCGGCTAAAAAAGCTGTTGCTAAAAAGCCGGCAGCCAAAAAGAAAGCGGCCTCAAAAACCGAGTAGCTGACGAAAAACGCTCGTCAATTAAGGTAAAAATGGCGCCATCGGCGCCATTTTTCATCAAGCCCGTTGATTGGGCTGAACCAAAAAGTAACCTTCAACGTAACCATCACCAAGACTGTAAGCGCATGTGCATCTGCTGGAGTGGATGAATATGCTCGCTGAGAGTGCATTATGAGTAATCCCTATCAGGCTCGTGTTCTGCAAAAGCTGTCTCACTGCCGGTTGTTGATGCAACAGCTAACCCAGTGGGATCAATTTGACCGGCAAGGGCAGGAGGCATTGATGCAGGGGGCGGTTGTGCATTTGGCGACGGCTTGCCGACTGTATCTCCGTGAAATCGCATACGCCTTAAATGTGGTTCAGGCGGAGGCTATTTTTACCCCGGCGGATCTGGTCAATGCTGCCCCAAAAGGCCTGGGAGTGGCAGAAATCGCCACTCAGGACTGGATCACTGAATTGTTAGCCGCGGAACGCGGGATTTTGAACCCCCCTCTGGTGCCCCATCGGGACAAAGTGGGTCGAGATGAGGTGTCTTCGCCTCAGATCATTGCTGTAGACTCCGTAGCCCAGCCTTTTGGTGAGGTGACCGGAGAAGTTCTGCATCGCTGGTGTAAGGCGTTTGAGGCCTTGTCTGAGCGCCAGAGAGAGTCGTTTGTGGAATATTGACGCACAAAAGTGTTAGAATATAGGCCAATTTACTCAGTTGCATTGGCCTAGTCAGATTCGAGCGCTCCTCTTTCTGCTCAGTACCTTTAGCAGATTTACCTCGATTTTGGAGTTGTTATGTCTTCATCCCTGTACGAAATTGTTGAGCTGGCCGATGGCGGTGTAGGTTTACGTCGTGCAGGCGAGGAGGGTAGTGAGCCTCTGGTCTGCATCAAGTTTTCCAAAGAGGCGGAAGACTTTCTCAGTGATGGGCGTTTTGATGTGGTGAAAGCCATGATCGAAGCGGGATTGGAAGCCGTGGGTGAGTTGTCAGAACAGTCCCAGGAAGAGTACGCACTGGAGCCCGAGCAGCGCACATTACACTGAAAAGCCCTTCCCTCAATGTGAGGCCGGAGCATCGCCGCGAGAGTGTCCTGATAACTGTGTAAACGTCCCGTGACGCGTCAAAGATGAGCCGTTACCCGCTCACCAAATTCGATAGTAAACCGGTTTAGCGCGGGCTTCCAGTTCCTGATCGGCATAGT